>JAEUIQ010000010.1 GCA_016794985.1 Planctomycetaceae bacterium | reverse complement strand
TCGGCGGCGAGCGTTTTGCGGCTGGCCGTTCATGGGGCGCGGCGATTAGTGATGAATCCGGGCTTCCACCGAGCAAGCTCGGCGGCGAGCGTTCTTGGTATAGGCAGGAAGTGTGAGCGTGTCGCTGTAGTGATGAATCCGGGCTTCCACCGAGCAAGCTCGGCGGCGAGCGTTTTGCGGCTGGCCGTTCATGGGGCGCGGCGATTAGTGATGAATCCGGGCTTCCACCGAGCAGAATTGGCGGCGAGCGGCCTGGCTACCATTGTTTGGCTGGGGACGAGTGCCTAAAACGGGATGTCGTCTTCTTCGTAAGACGCTTGGGCGAACTCGTCGTTGGCGGATTCGACCGAGGCGGCTTTGGAATTGGTGTCGCCAGTCACCACCTTGAAGTTCCAGGCTTCCGGATTGACGAAAAACTTGACTTCGCTGTTCGGATCTCGCTGCCAACGGCGACCGCTCAAGCGAAATGTCACTTCAACTTCCTGGCCAAGACTCAACGAATCGACTTTGTCGCAGGCGTCCTGAGTGAATTCGATTGGGATGTAGTTGGTGAAACGATCGCCCGGTTGCTCCAGCACCACCACTCGTTTGCGAAATCCCTTTTGACCGAAAGTCTTGGTTTCTTCGATCAGATGAATGATGCCTCGAACTTTGCCTTCGTTTACGAAATTGCTCATATATGTCTCGACGCGACTCTGCTTCGGTCTGGGATGAAATGGTCATCGCGCCCCGGGAAACAGCCCCAGCGGAACGAATGGACCGGATCATCCTACCGTTGCTCGGTGGGTTCGTAAAGAAACCTGAAAGAGATTCTGGTGGCGGGGAGTGTCGTGGGCCGTTCCCACGGTCCAGTTACCCAGACGACCCGCTTGTTTGGCACAAGTCCCGCGATGCCGAGTCAGCAAAGAATCTTGAACGCTCCGTCAGTCAACACCATGAAGTAGTGTTAAATGGCTGCGCTGAGCAATTGTGTCGGCCCGTCGGGCTTTGTTGGACGAGATGTGACTCAAACCGGTGGCTCGCGCACACCGGCTAGGGCTGTGTCGGCCCATTCGGGCCTGATGTCGCACCGCAGTTCAATCAACAAGTGCAGTTCAATCGACGAGTGCGGTTCAATCGACGAGTGCCGTTCAATCGACGAGTTACGGACCTGCGTCCGAACTTTCGATGCGCGGAATTGGACCGTGGGAACGGTCCACGACATTGGGGCCACGAGTTAACGGTAGGCCAACGGACTGATGGCGGCCAAGCTTGGGTAGTGCGACGCGCGAGCGTGGGCGGCTTGATTCAGTTCCAAGAGCCATGATTCGATCAAGGTCACCGTGTGGGTATTGGCCATGACCTGCGACTCAATCAGTAAACATCGATCCAATGCCACCGCCATGCTCTCCAAGGTGCCCTGCCAATGCGTGGCACCCGAGACTGCCAAGCGTACCAACTCTTGATCAGGCGACTGTTGCATTTCAACCGAGGGCCGGCCATGGGCCAATACCGCCAAGGCGTGCCGGAAGTACTCTGCCGTCCAAGCCGCGACTTCGATCAACCGACGTCGCTTCGGTGTGGCATCTTTCCCGGCTCGTTCGACAAATGATTGCAGCGACTTGATCAAGGTCTCGTCGGAGGCTTTGCCCGCCGCCAAGTGTTCCAACCATTGCGTGCGAAAGTCCAAGACTTCTTCGCCGAACAAGTGCAGGGCGTTTTGCACACTGCCTCCCGAGGATCTGGCCAAACGTTCGGCCATGTCGGGCGGCGAGACCAAATCCTTAAGCAGCAGGATCTGCTGGACTTCTTCCCAACTCAGCGGCGCGAACCTCACGATCTGACAACGCGAACGAATGGTCGGCAACTGGCGCTGTTCGGCCGTTCCAATCAAAATGATGATCGAATTGGGCGGCGGCTCTTCCAACGTCTTCAAGAGCGCGTTCGCTCCTTCGTGTCGCAGATCGTCCGCATCGTCAAGGATGGCTACTTTGCGGCCACCGTAAAACGGCTTCTGGGCGATGGCATGACAGAATCCATCTCGTTCCCCTTTTTCACCGATCAGCTGTTCCATAATGATCTGATTGCGATCGGGTATTCGGCAGAGGTATTCCAAGTCGGGGTGCTCACCGGCCAAGACTTGTCGACAAGACGGGCAGGTCCCACAGGGATGAAAATCGGCGGCGCGGGGGCAGAGGAGGGTTTGGGCCAACTTCAGGGCAAAAGTACGTTTGCCGATCCCGCTCAGCCCAAGAAACAAGAACGTGCTGGCCAATCGATCGTTGGCGATGGCGGTGGCGAATTGCTGCCGCACTCGGTCGTGCCCTAGAACGGATTCCCAGCTCATGCTTGCCCCTGGTCATTGCGAAGCCGTTTGGGTCGCTCGGCCGCTTGCTGGACGAGCTCGTAGATGCCCGCTGCGACGAAATCAGGCGATTGCGTTGCATCGATCACTTTAATGCCGGCGGGGTCGGCTTGCGCTTCGCTGAGAAACGACTCTCTCACGGTTGCCAAATAGGCAGGGCCACGCGATTCGATCCGATCCAAGGCTCGTTGCGTCCGACCGGCGGCAACTTCAACCGGCAAGTCCAAGATAACTGTCAGGTCCGGCAAAGCACTCTGGAACAACGACCGCCCCAACTCCCAAATTTTGGCCGGTGGGATTTGCCCCAAGTGCCCCTGATAAACCACGCTGGAGAGCAAGAATCGATCGCAGATCACGACCTGCCCCGCTGCGAGTGCCGGAGCGATCACCTCGGCAATCAACTGAGCGCGCGCGGAAAAGAACAAGAGCAATTCGGTGAGCGGTGCCAGTTGAATGTCGGCTCGATTAAGGAGCAGTTGCCGAATCTGGAGTCCGGCGGGCGTGGTCCCAGGATCAGCGCAACAAACAACCTCGCGGTTCTGGTCCCGCAATCGCTGGGCCAGCCGTTCGATCTGAGTCGATTTCCCGCCGCCATCGATACCATCGAGGACAATAAACATTCGAGGCGAATTCGCTCCCATACATGAAAAACCCCGGCTCAGCGTAGGCCACGAGCGATTGAATGTCGAGACGGCTCGCCGGAACCGAATAATTGTCAAATCAGGTGTTCCTTGGCGGGAGGGGCGGCAACTCTCACGCCGAATCCACAAAATGGTTGCCAAAAGGCGGCGCGGCCGGGTATGATAGGGCTCGAACGTTGGCCTCGGACGCACCGCTCGATCGGTGGGGCACCCGAAGTTCGATCCCACAAATCGATCCGACAAATCGATCCGACAAATCGATCCGACAAATCGATCCGACAATCGAGGCGTACCGTTCAGCATCTGGGATTTCGCCGCTGCTTCGGGAAATTCAGGTTGTTTTTGACAACATGCTCCCGCCCCCGCCCTGCCCTGGAATCGCCGCCCATCGCGATAAGGAGTTTTGCTTATGTCCAATTCTCGCTCAAGACGCGATTTTTTGGTTCAGACCGGAATCAGCGCTGCGGCTGCAAACTTCATGCTGAATTTGCCTAGCTTGGGGTTGGGTTTTCCATCTCGGACGGCAACCAAGCAGCGGCTCGTGTTTATCTTCAGCCCGAACGGTGTCATTCCCAAGCATTTCTGGCCGTCCGATGCGGGTTCAGAGTTCGAGTTGAAACGGATCTTGGAGCCGTTGGCTCCGTTCAAGAAGCAATTGATGACGATCAAGGGGCTCTGCAATCGCATCAAGGGGGATGGCGATGGGCACATGCGCGGCATGGGCTGTTTGCTAACCGGAATCGAATTGTTCCCGGGCGACATCCAAGGCGGTTCTGACACGCCCGCCGGGTGGTCGATGGGCATTTCGATTGATCAGTTTCTCAAGAATCGCTTGCAAGAAAATCCGGAGACGCAAACCCGGTTCGGGTCGCTGGAGTTTGGCGTGATGGTGCCGAAGCGAGCTGACACCTGGACCCGCATGTGTTACTCCGGCCCGAATCAGCCGGTCGCCCCGATCGACAGCCCTTATCAGATGTTTGACCGACTCTATGGTCAGACCAAGAACCGACAGCTCCTCGGCAGCGTTTTGGATGAATTGACGGAAGACTTTCGCAAGATTGAAGCCAAGCTCAGTCAAGAAGATCGGCATCTGCTCCGCAACCACGTCGAGATTGTTCGCCAAACGGAACAGGAGCTAAAGCTCGAGTTGGAGCTGCAAGCGAAGCAGGCGGGTGTCGGTCACGCGGTTCCAATCTTGCCAGCCAACATCAAAGAACAAAACGACAACATCCCGATGTTGACCAAGTTACAAATGGACTTGATGGTCAATAGCTTCATGGCAGATTTCGCCCGCATCGCTTCGTTGCAAATCACCAACAGTGTCGGGCAACCACGAATGAAGTGGTTGGGAATCGAAGAGGGCCATCATGACCTTTCCCATGAACCAGACAGCAACGAAGACGCCTACGAAAAGTTGATTCGCATCAATACGTGGTACTGCGAGCAAGTGGCGTACTTGGCCCAACGATTGGCAGAAACTCCTGAACCGGGCGCGGATGGAACGATGCTGGATCACACCACCATCGTTTGGACCAACGAGTTGGGCAAGGGTAATTCTCACACGCGCGATGACATCCCATTCGTATTGGTGGGTGGTGGACTCGGATTCAAAATGGGGCAATCGATTCGGATGAAGGGTGAAAATCACAATCGCTTCTTGATGACCTTGGCGGCGGCGATGGGACATCCGGTCGATTCGTTTGGAAACCCAGATTTCTGCAAGGAAGGCGTCCTGACCGGACTGACCTAACTCTTCACTGCTCTTGCCAAGAGTCGAGCTGCCTCTTCCCAATGCGGATAATTCCGAGTCCCGCCACGCTGTGGCTGGCGCAGAAGTTCCTATAATTGAGACGGGCCAGGGCACGCGATTTTGGTTCAATACTCTGATTGGAATAGATTACGATGAAGCTGGTTTTCCCAAGTGGGATCGTGTCGATCGCGACTCTCGTTCTGTTGGCCGCTTGCAATACAAACCCAGTGGGAGCGGATCCGGCGACCAAAGCCTCCGCGTCTGAAAGGCCAGCTTCGAATACGTCCCAAGACGAGGGAGACGCGGGGTCGCAAGTGGAGTTGGACGATGATTTGGCTCCACTGGTCGACGCTTTGACCAGCAAACATTTGGTCGTTCGTCTGGAGGCCATCAAGGCCTTGAGTGAGACGAAACTCGAACCAAACACCCCGACCGCTGCGAAGATTGTTCAGATATTGCTGGATCATCGTCGCATCGAATTCAATGACTATGAAGATCGGTTCGTCGAAGCGGCTTTGCGAAAACTGGGGCCGGTCGTGATTGCTGAAATTCAACGGCAGGCTTTGAGTTCCGACATCAGTGAAGTTTCCAACGCGTGCGAAGCAATGCGGAGCTTGGGGGCGGAAGCGTATTCGGACTTTCGTCCGTTCCTCATCAAGATGTTGGCATCTTCGGTAAACGAACAGCAATGGGGCGCCCTTTACGCCCTCGAAAAAACTGGAGCTGCGGGCCAAGATCTCTTGCCTAACATTCAGCCATTCTTGACCAGCGAAGACTTTCAATTGCAGATCATCGCTTTACGGGCTTTGGCTGCGATCGGTCCTCCGGCTTGGGTGCATGAAGCGATCGTGCGCGACCTGACCAGCAATGGGCAGAACGTCTCCGTGAAAAGTCATGCCTTGCGGGCCTTGGGGTACATGGCAGCAGGCGATCCAGAGCACGCGGTCGCCGCCGCGAAAGTCCTGGGCGGCAATCTAAACGAGTTTGCCTTCATGACCAAATCCCGGGCTTTGGAAGGCTTGATCCAACTTGAAGCCCATGCCGCCGCCACGTCCGAAAGGATCAAAGAGTTGTTGCGTGACGACACGGGTTTGGCACCCCAAGCGTCGGTCGTTCATGCCTCTATCACTGGCGAATGGGATGCCACAATCAAATTGCTTGTCAGCAGATTAAGAGATCCGATTGAGGGAATGGAATGTTTGAGCTTGCTGCGAAAGTTGGGGCCAAAATCTGCGGCGGCGGAGCCGGAGATTCTGAAACTGACATCGGATGAAGATGAAGTCGTGGCATTGATGGCGGTCGAAACCTTGGCGGCCATGGTCAACCTCAATAGCCCGACGGACTTCCAACAAGCGACCCCACCCCAAAGAGAACTTTTAGATCGCATCGCCAATCATCTCGAGAAGTTCTCCCAGCAGGGCGAAGCAGATTCGCACCACCGGGCCGGAGTACTCGTGAGTCAGTGGCGCGAACACGGCTGGCAGCCGACCAGCTCGGCCCCAAAGAAAACGGAACCGGTTGCCGGGGAGTGAACCGACTTGGAGAACTTCGCATCCAAAGTGTTAACCCTGGCTTGGCGCGGCTCTGGTCTTGAAGCAGCCCTCGCAGGTCCGGCTTGGCCAATGGACCATGGGCTGCTGCGGGGCTGGGGGGTGTTCGAGACCATGTTGGGTGTCGGGGCCGCCGTACCGCTTTGGCCAAAGCACTGGGCTCGGTTGCAATTTGGGGCCCGACGTTTGCGGATCCCCCTTCCCTCGGAACAGGTGTTTCGGGACGCCATCATTCAGTTGTTCAACCAGGCGCGGGGCGCCGCCGAGGTTCGCCCCAGTCCAACATTCTCCCGAGTGCGACTTACCGTCACCGCTGGTAGTTCCGAGGTCTGGTCCAACCCGGGGGCCGAGTGTCACTGCGTATTGTCCGCGGCCCCGTGGGGGGCTCCTCAACCGATGTCGGAACAGGCCGGTTTGCAGCTGCTGACTTACCCAGAGGCTTTTTCGATTTCTCCCGCTTTGATCGGTTGCAAACACACCAGTTTTTTGCCGTGGATCATGGCTGCCCAATACGCGGGGGGGCAAGGTCGCGACGACGCCGTTTTACTGAACTCGAACGGCGAAGTGATTGAAACCTCCCATCGTAATTTGTTTGTCTGGAAAGACAGCCAGTTGTGGACGCCGCCCCTGAGCAGCGGCTGTTTGCCGGGAATCATGCGCAGTATGGTCTTGGAGATTGCCAACCAACTGGGAATGCCGGTGGTCGAGTCCCCGCTGCGAGTCCGTGATTGTCGGGAGGCCACCCACATGTTTCTGACTTCGGCGCTGGGCATGTGCCAGATCGTTCGATCCTGGGAGGGGCACTCCTTTGCGGCAACCGCTCTGCCAGAAACGTTGGAACTCTTGGAAGCGAAACTGCGGGGAGCGGTGTTGGTGGCTTGACCCGACACATTGAATGCTTCTTAAGAACTCCCCAGTAGGTTTGGTTTTGGGGTCGGACGCGCGAGCTCCAGATTTTAGGCTTTCGCAGGATAGGTTTTTCGTGGTAAAAAGTATAGAATAGCGGACAGCCCGAGCGTTTTGGGCTGTTTCCTGCTTCCCCCGTTTCCATCAATAGAGGGTTCGACTATCCCACCTGCCAATCTGAACAATCGGATCAACGAACAAATTAGGATTTCCCCGGTTCGCGTTATCGGCGTTGAAGGAGAGCAACTAGGCGTCATGCCGGTTCGAGATGCTTTAACCAAAGCCAAAGAGTCGGGTTATGACTTGGTTGAAGTCGCCGCCGAGGCTCGGCCACCAGTCTGCCGGATCATGGACTACGGCAAGTTCCGTTATGAGAAAACGAAACGTAGCGGCAAGAATAAAGCTCACCAAACCAAACTCAAAGAGATTCGCCTCCGCCCGCGAACCGGCGACCACGATATCGAATTCAAAGTCAAGCAAGCGATTGGCTTCTTGCAAGACAAAGACAAGGTTCAAGTGACGGTTGTCTACAAAGGCCGCGAATTGGCCCACATTGACGAAGGCGAACGCGTGATCCAAAGCGTCATTGAAAAATTGACCGAGTACGGCAAGCTCGAATCGCCGCCCAATCGTCAAGCGAAAAAGGTCATGTGTACGATCGCCCCGAAATAGTTCGCCCGCATTAGATTGCTTGCAATAAATTGCTTGCAATAAGATTGCCCGCAGTAGTTCGCTTGGTGTTTCGATTGCCCGGTTGTGTAATGGTAGCACAGCAGATTCTGACTCTGCTTGTCTAGGTTCGAATCCTAGCCGGGTAATTACTGGGCAACTGAACTTTCCTTAAACGCCCAAACGGAGCACTGACGCGATGAACTCCCCTATCCGCTCGAACGGGAACTGCCCTCATGGAGGCTCGCAGTCATCGGCATCTCGACGCGCCTTCATTCAAGCTGGCTCGGCGGGGTTGGCCTCACCGCTGCTCTTGGGACCAGCGACGATGGCTGCACCAAACCATTCGGCGATGTCCCAACCGAACCTCGCGACTCGTGGCCGAGGAAATGGGCCAATCAAAGTGATTGCCTCGGGCAATGGACTTGAGGCGACCAAATTGGCATTTCAGCAAATCGTCGCGGGGTCGGATGTCTTGGATGCGGTGATTGCCGGTGTCAACTTGGTCGAAGATGATCCACAAGACACCTCGGTGGGTTATGGTGGTTTGCCGAATGAACGCGGGGTCGTCCAATTGGATTCGGCGGTCATGCACGGGCCAACCCATCAAGCAGGTTCGGTGGCGAGTCTGGAAGGGATAAAGAATCCATCGCAGGTGGCGCGACTCGTGTTGTGGCGGACGGATCACGTTTTGTTGGTAGGCCCCGGTGCGTTGGAGTTCGCGCGGGCTCACGGTTTCGAAGAACAAAACTTATTGACCGAACGCAGTCGCCGAATTTGGCTGCAGTGGCGTGAGAGCCATTCGTCGAAAGACAATTGGTTTACACCGGAAGAAAGCCTGGAACCGAAGCGGTCCAAGAACGAGTCGGGCCTTCAAGGTGATGAGCAATCGCTCCTCCTGCCGCGCGCTGAAGAGCGGGACGATCGCTACAACACACATGGCTACTACGACGATGGCGGTGACTTGGAACGGTTGGCTCGTCGAATCATAGCGGTGCCCCCGACGGGTACAATTCACTGTTCCGGGCTTGATGCGGCTGGGGATATGTCGTGTGTCACGACCACGAGTGGCTTGGCGTGGAAGATCCCGGGGCGCGTGGGAGACTCGCCGATCTTGGGAGCAGGTTTGTACGTCGATAACGAGATTGGATCGTGCGGCAGCACGGGGCGTGGCGAAGCAAATCTATTGAATTGCAGTAGCTTCGCTGCGGTGGAATTGATGCGTGGTGGCATGACACCGGTCGAGGCGGGCTTGGAAATCTTGCGTCGAGTTGCCAAGCATACTGAGCCGCGACATTTGGAAGCGGATGGCAAGCCTGATTTCGGTTTGCAGTTTTATTTGATTCGCAAAGACGGCCTACACGCGGGTGTTACGATGCGTGGTCGAGGTCAATTCGCAATTACCGATCAGGATGGGACGCGCCACGAACCACTGGTTGCTTTGTTCGACTAACAGCAACGTTCGTTGACATTCGGCCCATGCAATTTTAATCGAGCTCGCTTACTTCTGACGGTCAAATGCTTGGACCACCGATGGCTGTAGCAGCACGATCAGCGAATAAACACCCAATGCGATGGAGGTCGGCGCGCAATAGCAAGTGAAGACCGTGAGAAAGCCAATACAGTTCGTGATGATGGCGAACAATCGCTGCCGAAACCGGTAGACCTTGTAGCCCGCAAAAATCCGCAGGATTCCCGGGATCGATATCCCCAAGCCCATCACTCCGTAAACGCCAACCAAGAGCCAAACCGGCGGTTCCGGTCCTCTGGCTTGTCCTTGCTCCAACGCCATGATGGCCGGAAAAACGCCTGCCATACCGATCAGGAATAGCCCCATCAAAAGTTCCAAACAGCCTTGAACAATCATGAGGATTCCAATCACCGGCACTTGTTGGGGAAAGGAATCATACGGTCCTGGCGGCGGATACCCGCCGTAACCGCCAGGGTTGTAAGATTGAGACGGCAGCGGAGAAGCGTACGGATTCTCTGGTTTGGGCGACGGGTTGGGCTGGGACAACGCGGATTTCCTTCCGGCTTGATTGGCTTACTTGTTGGACTCTGGGGCTTGAGCTTTGACTGAGCAGACCAACGATTCGCTTCCTAATTCGCACGTTATTGGATTCACTTTCAAAGCGTTTTGCAAGGCATGGTCCACGGTTGCCGCGACACGGGTCTCTTGCTCCTTGCGATAATCGTCCAACGATAGGCGCAGGCTCCCTTGCGGAGGGGCGACCGGCCCGACTTTACCGGGTCCCGAAACGACCAGACCATAGGGCCAAAAACGACCTTCACTATCGTAGCCAACCAAAAACACTTCGGCACCCTTCGACTCGAATTCGGCACCGGTCGCCAGCCATTCGGTCGAGTAAGATTCCAGCGTCAAGGTTTCGAGTTCAGAAAACTGACCGACAGCATCGACCAATCGTTCGGGACGTTCGTACAACCGAATTTTGACGACTCGATCGAACCAATCGAGGTTCCAAGACTCGCAAATCGATTGGAGGATTTTCGGACCACGGTAGTTGACCACTACCCGATTCGGGCGGTCTCACGTGAAAACCAAGGGATAGGAATCCGTGCGTTCGACGACCAGTCGTGCCTTCATGTTGGCGTGCAACTGATTCAAGGCTGTCAATTCGCGTTGTCTTTGGTGCCACGCATCCGCGACAAAGGCCATCGCCACCGTTGCCAATGCTACCAAAAGCAGCGACATCTTTAAAGAAATCCGGCCAAGCGACCTTAGCCATGTTCGTCGTGTTTTGTCGGCCATGAGTGATACCTGCAATTCGCCTTCAGTGACTCGATGCCTCCGGCAACGATTCCACCCTCCGAGCACCCTATCACAATGCCCGCTCTGAATCAAGGAAAATCTGGGCAAGTTCTTAGTAACATCTGCTTCATTCCGAGACTATAATCACCACGTTTCATTGTCGATACTTGGTGAAAATTAACGGAGGCAATTATGCAGTGGCTCGCTTTGATGTTGGGGTGTTTATTTTTCATAACGAATCAGGAACTGCCGCACGAAATCCCGCTGGACACTTCCGCCGACAAGAGTTCTACGGCTCCGGACTTTATTGAATCTGCTGGATTACCATTGGAAGATTTGTTGCCGAGAACTTCAATCGGAGAAATACAGTTCGAGCCCATCCCAGGCTCCACGAGCACGCTAGCCAGCTACCCGTACGACCTGATTTTGGAAAACATGCCGCGCTCGGTTTGGCTGGAAATTGAAGGGTCATGGTATTATCACGCTGCTCATTCGACAGCGAATGCGGCCGACCGAATTGGCGTGACATTCCCTAGTAAGTTCAAAACACACGGCCTGCCCCCACAAACGGTGATTCTGCGGATCGGGCTTTCACCGCGGGGCATTCGTGTCGGCGAGGGCAAGTCAACCGATATCACGCTTGTACATGATAAGTCGGTCACCTTTGATTTCATTCGCGAATTCGGCGGAACTCCAGTCTTGCGGACCAGGAATGGTGCCGAAGTTGTGATACGGCCAATCCCTGCCCCTCCAATCTCGCCTGCATCTTCATTTTCACAATTTCGATCTTCTGATAGCGGCCACAATGTCAGCGAGCATACGGCTACCCAAAGCCGACACGAACTTGCGGTTCAGCCAATCAGCACGAGTTCCGATCGCATCGACTTTGAACTTCGACGGTCTATTGAAAGCAACACGATCCAAGCGTTTGCTGTCGGTCGCCCCGCGGGAACTCCCAACGACGATTACCACGACAACTTGCTTTCAGCAACTTGTTCGACGACCACGTTTGCCCTACTCAAAAACGAGGCATTTTTACTCTGTCAGGCCGAGATCGAGTTTGTTTCGCCTTCGGGCAAAGCTGATTCGATTAAATTTCCTGAAATGAAATTCGCGTTGGAACGAGGGACCGCTCAAACGCAGAACAACCATGTGACCTTTCAACTGAAGTTAGCTGCGAAGGAGCTTGAAGCATTTCTGGGTTCCAACAACAGCGAAGCCGCCGCGACGCCCGGCGCCAAGCCTTTAAGCCTGCGAGACTTCTTGACGACTGTGGTTTTGCCAAATAGTGAGCATGTGCGTGTCGGCGTGAAGTTGGTGCAAGCTAAACTGCGTTTCGCCGAATCGATTGATAACAACGAACAAGTGGCCGACTTCCCAGTGGAGCAAGACAAACCATTTTTCTTGTATTTGAAGGTTCACCGAGTTGGAGCCGCGCCGTAGGTGAACAATCGTCATTAGGCTTGTCGTTCGAAAAACTTGCGCACCGCGATTTTTCCCTACAACCTGCGTCCAATTCGGAACCACAACCCTGTTGTTTCGTACGGCCGATTAACATCCACGAGTCTTGGCGGGGACCCGTCGAAAACAGGTTGCCCTCGCGTTGGGCTTCTCATTCCTCCTATCGAGGCACTAATGGAGCATCTGAACCGACGGGACCCACTGGTCGCCGGAAGCGATCGTCGTAGACCTCGGCGGGCGACCCATTTTCGCCTTCCATTCGGAACCGTTCTGGGCGGCGATCTGGCACGCGGAACCCACGCCGCAACATGTCTTCGTCGTCTTTGAGATCTGGATAGACATACCCGTTCGGATGATACGGCGAGGGTTGTTGATGGGCGCGATAGAGATCGGGGCGATAGTGCTCCTCATCGGTACCGATCTGCAAAAACGTATCGACATTGCGACTCGATTCGTCAAACACATGCTGCCGAACCATTTGCTGTCGTCCTCGTGCCACATGACCAGCGTTGCGAATGTCGTCATAACCCAATTCTGCGACATGCTGAGCCCACGCCAAGCCCATCAAGTCGTACAGTGTTGGATAAACGACACTGCGACCCAAAATAATGTTCTGCTGGATACTGGACTCTTCGCTGGGAGCCGGCCGGAACAAGCCGCCAACCACCGGTGCATTCTCCAACATCGGAACACCACGCGACGTGCGAGCGGCCTTGAGGGCAACTTGGTAGCGTCCGACTTCCCGCAATTCGTAACTAGAAGTTTGCACTTGCGTATGGATGAAGTGCCGCTTGACTCGGCCTAAATGTTTTTCGTCCGCGCGAACCGGCTCGCGCAATTCGGTCGTGTACAAGTAAGTCAAGTCGTAAACCAAAGAGTCGCCGTCCGGTTGAATGACGGGTCGAACTTCGAATCCGGTGCCGGTCTCGAATTGGTAGATTTCTGGGTCAGGGACTAGGCTTTGCAAACTCGAACCCAAGCGGTCCGGGCTTTGCGTCGCGGGCAGTGCATGGAATTGCTGGGCCGATTCATTCGAGAGGCCACTGGGCAGCATGTTCCGCACCGAATCGGCCGGCACGCCGCCGCCCGCCAATTGATAAGCTGCCAAGAAAGTTGGGTCTTTCAGTAGCGCTCCATAATCGTCGACCAAAGCTTTCGCGCCTTGCATTGCTTCGGCGACACGAATCTGGCGCTTGGGCAAATCGAATTCCATCGTGGCTTGCGGCAAGACCTTCATCAATTCACGATTGTTGCCCAACACCGTCGTTCGTTCGACTTGGCTGAGGGCTACTTGTTTTCCTCGAGCGGCGGTGCGAATACAAACAAAGTTCGGATCGTAGAACTGGACCTGAAAATCATCCTCCAAGGCAAAGGTCATGCGTTTGAGGAAGTTGTCGATCGAACTGATGTGGGCTCGTGTGCCCTCCAAGAGATCCATCGATTTTTCTTCGTGTTCGTCAATCAAATGGTCCAACAGTTTCAGTTGTGGCAATGCCAATCGATTCTTTTCCAAGAAATCGTCCGCGGCTTTCAAGGCGATGGTTGCGACAACCATCTCGCGTAGTGCTTCCTCCGCAGCTTGGTGCTTCCGTCGCCACTCCGCCGAGTCACGGGGGATGAAGCCTTCCAACTCGCGAAGGATCGTGAAAGTTGGCATCCAATCGTTTTGGAAAGTTCCAAGTGTTTTTAAGACCTCGTCGTAACGTTCTGTGACGTATTTGTTGGTCGTTTCCATCGAGTTGATCAAGACTTCGATTTGAATTTGCAAATCACCGAGTAATCGCAGCAGGTGGTGCTCAAACGAGACGACGGGTGTCTGTCCGTTTGTCTGTTCGTCATATTTCCTCTTTTGTTCTTGCAGGGTCTCGATGACTTTACCCGGATCCGTGCGACTAACCGCCAAAAGACTGTCCAGATATGGGTCGCTAAGAATCTCACGAATCTTTTGCAAGGACTCGACTGACTGCGCAGAACGCAGGATCGTACCCTCTAACTCCTTAGGGATCGTTGCCACCAACTGCGAGGCATTTTGAAGATAGATTTCATCCCATTTTGAAAGGATCTCTTGTTGGAGGACCTTAACATCGTATCCCTGGCTTTGTTGCTCCATCGTTTGGATCGCTTGAATTGTAGTTTTCGCATTCTCCTGAACCTGGGCGATCACGACGGAGTCTTTGCGATATAACTCTTGTCGTTGCCGCAAGAAGCTTACATGTTGCATCGCGGCAACCACGGTTCCGGCCACTTCCTGTATGGAAGACGTGCTTTTGGCCATCAATTCATTTCTTTGAGTAACCGCGTCCTTACGTATTTGCAAAAGGCGAGTCTGATCCACTTCCTCGTCGTCGGAAATTTTTTGGTTCATCAGCCCCCGTTCGACGATCCGTTGCTTGAGTTCGATCTCGGCAATCAGTTGGCTCTTGTAGATCTGAGCCAGGCGGATGAATTCACGCTGCATGGGATTGAGCGTCGCGTCTTGCCAGTCCCCTTGGGCAAAGAAGTTTTGGAAATTCAGAAACTTGTAAAATTCTGCAGCATTGGCCGAAGACATCTCCGGTGTGTAGAGCGGGCAGTCGCACTGATGTTTTCGGAACACACTCTTCATCTTCTGCTTGCACTCTTCGCGGCAATCCGGCAAGTACTGGCATGGAATCGCCTTGTTGATCATCCGGTACTCGAACTCCATGGTTGCCAAGTCGTTCAAAATGTATTGTTGGAATCGTTCCAAGATGCGTTGTCGAACCGAGTTTTTCGCCAAGCCAATCAGGAACAGCGCCCGGTTGCGCGAGATTGAATCCATCGAGTGCAACGACAAAATCTGGTTCTCGGTGTGCAAAAACTCGCTGTCCATGCGATACAGCGTGTCGACAAAATCTTGCCCAAAGAAACCGTACAAATACCGCATGTCGCGGCCCATTTGATCTCGTTCCCACGGCTGGCCATTTTCTTGGGCTACTTCCGCGGCTACTTCGGCAACGCTGCGTGACAAGAAGACGAGCGATTGATTGGTCAGGAAGCGGCCAGCGTTGATGTAGCCCTCGACCAATTGCACGGTCTGCTCCAATTCCTCGCCCTTTTCGCCATTGATTTGGATGGTTTGCAAGTCCACTTTGACTTGTCCCACCGGCGTGTCGATCTGATGAATCATGCGGCGAATCTGATTAATGCCCTCGATCGGACCACGCAATTGAATCGTGCCTTCGCCAATCACGCTGACGCTGGTCTGCATCACGGGATCAACCGAGTCGATGTCGCCCTGAGCGTAGGTGTTCGGGTCTTCCTGGGCCGCATCCAATTCGCGGAGGAATTGGGCTCGGATCAAGCGAGATTCTTGGTTATCTAGTGACCGAGCCAAGTCGTTGAGTTCTTGCTCTTTGAGCCGCAATTCGGCGACTTCCTCGCGACGTTTATTAAAATCATTGATGACACCGGTCAACTGCTGGTCGAAATCTGCAACCGTGGTCAACTGGCGGGCGTCTTCTTTATTCGCCAAACTTGTTGGCGGGACCAGCGAAAGTCGCCCGGTTCCGTCGGGAACTACGAAGAGACCGGTTGGCACACCCACCAACTGTTGCTTGACCGCTTGAGCCTCCTCGGCGTTCATCGCCAAAGCGGCGAGTTCATGTTCGGCCTCACGAGTTTGCCGGGCGGCGTTTTCAGCATCATTCTGCGCGGCGCGACGTTTCGCAGTGGCGTCTTCGGCCTTTTCCGTGGCGAGCTGAGCCTGGCTTTGTTTAGCACGAACGTTCGCCAAGTTGTATTGCTGTGTGCGTCGGTTGATGATTTCAGTTACACGATCCGCATCGCGATAGTAATACAATTTCACTACCCGCGTGACCACGCGCCCCGACGGACGAACCTTGTTGTTGTCCGAATGGCGTCCCGCCTCTGCTGGCACCACGAACGGAGGATACTCCTCGGCGGGGCCACTAGGCCGTTGCCCGGCGACTGCCAATTTGGTTTGGTAAGCTTCCATCTTGTTGCCGAGACTGTCTGCGAACACGACTGTTTTGTCGTTCTTGTCCTTGAGTGCTTTGATTTCGACTTGGATCAAGGAGTTAACGCTTTGCTTCAGGGCGATGATGATCTCGCCATTGGTGACGGAAAAAGTATTAGTCGAGGGAGTCTCGAGCAGGTCGGTAGCACCGGGAACCGTTTTGACCGAAAACAATTCCGCCGGGTAGCTATCTTTGGGGTTTTCTTCGGCCAGTATCACTACCAAGGCCCGCGCACCGAAGTTGTCTTCAATCGCGCGAACACCAACAATTCGTGGTGGCAAAATATCGATATGAACTGGAAATAGTCCGGATGCGAGCCGAATCCCTGTGGAACCTTTTGAGACGCGATAATCGACTACAAAGCGCGCATTTCCTTTGAAATGATCAGGAAACTTTTGGAACTTTCCCGCAAACTCGATGGGCCTATCGAATGCGGCAATTTCTTTGGCCGTGCCAAATCGAACCACCACACCATTATCTAGCTCCAATGCTAACTCGGCGATTCCCGGTAAATCGAGTCCCGCGGGGAATGTGACGCTAAATTGATGCGGTTTAACCGCATCGTCCGCGTTGATCTGGTTCAGTTGCGGCGCGACCGAAATAGATGTTTGCGAGTGAGAAGTTGCGGTGCTCAGGGCACTGAAGAAGACAATTGCGACACCTGCTTCGAAGATTTGGCGGAGATTCATGAGGAGACTTTCACAGGAAACGAAGAGTGTGGCTTTAAATACTAGAAACCTTTATTTGCTTAATCTGGCCAGCGAATAAACCGGCCTTCGTTTTTCGCCTCTTGTTGCACTCGGCGGATTTGGTTGTCGCGAGCGTCCAGGGCCTGTTGTTCACGCAAGGACTGGACATACGCTTTGCCAGGCAAAAGGTCGCTGATCGCTTGCGTGGTTTCGATCATCGTTCCCAGACTCTGATCGCCAAGCACTGCCAGACCTTCACCCAGTTGTTTGGCGTCGTCGTGAGCCTGATGCAGGGCTTGTACGGTATTACTATTGCGAATCGTTTCGTGCTGTTCGTGCAGATGAGCGAAGAGGCTTTGCGTGTGCTGCTTGATGCGGGAAGGGGCATGCTGCGAGACGACGACTCGGGATTGAAGCGGGTTGAAACTAGGGAAGCGAACCACCGTGCTGTGACCGTCCGGATAAACGTACGCAAAATGAGTGCGATGGTATTCAACTCGCGGAGCACCAGCCGCCAGCATGACAAAGAACTCGATGGGTTCGCCGGTTGTGGGATGCACCGTGACGACTCGGGTTCTTCCCCCCGAGATGATCGGGCATTGGTAACTAGAGCGACCACTGTGGTAGAAACGATGGATATGCGTCGGACAATTCTCGGGCGAAAGCGCCGAATTGCTCAATTTAGCCAGCGGATATACCGTCGCTTCGCCGGGTAGTTTCAACCGGGCTGCCAACCCAGGCGACAAACACAACGGCGCCGATGGTTGGGCCACCTGAACCGGATAATACCCGGCCTCTACGATCTCGACATCATTCAGCCCATCGGCTTGGACGCGCTGTGGCGAGCATGTCACCACAACGCACAGACAGAATAGAGAGCAAGCGTGTGTAAGGAATAGGCTGCGCACCGCCATAGTAACGTCCTGCCGAGAAAGACGAGAGACAAGTTGCCCGCTGTACTTTAGAAGTAAATCGTACCTTGCCAGATTTGAAGGTGAGTCAAAGTCATCAAAAGCGATATATTCGCTAAGGTTCTCCAATCGCGATCTGGAAGTTTATCAGCGAAGAAATGGTGGCGTCGGCGTTTTTGCCCAACGGCTTTAACGAAAACGGACGTCGGAATAAAAAACGCAGAGAAAATTGACCGCTCCGGGGCCTGAGATCAGCCTGCCGAACCTCGATCGTATGTATCCAAAGCACCGAGGCGTTCACGATTAAACTTAGTCAAAGACCCCATCCCCGTAAGTTGCATCCGAGATCCGTAGCGGCCAAATCGCATATTGCACTACGGAGCGACTGATTCGGAGTCCCCGTTTGGGAATAGTCGGTCGAATAGCGGTTTCAGATCCGCTTGGTAAACTCTTTCCCAGGCGGGCTGATACCACTCTTTCTGTTCTCGCGATAACTTCCAATTCAACGGAATCGTGGGGGCTGCTGAGGCGTCGCGGGCTGGGTCCGTGTTGTTGTATGGAAACAGAAATGGCACGTCGACAATGATGACCTTGGATCGCAATAGATTCTCAAGCTGCACTTCTTCTTCACTGTTTAGCTCTACTGGGAAAGTAAAGGTTGGTGATGAATTTGTGATCGGTGGTTGGTCGGGTCGAACCGATGGTTGTTGTGCGTCAGGTCGTGATTGCTCGAACTCTCGTTTGGCGAAGGCGTCCCGAGCTTTGCTTTGCCAGCGAGTCGGGTTTTCCACATCATCCCAGCGTCTCATGCCTGCTTGACTTGGATCGAAACCTATTTGAGCTTCTTGCCTGACTTCAAAGTTCGTATTGATGCAAAGGGCTGGTGGCAATTCGATCTGCCCCAACGGGTTCATAGGACCGGGATCAACTGCGGTTTCCTCCGATTGAACGGTCTTTAGGGACCGAGCTGCCAAATCGGATTCCAAATTTCCTCGTTCGGCCTGAGACGTTGAACGCACGTTGGCGATGGTCTCCAACGGTCCCGTCAACCAACGTACTCCGCGAACCAACCAACTGGTCTGGGGCGTTTGCAAGGAGTCCGCCATACCACTGGGCATGACTCGGACAACCAGAATACGCTTGAACCCAGTTTGATTGTTCCAATTTCGTAAGATGAATTCGATCCAATCGATCGCGGACACGATCCCTTCGTTATCGGCATAACCGCCGTCACCTAATGCGACGGCTTGCCCCAACGCGCTGCCATTCTCCGCTGAGACAAACGGCGAAACGTAAGGAAAGGTTGCCGAAACCCGCGCCGCTGTCACCGCTTTGACGTCCAGAACAGACGCATTATTTTCATCCAACAGTTCGCGGAAGTTGTAGGGACGACTGGTTAAAGAAATGTTTGAAGCACGAATCGGTGTTGGGACCGTGTCAAAAAGTACTCGCCGACCAGTCACCGCGTCGGTTGCATTGAAGACGATGAATGGCATGCGACCATTCAGGGCGGCATCTCCCCAGGTGCCCAAGGTTTCACCAGCAATTGGGGGTGGCAGATGACGCGCCATACTTGCTTCTAACGAGCGACCTCGGTCTTGGATACTCAACCGGGGTAAGAACAGACCGTAAAAATCATCCGTCAGCATACTGTACGAGATCGCTTCCAAGGAGGACATCGTCGCCGAATCAAACGTGCTCGTGCGACGTTGCTCGACCTCGGAAGTTGAATTTTTCGAAGCTGGTCGATACGCCTGAGACGCGAAGTGCAGCGCACCGACGCTACCGCCCGAGACGGCACTGATCACGACGACCGAGTCCGTGAACTCGGGATGCACCTGACTGAGTGACTCGAGTACCTTGGCTGACCAAGCTGCTGCATGTATCCCGCCACCCGGGCAAGTCACGACCACCAGGGTTTCTTTTCCCTCCAAACGTCGCTCAATCGCCTGCCATATTTTTGCTTCGAATTCGGAGGCCGCTCGAGAAACCGCTTTCTGTCGGTCTTGCTCGTTCTCGAGCGCGTCGCGATCCGCAACCCGCTGCGCGGCGACTTGTTGGGCAAAGTCGGTCGGGTTCTCGTTCGTGCTCGCCCGCGACACGACAGGAAACGTGTACTCTCTTCCTAGATAGGGGATGCTCCGCATCATCATCAATAGCAACAGAACCACGATCGTTGTGGGGACTCGAATCTTATCGAACCAAAATGAGCATCCGGACAGTACCGCACAACAAATCCAAATTAGTTGGATCAATACTAATGGAGCCGAAACCACCCAAGTCAATTGGGTCGAGAAGAGTCGCATGACCAAATAGTGACTGCACCAAATTATCACCAAGTAAGCCAACATTTGCAGATCGAAGTGCAATTGTCTTCTCAGTTCACTGGACCGAATAACTCCGATACGGCGGCGAAATTCAAAGGGAAAATAGTTCTTCCCTTCCACGTTGCCAATCAAAAACGCCTTTACCTGACCGGCGAAGGCCATTAGTAACCAACCCAAACAAAGGCCACCGGTAATCGCCAGATTGAACTGCAAGAAAGAATTGTGGTCTTTCGAAAACTCCGAGTCATGCCATAAGACCAACGTCAGCGGGCTCACAATTGCAGTGGTGGTTGCCAGCAGATAGGCTCTCCAACTCCAGGCCTTGTCTTCGTGACCCACGAACCAGCGCCACACTTCCAACGTGTTTTGGTTTCGCCCGTTATACATTCGCAGGATGGAAACACAAAAAATGATTGCCAGCATATTGACCGTTGATAAAGCGGCGATCTGCCAAGCCGACTCTAGCAACAAACCGTTGGCAAAGACTTCTTGGAACGGAAGCCAACTCAACAAAGGCAACCAGATGGTTAGGGAAACGAATCCCAGCAAGACAAATCGTCGTTCCAAGGCCCCCAGCCACAGCCGATGTACTTTAGATAATGACTGCCACATTGTATTCCCCCAATTCTCGAGTCCTGTTGACTCGCCATCCCAAGAATTCTATCCAGCGGCGACCGCATGCCACCATTGTAACCGTAATGCCAATCCGTGAAATCAGCACAGCGAGGAATTTGCGAGAGCTCCCGTTGCGAATACACCGTGTGGTGCGAAGCAGGCTCGCTTTTTGTCGAACCTCGCTATTGAAACTTAACGCGAAAAGCAGCACTTGGATTGAGCTATCAATCGTAAAACAAGCCCAAGCGGGTGGCCCAGATCGCTGCTTGAGTGCGATCGGATACTTTGAGCTTTCTCAAAATATGTTGAACGTGCTCTTTGACGGTTTCGCCACTGATTTCTAGCTTCAAGGCAATTTCTTTGTTCGAGTTGCCGTGACATAACAGGCGTAAAATCTGAACTTCGCGTTTGGTCAAAGGAACATCGTATTCGGTGTCCGAACTTTGCAGCGTATGGCTAACGCTGACCCGCCTTAGATCTTCGCTGGTCCACAGGTTCTCTTGGCCGATCGCCCGCTGGCAGATTCGGAGCAAGGCATCGCGATCGACTGTCATGCGCATGAAGCCTGAAGCTCCGTAGTGATTGGAGCGGGCCAGCACGGTCGGCGAATCATGACTGGAAAAGACGATCACTGGCAATTGCGGAAAGTCGCGTTTGAATTCTTGCAAGGCCGGTAAAATGTCTTGATTCCCAACCCGAGCCTCCATCAACAAGAGATCCAATGGTTGGGTTTGCAGGATGTCCCGAGCCTGGGCGACGGTCTCCGCCTCGGCGACAAGCATCAACGACGATTCTTGGAACATCGCAGCAACCCCCAACCGAACCAGCTTGAGGTCGTTGAGGATCATGACCGAATGACGCAGCAAGACAACTCTCCGACTAAGGCTGGAAAATCAACGAGGGAGCTCCCAAGGCGATTCGAACTTGATTGCTCCGAGTCCAAGCGGCATCCACGCGATCAACGTGGACATTCGGCACTCGGTTCAGCATCCACATTCCCGGCAGATCGCCAATAACGGCCGATCCTGGCAAGAAGTTCTCATCGCGTAACGACTCGACCTCGGCAAACCGGAAGTCGCTTCCCCGCAGCTCAATTCGCCGCAGTCGCAATTGTGATTGTCCGTCAATCAAGACTTCAGCTTTGCAACCTGCCCACTGATCCCACGCCAAAGCCGAAACACTGAGTGCCGGGACGCCATCGCCTTCAGCCACCAATTCCAACACGGCGGGCATCGTGGCCGTCGCGGGACTAGAACCGTTTGTGGGCGGAAGAATCGCTGTTAAGACTTGCAAGATATCCTGAGCTCGTAAACTCACGACAGGCAAGTTATACCCCATGACGTAACTTGCCGACTCGCGGCGCGTCATTTGCCAACGATCGTCCATCTTGAATCCGGCGTGACTCGTGAAGCGACCTTGCCCAAACATGTCGAGCGAAATCACGCGTTGACCGGCTTCCAATCGCTCCAATACCCAGGGCTGCGGTTGCCCTGTTTCATCCAGCAGTTTGTCGGCATGATCGCCGAAGTATACACAGATTCGATCGGCGCTCGGTGGTTCGGAAACGGCACTCCCCACTGCTTCCAACATCACAACAGGAACCAGGGCTTGGCGATCCAAGTCTTCCAAGAGCCACTCGGAACGCTGCCAACCGCTCGCCGCCGCGATGGGCACCGGTGCGGTCACGGTCGTCCAACGTAGATTGGTCGGCAACTGATAGTCATGGCCCAAGTAAATACCGCACATGCGTGTCCGCCATTTGTCCAATTGACCATCTTGGTCCTGACCGGCGGCGATCAAGGCCTCCTGTAGTTTCGACCACGATTGTTGGATCACCGACTGCCACCATTGCAGTAACTTGACCTCGAAGGTTTCCCCGGTTTCCGGTTGGAATTCGGAGGATGGCGGTCCACCCTCGGTTGTTGGCGGTTCGTGCTCCACTTTCGCAAACCACGACATTTCTTGATCGCGGAGCACGCGGAATGGGGTTTCAGGGAAATCCGGGAGACCAAAATTACGAGCTACCAAACGATACATCGCTTGACGACCAAATTGGTTGTAGTTGTGACCAAATTCCAAACGGCTCGTTAACTCCACTTGATCCTTGACCCCATACATGTCGTAGATCTGTTGCAACTCCGGGAAGCCTTTGGTTGGCATTTCCTTGGTCCAGTCATCTGCCGCCGTCAGTCCTTGTGGTCGGGGTGCAAACATGGCCGCGATTTCAACATTGCCCGTTTCGACGCGCAGAAAGCTGCAATTTTCACAAACACATCCGCCCTGCATCGCCGTGCCAACCATTACGGCTGGGAACGATATCGCGGGTCGCGGGTCAATGGCGCACGCAATAAAAGTCTGAGTTCCCCCGCCACTGGCTCCCGTGACCCCAATTCGATGCGGGTCCACGTCAGGCAGGCTCTCCAAGAAATCCAAACTGCGGATGGTGTTCCAAGTTTGCAAGCTCATGATGCTTTGAAAGTAAGATTCCGCTCGAACCGAGAACAAACCGTACGCATCGGCGGACTCCAAATGGGGACGTCGTTTCGAATAGCCATGTGCCAAACTCTCCGGAATCTGCACACTATCGGCATTGCCCAGCATGTCGTAATGAAATACCACACAACCCATCCGAGCCAGATGGACACAGCGCGCTTGCAACGGGCTACGCGCTCCACACTCGTGGGTTTCTGCTCCCGAGTCCAATTGACGCTTCACCTCGTCGTCGTTGGCATACATGAACCGACCGCGAGCCCAATGGCCGTGAGGCGAGAGAATAGCCGGACGCCGGTCCACACTCTCTTCCGCGCCCGGCTCGGCGGGTGTCTTCGGAAGTGGTCGATACAAACTGCCAGTGACAAAAAAGCCAGGCATGCTTTCAAAACGCACTTTGGAAACGCTATATCCATCCAACACCAACGGCTCAGAAATCACCGGCTCAAGAGCCGGGCGGGGCAAGTCTGGTTGCAGGCCCAATACGGTTCTCAATCGATCCTGTAAGGTTGCCTTGCGTCGCTCCCACGTGGCCAAATCGGTCGGCACCGCGAACGGAAAGTAAGAGTCCAAGCTGCGCGGCGCCGCCAGTCGAGAATCACCGCGCAAGACATCCCAGTTCGCCGGTTGCAGTTCGGTTTCTTGGGCAGCCGTCACCGCGATAGAGTCGAACAAACCAGCGAGCGACATGCCCGCGATCACCAACAGCCACAGCCGATTCCACAGATAGGCTGCTAGCACCGGTTGCGACCGCGAACCACCTCGTTCGGTTTCGGAGCGAAACTTGGACAAGTTGGGCCATTTCATATCGAAATCCTCGGGAAGGAGCGGGTGTGTTAAAGTTTGCCGACAAAAACTATTGTACGGGTTAAACTTTCTGGTCTGGTTCTGTCGATGGTATTGGTGGCAAGGTCACTTCATAGTCCCCGCGCCTACATGGTAGTTGAGTATCAGGAGGAAAACCAAGGTGAAACGTATCATCGTCGCAGCGCTATTGGCGATTGCAATCAGCACGAACACTGGATGCTTCATTCCGATGTACTCGGCAGACCCCGTCGAACGAACGGAAGAGC
Source organism: Planctomycetaceae bacterium (assembly GCA_016794985.1). Taxonomy (GTDB): domain Bacteria; phylum Planctomycetota; class Planctomycetia; order Pirellulales; family Pirellulaceae; genus M30B19. The sequence continues at coordinate 69,133 of JAEUIQ010000010.1, read as the reverse complement.
TGATCATCACCTCCGAAAACCAACGCGCGATGCGCGATGAATGGCGTCGGTTCTGGTTCCTGGACCAACCGGACCACTCCCGAGCGATGCGCGTCCACGGTGGGATTCTCTAAAGAATTCACGACTTGATTCGATGGCGGTTGGCGCTCCCAACAATCCTCGTATCCGTCCGTGTCCTCCACAGCTACTCCTCTTCGACGGCATCAGGCGCTGCAGCGTCTGGTGCCGACTCGTCTAGCGAGGCGCGACTTCACTGAACGTGCGATCGCCTCCACTTCTTAAGTAAGCGATCAAGTCCAAAATGTCGTCCTCGGTCAGCGTATCCAAGAGCCCAGAAGGCATCATGGAGATTTCGCTGGCTTTCATCTCTTCGATCTCCTCCACCTTGATCGTTGTTAGCCGACCTGGGTTGAGCATGTCTTCTTGAACCATGTATTGGTCGCCGTTCAAATTAACAACTCGACCGGTAACGGTTCTGCCGTCCGCCAATTGAAACATGGTTGCTTGATACTGATCGGAGACGACTTTGCTGGGTTCCAGCAACGATTCAAGCAGATCGTGTTTGCTGAACCGGCGCCGGACGGCTGACAAATCCGGCCCGACGATACCGCCGGTCCCATCGAAGCGATGGCATTTGAAACATTGAGTCACGGCAAACATTTTCTTGCCATTTTCGAAATCGCGTCCGGTCAACGGGGCGTCCACCTTGCTGATCAAGTCTGCCATGCTCCATTTCTTTACAACCGGTCGAGCCTCAAGTTCAGCGATGGGGTTGGTCTCGGTAGGCTTGAGTTCTAGCACTGCTTCCAACGACTTGGTCGCCTGGGCGTCCATGGCATTCCAATCCAACGACTCGACCGCTTGTTTGCGGATGTTGGCCAAGAAGCCGCCAAACGAATGGCCGCCGCGCAGGTTGGCCGAATCGACAAACCAACGGAAATAGTCTTCACGCAATTCAGGAGCCCAGCCCGTCGTGGCATAGGCCAAGCAATAAGCATAGTGGATCTGCTCCTCTTGAGACGGAGCCGCGCGCAGGAGCTGGACCATGGTCGCAGTGGCGGCGGGGTGTTTGGCGGCCGTCAACAAACGTGCCAATTCCAGGTCTGTGTGAACATGCCCGTTCGGAAATCGCTGACCCACATGGGCAATCACGGTCTGCCAATCCTCGGCCGAAAAGTCCGACAAGCGAACGCTGGCCAAGCCATAAACTCGCAATAAGTGCAGACGTTGTTCGACGGACAGCTCGTCCCAATTCAGCGCCGATAATTGGCCCATGACGATTGGTTTACAATCCGGGACACGACAACGGACTGCGGCCAAGCACATCTCCAATGTTGTCTGGGTGTCTTGAGTTTGAGACAGTCGTGGCTTCCAAGTTTCGGTGGGCTGATGTTCGAGGGCAATGCGGGCCGCGTATCGCAGATGGCGATCGGGGTTCGCCAAGTACTTCCAAATGGAATCTACGGCGAACTCACCCATATTGGAATGCCACAGATTTTCCAAAAGGAGCCGCTCTTCTTGCTCGCGTGTTCGTGGGGCAGGCCGTGCGAATTCGACCGACTCAGTGCCCCGATAATGAACGCGATACAAGGAACTTTGGGTCCGTCGGCCACCGACCACGTAGTACAACAAACGGTCGCTGGGATTGATCACCATGTCCGCAACTTGCATGGCCGGGGCGCTGCAGAATAACTCGGATTCCGCCGTGTATGAGGCGCCGCTGGGCTTTAGATGCAATGCGTAAATGATGCCGTAGCTCCAGTCTGCAATGTACATCGCGTTTTGATACTTGGCTGGGTATTTGGCGCCAGTGCCAAAGGTTACCCCAGTTGGCGAGCCAGGACCGATATCGATAACGCTGCCTAAAGAATCGGGATAGTACGCGGGCCACTTGCCAGTTCCGCTTCGCCAACCAAACTCCGCGCCACTCACCACGTGGTTGACCCGTGTCGGTCGATACCAAGGCGCACCCACATCCCACTCCATGTCGGCATCGTAGGTGAATAGTTCGCCTTGTGCACTGAACGCAATGTCGTATTCGTTGCGGAATCCAGCGGCAACCAATCGAACACTCTTGCCTTCCGGATCGACTTTTGCGATCCATCCGCCTGGTGCCATGATTCCCACTGCATGTCCGCCAGCATCCCATTGTCGAGGAATGACTTGATCTTCTTCCCACGTTGCTGGCAGGGCCGTGGTTTGAAACGCCGGTGGCTTCGTATGATTGCCCGCACATATGTATAACGATTGGCCATCGGGACTCCTGACGATCGCATGAGGCCCGTGCTCGCCACCACCGTCCAACGGCAGGATCAACTCGACTTTATCGTATTGATCATCGGCGTCCGTGTCTCGTAGTCGATATAGCCCCGCCGGTTGATCGTCGCCCGCATGAGCCATCACATACAAGCTGTCGAAAGCGTACAGCAAGCCTTGAGCCCGCCCAATCTTGGCGAGCAGCGGTTCAACTTTGGTGTCCGCCGCGGTATCCCCAGGCGTGATGCGATACAATCGCCCATACTGATCGCTGGCCACGAGTCGCCCAGGTTTTTCAACCGCCAAACTGACCCAGGATCCTTCCGATTTGGGAACCGAATACACCAACTCGACCTCAAAGCCTGGCAAAGTCTTGATGTTCGGTTGTTTATCCGAGCCGTCGGCGATCGCTCCATCGTCCGCACGTAGCGAGCCATTGCCTATCCAGTTGATGCACCAAATAAGCGTCGCCCCAATCACCATCCAGGTGCGGGTGATCTGGCCAACATTGAGAAATGAAGAAACAATCGCAGACCGCGTTCGCATCGACTTGATCCTAGGTGGGGAAGGCAGGACATCAACAATCATAGTGGCGGAATCTAGCCCCTACCGAGCCGCCAACGCCGCAACAAGCTTTCCTATCATAACCAACCATCGAGCGCCTGGCGACCATCCTCCGAATGCCAACGACCACCCTCCGCGCCAGGTCACTCGGGTGTTCAAGCCGCGGGCGATTCGTTAGTCTGGCGGCGTCGCGGCGACGGTATTGTGGGTGTCTTTGCTCGATTGTCCGAGCTGCGACCACCGTTCCCCATTTTAGTCCGCGGGATTCTAAACAAAACTGAGGCACACGATGTTGCATGCTGCTCGAACAAAAATCGTCGCAACTGTGGGGCCGGCGTGCGAGTCGGTTGCGCAGCTGAGTAACTTGATCCAGCTCGGGGTGGACGTATTTCGGATGAACATGGCGCACGGAGATCGCAGTCGTCACCAGGCCATGTTTGATGCGATCTCCTCGGCGCGGGATCAAACCGCGATCGACGTGGGAATTCTTGTTGATCTGGCGGGGCCAAAGATTCGTCTCGGCGATCTATTTGGTGATAACTTGAATTTGGCTACTGGCGATCATGTCGCCTTCGTGAGAGGCAACGTCGCGAACAGCAGCCACGAACTCACTTGTACCTACGAGCCACTAGTGGACGAGTTGGAAGTACATCAACAGATTCTCCTTTCAGACGGATTGATCCGCTTGCAAGTGGAGAGCAAATCGTCTGACCGTGTCGAGTGTCGCGTGATCGATGGCGGAGTATTGCGAGGTCGGCAGGGCGTCAACGTTCCAGGCGCCAATTTCAGCGCCCCCGCGTTGGATGCTGTGGACTTGGATAACGCGCGATGGGCCGTGAGTCTGGGCGTCGAATACTTGAGCCTAAGTTTTGTACGGCGACCGGAAGAGATCCTGCAATTGAAAGACTTGATTCATGCAGCGGGCGGCCACTCGCAAGTCGTCGCGAAAATCGAGAAGCGCGAGGCGTTGGACTGTTTGGACGAGATCGTTAAAGCGACGGACGGCGTGATGGTGGCACGCGGCGACTTGGGAGTTGAAATTGAAGTTCAACAAACTCCGATCCAACAAAAGCGAATCGTTGCTGCGTGTCGCAAATTCGGAAAGCCGGTCATTGTGGCGACTCAAATGCTGGAGAGCATGCATACGAACCGACGTCCAACACGGGCCGAGGTCAGCGATGTGGCCAACGCGATTTTGGATGGAACCGACGCCTGCATGCTAAGTGGTGAAACGGCCATCGGAAACTATCCGACCGATGCCGTACTAATGATGAACCGCATCATGATCGAAACCGAACAAGCCTACTTGGATCGCGAGGATTCACGCTACCCGGCAATTGAGCCGACCACCAATATCACGCGAGCCATGGTCCAAGGTGCCGGGCGAATCGCCAAGCAGCTGAGCGCCAAAGCAGTCGTGATCGTGGCCGACTCGATTTCGGCGGCGAGGTACAAGAGTCAGGCTCGCGATTTCATTCCAACAATCGCGTTGTCCGGACATCGCCATGTGGTACGAGGCCTGGCTTTGTATTGGGGGATCATCCCGTACTATGCAGCTCCGGAACAAATCGACGGGCTGCCAAAAATCAAGGCGTTCATCGCCGAGCGAGCCAAAACACATTGGCAATTACAGGACGGTGATCGGGTTCTCTTGGTGATCGACTCGCCAGACAACATTGGCGAGCATGATTGGATGACGGTGTTGACTGTCGGTCGGAACTAAATTTCCGCGAATTTGAGCTCGAATTCGTTAAGAAAACCATGGCGACCCTGTGTTGTGATCGATGTTTCTTGTGCGTCGAGCCTGCCGTCGCGATGGCCTTCTTGTTCGATTAAGATGGAGTTGGGCGGCGCATGTTTTGAATGGGCTGGGAGTTGGTGACTTGCCATTCGCCGGCACTATGGATCGCGATTTCCTTGTGAAGGAAGTTCGGTATGGCCCGAGTCGTATTCACCGCGAATCTGCAACGACATGTTTCGCTGCCACCGGTAACGGTTCCTGGACAGACCGTGCGCGAAGTGTTGGAGGCGGTCTTTGCGTTGAATCCGCAGGCGCGCGGCTATGTGTTGGATGAAGCAAATGCGTTGCGGAAGCATATGGTAATCTTCCATAACGGCGAACCGGTGTTGGATCGCATTCATTTGTCGGACGCGGTTGATGACAACACCGAGATCTATGTCATGCAAGCTTTGTCCGGAGGATAAAAACAATGGACCGTCGGATTCTTGTTGCAACTCGCAAGGGCTTGTTTACCGTCGTTCGGGAGTCTGACCGGTGGAAGGTTGCCGACGCGGCCTTTTTAGGTGACAACCTTTCACTCGTTGGGTATGATCCACGCACCGGGGCGATCTACGCTTCCATCCATCACGGACATTTTGGAGTCAAACTCCAACGAAGCGAGGACGGCGGAGCAACGTGGCGAGAAATCGCAACCCCGGCCTACCCGCAAGATATCGTCGAATCACCTCCCATGATTGATGATTTTCGCAAGACGGCGATTCCTTGGTCGGTCCAGCTTATTTGGGCATTCGAAGCTGGGGGCCGCGACGAGCCCGGCGTCATTTGGCTGGGAACTATCCCAGGTGGTTTGTTTCGCAGCAGTGATTGCGGCGAGTCTTGGGAACTGAATCGCCCCCTCTTGGACCGACAACGCGAGGCGAAGTGGACTGGCGGTGGTTACGACTTTCCTGGTTTACACTCGATCTGTGTGGACCCTCGAGACAGCCAATGCATCACCGTGGCCATCTCGACCGGCGGTGTTTGGCAAACTCGGGATGGCGGCCAATCGTGGTGCGTCGCCAGTCACGGATTGCGGGCCGAATACATGCCGCCCGACCAAGCCTACAATCCGTTGGTGCAAGACGCGCATGCCATGGTGCAATGCGCGGCCAACCCAGATCGACTGTGGATCCAACATCATAATGGCGTCTTTCGCTCGGTCGATCAGGCAACATCGTGGCAGGAAATCACGACCGTCCAACCGTCCGTGTTCGGGTTTGCGATTGCGGTGCATCCGCACGATGCTGAAACGGCGTGGACCGTTCCGGCAGTGAAGGATGAGAAGCGATATCCGGTCGATGGCCGAGTCGTGGTGGCACGCACGCGAAACGGGGGAGTCTCATTTGAAACGCTAACCGAAGGATTGCCCCAAGGACATGCGTACGATTTGACGTATCGACACGGGTTGGCAGTCGATTCGACCGGCGAGTGGTTGACGTTCGGGTCCACGACGGGTTCGTTGTGGGTTTCGGAGGATCAGGGAAATCGTTGGCAAAATGTTTCAACTCATCTTCCGCCAATCCATTGTGTGAAGTTCATTGAGTAAAGAACGTGGAATGTTAGAAGTCGTCCCTGAGCGCGATTTCGAAGATTGACAAAAGTACAAGGAAGAGTTGCATGCAGCCTGCGAGTGATGATTGGGTCAATATTGACTCGCGACCGATCGATATCTCGGCGGCCCACGATTACTTAGCCAGTGAGTCGAAGGAGAGTGGCGCGACGGTGCTGTTCCTTGGCCGCGTTCGCGAGTACACCGATCCGCAGAATACGGGCTATTCCGATCAATCCCCGCAAGTCGAACGTGGCGGCAAACGGGTCGTCCATACTCCCGAGTTGATTTACGAGTGCTACCCCGCCATGGCGATCCAATCCATACAGAAGTTGCTGGCAGACGCCCGTCAGCGTTGGCCTTTGCTGCGTTTGGTACTACACCATCGTCTCGGTCGCTTGAAAGCAGGCGAGATCGCGATACTGATCGGAGTCACCAGTCGCCATCGTGCGGCAGCTTATGCCGCTAATGAATTCTTGATTGAGCAGGTCAAGCAACGAGTCCCAGTCTGGAAACGTGAAATATACGGCTCAGGTTCAGCAGCCTGGGTTCATCCGCTCCCAGCGACGAACTCGAGGTGATTGAAGTGTTCAAGAAAGTATGGTCGGTCATCCGAGGACTGCTGGATTGGAACGCAAAGCCGCGCCCACTAAACCTGTATTGCTCAAACTGTGGCGAGCGTCTGATGGCGCGACATTTTTGTCGTGCCTGTGGGGCCAGCGAAGAGTCTGGTTGGGCCGCTCCGGATCATTCAGAGGACGACGAAGACGATTTTGATTACGATGATTTTGTCCAGCGCGAGTTTGGCCGCAAATCGCCACGTCCGAGAAACGTCGCGACGACGACCTGGGGCACGCTGATCATTATCCTGTTCGTCATTGGCATGTTGTTGGCCCAATTCGGTGGTTGGTTTTGATCACTCGACGTATTGTTTTCAGTCTTTATTTCTCTGCCAACACTTTTTTCACGTAGACATGATCGGCACTACCGACGCTGCGGGCTGGAATGGCAAAGGAATGGGGGGCAAAGGAATGGGGGCAAAGGAATGCCGCGCGAGATTTGCGGAAAGTCGTGAATCCGTATTGAACGAATTTTTACTTGCAATCTTTTACCATTCATCTGCCCGCATGGCTGATGGTAAAAGATGCGGGGTAAAAGATGAAAGACCGACATGATGGTTATCCGCGAGGCAGTAGATAATGGCTCTCGCCCGAGCGATGTTTTTTGGTCTTCATTCCTCTGCCCGAATTCCTTTGCCCACACTTTTTTCACGTAAACATAATCGGCACTACCGACGCTGCTGAAAAGAATGGCAAAGGAATGGGGGCAAAGGAATGGGGGCAAAGGAATGCCGCGCGAGATTTGCGGGAATTGCTAGAGCCGTATTGAACGAATTTTTACTTGCAATCTTTTGCCATTCATCTGCTTCACTGGCTGATGGCAAAAGATGCGGGGTAAAAGATGAAAGACCGACATGATGGTTATCCGCGAGGCCGTCGATAATGGCTCTCGCCCGAGCTGTATGTTTTTGGTTTTCATTCCTCTGCCCGAATTCCTTTGCCCACACTTTTTTTCACGTAGACAAGATCGGCACTACCGACGCTACGGGCTGGAATGGCAAAGGAATGGGGGGCAAAGGAATGCCGCGCGAGATTTGCGGCAATTGCTGGAGCCTTATTGAACGAATTTTTACTTGCAATCTTTTACCATTCATCTGCCTCATTGTCTGATGGTAAAAGATGCTGGGTAAAAGATGAAAGACCGACATGATGGTTATCCGCGAGGCCGTCGATAATGGCTCTCGCCCGAGCTGTACGTTTTTGGTTTTCATTCCTCTGCCCGAATTCCTTTGCCCACACTTTTTTCACGTAGACAAGATCGGCACTACCGACGCTGCTGGTTGGAATGGCAAAGGAATGAGGGCAAAGGAATGCCGCGCGATATTTGCGGTAATTGCTAGAGCCTTATTGAACGAATTTTTACTTGCAATCTTTTACCATTCCTCTGCCCGCATGGCTAATGGTAAAAGATGTCGGGTAAAAGATGAAAAAACGACATGATGGTTGTCCGCGAGGCCGTCGATAATGGCTCTCGCCCGAGCCGTATGTTTTTGGTTTTCATTCTTCTGCCCGAATTCCTTTGCCAACACTCCTTTCCCAAGTAGCGATGAACGACACTGCCGACAAGGTTGCTGGGAAGGGCCATGGAATGAGTGAAGTGGGAAATGGACCCCAGCCATAGCTTATTGCCGTATTCGGTTGGTGGTGTTATTCGATTCTGACGAACTGGGGATCAAGCCGTGATTGAATGATCGTTGGCTGGTGTCGAGCGAATTTCAGCCAACTTCCAGCACGATCTTGCCCATGAGTTCGGCGGTGCGGTGGACCGTGGCAGATTCTTGGAGTTCATGGGCCAGTCGTGTTTGACTCAATGGCAACCGTTTTCCAATCAAACCGCGTAATACTCCCGCGTCCAGCCATTGGCTAATGTCGCGTCCGCAGACCATCATTTCGTCCGCAGTCGCTGCGAACATCACAAAGCCGCGCAGTTGGCAGCCTTTGACATAAAACGGCCCCACGGGAAACACCGGGCGCGCATCGCGTCCGGCCATGAGAATCATTCTTGCTCTGGGCGCCATCACGGCCACCGAAAAATCGAAATTCGGTTCGCGACGTGTTTCCCAGAAAACGTCAACCCCGCGTCCGTCGGTGGCCGCGAGTATCGCCGACTGTAAATCGGTCGATTGGTAATTGAACACCACGTCCGCCCCTAACTCGCGGCAATGTTGGACTTTGGAGTCGGACCCGGCGCACGTCAATACACGTGCACCGGCGATCTTTGCCATTTGAATCACCATCGAGCCCACGCCACCGGCACCACCCATCACAAAGATCGACTCGCCGGCTTGCAGTTTGGCCTCGCGAAACAAACCGAGATGGGCGGTCACACCCACCAAAGCGACGGCTGCCGCTTCGTGAAATGGAACTTGTGCCGTCATCGGATAAACCCACGGAGCGTCGACGACGGCTTGCTCTGCGAAGGTGCCTTGCCGACCTTGCAAGCCTTGGTTGGTGCACCACACGTGCATTCCTGGTTGCAGGCCCTCGACATCGGGGGCCGTTTCCAGCACCACCCCTGCCAAGTCACTGCCCGGAATATAGGGGTTGGGTAGTGGCCAATAATTCGCGCCATTGCGAATGTAGGTATCAATCGGATTGACCGCGACGGCGCGTGTGGCGATCCGTACCGCACCCGGACGCAGCTTGGGTTCTGGCAGTTCACCGAATTGGATGACATCCGGGGCACCAGTTTGGGTAAAAAAGGCAGCTTTCAAGGGGGAGGCTCCTGACATTCAAGGTACCGGTGGCGTTTTTTGTGGAATCGATGATACGGTTCCAGGGGTAAAGGTCAATCGAACCAGTTTGTTCGAGGGAACTGGGTGGCCTAAAATTTAGCCAAGATTCGGATCGCGCTGGCGAACTAAGCTGGAATTCCGTGAATCTAGGTACCAGCGAGGCTGGATTGTAGACAGATGGTTCCCCCAGAGACTACGCTTAACAAAAGACGCGAACCGTTGTTGGCGGCAAATTCCGCGGTCCAGGTCGGCCGCGGTTGGGCGGCCGCCGCAGCCATCGCGGGTCGGAACCCGAGCTATCTGGATCCTCCCAGGGGCCCTAAAACCTTGCCACAAGAACCTGTAGATATCCCCGAGCGAACACGCCGAATGCGGTTTACCTTCCCTAGTGGCGCGACCCCGTTGGCGGGTTTCACGATCAAACGGGGCCTCGGTATTGGAGGCTTCGGCGAAGTTTATTTTGCCGTCAGCGATTCGGGAAAAGAAGTGGCGCTCAAGCGAATCGCCCGCAACCTCGAAGTGGAACTGCGCGGGGTACGGCAGTGCCTCAATCTCAAGCATCCCAACCTGATCGACTTATGGGATATTCAAATCGACGACCATGGCGAAAGCTGGGTTGTGATGGAGTACGTCTCTGGTGCCAGCCTTAAAGATGTAATCACCGAGCGACCAACCGGCCTCAAGACCGATGAAGTCGCGTGGTGGTTCAGCGGGATTGCGGCGGGTGTCCATTACTTGCATCAAAACGGAATTGTGCATCGCGACCTCAAGCCTGGCAACATTTTCCATGACTTGGAAGCGGACTTGGTCAAGATTGGTGACTATGGTCTGAGCAAGTTCATTTCCTGTTCACGTCGCAGTGGCCACACTGAAAGTGTCGGCACCGTGCATTACATGGCTCCCGAGATTGGACGCGGCGTTTATGGTCGAGAGATCGACATCTATTCGCTGGGAATCATGTTGCACGAACTGATGACTGGTCGCTTGCCGTTTGACGGAGAATCGTCGCAAGAGATCATCATGAAGCACTTGACGGCAACGCCGGATGTCTCGCATCTTTCGGCTCCGTTTGCCGGCGTGGTCTTGAAGGCTTTGGCGAAAGACCCGGAACAGCGCTATCGTAGTGTGATCGAGATGTTGGCCGACCTACCCGATAGTTATTGGCCGGCCTCACTGAAACGCGCTTACCGACAAAAACTCGAAGACACCGCTTCCCATCCTGGCATTATCGGAACAGCCGCGAAGGTCGAGTCCGTCGAGCCTGCACCGCCGCCGGCACAAGCCACTTCCGAGAACGAGCGAGCGGTCGTTGCAGCAACGGGGCCAGCGTCTTTGATTGTGTCTGCGGAACCAACCCCGCCCAACGCGCCGATGGTTCCGGTGAGTCCAAGCCAGGCGTCGCCTTCCGCAGTTGCGCACGAAAATGCCCGCTCGACCAGCGACCCGAGCAGCGGGACTCCGCCCCGCATCACGCCGATGTTGGGTCGCCATCGTTTCAATCAGCCACCCGCTCCAGTCGCGAGCAGTGGAACCGCCGCCCTCCCTGTTTCAGTGGCCGCCATTCCCGCCTCAAATTTCAACTCGAATTCACGACCGCCTCAGCAGTTGGCAAGTTCGTTGCAGGACCGATTCTCGCGTTCTTCCGCCGACATCGTCTTTGGCGACGTGCAGTTTCACGACGTGGTCGAAGCCGAAATGGTGTTTACCGAACCAACGGCTTCACCGCGAGAAGCTTCGGGCTCAACGACACCAAGTTCGTCGGCGGACACACTGCAGGAGCCCGACTATGCAGCGAAACACGCCGCGGCGTTGGCTCAATATCCGACTCGCAGCGAGGCTCCACTGACGGTCGCCGAACGCCAACGCATGTCGACCGATCCCCGCATCCAAACGGCCACCGTGGCCTACGTCCAACAGATTTCCGGTGCGGACCAATTGTCCAGCATGTTGAGCGGGATGTTGATTTCGGCTGGTATTTCCGCGTTGTTTGCTGTCGCCGGTTACTACTATTGGGTAGGCGACTCGAACACGATTGTCCCGAGCACACGAGAAGATTTACTGGCCATCATGGTCTGGATGTGGGTCTGTTGCTTTGGTTCTGTTTGGGTGCTGTTGTCCGTCTCCAAGTTATGGACTGCCACGGATCGTCAAATCGGTTGGCGACGTTGGACGATGGTGCCTGTCGCGATTGGCATTGCCGGGTTCGCGTGGGGTTCTGCTCAAGGGTTAGATATCGACTTTAGTCCGGTTTTGATGCATCGCAACGTTTTTGATCAAGGTGCGGTCGGCGATTTGCTGTTCGAAAATCACACGCCCAAGTTGACTGCCTTTGTGGTCTTCTTCGTAGCCGTGATCATGTTGGGTGGTTGGTCCCGACAAATGAATCCGTTGCGGGCAAAACAATTTCGCTGGCGATCTTGGCTGCGTGTGGGCGTGCTGTGCTGTTTGCTGGGTTGTCTATTGAACTTCGATTGGATCGTGGCCTTGTTTTTGGGACTCGGTCTGTCGGCAGCCGCTCAATGGGCGGCACCTTGTTTTACCGACCGCCAACGTCGTGAGTTGCGTGACTTGGCGGTGCGGACGATTTGATGTTGGAAGGTGATTCAGAGCCGATGACAACTGCAACGTGGCTCGCTGGGCAGCGACGAATCTTTTGGTGCGTTCTCATTTTCGCTTTCTCCACCGTGGGAGTTGGCTTCAGCCAAGATACCGAATCGGTAACTGGCTCGAACGGCGAGCAAGAAACTGCCGAGTTAGGAGAAGTTGCGGAAAACGGCACAGCCTCTGAAGACGAATCAACCGAGGCAACGAAAACCGAAGCGCAGCCCGAAGCGAAATCCGAAACGGAAGCTCCGAGTCCGTCGTCCTCTTTGAGTGAGCGAGTCGTCGGGCCGGCCAATTTGGAGCCACATGCGAGTCGAGTCCGGGCCGTCCGAGCGATTCGTTTCAGTATTTTCGTTTCCGCAGTTCTCCTGGCGATGTTGACCACCGTCTCCTTGATGCGAGTCAACCGCTTGACCCATGGAAGGTATGCGGGGCGCCTGTGGTGGTCCGGGTTGTTGCTGATTCCTGGAGGGTTACTTGTCGGCGCGGTTTGGGCGTGGAACAATGATTTGTGGAAAGCTTGGATGGACGGACCATTGTTGTAAGCGAAACAAATGACGGACCTGGAAGATTCTGATTGGGCTCGTAAACAAGCTGCGGACCAGCGCTTGGTCGCAGAAATCCGGGCGGGAAATAATGCCGCATGGGCCGACTTGTTGGATCGCTACCAAGGTCGCTTGACGGCCTTTGTGGAAAGCAGACTCTCGAACCGATCCGTTGCCGAAGACATCGTCCAAGAGGCCTTTATCGGCTTCTTGAGCAGTTTACCGAATTACGATGGGGAACGGCCACTGGAAGGCTATCTATTTTCAATCTGCAGCTACAAGGTAACGGATCATTTGCGCCGCGAGGGCCGACGCCCGACCATCCCGCTTTCAACCGGCGACAACAGCAGCGGCGATTGGGAACTGCCGGGTAGCGCAAGAGTGGCCAGCAGTTTGGCGCGGAGCGGCGAACAAAAGAAGATCGAAGAACGCGTGGTCGCAGAAGCGTTGGCCGATCACGTGGCCCGTTGGATCGACAAGAAAAATTGGATCAAACTCAAGTGCATCGAACTTTTAATCGTTCGCGGCTGGTCCAATAAAAAAACATCTCAAGCCTTGGGCCTGACCGAACAGCAAGTAGCGAATTACAAGTTCGACTTTGTCGCCAGTATGAAGAATGCGATCAAGAAACAAAACATTGCTGCTGATGCCATTGCCGAGTTGAGCGAATAGACTGCGTGTTCGGCACCGTTGCATGGGTTCGCCGCCCGGGTTCGCTGCAGCGGTCTGAATTAGTGGTTGTAAGCGTCTAGTGTTTCTCCGGCGGCGATGATGGATTCCGCCAAGGACTCGCATTCGACTTCGCCGGTAATCTCCAGTTGGCGGCTTTCGTTCATATTGCGAAACCAAGTCTCTTGGGCACGCGCGAATCGGCGCGTGCGGATCTTTACCTGTTCGATCGTCTCGATTTCGGAGAACTCGCCATTCAAGTGAGCAATCACTTCTTTGTAGCCGACCGCTTGGGTGGCCGTGTGACTCAATTGGCCGTAACGCTTCATCAAATCGGCAACTTCAGCGATGAGGCCAGCCCGAAACATGGCGTCGACGCGATGTTCGATACGTTGATGCAATTCGGGCCTTGGGCGGTGCAGCCAGAACACGCGGCATTGTTCCGGCTTCAAGCTGGAGTCAAATTCTCGCTGTTGATGACTGATGGGCTTGCCCGTCAAGTGCAATACTTCGAGGGCCCGAATGATGCGTTTCGCATCGTTGGGATGCAGTTTGTCCGCCGACAACGGATCGACCATTTTCAATCGCTCGTGCAGTCGTTCCAAACCAACTTGCTGGACTTCTTCTTCGATGGCTTGCCGAAACGCCCAGTCCGCCGGCGGGCCGTCAAAGATTCCTTTTAGCAACGCTTGTAAATAAAGTGCCGTCCCACCCACAAACAAGACTCCGCGGTCGCGGCGGCGCAGATCGTGAATCGTCGCGAGGGCCGCCTCGCGGTATTGGGAGACACTGAAGGTCTCGGTGGGGTCCAAAATATCGATCAAATGATGCGGAATGGCCTGACGAGCCGCTGGCGTCGGCTTGGCAGTCCCCAGGTCCATTTCTCGGTAGATGGCCATCGAATCCAGCGAGATGATTTCTGCGTCCAGTCGCTTGGCCAACGCCAGGCTCAATTCCGACTTGCCGCTGGCGGTTGCTCCCGTAAGGAACCAACATTGGCGGATCATTTCAATGGGTTGGGTTCGCGATTCGTGACTCATGGTGAGCAATTGGCCGGGAAATGTGGAGGAAACGCGAAGCCTGCAAGCAAAGGCTCCTGTCGGTGGCCATAGCTTAATTCACTGGGGCCATTTAGGAACCGGAGGGGACCGTTGCCAGTTCTTGATGTGTCACCTAGGATGGACGCGGAAGTTCGGAGTTTGGTCCGCACTACAACGACAAGACCTTGATCAACCTGAGAATTTGCCCGCGTGTCTACCCTTACCGAGCCTCCCCCAAAAACGCCGACCGAAGACGCTTTCGATCGCTTGATGCGAACCATCATCGAGCGACGGGACGGCCCCGCCGATCGTTCTTACACCCAGAAGTTACTGGCGGGGGGAGTGGCGGCCATCGGTGCCAAGATCTGCGAAGAAGCCGCCGAGGTGGTCGATGCGGCAACCCGATTGGAATCGCGACGGGGCCAGGAAGGCACGCTAGAAGCGGGCCGGTCCGATGGACTCGTCGGGCGAGAGAATGGCCAAGACCATCCTGATTCGGCAACGGGCAGCAAAGAGCCGGGCACGGCAGGTCATCTGGTTCACGAAGCGGCCGACCTGCTCTATCACTTGTGGGTTATCTTGGCCAAACATGGAATCACTTTGAATCAAGTCCGTCGCGAATTGGATCGCCGAGCAGGTGTGTCCGGATTGGACGAGAAAGCCAAGCGACAGATCAACCCATCAGGTTGACCAACCAGGTGTTGGGAAGAATCAAGTTATCGGAGTAAAGCAGCGATCATGTTGAATTTGCGGTTGGGTATACCGAGCAAGGGCCGGTTGAGTGAACTTTCCGAGCGTCTTTTGAACGATGCCGGGATCAAGTTTCGGCGCACCAATCGAAGCTTGTTCGCGAAAGCCAAAGATCTTCCGTTGGAAATTGCATTCCTGCGCACAGATGACATCCCGGTGTTGTGTGCCGAAGGCGCCATCGACATGGGGATCACCGGTGGCGATTTGGTCGAAGAAGCGGGCGTTGATGTCCAGACGAAACTGGCGCTCGGAGAAGGTGTGTGCCGGTTGTCGATTTGTGTTCCGGACGACAGTCCGATTCAGAACCCGACCGAAATGTCGGGGCATCGGATTGCGACCAGCTTTCCACAAGTAACCCAGAAATATTTTCGAGCTTTGGGATGTACCGTCAATTGCGTTCGCTTGTCGGGCAGCGTTGAAGTGATGGTTTCGTTGGGTGTTGCCGATGCCATCGTCGACCTAGTTGAAACTGGAAGCACCTTGGCGGCAAATCGCCTGCGAGTTCTGGCCGATATCGGACAATATGAGACCGTGCTCATCGCCAATCGTAAGAATGGGACCAGCGAATTGGCCGACCGAATCACGCGCCGCTTGGAGGGCGTCGTGATTGCTCGTGGATACTCGTTGGTGGAGTTCAATATCGAGCGAAGCAAGGTTCCGGCAGCGCACGAAATCGCGCCGGGATTTCATTCGCCCACCATCAACCCGCTGGAAGACCCCGAGTGGTGTGCGGTACGCGTGATGGTCAAGCGTTCCAAGGTCATCGACGTGATGGAACGCCTAGAAGCGATTGGCGCCACGGCCATCCTCGAAACTCAGATCGCAAACTGCCGCTTGTAATTCGGCCACCAAGAATGGTTTCGGCAAGAGAATCGTGCGGCCGTGTTCGGACAGCGCGGAATGGAGCGGAGCAACGGTCGAATGGCACCGAACGTAACTGAGTATCTCCGCAAAGCCGAGCAAGATGACGCCGCGACCGGCCAATCGCTCGCGAGTGCTCACGATAACGTCGAACTCGGCGCCGGGAACCTCAGGTTCCCAGATCCAAATGGGCCCACGCTCCGGTGGTGGTATTCGAAGCAATTCTGACACGTCAGGCCATGGACGGTAGGTCCACCCCAACGACTCGCAAAGTTGTGGCAAAGCCGCGCCCACTCCCGCGGGCGAAGGCACGAGTTCCACCCGCATGGAGAATGTCTCGTCGGGTTGAGGTTGGAAATCAATCCCGTGCTTGGCGACGATTGCGGACGCGCCCAACCGATCCGCGTTGGTCTTGGTGGCAGGCAGATCCCATAACGTGGGCCAACCGTGGAAGTACTGCCTCAGAAAGCACTGAAATCGCCAAGGCCAAACCAGTTGGGAGATGCATACGGACCCAGGTTCCCAGTACCCATTCCGCATTCCGCCTTCACACCATGGCCCCCACACGATCACTTGCCTCGCTAGCGGAAAACGGCGTCTCCAATCGGCAAAAATCGCGGAGGATAGTTGCGCGGGCGTTTGTTGACCGTGAACGATGAGATCCAAGTCGTGAACACCCTGAACGTCCGTTCCCTTTAAAATCTGAATTCGGTCCGTGACTCCCACGACCGCGGCGGCACGCCAGATCGAAGTGGCCAGCCCAAGTTCCCGGGCCGCTGCCTCTTCGGAAATTGCAATTCGCAGAACGGAGTTTGTGTGAATCAACCAGGAGTACCTACATTAAATCAAACGCGACTGGGAGGTCTGGGTGAAGCATCGCTGATCGTCGCGTTGCGGGATTGACTCGTGCTGGATAAAGGCCACGCACAGACTCCTTGCGGCCCGTGACCACTCGACGCGCTCACGGAAATTCTATCCAGGTCTCGCTTCTTCACCAATTTAACCTCTCTAGGCCATTGAGACAGGCCGCTTCATGGAACTGTGCCTGCATAATCCGGAAAATCGTCAAACTTTACCCATTTCGACTCCGATAACTCTCGATAGAGACGACGTGGACTCGCTTCGCGCGCCGTTGCGTATTGACGGGGGCGCGTTGTTCGGTCTGTTTCCCTTGTATGTTGACCTTCGTCCGAAAGGGACCCCGGGTAATCACCATGTTGACCAAGATCGTACGAGGAACCTTTCCCGCAGCGATGATCGTTGTGTGTGCGTCGATCTACTTTGTCTACTTCGATTCGCCACGAGCTCCGTCAAACCTCAATGGATCCGCGTCGACGGAAGCGGCTCGGGCCAAGGCGTTACAGGAGGCAATCGTCGCGGAGTCCGCCTTGCCACCTGAATTGAAACCTGAGTTGCCAGTCCATTCTGCGAGTACCAACGTTGCCGGTGCTGCCGCCTTGCCGCTGGACCCAAGTATCCCGTTGCCCGTACCGTCGCTTGACGAGTCGCTCTCGCTCGAACTACCGACCATCAGAACTGATGACGAAACGGCTGAACCGATGCCGACGGAGATCGCCGCTCCGGCTCTCCCGATTGCGGTCGCAAGTTCGGCCCCGGCTAACGACATCGTTGCAAGTGCGGAACAAGTTAGCGATCTGCCTGACGCTCAAGAAAGTGTTATTTCGAACACGCAATATGGAAGCACACGAGTCAACGATTATTGGGTCGGATTGGAACGTGCCCGAACCGCCGCGCCAACGTCTCCGGAGCCTCGTTCGGGAGTGATCTTGAATCCCTATCACCAACCCGGAGCTTCCAGCGGACAAATTCAACCGGTCGTTTCCAACGAGTCGTCGACGCCAACCGCGTCCGTTTCGCCAACGATTAGTCAGCCATTCTTTATGGAATCCGAAGCCGCAACTCCCAGCGCGGTACCGCCGGTTCAAGAACAAGCCGCGGCTCGGGAATTGCCAATTTCGACGGATCCAGCTCCGATCATGCCAATACCGCTGGAACAAGAAGAGCAACCTGTTTCGGTTGTTGAAGGAAGTCCTAGTCATACTTCGTCGGGCCCAAGAGAGAGCCAAGCTCCGTCAGTTCCCGCCTTGCCGCCGCTGGGCGATCATGTTCGGCAGCGATTGATTGAACATTGGGAATACGGTGGCAGTTTGGCTCGCCGGAACGCGGTTCAATTGGCCAGGCAGGAATTTTTTAGTGGTTTGACTCTGTTGGCGGAACATGCCGATCAGCACGAACCTGGGGCAAATCGATTGCAAGCCTTGCGCGAAGGATTCCTGGCTCTGGAAGAGTTACGTGATTTCGCGCCGAGCAGTGAGCTGAAGCAAGCCAACTTGCTTGTGCTCGTCCAAAAACACGAAACGCCGTTGATCCGAGATGGACATTTCCAAACGGACAGCCATGCCCAAGCTCGTCAGGCTTATTTGCTGTATGCCAAAGAGCGGCTGGGGACGGCGCTGGGGTCTCAGCCACTGGCGGCAGAGCTACTCTATTCTTGTGGCAAGCTACACTTGGCGACGTACGAATACAATCGCAGCACGGACAACTTGGATTTGAACTGTGCTCGAACGTTGTTCGAGTGCGCGCGGTTATCGGATCCAACTCATGCCAAGTCTTGTAATGAATTAGCGGTGATCCAAGCCAAGGAACGAAATTGGACGATGGCAAAGTCACTGTTGCAGCAAGCGGTGGGACGCCAGCCGCAGTTCATCGAAGCCTGGCAGAACCTTAGCAAGGTCCATCGCCAATTGGGCGAAGTGGAATTGGCAGAACTGGCAACCGCGCAAGTAGCCTACTTGAGTGATGGGAATTCGACGGATTCGGCAGTCCGAATGGTTAGCAACTCGGAGTTCGCTTCGATCGCGGCAGCGATGGATGGCAATATGGAGTTCAGTGAGCAACAGCCCGAGGCCAACGGCCAAAGTCCTGCCGCACCCGTTCGGTTTGGTGGGCAGGTGAACTCGGGCCGTTAGTTGTCGGCTCTTGTAGCCAGAGGTCGATGGTCATATATCACTCGCAAAGTCACGATCCCATGAAAAGCAAACTCG
This sequence comes from Planctomycetaceae bacterium, assembly GCA_016794985.1. Taxonomy (GTDB): domain Bacteria; phylum Planctomycetota; class Planctomycetia; order Pirellulales; family Pirellulaceae; genus M30B19. The sequence goes on along the minus strand of JAEUIQ010000010.1, from coordinate 50,095 downwards.
AAGAATCCCAGCCGAATGCCTGTCATGGTTCACGCCATCGGACCCTGCTAATGCGGCTTTGCTTCGGGCTGCTGATTGGGGCTATACTTGGACAAAGCGAAGGCGTCTTCGGACAAGAATCGGTGGGGCGCGCTCCAGCCCGTTTTGGGTCGGCCGCGTCGGTTCAACCAAGAACTGCCGATCAGCGCGGGACGCCGTTTTTTGCCGGTTCTGGCTCAATGGATCGCGGCGATCGCGGTATCGGCAATCGCCCATTTGGTTTCGGCGTCGGTTCATCGTCCCAGGGCTCGATTGCTGAGACAGGCTCTGCGATGCAGCGTATTCGACTGATCGACTACCAGACAGAATCTTGGGAGCACTCGCCAGAAAATTGCGAGGACTGCGAAGGCGGTTGGGGAATGGCAGGCGCGCCGGTGGATCATGGCATGCCAGATCGGTGGATTACGGGTGTCGATGGCTGCCGAGTGAATCCGAATCGTGAACCGCGTTGGCGTGATGCTCGGCCAATCCCTTGGGAATCTCTGGCGTATGGCGAATACATCGGGCCGCCCAGGACGCCGCATCTTCCTGAGTATCGTGTCTTGATTGGAGATCAAATCGATTTCGTCTTTCGGCGCAAGCGAACGTTATCTCCCGACGCTTATCGGTTTGGAATCGGCGATGTCGTAGCGATCTCTTCTGAGCAGTACGAAGCCTTGAACGACACCGAACAAACCATTCAATTGGATGGAACCATTCAAGTCCGCGGCATTGGCAGTGTGGTGGCCGCCAACAAAACGGTGCAACAACTGCAAAGCGAAATCAACGACAAAGCCCAAAACGTGGCCGGGTTCAAGATCAATCCCGAGGTCCTCATCAAGCCGGTCAACACCGAAACAAAATTGCAAGACTTGATCAAGACGGTTGATGCAACAGCAGGTTTGGGTGGCCAATCTCGCTCGGTCAATGTAGCTCCCGATGGGACCATTCAGTTGCCCGTCATCAATTCGGTACCGGCCATTGGTTTGTCTCTGACGGAATTGAGCGCCGAAGCCAATGCTCGCTATGCCGAAGTGGTCGATGGTCTGGAGGTCACAGCGATCCTTACCGCGCGAGCACCACGGTTCGTCTACGTGATGGGCGAAGTTCGCCAGCCTGGGCAAATCGCCCTGAGTGGCCCGACCACGGTCATGCAAGCGATCGCCCAAGCAAACGGTTGGGGCAATGGTGCCAACTTGAGGCACATCATTGTCATGCGCAGAGACAAGAATTGGCAACTTATCGCCACGAAAGTCGATCTCTCGGGCGCCTTGTGGGGACACCGTCCGAATCCGTCGGACGATCTGTGGCTGCGACACTCGGATATCATTTTGGTGCCGAAGAATCCCGGCCAACGAGTTGCAGATTTCGTCGATATCTATCTCGGTCGTGTGCTGTACGGGATATTCCCAACGCAAGGCTTCTCCGTCAGTTTCGACGGGGTTTCACGATTGTAAGTCGGTAAGACTTTAATTAGACAGAGACTTTGATCCAGAACTGTCTTCGGCACGAAAGTGCAAATCGCAGGTTCCGTCCGGGTCACAAGTTGGTCCGAGTCGGCCCCAGCGATAACGGCGCTGGGCAATCCAGCGATAGAGTCCTTGCCATAGCGGCAACGTTCCGGGAATGCTCAGGAGGACGGCCAATGGCCAGAGTAGCCAAAGACGCCAAGCGATGAAGCGAACCCCGACAATTCCGCCGAGCCACTGTGTTCGAGCAGACAAGTTCTCTGGCTGTTGAGAAGTGGGTGGCAGCACGTAGATTTGTTCCATGAGCATTTCATAAGTCAGCGCTGGCCACCATCGATTGACATGCGGATCATGCAACGAGATAAAGCTAAGACATCGCGCGAAATCGAATCGCTGCAACCAACGAACTTGACCGGTACAAAATCGGCATCGACCATCAAAAATAACCACGATCGCATGGGGACGTTCGGTCGGATGTGGAAAGCGCAGCTCCTTCCGACTGGCGAGCTGCCCACTTTCGTTTAGAACTTCACCGTTACTAGGCGGTGAGTGAATCGCATTCATTTGGTTCCGACCTGTTGTTTTTTTCGACTCGCACCACCTGTTGTACCCGACCCAATCTTAGCATCTTAACGCCCAAAGAACACGCTTTCCGGCCTGATCGAGTTGGAGAATCCCTAAAAAGGATTCGCGTTTTGCCGCTCGTGGCGTTCAAGCCGATGCGCGGGAAAGGGCCCGATTCGGGCAAAAGCAGTCTTCCATCAACAATGACGGAACGAATCCTCCAACAAGAATGGATTCGCGTGAGACCTTTTGGTCGCAAGGCCTCGTTGTCGGCAGCCGCCGACTGATTGAACTCGGCCTCGAAAGGATCACCTAGCCCCCAGCGTGATTCGCGGCGATCGCCGGAGTTCGCCAAGCAGCGTCACGCAATTTCAGCTGCCAGCGAGACGTGCAGTGTTGGCAGGTGCATGACCGGTCCAATGTCCGTTTGTGTCAAAGGCGACTGAGGCAGCGCGGCGTCGCATTTCTTGGATTGCCAGCAGGCTCGTATGGACCGCCGCAGATTTGGCCGATGTCCGCAAGTCACCGGTCAAGGCTCAGTCGCGGTGGTAGGGATGATTGTTCAGGATGCAATAACTGCGATAGAGTTGTTCCGCGACTAAGGCTCGAACCAGCAAGTGCGGCCAAGTCATTTTGCCCAGGCTCAAACAGACATCCGCCTCGCTGCGCAGTTGAGCATCCACACCGGCGTGACCGCCGATGATGACCGCTACTTTACGAATCGCTTGTTCGTCTTGCCAACGGCGAATGTTCACGGCCAACTCGCGACTTGTCCAGTCTCGACCACGTTCGTCTAGGACCACGATCTTTCGCACGCCCAATTGTTTGCACGCATCGCGCAGCCGCTGGGCTTCTTCTTGCTTTTGTTTCTCGACATCGTCCCGCTCGCGACTGTCCAACTCCAGCAATTGGATCTGCCACGGCATGCGTCGCGAGTAAGATTCGAATAGCGATTTTTCGGGAGAGGCTTTCCAGCGACCGATGCTGAGGATTGAGAACTCCATGGACCTGTTCACTCGCCCCAATCCAAGCCCAGATCCAACGTGGTTACCGAATGCGTCAGACTGCCGACGCTGATTCGGTCAACGCCGGTGCCCGCGACTTGGGCGACGTTGGCTAGATTGATCCCACCAGAGGCTTCTAGAGGAATTCGCTTTTTCGAGGACTCGCGCATGGTCAGTGCTTGCCGCAACTCATGCAACGTCATGTTGTCAAGCAAGATCAAGTCGACATCCTCGTGAAGCACCACCGCCAATTGGGCCAAGGAATCTACTTCCACTTGAAAAATCAAATCGGTATCGACCAGCCCTTGCGATTTGGCGAGCGCCATTTTCGCGCGAGCACTGGCGATGATCTCGCGAAGATTGCCGGGCGAGCTCGTCCCGCCCAGCCGACTGGCCAAGTGATTGTCTTTGAGCATGATGGCGCTATACAACCCCAAGCGATGATTTCGGCCGCCGCCGCAGCGGACGGCGTATTTCTCCAGCAGTCGCCATCCGGGCGTTGTTTTTCGTGTGTCGTAGATTTCGGTGCCCGTGCCGACAACGGCGTCGACGAAATGCCGAGTTTGAGTTGAAATGCCTGACAGCCGACCGAGAAAATTCAGAACGGTTCGCTCCATGGTCAGCAAAGGCGCGGCTGGGCCATCCCAACGCGCCACGACTGTTCCCCGCTCGACACGATCACCGTCCGAAGCGCAAAGTCGCCATCTCCCAGTTGTTTCGGGGACGCTTCCACCAGCTCCCTTGACTGTTAATTCCGCCAACTCGGCTTGAATCATTGGCAACAGTTTCAAACCGCTGACGACACCCGACTCGCGACACACGATTTTGGCTTTCGCCTCCAAAGGCTCTGGGACAGAAACCCAAGTGGACCAATCTCGTTGCCCTCCCAAATCCTCTTGCAACGCCATGCGAATCAGCGGTAGCGCAGCTTCCTCCAGGGTGGGAGACCAAGTCGATTGAAGAAAATCTTGCGGCAAATTGATCACGGGTTCCTCGTCGCTAGCGGATGATAGACGGGCCACTCGCCCAGGGCTACACTATTCACGCTTGAATCGCGGTTCAAGCCAAGCCCCGACAGCATAACAAATGCACGAGTCATTGGGGAGAATTGTGGGTGCGTGGGGAGAATTGTAGGTTGTTGCCGTGAATGGCGGTGCCGTGCCGAGCAGGCAAGGTCGTTCGAGCACGGGATCATCGGCTCGCTGCGGACCGGCGATCGTCGCAACTCGAAAGGCTGGGCAGTTCGGTAGGCTGGGCAACTCGGAAGGCTGGGCAGCCCCGCGAGATCGGAGCAGGATCAGGAATGGGTCAAGGCATGGACGAATGGCGGGTCAAATATCGGGACGAAGTCTGCTCGCTCCTGTTGGTTGCGGTCGGAATGCTCGTGTGTGTATCCTACTCCGGGTGGTACTGGTCTTGGCGTGGGTCCGTTCACCACGCGGCGCCGGTTCCGCGCGACTTGAATTTGCTGACGGCGGCCGAGCTGCAAACCCTGCCTGGAGTTGGGCGGGGAACCGCCGCAAAGATTGTGGCCTATCGCGATCAAATCGGCGGCTTTCAATCGATCGAACAATTGGGCGAAGTCGATGGCATTGGTCCACAACGAGTGGCTCGTTGGCGTCCCTTTCTTTTTGTAGGCGGAAAAGACAACTCCAGTGATCGAAAAGACGTTTCAACGGACGGTCGGCCCATTTCAGTTGCGAGCACCGTACCAACCGGCAGGCGACCAACCACGCGCGATTGAACAATTGGTTCAAGGCCTCCGCAGTGGCCAGAAACATCAAGTGCTGTTGGGAGTGACCGGTTCTGGCAAGACGTTCACGATGGCCAACGTGGTCCAGCAAATCCAGAAGCCAACCTTAGTGATTTCTCACAACAAGACCTTGGCAGCGCAGTTGTATTCGGAGTTTAAAGAGTTCTTCCCGTACAACGCGGTCCACTATTTCGTAAGTTACTACGACTACTACCAACCCGAAGCCTATATTCCGCAACGGGATATCTACATCGAGAAAGACGCTTCGATCAATGACGAAATCGATCGCTTGCGTTTGGCGGCCACCAGTAGTTTGGTCAGTCGCCCCGACGTGTTGATCGTCGCCAGCGTCTCTAGCATCTATGGCTTGGGATCGCCTGAAGACTACCGCAAAATGATGGTTGCGGTGCGTCGGGGCGAAATGATGGATCGGGATGAAATGTTGGCGCGCTTGGTTGATATCCAATACGAACGGAGCGACGCCGACTTTTCGCGGTCTAAATTTCGAGTCCGCGGCGACTCGGTCGAAGTTTGGCCAGGCTACGAGGAGTTCGCGGTCAGGATCGAGTTTTGGGGCGACGAAGTCGAACAGATTACTTACATCAATCCTGTCTCCGGGGAGGCCTTGGCGCAAGAGTCTGAACTGTTCGTGTATCCCGCCAAGCACTTTGTGACCAACGAAGAACGGATCATGGATGCGGTGTCGCGAATCAAGACGGAACTGGACCAACAGTTGGAAAAGCTCCGCGAGCAAGGGAAGTTACTGGAAGCTCAGCGACTAAACGCCCGCACACGCTTCGATCTCGAGATGCTGCAAGAAGTGGGACATTGCCCGGGCATTGAAAACTACAGTCGCCATTTGGCTGGTCGCCAAGCTGGTGAAACTCCCGAAACACTATATAACTTTTTTCCGCGCGACTTCTTATTGCTCATCGATGAGTCTCACGTGACAACGCCGCAGATTCGGGCCATGTATTCCGGTGATCAAAGTCGCAAGAAAACCCTGGTCGAGCATGGGTTCCGTTTGCCCAGTGCCATGGACAATCGACCGTTGAAATTTGAAGAATGGGAACAACGGATCTCGCAAGTCATCTATGTTTCGGCCACGCCGGGCGACTATGAATTGGAGAAAACCGGTGGTGAGTTTGTCGAGCAAGTCATTCGACCGACCGGACTATTGGACCCCGAAATCGAAGTCGTGCCCGCTCGTGGGCAAGTGGCCCATTTGCTGACCGAAATTCAACAGCGGATCGCGGTCGGCGAACGCGTCATCGTCACGACGTTAACAAAACGACTGGCAGAAGACTTGTCCGATTACCTCAGCAAACAGTCCCTTCGCTGCCAATGGCTGCACAGCGAACTGGACGCCTTCGAACGAGTCGAGCTCTTGAAGAGCGTTCGCCAAGGGGCCTGCGATGTCTTGGTCGGTGTCAATCTGCTTCGCGAAGGAATCGACTTGCCGGAAGTGAGCCTCGTCGCCATCATGGACGCGGACAAACAGGGATTCTTGCGCAGCGAGACATCCTTGATTCAGACCATAGGCCGCGCGGCTCGCAATGTGAATGCCAAAGTCATTCTGTATGCGGACAAGGTCACCGAAGCCATGCGGGCTGCGATCGACGAAACCTGGCGACGTCGTCAATTGCAAATGGAATACAATCTACTTCATGGAATTACACCGGCCAGCATCAAGAAGAGTCTGCAAATTGGGATCGATGCCGAAAAAGAAGCCCGGCGCACCGCCAACGAAGCCATCAAAGGCGCCGACGAGAAAGTCTTGATCACGCAAGAGTATATTCAAGAACTTGAAAATGAAATGTTGGCGGCCTCCGAAGAATTGGATTTCGAACGCGCGGCCGTGATTCGGGATCGTATCAGCCAATTACAAGACTTTGTCGGGAAACAAGTTAGCAAGCAAGAACTAGCGACTTCGACAGAACCACGCAACAGTAAAGGCAAACGCGGTGGCGGTCGTGTCCCCAAACCGAAAAGTCGAGGCTAAGAACCGGTGGAGACACGCGTGGAATGGGGCGCGCGACGAACGAGCGAGACACTGCCGAACGGTCCTAGCTTACAAACTTGATTTGGAGCGCGGAGCGATCCACGACCAACGCCAGCAGACCGCATAAGAAACGAGGCTATATGAATCATCATTTTGATGTGCTCGTCGTCGGAGTAGGTAGCATGGGTTCCGCGACCTGTTACCAGTTAGCTAGAAGCGGTGTTCGCGTCCTTGGATTAGAACAATTCAACATTCCCCATGCCCGAGGGTCGCATCATGGTGGCACGCGATTGATTCGGCAAGCTTATTTCGAACATCCGAATTACGTCGAGTTATTGAAGGCCGTTTATCCTTTATGGCGCGAACTGGAAGCCGAAACCAATACCGAATTGTTCCATCAAGTCGGGGCTTTGTATTTGGGCAGCCCTGATTGCGAATTGGTCGCTGGTTCACGACACGCGGCAACGCTGCACGACATCCCATTTGAGTGGCTTTCCAAGTCGGAGGTCGAATCCCGGTTCCCGGCCTTTCGGTGCCAAGACGATTGGGTCGGATTCTACGAACCGCACGCGGGCTATCTAAATTCCGAAGCCGCGGTCGCTGCGATGTCGCAACGGGCACTGGATGCCGGTGCGATACTGTTGGGGCAGACGAAAGTCGTCTCGTGGCACGTCCAGGGCTCTCAGGTGACGGTGCGCACGGAATACGAAACCTACACCGCGAACCGACTGGTGTTGTGTGGTGGGGCTTGGGCCAATCGCTTGTTGCAAGGTAGCGGATTGTCGTTGAAGGTGACAAGACAAGTGGTGGCTTGGGTCTGGCCACAAAACCCCAACGTATTCCAAGCTGGTTCTCTGCCGGGTTGGGCCATTGATCCGCAGCCCGCCGGTCAATACCAAGGCATTTACTACGGATTCCCCCTCGCGAAGAATCCGCTAGGCGTCAAGTTGGGTTGGCATGCCCCGGGGCTGGAAACTGACCCCGACCAAATTGCCCCGCAAGTCCAAGCGAACGACTTGAGTTGGTTGCCGAGCTTTAGCGAGCGGCACATGCCTGCGTTAGGCAGTTCCTTGCTCGGTGCGGCGACATGTTTCTACACTTACAGCCCTGATGGTCATTTCATCGTGGATCAGCATCCACAACATGATAACGTGTTTTTCGCAGCAGGCTTCAGCGGGCACGGGTTCAAGTTCGCACCCATCATTGGCCAAGCTTTGGCCGAGTTGACGATTAACGGAAGCAGCCAACTGCCGATCGACTTTCTAAGCTTGGAACGGTTCACGCATTCGTAGCGTCAGTTGCACGCATTATTCCGAGCCGGCTGTCACATTCGCCCGTACGGCGACCGATTGTGTAGCGCCTTGACTCGTCTTGATCGTGACGGTTGCCGTCATGGGTCCTGCCGAGGAACCGGCGGTAAAGATGACTGGGATTTTGTGCATGCTTTTCGTGCCCGCCGATACGGTCGGCACCACGTTGGGATTGTCTGCGGTAGCAGAGCTAATCTGGCAATCCTCAGCCGAGCGCACCAGAATGTGTTTGGTGATTTGCTGTCCGGGCGCTAGGTCGCCAAGGTCGAACTGACTGGGAATCACTTGCAATGCCTCAAGCGCATGCGCGGAAATCGTTACGGGAATCTCGCGATTGTTGGGATCGTTGGTCACCAACATCAGCTCGGTTTGATGACGTCCCGCGGTCAATTCCGGCAGGAGTCGCACGTTTACCGTGTAGATGACCCGCCCTCGTTGTCGCTGGGTTTCTTGTAACGACACGCGGACGTGCGGGAAGGTACTCGTGACGTCAACGATCTTCCAATTCGAGAGGCCACCGCGGTAGTCAACGACCAAGCTCTTCCGCACTTCGGAAAAACTGGAGGCACTGCCAAAATCCAACTTGCCTGGCTCCATCACCACGTCGCCGCGTATCACTCCCGATGCCTTGAGCTGAACTTCGGCATAATAGGGCTTTTCAAACGTGACCGTGATCGTGGCACTGCGATTCCCCACGAACTTGTCCGTGTTGTACTTGGCAACAATCGTTCCCGTTTCCAGCGACTTCAGCCTTTGCTTGGTGTAGGAAGGACTGATGCAACCACAGCTGGAGCGAATACTTCGAATGACGACATCTTCTTGATACAGATTCTTGAACTGAAATTCGTAGATCGCTTCGGAATTCTTGGCAACTGTTCCGAAATCATGGTCACGTTCGGCAAACATGTCGGTGGCCCATTTTTGGGCAGACGCGTCGTCAGCGGCCAGGACCATCAGTCCAAACGCAATGACGAAACCCAAACGCCAGGCAGGATGCACGTTGCAATTCCTTGAGAGGTGGAATGATGTCAACTGGGCTGGGATCGGTCACCTGTGATAGCAAACTTTCGAGGCGTACCGAACCTCGTTATGATCACTCCAATCCAACCAGCATATCGTCACCCGTACAGTTTATCGAATCGGCAAGCGGACCAGGACAGTGAAAGACCTGAAAAACGTGATTCGAATCAATTTTTGCGAGATTCGGCCAGACGACAATCGAATTTAGGTCAACTTCAGCCAATAGTGGCCCAACTTTGTCACAACCGAGGAAGCTAGCACAATCCCCAGAAGCGCCCCTGGCAATGCCCCCATCACAACGCCGAGAAACACTCCAATCTCATTTTGTACCACCAATACCGAGACGGCGGTAAAGCAGGCCAAAGACACGATCAAACCCAGCAACCAACTACCGATGGCCAACACGAGCAGTCCGCTCAAGAGCAGCATGGAGTGCAACGGCCACAGCCAATACAGAGGAAACGTCGGACGTCGTCCCAACTGGTCCGCCACGCACCAGCGCATGCGAGCGTGAAAAATCCCGCCGGCCCAAACCAATCCTAGCACCAACGTCGAGCCCAACATGAGAAAACGCTCGGCCTTCTCCCAGTCCAGTAGCGCCACCAGTCGCAAAAAGACGGCGGCATAAGCAATCACAATCAAGACGGTCTCGAGGTCGACACGATTTGCGGATCGAATGACTTTTTCGATCGGTATCGATTGATTCGGGTGCGATTCTCGAACCGGAGTTGAAGACATGCGGCAAGTGGTTAACCGATGACAAGTGTAGGTCGGGGAGCCTGGTACAACAGTTCTGCAATCTTGTGTTTTGATCCATTCGGAAACCAATCGCGCCGATAATGCCATTCCCGATCGGTGGGGATCAAACGCTCGTCGAATGGCCATGGCCGAAACAAGGGACGGCCAAACAGTCGATTCAGTTTACTGCTATCCATGGTGACGTCGCCGGCACGGGGTGGGATGGGACCTGCTTCATGTCGCATGCAACCGTGCAATAACTTGGGATCGTACCCACCGACCAGATTGACGATTTGCGCGATTTGAAACAGGCTCAATCGAGTCGGCCCACCGGCATGGAAAACACCGTTCCAGTCACCGCTGAGCATTGTCTCGAGTTGCTCGTTCAAGCATTCACAATAGGTGGGAGTGCGAATCTCGTCATAATACAAGGTGGCCGGAAAGCCACGGGCAAATCGAGATTGAATCCAATCGATTGCACCGGCATGACCATTGAAGCTCAGTCCCATCGGCAGGGAGATGCGCAAGATCGCCGCATCAGGACGCTGGGCTTGGAGCATTTGTTCGGCCAAGACCATGGTCTTTCCGTAGATGGTCACCGGATCGGTGGCGTCGGTCTCGAGATATCCGCCGGCGTCGCGACCGGAGTAAACCAAATCGATCGAAACGTGAACAAGTCGCACGGCTTCTGGGGAAGATTGGCCAGCTTCCGCCGCAACATCAATCAACGATTGGACGCTGGACACGTTGACGCGGTGCGCCATGTCAGGGTCCAGTTCACAACTCTTGAGCGCGCAACTGCCACCGCAACTGAGGATGCTGCGAAACGGGTACTGCTGAAACAGTGCTCGCACTTGATTCACATCTTCGGGGTCGAGACCGACAATCCCATCCCCTTGAAGTCGCCAATTGATCCGCGGGCGAATCCCCACCACTTGGCCTGGGTACTTTTGCTGCAAGTAGTGAAAAATATTGAATCCGACGACTCCGGCAACGCCGGTCACTAAGATCGGCAGTCGGTCCGCCACTTGTAGAAGTGGTCGATCGTTACGAGGCTGGTTGAGTTCGAACGGGTCGAACGGGAGTGTCTTGGCCATAGGCCATTAAAATACTCGCGTGCGCCGAAAAAATACATGGCTACCACCGAAGATGTTGGCGGGGTTGTTGCTTGGACCAAATCGCCTCTAGCTGTTCCGCAATCTTCGCCGCTTCAGTCCCGACGGATTCCGGGAGGACAATGCTCAGTTCCAAGAGCAGATCTCCGTTCCCATCTTTTCCTTGGACTCCCAGCCCTCGCAACCGGAGTTTCTTGCCACTCGAACTTCCTGGCGGCACCGTCACAGTGACCGTCCCGTTCGGGGTCGGGACATCGATGCGAGCCCCTTTGATCGCTTCCGCCACGGTAACCGGAACCGTGGCAATAAGGTTGTCCCCCAATCGGCGGAAACAAGGATGTTCCGCGACTTGGACGGTCAGCAGTAGATCTCCGGCTGGGGCTCCCGGCGGCGTTTCGCCTTGGCCTCGCAGCCGCATCTTTTTTCCGTCTTCGATTCCTACCGGGATTTTGACCTTGAGCGTTTCGGATCGACCACCGCGTTGAATCGAAACGGACGTTTCTCCGCCGGCAATGGCCACGGCAAACGGGATCGTGACCGTCGCTTGAATGTCCGTTCCTTTTGCCGGTCGGTTCGCTCGCGTTCGTCCGGCTTTGCCGCCTCCTCCGGTGAACTGGCGAAAAATATCTTCAAAACCAAAACCACCCGCGGCCCCACCACCGGCCGGTCCTTGCTCGCCGAACACGTCGCGAAAATCGAACCCGCCCTGACCGCCCGGATATCCTTGGAACGGTCGCCCGCCTGGTCCGCCACTCATTCGCTCGAAATCCGGCCCCAGCTGGTCGTAAAGCTGTCGCTTTTCCGGATCCTTCAGCACGTCGTAGGCCTGCTGAATTTTTTGAAATTCTGCTTTGGCTTTCTCTTTATTAGCCTCGTCCGCCAAGTCCGGATGATGCTTCTGAGCCATTTTGCGATAGGCTTTTTTCAACTCGGCAGCGGAGGCATCGCGTTTGACACCTAGTATTTTGTAATAGTCGTCCATCTCGTTTTTCATAACTTGGCAGTCTCCGTGGCAGGCATTGCTGGAACTGCAAAAAAGATACCAAATTCGCGGAAGCAACCACCATTGGGCAGCTTCCAGCGAAACTGTTATCATCGCTGCGGGGTAGTCCAATTGTACCAGCCGGTTAAGGCATCTTGCCATGTCCAAATCAACAACTTCTGAAGTTTCCAACCTCACGCTCCATCGCGGAAGCGGCGACCCCAATCCCGCCGGCCCTTATCTGGCAGCGGTGATCGATATTGGCGCCACAAGTTTGCGAATGGCGATTGGCGAGGTCAACAGCGAAGGCCGCCTTCGGATCGTGGATAATGTCAAGCTGCCTGTGAGCTTGGGGATCGATACTTTCACGGTCGGACGGATCGAAAAGAAAACGGCGACGGCTATGGTCCGTGCGTTGCTCAGTTGCCGCAAAAAGTTGCACGAATTCGGCTTGAAGGACATGGCTTCGGTACGAGTGGTGGCCACAAGTGCCGTGCGTGAAGCGCGAAATCGGGTCGAGTTTATCGACCAAGTGTTTAATTTGACTGGGATGGAAATTGAACCGATCGACGAAGCCGACGTTCACCGCGTGACGTATCTGGAAGTTCTGGGAGTATTCGACGAGCACCCCGAACTTTGCCAAGGTCGCACCCTCGCGATCGAAATCGGAGGCGGCAGCACCGAAGTTATCGTCTTGCAGGATGGAGAAGTCATTTTCTCGAACACGTTTCGGATGGGCTCGCTACGGATGCGACGAACCCTGGAAGGATTTCGAACATCCGGCGAACGAATTCGAGAAATCATGGAAAGCGAAGTCGCTCGAGTCGGAGATCGATTGGTGGCCGCGATTGGGGCGGACCAAATCGACCGCATGTTGGTGATGGGGGGCGATATGCGACTGGCGGCTGATCTTCTCTACCCGAACCGAGAGACCAGCGACGTCGAAGTGGTGGATGTGCAAGATCTCGAAAAATTGTTTGAAGAGGTTTGGTCAACGTCAACGGATCAATTGGTGGGTCGGCATCAACTGAGCATCGCAGACGCCGAATCGTTCGCACCGGCGCTGATGGCCTATACCGACCTAGCCCATCGTTTCAACTTGAAGAACTTTCACGTCACCGACACGAACTTGCGCGAGGGCCTGTTGCTGGACATGGCCGGCATGGGGCGGTCCGCGAAGATTCGCCCACAAATATTGGCTTCGGTGAGGGCCGTGGCGCAGAAGTATGGCGTGGATGAAAAACATGCGGCCCAGGTGTCTCATTTGTCTGAACAGATTTTTGGTGTCTTGGCCTCGGATTACGGGCTGACAGAGAACTGTCAACTGATCCTGCAAGTGGCCGCATGGCTCCACGAAATCGGCATGTTTGTCAACGTGCGCAGTTACCACAAACACTCGCTGTACCTGATTCGCAGTAGCGAATTCTTTGGAATTAGCGCGAAGAATTTATTGTTGGCTGCTCTGGTCGCTCGGTACCATCGCCGCGCGGTACCGCAACCAACACACGAGTTCTACAACACCCTGGACCGCCGGGATCGGGCAACTGTCTGCAAATTGGCCGCCATCTTGCGAGTGGCCAAAGCTTTGGACGTTTCGCGCAACGGACGGGTGGCCGGTTTCGAAGCAAATCGTACCACGACCAAATTGGTGCTGAACGTTTTCAATGTCAGCGACCTGACTATGGAAGGGTTGGAACTGCAATACTCGGGATCGATGTTCGAAGAGACGTTTGGGCTAAAGTTGGTGCTCACCACTGGTAATTGACGAGGATCCTATCGAAAAGTCTGTTGCTATCAAATGTAGCGATTAGGCAATCTTTGCGGCTTGAGCGGATCAAGTAAAACTTTGTGATTCGTTTCAATAGCTCGACCGATCAGACCCTAAGGAGCCCGGTCTCGCGAGAGATGTCGGGCGTTTCGTAGTGCGCTGCGTTCGGGACCACGTCATGTCAGGTATTCAATCCTCCGTCGGACTCATATCGGGCATCAATATTGCCGACACCGTCAAGCAATTGACCGACATCGCGGGACGACCTCGGGCCCGTTTGGCGCTCCGCGCGCAGAGCTTGGCCAGCCAGCAAACAGCCATCACCGATCTGACCAAGTTGGTCGTCTCACTCGAGTTGTCAGCGAAGCGGCTCACCGGTGACAACTCGGTCTTCAAATCGGTCAAAGTCAAATCATCCAGTGAAGCCATCACTGCAGTCCGAAATGGGACGCCAGCCGTTGGTAGCTTCAGCTTGACGCCGGTGCGGCGCGCCGAAACCAATCAACTGTTGAGTTCGACGATTGCTTCTACCACGGCACCTATCGGAGCAGGCACGATCTCATTTCAAAAAGGCGGATTGTTCAGTCAGCCGCTGGACTTGTCGCAGCTCAATGGCGGCTCAGGCGTCGAACGCGGACAGATTCGGATCACGGATCGCAGCGGGGCGACGGCCATAATCGATTTGCGTCAAGCGAAAACAGTAGACGATGTCGTTGAGGCCATCAACAACAACTCGGATATCAACGTCGAGATTCGCGCCAATGGCGATCGGTTCGAGTTGATTGATGAAACCGGGCAAACAGCCGCCAATCTGCGCGTTCAAGAGGTCGGTGGCGGCACAACGGCCTTTGATTTGGGACTCTCAGGCATCAACGTCGCCGCGAATTCCGCCACCGGCGCCGACGTCGTTTCGCTGTCTGACGACACGCTGCTTTCCACGTTGAACAACGGCAATGGAGTGGCCTTCAAGAGCAGCAGCGCCGCGATCTCCATCAGCTTGGCGGACGGTGGCGCTAATGTGGATGTCAACTTCGGGACGGCAACCACTTTGGGCCAGGTGGTCGATCTCATCAATGCCTCGGCCCCCACTCGCGTGCAAGCGCAAATCAGTGCGTCAGGCGACCGCCTGGAAGTTCTCGACCTGACCACGGGCAGTGGAACGTTTGCCGTCAGCAATGGAATTGGCAGCACCGCTGCAACCGACTTGGGACTTACCGGAACAGCCTCCGGTTCTACTTTGACCGGGTCACGCATTCAGTCCGGACTAGACACCGTACTATTGTCACGCCTTGGCGGTGGTCAGGGCTTAGGGACACTGGGCATTCTGTCGATCACCGATCGTGCGGGTAACAGCGCGAATGTCAACTTGGGAAACGTTTCGACCTTGGACGAAGTATTGACGGCGATCAATGGTGCGGCAGGGATCTCGGTCAATGCGGTGCTGAACAGTGATCGAACCGGCTTTGAAATACGTGACGAAAGCGGCGGTACGGGCTCGTTGATCATCGCCAACGGCGGCGACGGGCTGCAAACGGCCACCAAGCTTCGTATTGCGCAAACCACCACTTCCAACGTGGCAGGCTCCGCCGCGTTGGATTTGCAAACCGTCAATCGCAACACAAAATTGGCCGATTTCCGAGGTGGTGTGACCAACGGCTCGTTCTTGATCAAGAATGCCTTGGGAGCCACGGCTGCTGTCAATCTATCGGTTCTCGGAGCAAGTACGATTGGCGATGTCTTGGATGCCGTCAACAGTCTCGGTATTGGTGTTCAAGCGTCGATCAATAGCGAAGGCAATGGGATTCGCTTGATCGACACGACGAGCGGTACCGGCACCTTTACTATCAGCGATGTGGGCAACGGCAAAGCAGCCGCCAATTTGGGCATCGCTGGGACCGGAACCGTTCAAGGCGGCGATCTCGCCTTGGAGGGTACGCAACGCACCGACATCGAAATCACGGCCACCGACAACCTCGATGACGTCATCACGAAGATCAATCAGTCGGGAGCCAATGTCCGCGCTTCTCGCTTCTTCGATGGTGTGGGCTATCGCCTGAATTTGACGAGCCAACAGCCCGGAGCCAATGGCAATCTTTGGTTGGACACGACATTGAATCTGAACTTCGACCAAGTGTCCCGCGGTCGCGATGCTTTGGTTCAATTCGGACCACCGGACAGTGCCGCATCGCTGTTGCTATCGTCGACCTCGAATACGTTCACTGGCTTGGTTCCCAACGTCGACTTTACCGTTAATCAAACCAGCCAAACTCCGGTTACGGTCTCGGTCGAGACCGATGTCGATGCGATTAGCAATGCCGTTCAATTGTTTGTCGATCAATTCAATGGAGTTGCCAATAAGGTCAAGGAATTCACGAGTTTCGAGTCGACGACGACCGCTTCGGGAACACAGGTTCGCACGGGAGTGCTGTTTGGGACTTCCGAAGCCTTGCGTGTTGAACAAGATCTGAACCGCTTGGCGTCGGCGACCTTTACTGGAGCCGGTCCCATTCGCTCGCTGCGTGAAGTTGGCGTCGATTTTGATGCCGAAACTCGGACGCTCAAATTCGACAAGACAAAGTTTGCGCAAGCACTGGAGCAGAATCCAACCGCGGTCGTGCAGTTCTTCGAGACCGCAAACACGGGAGTGGCTGCTCGGTTTACTGCGGTAACAGATCGCTTGGCCGGGATTGAGAACTCGGTGCTTTTGAATCGGAACTCGACTTTGCAACGGCAGATTGAAACGATTAACGATCGGATCGATTCGCAGTCGCTTCGTTTGGAAGCCTACCGAGAACGATTGCTCAATCAGTTTTTTCGAATGGAAGAAACGTTGTCGCGTATTCAACGCAGCCAAACGGCCGTTAACTCCATTCAACCTTCCCCCTCAATTTCACGAAATGGGTAGCACTGCATGATCGACCGAGCCCGGCGGCAATACATGGCCAATGAAGTGCTTAGTGCGAGCCCGCAAAAGCTGCGTAAGCTATTGTTGGAAGGCGCGATCCGCTTTGCCAACGAGACGATCCAACACTGGAGCGTTTCAGACTTTGAAGCCGGATTAGAGAGCACCAATCGCGCTCGCGATATTTTGGTCGAACTTTTGGTCACGATTCAAGACATTCCGGCCAACAAGCCCATCCTGGATTTGTACCGCTTTCTGAATCGCGAGATCAATATCGCTTCGTTCGAGCGTTCCGAGGAACGGCTGCGGCAGATCATTCGAGTCCTCACGATTGAACAGGAAACGTGGACCATGGTTTGCGACCAAATGCGCAATGGTGCTTCCCCAGGGCACGAACCACCGATTCCGACGCCACACTTCCCAGCCGGAAGCCTGCCCACGACTCATGTCCCAGGCTCATTTAGCTTCGAAGCGTAATCCAACAAGAACTCAATTTCCTCATGCCCCCAATCCCCTTGGCTCAGGCACTCGCAGTCCTGCAACAAGAATTGGCCGTCATCACCGCCAGCCGCAGTGAAGAAGTGCCGTTGGCTGAAGCCGTGGGGCGAGTCTCGGCTGAAGAGGTCGTCGCGACCATCGATCATCCGCCGGGCGATCAATCGCTGCGCGACGGTGTGGCTTATGCCCCTGCGGCAACCGCTGATTCTTGGCCCGCTACCACGAACAGTTTGGTGCACCGCTCCATTGAATTCGAGCGCGACCGACAACTTGTAGGCGAGGTATTTCCAGGTGAACACTTCGCACGACCACTAGTGGCTGGCGAGGCCGTTCGCATCATGACCGGGGCCGTCATCCCGACCGGTGCCGTTGGCGTTGCCATGCTCGAAGAAGTCGAGTGGATCAACGACCGAGATAGCGACTCGTCCGCGTCCCACGGTCGCCCCCATTGGGAGTTGGCTCGCCACGCCACTCGAGTGCGTTTGCCAACGCGCTGCTCTTCGACGCATGTTCTCACGCGGGGCTCGGTTTTTCGTCGCGGTGAACGACTGATTCCGATCGGCACGCAGCTACAACCTATACACATAGGGCTGTTGGCCAGCACCGGTCGCGACTCATTGTGCTGTTTTGTTAAACCACGGGTGGCCATCTTGACCACCGGTGATGAGTTAACAAACGCGGGCCATGCGTTGCAACGCGACCAGATCTACAATTCGAATGGACCGCTCTTGCATTCACTTCTGCGACTGTTCGGCGTGACGGAGATCGCGGTTGCTCATGCCGGCGATTCCGAATCGCAAATTGTGGCATGGCTGCACACGCAGTTGGGTAAGGTCGATCTTGTATTAACGACGGGCGCAGTTTCGGCGGGGGAGAAGGATCAATTGCCAACGCTGTTTCAACGGTTAGGAGTCAGAACGCTCTTTCACGGAGTCCACCTCAAACCTGGCAAACCGATTTATTGCGGACGTTTCCGTGGTCATGATCACGATCGCGACGCAAACGCAGCGCCGAGCCTCAACACGATGGTCATGGGATTCCCCGGAAATCCGATCAGCGTGTGGGTGACGTTTCATTTGTTTGCTTGGCCGCTGATTGCAGCCTTGAGCGGAAGTCCAGCGCGTCCCAATTGGTTCATGGCCCGGCTGACCCAAGCGGGCGATTACCAAGACAGTCGCTTGACCTTTTGGCCGGGCCGACTGGAGTTCCTGTCCGCACCATGGGAAGAATCCAACAACGTCGAGTCGCTCTCGCATCCATCCTTGGCGGAATCACTGCGCGTTACCCCGCTGGACTGGCAAGGCTCGCCCGACTTACGCACGCCGACCGCCGCAAATTGTCTCATCTACTTTCCCCCAAACGCCCCCGCACCAACCATCAATTCGCCAGTTCACGTCATGCAATTACCAATGATCCTCGGGTGAGGGAATTGAAAAGTGCGTCTCCTTGCATGGAGGAAGTCCGAATTGCGAACGCCCAAAATCGCGTTCGCGTTTGAAAGATTGGACGAGTCTGTCGCTGAAGACTATCAGGCTTTGAGCGTCCACCAGGAAGTACGCGAAGTACCGTTGGCTTTCTACGTGACGCGTTGGGCCGAAAACGAAACCCGCGTCTATTTCGCATTTCAGGAAAGACAGGATTTGCGTAGCGTTGGCCGCGTACAGCTTGTGTTTTCGATGTCAATTGGCAGTTCAAACGGTGCCAGTTGTTTTCGCTTCAAACAGTACCACTTTGGTGATAGGGACGGGGAAAGTGGGTTTAGTACTGTTTGACCTAGCTCTATTCGGCGGAGAACCCGGTTGGCACATTGATACTTCTTGAATTTTTTCTATTTCCAGCAGAACGGTTCAAGCGGTTGCTGTGACCCATGATCTGCAACAGTTCGGCGCGGTTTAAGAACCAGTCCGGGATCGCCCTGGCACTCGTTACGTCACAGATCAATTTGCCCCAATCCTCTAACGGACGATTGCGTGTCATCATCATCATCGTGCGTCGTTCGTGACGAGGCATCACGATTTCGAAGAGGTGCTCGCCAGATCGCACTGGCAACTGCTTCATCCTCATATCATCAATGATTAACAGGTCCGGCTTGAGATACCGCGCCCGAAGTCGTTCCTGCCGCTCCAAGGCTTCTCCATGCAGGAAGTCGTAAACGAAATCGAAGATCGGACATACCCGATGCGGACACGCAATTTTCTAGCAGCAGGAGCCTGGCAGTCGTTGATTGTGGGCCTGCAGAATCTCCTCGGTTGTGGATCGACCAAGTAACATTGTATGTCCCCAAAATTGCTATCAGAGTCCCCTAACGCTTGACGAACACGCCATTGAAGCCCACACCTTAAGAAACAGTCAATCAGGATTCCCCCAAACCCGACCCTTCCGCTGTGTAAACGGATTTAGACCGCAAGAAAAGGTTTGACATGTTCAAGTATCCTGCAGTAGTTTTCATCAGCGAGATGATTATGCCACTCTGTTTCTGCAAATTCGTTTTAGATCGGTAATCCTTTCTAGTGTTGTTCTTTGAATGTGAGGTGGCTCATTGGTCCGGTCTCCCATTCCTCTGCCAGCATTCTTTTTCCAAGTAACATTGATAGGCACTGCCAACGCTGCCGAACGGAACGGCAAAAGAATGGGGGCAAAGGAATGCCGCGTGAGTTTTGTGCGAAGCTGTAAATCAAACGAATATTCGCGAGACAGCCGTACGCTGCTAACGCCGCAGTCAACTCCAAGACCTCCTCCCCAATCTGTGTCATCCAAATTGCAAATACGACACTGCTACTCGGAACGAGCAAGAAGAATAGAACTTCGATAGTTTCTCGGAGTCTTGAATGAGAGGTTGGGGAAAGTTCAGTTCACGTCCATATCATGATTGAGAACTGTACGTTCATCGTTCGAACGCGAGGTTGGGCTGCGGCGACGCTTGAGTAGGACAAGCGACAACGCCAACCATAACAGCGCAATCCAACTGAAAAGCAAACCGGCGACAGCTTGGAAGGCGAGTGTCTCTTTATCGGAGTAATCCAGCGCGATACATCCTCGAATCACCGGACAAGCAAAGAATAGAAACTGATAGACGGCGACGATGTACGCCACGATTCGTCCAACTCGGATGACCGGCGACTTTTGGCTCGGATCGTACGCCATCGCTATCGAAAAGAGAATCAAGAAAACATCCAGTTGCCAACTTGACCAAACAGATTCAAATTTCACAGTCGAAACCCAGCATGCTATCGCAACAAGAACGGCGAACGAGATCATCTGCCTAAAGTTCATCGTCATTTTCTTCAAGCGATCTTTCGGGCCATTTGGCGACTATACCGTTCGATGAGGTACGGATTTAGCGGCCAACTCGCTTGATGGCGCAAAAACGGAACAGTATCGTCAGTTCTCTCGGCAAAACGGGAGACTGCCCAAGATTGCTTTGCAAAGTGGTTCCGCGAACATCGAACGGTATCGTATTTCACGATGCCGAGAAAGTGACAACACTCGGGCTATGTTACTTCTTCAGCGTCGTCAAATACTCGACCAAGTTGACGAGATCATCGGTGGAGAGGGTTTCGTGCAGGTTGTCCGGCATGATGCTCTTCTCCAAGCGTTTGAACTCTTCGATGTCTTCCCGCGCTAAGGTGCGCTGGATACCCTCCGCGTCTTTGAGTACGATTTCCGAATCGGTCTGGCTCACCAGCAAACCTACCACTTGCTGACCCGACGTCAGCAATGCAGCATAGCTTTCATAGCTGTGGCTGATGCCAGCCGAAGGATCCAGTATCGACACATACAACGCCTCACGCGCCAACTTGTCGCCGATCTGACTGAGCTCAGGCCCGACATTCTTACCTTGGCCACCAACCTGATGACAATTGGCACACGTTCCGGTGGTGCGATAAATGATCTCGCCTTGTTGTACATTCCCGCGACGCTCGACCAACTCGGTCAAGGACGGCAATGGTTCCGCGGCACGACCTTTGGGAGCTGGGAACAGTTCACTGGCTCGTTGACGGACGGCGTCGTTTTGGCTACCACGCAAGCGGGACCCCACGCTCAACCGAGCTTCGGCGTACAACTGACCCGCCTCGGCCAATTTCAACAACAACAGCGAACCCGAGTCACTGCGAGTCAATCCTTTGGCCGCTTCCACTCGAACGGCTGGCGGTAGTTTTTCGTCCGCCAACAGCGCTTCCAAGAACGGCTGAGTCACACTCGGATTCCCTGCCGCCATCGTCGAGACCAATCCGATCGCCGCGATGTTTTGTTCGTCATTCAATCCCTTTCGCCATTGACCATTCGGATATCGTTGCAACAGCATCTCGGCAGCAGCGATACCTGGCGTATCGGTGGAGGTCGCCAACGGGATCAACAAGTTCTCGCTGTCCTTTAGTGGCACCTTTCGCAAGAACTGAACTTGGGATTCTCGATCGGCCTTGGCCAGACTTTGACGCAAATTCGCGTCCAGTTCAGCGTGCTTCTCCAACCATTGTTGTGCCGTGGGAACTTGGGTCAATGCGTACATCAGCAATTCATCGTCCTGTGGCAACTTCGCGTTTCGCGTCACCATTCGTTCCAGAACTTGATTGAAGACTGCCACCCGCTGCTCTGCCGAATAATAGTCCAAAGCGCGCAGCAAGCGCATGACCTGATCCGACTTGGCGTCGCGCGCTGTTAGTCGGTCAATCACCATGGGTAATGCCAACGCCGTGCGGGCTCGCCATACGAGATCAAACGTCGCTTGACGTTGCTGGCCTTGGATGCTGGCCAAGTAAGCCTGGAAACAATCATCCCAACGCAACTCGGCCCCGATGCCCAAGGCCTCCAAATACCAACGATCTTGATCGTCGTGTTGCAGCGCCAACTCCACCCAGCGCTGCGGCATTTCTTGCGACGAATCAAAACGCAGCGAAATGGCTAGTTCGCGTCGCACGCTTGCGGCGGGATCCTTAACTAAGCTGGTGAAGTATTGATCGGCTGGCACCTTCGTCTGCCGAGCCAATCGCACGGCGACGCAACGAACGTCGGGATCGTTGTCACGGGCTGCGGCGGCCACGGCAGCTGTCGCTTCGCCGGGGAGCTTGCCCCAAGCCCACAGCGCGCGAGCGCGAACTTGCGGACGTTGGTCCTTGACCAATTTTTGCAACGGAGCCTTCGCCTCTGCACCAAATCTTTGGATCGCTTCCCAGGCGAGGTAACGCACGCTGAGGTTGGGATTCAGTAGGGCCTCGACCGCGGCTGCGGGTGTTGTGAAATCAAATTTGGGAATGGAATACTTCGCGCCCGGAGGGGCCACTCGAAACAATCGCCCGCGATCCAAATCGCCCATGGCATGTCCACCGACACCGGGATCGTACCAGTCGGTCACGAACAGACTTCCATCTGGGGCCACGCAAACGTCTGCGGGGCGGAACCATTTGTCGCTCACTCCCTCTAGCAAAGCGACCATGGTGGCTTGATACCCAGCACCGTGCTTGGTCGTTGGATAACTGCGAACCACATTTGGCCCGGGATCGCAATGGATGATTTGATTGCGAAAGACCTCGGGCAATAAATCGCCTTCGTAGAACATGATGCCCGAGGGAGAGCCCGCACCTGTCAACAACATCGTGGGCACCACGCCCGGATCGTTCAGGTGCCAATGTCGTTCGGGAATGTTTTGTTCCATGTTGACGCGCGGAGCCTGCCAGCCCGCACCGGTCAATTCATCTTGGTAACCAAAGTTGCCAAACTCCATCACGTAATTGATTCGCACGCCGCGATTGCCATCGTCGTCGTTGTCCGATTGCCACAAAGTCCCAAACGAATCGATCGTGACTTCATAATTGTTGCGAAAGTTGTGGCCGAGGACTTCAAAATGGCTGCCATCCAAATCACAGCGGAACACCATGCCTTCGCGATAGGGTTTCCCGTGGTTTTGTACGGTGTTACCGGCCAAGTCGACCACCAAGTTGCCGTTTCGATCGTGTACGGTATGCCCCGTGTTGCCGAAATTCCAGTACAGCTTGCCATCAGGCCCAAACAAAAAACTGTGTGCCGAATGGTCGTGTTGGGCCTGGCCCGTCTTCGTGAACAACAATTCTTGTCGATCGGGGATGTCATCGCCGTCTTCATCGGTAAAGACCCAGACATTAGGAGAAGCCGAAACAATCACGCGATTGCCTAACACGCAGATGCCCATCGCCGAATCGATATCGCGACCTTGATAAAAAACTTTAGATGTATCCATGACGCCGTCGGCGTTTTCATCTTCCAAAATCAAGATCCGATCGCCTTCGGGTCGGCGACCATTGTGGCCGCGATAGTTCATGACTTCGCAAACCCAGACTCGACCGCGATGATCCACATCCAAGTTGGTCAGTGACTTCAATGTCGGTTCGGCAGCCGCCAGTGTCGCGGCCACACCTGAGTGGATCTCTAAGCCACTTACGGCATTCACTGGATCGCGGTCGGGGCTGCCCTCGAGAGTCGCCGAAGTCGGCATGGCGTCGGCGTAGACTAGGAACTGAATCGAGCTTTGATCGCCGCCACCTTGATCGGTACCACCGTTGTCCAAACCGCAACGCACTTTCAGTGTTTGATAGCCAGGTGGAATCTTGAAACCAATCGCGCTGTTGGCATGTGTTCCGATCCCGTCCGCAACCTCTTGGCCGTTGACTCGCAGAGGCCCACCACCTGCGTTCCGACCTTTGTTGACTTGTCCCCATTGGGTTTGGGATACCGTCCAATTCAAAGTCGTCAACTTCAAGTCAGGTTGACCAGCACCGACCAACGTCGGCTCGATCCAATCGGCCCAATCACAAGAGTAGCCGTTGCCACCGTCGTTCACGACCAAGAACAACTCGGTCACGCCTTCAATGTTGGCTTGCAGATCTTCAGCATGGCCCGGCGTTTGTTTGGTGAGCACTTTGGTTTGGGCCAATTTGCGGGCCGGCGTGGCAGGAGCTTTCTCTGTCGGCTGTTGATTTGGCCGCGACATGATTTTGAATTCACGCTGAATCTGTTCGCGTTGATAGTCGCCCGGCTGGGGATAATCTTGACCCGTTTCCAGCTGCTCGACACCAGGCTGCTTGACTGGCAAGCCGGTTTGAGGCACATCTACTTTTGCCGTCCAGATAATGGCATTGGAAACTACCTTGAGAATTTCTTCGCGGCCCCAGTTCCAATGAAAGTGTCCGCCTGTAAATCCAAACGATCGTCCACCATTGGGCCGCTCGTAAATCCACGCTGTATGTTGCGGTTCACCGTTCGAGACTGCTTGGCGGACGGTGGGGTTGCCACTGTGAGGTCCATCCGGTCGACGAATCGTGTCCAACGGTGGCACGGCGGTCAGGATCGGGGTCACTCCTTTCATGGCGGGTTGAAAACGCATGTGAAAGTACCACTCATCAAGCGCTTTGAATGGCCGCACACCTTGGGTCACAGGATGATTCGGCAGTGTTTTGAAATCTGCTTCCCAGTGTGGATTGACAGACCAATGCGTTTCGAAGTAGCCGCCCAACCATTCCAAGAACTCGGGACCGCCGCGGTCCGTCGGGACTTCGACCGCATAATGCAAACACACAAAGCCCACACCGCGATCCATCAATTCCTTCAGCCGCGGCAAGTGGCCCAACGCCGGATGTCCACCGCCACCATCGGCATACATCACGATCGAACTGGCCCCGTTCAGTACTTCGTCATCCTCCGGCCAACCTCCGGTATAGACTTCGCACGCAACGGTTCCCCCCGTGCTTTTCTCGATCGACTCCGCCAAGATCCGGCATCCTGCCGCATGTTCATGAGAACCATATCCGTGACTCGGGTTTCCCGCGAGAAACACGATTCGCGGTTGGTTCGTCGTTGGCGTTGATGTTGCTTCTTGGGCATCAGAGCATTCGCTCGAACACGACAGAGCCGCTTGAAACAACGCGAGGCAAACGAACATGGCGAATCGAGTCGAACAGAACGAACGGATCATCACGATCTCCGTAAAGCGGGCGGGGAGTTGTTGACTTTGGTGGGTTAGGTTGCAATTGGCGGGAACCGCGAAGGGCAATTCTCAGACCCTCTCGTCCATGACCCTGCGGTCTATGGCGAGAGCAAGGGCGATCGGCACACTACGAGCCGACACCGGGGCCGGTCCAAGTCTTGCCCTCTTTGTAGCGTTGAGCGCGTTCCAACACGATCTGATCACGACTTACTGCTTGAACGCGGTCCAGAGCCGTCGCGAACTCGTCTTTGAACTCGTCCCGCAGCCAGCGCAAGTGGGCTAGCTCAACAATCGATTGGCAGGCGAATTCGGTGAATTTGGGCTGATCCAAAAACGAAATCGCAAACCTCAAGGACTCGACGTGCCGGACCGAACTGAGTCGCTTGATAACGAGCACTCGTTCGTCATCGTCTTGGGCCAATCGAGCTGCTGCTTTCAGCCAATCCAAACGTTGCTGCACGTCGCGCTTCTCGTCTTGTAACCCGGCCACACGAACCAAGGCCCGGAACGCCAACGATCGTCGCTGATCGCTGAACGGCTTTTCGACGGCGGCCAATAACTCGGGTGCAACTGACGCATCGGGCCACAACGACAACGCGCGCCAACCGACATCGCTCACGAAGGCATACGGATGCTTCAAATACCAATCCACGACCTCACGAGCCCGCGGACCACCGACCCGGCCAACGGCTGGCAGCAACGCGGCTTGATCATCACCAGACAATTTGAAGAACTCTTCGAGCAAGGGATGCATGGGCTGCTGAGCCAAGTCCGGGTGTCGACTGTAGATAGCCGCAATCGCTTTTTCGATAATGTCGCGATCTTTGGGCTGGGCACGAACCACCAGGGAACTCAACTTCGCGACATCTTCCGGACGACCCAATGCGCCGACTGCCACCATGGCCGCTTGGCGAACCTGGAGTTCGGTTGAAGAACCAACCGAAAGCAGGTCCGGAATCGCAACGATGGCACGACGTTCGGCCAAGATCTCAATCAACCGAACTCGAGTGCTCGGGTCTTTCGCCAATTCCATTTGCTTGGAGAGAAGCCGTGCCGTCTCGTCGCCGGGCAAACGCACCAAACTCGCGGCAGCCGTCACTCGCTCCGCTTCCGAGGTGCTTGGCAAACGCTGAACCAGAACCGCCAAGTCTTCGGCGGTTCCTAAGTCACCCAGCGCTCGCAACGCGGCGACTCGAACTTCTTCGACTGGCGAAGGAAGCAAATTCAGTACCGCTGGGCGAGCTACCCCATCACGCCGTTCGGCCAGCGCTTGAAGCAAGCTCACTTGACGCTCTGCCGACAAAGAGGGCAACAGCGCCGCGAACCGCTGCGTTGCCGCCGCTCCCTTGGCTTCCGTGCGCACTTGCTCCAAGGCCAGGGTGCGTAAATCGGCATCGTCACCCGTCAACCACTCGGCGATCAAACCGATCAACTCCTCGTCGCCATTTTCTTGGGCACTCGATTCCTGACCTCGACCAATCAGCAGCAGCAATATCGCGAGGACACCGAAAAGCAAACGTCGACCACCAAAGCACCGAAGAATCATCATCTATTGACCTTGAGTTGATCAAATCCACCGATCATGCGACGACCGCAGCCAACCCCAGCCGTGCCTGAGGACTCGGGCTGCCTTCGCTGTATCGTGCACTTGTGTGAAACAACTTGTGTGAAACAACTTGTGTGAAGGACACCGCAGCCAACCAAGCTTAGCGACGAACCGACGCCAGCACGCCTTTGTTGGCGGCCAAGCGGACTTGTTTTGGTTGGGCTTCGCCGGTGTACTTCCGGTAGAGATCTCGCGCTCCGGCATTGTTGCCTTCTGCCAACAATCGATCGGCGCACAACAAGAGAGCGTCGGCCACGGCCAACTTGGTGGCGTCGTCGTTGGCCGTGATACCCGACAAAGCCGCAACCGCCTCGGCACCACCGATTTGTCCCAGACACCAAATCGCTGCGTGGCTGATCGTCGCGTCAGCAGCTTTGGTGGCAGCGGCCAACATGGTCACCGAGCCTCCATCTTTCAACTTCGCCAACGAACCCATCAATCCAATCTTGGGCGTGCCCGTCGCGGATTCCGCAGCTGTCCGCAGGGCGGCCGCAGCCTCCGGTGCCCCCACAGCTTCCAAGGCCAAACGAGCCATATGCGAAGTTTCGGCTTGGGTCAGCATGCCACTCAACGTTGGCACGCAGGCCGCGCTCCCCACGCTGACGAGCCGACGACAAATAAAATCTCGCCCAGCTGCCGAAGCGCTGCCCAACACCGACAGCATCGCCTTCTCCAATTCAGCGGTTGCTTCGGCTTTTCCCTGAGCGTCCGCAATCATCTGGTCGATTGCTGCTAATGGCCCGAGGTCAGCGCCCCACTCGAGTCCACGCAACGTATCCAATACTTTGTCCATATCTTCCATTGGTAAGCTTTCTTCTGTTGAATTCAAATCGTTTGGTTTTCGAGTTTAAGTTTGTTTGGCAGCGATATTGCGAGATCCAACCTATTACAACAACCAGGGCTCACGGCGGGCGTAATCCAAGAAGCGATTGGCTTGTGGATCGTCGACGAACTGTTGGGCCGCTGCGTCCCACTTCAGATTTCGCTTTAGTTGGTAAGCGATGATCCCTAAGTGACTGACGGCGACCGAGTTGACCGCAAATTCGATGTCGCGGAACGGAGTCTCGCGAGTCTTGACGCATTCGATGAAATCACCGTAGATGCCACCTTGGCCCTTGTAACTGGGAACAGGCTTGGCTTCTCGCTTTTCACCGGGCGTTCCCTCGACCTGCATGTTCTCTTTGCCGGGGCAATTGTGAGTCAACAAGATGCCGTTGGGATACTTGAAGGTTAGATGCGGTCCTTGGTCCCCCTCGTGATACAACACTTCCTCGGGTTGCATGCTGCGTACATCGATGGCGAACGTGGCGCCGCCGAAATGGTGAGCCCCCCAGTCGGTCATGCCACCGCCCGAGTAATCGCTGTACGAACGCCAACTGTTGCCGCTGGTGCCGAAGTTGCCATCGCAACGCTTCGAGTTGTACGGAGCCCATGGTGCGGGCCCTAACCACATTTCCCAATCCATATCTTCAGGCGTGGATTCGGCCGCCAGATAACACTGTTGAGCCAAGGGGCCAACGTTGACATTGATCGACTTGATCGGACCCAGTTCGCCGCTCCAGCAACGATCCACGACACCGCGATAATCTTCGAGCACGCGTTGGCTACCACCCGAGACAACTCGCGAATATCGTCGCGCGGCTTGCACCATCAGTGGTCCTTCGCGCAGCGTTTTGGTTTCCGGCTTCTGGCAATAAACATCTTTGCCCTGAATGCAGGCTTGGATGACTTGAATCGCATGCCAATGATCGGGGGTGGCAATATGCACCGCATCGATATCGGTTCGCGCCAAGATTTCGCGGAAGTCGGCGTAGGGTTTGCAGTCGGAGTTCTGATAGTGCTTGTCGGCACGGTCTTTGGCGGCGTTCATGATGTGTTTTCTCGCGTCACAAACGGCGACATATTGAACATCGCCGCGACCCAAGAACGCACCTTGATCGCCGGAGCCCATATTGCCTAAGCCAATACCTGCCATCACGATTCGATCACTGGCTGGGGCGCGATGCGCATTGCCCAAAGCTTGGGACGTGATCACGTAAGGTATCGCGAGGCCGGCCGCCGCAGCGGACGATTGTTTGAGAAACTCTCGGCGCGAATGTTGATTCGCGGAAGGGTTCGAGTCGGACAACAACATACAGCCAAGTTCCTTGTCGCTAGTGTGGTGGGAAATGATCGGCGGCGCCCCCGACACGCCCGCCCCATTGTGAACCAAGGCACCCCAGAAGTCCACTAGCGGCCCACCATGCCCCCCTCAGCGTTCCGAATCAAGGCAGACGCGGCCCTTTCGTGATGAATTCTTGATCCGGGACCGTTTGACAACTCGCGGCTGGTTCTAGGACAATCGACGGGCTGGCGGCAAGTCATGTTGGCACGGCCAAGTTGTCGTGAACGCGAAGGGCCGGGCTTCGGAAATCGCAAAATCAAGCCGCAGTTTTTCCTGGAACTTTTTTTGGTTCGCGCCCTCGGTTTCTCCGCAAGTGCGGCTGTTTTTGAATTGGCTTTCGGCAAGGTTTCGGAAAAAAAAGGGATTGGAAACAAATGAGCCTTCAAGTAATCGAGCGAATCTTCGAGTTATTTCACCAACGAGGCACCGAACAGTATGGTTCGGAAGCAGTGACTCAGTTGCAACATGCCATCCAAGCGGCGATCCTCGCCCAACGGGAACAGGCCGAGTCCCACTTGGTGGCCGCCGCTCTCTTGCACGACGTTGGCCATATTCTTGGGAATAGTCCACTGCCTGATCATGAATCACAGAATTTCGACGATCACCATGAAAACCGAGCCTATCCGTGGTTGCTCGAACATTTTGGCAAGGCGGTGGCCGATCCGGTTCGCCTGCACGTGGCCGCCAAGCGATATCTGTGTACTGTCGAACCCGAGTATGCCGCGAAACTATCGCCAACTTCACTTAAAAGCTATTTCGATCAAGGCGGACCGATGAGTGTCACCGAACAGATCGCGTTTGAACAGGAAGAGTTCTATTCGCAAGCTTTACGCCTGCGTCGGTGGGACGATCGGGCCAAAGATCCGTCGGTCGAATTGCCTAGCATCGAATCGTTTGGTGACTTGTTACGAGGGATAACGACAGCGTAGTCGGTGTAGTGCCAATTCCAAAAAAAACGCTCGCGCCCCGGGCGAAGGGGCGCAAGCGTTGTCGAAAGAAGGCTGGCACCTCAAGGTGCCACCAGTGAAACCGTTCGCGAACGGCAGATTATTGATCGATGGAAACCGCTTCGGAACGCGAGCGGGTCCCATAGGCGCTGTACACAACTGGATCAACGTCTTCGGTTAGAAACTTGACCGAGCCATCCCCGAGACAAAACTGAGCACCGCCCGGATGGTTACTGCCGAAGCTGACTTCGTAGGCCCCCCATTCTGGACTGCCGTCCAATACCAGGGGACTCGGTGTCGTCGTTGGCTTCCGGTAATTGATCGCAACAGCGGTTGAGCCACCCATTTCCGACCAATCGGTACCTTCCCAGTTGTCAAAGTCGTCGCCACCCATCGCCCAATGGTCTTTGCGACCGGTGTTCGGAGTTTCACGCGTCGAGGCAATCGAAGCCAGTTGTGGATCGGACTCGGCCTCACCGATCATCAACGTATTTGATAGTCCATCCGTGACATCCGCCAAGCGATAGCCGGTGGTACCACCAACCGGAACTCGATTTTCGACGCCGGAGGTGCCGCGCGGACGAGTCCCAAAAATTCCGTCCAATTCCCAGTGCCCACGCGTGACATTACCACTACCCCAAGTTGGGCGGGTCGGGGAACCCCAGCCAACGGATGGTTTCCAGTCGTTAGGCTGCACGCCCGTGACGACACCGAGGTAGTTGGCTGGTTGGCGAGCGGCGACGAACCACGGTGGGATATAGGTCGAGGCATCAAAGATCGGCGCCACATGAATGGATGACGGACAACGAAATGTGTCGAGTGACAAATGGCAGGCAGCAATCTGTCGTTCGATGGCGTTTCCTGACGTGATCGATGGATTGGTCCAAGCAGCGTTGCTGGCCCAATCGGTCGACCCAAACGTCAAAGCGTCATAGACGTTGTCTTGTTCCAAGTAAGGCAATATAAACGCCGTCCAATGACCACCTTCTTCCGCTTCTCCCAGCATGGGGAAGCGATCTCGTTTCGCCGTCGCGTAGTTGTGAACTGCCAAGCCCAATTGCTTGAGCTTGTTGCCACACGAACTCCGCCGTGCGGCTTCGCGGGCCATCTGTACCGCGGGCAATAAGAGTCCCATCAGTACCGCGATAATCGCAATCACAACCAGCAGTTCCACCAGCGTGAAGCCTCGTTGCCGTTTCAATTCTCTCACTTTGTTCTCTCCATAAGTTTCTTCGCCCCAGGATTACTAAACTGGACTCAAGTCGATTCAACTCGAGTCATTAATGACTATGACTTTGCTGGAATATTGAACTCAAAATAGTTCTCGACACCCGCTTTGATTTCAAACTCGAGCGGACTCGTGTCCGCATTGCTTTCGTTGTCGTATGGAGCAGGAACCAATTCCACCATCTGGATATTTTTGTCATCATCGGGCTTCTCGTCGGTACCGGCGGTGGTGGTTCCGCCCTTTGGTTGCATGCAGGAAAACGACACTCGATACTTTCCTGCCATCAAGCCCATTCCAGCAGTGGACCGTAGACTCAAGACCCCAGCTGCATCGGTCTCGCCCACGCCTAGATTGAATTGATTAACTTGCCCTTCGATTGGTCGAAAATAAACGAGTAAACGCGAATAGGATTTTCCGCCCAAGGTCACTTTGCCACCTAACGCGTGCAACGGCGGATCTCCGCCGCACCCATTTAACGACACGCACAGCAAGAAAGCTGCAAAAAACAAAGTCAGGCCAATGTTACGCATCACTTGTATTCTCTATAGGTTCGAGCAGAATGCCCGGCCAGGATTTTATAGGCTTCATTTGAAAGACCGATGAAGCCGGCAATAATAATTGATGAAGATTGGTGCGAACTCGCTCGCTGGTTCCAGACAATAAAGATCCGGTCATGACCAAACATGACCGGATCCGGGAGAACCATCACTCGTGGAAGTGAAGCCAAACTCTACACGCGACGACGTCGTGCGACGACCCAACCGGCAGCTCCGACCAAAACCAGCAAAGCAGAGCTAGGTTCAGGAACGGCGCTAACATTGATCGAGCCCACGCCTTTGACCACGTTATTCCATTGGTTGCCACCCACGCCCAAGAACGAGATGCCAGCGGTGGTCGAAGTAAACGTCAAGTTGGTAGTACCGATGGCATTCGCGGTGAATTGCAATTGACTATGTAGAACATAGTTGTTCAAGCCACCGGTGTTGATTCCCGTTCCGGCAGTGATACCCGGAAGGTAGAACGCACGGTGATTGTTGAGCAGATTCCCGCTAGTGTTCAAACCACCTGCTTGGACGGAACTCCAACGGCCGCCGTTTTGCACGGTATGCGAAACGCCAGAAGCGGTCGCAGGCACGCTACTCAGAACATTGAACGAGATTCCCGTCATCGTTTGAGCTGGCGCGGTGGAGACCCAAACAAAAATCGAGGAGCTTTGTCCAACCTGGACTTCGACACTGTTTCCTGCGAGGGCATCAGTGCCGCTGCGGCTAAAAATGATGTCGGCCTGCGACGTCGATACACAGATCGAAGTCAGCAAGAGCATCAGGGCAAGAAGACGACTTTTCATGATTTGAGACTTTCTTTCTCAAGGGAGACATGGAACAAACTGCCAGAACCACGACGTTGTTGTTCTGGCATTTACCGAGAACCAAACGAACTATTCCAGCAAGGCAACTACAAATGCTTCCAAATCGCCAAAGTCAAAGTTACCATCACCGTAAAAGTCCAAGACGTTATTCACATTGACATTCGGATACTGTTGTGCGTAGGCATCCGGATCCATCAGCGCGAGCACAAACGCTTCGATATCGCCGAAATCGAAGAAGCCATCGTCATTGGCATCTCCCGGAAGGAAGCTCAGTGTCTCCGCTTGAACCAAGACGTTGTCGACGGCAAACCACCAGTTGTTATCCGAATCCAGGTATCCCAGACGCAGAATCATCTTTTTGGTTTGCAAGGCTACAAAGTCGGTACCGGCCACGAATACCGGTGAGTCGATCAGGTACGTGCCGTTGCTCGAAGTTCCTTTGACCAATTCACGAAGCAAAATCCAGGTTTGACCGCCATCAAAAGAGACTTCAATGGTCCCGCGTTGTTGATTTTCGATTCGGAATTCGTAATCGAGAGAAATTTGCAACGTGCGATTGTCGTAGGTCGACAAATCGTATTCGCGTTGGATGTAGGTGTTTACCGCATTTGGTGGCGGGGAGCCGGTGTTCGAGAGGTTTCGACCAAAGTCGTAGAACGCATCGCCGTCGGCAACAAGTGCAGCGTTCTGGTTGAACCCACCAAAGTCCAACAACGATCGTCCATCGCCACCTTGCTGATTGACCCAGCACTTGATGTCGAGTGCCGTCCAACCATCGAAGCCCGCTTCGCGACAAAAACCGTTCATCAAGCTATTGTCAATGGTCCAATTCGGAATCACGTTGGTGAAGTCCGTCCCATCGAATGGTGGCGCCAACGGCGGGCGAGCACCCGGAGGTGCGTTCAGGAACGACACCATCGGCAGGCCTTCAAAGTCCTCGAGATCGTCGAAGCCATCGCTAGTTTTCACCCGAACGTTGTCCACGGCGAACCACCAGTTATTGCCCGCGGTAATACAACCAATTCGCAGCAGCATTTGAGTGCTGGTCGGATTAAAGTGCGTCCCGGCAACAAAGGTGCCTGGCCCACGCAAGATGGTGTTGTTGGGGTTAGATCCTTTGATCAGATCCAAT
Organism: Planctomycetaceae bacterium; assembly: GCA_016794985.1. Classification (GTDB taxonomy): domain Bacteria; phylum Planctomycetota; class Planctomycetia; order Pirellulales; family Pirellulaceae; genus M30B19. The sequence continues at coordinate 16,549 of JAEUIQ010000010.1, read as the reverse complement.
ACCAACTGCCAAGTCGTGCCTCCATCGAACGAAACTTCGATCGTACCACGTTGGTTATTCTCAATGGCAAACTCATAATCAAACGAGATTTCCAACGTGCTGAGATTAAACCCAGTCAGGTCGTAACTGCGGCTGATGTAAGAGTTGTAGGCATCGCCTGGCTGAGCCGGACTATCGAAGTCGTAATAGGCATCCGGATCGGCAACCAATGCAGTATTGCGGGTCGCTAATCCCAAAGCAGTCCGACCGGCTTGGACACCTTGCTCGGCTGTCCAAGAGGTCACGTCCATCGCTGTCCACCCGTTGTATCCAGGTTCGAGGCACACGCCTCCCGCAGACGAGCCAGCCGGGTTGCCCATTTGGCTGTTATCAATGGTCCATGCCCGCGGGGTTCCGGTTCGAATCTGCGTCGAATAGTCGGTTCCATCGGCATACACGTTCGGTGCGACCGTAAAAGGCACCATCGTCGTGTGCAGATCTTCAAAGTCGTCGAAGGCTACGGTTTGCAATTGCGCGTTGGCTGAACCGCACATCGCCAGCGCTCCACAGCAAGTCGCCATACCAAGCAACTTGCTGAGAGATTTTTTGATTTGGCTACCGAAATGGAGCCAAAGACCTTGAGGGTCACGTAAGGTCATGTCTGATACTCCCAATAAAGGAAACGATCCGCGAGCAAACTCGAAATGAATTCACTTCACGGGCGATCAGACTAGCCAGCGATCATTAAAATTGATCAACGAGTTCGATTAGTAATTGAAGAAAATTTGATGTAGAAAACGAAACACGCGCGAACAAAATCTTCACGCAAAGCACATCAAGACTTCATGAAATCGCCGTTCCATGAGTTATTGGATCCGGCTGTGAACCACATCAATCGTGTCGGCTATCTTCCAGTCCGAGGCCTTCCCACTTGAAGGCCCGGCGTTCGCCTTGACCGATCGTCAATGCGGCTTCGCCGTTTTGAAAGATGCGAATCGTGCCACTGGATTCGCTGACGACGATCGCAATGCTGTTGGTGTTCTTGCTAATCGCCGCACCGGCCAAGTGCCGTGAACCCAACCCGTGCGAGAGCGCCACTTCGACAGGCAGCGTATCGATTAAACGCGAAGTGCCTTCGACGACTCCATCCGCCGAAACGACGAAGCAGCCATCCATTTGAGCTAACTCTTTGAGCGATTCGCGGACCTTCGGATCAAAAATACTGCGTTCGGTCCGTTTGTAGCCTTTGACGACATCGAAGCCCGTGGCGCGACTATGCTTGAGGACTTTCTTGTGATCACCCACGACGAACATCGTGCCGACCGGCTTGCCCTCGCGGCCCTCCCGACCGATCTCGACTGCCAGATCGACCACCGACTTCAACACATTCAAAGGCACCTTGGTTTCAAACGACTGCAAGTCGCGACTCGTGAGCCGCCCCAAGTGCTCATCCATTTGCACCAACGAAACGGAGTCAACCCGATCATGAGTATAGGCACTGTACATCACGATAATTTCCGAACCTTGAGGAAAAATATCGTCGGCCACACCGCTCAAAAGGGCAATCGAGATCAGTTCGTGAATCGGAACATCGGCAACGGGCAATTCAATGACCGGGACCCCGTGTTCTTCCGCAGTTAAACAATGCTGCTTGTTGACGCTCGCGACCACCAACTGAATAGGTTCCGCGGCCTTCTTGGCATTCTCCCAATCGCTGCAGGTAGGCATCATCAACAGGATCGACGGCAGCTCCGAATCCAAAGCCAAGGCCTTGGCCGATTGGAGCAGTCGATAGAAGTGCTTCGAGAATCGGGAGTGCTTCATAACAGGTTCTATGCAGGGGCCTCGTAACGGTCCTACCGTTGCCGCACAATCTAGATTCCCAGGACAAAATTAGCAAGATTTATGTCGTGGTTTTGCCGCTCAACGAAACCCAGGTCCCAAGCGACCACTCGCAGCGCGGCATACCCGGATTACCGAGCCGCGCGGAGCTCCGCAGCGACTTTCTCGGCCTGCTCCATAACCCGCAGGATGTTGCCACCTAATAGCTTGTGAATCTGCTCCTCTCCGTAACCGCGGTCTAACAGGATCTGAGTGATCGCAGGATACTTTGAGACGTCCTCCAGCCCATGCGGCAGGCTGGTCACTCCGTCGTAGTCCCCACCGATCCCCACATGATCGATCCCCGCCACCTTGATCACATGCTCGATGTGGTCGCACACATCGTAAATCGTACCCCGCGCTTTGGGTTCACGTTTCAGCAGTTCGGTTGGCGCGATAAATCCCGAAACAAAGGTCACCATGACCACGCCGCCATTGGCGGGGATTCTCTTCAGTACGTCATCGGGCACATTGCGCGGATGATCACAGATGGCACGAGCCGAAGAATGCGAGAAGATGACGGGAGCCCGCGAAACATCCAGAGCGGCATGCATCGTCGCGGGACTGACATGCGAAATGTCGACCAACATCCCCACACGATTCATCTCCAAGACAACTTCGCGCCCAAAATCCGCTAGTCCGTTGTGACGAGGTTCGTCCGTCGCGCTATCGGCCCAATCGACGTTCTTCGAATGCGTCAGGGTCATGTATCGTACCCCCCGATCATAAAATCGCTGGATGAGGCCCAGTTGGTTTTCAATCGAATGTCCGCCTTCAATGCCCATCATCGAGGCAATCTTGCCCTGAGCAATCGCTTGTCGGACCTCGGCCGCCGTTCCGGCACGTTGAAAATGTTCCGGATATCGCCGCAACATGTCGTCCACAATATCGATTTGCTCCATGGTCATCACGGTGGCATTACCGGTGACCGCGGAACTGGACGGTACGTACACAGACCAAAACTGGGCTTTCAATCCGCCCGCTTTCAGGCGGGGTATGTCCGTATGAAACTTGGTGGGCTGAGCGATGTCGACCTTGTCGAAGCTGGAATTCGCTTCGGCCCGCATGGTCCACGGCAAATCGTTGTGGCCGTCGAACAATGAGCCCGCAAAGTGTATCCGCCGAGCTTCGGCCGAAATGACGATCGGTGGAAAGGCCGGTTCGTCCGTCGCAGCATTCGTAGCTGCCGGTCCGTCGGCGGGCTTGGCGGGAATCGCGTCCTGCGGCACTTGGCCGAAAACCGGAGCAGTGCATCCCGCCCATAGGAGCGAAAGAATCCCATTCAAGATCCAACGGTTTTGCTTTTGCGACATGGCCGACGTCTCCCAATCAAGTTCCGCTGACAAGCTCGCCCCAGAGTAACGGTCCGCGCGTTTTGCGGCAACTCCGCCGCAACAAGCGACCGATTTTGGCATGACGCTTCGACAAGGTTCTCCCGTTTTCCCTAAAATCGCCATTTCACAGCTTGCTCGACTCGATCGGCACCTGGTGCCTGTCTGTTAGGCATAAAGCACACGCGACTGCCCAAAGAACGCGCAGTCGGCATCATTCGTCGATAAGTCAGCAATCGCAATGAGAATTTAGAATCCATTAACGTCGCCTTATTGCTGTTGAAGGCGTTTTATTTCACTTTGATTTGAATGGCACGCGGGCTGCTTACGCGAGGCTGGTTGTGCAACGCCACATTGCGCGGCAATTTTCAATTGCGCTGCGATGTGGGAGTTGACGTGCGTATTTGGGAAGGGTGCTTGGTCCGCCTTGGTGGGAAACCGCCGTTCTGGATGGGTACTCGGGTTTGGCCAGGGAACGGCCCCACGTTCCGTGCTGCCTTTTGTGAAAGAAATGGGAAACTCCATGATGCCGCGTTTGATTGGTTCGAGTCGATTGATTTTCATTTTCTGTTTGGTTCTGGGGGGAGCGTTGCTGGGCAGCGATCCCATGATCTTAGCCCAGGAGACCGGAGCTGAGGCTGTGGAAACGCCGCCGAAGCCACCAACGGTCGAAGATCTACAAAAAGCGATTGAGGCTTTGCAAAGCGAGGCCGCTGCTGCCACCGCGTCGGTTTCCGAGCAAACGGGCTGGCTTTGGACGTGCATCGCAGCGTTCCTGGTCTTCTTTATGCAAGCGGGTTTTGCTCTGGTAGAGGCGGGTTTTACGCGAGCCAAGAACTGCGTCAACATCATCATGAAGAACTTGCTGGATTTCAGTGTGGGTTCCATTGCCTACTGGATCGTAGGATTTGGACTCATGTTTGGAGTCACCACCACGGGTTGGTATGGAACGACCGATTTCTTCGTGGACGGTTTGGTCGATGGGAAAACAAGTAACTGGGAATACACTTTTCTGATCTTCCAGACCGTTTTCGCCGCCACGGCCGCGACCATTGTTTCTGGTGCGATGGCAGAACGAACCAAGTTTACGTCTTATTTGGTGTATAGCGTGGTCATTACGGCAGTGGTTTATCCCGTCTCCGGTAGTTGGATTTGGGGTAACTTCTACCACCTGGACGCACACGGCGGTGGGGGCTGGTTGCAGAACCGAGGGTTTATTGACTTCGCTGGATCGACCGCCGTTCATTCGGTGGGTGGCTGGGCGGCATTGGCAGGGGCAATCGTCATTGGTGCACGCGTCGGAAAATTCCACAAGGATGGATCGGTTACTCCGATCATGGGACATTCGATTCCGTTGGCCGCGTTAGGGGTCTTTATATTGTGGTTGGGTTGGTTCGGATTCAATCCTGGATCAACGACTTCGATGGCCGGTGGAAATTTCGCACGCATCGCTGTGATTACTAACTTGTCTGCGGTTGCCGGTGTATTGACCGCGATGTCGACATCATGGGTCTTGTTCAAGAAACCCGATGCTAGTTTCGCCTTGAATGGTGCCTTGGCAGGACTGGTTTCAATAACCGCCGGTTGTAACGATGTCGGTCCAACTTCCGCTCTGGTGATTGGTGGAATTGGTGGTGTCGTGTGTGTACTCTCCGTGTTGATGTTTGATCGTCTTCGCATCGATGACCCTGTTGGAGCAATCTCGGTCCACGGTGTTTGTGGCGCGTGGGGCACGTTGGCCGTTGGTTTATTTGCTCAAGAGATTTACGCGAATAACTCTGGCTTGTTGTTCGGCGGCGGCTTCAAGCTGCTCACTGCCCAGGTGATTGGCGTCGTCGCGATCATGTTGTGGTCCTTCGGAACTTCTTTGCTGATCTTCCTAGGACTAAAGTACACGATTGGCCTGCGGGTTCCGGAAGAAGAAGAAATTGCCGGCCTCGACACGACCGAACACGGCATGGTGGCCTATCCTTACAGTCCCGTTCAAGACTAATGTTCTTTTTGTCAAATCCATAAATCCATCCCTACGGGAGTATGTCTGTGAAAAAAGTAGAAGCAATCATTCGCCATTCGCACTTGGACGTCGTCAAGACCGCGTTGATCGAAGCGGGAGTCGAAGGAATGACCGTGACGGAAGTCCGGGGGTTCGGTCGTCAGAAGGGTCAAAAGGAAGTCTATCGTGGTGCGGAGTACGCGGTGGACTTGGTGCCCAAGATTCGGTTAGACATTGTCGTTCCCGATGACAAAGTCGATGCCTGCATCGCTGTTTTGACGAAGGCCGCCCGCACCGGCAAGATTGGCGATGGCAAGATCTTTGTCATAGGTGTCGAACAAACCGTCCGCATTCGAACGGGCGAAACAGGCACCGACGCCATTTGAGCCCTGGCTGGCTAAGCCGCCCATGGCCTCGACTTTAACAAGTTGGGGCACGGACGTTATGATCGCTACAATTCGATCCTCTTTCGTTTTCGTTGCGTTTTTTCAACGTCCGTGTCCAATTTTCCTCAAAAGATGAGGTAGAGTTTCCGCGACCGGCAAGCTTTGCCAGATCACGGACTCGCATCAAATCGGAGAGGATTTTCCCGCATGGCGAAAAAGAAAGTTGAATTGGCTCAAATGGATGAGTTGGGCCGACGGAAGCAGAAGGATCGTCGCACGGCCTCGGAACTCAAGGCGGTCCAAGAACGACGTGACGGAGGCGTTCGACGTCGGCACATCGATCCCACAACTTGCGAACGCGACTACTCGGAAGACGAACTCGAGTTCATGCGAGCCGTGGACGAATACAAACGCAAGAATCGCCGCATGTTTCCGACTTGCAGCGAATTGCTAGAGGTTCTCCGAGGATTGGGCTACCAAAAGACAGCCCACGCGACGACAGAAATCGCCCCAACCGCAGCCCCACTGGGTGCGATCTCGAATACCCTTGAATCGTCAGTCCTGGTCTAACTTCCGTGTTGAACCATTATCGGTGAGCGCGCTTCGTCAGGAAATCCGCCGCGAGGCGCCGCTCAACCGGTCTTCAATTGTGTTTCAACTTTGCGAATGGCTTCGCGCAGATTTAGCGGACGCGCGGCCGTTTCTAGGTTCTCGTTTTTCTGCATCGCTGTGCGGATTCGCTTTTCAGCAGCGACCACCGTGCTGTGTCGCCGACCGCCAAAAAACTCGCCGATCTCGGCCAAAGCTGCTGGCGTGTGCTTGCGGGCCAAGTACATTGCCAGCATCCGGGCCCCGCTAATCTTCCGTGTCCGTTGCGCACCGTTCAGATCGGCTGGTTCAATACCACACAATCCACAGACCGCTTTTTGAATCATCGAAAGCGAACACAATTGGCCATGGGTGATCGCGTAATCGCTCAAGATTTCCATGGCTTCATGCGGCTGAACCAACGCCCCGCGACTGGACTGCGTTGCCAACAGCCGAAACAAGGCCCCTGACAAGCGGCGCGTGTCCCCGGCCACGTGATCGGCCAACCATTCGATCATGCCTGGCGCTGTCGTCAAACGCCATTGTTCGCACCAACGTTGGCAGATCGCCACTCGAGCCTCGCGGTCGGGCAACTGCAACGGAATCACCAATCCGCTCACCAATCTCGTTTGGATTTCACTACTCAAAAAACTCAAATCGTTCGGATGTCGATCGGTGGTCAAGATCAGTTGCTTGCCCAGACGCAACAGGCTGTCAATCGTGTGCTGCAATTCCACCAAGGTGGCTTTTTTTCCTTGGAAGAATTGAATGTCTTCCAAGATCAACAAATCAACATCGCGAAACTGAGACCGCAAGCTCGGCAAGCCCGAACCATTTAATGCCTGCAAGAACCGAGTCGTGAACTGTTCGGCGGAAAGTTGCAACACCGAGTAGTTTGTCACTCTCCTCCGCAAGTGTTGACCTAACGCCGTGGCCAAATGAGTCTTGCCTGATCCCACTGGCCCAAACAATACCAACGGAGAAATCTGGCCCGGTCTTTGAATCACTTGATCCGTGGCTGCTTTGGCCAAACTATTGTTGGTGCCGAACTGAAAACTAGTCAGCGTCATGCCAGCTCGCGCGGCGGGCGGCAAACCCAAGGAATCCTCGGAACGTACCCCATGCACCAAAGCCGATTCACGAGACTGGCCCGCAGCTGCGGCCCCGCTGGATTGACGCGGCAGCGGCTCCGGCGCGCGCGGCAATTCGCTGTTGGCAAACAAACCCAACTGCTCCAAGGTCGGTTGACGATTTGAACGCGACTCTTTTTCAACCCTCGTCCGAGTTCGCTTGGGCAAACGACTGGCGGCTTCCGTCGCTTTGGCCATGGGCAATTCGGCATCCGAAAACAAACAGCCTTGGACGCGCGGCTCTTGAATTCTGAAGTCGATGGCCACCTCAGCGCCCCACAACCGTGTCACGATTTGTGGCAACAGATTCCCAAAGCGACTGCGAATCTGCGTGAGTGCGAATTCCGTCTCGGCACCAATTTCCACGCGGCCATCGACCACGCGAAACGACTGCTCCTCGAAATATAGTTCGAAACGATCAGAGCCGATCTCTGCGACCAGCGCCGAAACCAACTCGGAGACCAGTCTTTGGTCCCCGGGGCACGGATCGACGAGCATCGTGCCCGGATCCGTCGCCGTTGGAAGCGTCTTGCTTGTTGTCATCCCATAACTTTCTGCGTTGCCATTCTCCTCTTCGAGCGTAGTCCTACACTCGAAGGGCTCCTTGCGAATTGTGAAGCAGATTTTAAGAGTGCTAGCATCGTTGTCAAATCGCTCGAACGACCGAGCAAACCAATTCGATCGGCCCGAGCCAAAGAACCCACATTCTACCCAGAAAAACGGGGTTGCCCGCCCGAGATTTTTTTTTGCTTCTCGTCAGATTGTGCTTCGGGCGCGGTGGATAAAATGTCAACGATTTATTGGTGGACCGACAAAACCACGGTTTCAAACTGTAAAAAAGCGGGCAAAAACGGACCTTTCTTCTAGGACGACATAGTTGGCTGCGGCGTAAACGCGCAGCGCGGGAAGATTCTTCCGGTCAACGGCGGCAATAATCCGGCTACGGCCCAATCGTTTGGCCGATGCTTCGATCTCCGCAAGTATCTGGACGCCAAGCCCTTGGCCGCGAGCGGCGGGTACCAGTCCGAAATAAACGAGTTCAACGAAATCATGGGCCGGATGATCCGCCAAAATAAAACATCCCAGATCGTTTGTTTGGTCAGGGTTTAACTTGTTTGATGGGCTGGGCAAAATGACCGGAATAGGCGAATCCGGTGGGCGAAGAATGACCCAACCGTTCTCCCATTCCGTTCCGGTGGCCCGATAACCAGACACGACACTCGGCATTGATCGATGTCCTTGAAGCGCCGGACAATCGCGAGAATCGAGATAGGTGGACTCGATCACGGAATACCATCGTTTCAAGTTTTCCGGTCGCGGCGGAAGAACCTCCAATTGGAGTTTGCTTCCTGGCGAACGCGCGACGGCGGACGGTTCCAGAATCGGACTCGACAAATAAATTAGATCGACGAGTTTTCGGATCGAATGGCGTTCGAGCGCCGATTGGAATGCTTGGTCATCTGCTTCAGCCACTGCCTGCAACATTTCACAGTCGATCGCACTCGCCCATTGCGTGGCCTGTCGCACAAGTTCGAACTGGATTTCGAGATGGGGAGGATCGGCTTGCGCTTCGCACGATTCACGGGACCAACTTAGCGACTGAGGCCTGCCCAACAAGACCGTTTTTCCGGGAGCCGGATGGGCCCAAATCAAGGCCAGAGGCCCGGTCGCGGTGCGAGGCCCGGCAGCGGACGAGGGCCCTGGAGAATCCGTGGACTGTGCAACCCAAAGTCCACCGCGAAAGTTCTGTTGTGTCGCGTGCGGCTCGCGACACCATGGTGCCATGGACTTGGGCGGGGCGTTTAAAAGAAAGTCCCGTTTTTGGTCCCGTTCGTCATCGGTGAGTTGAGCCAGCAACACGGGTAGAAGTTGAGAAAACTCCGCGTCGGTAGCATTTCGAATTTGCAGCGAACTCGAGTGGGACATGCGTGTCCGTGCCTTGGGTTGGTTATGATATCGCCTAGGAAATTACTGGGACATCGGTTCTACTAGCAGCGGAATTCCTGTGTTCGGTTTGACCCGCCCAAGTGTCTGGAGGCACTTATCTTCCGATGTTCGACGACGCGACGATGCATCAGTCCGACGACGACAAAGCCAGCGCCAGCCAACGGAGCTTGGAGCGGGCTGGTCCCCCGGCCACGATTCCGGGCTACGAACTGGAGTATCGCTTGGGCAACGGCGCCTACGGTGAAGTGTGGGCTGCTTTAGACAAGACCACGGGTCGACGCGTCGCGATCAAATTTTACACGCATCGCGGTACCGTCGATATGGCGATGTTGTCGCGTGAAGTGGAAAAGCTGGCGCGTCTGTCCGCCGTCCGATACGTGATCCAGTTATTGGATGTGGGTTGGAATGCGACGCCACCCTACTTTGTCATGGACTTCATTGAAAACGGTTCACTGGAAGACTTGTTGCGGCAACAAGGCGCGTTGCCCAAAGATCAAGCCTTGGAAATCTTCCGAGAAGTTTTGGTTGGCTTGATGCATCTGCACAACAAAGGCATCTTGCATTGCGACTTGAAGCCGGGCAACGTTTTGTTGGACACCGACTTGAAGCCGAGGTTGGCGGACTTCGGCCAATCACGCTTGAGTTCGGAAGCTGCTCCCGCCCTGGGAACGATGCTGTACATGGCACCGGAGCAAGCCGACTTGAACGCCGTTCCCGATGTTCGTTGGGACATTTATTCGGCGGGTGTCCTCTTGTATTGCATGTTGTCAGGGCAACCGCCTCACGTCGACGAAGCCTGGATGAAGCGAATGCAGGCGGCCGCCAATCTGGAACAACGTCTGGAAATCTATCGCCGCCACTTGAACGGCAGTAATCTGTCCAAGCAAATCAAATTGGTCACAAAAGGCGACGTCGCGTTGGCGGGTATTTTGGAACAGTGCTTGGCCAGCAATCCGAATCGGCGATTTCAGTCCGCCGAGAGCGTGTTAATGGCCTTGAAACAACGGGAAGTCCAACACGCGCGACGGCCATTGTTGATCCTCGGCATGGTCGCACCACTGATGTTGTTGGCGGTGATGTTGTCGTTCTTCTCCTTCATGTACCGGCAGGCGCGAATCGATACCGCCGCTGCGATCGAACAGAAGGCCGGAGAAAAAAACCTGTGGGCGGCTCAACTCGCGGCCACCAGCGCCTCGGGGCAGTTGGACAGTTATTGCCAGTTTGTTTCCCACATGGCCAATGACCCCATCGTTCAGCAAGAACTGCAACTGCTCTTGGAGGACCCCCAATACAAAGCAGTGGCCGAGACGTTGGCCAACCCGCTGCTCAACACGGACAAGTCTCTGCAAGAGAAACGACAATCCCTCGCGGAACATCCCGCCACGGTGCGACTCAATCAGTGGTTGCTGGGACTCTATCGAGACCCCGATTCACCGATATCGGCCAGTTTGTTCGTGACCGATCCCTATGGCACTCAAGTCGCGAATCGTTTTCAGGAAGAAATCAACACGGAGATCATCTGGAAGAACTATTCTTTCCGGTCTTATTTCAATGCGACCAACGGCGACTTCAGTCTGACAGATTCGGAAGATGTCGCTAAGTTGTCGAATTCGAACTTGTCATTGCGGCCGAGGATTGATGACGTTCATCTTTCGGCGACTTTCAAATCGAATGCCAACGATCGCTGGAAAATCGCTTTTACGGCTCCGGTGAAGAATGGGGACCAGTACTTGGGAGTCGTGGCGATTACCGTTGACATGGGATCTTTTGTGGAATTCGAAAATGGGGTGCATCAATATGCCTTCTTGATCGATGGCCGGCAGGGTAAGAATTTCGGGACGATTTTGGAGCACCCCTTCTTGAATGATTTGCTGGCAGCGGGCCAAATCCCCAGTGAAGTATTTCAGGCTCGGGTGAGCGATGAGGCCATTGCGCAGCCGTTTGGTGTCTTGTACGATCCGATCGGCCAACTGGATTCGTTGGTGGGCACGCCGGGGCGCGAAGCGTACCAGGGTCAATGGATTGCCGGTTCGGCCCGGGTCATGTGTAGCTTTGGGCGTCCGGGGCGCGAGAATGCTCGTGACTCCGGCTTGATCGTGTTTGCGGCGGAGAACTACACCGAAGTATTGCGTCCCTCCGAGGAACTGAGTGACGCCTTGTTGTGGTTGGTCACTTGGCTGTTGCTGACTTTGTTTGCGGTCTTCATCGCGTTGGTGATGTTTGCGATGCGTTCGATCCGGCAAGCCGAAGCCCGCGTCCAAGTTCGCGATAGTGGGGCGACGGAAGTTGGCAGTACCACTCGTTGAGATTTTGTTCAGCAAGGGAAATGATTCACCGTGTTGCGTTGGCGATTGTTGTCCTCGTTCGTTCTCGTAAGTTTGCTGGCGACCGCCGCGTATTTTGATTGGCACTGGGGGCAGCCGAATTCGTTGGCCATGCCAGGCATCATGGCCTTGATTCTGCTGAGCTTGTTCGCGGCGCTTGCGGCCATCGAGTTTTCCTTGCTTACCTTACCGGGACTAGGTGGTTTGCCGCGCCACCAAGCCGTCATGGTATTTGGGACCGTGCTGGTCGTCGTTTCATGTTGCATCAATTCTGTATTGCCATCTAGTTGGCAAGCTGCCGATGGTGGAGGCCGGTGGTTGTTGGCAAGTTTGATTAGTGGCGGGGTGCTGAGCATGGGGCTCGAGATGCTGTACTTTGGCCGAACAGAAAAACCCGAGCCGGCACATCACGTACTTGGACGCATTGCCGCGACCGCGTTGGCGATGGGCTATGTGGGCATCCCGCTGGGAGTCTTGGGACTTTTGCGACAGACTCCCTCGAATTCGTTTGGGCTGTGGGCGCTGCTAACCGTATTGGCCATTCCGAAGATCTCGGATTCAGGTGCTTTTTTCGTCGGGAGGTCGTTGGGGCGGCACAAATTGATTCCACGCCTTAGTCCGGGGAAGACCGTTGAAGGAGCGATTGGTGGATTCGTCTTTGGAGTGCTCGGTTCGCTGTTGATGTGCTACGGCATTGCACCGGCTCTATTCGGTCTGCCCGTTCCGTTGAAGTTGCCCTTGGTGATTGGCTACGGCCTATGGATTGCTTTGGCGGGAATGTTGGGCGACTTGGCTGAATCGATGTTCAAGCGAGATGCGCGGATCAAGGACTCGGGCGGTTGGCTGCCGGGCTTGGGCGGCATGTTGGACGTGGTCGATTCCGTTCTGGCCGCCAGTCTTGCGGCCTACTTGTTTTGGCAAATCGTTCCTGTCGTTGCTCCTAACACGACGATCCCCTAACGGACTCGACGCGGTCCGGTCCGGTACGCTGGGCAAGAGGCGAAGCGCGTTGTGCCGCGCGGGACGGGGTTCCGTTACCGGGCGGGCGTCGATTAGACTCAAGGTGTCGCTTCGCCCGGGGGCAACGACGGGCCACCTGAACCGCCGCCGTTTGCGAATCGTCTTAACGCCAGTAGCATCCATCCGCTGCTCCTGCGTCGAAAGTGGATACTCCAGCGACTGCGGAGCCCAAGCAACGACAGTCCCTTACAACTTCAGATCATTTCGAGATTAGGCCAACCATTCATGCCTCGTTACAACCCCGCTGAAATCGAACCCAAGTGGCAACAGTTTTGGGAACAACACCAGTGTTTCAAGACACCAGAAGTTCCTGCGGGAAAGAAAAAGTATGTCTTGGATATGTTCCCGTACCCCAGCGGGAAAGGGCTGCACGTCGGACATCCGGAAGGGTACACCGCTACGGATATCCTGGCCCGCTATTGGCGAGCCAATGGCTATAGTGTGTTGCATCCAATGGGCTTTGATGCCTTTGGCTTACCCGCAGAAGAGTACGCGATTCAAACCAACACCCCGCCCCGTCAATCCACCGAACGAGATATTGCCAATTTCACTCGTCAATTGAAGATGTTGGGGTTTAGCTACGATTGGGATCGTTGCTTAGCAACAACCGACGTGGAGTACTTCAAGTGGACCCAGTGGATTTTCCTGCTGTTGTTCGATACGTGGTTTGATGCGGAGCGACAAGTCGGGCGACCGATTTCGGAGTTGCCCATCCCTGCCGAGGTCGCCCAACTTGGCGAGGTCGCGGTCGCAAAGTACCGCGACGAGCATCGACTTGCCTATCAATCGGAAGAATTGGTCAACTGGTGTGCAGGCTTAGGCACGGTGTTGGCCAATGAAGAAGTCATCAATGGTCGTAGCGAACGTGGCAACCACCCTGTGACGAGGATCCCACTGCGACAATGGATGTTGCGAATCACAGCCTATGCCGATCGATTGGCCCGCGATCTTGATGTTGTCGATTGGGCCGAAGGGATCAAAAACCAACAACGAATGTGGATTGGTCGGAGTGTCGGCGCCGAAGTGGATTTTTTTGTTGGTCAGCCGAGCGATTTGGCGGCATGGCAACGCGAACGAGCTGGAACAGGTTGGCTACAAAAGCCAGACGATCGTTGCCTACGAGTTTTCACCACGCGTCCCGACACCTTGTTTGGTGCAACGTACATGGTGGTGGCACCTGAACACCCGTTGGTCGATCGATTGACTATCGCTGCTCAAGCCAACGCCGTCGCAGAATATCGACAAATGGCGGCGAGCAAAAGCGATCGCGATCGCCAAGACGACAAAAAAACCAAGACGGGTGTCTTCACAGGGTCGTATGCGATCAACCCTGCGACTCAACAGCCGATCCCAGTTTGGGTGGCCGATTATGTGCTGATCGGCTACGGCACCGGAGCGATCATGGCCGTGCCCGCCCACGACGAGCGCGACTTTGAATTTGCGGCACAATTCGACTTGCCTGTGGTGGCGGTTCTCGAACCAAGCGAAGCGCTGACTGAGGAGCAACGCGAAGCGGTTCGAAACGGAACGGCTTGTTACACCGGCCCTGGAAGTTCCATCAACAGCGACTATCTAAATGGGCTCGCCACCGAAGATGCCAAACGCACGATTACCGAGCGTCTGTCCGCTCAAGGTGTGGGGCGTGAATCGGTGAACTACAAGCTGCGAGACTGGTTGTTTAGTCGTCAACGGTTCTGGGGTGAACCGTTTCCAATTCTGCATGAGTTGGACGCTCAAGGACAACCCACCGGCGTCGTGGTTCCACTGGACCCCAGCGAATTGCCGTTGGATCTGCCTCCCTTGGAGGACTACAAACCTCACGGTCGCCCCGAGCCACCCTTGGGCAAAGCCCCGGCCGAGTGGCTCTATGTCGAACGCAACGGCCGTCGCTACAAACGCGAAACGAACACCATGCCACAATGGGCAGGATCTTGTTGGTATTACTTGCGCTACATCGACAACAAGAATCCAGCACAAGCATGGGACCGTGTGAAAGAAGCGGCCTGGATGCCCGTCGACTTGTACGTGGGCGGTGCCGAGCATGCCGTTTTGCATCTGTTGTACGCTAGGTTCTGGCACAAAGTTCTGTTCGATCGCGGTTATGTCAGCACGACGGAACCGTTCCAGAAGTTGGTCAATCAAGGCATGATTCTGGGTGAAGCAACTTATTATTGTACTCCGGCAGATTATGCGCTGCATCGCGCTACGGTCGAGGCCTTGGGCATTCAAGGAGTTCCCGTCCTGGACGATGAAAATCAAATCAGCGAAATCAGTTTGCAAAAATTGGTCCAGGGCGAAGTGGTCGCGTTGTCGGAAAGCGATACTTTGAAACAAAAAGGGCAAGTGTTTCTCGTAGGAACCGAGTTACCACTTCGCAGTCGCTCTGACAAGATGAGCAAGAGTCGCGGCAATGTGATCACTCCGGATTCGATCGTGGAGCAATTTGGTGCGGACTCCTTGCGATTATATGAAATGTTCATGGGGCCGCTGACGGCGACTAAGCCCTGGAATATGGCGGGAGTTGTTGGTGTTCGGAATTTTCTCGATCGCGCCTGGCGCATGATCGTCGACGATCGCACGGAAAACTTGGCTTTGGCGGCGTCTGTTGGTGACTACACTCCCACCGAATCGCAACAGCGAGTATTACACAAAACGATCAAAGCCGTGACCGAAGACATTGAAGACATGGGCTTCAACACGGCCATTTCGCGAATGATGGAGTTTGTTAATGCATTCACGAAAGATGCACAGCGACCGCGAACGATGCTGCAACCGCTGGTCATCATGTTGGCACCTTTCGCGCCGCATATTGCGGAAGAACTGTGGCAAGTTTTGGGCGGCACCGATTCGGTCAGTTTCCAAAAGTGGCCGGAGTACGACCCACAGTGGGTGGTTGACGATGTGATCGAGGTTCCGGTGCAGATCCAGGGCAAGCTTCGTGGCAAGATTTTTGTCAGTCCCGACGCCTCGGCTGCCGACATGCTGGTTGCGGCGAAAGCGGACGACAAGATCGCGCCGCTCTTGGCTGGTGTGCAGATCGTCAAGGAAATCGTCGTCCCCGGTCGCTTGGTCAATTTTGTGATCAAGCCCTAGCCGCGGGGAAGCCCCATCCGAGCTCGTCTCGGTTGGGCCAAGGATTCACCACTAAAGTGAACCCGATCGCACCCACACGAGAAGCGGTTGCGGGACAAGCTTGTTTTGCAAGACCACTCCACCGAGAACGCAACGGGTCACGATTGCAAGGATCGGAAACATACCAGTCGCTCGACGGCAAACCGCTATTCGTAGACAGAACTCTCGGCCTTGGCTTCACGTGCGGGTGGTGAAATTTTCGAAATGCCATAACCATGGCTGCACGGGAGAAGGTTGACAAAGGAATTCGGGCCAGGGAATGAAGACAAAAACAAGGCGATTCACTTGGGACTTCTTCGCGGCAAGCTCTTCGGTCGCGATGATATCGATTCTTCATCTTTTGCCAGCATCCATTCAGTCAGATGAATGGTAAAAGATTGCACTTAAAAAATCGTTCAATGTGGATTCACGACATTCCGCAAAAACTAGCGCGGCATTCCTTTGCCCCCATTCCTTTGCCATTCTCTTCAGCAGCGTCGGTAGTGCCGATTATGTCCACTTGAAAAAACAGTGTGGGCAGAGGAATTCGGGCAGAGGAATGAAAACCAAAAAACATCGCTTGGGCGAGAGCCATTATCGACGGCCTCGCGGATAACCATCATGCCGTTCTTTCATCTTTTACCCAACATCTTTTACCATCAGCCATGCGGTCAGATGAATGGTAAAAGATGGCACTTAAAAAAACGTTCAATGCTGATCCAGCAATTCCCGCAAATCTCGCGCGGCATTCCTTTGCCCCCATTCCTTTGCCCTTCTCTTCCGCAGCGTCGGTAGTGCCGATTATGTCCACTGGAAAAAAAGTGTGGGCAGAGGAATTCGGGCAGAGGAATGAAGACCA
>JAEUIQ010000101.1 GCA_016794985.1 Planctomycetaceae bacterium | reverse complement strand
CCCACCGAGACCGCAACGGTTCACACTCGCCAGCTCGGTTGCTCCGTACCCAAGATTAATACCGATCGGCCTACTTGCAGAAGTGTCTGAAGCACAGTTAATGCTACGGCCTTTAAATCCTTGAGCTCCCTGAGGTAGCTGGCCAGTCATCGCCCCGTTTGCATAAAGCCAACGGTGGCAACTGTGCTCAGTATCCTAGGCAAGCTTGGGACGCTCAGCGTCGACCGCGACGAACGGCGGGTCGGAAGCCACCAGGACCGGCTGACAATCCGCGCGTGATTTGGGGGCCGTTTCGATTCCGCTGCACTCCATCGAAACGGCCCCCAACTCGCTGATGTTAGAATCGAGAAGGAGAAAGAAATCGTAACGGTTTGGTTCCGCTAACTTCGTAAAGTTTCGGGTTCACAGACGGCTCGTTGACACGCTCCTCAATCGACGTTTAGAAAGTCAGACTCCCAGTAGCGTTTGGATTTCCTTTTTCCTTCGATTGCCAAGATATAGAAAGGCGAATTCTTTTCAAAGTGCCACATGATTTCAATAATTACCCCTTGAACTCGCTCTCCGTTCGAGGAAATGAAAACTCGATCACCAATTTGCTTATTGGGTGGTCGTACGGTCTTGAAGAATTCGCGTTTTCCTCGAAACGTCACATCCCCGTAAGTAAATATGTCAAAAACCCCCGAAGTTTCCGTTCGTTGGAATACTTTTCCATACGGCATAAGCCGTTTTACAGTGACGATATCTTCAGCGTGAACGAGCCCTTCACTTGATTCAGGGAACCAAGGAAATAGGCCCCAAGTTTCAGGTTTCATTCCCAAGGCACACACTTAAAGTCTTTATGAAAGGAATTGTCTGGCAAGAGTCGTTTGAAGGCTTCGAGTGCCCAATACAGTGACCCTGCTCCCGGTTAAAGATGGCTGGCACCATGGGCGATGGGTGAACCGCGCACCGAGTGTTGACTTGCACCTCAAGCTACGGCTTGCGCGTGTGTAGGACGGCCTCGCAGAACACAGCCCATTGCGATTCGGTGGCAACTGGGTCTTTGTATTCAGAAAACAACTCCGGCGATTCATCCAGTATGTGAGTCGCGATCGCCAAAGCAGTGAGACTGGCCCCCAGCCGAGACTGATGATTGCCGTCCTTATGGTACAGCGATAAACCTGGGGATCGGACTAGAGCGCGCGACCAAACGAGAGTCACCGGAATCAACTTCGCTTGCGATTCCTCCGCCATTTTTCGATAGATACCATCCGTATGGTTGGCATTATTGGCGTCCCCTTGTATTCCCCATTCCGCAAAGAAATGTACTTTGGCCCCAGATTCGATGGCGAGTTTCGCGAGCTCTATCCCCTCAGTCGTCGAGTGTTCAAAGCGACCGCTGGCGCTTATCTTTTGAGCTTGCAAAACAACATGATCCCAGCGAACTTCGTTTAAACGATCATGCACGTGAGGCATGGTTTCGACTTGATCCAAGAACGCGACCCCGATCGACTCGGTGGCCGTCTGGGTGTTTGGGCGGCGGAACTCGATCAAGTCCGCGACCAGCCCCGGCAGTTCGTGCCATTGAGTATGGCTATTTCCCACGAACAAGACGCGAAGATCGGCATCATCTAGGGTCGGCGACTTGGATTGGAATCGCGATTTTCGCTCTTGATTTGAACTAGGACTGGCGACGGTGACTGCCGAGTTTATGTCATCAGCTAGTCGTGGTTTCGACTCGCAACCGACAATGACACTTAAGCCGAAGATGGTCAAGAGGACCGTACAACACTTCCAACAGCTTGAGTCGATGGAACGACGATTTTTCATGGCATTAATCTGCAAGTGGTCCTGCGAACGAATTCTACTTTTATCCCGAATTGAATCGAGGCTGGCTACAGCGTAGCCGTTTTGAGCTTGTCATGCCATAATGCATCGCGGACGATAACGCTACGGAACGACGCGGGGAACGCTCGTTCTGGCTGCGCGGGCTTGTCTTCGCGTTGTGAAACTTGTTTTGGAACAATTCTAATGTCGCGCAACCGCCGGGCGGCGGTTTTGAATCGCAGCTTTAGACGACTTCGAAAAGAGAACTCATGAAATTCAATGAACCGGTGCTGCACGCAACCCAATTTCCGCGTTCCAATGCCTACAACCCCGAATGGGTTTTGGCCAGTGGCAGTGGGGGTGCCAATTCTCTCTGGCTAACCGAATGGCTAACTTCAATCATGGATCTCAAGCCAGGAATGCGGGTATTGGATTTAGGATGCGGTCGCGCCATGTCGTCCATTTTTTTTGCACGTGAGTTCGGCGTGACGACCTGGGCCACGGACCTTTGGTTCAGCCCGCAGGAAAACTCGCGACGAATTCATGACGCCGGTCTCGAGAGCCTAGTTTTTCCAATTCGCGCGGATGCCCGCAATCTGCCATTCGCCACCGAATTTTTTGATGCCATTATCTCGATTGACGCCTTCGCATATTTCGGCACTGACGATCACTATTTAAGCTACTTGGCACGGTACCTAAAACCTGATGGCGTGCTCGGCATTTCGTGTGCCGGGTTTGTCGACGAATTCGACGATGAAACGCCTCCTCACCTGGCCGAACTCTTGGAAGCGGAACCCGCCATGTGGAGCATGCACTCGCCGCGTTGGTGGCGACGACATTGGGAGAAGACCGGGATTGTCGGCATCGAAAGGGCCGACCTAATGCCTGAAGGCTGGAAGTATTGGCTGGAGTGGCACAAACAGATTGCACCCGATAATCAATTGGAAATTACTACGCTGGAAGCCGACCAAGGTCGCTGCATGGGATACTATCGCGTCGTAGCGCGGCGCCGAAATCAGGTCCAGTTGCCAGACCCCATCATCACGATTCCCGAAAACTATCTCAGTAAACCGTTGCTCCGACCGTGAACCAAGATGCTCCGATACCAACTACGAAGCAAGACTAGTTGATCAGCCACGCCAACTACTCGGGCAGACTAACGACGCAGCCCAGCAAATTGCTCAGTTAGACTAATTGCTCAGTCAGACTAATTGCTCAGCGAGTCCAACGCGACGCGGTCGGCGGGGACTGGAAATTGTCCGGCCAAGGCAACCACATCACGACGAACCGATTCGAGCTTTGCGGGATCTTCATGGTGACGGAGTGCTTGGAGAATCCAGTTCGCGATTGTCTTCATTTCATCCGGTCCCATCCCGCGAGTCGTCAGTGCTGGAGTCCCGATGCGAACGCCACTTGGGTCGACCGGACGTCGCTGATCAAATGGAATCATGTTCATATTGACCGTGATGCCGCAATGATCCAAAGTCGCTTCGGCGATCTTGCCCCCGATCCCGAGTGGGGTGACGTCCACAAGAAGCAAATGATTATCCGTACCACCGCTCACAATCTTCAAACCGCCACTTTGCAAGGCCTCGGCCAAGGTTTTGGCGTTCGCCACGACTTGCGTTTGGTACTGGACAAAGTCGGGACTGAGCGCTTCGCGGAAACAAACGGCTTTTCCGGCGATCACATGCATCAATGGCCCCCCTTGGAGGCCAGGAAACACACTGCGATTGAGAAGTTTTTCATCTTCGGTACGGCAAAGGATCAAGCCGCCGCGCGGCCCACGCAACGTCTTATGCGTCGTGGTTGTGACAAAGTCGGCGACACCGACCGGATTGTGGTGCAAACCAGCGGCCACCAAACCGGCATAATGTGCCATATCCACCATCAACTTGGCCCCGACGCCCCGGGCGATTTCCGCAAATCGATCGTGGGGGATTTCGCGGGGATAGGCACTGGCACCGGCGACAATCAGCTTCGGCCGATGTTCGGCTGCCAAACGGGCAACTTGATCAAAATCGATCCGCGAGTCTTTCGGATTGACGCCATAATGAACAAAGTTGTAGAGCTGGCCCGATGCATTTAGCTTCATTCCGTGCGTCAAGTGTCCACCATGTGCCAGGTCCAATCCCAGCACGGTATCGCCCGGTTTCAACAGGGTGAAGTAGACAGCTTGGTTGGCCTGCGAACCGGAATGAGGCTGCACGTTGGCATGCTCGGCCCCAAACAAGGCCTTGGCACGATCGATCGCCAACTGTTCGACCGTGTCGACATGTTCGCAGCCGCCATAATACCGCTTGCCGGGGTACCCTTCCGCGTACTTGTTCGTCAACACGCTACCGACGGCCTCCATGACCGCGGCACTCGTGTAGTTCTCACTCGCGATCATCTCGAAGCCTTCGCGTTGGCGCTGAGCTTCTGCTCGAATGGCCTGCGACAACACTGGATCTTCTTGGGCCAAGATACTCATGATGGTCCGTTCCTTTTGCGAGTTATTGTGTGCTCCAAAGTTGCGGCGGCACAGGATTCGGAACGGTGGCAATTCGCCACCGCTTCAATTCCGCGCGACCAGGTCGCGGCATACCACGACCGTGGAACGAGCGCGGGCTTATTTGGTGCGACGCAAGACAAACACTACGTCTTCCGTTTTTTCGTCCAACACAATTGGGGTTTGAATATCGTAAGCAAAGTCGAAAACTGCCGCGATTTCCCAACGAGGCTCACTGGCGATCAACGCCAATACTTGCTTGACATCGTACGTCAGGAAGTTGAACTGGTCTTCGAGAACCTCGCGACCGTTCGGCTTGGTAACGTCGTACTTCATGCGATAGGTTTCGAGTCGCTGCGCAGGCAAACGATCGACCAACCACATCTTGCTCCGAATTTTCAAATTGCCGCGTGCCGCAGTCCAAGTTTCTTCGACAACGTCCGCATCCGTCGCCGGCGACAGGTGGAGACCCAAAACATACAATCCGCCAGGCGCTACCGCATCGGCCATGCACCGCATATGGGCGGCGGCCAATTCCGGTTTCTCCAAGTGCCTGAAACTATTGATCGTGTTAAAAGCCGCATCGACCGGCTTCTTCAACTGAAAGTCACACATGTCCGCCACCACCGCCGAAGGTGGAAAACCATACTTCTCCAAGCGTCGATTGCAGAAATCAATCGCTTTCTCATTCAAGTCGTTGCCAGAAATCTGATACCCTAGTTTTGCAAAACGAACCATCAATCGGCCAGTCCCACACGCAGGCTCGAAGACTTTTTTCACTTTACGATCTGCAAAACAAGCGAAACAGTCTTGCAGAAAGTCCATTTCCGCCTGGCAATCGGAACCAAAGATCAAATCATAGTACTTTGGATAGTCATAAATGTGTCCGGGCAAGCGAACCGTCTTGGGCTTCTTGGTCGCCACCGCTGCCGCGCTTTTGCCGACCAATTTCTTACTGCTTGGCTTGGTCTGCTTTAGTTTCTTGGAAGTCGCTCGGGAGCCGGTTGATTTGGAGCCAGATTTCGTCAAGGGAATACCGATTTTTTCAGTGAGGAAGTTGCCCAACCATGGGCTGCCCGCGTCCGTCACGAGCGTCGGTTATGTTACGTCCCCGCCGGAATTTCGTAAATAAGCCCTGGGCAGTAAATAGGCCAAACCGCTCGGGTCAACACCAAGGTTGCATATTGTCTTGGTCATGCCAACCGGCTTCCAGTCCTCTCGCCGTATTGATCCATGAACAACAACGGTAGGGACCGTCCCTCTGCCTTGGGCCACCGCATACACTCGATTTCAGAGGATCGGCAGACGGGATACGGAGCGTACCTCTTCGGCATGGAACTACTTTTCATTCAACAAACTCCAGCAACAGAGGCCCACGCACCAGGGAGATCGACGGTAACGTTAGTTGGGTGTCTGGGCGGGTGCCACTTCCAAGAGATATCTCAGCAAGTCATTCATCTGAGCAGGGCTAATCGAACGGTCCAACCCCTCCGGCATGATTGATTTTCCGGTGCTCTTCAGTTCTTGAATCTCGGACCTCAATAATGAGTCTCGAACATTATCGGCCCGTTGGAGAGTAAGACTAGTCGCATTCTCCTCCACTACCGCGCCCGTGATCGTGCGACCATCTTGGTGCAATGCAACGTAGTTGAAGTATTGCGGGTTGACCTCCAAGTTTGGATCCAACACGTTGGCCAGGATAAAATCGATTCCCTTATGTGCTAATCCGGCGAGCGAAGGCCCCAACGTCGAACCATGGCCTTCCAACTGGTGGCAACCAGCACAATGTTGACGAAACAACTGACGTCCGTTTTCCAAATTGCCTCCGGTCGTCAGTCCTTCCCGATACTGGACGAGCAATCTACTTCGATCTTGATTGGTCCATTCATGCAACAACTTTTGGGCCGCACTTTGTTGTTCGGGAGTACCGCGTCGGAGCACGTTTTCCAAGCGGTCCCGAGGCAGATCACGCGCCGAAAAATCTCCGCGCTGAACGGCCGCGAAAACCGCATCAATGTAACCAGCATCTGAAAACATGGCCTCGATCACCGCAGAACGAACTGGTGGGCTCAGTGATAACCAAACAGCCAAGTAATGCTGCACGATCTCGGGTGATCGATCTGTCGCCAAAGTTCGCACCACCAGCATCTGCACTTCTGAAGGATATTGGGGATGGAGCCAAGGCAATACCAAGCGACGCACGGCCTCCGGTTCAACATTCGAGAGCAACGAAAACGCGGGCTCCAATGATGGGAGCGAATCAACTTCACCGCGAGCCACGCGTTCGACACAATAGCGCACATTTGCGATTGCGGACGCCTCTAGACTGGCAATCCACTTCTCTGTGGTTTCGCGATCCAACTGCCCAATGGTTGCACCCGGCCGACTGCTCGCGGTCTCTCGCAGAAGCAAGGCCGACCAGATCGGTTTGGCAATCGCCAACAAGCGTGGATTTCCGTGCAAATTCGGCCTACTTTGGCATTCTGCGAGTAAAGACGACATCGCTTCGGTCGATCCTTCCGCCAATAGTTGCCGAATCAGTGCACTCAACCACGTCGCGGGCCACGGTTCGGTTGGCGATTCGGCTAGGATCGCCAATAGCAGCTTGTCGCTCCGCCCAACTGCTGAACTCTGAATGGCGGTTTGCAACCAAGCTTGATGCCTATCGTAGCGACACAACCGTGCGAGCGTCGGCGTGACCATGTCCGGGTCCATTGCGGGAACACGTCCCAACGAGAATGCCAACTGGTACCGAACTTCTTCGTCCAAGTCATCGACCATCGAGATCAAAGCCTGCAACACCGCCCCGTCAGGGTCGTTGGTCACGCCCCATTCTTCGGCCAATCTTACCGCATGACGACGAACTTGAGGGTGCTCGTCTCTCAGTCCCCGCAGCAATGCTTCTACCGACAACGCTCCCTGCCCCGCCAAGGTGCACAACGCGTGCAAGCGGCCGAGAGCACTCGTGGAGCCATGAACCATGGCTTCCAAGGACTTGCGAACTGCCGGATCTTGTCTTTCGTACAACAAACGTGCCGCTGCTTCGCGATGCCATGCGTTTGGATGCGCCAAGAGCGAGACCAAGTGTTCGGATGAACTGTGGCGCAGTTGCGGTGTAGGTCGATGTTGAAAACCAACAGGCAAGATTCGATAGAGTCGACCTCGGTCTCGCCCCGAGTTCAAGTCGAGATGTTGTTTGATATCAGGCGGCAAGCTCTGCGGGTGCTCGATGACTTCGCGATAGACATCGATCACATGCAGTGTTCCATCGGGAGCGTTTTCGAATTGGGCCGGGCGAAACCAGTTGTCTCGTGAAGCAATCCACTCCCGCTGCGAATCAATCCTCCGACCGGTGAACATTAGCCCATCTCTGTGGATGCGTTTGCGATGTACCAAATTTCCGCCGACGTCCCCGATGATGGCCATCGCCGATTCACCACTCGCATCACGCCATTCGGCGGGGTATGCGTCACCACGATAGATATTGATCCCCGTGGCACTGGTGAAATACCCCGCTGCGCGGCCACCGCCTTCAATCAATCCGCTGACGACACCCGTGACCCGCAATCGCGTCCTCAGAATCCGCCACGGCTCAACCGGGCTAATCCGGAAAACTTCGGCCTGAGGTCCATCCACGGCAATGGACACACGCCCCGGCGCGGCAAGAACATGCGGGTTACGCGTCAAATATCGGTCTTCGTACAAGACTTGTTGCAAGTGATCACTGTTCGAACATACAAACTTGTGGCCCCAATCGTCAAACGCCATGCCATGTTGGGCGGCACCTGTGGTCAGCTCAAAACTCCCGTCGCGGGGATTGATGGCGAGGTCTCGGCCACGCAACTCGACGGCCGATGGAGACCCTGCTGATGGTCGAAACACTTGGCCGCCATTTGAACTACAAGCCAAGTGAATCCGATTGTCCAAACCCCATCGAAACGAGTTGGCCAAACCCTGGACGTTGTTCGTCCCCAGCCCAGTCAGAACCAGGTCTTTCTGATCCACCTGACCGTCCCCGTCGGTGTCGCGGAAGTACCAGACATGCGGTGCATCAACGACGTACAAGCCACCTGCGTAAGGAAACAAGGCCGTTGGCCAATAAAGTTGATCGACAAATACTTTGCTCTCGTCGTAAACCCCATCGTCGTTGAGGTCGCGCAAGCGAACGATGCGTGACAATCGATCCTCACGATGCTCACTGTAGCCTCGCATTTCGCACACGTATAAATCGCCTTGCTCGTCCCACTGCATCGCGACCGGGCTGGTGACTAATGGCTCGGCAGCGGTCAACTGCATCGTGAACGCGTCGGCCAATTCAAAAGTGGCCTCGGCGTGAGCGGGTTCGACGGGTGCGATCCTTGGCAATTGCGATTGGTAGTCGGGCGGAGTAGTTTCGGGTAACAAAAGTTTTTTCAATGCGTCGGTCAACACCGCTTCAACGCCCGGCCCCACGTTGCTCGAACGAGGTTCGGTCTCATAGCCACCCTGTT
Source organism: Planctomycetaceae bacterium (assembly GCA_016794985.1). Taxonomy (GTDB): domain Bacteria; phylum Planctomycetota; class Planctomycetia; order Pirellulales; family Pirellulaceae; genus M30B19. The sequence continues at coordinate 102,225 of JAEUIQ010000101.1, read as the reverse complement.
CATAGGCGATCGCCGTTCCGATATAGCCCGGCGCGTAATCTCCATAAGCGGCCATCGCGATCGTCAGATCCGGTCGCAGTGCTTTTGCCGCCAACTGATATTCAACGAACAATTCACCGGGCATGTGCAGAACACGAACAGGTCCAATACTCAGGCACGATAACTCCACGGGTTGTCCAGATTGAGCTCGAAGCCAAAAAGCCAACCGGTCCGGGCTTCCAAAGAAATCCGTGGTTTTCCACTCGGACAAGCTGCGTCGCATGACGACCGGATCCAAATGGTCGGAGACCGGCAAATGAACTGGTTCGACCAACCAGTCAATCATCGCGGAAGACAAAGGCATGCGACTGTTGTTCCGCAATGCCATTCGCATACCGTCGGCCACGCGCCCTGCCAAGATCAGTCGATTTTCTGGACTACCATCGTTGTATTTTCCGGCCCCCAAGTTGCCACCTGCACCATTGAAATGGACATGCAGCGCTGAGGGGACATCTTGACCATGCATGAATCGGGCAATCCCCGGAAAGTCGGGGCTCGGGACTCCCGTTCGATAATAGCTTTGTGGATGGCAAGCGTAATAGGTCAAGATCGCCAGGGGTTCGGCACCGTTGTAGAACGCGAGCGAAGTAAGTTGAGGATCGATCACGCCCTCCGGTTCAGCCCGCAGCGCTGGATCTCGCGTGGCGGTATATCGGGTCGCGCGAACTTTCCCGTCGGTGCCCAAGATGCGCCGGTTCGATGCGACTTCTTTAACTTCGGCAACTCCGTAACCGAAGTCCGTAACTGGTTTCGGATTCGCTAGACTTCGTTGGACCGCAACCGATAACCGACGCAAAACATCCCGTGCCAAAGCACTCTGAAAAGACCCCAGATCGCTGACCCCCGCCTCGATCAGCAATTGTTCCGCCGAAGCATCAAAACGCGGCGCGTCATGTTGATGCAAGGTATGTACGGCAACCCGTGATGGAATCGTTCCAGCCGCTTGTGCCAAAACCTCACGAAACAAATCATGGCCTTCGTTGCCAATCCCAATCCAGTCAATCGCGCACAGAACAATGGGTTGCCCACTGCCTAACAACACAATGCCCCGACACCGGAGCCCAAGTTCATCGACGCGCCGGACCGGATCGTACGCCATCATCATGCCCACCTCTGGCGTGGCGTCGATGTCGAACGTGGCCAACCGAACGTCGCTGACCGCCGTCGGCCGACCGTCATCGGACCTGTCCGGTTGCGCTTTCACGGAGGGGCAAATAAAAACGCACGCGATCAGCACCCAAGGTACCAAGATGCGTGCGCAATGAAACTTCGTTGGATCGGACGTCGTTGCAACAGACGTCGTAGCATCGGATGTCGTTGGATAGGACATCGTTGCGTCGGGACGGCGGTAGCGAAGTCGATACATTTGGCTGTCTTTTTCGTTGAAGCCAATCGTTCCGGTCGTTCGAGAATGACCTACAGCAGTTTTCGGACCACCGTCGGCAGAATGCCGCCGTTTTGGTAATAGACCAACTCAACGGGCGTGTCGATGCGAACCGTGGCTTGGAATTTCACTTCGGACCCATCGGCCTTCTTCGCGACGACCAAGGTGGACCCCAAAGGCTTCAACTGTTCCAACTCCGGGAAATCGAAGACTTCTTCGCCGGTTAGACCCAAGCTTTGCCAGGTGGTTCCTGCCGGAAACTGTAGCGGCAGGATTCCCATGCCAACTAGATTACTGCGATGAATGCGTTCGTAGCTGGCGGCCATGACTGCCTTCACGCCCAGCATCATGGTCCCCTTCGCCGCCCAGTCTCGCGAACTGCCGGTGCCGTACTCCGCCCCGGCCAGGATCACGAGTGGGATTCCCGCTTGTTGATAGGCCATCGAGGCATCGTAAACAGACATCACTTCGCCGGTTGTCAGCAACTTCGTCCACCCGCCTTCGGTGCCCGGTGCGACTTGGTTCCTGATCCGAATATTCGCAAACGTGCCGCGGACCATCACACGGTCATCGCCGCGTCGTGAACCGTAACTGTTGAAGTCTTTGGGCTGCACCCCACGAGAAATCAAATATCGGCCAGCTGGTGAATCTTTCCCAATCGAGCCGGCCGGCGAGATGTGATCGGTGGTCACACTATCACCGAGTGCCAAAAGTACCCTTGCGCCGCGGATCGGCGGTACCGCTTGAGCTTCCGAAGTCATGGCCGCCATGAACGGAGGTTCGTGAATGTAGGTGCTGTCCTCTTGCCACTGGTACAGCTCGCCCTTGGTTACCGGGATCTGATTCCAAGTCTCGTTGCTCTTGAAGACTCCAGCATAGCGGGAGGTAAACATCTCGGGAGTAATGCACGACTTGACGACGGCTTCTACCGCATCCCGAGTCGGCCAAATGTCGGCCAACATGACCGGTCGGCCATGGCGATCTTTCCCTAATGGTTCGGCAGCAAAGTCGATATCGACCGTGCCGGCCAACGCATACGCGACTACCAAGGGCGGGCTGGCCAAATAATTAGCCTTCGTGAGCGGGCTGACGCGACCTTCGAAGTTACGATTGCCGGACAACACGGCGGCAGCTACCAAGTCGCCTTCCGTAATGGCTTTGGCGACCGCGTCGGGTAACGGGCCGCTGTTGCCGATGCAGGTTGTGCAACCGTAGCCGACCGTTTGGAACCCTAGGCTATCCAAGTGTTCGCTTAGCCCGGCCTTGTTCAAATAGTCGGTGACGACCCGCGAACCCGGCGCTAGACTGGTTTTGACGTAAGGTGCCACTTGCAGCCCGCGTTCGTTGGCTGCTTTGGCGACCAAACCTGCCGCTACCAAGACCGATGGGTTTGAGGTATTCGTACAGGAGGTGATCGCCGCGATGGCCACCGCGCCGTGCTTGAGCTCGAACGTCGCTCCATTCTCTTGGTACTTGCCGGTGGCGGACAATCGCTCGGCTGGCAAGGCGTAACCGGCTGGGCCGATCGGCGCCGTTAACGCCGCTTTGAAACCCGTTTTGACGTCTGTCAAAGCCACGCGATCCTGCGGACGCTTTGGCCCGGCCAAACTTGGCCGGATCGTCGACAAATCCAACTTGAGCTGCTGGGTGTACACCGGCTGAGGGGCGCTCGGCGAATAGAACAAGCCTTGGCTTTTGTAGTAATTCTCGACCAAGGAAACTTCGGCTGCGGTGCGACCGGTTCTGCGAAGGTAATTCAACGTCTCGTCATCGACCGGGAAGAAGCCCATCGTGGCACCGTACTCGGGAGCCATATTCGCGATCGTCGCGCGATCCGCCAAGCTCATCGAAGCGTAGCCACTACCAAAGAATTCGACAAACTTGCCAACGACCCCGGCCTTCCGCAAGATTTGCGTTACCGTCAACACCATATCTGTTGCCGTGGCTCCAGGAGGCAGTTGTCCCACGACTTCGAAGCCAATCACCTCTGGCATCAGCATGTAAATAGGTTGCCCCAGCATGGCGGCCTCGGCCTCAATACCACCAACGCCCCACCCCAAAACACCCAGGCCATTGATCATCGTTGTGTGGCTGTCCGTGCCGACCAAGGTATCGGGCAACGCCACGACTTGGCCGTTCATGGACCGCAAGAAGACACCCTTGGCCAAAAACTCCAAATTCACTTGATGCACGATCCCGACGTTCGGCGGAACCACGCGGAAGTTGTCGAAGGCCTCTTGGCCCCAACGCAGGAACTCGTACCGCTGTTGATTGCGTTCAAACTCCAACTCCACATTTTGTTGCAAGGACTGATCGCTGCCGAAAAAGTCCACCTGCACACTATGGTCGATCACGAGGTCGACCGGCACCAACGGATTGATCTTTTTGGGATTGCCGCCCAACCGCTGCATGGCGCTGCGCATCGCAGCCAAGTCCACGACCGCCGGAACACCGGTAAAATCCTGCAACACGACCCGAGACGGTTTGAATGGGATTTCAACTTGAGCTGGTTTTGCTGCTTCCCAAGTGGCTAGATTCAAAACATCCTGCCGTGTCACTTCAAATTCATCGCAATTTCGCAACACGCTTTCCAAGAGAATCCGGATCGAATAGGGCAAGCGATCGACTTGAGCCAAGCCGTCTTCTTGGAGCTTGGCGAGACGAAAGAAGGTCGCTGATTCCGGACCACGCTCCCCCTGGAACGAAAAAGTGGCCTGTGCTTGAAATGGATTGGCTGAGGCAGAAGAACTCATTTGGACCTACTTCATTGGCAAAGGGAAAACACGAGGCAATCGACTTGGTTCCGACTCCGAGCGACCTTCAATGGATCGAACTTCGTCCCTAGGGCTTTGTCAAATTCAAACACTCCAGCAACTCGGCTTGGCGGAATTTGCAACCTCCCGCGCTGTACGGCGCTTCGGCAAGCGTCGGCACTCCTGACTCATCGTTTGACAAAGCCCCGGCTGGTTAAGTCGCCCAGTGTCTCGCGAAAGTCCAGCCATGTCAACGCGTCCCGCGCTGCAAAACAGCCGCAAACTATGGTAAACTTCCAGCTTCGCCGACCAATCCGAGACAGGCACACCCATGAACGCGACATTGCCCACATCAACTGACTCCGAATATCAGACTGCTTTGATCATCGTCGGAGCGACCGGCGTATGGGGACGATTCAAAGTGCCTTGGCAAATCGCAGCATCCATCGATGATTGGGTGGTGTGCCAAACGGGCCGCGGGCTAGAAATGGGGCGTGTCAAATTGTTCCTGACTGACGACGCCGATACCGAGTCAGAATGGGTTGGACCGGTGCTCCGAATTGCGACCGACGCGGACCTGTTGACCAGGCAACGAATCGAGCGCGCGGTCCCGCAAGGGATCGATGCGTGCAATCTCTGGCTGGGCGAAAATGGTTTTGCTCAGATCGTCCTTGATGTGGATGTACCATTGGACGGGCAACGACTGTATTTTCATTTTTTGGGCGATGTCGATCGGTCACTGGAATCCGCTACCGAGAAGTTGGTCGAATTGTTCGACAAATCCACTGGAATACGCAGTTTCACCGAGGCGGTGGCGGTTGGTTGTGGTCCGAATTGTGGCAGCGACGGAACGGGATGCCAAACAGGCACCGCCCAATCTGGCGCTCCCGCGGCCGAGGGAACGGCGGCCTCGACGAGTCGCAAGCACGGCTGTGGATCCTGTGCTTTGAGTGGAGGGTGCGGCAAGCGTTCGTGATCCCCCCAACCGTCATCCGCCATTTTCTCCGGAAGTGAGTCTTGATTGTCCGACCCTCGCCCTTTGCCCAACGGCAAATGCCAAACCCAACCGGTGCCCCGTCACGCCAACGTCCCCATCCGTCGCTGGGCCTTTGACAATACGGTCAAATCGGAGTTTCGCTCGTGGGATTCGACCGACGCTAACGACGCGGTTGCACTCGAAGAACCGCTGGAAATTCGGCTGCAGTATGGCCCGAGCGACCGGCGCGTCAGTCGAAGTTTGTCGATCACTATGCGGACTCCGGGCGATGACTACGAATTGGCTGTCGGTTTTTTACTCAGTGAAGGGGTAGTCCGCCGAGCCAAGGATATCCTGGCGACTGAAGAAACCGTGGCCCAGCCCTCGCCAACTTCGAACGTGGTCCGAGTGGCTTTGGCGGCGGACCTGGACGTGGATCTCGGAAAGCTGCAGCGTCATTTTTACACCACATCAAGTTGCGGCCTGTGTGGGAAAAGTTCGTTGGAAGCCTTGGAGCACCGCGGGCTCGATTTTGTACCCACGGAGTCCTGGCGGATTTCCCCGGCATGGGTCGCGTCCTTACCGTCTTTGCTGCGGGCAGCACAACGGATCTTTGCCGCGACGGGCGGTTTGCACGCGTCGGGGCTGTTTGCAGTCAATGGACCGCTGCAATTGTTGCGGGAAGACGTCGGGCGACACAACGCTTTGGATAAGCTCTTGGGGAGAATGCTCATCGAGGACCAACTGCCCTTGTCGGACCATGTGCTGGTTGTAAGTGGTCGCACCAGTCTCGAACTAATCCAGAAGGCCGTGGCCGCTGGAGTTCCGGTCCTGGCGGGAATCGGGGCCCCTTCCAGTTTGGCGGTCGACTGCGCTCAACGCTTTGGGGTCACTTTACTAGGTTTTGTGTCCCAAGACCGCTTCAATTGTTATGCTCATCCACAGAGAATTGCTGAGATCATGCGATAATTGGCCATTGGCTTTGCCGATGCCGAGTCCGATTAGGCGTTCGAACTGGGACCGGAGGAACGGTCCACGACACCGTCGCTGACCGCTCCGTCGGTCAGATTTTCGATCTGGGATTTGGCACAAAACGGCAAGTTGCAAGGCTGGAACGGTCCACTGCAAGACGGCCAGGGTTTTACCAAACACAAGTTGGAGGGCATAATGGGCCGCCCGAGCAAGGTTGCCTGTGTTTCTTTGGAGTGTGACTTGAGTCCGTTTGTTTTGTTGTTGATCTACTGCGCTGTACTGCTGACCCTGGCTTGGTTGGGCGGTTCGTTGCCGACTCGTTGGAATTGGAACCATGTTCGGATTCAATTGGTCATGAGCTTTATCGCCGGCTTCATGTTGGCGGTCGCCTTGGTGCAATTGTTACCCCATGCCTACGGGATTCTCGACGATGGTCGGACGATCGGACTAACGATCTTGGGGGGACTGTTAGTGATGTTCTTGTTGATTCGAGTATTCGATTACCATCACCATCACTTCGCCGAAGCGAAGCCAGAATCATTGAAGTGCGCGCATGACCACGATCATACGAACGAAGCTCACGCGTCGTGGAATGGTCGCCAAAATAGTTTCGCGTGGCTGGGGCTGATACTAGGACTTGGCCTTCATTCGATCATCGAAGCCATTGCGTTGGCGGCAGCCTTACAAGCCGGTGCCATGAGCGACGCAGCATTGATCAAGAGCTTTGGAATTTTCTTAGCGATCGCGCTCCACAAACCATTGGATGCCATGAGCATCGCCTCGGTGATGGCGGTCAGTCATTGGCCGGTGCGGGAACGCCTCGCGGTCATTGGCGTCTACGCCGTTCTTGGTCCGGTAGCCGCATGTTTGGCTTACTTTGGGTTCACTTGGATTCCTGCAGATACTACGGTGGCCTTGGGGTTCGCGTTGGCGTTTTCTTGTGGCACGTTCCTATGCATTTCGCTGAGCGACCTCTTGCCAGAATTACATTTTCACTCGCACGACCGCGGCAAACTGTCGGCCTGTTTGTTGGGTGGCATCGGGTTGGTAATCTTGCTCGAACTATTACCGTTTCTCAATCATGGTTCCGGTCGTTAGCTCAAAAACTTTCCACTGGCTGTACTTTTAGGAGTCGCTATGTCCTTCGTGAAACGCCGGGGCTTCATCATTTTAATTGGGGTGCTCGTAAGTCTGATATCTAGGAACCAAGCACCGATGTTCGCGCAAGAAAATCAGAGGCCCTCCGGTTTGACGGACGAACAAGCCGCGAGACTGGCGGGATTGGCCTTAAAGGGTTTGGACCAAGAATATCCCAACAAACCCGGGAATGTTTTGGCAAGCGCACGCGACGTACGGCCCCCCCGCGAGTTGACCCCGGCGTTTTTCGGTTGCTTCGATTGGCATTCCAGTGTGCACGGGCATTGGATGTTGGTCAGGTTGCTCAAGGTCCAGCCGGACTTTTCCCGAGCCCAAGAAATCCGTGACCGATTGGAGCAGCATTTGACGTTGGCCAATATTCAGGCTGAAACAAAACACTTTCAACAGCCCGAACACAAGTCCTTTGAAAGACTTTATGGCTGGGCATGGTATCTGCGACTGGTCGCAGAATTGCATCAGTGGGAAGATCCCCAAGGGCAACGATGGCGCGAGAATCTCAGACCCTTGGAGGAACACTTGGTGGCCGCGACATTGGCATTTTTGCCAAAACAAGCTTATCCCATTCGAACCGGTGTTCATCCGAATACCGCCTTTGGACTGGCTCAAATTCGAGATTATGCGGTGGCGGTAAAGAACCAAGGGTTGATCGAAATGATTGACCAACGGTCACGAGACTATTACTTGGCCGATCGAAACTACCCCATCGAATACGAACCATCGGGCGAAGATTTCTTCTCAGCAGCCTTGAACGAAGCGGACTTGATGCGTCGTGTGTTAGGACCTGAGGAGTTCGCCGACTGGTTCGCAAAGTTTATACCTGACCTAGAGCGACCCGCCGTGGAGCGGTTCTTAACGCCCGTCTCGGTGACCGACATTACCGACGGCAAGCTAGTGCATTTGGCGGGTCTGAATTTCAATCGGGCGTGGACGCTTCAAGGCGTTGTTCAAGCATTGCCGGCATCGAATCCGCTGCGAAACAGATTGGCGCGGGCAGCAGCAGAACACACGCAAGCCGGAATGGAGTACGTATTCACGGGCGATTATGCCGGCGAACATTGGCTGGGGACGTTTGCGATCTACGTTTTGACCGAGGTGAAATAGTCGGCTCAAGTTCTGGGCGGAGAAACTTCGGGTGGGATCTGAGAGCCGTGCGGGTCGAGATCGGTTTGCGAGGTCGCTTGATCCAATGATTGTCGCATCGACTCGTCGGTCACGTGCTCCCATGCTTCGGCCTTGTCGTGTATTCGGTCGATCTCGAATTGAGCTTGCTCGACCAAGTACAACTCCCAAAGTCGATGGGATCTAACCAACAACTGAGCGCGATGCCGACCGGCTTCCGTCAACTGATAGCCATCCCGATGTGATTCGATTTCGCCACGTTGAACGAGCTGGGCAACGATTCGCTGGCAATGCTTCAAGGGCTGGCTCAAGTTGGCCGACAGCAACCCGACGTCGGCGACCGTCGGATTCGATCCGACCTTGCCTTGGGCACTGGTGGTCCCAACTCCACCAGCACGCTCTTCTAAGCGGAACAAATAGCCCAACACGTCGTCGGCGGCTACCTGTGCGGCAAAAGATCGTTGTCGCCACCAACGCGTCACTAAACCACGACGAGCCCCAAACAGACCGCAGACCAATAATAATCCACCCGCTGAGACCGCCATCATCCCAGACGTCAATGTACTGCCTTGACCAAACCAGCTGGGCACCACGATGGCACTCGCGTGCCCAGTAACGGCCGACAGAGCTGCCAGGCCCATGCTCCACCACAGCAGGGCATGAAGTCGATCGGTCATCATTAGGGCCGCCGCGGGAGGCACCACCATCATGGCAACCACCAAGATGCTTCCTACACTTTCGAAACTGCCGACCGCCGTAACAGCGACCAAGGACATCAATCCATAGTGCATAAAACGCGAAGAAAAGCCCATCGAGTCGGCCAAATCTCCATCGAAGGTGGTCAGCAGCAATTCTTTGTAGAACAACCAAACAAACGAACTATTCAATAGGAACGTTAAACCTAATGTGACGACTGCTTTTGGGATCAGCCATCCACCAATGCTCCATTGGTCCAAAGGCGTCAATTCGATCGAACCATAGAGAACGCAATTCGGGTCCAAGTCCACGTGATCCGCGACTTGCACGATCATGATCATCCCGACCGCAAACATGCCGGTGAACACCACGCCCATCGAAGCCCCACGGTCCACGCCCGCCGATCTCCTCAAGGCTTCGATTAAAAAAACGGTGACGATGGCGGCCCCAACGGCAGCAAGCAGCATCCCAGTGCCACTTCGACTGCCCGTTGCCCAGAACGCTATTGCCAAGCCTGGCAACACCGCGTGCGAGATCGCATCCCCCAACAGACTTGTTCCGCGCAACACCAAGAAACTACCGAGCAAAGCACAGGACATCGCGCACAAGGTTGCCGCGACCACAATCCATCCATCAAGTGCCCACGTCCATCCAACCAATCCCATCAAATCGACTCCGGTAACTGGTGCGGGCTTTTGGGAACGGCATCGGTCCGCCCTTGGAGCAATCGTTCCAACTCGTGAATCACGGCCGGCTCCAAGACATGCTCGATGTCGTCCGCCAAGCGATCGACTTGTTGCAAAGCCACATCGGCATAGGTGATCAAATACAGTTCCCACAGCCGATGTTGGTGGGTCAACCGTTGGGCCTGAATCAATCCCGACTTGCTGAGGGAGACTTGCGTACCAATGACCGTGACCTCCCCTTCTCGCTGGGCTCGCTCAATGAGTCGCTCCAACCGCGCGCGAGTCCAAGAGCGAGCTGCCAAAAGTTCGCTAACTTCGACGCTCGCCGGAATCGACCCGTTTTGCGATTCGGACTTCGCCTCGGCTCTTTCATAAATCGCGCGCAGCAGATGTTGCCGTAAGAGGGCCTGTTGCCACTGCCAGCGTCGGATCCCGCGCCACACTTGACCATGTTCCATGCCGAACAACAAACTGAACAAGAACAACAAAACGCAAGCCAAAATCATCACTGCCCCGGCGGGCAAATCCGGAAACAGGGCGCTCGTGATACTGCCGCAAAAACAACCGGCCATCCCGATCCCTGCCGAGATGACGACTTGCGGCTGAAGTCGATTGGTCCAAAATCTTGCGGCAGCCGCAGGAATGACTAAGAGGGCAATGACCAAAATGAGGCCGACCGCTTGCATACCAGTGATCGTGATGATGACGACCAACGACATGTGCAGACCATCCAACCACCAAGTAGAGTATCCTTGGGTTTCCGCATACGCCGAGTCAAAGCACAATAATGTCAGTTCTTTAAACCAAATCATGCATGCCAAAAGAGCGACCACGGCTGCTGCGGCAATGGCCAACAAATCACCCCAGCTCAACGACGCGGTTTTGCCGTAGATAAAGCCCTCCAAACCAGCCGCGTGCCCCGCTTCCAAGCTCTGGATGACACCCAACAAGGCGACACCGGCTCCAAAGAACACACTGAGCACGATGCCAAACGCCGCGTCTTCCGATAAACGCCATGTCGATCGCAAGACCAAGATCGTCAACGCGCCAATCAACCCCGACGTCGCGGCGCCCGCGAATAGCGTTGGCAAAAACTTGCCGTCTCCACCGGCCAGAGTCGCCAGCAAGAAAGCCAAGCCCAAGCCGGGCAGCATGGCGTGACTGATGGCGTCACCGACCAAGGCTCGCTTGCGAAGAAGCGTGAAACTGCCGACCACCCCTGCGGCACAGCCCAGCAACATCGTGCCTAGAACAACAATTCGCGAGTTATAATCGGCCAACGTGAGCAAGCGCAGCAACGACTCGGTCCACTCGGGACTGTCTACCGCTGTCGAACCAATAGACTCCAGGGCCATCACAGCGACTTCTCCCGTCGACGCATCGCCGTGGAGACCTCATCCAGTAGAGTTAAACGTCCGCCATAAGTCTTTTGCAAATTCTCGGGGGTAAAAACTTTGTCGATCGGACCGTTGGCAACCACTCGCATGTTGAGCAGTAGCACTTCATCAAAGTAATCGGGAACGGTTTGCAAGTCGTGGTGAATGACGACGCAAGTCTTGCCCCGTTGCTTCATGGCCCGGAGCTGCTGAATGATTGCCAACTCCGTCGCCGCGTCGACCGCCGCGAATGGCTCGTCCATCAAATACAGATCCGCATCCTGGGCCAAAGCGCGGGCCAAGAAGGTTCTCTGCTGTTGACCACCCGAAAGATGACTGATTTGTCGATGGGCCAAATCGGCAATGCCGACTTGATTCAAGACCTCCAAGGCGCGGGCTCGATGTTTCTTTCGCACCGGCCACAACCAACCGATTTCCCGATACAGCCCCATCGTGACCACATCCAACACACTGACCGGGAAATCCCAATCCACGCTTTCGCGTTGTGGGACATAGGCCACTCGTCGGCGTTGCAATTCAAAGTCGTTGCCAAACACTTGAATCCGACCGCTGGTTCGCGGAATCAAGTTCAAGATCGCTCGCAGCAGCGTGCTTTTCCCAGCGCCGTTGGGTCCCACAACGGCCACCAACGAAGCGGGAGGGACTTGAAACGCCACGTCCCACAAAACGGGAGTGCGTTGGTAGGCAACGGTCAAATCCCATACTTGTAAGGGCAGTTTGTTACCCAATTCGGTAGCTGGGGTCGTCACGGGAACACGCTGCACGTCAGAAGGACCTTCAGGATTCATGGCTTGCCGATAGGGGGACGGGACTCCGTAGGCCGTTATGGAGCTTCATCTTCCTCGCTGTTCCGCCGAATGTAAAGGCAACCTTCGGCTCCCACGCCCCAAGAGCCCCCGAGCATGCCAATACGAAAAAAACTCGACACGGATCAAAATGCGTGCCAATCGAAGAATCATCGATCGCCTAACTTTTCCGGATTAGCATCGTCAACCTCAATAAAACAGGCCAAATTCTCCTTCCAATTGATGCATAACCCGCCTTTTTCCAGAACCCCGCCGCCAACTCCAAGAAGGATATTTGGGAGTCGCATCGCGGCCTTGTCATCACGGGCCAATAAGACCTTGCATTTACCAAGTTCGAAAACGTCGAACTTTGGCCCGCCCAATGCAAGTCCAACATGCATGTACTTCACCTCGCATTTGCTACCGCCTACCCCCACGATTGGTGGCGCGTCAGCAAGTTCTTCGTATTCGACCGGGTTTACAAACACTGACCATACATGGTGCGGGATGACAGTCAGTTCCGCCCCGGAGTCAAAGACGCACTGGCGAAAGTCTTCGCTTTGATTCGGAAAAGTAATGTACAACCAGCCTATCACTCGTTTGAGCTTCCGCCCTATAGGTGGAGCAATTGCCAATTGAACACGTTCTCTATGACTGCCCTTGAACATCTAGTACGTCCTCGTTTCCAATGAAACTGACGAAAATTCGTTGCTGAGGTGTCTTGAATTGGTTCGCGTACCTCTTTTGCAATTCCGTTGGGTCATTCCCGAACCCCCGAAACTTCTTCATATAGATGGCCACGTACTTGCAGTTGGTATCGAGCTTTTGCATCTCGCCGTTTTGCCACTGTTCCAATGCCCAGCGTGCATCTTCTTGCCATTCCCGCTTCTTGATCCGTTCTGCGATCTCTTGCATTAACTTACTCAGCGAATCGTCGGACAATCCAACATCCTCACGAACGCTCCGTTCACTCAGCCCTTGGCTACTTGTAATCTCAGCAACAACAGCTTCGATCAAATGGGTCGGCAACGACATGGAGAGACTATTTCTCGCAACCCATGCTTTCAGCGATGTTTTGGATTCAACGAAAGTCGGCCAACGCTCCGCGGCAAGAACAGAGCGATTCATCCGGTCGATAACCTTTGCAACAGGCATTTTGTTGTCCACTCCGATCTATTCCACTTTCGAAGTCAATTCCGCACACAAGGCACTGGGTGTCGTGTCCATTTTCAGCAAGATGCTATCAACAACCTTCTCCTTCAACAGATCCGCAAAGGCACCTTCCTCCCTAGTTAAGTTAGAAAGCACGATAATCTTCAATTTAGGATACTGTTGTTTGATTTTCCGTGCCAGCAGCGTCCCGGTCGCCATTCCATAGTTCGTGTCTTGGTCGGTAAACTCGTCGCCTGGCGGCATCATAATGTCGATGATCGCCATTTCAAACACATCCGAGACCAATGCTGTTATTGCTTCATCAACCGACGAGCATCGGGTCACATCGAACCCGTGCTCTTGAAGCTCCAGTGAATAAAACGACATGTAACTGCCGAGTGCGTCTTCAAAGTCCGGCGCGAACTCGTCATCAATGAACAGAATCTTTCTCTTCACAGGAACACCCTCATAGTTCAAAGGCCAGCCACGTTGCGCAACCGCGGATGTGGCAGGTGCAATTCCAACGACAATGGCCGAGCGGTTCTAACCGAAATTTCGCCATGATGTCTTCTGACGATTTCACGAGCCAACCAACAACCCAGCCCCGTCCCCTGAACATTCGTTCTTCGCGCGGATGGACTCCTAAATCCGTGCTCAAAAATCTTTTCTCGCTCCGATTCGTCAATACCGCTTCCGTTGTCGGTGAATACCAAATCTAATCTTCCATACGATCGTTCGCAAACGATCGAACCGGAAAACGTGCGCGGCGATATGTTTTTCGGATAGTACTTTACCATATTTTCCAATAAATTGAAGACAACTTGAATCAGTAATCCTGCGTCAACATCGATAGGCGGAAGTTTCTCAAAACCATCATGGTCGAATTGGGATGATCGCATGCCGTGTTGACGCAGGATCGGTTCCATATGTCGAAGCGCGGGCTGGATGATCTCGCTCAAGAGTTTTGTCGGTCGAATTGCCAAGTGGATTTGTTCCGGACCAATCCTAGCCACGTCAAGTTGCCTCAAGAGGCGTTGCATCACCGACGTAAATGTGTGGACCTCGTCGAAATACGGGTAGCGGAATTTAAACCAATCTTTGCCTTCCGCATATTCACGCTCCATCCTTTCATGAACTGCGCGAAGGGCAACGACCGGAACACGTAGCTCGTGCGCGAGGTTGCTTAGGCTCCGACTATGGACTTGCGATTGAAGCATGATTTCCAAAGGTGGGGCGAAAGAACGTACCATGGCTTCAACAACGGCAATGTCTTCGTAGGAAAATGGGTTTCGCCAATTCCCATTCGCGACCCTGTTCTTGATGCAACGGACGACGCCACGACACTTTCCGCCCACATCATGTAACGGAACAAGGATTGCACTTGCGATGTGAGGCTCTTCCGTACTTCCAAGTATCGCATATTCAAGATCACACGTCGTATTCGGGAATAAGGCTTCGCGATTGGTACGCCATACTTCTATCACACCAGTCGAGGGAGCTTCCTGCGTAACATTTTCGCTATTTCGTGAAGTCGTAGCCTTGGGCGCCCATGAGGTGTCCGCACGACACGTTAACGAAGTGGAATTCCAATTTTCCATAAAGATCGTGACTTGGTCCGCAACAACCGCCTTCATGATTGTCGTTGCTAAGACTAGGCATCCCGATTCTGGTGTTAGGCGATCCAACGACCCTAACGATTGCGTCAATCGTGATGACATACGGACCGACCGTTCGCGAAGATTTGTTTCGATGTGACTCGCCAGCAACGAAGCATAATTTCGGAATTCTGAGCCATAAAACTCTGGCTTATCAGAATCATCCCAAGCAAAGCAGAATGCCAAATCGACAACATAGGTTACTTGATGTGGATTGCCAATATTTCGCAACGGAATCGACAATAATGACTGGAGGCCGAGTTCTCGTTTCAACTCGTCGTTACAATACTCACGTTCTGCGTTTTTATCGAGTCGGCTCAGCGTGGGTTGTCTGGTTTCAAATGCGATTCCAGTTACACAACGCGCGGTATCAACAACATCCTCAATACTTGATCGAACCGCAGTGCGAACGACTTGATCCAGCAGAATCAATCGCTCTTTTCGAGGTTCCACCGACCAAACATGAGCGGCAACGCAACTTGAATTGGCGATCGCATTTTGAAAAATTGGCCGCAACAATTGCTTTGTAGTATCTCCCAGAATCGAATCAGTTATTCGAGAGATCACCCCTGCTTTTAAGGATCCAAAGAATTCAATTTCGCTAAAAGTTGTCACCGCACCTCCTCGTAGATCGCAATTGCTCCGTTTCACTTTCCAGCCATTGTCGGCTTCGAATGGCGCTCTCGCATGGTTGTGACGAGGAGTCCTGTTCGACAACAACCCAACCTTGAAATCCTCGGGCACTCAGCTCACTCAGCACTGCTTTGACTTCCACGTCACCGTGCCCAAGTTCGCAAAAACCCCGAGCATAGAATTGATAGCTCCGTCCGACATCGGCCCGCCAAGATTTCAGGTGAACGGCGGCTAGATTCTTGAAGTACTCTTTGATCGCTTCCACCGGATTATTTCCCGCAATTGTCAGGTGGGCAGTGTCAGGCAAGAACAATACTTGTGGATACTTGCTGAGAATGTCTCGAAATTCTTGAACGTTTTGGACCGGCTTAAACATGTGGGGATGAATTGCGACTCGAATCCCAGAATTCACCGCATCTCGAAACATGGCCTTTTCATCGCGCCATTCGTCGCAGTAGACGTAGGGTAGCGATCGGTCTTCTAAGCTGGTATCGGTAATTTTGGCGATGTCTCGAACAAGTTGGCATCGTTCCTGAAAAGAGCCGCCCGCAATTCCAACTAAAGTCACTTCGTAGAGCTTGCACAATCGGATAATTTCTTCTGGTCCACCACATTCGCTCGGATGCTGAAAGAGCTCAATTCCTTCATAACCTGCATTGGCGACATCTCGCAGAATGCGGTCGAACGAATAGTTTGCCCAAGAAATCGTATGAACGGCGCATTTCCAGTTCATTGAGGACCCCTCGCAGTACTTCGGAAGCCCACAACTTGAGGCGCCCGATGGCATAATTCTAGGTCCAACCCTCGCGATTCGTCAAATTTCGACATTCTTGAAGCCTCAAATTCCAACAAAAAACCCGAACGACGCGGGGCCGAAGCCAACCGCATCGTTCGGTTCCAATCGCTCTCGCGAAGTAATCGTTGGTCTTGCCGACCGGTGCGTCGCCGCATACCGTCCGACATTTTCTGGCCTCCGGCCGCCGCTTCGCCACCCCTTAGGGAACTAGCAAGAACATTCCCGTAGCCACCCCTGCTTGGTAGCCGATGGCCCGACGCTCCCAAGGGAATGGTGTCCGCAAGTAGGGAGCACAGTTCCCAGGTCGGAACAAACCCAAGGGGTATTGGCATTCGTTCGGAGGATACAGTGCCGTTTGGTAGGGCAACAACGCCGCTTGAATCAAGAACTTCGCAGCCGATTTGACGGGTTGCTTGATCGGGCCCACCGTGTGACCGTACCGTTCCAATTGAATGTCCTCAAAGTACAACGGCTTGTGACAGAGATTCGAAGCGTGCCAAGCCACGTGGGTCGGGGCAAAACTTCGACAATAGAGTTCAGAACTCAAGAACTCACACTCGAAAGGCAGGTTCAATACATCCCACACGAATTTCTGGTCCGTCGCACTTAGCTGGGCCAGCGACAACACGCGTTCCTGTCCACCTTCCTCGATGATGCGAACATCCCGGTTGGTTGCGGAGACAACTCGACCTCGTGTGATCAGCTGATCTTCGGGACTTCGCCACTCTCGCATGGCCAGTTCCGTCTCACCAGATGGCACACTTTCAGCAGGGATCGACAGATCCAGCGAGATATCTCTTAAACTTGTTCCCAATAGTTCTTTTCGAAAATCAGAACAAGATTTTTTCATGGTCTCGACTCGAATGTCATCGTCCAATTCATCGGGGGCAGGCAGAGGTTCTTCTCCGTTGATTTCCTGTGGCTCCACTTGATTGGTGGGATCTTGCATCCATGCGTTGCGTGACGAGACTCGACGCCCCGCACTGGAAACCGGCTGGACACGGACCCCAGTTGGCGGTGGTACATCCATTTCCAAAGGCTGCTGTTGCCACGAAGAATTGAGGTTCGGTTCGCTGCTGTTCGCAAGGGAGGGGGAGACCTGTCCCGGAACAGGCTCGATTCCGAATCCGCTGACATTGCCCTCGATGGCGGCTTCATCTGGCCGACCCACCAATTGGGCCGGGGGGGCAGCAATGCCATTACCTTGCCCGAGACTTGGAATGTAGTCTTGTCGGGCATACGAAGGTGTTTGAATCGGCTGTTGATAAGTTACTTGTTGATTGGGAAGAGGTAGAGGCTCAGGGCTTCCATCTTTCTTCAGCAGTTCGTCAGTGTAGCCCTCCAACTCAACTTCCAACTCCGAAGGAGTCCGCTGTAAAGGTTGCGGATCGACAATCGGTAGCTTTCTTGGAACTCGCGGCGCGCCGGGCAACGAAGGTGGTGCCGGAACGACAGCCGGGGCCGTTTCCTTAGCGGTTGATCCAGCCGAATTGGCGGACGCCGCTTCTGGACCGACCATCGGACCAGGCAGTTCTAGTTCGAGTGGCTCCAGCACGGATTTGGGGGCCGTCGAGGTCATGCCCACTGGGGACGAGCTTGCCGCTGAACTTGGACGACTGAGTGAAGACGGTGCCGGCGTTTCGACCGCGGTTTCAATTCGCTCCGACCGAGCTTGCATTTTCGCTAACTGGGCCGACGCCGCGCGGACACCACGCGATTCCGCGTCGCTTCCGGTACTGGCGATTGCCGTTGATGCGGTCGCAGGCGCCGGAGCCCGCTGCGGGGTCCGAGCGACTACAGCGCCCCGTTGCCGCTGGAGGGACTGCATCAAGCGGGCATTCTGCTGCGCTGCCGCCATCTGCTGTTGCTGTGCGATTCGCTGTTGTTCGAATTGTTGAGCCTGCTGCGTCGCAGGAACATAAGCCGGAGGGGCTGCCGGTGCCGGCGAAGCCGTGGCTCGCTGCGCAACCGCGTCGGCATGGGCCTTCGCTTGAGCCGGGTTGTATCCGGCTTGAATCGCTTGATAGTACGACCGCCGATGCAGTTCTTGAATCGGTGAGAGGGTCGGCGGGGCTTGTTCCGATGCGGTCGCAACGCTCCGCGGGCTTGCCGCTTTCCTTACACCACTGCCAATTGCGGCATTCTGAGCGCACAACGAGTCTTGTGATAACAGTCCCGCTGAAGCGGCTAGTAACGCCCAGCCCATCGTGCGGCGAATTGGTGTCCGCCACCAACCGTTATAGAAAATCTCCGCCCCCGATGTCAGGGCTGTAATTAGGCGCTTCCTGCGTGATGGCGATATCATGTGGATGATTCTCTCTGACACTAGCCGCCGAAATCTGGATGAATCGCGCTTCCTTACGCAATTCTTCAATCGATCGAGTCCCGCAGTAACCCATTCCAGCGCGCAACCCGCCGACCAACTGAAACGTGAAATCACTCAGTGAACCCCGAAACGGGACCCGGCCCTCAACACCTTCGGGGACAAACTTGCCGTTCGGAGCCCCCGCCTGGCGATAGCGTTCACTCGAACCCTTCACCATTGCCCCCATGGAACCCATACCGCGATAAGCTTTGAACGTCCGACCTTGATACAAGATCACTTGGCCAGGACTCTCCGCCATCCCCGCAAATAGGCTGCCAATCATGACGCTGTGAGCACCCGCAGCAATCGCCTTGGTGATGTCGCCCGAAAACCGAACACCACCATCGGAAATGATCGGGGTATTCGTTTCCATGGCTACTTTCGCAGCACTCATGACCGCAGAAATCTGCGGAACACCGACGCCGGATACGACTCGGGTTGTGCAAATGGAGCCCGGACCAATTCCAACTTTGACAGCATCCGCTCCCGCTTGGATCAGATCCCGCGTCCCTTCTTCGGTCGCGACATTCCCAGCGACAACGTCAATGTCCCATTGGCGTTTGATTTCACGTACGGTCTCAATCACGTTCTTCGAGTGACCATGAGCCGAATCCACAATGAGGATGTCCACTCCCTTGCGAATCAGGCTTTCCACCCGCTCGAAATCGAAAACACCTACCGCTGCCCCGGCTCGTAACCGACCTTGCTTGTCCTTGCAAGCGTTCGGAAACCGGTTCATCATGTCGATGTCTTTGATCGTGATTAATCCCGTTAATCTTCCTTCTTCGTCAATTAGTAAAAGTTTCTCCACCTTTTTAGCCGTTAAAATTTGCTCAGCTTCTGCAAGCGTCAAATTTCCCGTAGCCGTTACCAAGTTCTCGCTGGTCATGACATCGCGAATCAACTTGTCATTTTCTTCCAAAAATCGTAAATCCCGACGCGTCAAAATACCGACCAACCGACCGCCATCATTGACAATTGGGATTCCAGAGACGTTATGCTGCTGCATGACTTGCCGCGCCTCGGCAATCGAATCATCCGGCCGCAAGGTGACCGGATCTTCGATGATTCCATTAGCACTGCGCTTGACCTTGTTGACTTCCTCGGTTTGTGCCTCAATGCTTAAATTTTTGTGTATAACTCCCAAACCTCCCACTTTCGCCAGCGCGATCGCCATTTCACTTTCCGTGACCGTATCCATGGGCGAACTAAGCAGCGGGATATTCAGGCGAATTCGATTGGTCAACCGAGTACTGACGTCGACTTCCGAGGGCACAACTTCACTGTAACGAGGTTCAAGGAGCACGTCGTCAAAGGTAATGGTCATTCCACGTATTTTGTCGTTCATCGTCACACACTCTGCCAGCAAGTGAATTACCGGACGGCCAACTCAAGTTTTGATCGCATACCAACACCGAGTCGGACCGAATATTAGGCGGGTCATTATGGGAGTCTAGAACTTTTCTTGCTAGCGGGTCAGGATCCAAACTGGCGTTTCCACGCGAGGCAATTCTCGGCAGTCGTTACCTCATTTGACTCGAGTTTGGTCCTTTTTCGTCTTCTGACTAGACGCAACAACACCGGTCCAGGAAAGGACGGCGGCAGAAACAGCCTCCGTACCGAAACCATCCATCGGCACTCGTTTTTGGGAGGGCGGCAGAATCCACTTGAGGTGCGGCCTCTCGACAGGATGAAGTGGAATTTGACCTTACCGACGTTCGGGGCCTTCGCTTTCCCAGTCGAAGTCATTGAACGTCGCCTCGACAGTTTGGTCCAGTTTTTGTTCGAATCCTCCGGGTGACTGCAAGTCATCGGTGACTTCGATCGGAACCACAAACAATCGGTTCATTTGGATGCGTACTACGCGGACCCATTGTCCGACTTCAATCGCTCCGGTTTCGCTCGTCGCTACCAAGGTTTTGTCCCCAATCCGTACAGATCCGGTCGGCAGCATTGGGGATAAAACCTCGGCCTTCTCGCCTTTGAGTTGACCGAGACCCGTTTCCTTGTCCGATGGCGGCATTACGGAGTCCGGGGTCGGAGCCGAAATGATCAATTTTTTGCCCAAGGGAGTGTGCGGCCAAATCCGCGAAAAGAGGGCAAACAACCCGGGCATGGAAATCGCCAGAATCACCACCATGGCGGCCCCCAAGTAAAGTGAGTGCATGAAGGCAAAGACGACCGCTGCAATCGCCAACAGGACACTGAGCACAAATAGCACGCCGGCGGAGGGCAACAACATCTCCAACACGATGACGACTAGGAAAGCTAAGAAGCATAGCCACGCGATTGCAAAATAGCTCATGCGTTTGGATTTGCCCCCTCGCTCAACCGAACCTTGACGATCGTGTCCAAAACCTCGTAAACCACGATTTCGCGTCCCGCGTCCACATAATGTCCATCGGTAACGACGCTGACGACCTCGGAACCGAATCGCACCTTACCGGCTGGAATCAAGGGAGTAATGGTGACCCCGCGCCGATCGATGAGGTGTCCGTATCTCGATGGCGTCTCCACTTGGAGATTTCCGTTGTCGCCTGGTGGTTTCAAAATCAAGCGATTCAGAACCGGGACGCTTTCCATATAGTATTGGATGAACAATACAGCGCCGAACACCCCGGCCAACGCACCCAAGACCGAGGTCATGCTCCAGGCAACTTGTTGATAATCTTGGGTGCTGTACGGCACGACAAAGTTCTGTCCGGCCAAAACAATCGATACCAAGATGGCCATCGCCCCGCTAATTCCAAACAGCCCGAATCCCGGGACGACAAAGATTTCGATCAGAACAAAGGCGAGACCCAACACGAACAAAATAATCTCGAAGGCGCCGGCGCTGCCTTCCAAATAGTTACCCCAGAAAAACAAGCTCAAACAGCAGGCAGAAATAAAACCCGGGACTCCGATCCCCGGCGAGGACAACTCGATCATCAACATGAAAAACCCGAACATCAATAGCAAATGAGCGATCCCCGGGCGACTGACGAATTTCGCAATTCGCTGAATCGTGCGATCCGAAAAGGTTGGTTGCAGCGTTCGATAAGTATCGAATTTATAGAGAGTGTCCAATTGATCGACATTCGGGAGCACGTGGTCCACAATCCGACGTTGGCGCGCTTCATCGGCTGTCAAGCCAGCAGCCAGTCGAACTTCTACTCCAACTTGCCACTGATCGCGGTCGACCAAGTCGCCGAATTGTTCCTCGTTCAAGACCCGCACCACTCCGGTCTGCCGATTTCGATACTCGAAGGTCGTTTGATTGCCGAATGCCAAGGCGGCGACCAGAGACCAGTCCCGCCCTTTGCGTTCGGCCACGGTTTGCGCGACGCTCAGCAGATCCGTTTCAGCGGCTTCATCGGAAAGAGGGAGCGTGACATTGCCGCCAAACCGCCCCTGTTCGTCGATGACGATCTCATCACACGCCAAGGCGAGAATGGTTTCCGCACCTTTCGCCCCATTTGGAAGAACTGCCACGGTTCGCACACCCTGGTGTTGCAATTCGGCGACCAAGATCGCCAAATCACCTGCGGCCCGTAAATCGTAGCTACCCAACGTGTCGATCCGCAATATCAGCATGTTGGTCTGATTCAACAAGCGATCCGCATTGAGACTCCGCGTGGCCCAAGTCAAGAATTCTCGATCCAACTGCTCAACTTTGAGCATGGCCACCGACCATTTGTCGAACTGCTGTCCGACGACAAAATCGACCAAGCGGTCCGTTTCCAAACGAGCGATAAGATCATCGCGATTGATGATCGGTGGTTGGCTCAAGCCCCATCCCGCTAGTTGACCCGCCGTCCAACCGGAAGCTGTTCCCGGCAACGGCAACTCTTCGCTACTGATTTCTTGACCGGCTGCACTGATGGATTCACGACCAGCGCGATCCGTAATCAAGTTCTTACCATCGGTTCGATTGACCCGGACTAGCCCAGTCCGAGGATCCACCAACGCCGCCACCACTGCCGGCGGCCACTGAACGCCTCGTTTGGCAATGAACTCGTAGTTGCCTCGTTCCAATTCTGGTTCAATCGAGTCGGTGCCGACTCCCAACAATTCGGCCGCTGTATCGAGCCATATCTGCTCGCATGCCAACGCCACCAAGAGTGCATGACCACCGAGTTGACTTTTGGCAATGGCGTTTCGATCCCGACCGGCTTCGGCTGATAAGCCAGTCGGAGCAGGAATATAGGCAACCAAACGAACTTGGTTTAACTCCGGGCGTTGAAGATAACGTGCCAATCCTAAACAGTTCTCGAATGAACTGCCCAAGCCATTGAGATTATTCGATGTATCAAACTCGAGTAGGATCGTCGGTCGAGCCAACAGTTGGCCCGGTTCAACGGGCTCCCGACTCTCCCATTGTTTCACTGCTTGGTCGACGCCCGCGCGTATTTGACGGTCCACTTGCTCGGTGATGGGAAGAGCGACTTTGATTCGGAGGCTAGGCGAGACGGATGCCCCATCTTGAGCCACCAGCAATCCAGACCAACCGGCGAAAAGCCAACCGCAAAGTATCGGTAGGATCTTCCACAATTCGGTTTTCGACGAACGGATTTTCGACATCGTGCGTCGGCGGATCGACGAAAGCGGCCGGAACACGAAGCCATCCGCAGGAATGATCCGCGACTCTGGCAACATTCGTCCTCCGCGCGACGGCAGCAGCCCTGGACGGCGCCAGGTCCTGTGTTGTACCGTCAAATTCTCTACGATCGACATCAAGCAACTCCCACTCCCCAGGAATGTTCAATTATATCCCATAGTTCCGCGCTGCGGGCAATTCGTTGGTAATGACGATTTATTCCACTGGAAAACCGGTGGTTCCTTGCCAAGATCACAGAACCACGTAAGATGGAGCCCGCGACAATTTTCCGACCGCCCTCCGCCCGAGGCAATTGGACTTGAAACGATTCCAGGTCGGGAAGTTTTTCGAGAACAGGCGGTCATTCGTACGGTTCGTAGGTCCCCGGAAAGGCATTGATTTATGACTGAAAAGCAAGGTTCGTTTCGCGTGGGACCGGTCGGGTTCTTGGTTGTTGGCCTCGACACGCTGATTTGTATTTTTAACGGATTCGCGGTCGGCTGGATGATTTACAAGGCTTTTGTAGAGAAGAACATCGAGTACACCGACCGCCAGACTTTCGTGAACACGGCGATCGCTGCGCTCTCGATTGTGGCTTTGTTTGGCACTTTGGGAAACCTGTTGCTGCTGATTGGTGTGCGGATTGGTGTTCGCTTGGCAAGTTACCGTATTGCCTTGGGGATCGGCTCCATCATTTTGGCTTGGGTTATGATGTTTTTTCTTTGTCCCAAGCCTGAAAAGATCATGTCGGAAGCAAATTTCAACACTTATGCTTGGTTTGTAGGTGTCGGCGTGGCTTATTTGCTTTGGATCATCGTGTATTGGACCACGGTCGCTTCGACCGATCGCCGCTCGCGTCAACCCGTTCAGGGATAAAGTGCCCTACGCAAAATCTTCGATTTTCGTAAAATTTGGCAGCTCGCAGATTAACGGAACCGGCGCTTGATCATGGCCTTGCTGGGCTGTTGGTCGGAAGTGCCGCCTCTCAACGATTGGTGTTTCGTAATCGGCTTACGGCAAAGAACTTGAACAAGGACGCCTCCATTGTATCGCACGCACACTTGTGGTGAGCTACGGGCTCAACACATCGGTCAAACAGTCACTCTCAGCGGATGGGTGGATCGCATCCGTGACCACAAGAACGCGACATTTATCGAACTACGCGATCGATATGGGCTGACCCAAATCGTCATCGACCAAGCGGCAAGTGAAGACGTCAAGAACGCGGCTCGCGTATTGGGTTCGGAGTACGTGATTCAAGTCGTTGGGGCCGTGGTCCAGCGTGGCGATAAAGCGAACACCAAATTGGCGACCGGCGAAATCGAACTTCAAGCACACTCGTTGACAGTTTTGAACCCCAGTCGAACTTTGCCTTTTTTGCCCGGGAGTTCCGATCCGGTCGGTGAAGAGGTTCGATTGGAACATCGGTATATTGACTTGCGCCGCCCTGTGATGCAACAAACGCTGCTGCTCCGCAATCGCTTGACCAAGCTGATTCGCGATTACATGGACGAGCACCATTTCGTAGATGTCGAGACACCGATTCTAGGTCGGAGCACCCCAGAAGGTGCTCGAGATTATCTTGTTCCGAGTCGCGTTCAAGAAAACTGTTTTTACGCCCTGCCCCAATCCCCGCAGCTATACAAGCAGATCATGATGATTGCGGGATACGACCGGTACTACCAAATCGCCCGTTGCTTCCGTGACGAAGATTTGCGGGCTGATCGCCAACCGGAGTTTACCCAATTGGACGTCGAAATGTCGTTTGTCGATCACAACGACGTCATGGGCCTGATCGATGGCTTGATGGTCAAGTTGGCCAAAGAAGTTCTGGGACTTGAATTGCAAACGCCACTTCCTCGCATGACTTACGACGAGGCGATGCGACGGTTCGGCCACGATGCACCGGACCTGCGATTCGGGATGGAGATCGTCGACTGTACCGCTTTGGCTGGACAATCCGAGTTCCAAGTATTTCGCGGTGTAGCGGAAGCTGGCAAGTTTGTGCGTGGGCTTTGTGTGCCCAATGGTGGACAATTGTTGGCTCGCCGCCGGATCGACCAATTAACGGCATTGGTCAAGGATTCTTACAATGCGAAAGGGTTAGCTTGGGCCAAGATTGAAGAAGACGGACAATGGTCGGGTTCGTTGGCCAAGAATTTTCCGGTCGCGGAGCAGAGCCGCTGGAACACAACCATGCAAGCCAAGCCCGGAGACCTCCTCTTGTGGATCGCGGATGACTGGGCGATCACTTGCAAAGCGTTACATGGTTTGCGAAAAACGTTGGGGGCTGAACTAAAACTGTACGATCCAAAGTCGATGCACTTCTCTTGGGTTGTCGAGTTCCCGATGTTCGAATTTGATGCTGAAGAGAAGCGTTGGATTGCCATGCATCATCCATTTACTGCGGCTAAAGATGACCATGTCCAATTCTTGGAATCGGATCCAAGTCGGGCTCGCGCGAAGGCCTACGACTTGGTGATCAACGGATTCGAAGCGGGCGGCGGCACCATTCGAATCCATGATTCTGGAGTCCAATCGTTGATCTTCAAGTTATTAGGGATGACTCCGGAAATGGCCAAGGATCGATTTGGTTTCCTATTGGATGCCCTCCAATGTGGGGCACCGCCGCACGGTGGAATTGCGTTGGGATTGGATCGGGTGGTCATGCTGTTTGCGGGTCTGGACAATATTCGCGATGTGATCGCGTTCCCCAAGACGCAAAAAGCAACCGACTTGATGACCGGTGCCCCAGGCACGGTCGATGACAAGCAGTTGCAAGAACTTCGGATTGCAATGGTGAAAACCGCGAAGTCCCAAGCCTAAGAATTGCTGGGAAAATGCCAAAGAAAAATCTCACGATCGACAAGATACTAGCGGGCTGGGTTTTTGATCCACTCCAGCCTAACGCTCGTGTGGTCCGGCACCCCGATGGTCGCGATGTCGTGCAATTGCGAGTCGATCTAGGCGTTTTGCAAATGGAAACTTCCGACCGCCCAGACGGGACCCGACCGTATGGCTTTCCGACCCTGCTGGATTGGGTTCGCCATCGTGAGCAAGAAGTGGATCGCGAATTCAAGTTCTCTAGCGAAGAATGTTTGGAAGTCGATCGCGAGTTTTCCCAATACTATCACCGGCGAATATCTTGGATTCAATTGAAGGAATTCTCGCGAGCGTCCCGGGATGCCACACATACTTTGGCATTGATGGACGCTTGTTTGGCTCATTCACCCGACGAAGAATGGGCAATGCTTCACGAGCAGCATCGGCCGTTTGTGGTTTTCCAACGAGCTCAGTCATTAGCGTTACAACGAGTTCAAGAAGGTGGCGAGCCAGCGGAAGCGGTTGCGGAGCTGAATCAAGGCATTCAATTGATTCGGAATTTCTACGACAAGTATGAACTTGAACAAGATTTTGACGACGACGAGTTGGTTCAACGCATGATCCAAGTTCGCGAAGCTCTGCGGGAACGATTCGAAATTGGCCCAACGTTAGATGAACAGTTGGCGGAAGCGGTTGCTCGTGAGAATTTTGAGTTGGCAGCAATTCTTCGCGATCGAATCCGGAAGCAAAACCGACGCGAGTAACACGTTCCTAAACGACCGCATTCACGGCGGTCAATCGCCCACGCTTTGGCAACTCGCATGAATGATTCACCGCCTGTCGACAACACTCAACCGCAAATCCTGGTCACGGGAGGAACGGGACTTGTGGGCCGTCGCTTGCTAAATTCGCTGCTAGGCCCTGTGTGCGTCCTTTCGCGAAAACCGCCCATCAACGAAGAAGGCGCGGTCTCCAACGCCAAGGTTCGATACTTGCGTTGGAATGCCGCATCGATTATCCCACCAGTCGACCTGGGACTCGTGCGCGCGGCCATCCACTTGGCGGGTGACCCCGTCGCGGAGGGGCGTTGGAACATCGAGAAGAAACAACGTATTCGCGACTCGCGGGTCATCGGCACGCGTTGTCTTGTCAAGTCGTTGGCTCAACTACCGACACCGCCGGAGGTTTTGATTTCAGCTTCTGCGGTAGGCTATTATGGAAATCGTCCCGGCGAAACATTGACCGAGGCGTCAACGGTGGGCCAAGGATTTTTACCCGAAGTTTGTGCCGAGTGGGAAGCGGAAGCCGAAGCGGCTCAGAAGTTCGGGATTCGTGTTTGTCGGATTCGGATTGGCATTGTATTGGATCCCAACGGCGGCGCTTTGGGCAAAATGCTGCCGATTTTTCGAATGGGACTGGGGGGACCACTTGGTTTCGGACGTCAACATTTTCCTTGGATTCATGCTGCGGATTTGGTCGGGTTGATCCGACATTGTCTGGAACATGAAAATGTTACTGGACCAATCAACGCCGTCGCTCCAACACCCACTACCAATTGGACGATGACTCGAGCCCTGGCCCGGGCCGTCGGTCGTCCCGCCGTGATCCCAGCTCCTAAGTTTGGCCTGCAGCTATTGTTTGGTGAGTTCGGCAAAAGTCTCTTCGACGATCAGTTGGTTCAACCTCGCGTGGCAATCGAATCGGGATACTCCTTCCAATACACGACGATCGAAGCGGCATTGCAGGATCTCTTGCCAAATGGATAAGGACAGTTCGAACTTCCGGGAATTGATCGAGCATTGGCGAGTTCAAGAAAAAGTCGGGCGAGTTTGGGGCTGCGATATCGGTGGTGCGAATCTAAAAGTTGCTTGCCTGGATCGCCCCCAAGGAAAGTTGCGCTCGCAACAACAAGGATTTCCCTTGTGGCGTTCCCCGAGCGAACTATGGCGGGCGCTACGAGCGTTGACGTCCGAATTAGCTGCTCCCGCGCAAATCGTTGTAACAATGACCGGCGAGATTGCTGACTGTTACGCCAGTAAAGCCGAAGGCGTCACTCGAATCGTGGAACAATGCGAACAGGCGTTCGAGCCGTGTGGAGTCCCCGTTCGGTACTACTCACAGAATGGGAACGACCTCGAAACCTGCTGGCTGAACGCTCTGGCTGCTCAAGAGAATTGGAGCCGTGTGGCAGCCGCGAATTGGCATGCCGTAGCGCGAATGTGGGGCGATTACCTGAGTCATTCACAAGCTGCACCAGGATTGATCGCCGACCTCGGATCGACAACCTTGGATCTAACGATCGTCGCTCCTAATTTACGCGGGATCCCAAGCTCCGACTGGGAGCGAATCCAAGCTGGCCGTCTTGTCTATACGGGAGCTCGCCGCAGTTCCTTATCAATGATCTTGTCCGAAGTGAGTTATCGCGGCCAAGCACTTCCTCTCGCCCAGGAGCACTTCGCCACGATTCACGATGCTTATTTGATAACGGGACTCGCTGACGAAGAGCCCCACAACGAAGCGACCGCTGATGGTCGCCCCGCGACAAAAGCATGCGCCGCGCACCGGATCGCCAGATTATTCTGCAGTGATTTACCTGAGTTGCCCTCTGACCTCATCCAAGCCGTCGCGACACAAGCACAAGAGAAACACCGCAAACGGTTGGCGATCGCCCTTTCGCGACAATTGCGTATGAATCCCGCGCCCCAGTGGATACTACTTTTGGGTGAAGGAGAATCATTGTTGCGTAATGCCCTGAGCGACGCCCCTCGAGACGGATTCAGCGGAGCGATCTTCAGCGGGAGCAATCGACTAGGGCCAGAAGCTTCACGCATCATGCCTGCCGTCGCGGCGGCGATTTTGGCTTGAAGTGTGAACGGCGCTCACACCCGACGTCACGAAACTTGGGCCCGGCGAACCGACCCGATTCGTTGCAAAGATTGTCGAATGCGGGCCAATGATTCCTCACGGCCCAACACTTCAAAGCTTTCGAAGACGCCAAATCCTACCGCTCGGCCCGTCAAGGCCAACCTTAACGCATGAATTATGTCGCCAATCTTGATTTCAAATCGATGGCAGAATTCTTCCAAGGCAGTTTTCAAGATTGGCGCCCGAAACTCGGCGATCACTTGTAGGACTTTCAAGAACTCGGTCACCAAGTGCTCGGCCTGCTCCGGAGCCACCAAGCGTTTCTGAAAAGCCTTGTCGTCGTAGGCTAGGTCCGCTGTGCTGGTAAAAAAATCATCGAATTGCAAAATGTCGCCCGCGACTTTGATTCGATCTCCAGCATGTTCGACAATGCCGAGCACTTTCGCTTGTTCCGACGAATTCAGTTTTTCCCATTCGTTGTTCGAAACAAGATTGGCTTGAGCAAGAAAAGGAACCGCCAACGCCGCTCGATCCGCAACGGATAGCCGAAGATAATGCCGCGTTTGAAAAGCCATTAGTTTCTCTGGGTCAAAACTGGCTGGAGATTTGACAACTCGGTCCAGGGAAAACGCACGCGTCATTTCTTCGACGGTAAAGTCTTCGGTTTTGTCATCCAACGACCACCCCAGCAACAATAAATAATTCAACACCGCCGAAGGCGTGTAGCCCAATCGGCTGTAGAATTCGACAAGGACCGGATTAAAAGACTCCAACGAATCTTGCCAGCCAAGCCGCTGAGCGATCTGATTGCCATGATCGACCATCGATTTGAATTCGGCGCGTTTCACGTAGTTGTCAATTTTGCGTTTGCTCAGCTTGCTTTTGCTGCCAGGTTCCGCGACAAACGGGATATGAGCGAATTTCGGCATAGCGTTTGGATCATCGAGCAAGCCACGAAAAATAAAGATTTGACGTGGTGTGTTCGGTAAATGTTCGATGGCTCGAATCACGTGCGTGATCTGAAACTCGACGTCATCCACGACGGAAGCTAAGTGATAGATGAACGACCCGTCCGCACGTTGGATCACGTGATCTTGTTCTTGGGACCATTGATACGACTGAGGGCCACGAATCAAATCCTCGAATTCGCAATAGCCCTCGGTTGGCATCTTCAAGCGGACCACAGACTGACGTCCTTCGCTCTTCCAGGCGGCCTCTTGTTCAACCGAGGTTGCCATCCAACGCCGACTGTAGCGAAAATCTTGCTTGGCCGCTTCCGCCGCCGCACGTTCTGCTTGGACTTCTTCGGCCGTCGCAAAGTCGCGATACGCTAAGCCTTTTGCCAGCAAGACATCCACAGCGCGCTGATAACTTTGACTGCGTTGGCTTTGAAAATATGGGGCGAACGGTCCGCCGACTTCCGGTCCTTCATCCCAATTCAGACCCAACCACCGGAACCCCTCCAAAATTGGGGCTAAGGCTTCTTTCAGATTCCGTTGCTGATCCGTATCATCGACGCGCAAGAGAAATTGCCCGCCGTGCTGTCGCGCAAACAGCCAATTAAACAATGCCGTACGTACACCGCCGATATGCAGATATCCGGTCGGGCTGGGTGCAAATCTCGTTCTGACTGTCATGGGCGATCCTAATCTGTTTGTTTCTCGAGTGGCTGTAGCATGGCCATTCCAGGCCGGTAGATCTCATCGAGTGGAGTTTGGTCCAAGTAGCGGCGCAGCAACAAATAACTGCCACTGGCCAATCCCCAAAACATCGCATAAGTCGCGGCACGACCTAATAGCTCAAAAGTGGCCAATCCCGTCCGCAGCCAAGGTCCCGTCCAGTACTGGACAATGGCGGAATCTGTCGATTCGGTGGGCTGCAAGATCTCTGCCAGTCTTTGCGGGCTGCCCGCATTAGCGCCCCAACTCAAGGCCCAGAGATATCCATTTGCCGAAAACGAAAAGAACAACTCGACAACGTAACCGGCCAGCGAACCAATCACGATCGCGGCCAAGGCCACCAAGATCGAGTGCAGTGGACGTTGCAAAATATAAGCGTAAGCACGACTGATCGATTCAAACGAATCACGACCTTCGAAAGCAATAGCCGGCAACATCAAAGGCCAACCCAACACGAAGCCCAACAACACAACACCGATCAAGAGCCCGAATCCTGCCCCGAACACCGCCAAAGGCGCGCCCAAAATTGAAGGCAAATTTGCGACCAATAACCACCCACAAGCAACGAGCGGGAGCGACAAGACCACCACGGTCGCCAACGGAATCAAAAAGCTAAACAATGCATCCAAGTAATGCTGATTCGTAAAGCGGATGGTCGCCGACCATCGATGGTCGGCGCGGACCAGTGCCAATGCGGAATGACGACAGATCAATGTCCCAACCCAACTCCAGACCAACAGACCAATCAAACCCATTACCAAATCACGTCCCCAATGACTTCCGTCGCTCCCAACCCAAGGCTGCATCAGTTCCGCAGCGACATTTAACGGACCGACACGACTTGGCCACAGCGAACTCGCGGGCGTCAAACTCAACGGACCCTGGTCGGCAACAGGATCGGTCATGTCACTGCTACGTACAATTTCTGCTGGGGAAATTGGCCACAGCGATTCAATGCCATCCACAATCAATAACGCAAGCGCCGCGAAAACGATGCTCAGCGGATGCAAACTGGCATAAACACCGCCAATCAACTTGATACCAACCAAATTCGCTTCAAACGAGAAATCAATCGGAGACTGAAATGCAGCGCCAGAAGGCTTCGGGTCTAGATTCTCCACAGGCATAGTTAAGGCTCTTCTTCATGAGGAGAAAACCCAGAGGACTCCGGCACCTCTTCTCCTTCGTAGGGCAGCCCGTAGGATTCGGTCAGCCATTTCGACAAATCAATCTCTTTGCAACGTTGCGAACAAAACGGCATCAGGCTGGGTTCGATCGCCCAAATCGGTTCGCCGCAATAAGAACAACGAGCGGGCGGGCGTCCCACAGGACTTGGATAACTCAAGATCTGCCCTCACTAATCTTTTTTCTTGCTGGTTCTCGACTTTGGCGTGGCGTCCGATTTCACGGACTTGGAACCCGTGCTGGTGGTAGCCGACGATTCCGTCGAGGTCGTGCTGCTAGTTCCACTCGATTCTTTCGATCCACTCGTATCGGTTTTCCCAGATTCGCTGCTGTCGTTTTCTTTCGCCTTCTTGTAGCCCTCGCTGCGATAGTCCGTCTGATAGAAGCCGCTGCCCTTGAAAACCACCGCCGCGCCAGTACCAAACAAGCGGCGCAATTTCTTCTTTTTACAGGCGGGGCATTTCGTGAGCATCGGAGCTGTAATGTTCTGGAACTCTTCGAATTTATGTCCGCACGCGTCGCACAAATAATCGTAAGTTGGCATCGGATCTTCTTTCCCGTCTAAACGAATTGCCGAATGGCAGAACACTATCCGGCGGCCACGATCACTTGCGCAGGCCGAATCAATCGGTCATGCAAACGATAGCCGCTCCGAACCTCTTGTACCACGGACCCAGCCGGAGAATCGCACGGAACCATCTGAACCGCTTCATGAAAGTTAGGATCAAAGACTTCCCCAACGGTGCTGATCCTTTGACAACCATGTCGCTTCAAAACATCTTCGAATTGATGAGCCACCATCTTCACTCCGGTCACCAAAGAGGCACCCGACGCTTGATCTGCCGCTCCGAGGGCCCGATGCAGGTTGTCGACCACTTCCATCAAGTCCACCATCAACCTCTGGTTCGCGAATTTCGCGTTGTCTTCCAATTCCCGGCGCGTTCGTCGCCGCAAATTCTCCATCTCAGCTTCGGTTCGCAACCAACGTTCAGTGAGTTGCTGGATTTCACCGCGGAGTTGCTCTTCGATATTGGCGGTCGAAGCCATCTCCGGCGCGTCGGTCGAAACGACCGGGTCCGAATCAGAATTAGGATTTGTGCCGTCATTCTCAGTCATCTTGCAACACTTCTATATTCAAATTGCGAATAATGAACACTCGCGGAAAATCTCCGCACGGGCTCGGTACGAATCGAGTTACGGGAAATACGACTTGATCTTATCCAGAAATGATTTGCGTTGCGGCGATACATCGGTGTGCTCCAACTCGGCCAAACTCCGCAAGATTTCCTCTTGTTTCGGGCTGATGTCGCGCGGTGTTTCGATGTAGACCTGCACCAACAAATCGCCACGGGCTCCGCCTTGCGGGTCGGGCATCCCTTTACCCCGCAGGGTAAAGACTTCACCGGATTGGGTTCCGCGCTTCAATGCCAATACCTCTTGGCCATTGAGAGTTGGCACTTTCAACTCGGCCCCCAACACCGCCTGAGTATATGCGATCGGCAATTGAACAATCAGATTGCTACCGTCCCTGTGGAACAACTCGTGCTTTTTGACTTTGATGAAGCAGTAACAGTCACCATTCGGCCCACCATCCGGACTGGCTTCACCTTCCCCCGCCAAGCGGACCCGCATGCCGTCATCGACCCCACCGGGAATGGAAACCTCCAATTCCACGGACTTGACGTTGACGCCGCGTCCGCGACAAGTCGTGCACGGTTCGGTAATCACCGACCCCGTTCCACGGCATTGGGGACAAGTCGTTTGCATACGGAGAATGCCCGCGGATTGCAAAATCTGCCCGCGGCCCCCGCAGTACTTGCAAACTTCTGGCTTGGTACCGGCTTTGGCACCTGAACCGCTACATGTCTCGCACCGTTCATTGCGGTTGAAGCGTACCGACTTGACCACACCGGAGGCAGCTTCTTCCAACGTCAGAGTAACGTCAGCTCGCACATCGTTACCACGACGTTGTCGCTTGCCGCCACGGCGGCCCCCAAACAAGTCGCCAAACATTCCGTTTCCAAAGATCTCGCCGAACGCTTCGAAGATGTCTTCGGTCGAGTGGAATTCCGCCCCTGAACCCCGTACACCCGCATGACCATAGCGATCATAGCGTTCGCGTTTCTCCTGATCGCTCAAGACCTCATAAGCCTCGGCCGCCTCGCGAAACAACTCGGTCGCCTCAGGACTATCCGGATTGGAGTCGGGATGATACTTGATCGCCAACTTTCTATAGGCCCGCGCAATCTCCTTTTCAGTTGAGGTTCGCGCCACACCTAAGACTTCATAGTAGCAGCGTTGGGTCACCATCCTCATCCACTTCCTGTACTGAAAAAAAGAGCCAAATGCAGACCGCAATTGGCTCTTTTTCGATGAACGAATCGTTCCTTATTTCGCAAGTTCTAACCCAGCCGAACGCTCTTGAGGAACACTCGGTCGATGGCAAACTACGAAATCGCGCCTTCAACTTTGCGACGACCTTTGTCATCGTCGTCAAAGTTCGAAACCAAAGCATCCGTGGTCAGCAACAATCCTGCAATGCTGGAAGCATTGATCAAAGCGGTCTTCACAACCTTCTTCGGATCAATCACACCAGCTTTGAACATGTCGACATAACGTCCGGCATTCGCATCGTAGCCCACGTTAACTTCCTTTTCCGACAATTCGTCGGCGACCACCGCCCCATCAATTCCAGCGTTGGCTGCGATTTGACGAATTGGGGCATCCAACACACCTAAAATGATGTCGACACCAATCTTTTCGTCACCGCGGGCGGCACCGCGAATCTTTTCAACCGCATCTTTGCAGCGCAATAAGGCGACGCCACCGCCAGGAAGAATCCCTTCCTCGACAGCCGCGCGAGTCGCGTGCAAAGCGTCTTCGACGCGAGCCTTCTTCTGCTTCATTTCAACTTCCGTTTCGGCACCCACCGAAACGATGGCCACACCACCAGCCAACTTCGCCAAACGCTCCTGCAACTTCTCGCGATCGTACTCGCTATCGCTTTGTTCGATCTGAGCGCGAATTTGGGCAATCCGATGATCGACGTCCTTTCGTTCGCCACCACCTTCGACGATGGTTGTGCCATTCTTGTCAACCACCACCTTCTTGGCAGTTCCCAAGTGGCTCAAGTCCAAACTCTCCAACTGAATTCCCAAATCTTCGCTGATGAAAGTGCCACCCGTTAGGGTTGCAATATCGCCCAACATGGCCTTGCGTCGATCGCCAAAGCCAGGAGCCTTCACCGCACAAACATTCAGAACACCGCGCAATTTATTGACGACCAACAACGTCAAGGCCTCGGCATCGACATCTTCGGCGACGATCAACAAAGGACGACCGGTCTGATTCGACTTCTCCAACAACGGAACCAAGTCCCGAATGTTGCTGATCTTCTTCTCATAAAGCAGAATCATGGCGTTCTCAAACACGCATTCCATCGTGCCTGGATCGGTAATGAAGTACGGCGAGATGTAGCCTTTGTCAAACTGCATCCCGTCGACGTAATCCACTTTCGTTTCCGTGGACTTGCCTTCTTCAACCGTGATCACACCATCTTGGCCAACACGATGCAACGCATCTGCCAACAGTTCGCCGATCGCGCGATCATTATTCGCACTAATCGCACCCACGTGGGCGACTTCGGCTTTCTCACTTACCGGTCGAGCGATCGATTCCAAATGTTCGACAGCCGCCTTGACCGCACGTTCCATGCCACGCCGAATTGCGGTGGGGTTCGAACCGGCCACGACCGACTTCAAACCTTCCTTGTAAATCGCTCGGGCAAGCACCGTCGCAGTCGTGGTGCCATCGCCAGCCAAATCCGAAGTCTTCTGAGCAACTTCGACGACCAACTTCGCACCCATGTTTTCAAAGCGATCTTCCAGTTCAATCTCTTTGGCAACCGTCACGCCGTCTTTCGTCACGGTCGGGCCACCATAAGACTTCTGCACGATCACATTGCGTCCAGTTGGTCCCATCGTGACAGCAACCGCATCCGCTAATTTTTCAATGCCCCGCAACATGCGTTGCCGAGCCTTGTCATCAAACAACAATTGTTTTGCCATTGCCAGACTCCTCTAAGTCTTGTAGCTCACTTGAATTTATCACTCGCCAACTTGGCGGTCACGCTTAGCAGACCTTTGCCAAGATATCGCTTTCGCGCAAAATCTTGACTTCTTCGCCATCGACTTCAATTTCGGTCCCGCCGTACTTGCCGAAAATCACTTCATCGCCGACTGCCACACTCAAAGGCCCACGCTCGCCCGAGTCCAATAATTTGCCTGGACCGACTGCGATCACGCGACCGCGCTGTGGCTTTTCCTTCGCGTTATCAGGTAGCACAATGCCGCCTGCCGTCATTTGCTCGGCAGCGGAAACTTCAACGACGACGCGATCATCCAAAGGGCGAATGTTCACAGTGGTTTTTGCCATCTTTGCCATTTCCAATCTCTTCTTCCGTTAAAAATTAAACTTGGTAAAAAATGTTCGCTACTTGGCTCTCGCCAAACAAATCCCGCGGACATCACCGACATCCGCTGGTATCAATTCATTACATCATTCCTGGCATGCCGCCCATGCCGCCCATGCCGCCCATGCCACCCATGCCGCCCATGCCGCCCATGCCATGGTCGTGATGGTCGTGGCCGGCCGGTTCTTCTTTGGATGGGATTTCTGTGATCAGACTTTCGGTGGTCAATAACAGAGCCGAGACACTAGCGGCATTCTGCAAAGCCGTTGTAACGACCAATGCCGGATCGATCACGCCGTCGGCAACCAAGTCGACGTACTCACCCGAGTCCGCATTGTAGCCCTCGGTGTCCTTCTTCATGCGGCGAACGCGATTAACCACAACCGACCCGTCAACGCCAGCGTTGTCGGCGATCGCACGCAACGGGTAGTCCAGCACACGGCGAATGATATTCACACCCGAGGCTTCGTCACCAACCAAGTCCAGTTTGTCCAAAGCCTTTTCAGCTCGCAACAACGCCACACCACCACCTGGGACAATGCCACCCTTCAGAGCTGCCGCGGTGGCACTCTTCGCGTCATCCAACAGGTCCTTGCGTTCTTTCATTTCCGTTTCGGTGACGGCACCGACCTTGATCTGAGCAACACCACCGGCCAGTTTAGCCAAGCGTTCTTGCAGCTTCTCTCGGTCGTAGTCACTATCAGTAATTTCTAACTCGCGTCGAATCTGCGCGACCCGAGCTTCAATGTCCGCCTTCTTGCCAGCGCCTTCGACAATGACCGTTTCGTCGGACGAGATGCGCACCGACTTGATTCGGCCCAGGTCCTTCAACTGCACGTTTTCCAACTGGATACCGCGATCCTTGAAGATCGGTTCGGCCCCAGTCAATGCGGCCAAGTCACCCAAGATCGCTTTGCGGCGATCGCCATAGCCCGGAGCCTTGACGGCACATACTTGCAGAATGCCGCGCATCTTGTTGACCACCAATGTCGCCAACGCCTCGCCATCAACATCTTCAGCGATGATCAACAACGGTTTCTTGGCTTGGCTTACGGCTTCCAACAACGGAATCAGCGGCTTGATCGAAGAAATCTTCTCTTCAAAAATCAAGACATAGCAATTATCCAACTCAACGGTCACCTTATCTTGATTGGTGACAAAGTGCGGCGACAAGAAACCGCGATCAAACTGCATCCCCTCGACGATTTCGACGGTGGTCTCGCTGCCGCGGCCTTCTTCAATCGTGATCACGCCATCTTTGCCAACTTGCAAGAAGGCTTCAGCCAAAACGCTTCCCACCGAAGGATCGTTGTTCCCGGCAATCGTTGCGACTTGTTGAATCTCTTTCTTGCTCTTGGCGTCGATCGGCTTGGCCATCTTCTCGATTTTGGCCACAATCGCGGCCACGGCTTTGTTGATTCCGCGAGTCAAAGCCATCGGATCGTGACCCGAAGCAATGGCTTTCAAGCCTTCCCGGAAAATCGCTTCCGTCAAGACCGTTGCGGTCGTGGTCCCATCACCAGCAACATCATTCGTCTTGCTGGCAGCTTCCTTCACCAACTGAACTGCCAAATTTTCGTACGGATCATCCAATTCGATGTCTTCAGCGACCGTCACACCGTCTTTAGTAATCTTGGGCGAACCCCAACCCTTATCCAGCACCGCGTTGCGACCCCGCGGGCCCAAAGTGCTACGAACGGCCTTTGCCAGTTTGCTGACACCAGCCAACAACGGGGCTCGTGCCTCGTCGTCAAATACCATTTGCTTTGCCACGTTCAAAATCCTCCTCAAAACGCCTTGAGTGGTCAAAAATTATCGACGCACGAACTCGACGCAACCGACTAGGCCCGTTTTTTGGCCGCAGGCCCCGAGGACCTCTCCAACCCGCCGGACAGGAAAACTGCCGGACGGCCAAATCACACCTGGCCGACAGCAAAATTGTCAGTCGCTGCGTCAGACTCGGCTGAGTGCAACTACCGTGCCAGTCGCGGGCGGCTGGCCGAACCGCCTGGGCCGGCTTCCAGTCGCTGGACGCGGTTTGTACCGCGAGCACCGGAACAGCAGCCCCGAGCCAAGCGGGACACAACTTCAGCACAAGTCGATCGACCATGTGTCCGAGATCCCCGGATACTTCCCAAGAACCATTCACTTCTTCGACTGCTGCCCGATTGGGGTGGGCGGGTTTCTACGATACGCTCAATCCAAGCGAGTTGTCCCCGTTCTGGTCGATGCTCGGAACGTTTTCGCGACTGAATGCAGGTCGGCTTGGCAGGGCCGAGAATTACGCTCGAATGATTTTGCCTGGGGCAAACAGTGGAAAACACGAGTCTGTTTGGATTAGGTGGAAAATCTGGCCTGGGAGACAGTAAACCAATGCGGGAGAGTGGGCCGAAACAGTCGCTATGGAAGTTTTGGATCGATGTTGGCGGTACGTTCACCGACTGTATCGGGATTTCGCCCCAAGGGCATTGGTCGCGCGTAAAGGTACTGAGCTCTTCGCGACTCCGCTGTCGCTTGATTCGCGATCAAGCACCTGGGCTATGGCGGGTGGAGACTTCGACGCCATTAGCCGACAAAGTGTTAAACAACTTCACCTGTAGTTTCTTGCAGCCGGACGGATCAACGCGAGCCAGCGGAACGGTCATGGCGTACTCGGCCGCAAGCGAGAGCGTCCAATTGAAGGACCTCGTCCCCACCGGCGATGCTTCACACTCCAACCCTTGGCCGGTATTGCCTGACGAAATAACCGCCGAGTTCTCCTCGAATCAATTAGCTCCCCTACTCGCCATCCGTTTGGTTCTCGGAATTGGCGCTGAGGAAGCGCTACCTCCGATCGAACTTCGCTTGGGGACGACTCGCGGAACCAACGCCCTGTTGACACGCAGTGGAGCGCGGACAGCTTTTGTGACCACCCGCGGATTTGGAGACTCGCTCGAGATCGGCGATCAGCAACGTCCGGACTTGTTTGCCTTGACCGTACGGAAGGAAAAGCAACTCTATGCCACGGCGATCGAAGTCGAAGCGCGCATGTCCGCCGATGGAGCGATCATCGAACCTCTAGAAGTCGAATCGGTTCGTCATCAGTTGGAATCATTGAAACAACAGGGCATCGAGTCCTTGGCCATTTGTTTATTGCATGGATATCAAAATCCACAACATGAGTTGGAGCTGGCAGAATTAGCCCGCGGCTTCAAGTTTCGCAATGTGAGTTTGTCGCATGTTTGTTCTCCGCTAATTCGGTTTGTGCCTCGCGCTAGCACTACCGTGCTTGATGCGTATTTGAATCCCATACTCCGGGATTACGTGGCGGAAATCGAAACGGCACTAGGCTCACACGGGCGACTCCTGATGATGACCAGCAGCGGCGGCTTGGTTCCGGCCTCGCAATTTTCTGGGAAGGACAGTGTCCTCAGCGGTCCAGCCGGTGGTGTTGTAGGTTTTACAACGGTGGCCCAACAAGCTGGTCACCAGCGGGCCATCGGCTTCGACATGGGCGGCACCAGCACGGACGTCGCGCGATTGGACGGCAGTGTTGCATTGCAAAGCGAAACTCGCAAAGCCGGTGTTGTTTTGCAAACGCCCACTTTGGCAATTGAAACCGTGGCGGCGGGAGGCGGCAGCATTTGTTCGTTTGACGGTCAGCGCCTTTTGGTTGGCCCGCAGAGTGCCGGCGCGGATCCTGGCCCGGCCTGTTATGGCCGTGGCGGACCATTAACCATTACCGACATGAATGTTTGGTTGGGGAGGATTCGTCCCGAACTATTTCCGGTGCCTCTGCAGCGATCCGCGATCGCCGATTCGTTGTCTTTGATGGCAAGCGATATCCTGAAAGCGACCGGCAAGGACTATTCGGCAAAAGAATTGGCGTTGGCGTTCATTCAGATTGCGAACTCGCACATTGCGAGCGCGATCGCGGCTGTCTCTACTCGGCAAGGAATGGACCCGCGTGAATATCCAATGGTGGCGTTCGGCGGCGCGGCGGCTCAGCACGTCTGTGGTGTGGCCCAACAGCTCGGGATCGAAACGGTCCTGGTCCATCCCGATGCCGCATTGTTAAGTGCCTATGGGATTGGGCATTCGGACGTTCGTCGTATTGCCCAGAAGCAGTTGTCCGGGCCCGTGGATGACGCGCAGCTCGAAAGAATACAAAGCAGAGAACTTGGTGAGCTCCGACTTCAAGCCCTGAGCCGATTGCCGTCGGCGGAGCCTGGTTCGGTTACAACGCGGAGTCGACTCGCTGTGCAAGTGTCGGGGACCGACCAATCTTTAGTAATGGAACTTCCATTAGACCGAGTCATCACTGCGGCCGAACTTCAACGTCAATTTTGGGCGGAGTTTGCAACACGATTCGGCGTGCGTTGGGAAAGACCGCTGCAACTGGCAACGCTCGAAGTTGAAGTGGTGGTCTCGGAGACTAGCAATTCAGCCGCGCCCGTGGATGCGTTTGATGGCGAGATCGATTCACTGGGCCAAGGGCCACAGATGATCGATATTCCCAATTCAACGATTTGGCTTGAACCAGGCTGGTCTGCCGAGCGTAATACTTCCGGCGTGATTCGCCTTCGTCGTTGCGAGTCAATCGGAACAATCCCCGTGCCGCACAAGAAGAGCGTATCGGAAAAACTGAACTCAGTTAGCTCCATGAATGCAGCGGATATTCAAATAGTGCCCCGCCTGATGGCCAACACGGAACGAGATCCCGTTTCGCTGGAGCTGTATTGCCATCGTCTGACCGAGATCGCGACTCAAATGGGGCTAATGTTGCAGGCAACTTGCACCAGCGTCAACGTCAAAGAACGCTTGGATTTTAGTTGCGCCGTCTTCGATCAAGATGGAAATCTATTGGTGAACGCGCCCCATATTCCAGTCCATTTGGGCGCAATGAGCGACACGGTCAAAGGTATCTTGCGACGCGGTGGTCCTTTTTCTGCCACAGATGTCTTTGTAACGAACGATCCGTTTCAAGGCGGATCGCATCTACCGGATGTGACCGTGGTGACGCCTGTTTTCGCCGCCAACTTGGAAACAAGCCACTTCGAATTCGATGCAGATGTTCCGTGGCGAAAGCCCGTGTTTTGGGTGGCGAGTCGAGCCCATCACGCGGAAATCGGCGGCATCACTCCGGGATCGATGCCACCGTTCGCGCGGTGTTTGGAAGAAGAGGGCGTCGTCCTACGCAATTTGAATTGGACAACGGCGACGGGAGAACTCAATCCGGAACTGGCCGAGACGTTGAGGAATTCGCGGTATCCGAGTCGGAGCCCCGAGACGAACTTGGCAGACATTCAAGCTCAAGTCGCAGCGAACGCATTGGGGCGAACTCGTTTGCAGCAATTCCTATTCGAATGGGGCTGGCAGCGTGTGTCCGCTTACGCCCGGCATGTGCAAGATTCGGCAGCGGAGCACACGCTGGCCCTCCTGAGCCGACTGACACCGGGTCAATTCAAATTTGAAGATCGCTTGGATTGTGGGCTGACCATTCGGCTGACTGCGACGATATCCACACAGGGCCTGACGTTTGATTTTTCCGGCACCGACCCTACCTGCTCGAATAACTTCAATACGAATCCTGCGATTGTGCAATCGGCAATTCTGTATTGCTTGCGAGTCTTGATCGGAGCGCCAATCCCGTTGAACCAAGGCGTGCTCCGACCGATCGATATTCGAATTCCTTCGTGTTTCTTGAATCCTTTGGCCGAGAACACGTCAAGTTCGTTGCGAGGCGTGAGTGATCGGGATTTACCAGCGGTCGGCGGTGGAAACGTAGAAACGTCGCAACGGATTGTGGATGTGGTATTCGGTGCCTTGCAGGCCGCCGCGGCAAGTCAAGGGACGATGAACAACTTTCTCTTTGGCAACGCAAAGTTTGGTTTCTACGAAACGATGGGTGGAGGCTGCGGCGCGACCCCGTTTGGTGAGGGGGCTTCAGCGGTTCATTCGCACATGACCAATACGCGGTTGACCGACCCGGAGATCTTGGAAGTACGATATCCTGTTCGCTTGCTCGAATTTCGGCGGCGCCCTGGTAGTGGTGGTGATGGCCAACATCGCGGTGGTGACGGCATGGTGCGAAGGTTCCAGTTTCTCGAACCAGTTGAAGTGTCCCTTGTGACCAATCGACGTTCATCGCTGGTCGCGCCTCCGTATGGCATGGCCGGAGGTGAACCAGGACTTCGAGGCGTAAACTTGTGGTTGCGGCCGGGCCGCGAACCGATCGAATTGGATAGCAGTTGCCAGTTGCAAGTTGCGGCTGGCGATATTGTCGAAATTCAAACCCCGGGTGGTGGCGGTTGGGGCCAACGTTCCCCCAACTTTGCCGATCGGGAAACTTAGTTTGGCTAGGAAAGCATTGCTGCCAATGCCAAGAAATCCACGATCCGTTGGCAGTCGAGGGAAAAATCCCCAACTTTTGATCGACTCAAACAGAATCGGTTTGATAAACTATCGCAGAGCGTTAAAGTCCCTTAGGAGCCGAATTCGTTCGGTTGAATCCCATGTCCAAGTCCATTGCCCGAGCAATCCTCGAACTATTTGTCCGCCCTCGCGCCGCTGGCTTATTGTGTGCGAGCGCTGCGCTCATTTCTCCATTGACTTCCTTCGATTGGCTCGCGCCTGCGACATGGGCTGGCAGCGAGAGCCGTTGGGACGAATCCACAGATTTGGCCGCGGCGCGACAATTGATGCAGGCTGGGAACCATACCCAAGCCCTGATCGTGTTGCAACAACTGCGGAAAGACAACGCCACATTCGCGCAGAACAACGACGTCGACTTTCTGATCGCGACGTGTGCGGAACGTGCAGGTCATTTTCAGCTTGCTTGGGATGCAGCCAAGGATTGGCGCG
Source organism: Planctomycetaceae bacterium (assembly GCA_016794985.1). Lineage (GTDB taxonomy): Bacteria > Planctomycetota > Planctomycetia > Pirellulales > Pirellulaceae > M30B19. Next base: position 59,214 of record JAEUIQ010000101.1, on the reverse strand, counting down.
CCGCTCAACCGGCTTCGACCTTTGCTGATCACACACAAAGTTCCGAACCGATTGGTCTGTGGAGCGGTCGGCGCGAGATGGCGGCAAAGATTTTCTTGACGCAGATCAAGGCCGCGTACCAACTTGCGCTCTTGTCACTTGAGCCAGCCGGTCAACAACAATGGTTATCGCAGGCGGAAGCCACCTGCCGCGAATTGCGCGGCTTGCAGCCAGCCGATGAATACTTACAACCGCTGGACTACCACACCAACATGATTGCGTTGCAACAGGAGCTGCGTCGAACCGGTGAGGCGGCTAACTCCGGTGACGCTCAAGCGGCCAACGTCCGATTGGAGCAATTGCGGGCCCAGTTTCGTGCAACCGCCGACCGGGCAACCGCTCTCGAATGGAAGCACAACAATTTGTATTACGAGGCCGTCACTGCGGAGATGGCTGGTAATGCGGAAATGGCCATCAAGCTGTGGGGGGAATTACATAAGGATCTTCAAGCGCCGGATGAAATTCGCCGTAAGTGCTTGTCCGCCATGGCCGAGGCCAATCTCAGTCGCTGGTTTGTCGCGAATCAAAACCCACCGACAACTGAGTCCGAAAAAGTTGAACGACGACAATGGTTGGTGGACGCGCGCGATCGATTTCTTCAAATGCAAAGCGAATTTCCCGTGAGCGACGCGGCACGCGTGGCGTTCAACTTGGGAATGTGCTTTCGCATGCTGGATGATCATTCGCAAGCGATCTTGCAATTCGAAAAAATCCAATGGCCGACCCAGCCGGATGTCGATCTCGCGACGGCATGTTTGTCGTGGCAGGCCCAGCTGAATCAGGCTCGGTCGTTGTACGCGTTGCGCCAATTCGAATCGGCTGGCAAGGTCCTGGACGCTGCTCTACCACGATTGAATTTCGCCACCGACAGCGGTGCGGGCATGGCCGTGCTTTTGCGGATGCGGATTGCCGAACAAGCCGAAGATTGGCCGTTGATTTTGGCACTTGGTCAGCAAGGGGAATCGTGGCTGAGAGCCGTTCCCAACGACCGCGCTGAACTGGATTACTTGATCGCCTTAGCCCAGTTTCAATCTTCTGATCAATCGTTGAAAGCGGAAGGTGCCAAGTCCCTGGCCAGCATCGCGGGTCAGCCAAATCATCCATGGACCGATTTGGCAAAGTTTCGCTTGTTGCCCTATCAAGTAGAAGGTGCCAGCACGCGGCACTCCAGTTCTCGCATCACGTTCGAATCATCGTCGCCTGACTTGAAGGATCGTTGGCAGGCAGCCGTGAAGACCGCCGAGGAGTTATTGTCTTCGCCGTTGTTGAAGGCGGACAATTTTCCGGTGAATCCGGCCGTTCTAACAGATGAACAGCGAGAAGTTTTAGAACGTCGCAAACAGGTCCGACTGTGGCAAGCAAAGGCGTTGTTCCAAGCAGGTGACTTGGCTCAAGCGGTCGCGAAATTTGGTGAGCTTTTGAAGGAGTTCCCCGGCGATAGCGCCGCACCGGAGTGGACCATGAAACGAGCGGTCGGTGTGGCCAGCGTGGAATCACCCGCCAGAGCCTTGGAGGAATTGACGGAACCACTCTTGAAGACTTGGCCAATCGAAACGCAAGCCGAAGGATGGTTCGTGCGCGGCGAGTTTCTAAGGTTGAACAAGGAGGAATTGGCGGCGGTCAAGGCCTACGAAAAGTCTACAGCGCTCGCCAAAGAGCCCGAGACCAAAAAAATGGCGATCGAAGCCGGTTTGAGTTTGTTGAACCGCTTATCCGATTCGGCTGAAATCGTACGTCTGATCAATTCGTATGAGAAAGAATTCGCCGGAGCGATGGCGATATCCTTAACCCTGCAACGTGGCGTAGCCAACTTCCAGTTGAAAAACTTCGCGAGTGCGGAAGCGGATTTCTCTCGCGTGCTGACTTTGGCTGCAACGACAACCCCAATCGACGAATCGGAGCGCAAACTCGTTGCAGGCTTGATCGCGGATGCCCAAGTTAATCTCGGATTGGCGATGTCGGAGCAAGGTAAATCGACCGAGGCCAAGGCAGTTTGGGAAGACTTCTTGGCCAAACATGCGGAACACGAATATCGAGTTCAAGTGACGGATTGGCTGAGGAAAATTGATCCGAAGTGGCAAGCCACCGAACCTCAAACCGAAGTAGCGGAGACATCCGGCACCACCATCGAGTCGCTTGACGAGCGATATGAATTAGCTCACGAAGCATTCGAACAAAAGCAATGGGCGAAAGCGGCAGAAGGTTTTGCCTCCTTAGTCGAAGTCGCGAAAGCGGACCCGCGACACGATGATGTTCTCTACTTTTTAGGTTGGTCGCTACGCGAGCAAAATAAAATTGCGGAAGCCAAGTTGGCTTGGGAACAACTGCTGGCGCAACACCTACAGAGTTCCTGGGCGGGGCGTACGCAGTTTCATTTGGGTGAAGCGGATTATCATGCGGGCGACTTTGCGCGAGCTGCCGAACGATTTCAAATGGCGAAGACGGCTGCGACCGACCCGTCCTTGCAACGAAGCTCGATATACATGGAGGCTTGGTCGGAACTCAATCTACAGAAATTCGATTCGGCGAAACAAAAATTCCAATCCATAATCGACGGTGCAAAAGTCGATGAGTCTGAGTTACCACTCGTATTGGAAGCCCACGCTTTAGTGGGTCAGTGCAATTTCAAAGCCGGCAAAATGCCGGAAGCGATGGCTGCCTTTCAGTCGGCAACGACAGCAATCGAAAAGTTGAAAACCGTGAAACGCGACATGTATTTTCAAGCGTGTCTCAGTGCCGGTCGTGCGGCGATTGAAGTCGACAAAGCCGCAGACGCCTTACCGTGGTTGAACAATTGCATCGCAACCATCGAAGAGGGAAATCTGCCCGAGTCCATCGACGACAAATTGCAAAACGAAGCCAAGTTCTTGCTCGGTGTGGCTCGTCGCTTGACCAAGGACTTTGAAGGAGCAACTCGTATCTTATCGACTCTTGCGAATCGGCCCGACGCCATTGGAATGAGTTCGCTCATGGAGTTGGCCCTTGTAGCTCGTACTCGAGGCGATGAACGGACGGCTCAACGGCACTACACGGCGGTTGCCAACGGAGCCTATGGCAACGAATTGTCGAAGCAGGCCATCGAATGGAAAGCGCAATCGCAACTCGAGATGGGACTGTCGCTGCTGCGATCGGCGAATCAGCAAACGGATCCAGTGATTCGGATGGAGTACCTGCGACAAGCCAAGACATGGCTAACAAGAGCGCAGTTGCAGAACGATTCGACCGTCATTGCAGACCAGGCAACTCAGCAACTGGAACAGATGCGACGGCTAGGTTTGTAGTGCGAGTTTGCCTCGACTTTGGCGCTGCATGTTTCGCCGCCATTCGACTCAGGAGCCGGTGGCCGTGGGAATGGTCCATTGTTGTCACGACCAAGCGAAAGCCATCGTTTCAATGGGCCGGTGAGCGGCACAAGGAATGTGGCTGCGACTTTTCGAACAGTTGTTAGTCTAACCGTCAGCAGCAGATGTAGGTCGGAGTTGGTATCGTCCCCGCGGTCCGTCACGCCTGTGGCAGCGATCAACCAGACCAAACGTGGACGGTGAACTGACGCAAGAGTTAGCAGTGATGTTGCGTGGCTACTCGCCGCCGCGCGCTCGCACATTCGACGCTCCCGACCTCAAAACTGCGGCAGGCCGTTGGGCGGTATTCGTAGTGTTGGCATGCGTCTGCGGCCGGGTCGTACCAAACACAGGGTTCAAGCTCAAACTGTTGATCCCTCGCCATTGTTGCGGTAACGCACACAAGCCATTCGTCTGGCACGTTTCGCTGTTGGCATTCCCCAGGGGCGAAGGGCGGCACAGGGGTGAGGCGACAGCAAGCCCCGCACGAATTGCACGAGGAAGCTGGCTCAACCAGCAAGCGGAGTTGGTTATGATTTACCCACGATTCGCGGGGTTGGTTCATCACGACTGCGTTTTTCCACAAAAGGCTCCGGTGATAGCGACCTCGAAGCCGCTAACAGCAAACTAAAGGAGCTCAACCGCCCCTTGTAGAAGTTGTCCGCGGCGGTCTAATGATACTCAGTCGTCGCGTCTATTTCACTGCCCCCTCGCCGACTCCTAGGAGACCCAATCATGAGTCAAATGTCACCGTTGCCGACGAATGATATCCGACATTCCACCGATCCGCTGCGGTTTATTGATGTGGACCATGTTCACTTCTACGTCGGCAACGCCAAGCAAGCAGCGTTTTTCTATGCGTTTTGCTTTGGTTTCGAGATCGAACAGGTGGCAGACCTGACCACCGGCAGTCGAGAATCGGCATCTTATCTATTGACCCAAGGCAATATTCGCCTGTTATTGACTTGTGGCCTGAATGCCGACCATCCGGCTAGTAAGGAAGTGGCCCACTTTGGCGATGGAATCAAGGACGTAGCGTTTACCGTTGACGATGCGGTTGCCGCATACGAGAAAGCGTTGGCAAACGGAGCGGAGTCCGCTTACGAGCCACGCGAAGTTTCTGACGAACGCGGAACAGTGTTGTCCGCGGGGATCAAAACCTTTGGACGTGTCGTGCATTCTTTCGTCTCGCGGACGGGCGAGTACACGTTGGATCGCGTCAAGCACTTTGGGCTTTTCGGACCCAAGTTCAAGAAGATGGGGCAGTTGGGCGTCAATGATTACAATCGAGCTAACCCGTGTGGACTATTCTATGTCGATCATTGTGTGGGCAACGTCGAAATGGGCCAAATGGACAACTGGGTGAATTGGTACTCCGATGTGTTGCAGTTCAAGTTGTTCAAACACTTCGATGATCACGATATTTCGACCGAGTACTCCGCGCTGATGTCTAAAGTGCTGGATTCCGGGCGCGAACTGATCAAGATTCCGATCAATGAACCGGCCGAAGGTTTGCGCAAGAGCCAAATCCAAGAGTACCTGGATTGGCACGATCACACGCCTGGAATCCAACATTTGGCACTGCTGACTAGCGACGCGATCGACTCGGTGGCTCAGTTGCGTCAGCGTGGCGTCGACTTCTTGTCGATTCCAGATGCCTACTACGAACGGGTTTGGGATCGCGTTGGAGAAATCCGCGAAAACACGGACAAAGTCCGCGAGCTTCGCTTGTTAGCGGACCGCGACGATCAAGGATATCTCTTGCAGATCTTCACGAAACCTCTGCAAGATCGGCCGACGCTGTTCTTCGAAATCATTTGCCGTCGTGGCAGTCAATCGTTCGGCAAAGGCAATTTTAAGGCATTGTTCGAATCACTTGAGATCGAGCAAGATCGGCGTGGGAACTTGTAGCAGCGGGCGTCGAAGTTCAACTTTGAGCGGGTTATCGTTTCGGCGCATTGCCAACTCCCAAAGTCGCAAGTGCATTCCGCGTGGCGTCCGCCATCCTCCCGAGATCGGCTGAATTTTACGGAGTACGTCACAGGGAACGTGCCAACTCCCGTGCTTCGTTGAACGAAGTTGTCAGGATTCCAATGGCCATTCAAAAAGTCGCAGGCACATTTCGCATTGGGGGGTTCTGGGCGCCTTTTGAGAACTGTCAGAATCGGCTCTAATTCGCGTTGGTTGGAGCAGGCAGCGCCGTCTTGACGGCAGATGTTAGGATCCCTGGCCACGTCGGCCGTTAGAGGAGTTGGAGCGTGACAAAGTCGGGAACGGTGGCCATTTTACCTGGTGACGGGATCGGTCCGGAAGTTATTGAACAAGCGGTTCGAGTGATCGAACACTTGAATCAACATGCAGGAGCAGGCCTCGTTTGCGAGCACGCACCTGTGGGTGGCACAGCTTATGATTTACACGGCCACCCTTTGCCTGCCGAAACACTGGCCTTGGCTAAACGGTCGGATGCGATTCTGTTAGGGGCGGTGGGCGGTCCAAAGTGGGAATCGTTGCCGCGCGAACTTCGCCCGGAACGGGCGCTTTTGGCACTCCGCAGCGAAATGAATCTATTTGCAAATTTGCGTCCCGCCATTCTGTTTCCTGAATTGGTCGCAGCTTCCACGCTGAAGCCGGAGGTCGTTTCGGGTCTGGACTTGATGATCGTTCGCGAATTGACTGGTGGCATCTATTTCGGAAAGCCCCGCGGGATTCGAACGGAAGCCGACGGGACCCGAACTGGCTTCAACACGATGGTGTACAATGAAACCGAGATTCGTCGCATTGCCGAAGCGGCCTTTCAGATATCCCGATTGCGTCAGCGTCGCGTTTGTTCGGTCGAGAAGGCCAACGTCTTGGAGGTCTCCGAATTGTGGCGAGAAATTGTCTCGGACGTGGGACGCGGCTATCCCGACGTGCAGCTTTCGCACATGTACGTGGATAACGCCAGCATGCAATTGATCAAAGCCCCGAAGCAATTCGACGTGATCGTGACAAGCAACTTGTTCGGCGACATTCTCTCGGACGCCGCTTCCATGTTAACGGGTTCGATCGGAATGCTGCCGTCGGCTAGTTTGGATGCGAACCAAAAAGGCATGTACGAGCCGGTGCACGGCTCAGCCCCTGATATCGCTGGTCGAAATGTCGCCAATCCATTGGCCACCATCCTGTCCGTCGCCATGATGCTGCGAAGCACGTTTGGCAGGAGTGATTTGGCTACCCGAATCGAAAACGCCGTCCGACAAGCGTTGGCCATCGGCCACCGAACACGGGACATCGCGGCGGCGGGCGACCCCGTCAGCGGTACAAACGAAATGGGTGACGCCGTCATTGCCGCACTTTAGTTTGGACCTTATTGATTTGCAGGGAATGCAGATATGGCTCGCAACGAACAGTTCATACGACAGCATCGAATCTTGCAAATCTTGGAGCGAACCCGTTTCGGCCGCACGATCAAGGAACTGAATCTCGACTTGCAAGAGGAGTTGGGTTTGGACTCCTTGCATGATCGCACCATTCGCCGCGACCTGGAGGCCTTGCAATCGGCGGGGATCGACTTGGCATGCCACGACGAAGCTCGCGGCAAAGTTTGGAAGCTGGGACCACGCGCCAAAGAGTCGGTCAAGATTCTGGCATCGGCTTCGGAGTTGATCGCTTTATCCTTAGGACGTGACTTGATGTACCCATTGGCGGGCACACCGTTTTGGAATGCGATCGAGTCGTTTTGGAGTAAGATCAAAGACGAATTGCCGTCGAGTGTCTGGCAGCACTACGAAAAGTTCCGCCGAGTCGTGCACGTGCTAGGGATGCCAAACAAGTCATATCAAGCACAACACGGCATACTACAGTCGATCAATCGTGCAATCATTCAACATCGCGTTGTCGAAATCGAATATCAGGGCTCGGCGAACTCTGAACCCAAACTGCGCAAGATCGAACCTTATGGGTTGGTTTTTTACAACCACAGCTTGTACATCGTGGCCGCGGCTCAAGAAGATTCATCTGAGAACCGAATTCGCAATTGGAAGTTGGATCGCTTTCATAAAGCGCAAACACTCGACGAATGGTTCAAGAGCCCCGAAGATTTCGACTTGGAGGAATTCACCAGTCGCGGTCTGGGGATTTTCGCTGGGAATGAAGCCAAGGAGTTCGTGATTCGAATTGCCGGGAAAGCCGTCCAATGGCTCGTCGAAGACCCGTGGCATCACCAACAGATTGTTGAGAAACAGCCGGACGGATCCGCGCTGTTGCGAGTCCCCGGAGTCAGTGACTTGGAGATCATTCCCAAAGTATTGCAGCTTGGAACATTAGCGGAACTCCTTTCACCACCGGAAGCACGCCAACGAATGATTCAGATCGCTCGCGAGCTTCATGAAAAGTACAGCGAGAAATAAGGACGTTGGCACGGTCGATCCAACCGTTGTCACTGCATCGCGGCCGTCGACTGCTGAAAGTCCGGATGAGTATCTCGGAGAATTTCTAGCACGGCAGTTTTGTCGGCCAGGCTGAGGTGGGTGAAACCCGGTTGAGTGTCCGGCGAACTCAAGATCTCGGTCATTTTTGTGATGACCGCGCCCTTGGCTTGACTCGGCAGATTTCGAAACGCTCCCGAATAAACCAAGTAACTGCATGGATAGCGAAACATCCTTGTTTGTAAATCGAATTGCCGCAAGCTGCGCCCTCGACTATCGAATGGCCCACGACCGGCAAACTCTTCTGTGAAGCGACTCGATCCAGCGACCGGATTTTCCAATCGGTATTCGCCGCAAAACAACAACTGCCGGACCACTTGCTCGACGACCGCATCGATACGCCGTTGAGCGCTGTCGCTAATCATGTCGGCCGGTCGGCCCAGAAGTTCATTCATTTCGAATGACTGATGCAGAGCCTGACGGGTCTCGTAGTTCGCAGCAGCAATCGCATTGTGCATTTGGGTTTGATGCTCCAAAACCATCAAGGCGACCAAATCGCTATGCGGGGTCAAATACGCATCCGACTTGATCCAGGCATCAAGCGACTTCGCGTTTGCTCCTGGCTCGAGATCCGGGTCGCTGGTGTTGTCCTTTGCAAAAACTTGATTGCCCATGTGTCGCATGTTGCCGTGCTCGCCGGTGACATACCAACCACCCCATCGCTCCTGGAACGGGCTAGTATGGTCCGTGGTGAATGTTCCACTCCCCAAGATCGGGTGCCCGGCTCCATTGGGAAACACGCTGCGAATCAAATAACCAGGAACGTTTTGCGTTCGAGCACTTGCATGACAAGTCAAACAACTTCCTTGATCGCGAACAAAACGCGGAGCCTCGCTCATGCTCTGCTCCAAAGTGTAAAACGTCGCGCCTTGCCAATCGTCGGTCGCCGCAAACTCCAGCACATCACCACGTTGGCAAAACCCAACATAGACTTCGTCATTAAAATACAAGGCTCTCGGCAAGCGCGGCGAGATCTTTTGCAATTGCAAACTTGTCTTGGAAAACACCAAAGTTTGCGAGGATTCGGGGACGTCCAAGGCCTTAAGAATCGCAGGTAGAAATCCGTGCTTCGAATCGTAGTCCAACTTGACCTCGCCGAGCTTCAGCTTCTCGTTCAAACGGGCCACAGGATCGTGTACTTCCGCGTTCAAGTAGTCGATCGGTGGCCGTTCGTAAGACGCCATCTGAGCCGTCGCCGTATTCAAAAACACGACCCCCAGACCTAACCAGATGGTCGCGGTCATCGACCATTTCACGTTCCCGATCCTTGGCCGATCGCTTCCCTCTTGTCGCTGCGCGCTCATTACTAAACTCCGATTTCGAGCCCCCGGCAAGAAAAATAATACACCCAAATGTACAGATATAAAAACCTTCGGTCAAGCAGATTTCGAGTAAATGCGACAATTTGTCGATGAATTGCGGCCTGAGTTGGACTTTAGCTGGAAATTTACAACCGTGCAGGCATCTTCTGAAACCCAACGAAGTCGTCACTTACCGCGTCGAGCGATCGCGACTGAGACGGACTCGGTCTGGAGACCAAGTTCACCGTTCGATCGGGAGTGGAATCCCGTTTGGAAACCCAACAACGACCGACATCGACTGGGTGATCAACCGCGTGGATGGACTTGCAGCCCGCCGACCGGTCGACGCACATGCCCGCACTCCGGGACCGGGAGACACCCTTAAAAATCTAAGGTTCGAAGTGAGAAGACGGTCGATTAAAACGAGAATGATGGATTGCGCTGCCAATGAAGGGCATCGCCATGGATCGACTCGGGGACGCTTTGGGGCGCAAAAAAAGGCCAACAGCAAATGCTGTTGGCCTGGATGCGACATTCGTCATGGGCCCGACATACGGGATGTGACCCATTCGGTTTAGTACATGTCGTAGTCACCACCGCCCGGTCCGCCAGCGGCCTTCTTTTCCTTCTTCGGCATTTCAGCGATCAATGCGTCACTGGTCAACAGCAACGTCGAAACACTGGCGGCATTTGCCAAGGCGGTTTTGGTCACCTTCGCTGGATCGATCACGCCGGACTTGACCAAATCTTCGAAAACATCGGTCAAGGCGTTGTATCCAAAGTTGCCTTTGCCTTCCAGCACCTTCTCACAAATGATACCGCCATCTTTACCGGCATTGGCAGCAATGGTGGTCAGAGGAGCGCGGCACGAACGCAGAACGATATGATAACCGGTCTTTGCATCGTCCGTCAGCGAATCTGCTGGCGAGACTTGGCTGCTGGCACGCAGCAAGGCCACACCACCACCAGGAAGAATTCCGTCTTCAACGGCGGCGCGAGTCGCGTGCAAAGCATCTTCAACACGGGCCTTCTTTTCCTTCATTTCGCTTTCGGTGGCTGCGCCAACATTAAGTTTGGCCACACCGCCAGCCAGCTTGGCGAGTCGTTCTTCCAACTTCTCGCGATCGTACTCGCTGGTGGTATTTTCGATCTCTCGTCGAATTTGATCGATCCGAGCCTTGATGTTATTGCTCTTGCCAGCGCCTTCAATGATCGTGCAATTGTCCTTGTCGACGATCACCTTCTTGGCGCGACCCAAGTCAGCTAGAGTCAAGCTGTCTAATTTGCGTCCCAGGGCTTCGAAGATGGCCAAACCGTTGGTCAAGATGGCGATATCTTCCATCATGGCTTTGCGGCGATCACCGTATCCTGGAGCCTTCACTGCACAACATTGGAAGGTTCCACGCAGCCGGTTGATCACCAACGTAGCCAAGGCTTCGCCTTCGACGTCTTCAGAAATAATCAACAGTGGCTTCTTCTGTTGAACTACAGTCTCCAGCAGAGGAACGATTTCCTTGATGTTGGTCAATTTCTTTTCGAAGACCAAGATGTAGGGCTCTTCCAGGACGCACTGCATCGCTGCCGAGTCCGTCACGAAATACGGAGACAAATAGCCGCGATCGAACTGCATGCCTTCGACCCATTCCACTTCCGTCGTCAGGCTCTTGCCTTCATCTACGGTAATCACGCCATCTTTGCCGACTTTCTCCATGGCATCGGCCAACAAGTTTCCGATCTCGCGATCGTTGTTGGCAGCGATTGAAGCCACGTTCGCCATCTCTTCCTTGCTCTTGATCTTGATCGACATCTTCGACAACTTCTCGGTGATGTCCGCAACGGCAGCTTCGATACCCTGCTTCATTTGGATCGGGTTTACACCCGCTGTTACCGCTCGCAGGCCTTCGTTGAAAATAGCTTCCGCCATCACGGTTGCGGTGGTCGTTCCATCACCCGCCACGTCACTAGTCTTGCTGGCAACCTCGCGAACCATTTGGGCACCCATGTTTTCGTAGGTGTCCTCAAGTTCAATCTCCTTGGCCACGGAAACGCCGTCTTTCGTGACGGTCGGCGAACCGAAACTCTTCTGCAGAATCACGTTGCGACCCTTGGGTCCCAGCGTCACCTTTACAGCCCGTGCCAACTTGCCGATACCGCGGCGAAGGGCTTCCCGAGCTTCTTGATCGAAAGCGATCATCTTTGCCATCGTAAAATCTCCTAGGAACGATTATGTTTGCGTCTAACTTTTGTGAATTCGATTTCGCCCGCAATTGAGGCGAAGATCCGGGGGGAGCCCATCGTAGCCAACGATTCAAGTCTGAACTTTTGAACTCTCGACTACGATTCGGTCGAACGAGCAACTAGCCGATAACCGCCAACACGTCCGACTCGCGCATCAAGAGGTACTCGTTGTCGTCGACTTTGAATTCTTCCGGGCCGTAGGTGGTGAACAACACTTGGTCCCCAACCTTAACTTGCAACGGAGCTCGCTTTCCGTTTTCCAACAATTTGCCATCGCCAATGCTGATGACGCGCCCTCGAGATGGCTTATCGCGGGCCGAATCCGGCAACAAGATCCCACCCGCTGTTCGGGTATCTGCCTCTTCTCGTTCCACCACAATCCGATCCCCCAACGGAATCAAACGACACTTCGTCTTCGACTTGGTCGCAGTCATTCTCTCTGCACTCCTTCAAAAAAATAGTCAAACCGAAACAATCGGCCCCTTTGGCAATGTTTTCTTCAACCGACCCAACCTGCCCTTACTTTGGGCTGTCCAAACCAACTTTCCGGGGCGTTCCTGATTGGAAATCGCAACCCGCCTGATTTAGGAGTGGCTGCCCAAGCCAACTCTCCCCTTCGCACGCCAGGTTGAGACTTTTTTGACAGGCTATCCCAACTCGGGACGTCTGACAAATTGGCCTTTGGGCCGGGCCCCCCTCCCAAGAGCAAACATTGTGCCAAATTTGTTGAATGGAATCAGATTTTGATCGGGTTGGCCTTGACATGATTCGATGACTGCTCGAAAAAATGCGGTGCCAGCGACCGTTAATTCAGATCGAGTCCGTGTAATGAAACTAGATGCCGACAGGCCGATCTTTCCCGTGTCGCCGGGAGGCCGATTCCGGGAATTATTGGATGTCGTTGCCGTCGCCGTGGCTTTTTTCCTACTGTCATTTAGTCCAGCCCCAGACGTCAACGAGGCCCACTACTGGACCAAAGCCAAACATTTTTGGGATCCAAGTTTCTGCCCGAACGATATGTTTTTGAACTCGGCGGACGCCCATTGGTCATTCTATGTGACGCTGGGGCAGCTAACCCGGTGGTTTCCGCTCGAATCGGCGGCCTGGGGCGGGCGCGGGATCGTTTGGATCTCCATGGCTGTTGGTTGGTGTGCCCTAGCACGGTGCTTCGGATTGAGGGGCTATCGGGCTTGGCTTAGCGCAGGGTTGATGGTCGTTGCCACTCGGTGGTGCCATTTGTCAGGCGAGTGGGTGGTTGGTGGTGCCGAAGCCAAAGGGCTCGCCTTCGCTGCGGTGTTTTTTTCCATGGCAGCTGCGTGTCGAGGTCGCTGGGGGACTGCATTCTTGTTGGCCGGCATGGGGGCCGGGTTTCACGTTTTGGTCGGCGGTTGGACCGTTCTTTGCCTGCTGTTGGTTGGCATCCGCCATTGGAAGATGCTGCAGCCTCGGCTCACGGCCGCTGGGCTCGGGATCGTCCTTGGCGGCCTGTGTTCGTTGGCGGGATTACTACCCGCGCTGGCGCTTTCTTACGGTGCTCCCTCGGAGTATGTCACGGCGGCGAACACGATTTATGTCCAGCAACGACTTCCGCACCACTTGGTTTTTTGGTCGTTTCAACCTGTTCAGTTGGTCATGTTCTGCGGGTTGCTCGCTGCGTGGTTGCTTTTGTTAAGCGCAGCGCCTCGCATGGCCCAACCGCGGCCAAGGAATGATGCTCGCAAGATATTAAATGACTTGATCCTCGCGTCGCTTGGGCTTGTAATGGTCGGACTAGGCCTAAGTTTGGCGGTGTTGTTCGCGGGGCTCGGAAACGACAGCTTCGTCGGATTATTGCGATACTACTGGTTTCGCACTGCGGATGTTTTCTTGCCAGTCGGCTTCGTGTTGTTGGCGTGTGAACTGGTGTTCGATCGGTTCGAGTTCAAGTTTGTAGGACCCGAGCGATTGTGGTTCCGAGCGAGAATCTTCCCTTTGTTTTCGATCGGCATCGCGATGCTTTGTCTGACATGGGAAGGCTATCGTGTTGCGAGTCAAGTAATCGAGGACCCTCGGCCAAATGCCGATCGAGCGAGTCTTCCGCAAGACCGCGATCGACAACGAACCCAAGCCATCTTCGATCATTGGCAGAGCGTTTGTTCCTGGATCAAGAATCATACGGCAAAAGACGACTTGTTTCTGACTCCCCGGTCGCAACAAACCTTCAAGTGGTACGCCGAGCGTAGCGAAGTGGTCAACTGGAAAGATGTGCCGCAAGACAGTCGTAGTTTGCTCGAGTGGCAACAGCGCGGACAGGATTGCGCGCCACTGTGGAGCAGCGATCTGGGTATTGCGATTCAAGACCCGGTTGCGATCCACGAGTTGGCTCAAAAATACGAAGCCGATTACATCGTCATGACCCAATATGCCTACGAATTGCAACAACGCTTCGGCCGTCAATTGCCGTACCGAATCGTTTATCCCGATTCGCCAGAACAACGCACTTACTACGTCGTGCTCCGTGTCGATCAATGGCAGATTCCGACGCCAACACCACGTTAGAAATTCGCAGCTCTTCCGAGGCGTGCTCCTGCTTGCGAAACCTCAATATCGATCCAAGATTTCGACACACTTGTATGTCGTTTCTTCGAACTTCCACCCCAAGCGTTCGTACAATCGCGAAGCGCCAAAGTTGTCACAGGTGACTTCTAGTATCACGCGGTCCATTCCGCGTTGCCGAAAGCCCAACAAGGCGCGCTGCAACAAACACTGGCCTAACCCTTGACCCCGAAAACCAGGAGCAACACCAAGGTTTTGCACACTACCCAAGAGATGGTTGACCGCCAAGCCTTGAATCGTTCCACAAGCTTGCACCAGTCTTACACCTTGCTGCTGCAAACTACGAATGAACTCGCGTGGAGGAACTGCGGAAGGTACAATCACGTCCGATCGGATCGGCACCAATAGCCACGTCGCCTCAGGAACAAAGTTCTCGCGCGTCACAATTTCTTGCATCAGGCGTCGGCAACCGGAGCGGGTCGCAAAACAATTGAATACGTTTGCGTCGACCTCGTGCTCGAAACTCGCATGCTTCGCCTTGGCATGTATCTCTAGCAACGCCGAATCCCATGGTACAAGACAGAATCCACACGGCACCGCGACCGGTTCAAGGGGGTTTCTCAAGTCGAAGGAAAGCCGATGTCGTTTGAAATGATACAGTGCCACCCGCAACTCCTTGGGGATCTTTTAGGCGCGCCGCTTGCGACCCAACCAACCAAAGATGGCGCGAACCACTTCGTCGAAAACAACTCCCAACAAGATCACTCCCCCAAGGACCACCAACTCTATCGTATTCGGTATCTTGAGCAAAGTTATCATGTTGTTCAACGTCTGCATCAAGGCGGTTCCGATGATAACCCCGGAAATCGAACCTTCACCACCGCGGAGACTGCATCCACCCAACACCGCCGCAGCAATTGCGTAAAGTTCAAAAAATGAACCCTGATTCGACGGCGAGATGGAGCCGGATTGCATCGCCCACAATATTCCACACAAACCCGCCAACAAGCCACAAAGTGTATAGGCCAAGCGTTTCATCGATCCGGTATCGATACCGCTAAAGCGAGCAGCTTCTTCATTTCGCCCCAACGCTAAGAAGTATCTCCCCCAAATCGTCCAGTTCAATAACAACGCCGCCAAAATCGCGACCAACAACAAGACAAAGAAAACATAGGGAATGTTGAGCGTCCACACGGGATCGGTCCAAGGCAAGTTTACTTCGTACTTCCCCAGCGAAAACCAAGTCAGCGAATCCGTGTATTCGTTTCCGAAACCAACCGATTGGTCGTCAGACAACCAGCGAGCCCAACCGCGGTAAATGAGCAGTCCACACAAAGTCACCACAAACGGCTGCAAGCGCACATAGGTCACCAGAATTCCGTGCAAAGCTCCCAATCCAAGGCCAATGCCGAGAACCGAAACAATCGCCAACGGCACGCTCATGAATTGTCGGCGCTCCAAGCCAATCCAAAACCACTCAGCAGGAACGACCTCCGAATCCAAATCCGAACGAACATGCTGCTGACCGGATTCCATTGTCACACTGCGCACGACTTGTTCTTTCAGTCGCCCTTTCGCATCAGCCAACCACAATTGATCGCGAGCTCGTAACGCGGGAATCCCGTCGGCCTTCGGCTGTAATTGCAGAATCTTCTCCGCATCATTGGAAAAACCAGCGACCGGCACAGCGGGGGCAATCTTGGCGATCATCGTCCCATCGTTTGCTGATTCGTCTCGGGCCGGAGGTGGTGAAATCGTTAACAGGATTCGGCCCGACGACTGCTTGGCAACCGAAGTGATCTGATGCATGCCGCTCCGCGATCGCTTCGTCTGGTATAGCCGGATCCACTGGCCTGCTGCTAACTTTCCGAATTCGTCAGGTTTGATTTCATTCGACGAAGTCTCACTTTCCACGACCGCAAGTTGGTTGGGATCAACCAGCATTGTTGCAGCGGATTTTTGTATCTCGTAAACCGTCGCACTGGAGTAAGGTTGATAATCGACCTTTAAAAAGTAAGCTAAAAAACACCCGGTCAAACACACAATCGAACCTAATGAAAGATCGATTCCCGATGTCATGATAACCAGTGCCACGCCAATGCCCAGAATCGAGAACAACGCTGTTCTGCTCAACAGGTTCTCAATGTTTCCTGAATCCAAGAAACTCTCGGGCGTCATTCGGATCATCAAGACCCAGATTGAAACAAGAATGACTGAAATGCCCACGAGTTTGACGACGCCCGCTATGTTTTCTCGCATGACTACAACGAGCCTCCTATGGCTAACTGCATGATCGCCTGTTCGGTAATTTGGTCGCCTGAAACCTCACCAGCCAACCGTCCCTCATGCATGACCAGAACACGATCGGCAATTCCAATGATCTCTTCCAGTTCACTTGACGCGAACAAGACCCCTCGCCCTTCGGCGGCCAAGCCCTCCATCAACTGGTAAATCTCCTGTTTCGCACCAATATCGACACCGCGCGTTGGCTCATCCATCAATAAGACTTGCGGTGACAGTGCCAACCATTTGCCCATGACCACTTTTTGTTGATTGCCGCCAGAAAGATACTTGACCAATTGCCAAGGCGACGGAGTCTTGATGCGCATGTCATTCATCGCTTGGCGTGTGTCCGCGATCTCTTTGCCTCGGTTCAACCAACCACCCCAGTGCGCGTTTCGCAAAAGTCCGGCCAATCCAACGTTCCGTACGATTGTGGATTCAAGAATCAAGCCTTCTTTTTTGCGGTCCTCGGGAACAAATCCTAAACCCGCTTCCATGGCCAATTGTGGGGAATGTCGCTTCAATGATTCGCCGGAAACAACGACGTTTCCTGAGACAGCTCGATCGATGCCAAAGATCGTCCGCAGTAATTCACTTCTGCCGGCCCCGACTAATCCCGCAATCCCTACCAATTCACCGCGTCGGACTTGGAAGCGAATCGAATGTTGCGGCCAAGCATTCGTGCGGAGGTCTTCGACGCGCAATACTTCATCGCCGACGACATTCGATCGCCGAACGTAGTACTTGGAAACATCGCGACCAATCATCAATTGAACCATACGGTCGTGAGTAATCTCTGCCCGTTGCAGCATCCCGGCATTCTGGCCGTCGCGTAAGACGAAAACTCGATCGGCCAAACGCATGATTTCAGCCAGTCGATGAGAAATGTAGACGATCGCGACGCCACGAGATTTCAATTCTTCAATCAAACGAAACAACGCTTCCGCTTCCGCGTTGGAAAGACTACTTGTCGGTTCATCAAAAATTAAGACTTTGGCATCAATCGATAAGGCTTTCGCGATTTCAACCATTTGTTGCTGCCCTAACGAAAGCGCCGACAGCGGCAGTCGAGGCGACACCTTCAGTCCCACCTTCTCTAACGATTGCCGAGCACGACGATACATCGACCAAAAGTTGATCCAACCGCCGCGCCCAGGATAGTTGCCCAAGAACAAATTTTCAGCAACGTTCAAGTTGTCGCACAAGTTCAATTCTTGATGAATCAAGCCCAGTCCTTGTTTCATCGCCTGGCGCGTATTGGCAAACCAAACCGGATGTCCATCCCAGAGTATCTCGCCTTCATCTTGAGTCTGGACACCCGCCAGTATCTTCATCAACGTGCTTTTTCCCGCACCGTTCTCGCCAATTACCGCCACCACTTCACCGGCCCGGACGTCCAAGTCGACCCCGCTCAAAGCCCGAACACCCGGGAATGATTTGGTTAACTGCCGCACCGAGAGTCGACTGGGATTGGGAAGTTCAGTGGATGCGGTGGCCATAGGTCGTTACACGCTCGAAGTGAAAATAAATGCCAATCCCACGGCTCAACCGCAAACAATCGCCTTCACATCGGCTAACGAGACGTCGCGAGTCAAGGCAACACAACCCCAGGCACTCGGCAACGCAAAC
Organism: Planctomycetaceae bacterium; assembly: GCA_016794985.1. Classification (GTDB taxonomy): domain Bacteria; phylum Planctomycetota; class Planctomycetia; order Pirellulales; family Pirellulaceae; genus M30B19. The sequence goes on along the minus strand of JAEUIQ010000101.1, from coordinate 41,382 downwards.
GCAATCTGCTGCCCCATATTCTTCTTGTCGCGCCGCATCGACTGGTGCCATTGTTCCCAAGTAAATTTTGGGAGGTTCGTGGGCAAGCGATACTGCCGCACCAATTCTACCAAACGATCCGCCAATCCGAGCGGTGCGAGTCCAATTCTTTCCGCCAATCTGGCCTCAGCGATCATCCCCATCGCTACGCCTTCCCCGTGAAGCACGCTTTTATATCCGGTCAAGCTCTCGATCGCATGTCCAACCGTGTGACCAAAGTTCAACGTCGCACGAATACCATTGTTTTCTCGAGGATCTCGCTGCACGATATCGGCTTTGATCGCGCAACAACGATGTACCAACAGGCCCATGACTTCGGTCTCGCGCGCCAGAATCTGCGTTGAATGCTCTTCCAACAGCGACAGGAGACCATCGTCACGCAAAACCGCATACTTGATGACTTCCGCCATGCCCGCCGAAAACTCGCGCTCGCTCAAAGTTCGCAAAACCGAGGGATCAATCCAAACCAGAGACGGTTGCCAAAAACAACCGACCAAGTTCTTGCCTGTGGGTAAGTTGATGCCAACCTTCCCGCCAACCGAACTGTCTACCTGAGCCAATAGTGTCGTTGGGACTTGTACAAATTTCAAACCGCGTAAATAGGTTGCCGCAACAAATCCGCAAAGATCGCCAACGACACCGCCTCCCAACGCGATAACAACCGCTTGCCGATCGACGGCTTGCCCCGCTAATTCCTGCCACCATGAGTTGGCCATATCCGTCGACTTGGAAGATTCGCCGGGCGGACAGCGAAGTTGTCCCGCTGCAAAACCCGAATCGCGCAATGCGTTTAAAACACTCGATCCGTACAACTCGGCGACCGTTTCGTCCATCGCCACAACCACTTGGGTCGGATGAAGGGCCCGTTGGATCTCAGCGACCATTTCCGGCCAATTACCGGCACCAATGTGAATCCGGTACGATTCCTGATCGGACTTCACGTCCAAGCAACTGCGCACGCTCTCAAACTTTCGAAAGGAAACCAACTGTTTTTTCAACTCGCTTGCGTATTTCACGAACTATTGAGAGCGATATTCTTGTAATTTGACTTCCAAAGTCAGTGTTTTCGGTCCCCGCTCCACTTCAACTTGAAGTCGATCACCCACACCAAACGCCGAAACGACTCGCCGCAATTCGTCGAAGTTTTCGATTGGGACGTCATTGATCCGACGCACCAAGTCACCCGACTGTATCCCGGCTTGGTCGGCTGCGGACCCTTTAGTCACCTCGCCAACTCGCGCCGAACCTCGTTCCGATAGTTCCTGGCCAATAAGCACGCCATCCGCCTTGATCCCTAACATCGCGCGCCCTTGGGTTTGCCAGTATCCCAAACCGCCCGCCTTCAAGACCTTCATCAAGGCGATACTGGTCTTCAAATCGTATCCGCACTGCACGGTATTTAGATATTGAATCTTGCCAGCTTCCGCGGTTTCCACAATCAGCGTTTGCAGTTCCGGCGACATCTCCACACCACTCATTGCCAGCGTCACGAGTATCGGACTTTGAAAAAAATCACTCAAGAGCTCAACATGCTCCTTTGACAAATCGCCATTAATCGTCAAATCAAAAGACTGCATCGGTTGAGACCGCTCCGCATCGTCCCGGCGAATCAAGCCGATTTCCTGCCAAGAGTTTTCTAACGTTAGTAATTCAGTCGTTGGAGCCGTGATACATTTCTCAAGCCAATCTTTCAAGTTATCCTTGAGATAGCTGCGGCGAATGTCCTCGTCCGCTCCAACCTCGTGGGATTGTTCGGTGGCCGCGACGTTTGCATCTGTTTCAGAATTCTGTTGTGATTGCTGAGCCGCGTCCGCATCCAAGTTTTGTTTCGCAGCTTCCATGGCTGGGATCTCCAATAAATCCCCATTGCCAAGGATCCTCACTTGCGGTCCAACCTGAATTTGGCCTCCGCCAATGATCATCACACCACCTTGGATCCGCATCGCGTTTCCAGCGACCATCATTTGACCAAGTTGCGGACCAGGGATAACGGTAATCCCCGGGACAGATTCCAAACGACGGCTTGCTTCAGCCAGTCGAAGTGACGCCACTCGGGATTCAAATCGTTCGGACTCTTCGGCGAACTCGCGGTGCCCAGCGGCGGTCAAGAGTTTCAGCACTAATGCAATTCGACGCACGACGTCCGCCGACCCTCGGATTCCTTGTTGAGTAAGGACTTCTTTCGCGCGCCACGCAACTTCAGCGTCGGTCGAGGTCATCAAGGGAAGGACATGAACCATGGCAGAAAAATCGGCCGCACCTAAACCTTTTGACGCTCGTTCGCGCCGGGCGAACTCTGACGCTTGCAAATCATCAATGTGTGATTGCCATTGCCCCCCGGGCTCGGTTAACTCGCGGGAATTTGGCGTCAATTTCGGTTCGCTATGATCTTGTTCTTGCGATTCAACCGAGTTCAGCCCAAACCAAGCGATGCAAACAAACGTCAATAAAGGAGTTCGCAATTGCCCACGAAACCACCCTCCTTTCCGCTCCGCTTCATTTGCGTACCACTGCCGCAGGGTGTGTTTACGCCATTGGTACAACAGCAGTAAGCGAGACAACAAAAGCGTTGGTTTGTACATCGGAGGTAATTTTCAAGGAAGGAACTGATGCGACCCACGTTTGTCGAAGTAGCTGAGCCTCGCCCCAGCAACCGACCACGGCATGGATCGATGGCTTCACGATTCGAGGTTCCCACTGCCCCGGTTCATTATCGCCGACGCGCTGGACTTCGTCCAACCCCATTCCAGCGATCTGACGTTGGCAACCCGTGGCGTTAGCGAGGGACCTCGGATTGACCCTCGCTAAGGCTGCGAGCTGTTGTGCTTTCGTGATCTCGACGGCAATGGACTAGTTTGACCATCCTTTCGACCAATGGGACTATCACCAACAAGAATGGTGCCGTCCAAAGAAAATACCACTCTGCGTTTCGCGCGGACCGAGCCAAAAATGCCTGCGCATCGATTTTCCGTAATGCTTCCTCGGTTTCAGGAAATTCGGTCGCGGCAACGGTAGCGAATGCCGGTTGAGCCAACTTGCCCATTTGCCCCAGGGCAACGACTGCCCGACGCGAGATGCCCATATCTGCGGACTGAACGGCTTCGGACAGCACCGAAACCGTGGCCTGCCGACTGTCGCCCAGCGAGGCAAACAATTCCAAAGCTTCTGGCGGACAATCTGCAACTTCGACGATCCATTGGGCCAACGCGATCGCTCCCTCTGGACCAGCTTGTTTTAGAGTTTGCTCCGCTAACCAACCCTGGAGCTTCATTTCACCGGTCAGCGCCTCCCCGGGAACGGACCATTTCTCGCGGAGCCACTCCATTGCCTTCGTCAATTCAATTTCTCGAAGTCCGGACGTTTCTAATTCAGCCAAACGCTCCACCACTAGGTTCAAAATTAGTTGTCCGACCTGTGCATCAGATTCCGCCAGCAACCGACTTACCAAGATGTCGGTCAACTCTTCATCGACCACACGACTTCGGTGCAACACACTTGCCGCCAATTGTCGCACCTCCACCGTCGGACCAGAGCTCAACAGTCGCATCAACGGCTCGTTTGGTCGTTCCGCCGGCCAGCCGATCTCGGCGATTGCAACCAAGGCCAGACCGATGTTGTCCGGCGTATTTTGATAAGGATCAAGAAATTGCTCGAGCGTCCGGAGGGCCGCGTCACGCGCTTCGCCCACTCGATAAACCGCGAGTGCCGATTCGACTCGAACTTCCGGTGAATGGCTCTCGAGGCCTTTCATCAGAAGCTCCATTGTTGGTTGGGCGCGCCGTCCCGCCAACCCTAACATGCGGATCGTGCGCCACGATTCCGGGGCATTGATCGCAGCAATACGAACTCCTAATGGGCTGATCCGCTGGCCCTGCAGCTCGTCTACCATTTGGTCGATCGTCGCGGCATCGCCCAATCTTTGCAGCAAACGTTTGCCTGCTTCTTCGATGACGCTCCAATCGTAACCGGCCGGTTCCCAACGTTCGGGTATCATCGCAGCCCGAATGACTTGCCCTGCAGCCGTGCGATCGGGTGGCTCGATCGCGATCAAGGCCTCGACCGCCGCATAAAATGCTTGATTGACGCGTTCCGAAGCAATGGCGTGCAATAAGGTTGATTCAGCCTCGACAGCCAATGGTCCCAATCGCGACAAGGTCCGATAATACGCGATTCGTCTACCAAAATGGACATCCGTGTCGAGTCCCTCGGTCAACGCGTTACAAATCGGCACGACGGCCGGCTCGCCAAGCTGCACTAAGGCCAACTCGACCATCGGTGGTAATTCGTACTCGCGATAATGATCCAGCAATTCGGTCGCAACTTTGGTAGCCAGTTGCGTGTCGAATCGGTCAGAACGAGCCAAAGTTTGGTCCCGAACCGGGACTTGGCTCAAGCTAGATTTCTCTGGGTAGTTGAAATTTTCCCCAAAACGTCCCAGCCACTCGGCGATTTGATTGGCCGTTGACGAACCCCGATCCGAACGCAGGTCTTGCCGCCTCAGCAAACGCAGCAGCGCATCCACTTGTGTTGGTTGCGGCAACGTTTCAAATCGTTGGATGGCCGCATCATGACGATCCAGCGCCACGATCGCGAGGAATTCGGCACCGTGGTCTTCCAATCGGGATGCCGCTTGTGCGATGTACCAACCCAATTCTCGACGACGATTCTCGTCTTGCCAAACGGAGTCAATTAGTGGCCCCAGCAATTCGGTTGAACCCGAGGTTTCCGCTAACCTTTGAGCCGCAGCGAGTCGAACATCGGGACTAGCTGAAACCAATTGTTTTTGTAAGTCAAATAGTCCGCGCCCGCCTAAGGTCGACGAATTTCGAACCACCAAAACAACCGCATTGTTCCAAGCGAAGTACAAGTAAGCGCAGACAAACAACAGTAACAATAGCCGTCGTAGCCAAGTTGGTCGCGGCAATAAATTCATACGATGCGCACTCCGAATTGCAGATACCAGCTCGGAATTGTAGCACGAATCCGACTAGAAAAGCACGTCAAGGATGCGCTGGAACAAGTTCGCGTTCGTTGATGGTGCTCAAAGCCTGCCACGCGCCCGTGTCAATTAGATCCGGCACGGCATCAACGCTGCCGTCCAATCTGGCGGTATTAACAATTCCCGGGTGATAGCTGCGGGCAGTGACCGCAGCCTTCGTTGGACGCAACGTGCCCAGCCCCTCCTGTTGAGTCGTCACGTCAATGTCGTAAGTGTTGCCGCCGTACGTGTAGGCCACTCGTGTGTTCGGCGCGAACGTCGCCGTGAACCCCGTATGATGTACCCGTCCATCGGGCCAGACCGTGTGTCCAGTATTTTGCTCCCGATTGGGCCCTAGAAAATAGTCGCCGGTCAAATCGGACAAGTCCGATGGTACCCGTGGCATGCTTGAAGGAATGGTGCTCGTGTTGCGAATATAGCTGGTGTACGCTTTGACTTCGGCCAATGCTAATGTATTCGAGGATCCGTCTGAGACTTCTGCTAATCGAGTGGAGCTATTGACTCGGAAAGGTCCGTCGCCCGATCGATTCGTGACTGGGTCGTATACAAACCACCTTCCCAAATTGAAACCGAAATTCGTTGGAGCCACGTACGGCGCACCGTTTTGATAGCGAGGACGTGAATTCAGTTCAGATGGACACTGAAAGAAAGGGATCATTGTTTGAGGGATTCCGCTGTCCAATTGGGAATGCCAATCCCGATTGATGTCGATTTTGCGGTAAGCGTTCCCTCCTTCGATGTAGGGCAGAAGTCTCGCGTGAATGCTCCAGTTGCCACGTGATTCCACGTCGGCGCCGATGCGAAACGTCGGCGGAAGTTCACGTTTCGCGGCTTCCAAGTTGAGAAGGGCCGTTACAACCTGCCGCAAGTTGTTGCGGCATTGGAGGCACCGGGCCGATTCTCGGGCGGCCTGAATCGCCGACAACAATAGACTCGACAACAACCCAATCACGGCGATAACGACCAGCAATTCAACCAACGAAAAACCACTGGTTGACGCACGGGTGTGCCAACAGCCGTCTCGGCCCCCTTTCCTCATGGCTGCTGCCTGTACACTTGCGTTGTTCCAAAAGTGACGAACTAGAAATCTTCGCCCGGTTCCATCGACATGGGCTCCATGACTTTCGTGTTCCGCTCGATCGCCAGCACGGTGGTGTATGTGTAGGTTCCGTCGAAACTGGTCGACGAAACGGGGAAGACCTGCCGCTTGTCCGGCAGCCCAACTCGCACGGTAAATGAACCATCGTCTCGCAGCTTGACCGGCTCGCCCGAAATGGAAACTTCAGAACTACGATGCGTCTTCCCATAGATCAGCAATTCGGCATCCACGAAAAAATTCTCGACCGAGGCCCGGTCCGGGATGTCCGATGTGCCATATCGAGAAAGCGCCGAACGCGTCATCGGGCGACTCAATTTTTCCTCGAAAACTTCACGCAATGCAATCGAAGCGCCTTCTTCAAATCCACCGCTCATCGAGAAAACGCGGTCTCCGTTGTCGATCAAGTCTGTCCAATTATGATCCACGTGATCGCTTGTCCCAGGTGCCGGTGTGTGCACGACGTTGCTGTACGCGAGCGATTGAAAGCGATTTCCCGGCGCTAGGTAGCCGATGACCGCACGATAGGTTTGCGGCGGATCCTGCACATCAATGTACCAGTTATTGACCCCACCATGGATCTTGATCTCGCGTACCACCTTTTCGGGAGAGCCTGATATCCCCTCTTCTTCATTCGTCATTAGGCGCAGCACCGGTGCGGCCAAGTGCCAATCCTCGGCCAAAGCCACTTTGGCTCTTTCAACACCCGCAGACGTGACTTCCCAATACGCCTGCAACCAAAACGGGTCTCGCACAAACAGAACCAGACGATCCTTTTTGGGTTCTTCACTCGCCGACATCTGCTGGCGAAAAAAAGCCAAATCTTTAGCGGCAGCCCGCTGCTGCTGCAAAGAACGAATTTTTCCGACCACCGCCGGGTTGGTAGGTTTCGCGGGCGGCTCAGGTTTCGCTGCCACCGCGGGCACGGGCTTTGGCTGGCTGATCTTTTTGGAAGTTGACTTTAGCTCCAAGTCCATGGAACGGGATCCCGACTTGCCCAAGCCTGCATTCGCCGAGCCGACTTCCAATTTCTTCTCAACAGCCGGCTTGGCAACCTTTGGTTTCTCAAGCGCTCCCGCCAGCGGTTTCTGCTCGATCGGTGTTTGACCAATGACGTTCGGGAACGACTTGGTTGGTTTTGAGCCGGATTTCGCCGCCGATCCTAACTGGGGTTTCCCCGCTTCCTTCAATTTGGTGTTCGAGGTCTTCGCCGCTCGATTTGCTTTCCCTGCTGGGTTCGCCGGAGCCAGCTTTGCTTTCGCCGACACTTTTGCCGGAGCGGACTTCGGTTTGACAGGGCTGACCGGCGGTGAGGGCTTGCTTTTTGACTTGCTGTCCTTGACCCTCGGAGCGGCGCCCTTTTTGGCGGCTGCCAAGAGCTTCTTGATCAACTCGTCTTTCTTCATGCTAGCAGCACCACGAATCCCTTTGGCTGTGGCCATGCGAGCCAAGTTCGCGACCGTTGCCGACTTCAGCTTTTCCTTCGTAATCAAGATCGCTGTCTCCCAATTGCCCGTCGTTATTTGCCCGTCATGTTTCGCCCACCGTGCCCTCGTCAGGCACCGCCCGTCGCAGCGCCCCTCGTTAGACCCAGCACAATGCTAATTAAATTCCCATAAAACTTCAATTAAACACCCCCCCAAAAGGAGTACATTTCCGCCGACGAAATTGTCTCAAGTTGGTATCGACCACGGCGCCGGTGACCAGTGCCGGCGAATTCCGCGAAAAACTTGACCGAATTTTCCCCAAAAAAACTGACTGGACACTTTGGAAATGAGAGAAAATGCTAGTGCCTAAATAAAGTGCATTCGGTATCGCCGCCCGTTTTTTGGGCTTCACTGCCCACAATCGATGCACGGGTGACTGGTTTTTGCAAGCTGCTGCTATCACTGGACTTAGGGCTGTGGTTTGACCCGGGCGGATGATTTGTTTGTCAGGAATCGCCCTTCACGGACGCCAATCTAAAGCCCCTTGTACCCCGAAAACGGAGTTCTAATCCATGTCAAACGAAAGCCTGAATCCAGCAACCAATAGCCCGATGCCATTTGAGACTCGCTGCCATCGCGTCCTACAATTCGCCCGTGATTTGTATCGGCAATCACCAGATTGGGTGAAATTCTTCAGAGAAGTGGTTGGGGTTGATGGAGCGGCTCGCAAAGTCTTTACGACCCAGGACGAGTTCATCGCTTTTGAACGGTCGGACGCGTTCCACACGATCAAACGCATGGTCAATGCCCTCCGAAACAACAAGTCAACCAGTCACTCGGACGAGGAAGACACCCGGGTCATAACCGTTCGCTTGCCGGAAAGCGTTCACGAGGCATTGAAGGCCGAGGCGGACGACCATGGCACTAGCATGAACAAGCTGTGCATTTCCAAACTACTCCAGGTTTTGGACGAAGATGAATCCGGACAACGGGCTCGGACTGCCAATCGCGTGGCCCCTCGTTCCGATGCTCAACCGCAAACCGCCCGCCCCATGGCTCCTAACCCGGCCTTCGTCGCCACCAACTCCGTTCCGGTTGGTCCCGTTGCCGCGAAGCCCGAGATTCAAAACGTCGCGCCGTCGATGGCTTCGACGACTCCGCCCTACCGCCCTAATTTCACCTAAGGATTGCGAACGCCGGTCACTGGGGAACCTGACCTAGGGAACGGGCAGACTAATTTGCCCATCTCCCCAAGAAGATTGCCAGTGAAACGCTGGCGGGAACAAGCCGGCGTCATCAGTCCTCTCGAAACGACCCAACTTAACTGTTGCCGGCCCGAATCAGGTCTGCCACGAAATTGGCGATTTCGTCCAGGACCAGCTTGCGATTTGGTCGAGTGCTAGCGTCGCCGTCCGAAAGGGCGGCAATGCGTTTGACAATCGCGGAGCCGACGATGACTCCATCGCAATGGGATCGCAACTCGCGAACTTGACCCGGTTGGCTGATACCAAACCCAACACAAACGGGCACGGGGCTCTCCCGTCTTAAATGCGCCAGGTTTCGCTGCAAGTCTTGCGGCAAACCGGTTCGCTCTCCGGTCACGCCCGCCACACTGACGTAATATATGAATCCGCTAGCTTGCTGGGCGATTCGGGAGACGCGGTCCGGCGGAGTTGTGGGGGTGATCAACGGGATCAAATCCAGCCCGCTGGCCAAACACAACGTGCGCAGTGGATCCTCACTTTCCCACAGAAAATCCGGAACGATCAAACCTGAAAAGCCAGCGGATCGCGCCTTCTCCAGAAATCGCTCGCTACCATATCGCAAAACAATGGCGTAACTGACCATCGCCACCAATGGCTGAGTCAAGTCCGGCCGAACCCGACCGATCGACTCGAAGATCTGATCCACGCGTAATTGGCTTGCCAAAGCCCGAGTGTAAGAAGCCTGAATCACCGGCCCGTCGGCGATCGGATCACTATAGGGGAAGCCGATTTCGATCAATCCGGGCTGCAAACCGTCGAGGCGTCTCAGCAATTCTTCGGTGAAAGCCAGGTCCGGATCGCCAGCGGTGACAAACGGCATGATCGCGGTCTGTTGTTGACTGGCAAACTCCGAAAGAGCGGCACTTATAGATCGCATGTCAGTATTATCCCGTGAACTTCAAAACTGTGTTTCTGGGGGGCGAGTGTCGGTTGCGTGGCTCACGCAACCAAGGTTTAACTTTCCAGGAAAACTTCAAAAACCTGCTCTCGGGAGAGCTCGAAACAACGCGAAAGTCGATTCTCGGCTCCGCTTCAGGTCGTTTGTTGGCGTTTGGTCTCTCCACTCTACTGCATGAATTGCGTCTGCTCCAGACGGACCGCCGCCGGGAGCCGACGGGCTATTTGCTGCCATCCGAAAAAACGACTAATCCGCAAAGCTGCTAAAGTCGATTGGGGAAGGTATGGAAGCCGTTCGCGGTTCTTGAACAGCTTCTTGCCCGTATGATTTTGGAAATCCGTATGACCTCTGATTTGAATCGCCGTCAAGCGTTGGCCATCTTCTCCTCTTGGGGAACTTTGTTCGGGATCAGTGGTTTCATGAACCCTACGGTTTCTGCCGGCCATTGGACCATGAAACTCCCCGGTCGAGTGCTCGACGTTAGCCACAATTACGAATTGGATCTGCAATCAGAAGGTGTCGTCTTGTTGGGCCCCGATGAAGATGCCAAGAAAGTGGCGTTTACGATGGGGTCTCAACAGGCGTTTACGGAACGGGCCGTGATTTCGGACGGCGGAAGCCGGATGGCAAGTCGTCTGTACACCAAAGCGGAGATGACGAAACGTTTTGGAGCCATCGATCCCGAGACCGTCTCGATCCCCTCAACTCCGCTGGCAATACTGGCAATGCCCGAGCGCCCCGAGTCTGGACGCATGACCTTCCACAGCTTTGACCAACCGATGACCAGCCAGGTCGCCGGCATGTTGCAAGTACCGTTGAGTCCAATCTGGTTGGATGAGTTGGCAACCGTGCTCTTTAGCCAAAAAGCAAAATTGTCGATCGGGGAACGCACCAATTTATCCGCGGACCTCGTCGCTAAATTGTTTTGCTTGGAAGAAATTCGCGAAACTTCGATTGTGTGTGAAGTTGAAAAAGCCAACGAAACCCAAGCGGTGCTGAAGATCTCGGGAGATGCCACCGGACGGAGTCTGGACGTTGCCAGCAAGATCCGCGTGAATGCGTCCGTTCGCGCGATCTTCGAAACCCAGTCACTGTCGCAACTGCGGGCCAGCTTTTTTGAGCAGCGAGAAAAGGGAGCTATTTCACCGGCCTACGCTGCAACGACAAAAATCAAATTGGACCAGTTGCCTGCCAGTGTCGAGATCACGGCTGCCACCATTCGGCAGCAACAAGCCAGTGCCAGCCGTTCCCCCGTCCTGAAGTACAGCTCAGCCCCCAACCGAGCGGAGTTTCAACACAATCCACAGTGGCATCTCGTGTTGGATCAGAAAGGAGCCGCGATTTGGCGACTCATCTCTGACGGCGAACCGATGACACAATGCAATATGTTGTTTTCCGCCGTCGCAGACAAGAATGACATCGATCTTACTGCCTTCGTACGCGAAGTCACCGAATCCCTCAAGGAAAACGCCGCCACGATTGTCACACAAGAATCGCTACGTGGAATCAATCAATCGCAAATCTACCGCGTTGAGGCCATCGGAACTGAGAACGACATCGAGCTGAACTGGGTCTACTACCTGGTCACGGATCCAAACGGCCGCCGAGCCCAATTGGTTTTTGTCACCGATGCCCAACTGAAAGAGGCCGTCGGGAAAACGGACATGATGATCGCCGAGTCGCTCCAAATGCAAGCGCCGCCCGTCGCGTCCAACTCGGAATCTACAGCGAAGTAACCATGGTGGCGACACAAAAAATTGCAACACAAAAAATTGCAACCTAGGAAATTTGCAACCCCAAAGGGCGGCACACTTCCGCTCATCGTCCTTGTAAGGTCTTGACGCATGGTTCGGGGCGAACATCTCCAGGAACAGGCCGAAATTACTCCAGCCGTTGGGCGCGCCAACGGTTAGAGAGGTACTTGCATCACAAATAGAGTGATTCCACGCGAGCGGCCCGGCGCTTGCCGACGGTGGTCTCGAACCGCCATCCCTAATACTATCGTTATCTAAATAGGCGGACCGCTTTCGAATAGTTGCCGCACCAAATTGTGGGCCTGGCCGCAATGCCTTATAACGAACTCTGCGTTGGGGCTCACATAGTGTTTCAACACAACGATCAGGAATTTCCCAGTGAACAGAATAGCGAACCGCAGAAACTTCTTAGCTTGGTCGGGATTAGCAGCTGGATTGATTCCCTTGTCCCAAGTAGCGGCTAGGGTTTCGGCGAGTGATAACACTGGTTCGGAGCCAAAGGCAGCCGCGAACGACACTTCGAATTTGCACTCAAACGAATTGTCAGCTGAACCGAAAACAAACAGGCGCGACCTGACCCATGCGAGCCAACCGCCAGGTGCCCGTCAAACGCATCCGATCCTGCTTTCGACTTACTCCTTGTGGCGGTTTCGTAACGACACTCTGCGCGACTTCGACAAGTGCCTGGATTTAGCCGACCATTTCGGTTTCGATGGTGTCGAACTCTTGCTGTATCAATTGGAACAGAATGAACTTCTGAGTCACAGCAAGATCATGTCGTACAAGCGGCGCGCCTTGTCTTTGGGTTTGCCTTTGATTGGGATGTCGACACACCAGGGCTTTGTCACGCCGGATCGCGAGTTGCGACAACAAAATGTCGATCGCACCATTGGGCAAATCGAGTTGGCTTACAAGCTGGGGATTCCAACCATGCGCGTCAATACGGGTCGATGGGGCACGGCCCCTAACTTCGATGCCTTGATGGAGAATCGCGGGATCGAACCGCCCCTGCCGGGTTACACGGATGAAGATGGATACCCGTGGGTCATTGAGGCACTGGCCCAGTGTGCGAAGGTTGCTGAAAAATGCGGTATCGTACTGGGGCTAGAGAACCATTGGGGCTTGGGACTTACGCCGGAGGGCGTGCTGCGAATCGTCAATGCAGTGGATTCCCCTTGGCTACAGATCACCACCGACACCGGCAATTTCTTGGAAGAACCATACGAACGATTGGAGCAGTTGGCCCCACGCACAATCCTAGTTCAAGCCAAGACGTACTACGGCGGTGGCCAGTGGTACACCCTGGACCTCGACTATCAACGAATTGGTCAAATCCTGGAAAAACACCAGTACCGTGGCTTCATTTCGCTCGAGTTTGAAGGCATGGAAGATTATCGCACCGCAATTCCCAAGAGCCTGGAACTGATGCGATCCGTGTTTCCGAGAGCACCACGGTCGGATGCCGCGAAGTTATTGGAGTAAGTACAGCGAGACCATGTCGTGTTCGAAAAGTTGATCGACGCAAAATCGTGGGGACGAATACTTAGTCGCGAGCTTGGGCCGCCGCTCCTAGGAAGTGTACGCGATTTGCTCCCGATCATCGCGACAGTTGTTGTGTTCCAGTTGTTCGTATTTCAACAGCCCTTGGCGAATCTCGGCACCTTGCTTCTGGGACTGGTTTTCGTTGTTCTGGGCTTATCGTTTTTTTTGGTCGGTCTTGAAATGGGCCTGTTCCCACTGGGGGAACAATTGGCACGAGATCTCGCAAAAAAGGGAAGTGTACCGTGGTTGCTGACCTTTGCCTTTGCCTTGGGTTTCGGAACAACATTTGCCGAGCCAGCCCTCATCGCGATAGGCGACAAGGCTGGCGAGTTAGCCAGTTTAGCGCGAGCGGATCGACTGCCCAACTCAACTGATCTGCTCGACTATCAAAGAACCTATAGTTTGGTGTTGCGTTCCGTTGTGGCAGTCTCGGTCGGCGTTTCGTTGGTCTTCGGTGTCCTTAGAATCATCAGGGGGTGGCCGATCCAGTACTTGATTGTGTGCGGATATGGGATGGTGATGGTCTTGACGCCGTTGGCACCACATGGCATTGTCGGAATCGCGTATGACTCTGGTGGTGTAACGACCTCGACGATAACGGTACCACTCACTGCCGCTTTGGGTGTCGGATTGGCCAATTGTATCAAGGGCCGAAATCCCTTGTTCGATGGATTTGGTCTGATTGCTTTTGCTTCGCTTTTGCCAATCGTATTCGTGTTGCTAATGGGGATTTTGTGGCCATGAATACCGTCTGGCTTTTCGGCGAAAACCTTCTGACAACGGTCCGAGATTTGGTTCCAATTGTCGTTGTGATTATCGGATTTCGGATGCTCGTCCTGCGGCAACCCATGTCCAACCCTGCGAAGTTGGCTTGGGGTTTCTTGTTCGTGATTCTGGGATTGGCTTTTTTCTTGACCGGATTGCGTTTGTCGCTCTTTCCACTGGGCCAGGCAATGGCCGAACAACTGACCAACCCGGCGTTTATTGGAGTCGCGGCGAATGCCGAGGGGAAAACTCTTATCGAAGAACTGCCTTGGTATCGATTTTATTGGACTTACTTGTTTGCGTTCACGGTTGGCCTGAGCACAACCATCGCAGAACCATCGCTGATTGCCGTAGCCAACAAGGCCGAGGAAGTTTCGGGTGGCACCGTCAATGCCTGGGGATTGAGATTGACGGTTGCTTTGGGGGTCGGGTTGGGTGTTGCGCTTGGTACCTTTAGAATTGTGATCGGGATTTCCTTGCCATGGTTTATTATTGCTGGTTATGTCATCGTGGTTATGCAAACTTTCTTCGCCCCAAAAGCAATTGTTCCGCTGGCCTACGATTCCGGCGGCGTCACAACTTCCACAGTGACTGTTCCGTTGGTGGCTGCACTTGGCTTGGGGTTGTCCCGTCAAATCCCGGGGCGTGATCCATTGATTGATGGATTTGGACTAATCGCGTTTGCCTCCGTCTTCCCTATGATGACGGTCCTAGCCTATGCCCAAATCGCGGAATGGCGTCGAGTTCGTCGCGCGAACCAACCAGATTAGTTTCGAACAGTACGGAGGAGTGAATCGATGCATTTCAAGTTGATTATCGCGTTCGTTGACGACCATCGGACCGAAGCCGTGATGAAAGCTGCTCGGGAAGCTGGAGCCACTGGAGCCACCGTGATTGGCAACGCGCGCGGCGAAGGTCTCCAACCAGCCAAGACGTTTTTCGGCTTGACCTTGGAATCCCAACGCGACGTGCTCCTTTTCTTGGTCGAACGCCACTTGAGCCGCGTGATTCTCGAAACGATCGCAGAAAAGGCCGAGTTCGATTGCAAGTCCGGGGCTGGGATCGCGATTCAATTGGACGTCGAAGACGCCGTTGGTGTTAGTCATCAAATCGAAAAACTAACAAAAATTGTCGAGGAGCAATTATGAACGGACCATCGGAACTGTGTGTGAAAGATGTCATGAAAACGCAGTTTGACCTGTTAGACGGAAAGCTGACGGTGAAAGAAGCCCTGTTGGCGATGAAGTTCCCGGAAACGCGGGCATTAATCATCGACAAACGCTGCCCAACCGACGAATATGGTCTGGTGCTGATTTCCGATATCGGCAAAAAAGTACTGGCCGCCGATCGGTCGCCAGATCGTGTGAACCTGTACGAAATCATGGCCAAACCCATCCTGAGTGTTCCGCCGACGATGACTATTTCGAATTGCGCTCGCTTGCTGGAACGCTTCTCCATTCTCCGCGCCCCGGTGATCGATTCGCAGGGCACGGTTGTCGGAGTTGTCAGTTTTCACGACTTGGTCTTGCGGGGCCTTTTGGAAATAATCAAATCGCGGTGAAGCGTATGTTGACTCGTTACTTAGTACCATTCCATCCCAAAACGACATCGCACTTGGTAACGGATGTATTGATCATCGGAGGTGGCTTGGCCGGACTACGCGCGGCGCTCGAAATCGAACCTGCCCTGCACGTGACCGTTCTGACCAAAGGTGATTTGGTCATGTCCAACAGCAGCTACGCACAAGGTGGAATCGCCGGTGTTCTGGACGCTGAAGATCATTTCGAATCGCACGTCAATGATACACTGATCGCCGGTGGTCCATTATGCGACCGAAGGGTTGTGCAAACGGTGGTCGAACAAGCTCCGCAGCGAATCCAGGAACTCATCTCCTGGGGAACCCGGTTTGATCGAACGGACGCCGGACTTAATCTGGGACGTGAAGGGGGACATTCGCACCACCGAATAGTGCATGCCTTAGGCGACAGCACAGGTCGTGAGGTCATGCGGGCCGTGATCCAAAAAGCGCGGCAACGCCCCAACACGCGAATCATCGAAAAGAGTTTTACGATCGATTTGTTGACCAACGAATCAGGATGTCGTGGTGCGGTCGCGCGGATCAATGGTCAACTCTACATGATTTGGGCGAAAGAAACGATCCTCTGCACGGGTGGCGCTGGTCAAGTCTTTCGTGAAACGACCAATCCAGTCATTGCCACCGGCGACGGTCACGCGATGGCATGGCGGGCCGGGGTGCGCATGCGGGATATGGAGTTCATGCAGTTTCACCCAACAGTTCTATACATCGCTGGCGGTGGTCGTTGTTTGATCACGGAAGCCGTCCGAGGCGAGGGTGCTCATTTGACTGATCGCGATGGTCGCCGCTTCATGATGGAGTATGACGAGCGGGCAGAATTAGCGCCGCGCGACATTGTTTCAAAAGCCATTGAGAGTCAAATCGCTAAGTCACGCGACACATGTGTTTACTTGAACTTGCGTCATTTGGACCCGACAACCGTCCGGCAACGATTCCCAGGAATGACAGAACTTTGTGCGCAGTTCAATATGGACCTCACCAAAGACTTGATCCCCGTGCGCCCTGGGGCTCATTACATGATTGGCGGCGTCGAAGTGGATACCGCCGGGCAAACATCACTGCCGCATCTCTGGGCCGCTGGTGAAGTCACCAGCAGTGGGTTGCACGGTGCGAACCGATTGGCATCAAATAGCCTGTTGGAAGGATTGGTGTACGGCGTGTTAACGGGACAGAACGCTTCGCAAGCGGCACTGGCTGCCAACGACAACGTCGAAATGACCGGAGTTTTCAATCCGGTCATGGACAATGGCCAATTTCAACTGGACTTGGTAGACATTCACAATTCTTTGCGGAGTTTGATGTGGCGGGCGGCTGGGGTGCGGCGTTCCGGCGCGACCTTGCAGGAAGCTCTCGAACAAATTGAACGTTGGGTTCACTATATTGACCGACATCAGTTCACCGAATCTCAAGGCTGGGAGTTGCAAAATCTGCTGCAAGTCTCGCGCACCATCGTCCAAGCTGCACTACGACGAGCCGAAAGCCGCGGGGTGCATTTCCGCAGCGATTATCCGGACACTAACGACCGAGATTGGCTGGGACATTTGTATTTTCAATCAGACCAATTTTGGTTCCAGCCAACGAACCAGACTTAATTTGATCCTCCAAGCATCCGGGTGATTGGGTTTGGATCGTCGATGAGCGATTCCAACGACCTGTCGATCAGGTAGCAATAGCAGGACTTCTTTCGCCATTTCCGAATTTGGGGAACTGCCCGTATCAATCAATCGCTGCAGCCGAAGTGCTTCAAGTTGCGCATCAAGTTCATGCGAAATCAGTCCATTGGAAAAACGCTGGCACATATCCGAAGTAAGCACCAATTGGGGCATATCCCTCAAGGCGGTCGCCGCATCGATGAGTCGCCGTGACCATGTGGACATCGTCATGACTTCTTCCCAGGACCAGGCTTGTTCCAAACGAAAACCGCTGGCAGCCGTCCGCTTCAATTCGGTCATGACCGCTCGAGTCCCCACCGCTTGAGCAAGGTCATCGCCTAAAGTCCGAATGTAAGTGCCTCCACTACATTGGGCTTCAATCTCTAACCATGGCCAATCGTATCGCACGAGCAATAGTTCATGGATCGTGATTTCACGCGAGGCCAATTGAAAATCTTTTCCCTCCCGCGCTAACTCGTAAGCTCGTTTGCCTTGCACTCGCAGCGCAGAATACTTGGGTGGCACCTGTTTTATTCGTCCCACGAAGCGACGACAGACGTTTTCAACCGATACTTGAAGTGGTCGTTGAAGAGGTGAGACGTCGACAAGCGGCGTTTCCAAGTCTAGCGATTCGCTGGTGACACCCATTTGAAATACAGCGCGATAGCCCTTGTTTCCGCTCTGAAACCACGGTGTCAGGCGCGTTGCGGGCCCAATCGCCAAGACCATCAATCCAGTGGCCAATGGATCTAGCGTTCCACAATGCCCCACGGTTGCGGAACACCCCAATTCGCGCAAACGCCGCCCCACCTCGACGACGACCTCGCGTGAGGTGATACCCATCGGCTTATCAATCAATAGAAATCCATAAGGACGACTTGATGTTGTCACGACGATTCCGACAATGTGCTTGACTTGCTGTGAGAAACACCGGGATTGGCGCGATTTTGTTCCATGCTTAACAACTCTTGTTTGAGCATCTTCAGAATCGTTTGCAGAAACACGACCAACATGGGGCCCAACATGATGCCAATCGGCCCCAAGGCTGCCACGCCACCCAATACGCTGAGCAAGGCCAGTAATGGATGCAAGTTACTTTGACCGTGCAAAATGTAGGGTTTGATGACATTGTCGCTCATCGAGACAACAATCGCAGAATACAAGAACAAGAAAAAAGCCGTCCAGGGTTGGTTTTCCAGAAATCCAACGTACAACACCACGGGCACCCAAACGCTAGCCGCACCCAAAAAGGGGACCATCGACAAAAGAATGGTCAGCATGGTTAAAAGAAAGACGGACTGGACGCCAGCGAAATAAAAACCAAGCCCCGCCAACAAGCCTTGGGCAATAGCCGCCGCCAAACTCGCCACCACGACGGCACGACTCGTGCGATCAAACTGAGCAATCAACTCGGCCTCGTGTCGGCGATCCATCGGTGAGATCTGCATAAAGGCCTCGATCATCGCCGGCCCATCGAGCAAGAAGAAATACAAGGCCACCACGACAATCACACTACCGAATATCAATCGCCCAACATGCAGCGAAACCAAACTTCCCCAAGAGACAAAGTTTTGTTTGGCGAAGTCAAAGATGGCCTTCGAGTACTGCTCCACATCTTCCTTTTGGGGATGCACCGTTTCCTTCAACCAGGCCATCGCCGGCCCCCCCAGCAAACGAACTTTAAATTCGCGAAACAACCCATGAGAGTTGGCGATCCCGGCGACCAATTGCAATTGTAGGGAGCGGTTCTTGGCGGCAGACTCTTCCCATCGTCGGTCCTTCAATAGTCGTTGGACTTCTTGCAACTGATAGACGTAATTGAACCAGTGTTGTTCCAACACGCTGGAACCGGTCTGTAATTCCAATTCTTGAATCGCAGTTGCCCCCGATTCCTGTTCTTTGGTCGCCGAATCGTTCACTACGACACCAGAGCTGTGTTCGCCTTCGGCTTTCAATTCCTGGTCCGAATCGGTGTCGGCCTGTTCCAGCGGTGGCGGCGGTAAGATTGGCCAATTCCAGGAGTTGATTTCACCCAACGCTCGACTGGAAACTTCGATCTCCCCGAGTGCATTGTGGATCATTTCCCGTTCATCCGCATCCATCAAATCCGCCCGCGAACTTCCCACTCTTTGACCCGCAACTTCCAATCCGTCCCGCAAGTCCAAGAGCTGTTCTTCCAATTCGACCAATCGGTCCGCATGAGGAAAATTCAAGCCAACTGAATCACGAAAATCTTCTAACTTTTGCTGCAACACAGCTCGGTCAAACCGTTTGACCAGTTCGCGACTTTCGGCCGCGGCCATCACGATCATGACGGCGAAGGGCAAGAAAACCAGCATGCTTACCAAGCCAGTAGTGATGAAGGCGGCCAAAGCAGGACGTTGGGGAACACGACTTGCAACCCAAACATGCAACGGTCGGAAAATGACAACCAACACCAGGGCAACAAACAAGGGCACCAGGAATTCGGCCATCACCCGCACGAAAAATGCAGCGATGACGATCAGAACACCAACCAATACAAAGAAAGAAGCCCAGCGCGACATGAGTTTGTCCGGTCCTTGTAACCAAATGGCTGTGACGCTACTGTTCGGCAATCGATTCTGTCGTCAACCCAGAACGGCGTCGTTTGATTTTTTCCCATTCTGGGTCCGGTTGGCGAAAATTCAATACGTGTTGCGATTCGTAGTCCCGCACGACGACTCCCGGTTGAGCGATTCGCCCTGCGTGTTCGGCTGAGATGCGAACGTGAAAATAGACCCGAGTCTCCTCAAAACGTCGCTCTAAAACCTCGCCGTGTTTTTCCAAATAAGCAATCAAGCGACCATCACTGATGTCGCCTTCAACTTCCAAGTCCAAGAACGAGCGGCTCAACGCAAGGCTGACGGCTTTCGTCAATGCTTCGATGCCTTCGCCCGTGACAGCGCTGATTGGCACCGCGAATGGATAGCGGTTCAATAGCCTACTCAATTGCTCTGGGTCCGCTTCTGAAATGGCATCCACCTTATTGAGTACCAACAGAGTGTCTTTTTCGTCGATTTCCAGTTCCTTGAGCACGTCGTAAACCGCCGAGATTTGGTGAAAAACCTCCGGACTACTCGCGTCGGCCACATGGAGCAGCAAGTCAGCTTCAACCGTCTCGGACAACGTCGCGCGGAAACTCGCTACTAGATTGTGGGGCAATCTGCGAATGAACCCAACCGTGTCCGATAACAAGACGGGACCCCAACTGGGCAAGTGCCAACGTCGAGTCCGCGTGTCCAAGGTCGCAAACAGCTTATCCTCGGCCAAGACGTCGGCTTGGGTTAAGTAGTTCATGAGCGTGCTCTTGCCCGCATTGGTGTAACCTACTAACGACACCTTCATCCGTCCGCTTCGCGAATGCACTTGACGTTGGCGACGTTCTTCGATTTGTTTTAACTCAGTACGCAGCTCATTGATCCGCTTTTCAACCAAACGTCGATCAACTTCCAATTGCTTTTCACCCGGTCCCCGCATGCCAACGCCCATCTTGATACGCGACAAGTGGGTCCACATGCGTTTCAATCGCGGCAACGAATACTCGAGCTGGGCTAATTCGACCGCCAGACGCGATTCGTAAGTTTGGGCGTGCGTCGCAAAAATGTCGAGAATCAATTCGGTGCGATCTAATACCTTGACCCTTAAGGCTTGCTCCAGATTACGCACTTGGCCCGGCGAAAGATCGTTATCAAAAATAATGACGTCGACCGCGTGGAACTTCACCAACTCCACTAGTTCAAGTACTTTGCCTGATCCGATGTACGTCGCCGTGTCAGGTCGCTCGCGACGCTGCGTCATTCCACCGACGACAATACTCCCCGCCGTTTCCGCCAAGCCCGTCAGTTCTTCCAAGGGGTCGGATTCCGTGAGCTCCTCTGGAAAGATCACCCGGACCAAATATGCAACTTCTTGATCAACTTTTTTCTTCTCGCGATCCAACACGTTCAATCAGTTTTCCTTCGGGTACCAAGCCTTGTCCAGATCGCCAAGCACCACCGTTTGATGCTTCATTCCGTCAGGGACAACCAGCAAAATGCCCAGATCTGGGCAATGTTCCACTAATCTTTGGCAGCCGTCCAGTCCCAAGACAAAACAGGCCGTTCCCAACGCGTCTGCCTGGGCCGCGGTCGGCGCCACCACGGTTGCACTCCAGACACCTTCAGCCGGGCGTCCGGTTCGCGGATCCAAGACGTGACTCAAACGTTTTCCACGATAATGAAAAAACTGCCGGGCCGAACCACTGGTTCCCAACGCACGATTTCGCAAGTCGATCTCGCCCAGCTTGCGATCCGGATAGATCGGATGCGACACGCCAATCGGCCACCCCGCACGAGCGTCCACCGCCGGCTGCGTCGGGTTCGTTTGGTAGCGGCCATCCGAGCCCATCGCCAACACGCTGCTTTGGCCACCATGAAATGTAAAATCGTAGATTCCGCCAACGCACAGGATCGCGGCCAGACGGTCCAATGTCCAACCTTTGCCAATCCCGCCCAGATTAATCTTGGTTCCTGGATGCAGCAGCCGAACCGAGCGGTCGTCCGAACGAAGAATCACCTTGTCCATCCCAACCGACTCCAAGGCCACAGCCAACTCATGTTCGCTGGGCATTCGCCCCTCGCGTCGCAAAAAGCCCCAACATTCGGACAGCGAGCCGCTGGTCACATCAAAGGCCCCATCGGTCAAGTGCCACAAGTTTTCTGCTGCCGATAAAACTTCAAACGTGGTTTCCGAGACCGTCACAGGTTGTTCGCACGCGAATCGGTTCACTTGGCTGATTTCGCTATCCACGCGAAAAACGCTGAGCAAACTCTCCCAATACTCGAGATTCTCTAGTGCTTGCGCCGCGCGTTCGGCCCCCTCCGCATATTGGCCGTAGTTCAAGAATACTTCCCACTCGCAGGCCATCGCGGCAGCGGCAAAATGTGAATAAAACCCATTGGGCCGCCACTCCGCCGCCGCAAGTCCGGTGAAAAGTGGTGTGGGCAACGGTCGTAAACTGGACTGCAGCGCGGTCCGCCCCCAATCACTCCACCACCGCCACAGGTCTTGCCCTTGGATAAATCGCCGCCTGGCCGCTGAGCCACTTGTTGAGGGGGCGTCGAATAAGCCGTCTTGAGGGGAATCGGTCAACGACAATAACTCCTAAAACAATTCCGTCGCCTTATTGAATGCCCGATTTTTAGGCCCACCGCCCATTCTCATGTTCCATTCCTTCACAATAATCCGAATATTATTGCCGACGGCAACGGAACCTAGACCGGCTTGAACCGTTCAGGAAGCCGGTTAACTTGACCAACAGGGCCATGTCCTGCGAGACAGGAGCATCGCTGGTTCTCCCATTGTAAGTTAAGATGCGGCCCAGCGAAGCCACCGTTGGGCGAGTGTACGCGAAATCCACCGCCGAGTTTCGATTTTTCCTAGAAAGAAATCTCGGATCAGGGCGAAACTACGAACGGGAGAATGGCCGCGGTTTTTTGGATAGGCAAGACTTTCACCGAACGGCCAAGCCGTTGGTGAAGTCGCGTTGCGCTAACGCATGTCGTTAAGCGACTGCGGTTTTGCGGTGCGCCACGATGAACGATGGCTCGTCCGAAAAGAAGTGCGACAAAGGTACCTTTAACCTTAACCCGAAGCATAGGCGAGGAACCCCTAAATCCGTAATGCAGAGCGAATCACCTCGCTCACGCGCCGGGTTAGAGTGGTGCACTTTTTTCGAATAAGCCACAACTGACCAAGATCAATTAAAATTGGTCGCGAATCGAATCAAAATGCGGAGCCGTATTTGTGAGTGATAATGATGTGCCGTCGAACAACGAAATACTCTGGTTGTCGAAGACTTCCGGTACTGACGAAGTTCTGACCGGCCCCTCGACCGCTGTCGAACCAGTCTCCACAGACGGGGCGCCTTCCGCTCTCTCTCCTCCGACAACGGTAGCGTTAACCGAGAACAAGTCGATTGACCAGTCGATGTATTGCTCACTGGACCCCCGCCACGTTCAAGCCGAGCGATTCGTGGCAATGATCGTCTCGATTGTCTTGAGCCTACTGGCGCTGGTTGGAGTGGTGATTGTTGGATTCAGCTTGGGTTTCACCTTATTATGGTTGGGTATCACAACCGGGATCCTGCTACTGCTGGTGATGTTGATCTTGTTTATGTTTTTCTGGCCACCGATCAGCCATCGACACGTGCGTTGGAAACTAGACGAAATCGGATTAGAAATTCAACGTGGCGTCTATTGGCAAAAGACGCTGTCGGTCCCGTTAGCTCGATTGCAACACGCGGATTTGACGCAAGGCCCGATTCAACGGCAATGGGGGCTCGCGAAATTGACGGTCCACACGGCAGGCACGGAAAATGCTTCCGTGGAACTTGATGGCTTGGCGTATGAAACGGCGGTTGAGTTGCGTGATCGCTTGCTGCGCCAGCAAGGAGTCGTCGATGTCGTCTGAGCGTGTTGACGATCCGCAGGTTCGGGTGACTGATTCAGCTAATCGAACCGCGCTGTCCGACGAAGTAACAGATGGGACGTGCAGTCCAACGAATCACCCGATGAATTTACCGACATCGGGCACTGCAGAACTCGTCGTTGGATTCACGGCCGATGCTCCTGCAACACATAGCCCGTCGTTGCGTCAACCGCAGTTTCTACATTACTCGTCGATAGTTTTTGACGTGGCATCACACGGTCGCGAATTGTTGATGCCACTTCTATTCGGTTTTGTCGGCGCTGCCAGCGGTTCATGGTTCTGGGGTGTGATTGCGGTTGCGGCTTTTGCGTTTTCGTTTCTACGGACCTTGATTCGCTACTTTACGCTTCGTTACCAACTCGTCGATGGCGAGTTGATCTTGAATGAAGGCCTTATTTTTCAGAACCAACGTATCGTGCCGTTGGCAAAGATTCAGAACATCGACTTGATGCAAAACGTCTTGCATCGAATCTTTCGAGTCGCCGAGGTTCGTTTGGAGACCGCCAGTGGCTCGGAGGCCGAAGCGGTTCTCCGAGTATTGACGGACTCGCAGATTACGGAGTTGCGTCAAGCCGTTTCTCTCAGTCGACAAACAAAAAATTCTATCGAGTTGAATCGCGCCGTGTCTTTGCCCGGGGCAGCGGCGAGTTCCAATCCGTCCGATCCCACTCAATTCAGCCTGCCTGACACTAGCAATTCGATCGTTGGTACGATCGCAGAAGAACAGTCGGTAATGCCGGTACTGAGTATTCCTCTATTGTGGCTATTCATTGCCGGATTGGCTGGTAATCGTGGCTGGCTGATGGTCGGCGTTGCGCTTGGTACTGCTTACCAATTCGACCTGCACGAGCGAATTCTGCCCCAACAATGGGAGGCCTGGTTGCCGGTTTTTGCTTGGAACTGGGATGATCTCTGGAACAACTGGCTTTCGTTCGTGTCTTTAGGCGCCGTGGCGTTTGCTGTATTAAAGGTTTTGGGCGTCGCTTGGTACGTTTATCGTTTCGCGGGCTATCAGTTGGTTAGGCAGGGGAATGACCTCCGAGTGACTGCCGGGCTGGTGAATCGATACAGCATGTCAGTGCTGCGGCCAAGGATTCAATTTATTAGCATTCACCGTCCGTGGGTTTTGGGCTGGTTTCGGTTTGTGGCAATTCGAATTGAGACGGCGGGCGGTGCAGGCGGAGGAGAGGAAAGTAGCGAAAACCTTTCGCGAACTTGGTTTATCCCGGTGGTGCCAGCCAGAGAAGTTCCGCGACTTTTGAATGAGATCCGTCCCGGTCTGTTGCTACAAGAAGATCAATTGAATTGGCGGACCACGTCTGAGCAAACTCGCGCTCGCTTATTGCGAATGGCGTTGATGATCAGCATCGTCGTGATGGCGATCTGTGTGTTCTGGTGGCGTTATTGGGGTTTGCTGCCGGGGGCGGCGTTCGCGGGACATCAAATTTGGTACGCGATTCGGCGAAGCCGAAGCCAGCGTTATGCTCGTACCAACTTCGGCATTGTGTTCCGCAGCGGGATCTTGTATCGCAAGCTCAGTTGCACCTTCTTCGACCGAATCCAAACCTTGCGTCTGAGCCAGACACCATTCGATCGAAGTTGGAACATGGCCACGTTGGCCGTCGATACGGCAGCGGCCGGTCCAGCGGATCACAAAATCGACATTCCCTACCTGGACGCTGAATTTGCGCGGCAAGAGTTCAAATCTTTAGAGCGTGCCGCCGCCGAACATCGTCCGCAATGGCGTCAATAGCCGTCGCGTTAAAGATGCCTGGGCTGCGGAATCATTCGATAACATGAACTTCGGATTCATTCCGTAAACGTAGTCCAAAGTCGAGCACGACAGGCGGGTTGGACAAGCAAAACTTGTCCAGAAGAGTTGGCAAAGAAAGGGGAAATTCTTATCCCAGAAGTACGCCCGAGAGGAATCGAACCTCCGACCTACGGTTTAGGAAACCGTTGCTCTATCCACTGAGCTACGAGCGCTTTTGAGGTAGTGAATCGACATTGACCACACGCTTGATACTACCGCCTTCGGGACGCAACGAATCTTTTCCACGATTGAAAATTGTCACAACGCTTTTCTTCCTGGCATCGTGACGCGCAGCGACTTCACGGTTAGCAACGTGGTCCACACCCAAGTCTACAGACGCTGCTGAAAGATGTAAACGTCCAGCGACCGAAAAACCACGGAACCGTCTGCCGCCGTTCGTCGAATGATCCAGCTCCTGCCCTCCACAAATCGCCCCAAACGAGGACCTCCTTTCGAACGGGCGAATCTTCATCAGCGCCGATCAGAGCCGATTCGTGTTCTTTGTCGCCACAGCGGCAGCGAACTCGGGCTACTTTCTCCGCGCCAAGTAGTCGCTGGCCTTCACGCCGCAAACCAGCACTGCCTCAACGTCGCAGCTGCCTTGCGTGGCTGAGGGATTATTCCAGCGCTGCAAGCCAATGGCATCTTAGGTGCCAGCCGCGATGTACTGCCGTAAATAATTGTAGCTTTGTTGAAGGGCACGAATTCGATTCTCAACACTACCTTCAAAGATGCGGTCTTCCACTTCGACACATACAGGGCCGCGATATCCGGCATCGCCCAATACCGAAAAGAACTTGCCCCAATCGACATCACCGGTCCCGGGGAGCTTGGGTGTGTGGTACACCTTCGGGAACGCGAGGATGCCCCATTCGTTCAACAAATGCCGATCCACTCGCACGTCCTTCGCATGCACATGCGAGATCCGCGAGGCAAATTCGCGAAGCGGATTCAAGTAATCCATTTGCAGCCAGACCAAATGAGAGGGATCGAAGTTTAATCCAAACCGCGGTGACGGCAGGTCGCGAAACATCCGCCGCCAGATCCCCGGACTATGTGCCAAGTTTTTCCCGCCTGGCCACTCGTCAGTCCCAAAAATCATCGGGCAGTTTTCTATTCCAATGTTGATTTGCAACTTCTCAGCCAACTCGACCAAAGGCCCCCAGGTGTCGAGAAAGCGGGGCCAGTTGTCATCGACCGTGCGAGTCCAATCGCGACCGACAAAGGTATTGAACCGCGTTAAACCCAACGCGGCGGTCGCCTCCATTACGCGTCGAATCTGGGCCACTGCGGTTGCACTCTCTTCGGGGTTGGGCGACAGGGCATTCGGGTAGTACCCCAAACCACTAATCTGAACCCCTCGGTTCGATACTTCACGCTGGATTTCGGCGACCTTCGCATCCGTCAAGTTCGTAACGTCGATATGCGTCACTCCCGCGTAGCGACGGTCCGCTTTGCCCACAGGCCAACACATGACCTCCACACAGTCGTAACCAATTCGTTGGGCAATGTCCAAGACTTCGGACAAGGACTGTTCCGGTAAGATGGCGCTGACAAATCCCAGAGAAAACATGGACCGAACCTCCCGTGGCTGAAAATCCCGAATCTGCAAGTTATAGCGGGCCCCAACCGGGGGACAAGATCGCGTGCCGTTTCCAGTCTTGTCCGCAAATAATCTGGCTTGTCTCTGTCCGAACACCAAAAAAATGCTATGATTTAGTCAGCGTTCGGCACGGAAAGTGCAGGACGACCGGCGTCACCTTGGGGCTTTGGTAGCAGAACTCAGCGGATTCGAGTGTCATGCGACTGTCGTTTGGTCAACACCTTCAACAAAAACAGACTCAAATACTGGCTCCACGGATGATCCAGTCGATGGAGATTCTGCAATTGCCGGTGACCGCCCTCCTGGAACGGGTCGAAGAGGAGTTGCGTGAAAACCCGGTTCTGGAAGTGGCCGCCAATGACCCGGAAATGCCGGAAGAATCCTTCGAAACGGAACCGACCCGGTCGGCGGAAACCCGCGAGTTGGTCGTGGACGAAAGCGGAAACAATGTCGATGACTTCGAACGACTGGTGGAATTAGATCGCGATGTTCCCGACCATTTTGATGACCGCCCCCGAGTATCTTCGAACCGCGTCCAGGATTCGTTGGATCAACAGCACGATCTGATGTCGAACATCGAGGACCGGCCCGAGTCGCTGCACGAGTATTTGATCCACCAGTTGCACGAATTGGACATTGCCCCGGAACTCATGGCGATGTGCGAGCGAATTATCTCGACCCTCAACCCGGCAACTGGGGGTTATCTTCGTGTAAGCTTAGAGGATCTTTTGCCTGCGGATCACCCGCCGGAAATGTTGGAGTTGGCCCGCAAGGCCCTGGCAATGATTCAGTCGCTTGATCCGCCTGGGATTGCCGCTCGTGATTTGCGTGAATGTCTCCTGCTTCAGATCGACGAATCGTTACCCATGCACGATGAAGTTCGCTGTTTGGTCAACCATCATTTGGAAGACCTCCGCGACAATCGCATCCCGCTGATCCAACGCGCAACCGGGTACACCTACGATCAAATCATGCGGGCCTGGGAACAGCTGCGAAAACTGAACCCGAAACCTGCTGGAAGATTCACCAATTCCAGGGCTCCGGCGATCACTCCCGATGTAGTGGTCTACAAAGATTCCGATGGGAACTACAGGGTCAAGGCCGAAGAGGCTCCAATCGGCAACCTGTACATTAGCAACTATTACAAAAAGAGGCATCAGAGCGGGCAGCTGACGACGGAAGAACGCGAATTCCTGAAACGGAAATATGCTTCAGCCAAGTGGTTGATGGAGGCGATCGAACAGCGGCGAAATACGGTCGCCAAGGTCGCGCAAGAAATCGTCACGCATCAAAAGGCTTTTTTGGACAAGGGCCCCGAACATTTGTTGCCATTAAAAATGCAACAAATCGCGGAAAAGGTTGGCGTGCACGTGACAACCGTCAGCCGAGCCGTCGATGAAAAGTGGATGGATACACCGCGTGGGTTGATTCCAATGAAGCGATTCTTTGTCGGCGGCACGCAAACCGATGAAGGCGAAGATGTCGCTTGGGACCGAGTTCAGATCGAACTCAAGCGATTGGTTGACCAAGAAGACAAGTCCGATCCTCTGAGCGATGAACACTTGTGCAAGGAATTGCAAAGCATGGGCTTCGACGTTGCCCGCCGAACCATCGCGAAGTATCGCAAGAAATTGGGGATTTTAAGTAGTCGTCAGCGTCGCGATTGGTCCAAGGAACTCACTTGATCGTGCCCGGGATTCCACGCCCCGGTGCGATTGGGTTCGGCCCATAACTCGTTTTCTCGTCGATCGAAGCCGTCTCCTGCAGGGATACTCGAACGCCCACGGAGTGATTGTTTTTCAGGCTCCGTGCGGCAACCATTCCAATTCTTGTATATGGCACCGCACTTGAGTGGCCCTAGCCTTGATTGTATCTGGCTAATGCCTGCTCCAAAACCGACATGGCTGTTCGCAAATCATCTTGTTTCAAGACATAGGCGATGCGCACTTGATTTCGACCCGCCTCCGGCGTCGCATAAAACCCAGGGCCCGGCGCCAACATGACCGTTTGCCCCTCGTGCTGGAAGTCGTCCAATATCCACTTGCAAAAGTGATCGGCATCGGCGATCGGCAGTCCCACCATCGCATAAAATGCCCCGTTGATTTGCGGACAAACCACACCCGGCATCGCTTGCAGGGCCGACTTTAATGTATCGCGACGTGCGGCATATTCTCGATTGACCTGCTGGTAATAAGTGTCCGGAAGTTGATAGACCGCTTGAGCACCAATCTGACCCAAAGTCGGCGGCGATAGTCTGGCTTGGGCAAACTTATTGATGGCCCCCAACAACGGTTCGCTCCGTGTGATTACACAGCCAATCCGAGCTCCACACGCCGAAAACCGTTTTGAAATCGAATCAACAACGATCGTCTGCTCGTCCATTCCCGCCAAGCCCAAAACGCTTTGATGCTGGAGTCCGTCGTACGTAAACTCGCGATATACTTCGTCGGAAATCAAATACAGATCGTGCTCGCGACAGACTTGCTGCAGCTTTTCCAAGGCCTCACGCGGGTACAAGACACCTGTTGGATTTCCCGGATTGCAAATCATGATTGCTTTCGTCCGCGGGGTAATCTTGGCGCGAAACGATTCGACATCTGGCAAAGCGAAATCTTGTTCAATGGTCGTCGGCAACGGCACGATCTTCGCATCGATCTGCAGTGCAAACGCCGAGTAGTTCGCGTAGTAAGGTTCCGGCACAATGACCTCATCACCCGGATCCAAAATAGCCGAAAAGGCAAACGCAATCGCCTCGGAGGCTCCTGTCGTTACGAGGACATGCGACATGTCCAAGGGATATCCCAATCGCTGATAATAATCCACGATCGACTGGCGCAACCCAGGGAATCCAGGCGAAGGACTGTACTCAAGCACTTTCAACGAAGCCCGCTCGATCGCGTGAAAAAACTCTGGCGGCGTTTCAATGTCCGGTTGACCAATATTCAAATGAAATACTCGCGCGCCCCTTTTCTTCGCAGCATCTGCCGCAGCCGCCAATTTGCGAATTGGCGAGGAGGGGAAAACGACCGCACGTGATGATAATCTTGGCATTTAACAACCCAAAGTTCTTGGTTCATATCCTGACTGGCCATCGTGTTCTTAGTTGATACACAACAACCCAATACCCGACTCGAGCTCCCAAGCATAAACCAACGTCGGCAGACTCGGAAGCTCACCACCAAACGACACCACCAAACAACACCATGTCACGACTCGAACAGCTTTCGAAAGAAGTTGCCCGAAAGCACCAACACCAATGCCAGGACGGCAACGGCAGCCAAATTCTCCCACCATGCCGGGCGATAGGCGCTAAGCCGAGGATGTTTGTGAGACACGAGGATCAGGAGAGCCACCATCACCGGTAGGAGCAAACCGTTGGCAGCTTGAGCCACGACAATGATTTCCATCGGACTATTGTTCCAGATGCGGGCTACCACCAAGCCAAATCCCATCACTCCCAACCAAATCACCCGAAACCTCAGTGCTTTGGGATCATCCCCCCAGCCAAACAGACCTGAAATCGCCATCGCCGCCGCCAACGGCGCGGTAATGGCGCTCGTGAGACCCGCGGCCAATAATCCAACTCCAAAAAACAGGTTGGCGACTTGGTGCCCCAGCAACGGCGCCAATTGGGCTGGCATGTCGGCTGCCGATTTGAGTTCGACTCCCGCGCCCGAATACGCCACGGCTGCCGTCACCAGGATCGCTGCGCTGACCAAGCCTCCCAAACCAATGGCCAGTGCTGAGTCGGCTCGAGCCGCAGCAATCGATACGAGCGTTTCGTCATTCGCGTTCCACTTTCGTTGGACCAATCCGGCATGCAAGAACAAGTTGTAAGGCACAATGGTCGTCCCGAGCAAACCCAACACTACCAAAACAGAATCCTTGGGTACGGTGGGTAACAAACCCGCTCCAACCGCCGATGGTTCTGGTCGGATCAATACGGCGGTCGCCAAAAACCCCACACTCATGAACGCGACCATCGCAATCAATACAAATTCGATGCGTTTGTACGACGACATGAACAATGTGGCCATTGCCATCCCAGCGATCAAGTAAACCCACTCGGCATGGGTACTGCCGGCAATAATCTCCAACCCAATTCTAGCGCCCGTCAAATTCCCGGCTTGAAAAGCGGAATTACCAAAACCGATGGCAAACACCGCCAAGACGCCAACGAACCACCGCATCCCTTGAGACTTTAGCGATTCCATGATCGCAATTCCCAGTGGAACTCGAGTCACCAGTCCAACTCTCGCTGCCATGTTTTGCAGAAAAATCGTGGCCAGCGTGGCGACAACCAAAACCCACAGCAATTGATAACCGTACTTCGCACCGGCTTTACTCGCCGTAGTTACCGTGCCAGGCCCGATAAAGGCTGCGGTGACAACCAGACCGGGCCCCGCCATTCGCCAACGACTGAGCCAACGAATCACGACAACCTCACCGCTTGGCCACTGCGAGCCGATTGATAGATGGCCGAAATCAGCGCGACACTCTTCTGGCCCTCTCGCCCATCGATCAGCGGCGACCGTCCCGCCCGAATCGCGTCGCGAATGTCCGCGTATTGAGCCGCGTGGCCATGGTGTCCAATGGCTGCAGGATCGGCAGCACCGCCGCCCGTCGCCGTCTTGCCAGTCAAAGCCCGCAAGATCGCCTCATCATCGGGAGTCGCGTCCGCAAAACTCCATAATTTCAGGTCTTCCTCTTCAATGATTGCCGACCCACGCGAGCCATGTATCTCAATTCTTTTCAGCATACCTGGGTAAACGGCCGTCGACGCTTGAATCACGCCCAAAGCCCCATTCTTGAACTGGAGTGTCGCCGTCGCCACATCTTCGACTTCGATGTTCTCGTGAGCCAATGTCGCTGTGTGTGCCATCACTTGCTGGACCTCTCCCATCATCCACAACAGCAAGTCCACACTGTGAATGGCTTGGTTCATCAGCGCACCGCCGCCATCCAATTCCCAAGTACCGCGCCATGCTCCGCTATCGTAGTATTGTTGCGTGCGATACCACTTGACGTAGGCATCGCCTAAGGTCAAACGCCCAAAGCGACCCGCATCGACGGCGGCTTTTACTTGACGCGAAGCGGCATGAAATCGAGACGGGAAGATTGTCGAAAGCACCACTCCCGCTCGATCGCACGCTTCGATCAACTCTTCGCACCGCGCTACCGTAACTTCAAGCGGCTTCTCCACCACGACATGCTTCCCGGCCCGTGCCGCAATCAAGCCAGGTTCCAAATGAGCGCCACTGGCCGAACAAATCGCAACCAAGTGCACTTCCGGATCCGCGCAAAGTTCTTCAACCGTATTGAAAACACGACAAGGAAAATCGGCCGCGAATTTTTCAGCGCTGGCTCTTTGGCGACTGGTTGCGGCCACCAATCGCAACCCAGGCGTATCCGCTACCGCTCTGGCGTGAAACTTGGCGATCATGCCGCAGCCGATTATTCCCACACCCAATTCCATGTTCCACCTCTCATTTTCAACCTCGAATAGCCGAAGAACGCTTCGCGATCCGAGCTTGCTTCGCTCGAACTGTGACATTCGCTTCCAAGGCAACCGAAAGTATAACAGCGACCACTCGACGAGAGTCGCTCGGACTCAGAATCATTGACTCATCCCAAAGAGCACGAAGACAGGAACCATGGCTGCCATAGCGATCAACCAAAACACCACTTGCAAAGGCAATAACACCCAGCGTTGAATCCGATCTTTGGTGGTTTTCAACCAAGCGGCCGTCTTCACCGTCGCCTCAATCTCTTTTTCGTCGACATCGGCCATCGCCTCGATCGACTGCAATAACTCGACTTGAGGCGAGCCCGCATCTGGACGTGCACCGCCCGTGGCGCCAGCCGGAACTGCGGCATTATCGGCTTGCATTCCCCGCAACAGACTTCGCTCCGTGGTCCGTTGATAGATCCAAAACACAATCCGGCTGAAGAGGTTTCCAGATTTCAGGATGACCTGTTGCACCGTCGGAAAAACCACATCCTGGTACGCATGCCACATGATCTCGGCATTGGTTGGCAGGGCTGCCTTTCCAGTTTGGACGCTCGCCAGATCCGACTTCGCTTGTCGTGTAACGCCAATCAACAACTGCAAAACGGTTGAAGTATGTTTCAAGTAGTTTTTGGCAACTCGGAGGAAGCCAATCGCCACCCCCAACAGGCCGGCTACGAACAAAACGTAAATGGCGATCATGGCCCACGTCGTCCAACTGGCTCCGCCAAAATACAAGACCAAATTAGCGATTAGGAACAACGAACCGGTGATCAACGCCACCGATTGAAAAATCGCGAATATGGCCGATCCGACGTCCAATGCTTCAGCCACCTGCTCGACCAAGGCGGCGGTTTGGTATCTCTTGAGATCCAACTTCTCCATTATTTACTTTCTACGTTAGAACCATGCCAAGCTTTGAACTTGGGTCGGTGCCCCAGGCTTTGGACTGCGGCAGCCGGCTGCCGCTTTCACCCCACAGCCCTACCGCGGGCAACGCCACGACGCCACCCATGCCTAGTCTACGAGATTATCCAAACCAGATAAATTCCAGTCGCGATGGTAAACAAGACAATAATGAACGCCTGCCATCCGCTAACTTCTAGATTTCGGCCCCCTTGTGCGCCAAAGTTCTCAAGGACAATTTTCTGGCCACGCCACTTCATGAATATCGTGATTGCGACTGCAATTCCCAGGTTAATGTAATACTTGACAGTGCCAGGTCCATTACCAAATTCCGACCCAAAAAGTGCATGAAGGCGGATATCATCCATGCATTGATTCCGGACAACAAGACGAGTATCGCCAACGTGGGCTTATCCTTCTGCCGCTGTTCCCTAATCGTTGAGTCCATGGGCTGTTCCATCATGATTGGCTTTCGGAATGTGAACGAACTGAGTTTTTTAGCACGAACCATGCACGACGGTGTCCATGCCAGAAAACGGACCGACGATTGCCATCGGTTCAGCCGCAAGTGGCTGAGCGGAACGCGGTGGCACGCTGCGGCACGCCAAGGTTGTTTCGAACCATTACTTTCTTAATGCTGCCGGACTTCCGTGGACCAACGACCATTGCTTGTCCAATCGTTGCGGCGATACCTTGACGCTGGTTCCCAATGGCTGAGCAAACAAAGAAATCCGATACTCTTCAATCAACCAGCGAAAAGCCTCCAATTCGGGATCGATTCGATTCTCCAAGCGAGTCTTTTCTTGTTGTTGTTCGTAACGACTCCAATACTCGGCCACCGTGTCCAGGCGTTCTTGATCAAGTGAGGCATTGCCCACCGTCAAACGCTGAAGTCGATACTCGATTCCAGCAACGTATCGCGGGAAGTGCTGCAACCATGCCCAAGGAACTTGCTGCAGGAAGCCTTCTGCCAATAACGCGCGAATCTGGGTCCGAGTATCATTAAAGGCCTTGATAAAGCGGTTGTTCGTTTT
Organism: Planctomycetaceae bacterium; assembly: GCA_016794985.1. Taxonomy (GTDB): domain Bacteria; phylum Planctomycetota; class Planctomycetia; order Pirellulales; family Pirellulaceae; genus M30B19. The sequence goes on along the minus strand of JAEUIQ010000101.1, from coordinate 6,994 downwards.
CAGTTCGGACAACTGCTGATCGGCTTGATGTACCGCCCGAGCCAACAGGGGCAACCAGCGGGTCAGTTCAATCGCCGCTGCTCCCAACTCGGCGCCACACGACTGCTGCAACTGGCGAAACGCTCGTTCATCACGAATGGATCTGGCTCGGTCGCCGATCACGATCTTGATCAAGACCGATTCCAGCCCCTGCTCCAAAGCCGACGAGCTCAACCAGCGACTCAGCAAGAGTTGCGCGCGCGACAACTCAGGCAACTCGCGAATCTGCCGCTTGACTTGTTTGTGATGGGTCAATCGCAGTAAACGCACGATGCCAAGTTCGTGTTGCCAATCCGCAAGTCCGGGGTTATCAAAAAGTCCAATCCCCACCGTGTCTCCTTCATCAACAACGGCCGGATAAGCTTCGACTTGGATTGTCCCCCGTTGCAAGACGGTGGTCGAAGGCAACGCACCGAATGACCAATCGGTCTGTTTCTTGACTTGCCACGCGCGGTCTTCAATTTGCTGACCAGCGGCTACACCTCGCGACTCCAGTTGCCGTCGAACGTCGGCCAAAGATCGTCCAGCGGCCAATGTTTGGCCCTGTCCGTCGACAACTCGAATACCCAACGTCAAGTAAGCATCGATTTTGTCCAATTCGAAATCATTGACGGTCAAAGGTACGTCCGCTTCAGCCGCCAATCGCTTGGCGACCTCTTGATGAAATGATCCTTGAGCAAATGTCAAACTGGCCGCAACTCGTTTCGCAGTATCAGGAGCAGGTACCAAGTTTCGCCGCACGCTTTTCGGCAAGCTACGAATCATCTGAACGATTTTCGTCTCGATCCACCCGGGAATGCACCAACTCAACCGTTGATCGGTCAACTGGCCTAAAGCCTCGGCGGGAACATTCACAAACACGCCGTCTTGCGGTTCACCAGGATGAAAGTCATAGGTCAACGGTAACTTGGCGGTCCCTACGTCCAAAACAGAAGGGTAATCTTCAGGGCGATAACCATCGTCCAAGCGGATGATCTCGTCCAACTTGAATTTGAGTGACTCGAGTTCATCGGCTGACGCACGCTTCAAGAATCGATTCACGGTTGGAGCATCGACCACCTCCGCAGGAAACCGAGCCGAATAAAAGTCGACCACGCGCTGCTCGTCGATGATCCAATCCGCACGCCGACTCTTCTGGCTCAACGTCTTGATCTCGGCCTGAGTCTTCCAGTTTTGCTCTAAGAACTCCGGGACCGCTTGCTCCCAACGACCGAGAAAAAAACCCTCGGCAAACATTAGCAATTGACTTTCTCGAGGATCAATGCGACCGTAGGGAACACGACGGCGCGGCACAATTGGCAAACCGAACAGCGTGACTCGCTCGCTGGCCGTTACCCCACATGCTTTCGGATTCCAGTTCGCTTCACTGTATCGGCGTTTTACCAAGTGCCCTGCCAATGGCTCGCACCACGTCGGCTCGATCGAGGCGACTGTTCGCCCAAACTGGCGCGACGTCTCGACGATTTCGGCCACCATGATCCACTTCGGCAAGCGATCCAATCCGGTCCCCGGCCACAATTGAAACTTGACGTTGCTGGGGCCGATGTACTGCTTTAGTTTCGGCTCCTTCTCGTCCAACATGGCGATACCCGACAACAAGCCGGCCAACAAAGCGCGATGAATCTTGGCATAATCACTGCCAGGCGCGCCAACAACCTGCTCGCCACGTGAAGAATTCCCTGGGTTGCCTTCAGCCCGTTCGCCCGTGTGAGTCACCTTGGTTGGCAATTTCAACTCACGAACGACTTGCCGCAATTGACGATGCACATCCAACCATTGCTGCATTCGTTCCGGAGACAAGAAGTTGGCATGCATGAACTTGCGAAACTGCGTCTTGCTCTTCTTCTCTTTCTCTTCATGATAAAACTTCCAAACTTTCAAATACGACATGAAGTCGCTACGTTTGTCCTGAAACTGGCGATGAGCTTGATCGGCGGCCTGAGCCAACTCCACGGGGCGAACTCGAGGGTCTTGCACTTCGATCGCAGCGGCTATGATCAAGATATCATCGAGACAACCCTGCTGAGCGGCCTCCAGGATCATGCGTCCAATACGCGGATCGATCGGTAGTTTGCCCAATTGTCGACCGATCGCGGTCAATTCACCCTGTTCGTTGATCGCTCCGATTTCGAACAACGATCGTTCGCCTTCCGCCAACGCTTCCGGACGAGGCGGGTCGAGGAACGGGAACTCGTGTAGGGGCCCCAATTCCAACATCTTGGCTTGCAGAATCACGCTGGCCAAGTTCGTACGCCGAATCTCGGGAGTCGTGAAAGCATCTCGAGTTGCGAAATCGTCTTCGCTGTACAATCGCACGCATAACCCGGGACCAACCCGGCCACACCGTCCGGCTCGTTGATTCGCCGAGGCTTGACTGATCGCTTCGATGGGCAATCGTTGCACTTTGCTGCGCGGCGAATAACGACTAATCCGCGCGGTCCCCGTATCCACGACGTACTTGATACCCGGGACCGTCAGAGAACTTTCGGCGACGTTCGTCGCCAACACGATGCGACGTAACGGCGTCGGTTGAAAAATCTTTTGCTGTTCGGCACCGCTTAGTCGGGCGTACAGCGGAACCACCTCTGTGGCTTCCGCTTGATCCCTTCCCAATCGCATGTCACGGAGTTTGCGACTGATCGACAGAATATCGCGTTCGGTTGGCAAAAACACCAACACATGCCCGCGATCACGTGTGGCCAATTCCTGGATCGCACGCACCACCGCTTGGTCGGGGTTGGTCCACCGCCCATCCTCGAATTCTGGCGAGCGGTACTGGATGGTCACAGGGTAACTTCGACCTTCGACCGTAATGATCGGAGCGGGACTGCCGTCGGGACTCGCAAAGTGCTCCGCAAATCGTTGGGCGTCAATCGTAGCCGAAGTAATAATCAGCCGAAACTCGGGGCGGCGTTGGCAAACTTGCTTCAAATATCCCAACAAAAAGTCAATGTTCAACGAACGCTCGTGAGCTTCATCGATGATGATCAAATCGTATTGGCTAAAGTCCCGATCGGCTTGCGTCTCAGCCAACAAGATACCGTCCGTCATGAGCTTGATGAACGAGCGTGGTTGTGTGTCGTCATGGAAGCGAATCTTGTAGCCCACCTCGTCGCCCAAACGCACATGCAATTCTTCAGCCACGCGGACCGCGACGCTGCGCGCGGCAATTCGTCGAGGCTGCGTGTGTCCGATCATGCCCGATCGTCCAAACCCAGCCTGCAAACAAATCTTGGGCAGTTGCGTGCTCTTGCCTGAACCGGTCTCGCCACAAACGACGACAACCTGATGCTCTTGGATCGCGGTAGCGATTTCCGTCACCCGGGCATGCACAGGCAAATCGCCCGCGAAATGCACCGCGGGCACATGGTGGCAGCGCCAGAACCAATGGCCCCAAGAATCGCGAATCTTTGTCAAACACCACTCGAACGGCGGTTGGTTGTTACCGCCTCGCGAGTCTCGCTTTGGTCGTGGTGAATTCGTTGCTTGATCGCGAGCCCATAGTCGATCCAACTCGGCCGCTGACGACAAGATCGCTTCCCAAGCCGCGTCCAATTCGGCTTGTCGTTCCGGCAAACTCGATACGGCGGTTTCACTACGAAGGGCCTGCTCGCGAAGTCGCTCTTGAATCTTTTGCGATTGCCGTATCAATGGATCGACGAAGAGCTCCGCATCCTTCGCCAGTTCAGGCCACATATCCTGCAAAAGAATGTTGGCACAGCGCGACCATTGGCGGCGCAACCAAGCTTGATCTTGACGTAAACAGTTTTCGATCAGCCGCGCGACGGCGGACAATTCAGGCTTCAAGTTGCGTTCCACGATGCTGGCTTAAGCTCCGGACCTGCTGATCTTGATTCGTGGACAACTGTCCCAGGCCGCGTCGGCTTGATCGACGAAGGAGACCCGTTGCCCCGTCGCGGCGCTGCGCCGACACGCATCCATAATTTGCATCGCGCGGTAGGCATCATTCAGATCGGCGGACACGCGAATTAGACTGACGATGGCTCGATAGAATTGCGTCAACAATTGTTCACCCAGGGGGCGCTCGTAGTCTAAGGTTTCGACATGCTGGCCACTCGAGTCAAACCACACCAGCGATGATGGCAAATCCAAAAACGCGATGCCGTTGGCACAGCGCACCTGGATCGACGCGGGACGACGAAACGCGATCGCATCTTGCCATTGTGGCGGGATGTAACTGCCCAAACTAACCTGAGCCAAGACGGGCGGCATGTCTTTTTTGGCTTGTTCGGCAAATTCGAGACTTACGACTTGGTAATCAGTGGAATCGATATCAGGGCAATTCGGATCAACGACACTCCACACGCTGCTTGGGGATCGACCGCAGAGATAGCAGACCCAATCCAACATTTCCATGATCTCAGTGCGACGATGGTTGCGATGGCGACCATAGAGCGAGTTTTTGGCACCGTGAGTGGGAGAAGGATTCATTCTTTGATGACAAAAAATTAGTTGCGGCGGGCCGAGTCGGGTCGCCATCAGTTCTTTCAGCCGGACGGTAGCTGCCGCATGTCGCCGCGAAAACTCGGCCATGAAGGCCACGCCGCTGCGGTCCACACGTTCTTTGACTTGAGTGGCCTGGTCAGGACTGATTTCGAGAGCGACCGCGCTGTAGACGGCTTTCCCGGCTTCGCAGGCGGCCAACATGGGCAGATGCCCGACCCAATCCGGCCCGAGGGACAGGACCGCTTCAATGTCTGGTCGCTCGACCATGGCGCGGAAGCCGTCCATTGGGAGCGCATTAAAATCCTTGGCGACTTGATTGGCCTTTTGGGCGACTTCGCAACAGACCGCGCGAATATCGAATCGATCCGACAACGCCAACAGCGCCGGGCGGTGCCGAGTCTCCCAATGTTCGCCTAAACCGACCAGTCCAACTTTAACCTTCATGGTCCCACCACTCCGCGCTCACCAACCCGCCCCCAACCACGCGATGCCTTTCTATCCGACGAAAAAGGCCCGAACGGACCGACACAACCCTAGCCGGTGTGCGTAAGCCATCCCGCGCCCAACCACGCGATGCATACCGTCCGACGAAACAGGCCCGAACGGGCCGACACAACCCCAGCCGGTGTGCGTAAGCCATCCCGCGCCCAACCACGCGATGCATTCCGTCCGACGAAACAGGCCCGAACGGGCCGACACAACCCTAGCCGGTGTGCGCAAGCCACCGGATCGAGTGACCTCTCGTCCACAACAGGCCTGAAGGGCCGACACAATTGACGACCGGAAGCATCTGATAATGCTTGACGGCGGCGCTCCGCACCCCCCAAGGGCACTTCAAACCCGCCCGATTATACCAAAAAATCGCGTCCCGCGATGGGCTCAAAAAAAGGGACGAAATAAAGATCTCGCAGGTTCGTGACGCTATCGATTCCTGGAGCAATCCCCAACACAGGCCCAGCCCGCGTTTGGACCGGCAGGATATACAATAGATAGTGCTGGAGCCAAGTTACTCTGCAAGACCAGGACTTAACACGAGGGCCGTTGTGATGCGAGGTTTGTCCACTTCGTGGTACGCTGAGAGAACGGACCCTGATTCGAGAAGAACGTCGATTGTGGTCAGTTTAAAGGTCGAGAGAGAAAACCCGTTACGAATTTTCGACAGGAGCCAGGAAAAAGGGCGACCTTGATGCTAAGTCGAAATTGAGATTGTACTTTTCATGGGAACAATCGTGAGGAGAATTATGCAATGAAGATTGGCACAAACGTGGTTCACATTATGGTTATCGGTTCGTTTGCGATGGCGGCAGCTACTTTCCTTTTCTACGCATTCCTTTTAAACATCTTCGTCGTGAACGCGATTCCGATTTCGGTAATAAATCAGATCCAACCGGGCCAAACGATGCATGAAGTCGTTTTGAAACTTGGGCAACCCTCAAAGCGTGAAGGCGAGCAGCGGTGGTACTACAGCGTTGCGGGAGCAAATGACTATTTCTGCGTCGAGTTTGATGATGACGACAGGGTTCGATGGCTCAGCTTCTAAAATTGAAAGTAGCGAGGCATGAATTGGCCAATATGGAGCAAAACGCGGCCAATTGAAGTGAGAAAGAATGCCACAAGCCATTGATCTTGTCCTCGGATGTCGCAGTTAGGTTTGGGCAAGCAAGGTACAATAGAGAGCATGATTAGAGAATGAACCGGGCGCCGAATGCTCCTTGCGGCGACATCTTTCAATCCGCGCCCGCTCATCCGAGCGGGCGATACCGAGTGGTCCAAGTGGGACCGAGTGGTCAAAATGTTTCAATCCGCGCCCGCTCATGCGAGCGGGCGATGCAAGTCAACGAAGAATCGTTCATCGAACCGGCCGTTTCAATCCGCGCCCGCTCATGCGAGCGGGCGATCGTCCGGTAAATTGTCGTTTGACGATTACCACGGTTTCAATCCGCGCCCGCTCATGCGAGCGGGCGATGCGGCTCGCCAGTTGAGTCAGGGTTGTTTCGTCGAGTTTCAATCCGCGCCCGCTCATGCGAGCGGGCGATTGCAGATGAGCTAAACGATCCCGCCTGTGATAGTGTTTCAATCCGCGCCCGCTCATGCGAGCGGGCGATTTCCTCCAGTGACTCACTGGTATCGTGTGTCACTGTTTCAATCCGCGCCCGCTCATGCGAGCGGGCGATCACCAGACCACGAGTTTTTCCGCAAGTCGGACGAGTTTCAATCCGCGCCCGCTCATGCGAGCGGGCGATGGCACTTTGGGACGAGTCTCAAAACATCTACCCGCTGTTTCAATCCGCGCCCGCTCATGCGAGCGGGCGATTGTTTCGATTCCTGAACCGGTGCCGGTGTCGATGTTTCAATCCGCGCCCGCTCATGCGAGCGGGCGATCTCTCTCGCTAATGTAGTACTGGTGGTTTTTCTGTTTCAATACGCGCACGCTCATGCGAGCCGGCGCTCAATGTAGGCGGGCCGTACTCTCAGAACCACAAGTATC
>JAEUIQ010000082.1 GCA_016794985.1 Planctomycetaceae bacterium | reverse complement strand
CGCGATATGTGAGGTCCACAACTTTTTCCCGCTCTGCAAGTCAAACGCGTGGACCTGGCAGTCTTCCTGAAACGGACCCTCACTGCTGGTTACATAGATTTTGTTGTTCCATACGACGGGCGAGGACTGCCCATAGCCAGGGATACTCGCCTGCCAGGCGACACCCTCGGTAGGCGACCATTGGGTCGGCACGTTCGCTTTCGCTATCCCACTGCCGTCACCACGAAAGCCGGGCCACGAATCATCACCAAAGCAGGCTGACGTCATCGCCAAACCGAACAGCGCCGCGAGCATCGTTCGGTTAACTGAGATGGAACTCTGCTTGAATCTCTCCGCAATAGAACCTAAGGGTATGTTCATGACACTGCCTTTAGAACCATCTCAAACTCTTGGTTGTCGTAGCAACGCATGGTCTGAGTTCTTACGTTGCCATTCTTTGCCAACTTGATGAGTAACGACGAGCCAACTGTCTCGTCTGGAACTTCAAATACAACGCAACCATCGTATTGCCCAACGGTCCAAACTTGTAAGACAAGCTTCCCACCTGCGTCACTGACGGACTTGCCGAAATCCGAAGCACGCTGCACCGACTTATCGACATTTTGGGCACCTTGGTCGGTGAACTTGAGCAGCGTTAGGTAGCGAATCATAGGGAACGCCTTTTTCAATGGAGGACAAATTGGAAAAAAATCTTTATTGGATTCTCACACTCGATCGTGTTCGAGCTGAATCGCCTTTGGAAACAACACGTTGTTTTCCTTGTGGATGTGCTGGTGCATATCTGCTTCTAGTCTTGCGAGCGAATCGAGCATCGCTCGATAGGTGTTGCAGGCCCAGTCGGGCGGTTTGTAGCCGTCGGTGGATTCGCTGAGGATGGTCAGCGCGCCGCCAGCTAGGTCATGTTCATGTTCCATTTGCCGAATGGGATTTGCCACGCTACCGCAATGGAACTCCTGAGGCTCAGATGAGGCTTCAAGCTGTCGTACGATCGGAAACAGAATCTTTTCCTCTTTTATCATGTGCGGCTCGAGCTCTGCCTTGAGCGCGAGAAAGGCCTGACGCATCTTGAACAATCGCTCGTCCTTGTCACCGTGAACTCGCGCGACCTTTTCGGTCATCGAATCCAGTCGCGGCAGTTCCTCGCGGAGGTAAGCATGATGTGTCGCTTCGATGTGATCGGCGAGTTCAGTGAGGCCCATCGAATCAACGTCAACCAGTGTGCCAAGATCCGCTTGTTCATCGCTTGTGCTGATCGCTTCTAGCACTTCACTCACCTCTATGCCGCGTTTCTCGCATGCGCGAACAAGCGAGACTTTGCCACCGCAGCAATAGTCAATCTTGAGCGACTCAAAGACACGTGCGCGAGTCGGTTTCTGTCGAACAAAATTACCCACGGTTTGTTCGGGATCGAGAGTGGTCATTTTAGATTCCTGTTGGGGTTCGTCGATAAATTTCTTCAAATGAAGCTTGTCAGCGTGCACGCGGGTGTTCAACTTGTGCAGCTAAACAGGAGCTGAAACACACTGTTCCGTTTGGGGATTTGTATCGAAGCTTTCAGAAGCATCGGTTTCCGGTGGATCAAAACCGTCATCGACTTTGGAGAACGAATGCCCGGTCTTCAGTCCAAGAATGAACCAGACGAGAGCGACAGCTCCTAGGAAAAAGATGGTGTCCCCCGGTACTCGCATCCATCGCAATGTTTGCATGAGGTCGGTTTGCATGAACTCGCTACTGCGGGCAAACCAATAACCGGTTTCCACCGAGGCTTTGGTTTGCAACAGTCCAACTGGTAGTAGGCTCAGTAAGCACATGGCCAGAAGACCGACGTTCATGCCCCAGAAACCCATTCGAAGCGTACCATCTTTCCAGGGGCGGCCAGGAATCAGCACTCGCAAACACATCAGCATGAGGCCGATCCCCAGCATCCCGTACACTCCGAATAACGCCGCGTGTCCGTGGAGCGGTGTCGTATTCAAGCCCTGCATGTAATAGAGGGCGATGGGTGGATTGATCATAAACCCGAATAAACCAGCACCGATCATGTTCCAGAACGCTACCGATATAAAGAAGTAGATCGGCCATTTGTATCTCTGGACCCATGGAGACGCCTTGCTTCGTCTCAGGTCTTCCATCGCATCGAAGCCGATGAGCGTTAGCGGCACCACTTCGAGTGCACTGAACACCGAACCCCATGCAAGTGCGACCGTCGGAGTTCCCGAAAAGTACAGATGGTGGCAAGTTCCAATGATCCCGCCAGCGAGAAAGATCGTCGCCGACAAAAGTGCTGCCGCTGCTGCCAAACCTGGACGAACAAGGTTTAATCGCATGAACACGAATGCGATCACCGTGGTCGCGAAGACTTCAAAGAAGCCTTCGACCCAAAGGTGAACGACCCACCAACGCCAGTACTCGACCATCGTCAGATGTGAGTGCTGTCCCCACGTCAAACCGGCTCCGTAGAACAATGCGATCGCACCCGTGGCAACGGCCAGGAGTGTGACGAGATGACGTTGAGAGTTGGCCTCGGTGGTTGCGGGGTCGACCTTCTGTCGCAGTGCTGGCCAAAGGACTCGGAGCATGAGGACGAGCCACAATAGCAGCCCTGCCATCAAGGCAATCTGCCAAATTCGGCCAAGCTCCACGTACTCGTAGCCCTGGTGTCCAAGATAGAACGAAACTGTGTCGCTCATGTAATTCTTGACACTCAGCCATTCGCCCGTCAGTGAACCGACGACGACCAATAGCAGTGCTCCGAAGAGAATGTTCACCCCTAGTCGCTGGTATTTTGGTTCGTGATTGCTGACTAGCGGTCCTATAAACAGCCCGGCGGCGAGCCAAGCGGTTGCAATCCAGAACAATCCGATTTGGACGTGCCAAGTTCGTGAGACGCTGTAGGGTAAATACTCTGCAAGCGGAAAGCCGTAGAACCCTTCACCTTCAACACCGTAGTGAGCGGTTATGATTCCCAACGACATTTGAGCGAAGATCAATGCTGCAACAACCCAGAAATACTTGATGGTTGCCTTTTGCGATGGTGTCGCCTTCCACCGAGCCAGTGGATCGCTAGCAGCGATGCTATCAGGCTTTTCCTCATCTTCACGACGGGATGCGTACCACCACGCCATACCGGAAATCCCAGCCAGCAGCATGATGACGCTCACGCCGGTCCAGACAATGTTGTCACCTGTCGGGCGATTACCAACTAACGGTTCGTGTGGCCAATTATTGGTGTAGCTGGCAATGTCGCCTGGCCGCGTTGTCGAGGCGGCCCAAGATGTCCAAAATACGAAAGAGGAGAACTTGCGCAGCCGCTCTTCGCTCGAAATGGCTCCGGCTTGAATCGCGTAGTCGGCGTTTCCATCAATAAAGACGGTCCGGTAATGATCGACGTTGGACTCAAACGCCTCTGCCCGAATGGGATCGATGGTCACGACACCCGTTGATTCTTCATACGTGTTGTTTCGCATCAGGTCCGACAAGCGGCCACTTAGTTGAGCTTGTCGTTCGGAGTCAAGGTCTGCGAACGGCTTGCTGAATTCGGCTTTGGCCCACTTATCGAGGATGAACACGGCCTCACGGTGCAACCAATCAGCCGTCCAGTCCGGGGCCACGTAGCTGCCGTGGCCCCAAATGGAGCCGACCTGCATACCGCCCAGTGACTGCCAAACGTTCTGGCCTTCGCCAACTTCACCACTGTCTATTAGCGTAGCGCCAGCAGTAGTTACAAACTTGTCTGGTATCGGTGGCATCTCCTGAAAGATGCGAGTCCCAATCCAACCAAGGACTAGGAATGAAAAAATCATCACGGCCCCGAAGGCCATCCATAAGCGTTTCATTGATTTAACTTTCAGAGCTATCGGGACCTGTGACCAAGGTCTCTTGTTTTGGTTTTATGACTATGCGTTTCTCTGAACTAGACTGACGCGGCGACCAGATCTTCTTTCGGCCCGAAGAACTCATATCGAATTCGATCCTCTGCGACGCCAAGCTCTTGCAATGAAGTGTGGACGTTTCGCATAAACGGTTTGGGCCCGCAGAAGAAGAACTCGGCCTCGGAATAGGGAGTCCAGTCTCTGAGCAGATCTGTCGTGATAAATCCCGCCGTATCACACTTTCCGCCTTCCACGTCGCCGGATAGAGGCGCATCGAATATGACCTTCGTACTGACATTGCGTCCCGACTCGGCGAGATCGCGAAGCTCGCCCGCAAATGCTTGTACCTGACTATTGCGAGCAGCCTGTATGAAGCAAACCTTTGCTTCTGGATTTTCTTTGACGAGAGACTTGGCCATGGACAGCAGTGGAGTCACGCCAATTCCGCCTGCGATCAAAACGATCGGCTTAGCAACGGCCGCTGGATCAATCGTGAATTCGCCGCAAGGCGGACCTAGTTCGATGCGGTGTCCCTCTTCGACTGCGTCGTGCAAATGATTGGAAATCAATCCATCAGGAGCATCCGGAGCGAGTCGCTCTTCGCGTTTGACACTGATGCGGTAATGGGGTTGGCTTGCACAATCCGAAAGGCTGTAGTTCCGTGGTGATGTTGGTGTATGAGGATGATCGATGTGTACGGTGATGTATTGACCTGGCTTAAACGGTGGAAGCGGGCCGTCGTCAGCGGGTTTCAGGTAGAACGAGGTTACCAATGAACTTTCGGGAACCTTCTTTGCGACGACGAATGTTCGCGTTCCGTTCCATCCGCCGGGCAGCGAAGCCTGCTCTTCGTAAATCGCGCCTTCACGCCCGATGAATAGGTCGGCCAAAAATCCGTAAGCTTCGGCGACAGCTTCGACGATTTCGTCGGTGGCTCCATCGCCCATCACATCTTTGATGGCAGCCAGAAGATTGCTGCCGACGATCGGATAGTGCTCTGCCTTGATGCCTAGCGACACATGCTTTTGCGCGATCAGTTCGACGGCTGGCAATAGCACGGCCGGATTATCGATGTGCGTGAAGTACGCACAAATGGCACCGGCGAGCGCACGCTGCTGACCGCCTGTGTGCTGGTGAGCCTGATTAAAGAACGCCTTCACTTCAGGGTTAGCCTCGAACATCCGTTCGTAAAACCGTCGCGTAATGGTCTCCGCGTTGGCGGCCACCAATGGCGTAATTTCCTTGACGATCCGAATCGTTTTTTCACTCAGCATGGGTGGGGTTCTCAATTTTGGGAGAGGTTCTTTCAGGAAGGTTGCCGCCAGCGTGGTGCGACGCAACTTAAACATGCACTTAAAGGTATACTATTCAATGTGCACGTCAAGGTGTATGTTTAGGGCAGCAAGCTAAAATTCGTCAGCCAGGAAAGACCATGCTCACGCAGACTACCGAATACGCACTTAGAGCCGTCACATTCCTAGCAACGCAAGTCGCCTGTGACAAAACGCCGTCTTCTGCTGACAAGATTGCCGCAGCGACGCAGATACCTCGACGCTATCTTCCCAGGGTCATGCAGAATTTGACCGCCGAAGGATTGGTGGAATCGCGGTGCGGCGTACAAGGAGGTTACGTGCTGGCACGATCTGCCGAATCGATCACGATTCTTGACGTCGTCAACGCGGTCGAACCGATCAAGCGGATCTGTCATTGCCCGCTGAATCTACAATCGCACACATCTTTGTGTCCGTTGCACGCCGAACTCGATCATGCCTACGAGGTAACGGAGCAAGCTTTTGCCAATGTGACGATCGCTGGCTTGCTGAATTCCACCAACCCAATCATCCCTTTGATCGACTCTCCGTAATGCCGAGAGTCTGTGGGTCTACCTCAACAAAAGCGAATTCGCGGTGTTGCTCTGTGTCGATCACGCCGCGAGTTTCTTGCGACTCGTCTTTTCAACGATTGCAAAACCCTGCCGCTTGAGCTCGATTCTGTGCTCTGCGGTCACGTTTGCCTGAGCGGCCGACACTCTGCAACTCAGTTCCGCTTCGACTTCGGGTGAATGTCCGCCAGCGAATTGAGCCGCAACATGCTCGACAATTCCTTTGAGGGTTCCAGCCGCCACGACAACGTCAAAATGAAGTATTGAACCGTCGTGTCCCGTTGCGTAAGTGTCATAGCAATCAATAACCATAGCATGCCATCCCTTTGAAAGCGTATCGAGACTAGTTGTCACGAGTGCTCTCCCGCCTAAAGAAAAGCGACTCATTGCTGGCAGATTCGTAAATGCCACTCAATTGCACTTCGATCGGCAACGAACCTGTGATCCTGCAGAAAAACTGATGCAATCGCTAAAGTCGACGCAAGCTACCATCGAGTTCTAACAACCGTTGGGTACACGATTACGAATGATTTTGGTGGTGGGATTTCCCGGCATGATCGTGTCGCACCACATCTCGCCTTCAAAAACGTATCGCACCTGAATCGCATAAGCTTCGTCCGCTGCAAAGGCGGCTTTAGCGGTCGCCAGATTTACGGTGGCGTCGGTCGCCGCTGTTTTCAATTGTACGTGCTGGACATGAGCCCCTTCGGCTAGGTCGGCGAATAACTGCAACACTTGGTCTTTGGCCCATTCCGCCTGCAAAATCTCAGGCAGTGGCACATTGTTCTCAAGATCTTCAAGGCGCAGTTTTTTGGTTGTCATGGGCTAGGTAATCCGGGTCGCGAGAAGGCCGGCATGAGCAGAATCGCGTTTTCGGGGGCTGGGCAAACGTAGCGACACACGCCGCAGCCTGTGCACGTTTCTTCGTTGACGATTGGCTTGCCTTCGGTGACCGTGATTGCGTCATCGACGGGGCATCGCTCGCTACATACGGTGCAGGTGGTGTGATGATAAGCAAGACACAGATGCTCGGTGACCTTCGCGGTGCCCATGATCGGTGGGAGGAGTTTGGTCAGCACTCCAGGTTCGCACGCGTCAATGCAGGGAAAGCCGGGACACATCATGCAAGCCGCTGTGTCCGCTTCAATAATCGGTGTACCGGCAATGCTACCAAGTCGCTCAGGTGCCTTGCGAATCGCCTCGTAGGGACAGGCAGTGATGCAGTCACCACACCGGGTGCAACCGGACAAGAACTGAAACTCATCGATCGCTCCCGGCGGACGAAAAACGGGCAACGTTCGCGATTTCGATCGAAGCCCCAGGTTGGTTGCTGGGACCGGGCCGATGTTGATACCGGCGATACTACGAGGTTTCACGTCGGACGATTTGTCGTCGCGCGGCTCCGAATAATTCGTTGGGTACCGCATGACCAGTGGAGGAAACTTGGCTGATGGGATGAACTTCCACATGCGGCCCTGTAGCAGATCTCGCCGGCTTCGATTCGTTTTAGGCGACGCCAAGAAATACTTAAACGCTGCCACGGGAAGCTTGATTATCGCGCAGAGCGCGCGCCACAGAGCCGCATAAACTCGAGCAATGAAACGACCCTCGCGATGTTTCATTGAGGCGTTCCAGCACCTACTTTTGCGGTCACCACATCGAGCGGTGGTAACATCGGTACAACCTCGGATTCCGGCATTTGATCTAGCGTGGCTGATGGGGCGTGACACTGAACGCAGTTGGTACGCCATGGATGAGTTGACTCCATACCGGCCCAGCCATGCGGCCCGCCGTGGCAGGCATTGCAGTTCTCGCGCATCCAACGCGAGTGTGGGATTGTTGGTGGTGCACCTGGAAACGCTCGCTGGCCTTCTTTGGGTGCTGGCAATCCTACGAAGGTTGTTTCAACCGTTGCGTCAATCGATTGAAACGGTGCCGGCGCCATTGGAGCGTGACACTGGACGCAATTCGCAAGGTACGCATGCGACATAACGCTGGCCTTCAGCCCTTCTAACTTCACACCGCCCGAATGACATGCGTAGCACGCAGCGTCGTTGGTGTTTTCGACCGGGTGAGGAATAATTGGCGGCGCACCATTGTAGGCACGCCTTGAGGCACGCAACCTACTGGAGGCCACCTTCTGCGCCTCACTGGGTTCGATCTTCGTGTATAGGTCATATTCTGTCTGCGGCAGACTCTGCCGCGTGGCCTGCCAGGCTTTGGTTGGTCCCATCGCAGAACTTGCCATTTCCGAGTAGCTAAGCGCCGGAAGGAGTCTCGGATTTGATGGAAATATGTCGGATGGCGGCAAGCTGTTCAAATTCGACGGGCTGATTCCATCGGGCTTGGGGACACCATCTCCAATCCCAACGAAAAATCCAACGACGGCCATCGTCATAACACAGCAGAGTAAAACCGTTGCTACCCGGTTCATGACGGCACCTTCAATTGTGCCTTTTTCACCACGCGAACGGCACACTTCTTGTAGTCGGGTTGCTTCGAGAATGGATCGTGTGTTTCGAGCGTACAGTTGTTGATCAACTTGGTTTCGTCGAAGAAGGGGACAAACACTGTACCGCGTGGCGGTCGTCCACGCCCATCGATCCAAACGGGCAATTCGCATGTTCCGCGACGCGATTCGATGACCACCTTTTCACCCTGACGAATGTTGGCCGCTTTGGCGTCTTCGCTATTCATCTCCACATACGCCGTCGGCATCGCCCTATTCAGCGGCGACAGACGCCTTGTCAAAGTTCCCGTGTGCCAATGTTCCAGCACCCGGCCTGTGCACAGCCACATCGGATAGTCTTTATCGGGCATTTCCGGAGGCGGTGCATATTCATGAAACCAGATTTGTGCGCGACCATCATTGGAAGATGAGTGGTAGAACTCAAATTCTTGCCCTTTAGTAACAAAGGGGTCGTCAAACTCAGAAAAACGATAGCGTGTCTCTCGCCACGAGCCGTCATCTTGCTCAACGACCGGCCAACGTAATCCGCGAGCTTTGACATATTCATCGTACGGTGCAAGATTCTTATGCTTCATTGTGGAGAACAATCGATACTCTTCGAATAGATGCTTATCGACGTTGGTATCGTAGTAATGCTCGAACTGCCAAATCGGCATTTCTTTACCATCGGAATCCTTGATGGCGAAGATAAACTCACCATTCTTATCCTTCATGCCCTCATGGCCCATCTCGAACAACTTATGAGCGATGGCGATCGTCATCCAGCAATCATCGCGAGCCTCACCCGGTGGATCGACCATCTTGAACCATTGTTGAGTGCGTCGTTCGCTGTTGCCGAACATGCCATTTTTTTCAACCCACAAT
This sequence comes from Planctomycetaceae bacterium, assembly GCA_016794985.1. GTDB lineage: Bacteria > Planctomycetota > Planctomycetia > Pirellulales > Pirellulaceae > M30B19. The sequence continues at coordinate 2,826 of JAEUIQ010000082.1, read as the reverse complement.
GCCGCAGGAAGTATCAAATCTGCAAGCTGAGTCGTGGCCGTTGGGTAGACCTCACTGACGATCAAGAACTTATCCTCAAGACCCTTCTTGCTGTTGAACAACGCGTGCAAGTTCGGCAGCGTTTGTCCTGGGTTGGTAACCTGCACTAGCATCGTAGTGATATCACCACCTTGAGCCGTTGGCTTCGTGAAGTGCTCAAACATCTGAACTGTGTGATAGCCTGGCACCTCATTAATACTGCCAGCGCGTAGATTCCAAAACTCCTCGCAATGCTGTCGGTGCTCTGGCTTCGTAACGACGCGACCACCAGGCAAGGCGTGGGCCAGCGTACCGACCTCGCGCACCGTACCACAGGCCGACGGCTGTCCGGTCAGGCTAGTCGGCGCGTCGCCGGGACGACCGAAGTGCCCGGATAACAAGTGCACTCCGTGAACTAGCGAATTGATGGCTGTTCCCATCGTATGCTGATTCATCCCCATGCACCATAACGAAGTGATGCGGATGTCGTGGTTACCAAATAGTTCACCCAGCATGCGGATCTTTTCGGCGGGCACCCCCGAAAGCTCTTCTACGTGTTCTGGGGTGTATTTGGCAATTCGTTTGCGAAACTCTTCTTCGCTGATCGCTTCGCCTTGGAGTGTTGGCGTATCGGCTTCGGCACCACGGAAATTACAATGCTTTTCAACAAACGATTTATCGTAGTTGTCGTTCGCAATCAGCAAATGCATGATGCCCAGCGAGACGGCAACGTCACCATGCGGATTCATTTCCAAGTAGTCAGTGGCAGCATCAGTGGTTCGCGTTCGCCGCGTACCGATGTCAATGATACGGACGGTTTCTCCACGCGAACGGCGGTCCGTTACACGCGAGAACAGAACCGGGTGCATCTCAGCTGGGTTGTTTCCCCAAGTAATCAGCACATCACATTCGTCGAGGTCCTGGTAACAGCCAGCTGGTTCATCGACACCGTACGTTGCCAGAAAGCCCGTCACTGCGGACGACATGCAAAGTCGTGCGTTGGGGTCGATATGGTTATTGCCCAAGCCGCCTTTCATGAATTTCTGAGCAGCGAAGCCCTCGGGAATCGTCCACTGACCGGACCCGTAGAAGGCAAATGTCTTGGGCGAGTCGAAAATGCGTTTCGCAATGATCTCGATCGCTTCGTCCCATTCGATTTCTACGAGCTTATCGCCTTTGCGAAGTAACGGCTTAGTAAGTCGATCTTTGCCGTAAAGGATGCCCCCGACGTGGTAGCCTTTGACGCATAGCAATCCCTTGTTGACATCCGCAGCTTTGTCACCAGCAATCGCGACGACACGACCGTTTTCGACGCCAACTTGTACGTGGCATCCCGTTCCACAGAATCGACAAGGGGCCTTATTCCACGAAAGCCCATCAATCACTGGCAGATCTGCGACTCCTTGGTCTGCCTGCAAGACCGGCAACGATGTGCTGCTCGCAACCATTGAGGCAGCGGCTGCCATCGCAGTGGACTTTAAAAAAGTACGACGTTTGGTATCCATTGGATTTACTATCCTTCATTCAATCTTAATCTGCAGGTGAATTGCCGTCGTCAAATGCGACCATCGCAACCGCCAGTTCGACTACACCCGGCAACTGTTGTACCATATGCCAAATTTCCTGATCGCGATATTTCGATGCGGAATCAACGACAATTGCCAGTTTACTACCGTCCGCAAGGCCAATGTCGATCTCCGGTACCCTCCGCAGCGTCTCAATCGTCTCGAAATGTTCGCTGACCGAAGATCGAAAGGTTATAACGAGTCCGCTAATTGGCACCGCGATTGCTTTCTCGAAAAGATGTGGCGCCGTTGTAAACTGAGGTTACGCTAGCGTGCCGTTAAGTGTATACATTACGTCTTGTTAGCGAAACCTCGATTGGAAGGAAATATATGCCGCGAATCGCCAATTTATTTTTTGTCATTTTATTTTGTTCGTTCGCTTCCGCGGCTTTAGCGGCTATTCTTCAGTCGACCCTGCGAGCGAAAACGCACGAGTCCCGTACCGACTTAGTACAAGTTCCGCACACTTCGTCCAAAACAAACTCCGCCCACCCGATCATTGTTCGAGCGCCGTCCGGACCGCCGCTAGTTGAGACTGCAGGCAGTGATCCGCACGGTCGTGTTGCGAGCATCGCATGCTCAACATGCCATGCGATTCGCCAAGCCAATCTTAAAAATAGGTCCACTGCAACACTTGACGAGTTTCATCGAGGAATGTCATTCAATCACGGCGACATCACCTGTTATGCCTGCCACAACCCGAATGATTCTGATACGCTTCGATTGGCTGATGGCAGTTCTGTCGCTTATGAAAGCATTATGACACTTTGTTCTCAGTGCCACAGCAAACAAGCGGAGTCGTTCGCTCATGGTGCTCACGGCGGAATGAATGGACACTGGGATTTGAGTCGTGGCCCCCAAATGAAGAACAACTGCATTGACTGTCATGATCCACACGTGCCCAAGTATCCGAAGATGATCGTCGGATTCAAACCCAAGGATCGTTTTAACGAGCCGTCAAACTCGGTACACCAACAGGAAGGGACGGCTGTGCATGACAATCACTAAGCCAAACAATTACCAACAGGCTGAGCCCAAAGCGAATCGCTCTCTGCCGATCGTCGACAACTTCACGCGCCGTGCCCTCGTGAAGGGAGGATTTGCAACCCTTGGGGCTGCTGCTTTTGTGGCCGCTGTCTCGCCACTTCGGCAAGCTGCCAAAAGCACGAGTGCTGAAGAGTTTATGCAGCAGCACTACACGGAACTATCGCCGGAGCAGAAAGCGGACGTCATCGCTCGCTTG
>JAEUIQ010000050.1 GCA_016794985.1 Planctomycetaceae bacterium | reverse complement strand
ATCTTTTACTTGCTATCTTGTACCATTCATCTGACTGAATGGATGATGGTAAAAGATGTTGGGTGAAAGATGAAAGAACGACATCATGGTGGTTCGCGAGACCGTAGATCATAGCTTTCGCCCGAGACATGTTGTTTTCGGTCTTCATTCCTCTGCCCGAATTCCTCTGCCCAACTTGTTTTTGCAAGCAGATCTGATCGGCACTGCGGACGCTGCTGACGAGAATGGCAAAGGAATGGGGGCAAAGGAATGCCGCGCGAGACTTGCAGGAAGTACTGGATTTTGGTTGCGATATCTTTTACTTGCAATCTTTTACCATTCATCTGACTGAATGGCTAATGGTAAAAGATGTTGGGTAAAAGATGAAAGAACGACATCATGGTGGTTCGCGAGACCGTAGATCATGGCTCTCGCCTGAGACATGTTGTTTTCGGTCTTCATTCCTCTGCCCGAATTCCTCTGCCCAAATTCCTCTGCCAACTTGTTTTTGCAAGCAGATCTGATCGGCACTGCGGACGCTGCTGACGAGAATGGCAAAGGAATGGGGGCAAAGGAATGCCGCGCGAGTCTTGCAGTAAGTACTAGATTTTGGTTGCGATATCTTTTACTTGCTATCTTGTACCATTCATCTGACTGAATGGATGATGGTAAAAGATGTTGGGTGAAAGATGAAAGAACGACATCATGGTGGTTCGCGAGACCGTAGATCATAGCTTTCGCCCGAGACATGTTGTTTTCGTTCTTCATTCCTTTGCCCGAATTCCTCTGCCCAACATTTTTTTCTAGTCGACATGATGGGCACTACCGACGCTGCTGACGAGAATGGCAAAGGAATGGGGGCAAAGGAATGCCGCGCGAGTTTTGCGGAAAGTGCTGAATCCGGGGTGAACGATTTTTTACTTGCTACCTTTTACCATTCCTCTGCCCGTATGGCTGTTGGTAAAAGATGTTTGTTAAAAGATGAAAAAACGACATCATGGTGGTTCGCGAGACCGTAGATCATAGCTTTCGCCCGAGACATGTTGTTTTCGGTCTTCATTCCTCTGCCCGAATTCCTCTGCCCAACATTTTTTTCTAGTCGACATGATGGGCACTACCGACGCTGCCGACGGGAATGGCAAAGGAATGGGGGCAAAGGAATGCCGCGCGAGTCTTGCAGTAAGTACTAGATTTTGGTTGCGATATCTTTTACTTGCTATCTTGTACCATTCATCTGACTGAATGGATAATGGTAAAAGATGTTGGGTGAAAGATGAAAGAACCAAATCATGGTCATTCGCGAGACCGTAGATCATGGCTCTTGCCCGAGACATGTTGTTTTCGGTCTTCATTCCTTTGCCCGAATTCCTCTGCCCGAATTCCTCTGCCCAACTTGTTTTTGCAAGCAGATCTGATCGGCACTGCGGACGCTGCTGACGAGAATGGCAAAGGAATGGGGGCAAAGGAATGCCGCGCGAGTCTTGCGGAAAGTGCTGAATCCGGGGTGAAGTATCTTTTACCTACTATCTTTTACCATTCCTCTGACTGACTGGCTAATGGTAAAAGATGTTGGGTAAAAGATGAAAGAACCAAATCATGGTCGCGTTTGGCGAGCGTCGCGCATTGACTCCACTCAAGCCATATCGTTTGACGGCTTCAACTCTCTGCCAACATCCTGGTCCAGGAAAAACGGCGAACCAATTTACGACTGGATCGTCACTCGAGATTAGGTCCGTGACATGCTGAAGAGATTGCGATTCGTATTGAAGCAACCCTTGATCATCCGGAATTCAGCATGGCGTGGCAGCAGGCTGCATCTTCTCGTCTCTGCCTTGCTTTGCCCAGCAACAGGCTGCTGGTGGAAAGCGGCAGCCGCATTCCGCGGGCTCCGCCACTCGACGCGTGGCTTTTATGTGTGCGAGCGGATGAATTTGGTTAGTTCGGCAGCGGAGACTTCAAAAAGGCTAAGAGGTCGGCCATGGCCTCTGGTGTGATGGACTGTTCGAATCCCTCCGGCATCAATGAGACTCCCGTGCCGCTCAACTGTTCGATCTCGCTCCGCAGGATCGTGCGCGACGCGCCGTTGGCTGGTGTCAATGTCAAGCTATGCGCCGACTCCGCTGATAAAACTCCGGTCAACACTTCGCCAGTATTCAACAAACAAGCGAACGACTGATAGCCCGGCTGGATGTCCGCGTTTGGGTCCAAAATATTTGCCAAGAGCTTTTGGGGTGAATGTCCGATCACGGTCGCTAGGTTCGGACCAACGTCGGTGCCCAAATCACCGCGTCGATGACAACTAGCGCAGGCGGTTTGATACACCGCTCGACCGCGCTCGATGTCTCCCGCCATCTCAAGCGATTTTTGATACTGGACTAACGCTTGCTTGGGTTCGAGCTCTCGCTGGTACAGCTGGTTCGCTTGTTCGACGACCCAACGATCGCGATGTTGCAGCAGCTGAGTCCGCTGGGCCAAGTCCAAACTTCGTGCGGGAATTTCACCGGTTTTCAGACGAGTCACCAAGTCTCGCGCCCATTCCACACGACTGAGCCAGGCATCCAATACTTGCGCGCGCAGGGTCGGACTTAACCCGTCCCAGGCCTGTGCGAACACGATCGGCACATTTTCGGCAGCGCTAGCCGCCATGCGGCGCACCACATCCGCTTGAGTTTGGCCATCGACCTGCGGGCTCAAGCTTTGACCTAAAACGAGTACCGCTTGTTGGCGATCCTCTGCAAAACGAGTCAATAAAATCGCCGCAGGCAATGGATCTTCCGCCGTTGCCGCGCCAATTCTGATTTGATCGCGGGCTGCTGCCACCACCGCCTCCGCCTGGGCAAACAAATTCGCATGCGCAGAGTCCGACATTTCTTGCTTCAATTGGAAGAGGCTCAACTGCAGTCGTTGTAGCGCCACCAGAAAGTCGGTTAGTTGCCGACATTGCTCGCCAAACGAACCTTGCAGCGCGTCTTGCAACATCCAAGCGATCGCTTGTGAGTTCTTGCTGCTTAGCGAGTGTCGCAGTAATGGTTCGCGAAATGCGGCCAAAGCTTCGCCGCGACCGGCAAGCAATCGTTGCGCGAACACTTCTTGATGAGGCACCGCCGAACTCAGGCACGCGGCAACCACCAACGGATCCGCAAAGTCGCGTTGAGCGATGGCCGCTAACGCTTCGCCCGCTGCCTCGTCCGTCCATTGGCCACAAGACAATGCCAACTGGAACCGGACTTTGGCATCTTCGTCTTTACTCAAGGCTGTGGCAACACGGACGATGGCCGGGTTCGTCCACGACTCGGCAATCCGCAAGGCATTCTCACGTACTCGAGGGTGCATGTCCTGCAACGCGCGAATGATTAGCGACTCGTTCAGTGCAGCCCAGGAGTGCAGAATCCACAACGCTTGCGAGCGGGCTTCTGGATACTGGCCATGTTCCACAAGGCCGATCAACAAGGGTGTCGCGATCCCACGTTCGTGCGAGTTCAGCAACTGCTGCACTTTGTCTCTGTGCCAATCGTTGGACGAATCCAATGCGGTCACCAATTCGCCCGTGGACATGGTTTCAAGTTTGGGAAACGGACGTGGCGTTGTATCCTCGCGAACGATGCGATAAATACGCCCATGACCGTCACCCAAACGATAGTGCGGCAACAGTTCGGCTCGGCCTTCAGGTGTCAGCCAATCGGGATGTTCGATCATGTAACGATACATATCGGCCACCCACAAAGCACCATCGGGCCCAGTTCGTACCATTACGGGTCGGCACCATCGATCTTCGCTGGCGAAGAAATCGAATTGCTCCTCGCCGGGCGCGCGTCGAGACGAATAGCTTGGTCCCAAATCGCTCAAGACATGATGCTGGACCAAATTATGAAAAGGTTCGCAGGTGAACCCATGTTGTTCGTCAGTTCTTCCGAATAGCCAGTCATCGTTGTAGATCATGCCACCACAAGCCGAGGTGAAACGTCCCGCTTGATCGTAGCTGTGATATCGTTTCTCGGGAGCGCTGGCGGGAAACACCGGTGGACTTCCGGAGCCCACGACATGTCGGATCGGGGATGGTGCCGGCACGTAAGGATTTCGCTGCAGGTAGCGTTCAGGGATCACGTATTGCCACAAGGGGTTCGCGTTTTGCGTCCCGAACCAATGTCCCCAAGCATCGCGATTGCGTCCGAACTGGGACGGCCCAGATTCGACCTGCATTTCCCGAGTTACCGGATGGAAGCGAAAGTCGCGACTGCCCAACGCCAAACGATTTCCGGTGCGATGACACAACACTTGAATTTCAGTACCGTGTCCCGCGTGATGTCCGCCGTTGGCGCAATAGATCCAGCCGTCCAAGCCCCAACGCAAACCATTGATCCGCAATTGTTGATTGCCCTCGTTAAAGCCCGAGAACCACACCTCGCGCACGTCGGCGGTTCCATCGTTGTCATTATCAGCCAAGTACAGAATCTCCGGTGCTGCCGTGACCAACACCCCTGGCCCCCAACTCAACAGGCCGTTGGGAAAATTCAAGCCGTCCGCAAACAACTGGCTCGTTTCAAAACGTCCGTCGCCATCGCGATCTTCCAAACGCCGAACACGACCACCGGGTTTCCCAGCTCCGTCCATTCCCGACGGATAATCGGCCATCTCGACGACCCACAACCGTCCCTGCTGATCCCAATCAAATGCGACGGGGTCCAAGACCTCTGGTTCGGCGGCCACCAATTCAACTCGATACCCCACCGGTACTCGGATGGCACGTAGCGAATCCTGTGGCGAACGTGGTAGTGAATCCGGTTCTGGTGTTAGCGATTCACTCGACGAGTTCTTGGCCTTCAACTGGGCCATGTGAGGATAATCCACTTCGGCTGCAGCAAAGAGCGACTGGACCTCATCGATTTTCAAGGCGCGCTCAAACACCGCGACCTCCGCCAATTGGCCGATCAGCGGCGCGAAAAGATCCGCACGACTGCCGAAGAACAGCGGCTGCGGCCCGGTGAGGCTGGTTTCAACGGTCGTGTCGATTTCGGGCACGTCATGACCATTGAGGAAAACCTGCACGTTTGAGCCGCGGCGCACTATAGTGACGTGATTCCAAGATCCACGCGGAATGACACTCTTGCCGACGGCGACATCATTGCGTTGATTCCCGTTGAAGAACAGTAATTTGCCCGTCGCGTTCGCAAGATGGGTGCCACCAATTCCCAGATGCTCGCCGCTCGCTTGCGGGTCGCGGTCAGGTCCAATCGAGAACAAGTAAGCCGCAACCGGTTGAGACTCCGCCGCCGTTTCGCAACGAAACCAACCGCTGATCGAGTAGTTGTCATGCAGTTGAACATCTTGGGCGACCAACCTTCCTCCGCGAAAGTCCGCAAATATTTTTTCGGTCACTTCTACTTGGCCTTGTAGTTCATACTTGGCTATTTCTTTCTCGGCCGGCTCCGAGGCCATCGGAAGTCGCAAACTGGCGGACCATTGTGGTGCGAGTGCCGTAACGGTCGCCGAGTATTTCGCGGCGAATTTCGGTGGGTTGATCTCGGCAAGTTGTGCTTCTCGGCGACGCTGCAACTCGACCGCCCGTCGCGTTTGTTCCGCGGGAACTTCCGACAAAATCCACAAGCGATGGTTCTCGGCGCTGGTGAGCGCTCGGTTCCAAACCGCTAGTTCGTCCAACTTGCCGAGCAAGTGGCGGCCGACGCGGAGCGATTTCGTGTCCGCATCGCCCGTCGCGGTTGGCTCGGAGGCAGCGCGAAGCACGGGTTCCGACGAACCGTTGACGTAGATGCGTGTTTCCGCTCCGGATCGCACCAAGGTTGCGAAATTCCACTCATTGGCCAAGTACAAGCGTTCGGTCCGTTGTCCACAATATTGCAGTTCGACGCGATGATCATCGAATTGCGCCGCCACGAGCGCGGAGCCATCGGGCAACGTCAATAACTCGCCGCTGCGTTGGCGAGCACCGCTGCGTTCGCCCAACCAGAACCAGACAGCGATGCTGAAGTCGGTTCCTAAGTCTTGGAGGCCCGTATCCAGATGCCCGTCCGCCAAATGAATAGCACGATTGATTTGCGTTGGGCCCGAAAAGGCCGAGGTCGTTAGGTGGGTTTCTTGGCCGACGCCGGAACCGCTGCCAGCACCCGGCAAGTACCACGCAAAGCCGGGGGTAACGAGCGCCGCGGTTCGGCCAGCGATGACATTGCGAGCGGCAACACCATCGACATCGTTTAGTCTCCAATAGTCGGTCGGGCCCGTACCTAAGACGGCACGCGCGTACATTCCATGTTGATCGGCCATCGGTCGGCGAACTTGGCCCGTCACTTCTTCCAAAGCGTTGACCAGCGTCTCGACGATTTTTGTCTCCGCCTCCACTTCCAGCCCCGCGGTCCGCGCCGGCCATGTTGTATAACCACCCAAGACATGTTGTTCGGGAGGCGGAATGTAACCCTCCGCCCCGTTGGCCAATTCGATGTTGAAATGGTCTTTGGCTGGTGACTGAGCTTTTAGCTTCAATCCGGTGATCGAATAGACCTCGTTGGGTAACGCGGCAATGGTCAAGTCGCCGATTCGAATCGCTTGCAACTTGATTTCGGTCGTTTGCCGCTCATGTAAGATCAGAGCCTCTCGCGCGTAGACCTCAGGCAAACTCTTAGGCACGTCGTCGACGATTTGCGGTGCGACCAACTCCGCCCATTTCAATCGTTCGCGATCCGGGACGCGGTAGCGAAGTGGCAATCTCTTTTCGACGACGGCCAAATCGGCATGGTCGCGATATTGGATCGATTGCAGAGCTTGCTCCGCAAACCGAGCGACTCCTTCGGCGTAACGATGAATATCCCGCGGTTGCGCAGGTCCACCGTAATCCATCGTCGCGAGATCGCCACTGGTTCCTTGCGACATCGCGCAGACAAACGGACCGTTGCCATTGCCAGGTTGTCTGAGAAAGTCCGCAATGTATTTGGCGAAAAGGCCAAAGTAATCCGCCGAGATGGCCGGGGCTCCGTAATAGTGTTGTCCGTAATTGGCAATCACGGCCAAGGGTGTGCCATCCAGCTTTTGCAAGGACAGAATGGAAAGTTCTGGATCAACGGGGCCCGACGGACCAATGATGTCCGGACTTTCATGACCGGGATGCATGTGAGCGCGGCCGGTGGCTTCGCCGAAGGGGTCAACAATCTTGCGGTCCGGATGTCGAACCCAACGTCGGTGATGCGTGTGCTGCCAATCGTCGACCGCAGCCCAACCAATGCGGGCCGGTTGCAATCGCGAGCGGGCCAAAAGAATGGACTCGGCAATCTTTCGCGGTAGCGTCGCCGCGTACTCTTCGTCAAGTCGCGTGCCGAGGCAACCCATCGCCGCTGGGGCCGAGTGCGTATGCGTCGCTGAGATCATGATATGTTCGGTCGGCAGTTCGCATAGACTCGCGACTCGTTGCTTGGCCTCATCGATCAAGCTCTGCGGCATCATGCACGTGTCTACGATGGCCATCGCCAATTGTGTCTGCCCATCGTCCATCACTACACTGCGAACGAAGAGAGGGTCCTGGACCTGATCGCCGCGTCCTTCCAGAAAACCACCCGCGATGATCCGAGGCAGTTGTGCCGGGGTGATGTCGACCGCAGACGCACCCGCCCTTATTCTTTTGGCCGGCGCGTTCGCTGCAGGTTCCACGCTGGTCGGCGCGGAGCTGGTTTCGCTTGCCAATTCATTGAGCATTTCAACACACTGCTCGACCACCAATTCACCCGTGCCAATCTCAGCAAAACAATGCAAGCCCATCCAGGTTTGGTAGCCCCCGTTTTGAAAACCCTTGCGATCAGGCAAGTAGCCAACGTAGTCATTGGAGAGTCCACAGACAAAGGTGTTGGGGAATGGCGAACGGCGTTTGATTTCTAAGCCCAACACGGTAAAGTATTCGGCGGGCACTCCGACCAGATACACGTCGCCAATTTGTAGAACTTGCAGCCACATCGTGCGCCGCTGGCCTTGAAGGGGCTTGAGCTGTCGCCGACTTTCGCGAAACACGTCAGCGATCGAATCCGCATGCGAAGTGGCGTACTTCGTGCAGTACTCTAGAACTTTCTTGTCTTCGACCTGGTCATCGAACATGCGAATCGTGAAAGGGACTTCGCGGCGGAGGCCGTTCAATCGAGCCGACTTCAACGGGGCCGCTTTTTCCAACGTTTCATCGAACGCGGTCTTGATTCGGCGGACCATTTCATCGCAGTCCAAGTTCAAGTTATGAGTTGAACCGGCCGCGCCCGACAAGAACGACACTGGCATCCCATGTTCTTCCGCGAGTTCTTGTGCGGCAAGCCCGTAAAAACTGGGCGAGCGTCGACCGGTTCGCGTCCCAATGCAATGAGTCGAATGATTGAACCAAGCCGCCTGCCATTGATTCTCTGGTGTGCGAAACGCGAGGACTGGAAAATCCGAATCAAAAGGATCCGTGGGGCCGACAAAGTTGTCTCGTGGACCGATCCAGTAGATATGTCCATCATCCAGCTTTTGTCGACTGTTTTGTCCGACGGTTTCCTCTTTGCCGCGATGGAATAGTCCGCGACTAGGCGCGGCAGCCCGTGCTTGCCGTTGGGCCAAGATCGCGGCTTCCACAATCGCATCCACGGTTCGCAGACAAAATTCTTCGTCACGTTGATAGCCATGGACGGTAACCGTCGAAGGAGCGTGATGGGTGTGGCTGGCGTTGATCATGATTCGATCGAGCGGCAAGCCACATGCTTCCGCAACTCGTGTCGCGGCCAAGTCCATCGTGTCGCGATGCATCATCAGCACATCCACGGCGATGATACAAACCGCTCCCACGCTTTCGACACGCCGACTTTCGCGATCGCGGCCGTGCGTTTGGTTGTCAGGCTCTTCTTGGCTGAAGGCCTCCTCATTGGAGTTCCCCTGAGCTTGGATGTAAGTGGCAGTCGCTTGTAGTTTTCCTTCCTGCCCTTGCGTGTAGCCTGGTCCGATCCCTCCCCCGATTACCATCGAGTCTTCAGCGAACATCTCGACGCTAGCCGAACCCACCCGCCAGGGAAATTCGTTTGACGCCTCTTGCGCGGCCCATCCCTGAGAACTGCAAATCGCCCACAGCCCCCAGCTCAAACACAGACCGAGATGCCAGTTCATCATGATTCACTCCAAGTCAGGGCTCGTTAGTTTGCCGCATTATCGTGGACCGCTCCGTCGGTCCAGTTTCCCAGTGTCGTGGACCGCTCCGTCGGTCCATTTTGCTGTTTTACTCGCAGATCGCTCCGCACGGCCGTGTTGCTCCAGACGCGACCATATCGCCCCGACCGATCGAAGCCTGTCTTCCTCGGACATCATATATTAAATTTGCGAAGGAGGTGGGAACCTTGGCCGAACCGTTATCCAAGAACAAGCCACTGCGGTTCCTTGCCAAAGCTTGCGATGCCTCGAGATGGATCGCTGGCGATCGGCGCGCCCGTTTGCCGAAGAAAGCCCTGACAAAATGCGAATCCCTGTGATCCATGGAGTGATTGATCGACGACTGTTGATCAACTTTCGAGTTGACCCAATCGTAATTTCGCGAATCTTGCCGGCGCCATTTCGCCCCCAACTATTTCAAGGGCAAGCGATTGCTGGGATTTGTTTGATCCGACTGAAACGCATTCGTCCGCAGTTTTTTCCGCTTCCGTTTGGGTTGGGTTCCGAGAATGCGGCCCATCGAATTGCGGTGGAATTGGAAGTTGGCGGTCAAACTCAGTGTGGCGTTTATATCCCACGTCGCGACACCAGCTCGCGATTGAATGCTTGGGCCGGGGGCACCGTGTTTCCTGGTGAACATCATCACGCGAAGTTCGTTGTCAGCGAATCAGCGGACCGAATTTCGGTGGCAGTTGCGAGCCGCGATCAACGGGTGCAAATCGATGTTGCAGGATCCATTGGAACGGATTTATCAGCAACATCATTGTTTCCAAACCTCTCCGCCGCATCAGACTTTTTTGCGCAAGGGGCAGTCGGCTATTCGGTGACACGTGATCCTGGTCGGTACGATGGGATCGAGTTGCGTTGTGCGAACTGGTCGGTGACACCTTTGAACATTGAGCGAGTCGCATCCAGCTACTTTGATGATCGCCGCGTCTTTCCGGAGGGGTCGATTCAATTCGATTGCGCGTTATTGATGCGCGGCATCGAACACGAGTGGCATGGCCAAGAAGACCTGTGTTGTGAAGTTGCAAATCGAACAGGGTCGTAGTCAAAAGTTAGATCGTCGGCAGGCCGCCGCAGCGATGGCGACGCGTTTTCGCGAATTTCGTCTCGCACATCGCGCGGGAAAACCGTGCCTGTAAAGCGTTGTTCGTCCGAATGGAATTGCCGAACGGCATCCGCCAAAAAAATGCCACCGGCCAGCGGTGGCATGGGGAGAATATTCGAAAACCATGCTTCGTCGCCCTCGACTTAAGCGGCACGTTGCTCCGAGTTGGCTGGGGAGGTGGGACTCGAAATACCATGTGGTGACAACGCCAATTGGCTATTGACGCGAATATGGGCCAGCAGCTCTTGAATGACTTGGACCATTGACGACGCGACGCATTGGCGATAGGGATGGGTCGCTGGTAATTGTTCCATCAAACGGTAGTGAGCTGTTTCGAGATTGTGATACGGCATCCCAGGAAACAAGTGATGCAAGGCATGGAATCGCAAACCCACCGGACATAGAGCCAACGTGATCCAGTGGCGATTCGGCAGGTCAACCGAGTCCAGCAACTGGTCTTCCAAACTCATCGCTTCGCCGTGGCTGACGTAACGATGAGCCGCCAAGGTGCGGAAATGATTCATCGTCAGGATGGTGACGGAAAGACCGTACATGATCAAAGCGTTCTGCCAAGGGTCAACACCCATGATGATCAACGCAATCAATGCCACCGCGCGCAAGTGACACGCAATCTCCATGGCCAACCACAAGTGAACGGGGTCATTGGGCCGCAGCTTTCGTTTGAAGGAAAGGTCGATGACGAAGCTCGACCAATGCTCCCAGACCCAGCGGCGAACTGGAGGGCAGACCAAGGAAATCGGGGTGATCAGCAAATGACGGACGAACGTAATCAATGGCAAGTAGAGTACTTGCGCAAAGTACTTGATCAATCCACTCCAACTGCCATTGGCCAACGGCAAGTATTCGCCATCATCGTCGGTCCCATAGTGACGCGTGTTGTGATGTTCGCGATGCGTGTCGTAAAAGAACGACGGCAGCATGAGCGGGATTCCCGCCAGAATATTCCACGTGATTTTGAAACCACGCATTTGTCCGGCCGGCATGTGAGCGATTTCGTGCATGAACAGGCTGACTCGGTACAAAGCCACTGCTGCAATACCGAAACACGCGAACTTGATTCCAAGGGGGGCTGAAGACTTCAAAACAATCAGCGAAGTCGTGTAGCCAACCGTCAGGCTCAACAGAAAGTCTGTCCAATAGATCGATGGATTGGGCCGAAACAAATCAGCGACCAAGACGCGAGCTTGCTTGATAGTGAGTTGCGACATGTGGCGGTTCCATGAATGGGGCGGGGTTGCCTACTCCAACGGCGATTTCCGGACGTTGGAGCCAGCGGAAGATCGGATGGCCGTTTCCCACAATTCGGGGTCGTTCGTTCAGAGTTTTCGGCATATTCCGACCAAATTTTTGACGGTTTTGCCACGGTTGACAGTGATTTTCATCGTACCCAAGGCGTGCTTCAATCGCTTTGTGCGGAACCGGCGAAGCCTACCGATTTGGTAGAATGTAGCGGCGGTGGCGGAAGTCGCTGGCAGTCGGCAGTGGTCCGGTTCCGAGAAATTCTGGGAATCGGTACATTGGAACGAGCAACGGTCGCAAGAGTGGCTTCGACCGTCGCGTTCGAGAGAACCCCTGGTTAGCGAGTGATTGCGAATGAAAATTTTGTGCACGATTTTGCTAGGCGCTGCGGTCTGTATGACGGTAGCTTGTCAAACCAAGACGACCCCGGCGGCCAAAAAGGATGCGGCGGGTCCGGTCCAGCCACTCCAGGCAGCGAAAGAAGGCATCATCAAAGTTCAGCACATTCTGATTGCCTTTGATGGGACCATCATCACCAAGAACGTTACCAGGACCAAGGCGGAAGCGGAACAGTTAGCGAATGAGGTGCTGGCCAAGGCCCAAGCAGGCGAAGACTTCGACGCTTTGGTGAAAACACATACGGATGATTCCGCCCCGGGAATTTACTCGCTGGCCGATTTCGGCGTGGACAACATGATGACCCAAGATGTCATACCGCGCAGTGACATGGTCAAGGCCTTTGGTGATGTTTCGTTTCAACTCAAGGTCGGCGAGGTCGGTTTGGCGGAGTACAGCAAGTCCGACAGCCAATTTGGTTGGCACATTATCAAACGCCTGGAGTAGTACGCCTCTCGGTTGGCGGAATTTGTCAAAGGCAATCCCCGGAAGCTGTGGAAGTCTCACGTCATGATGATTCGAAACGTTTGGTTCAGTGCGGCAATTCGATTCCGTGTGGCGGCAGTGTTGGGGCTGATGTCGATTTGGGGGGGCGTCAATGTTAGGGCTGACGAGGGGATGCTGCCGATCAGCGAGATCGAGCAAGTGGATCTGGCGGCCAGGGGCATCAGCTTGCAAGCAGGCGATATTTTTGATCCGAACCGAACCTCGTTGGTGGACGGCATCGTGCGAGTCAACGGCTGCACGGGTTCGTTCGTATCTCCGCGAGGATTGATCCTCACCAACCATCATTGCGCGTATCGCGCGATTCAAGCCAACAGCACGACAGAACGCGATCTCTTGGCCAATGGTTTCATTGCGCAACAGTATTCCGACGAAATCCCGGCCGCGGGCTTCACCGTTCGCATCACGAAGTCCTATCGTGATGTATCGGCCGAGGTTCTCAGCGTGGTCCGACCGGGCATGGAATTCACCGAACGAACGCAAGCCATTGAAAAGCAGTCAAAAATCTTGGAACAGCAAGCGGAGCAAGCGAACCCAGGTTTGCGGGCCGAAGTCGCCGAGATGTTCATCGGTCAAACTTACGGCCTGTTTCTCTACGAATACTTGCGCGACGTTCGTTTGGTCTTTGCACCGCCAGCCTCGGTGGGAAACTTCGGTGGTGAAGTGGATAACTGGGAATGGCCGCGACACACGGGCGACTTCTCATTCATGCGAGTTTATACCGCCCCCGATGGATCGGCGGCGGATTATTCGCCGGACAACGTCCCCTACCAACCGAAACGATTCTTGCAAGTCAGACCAGAAGGGGTCGCAGAAGGCGATGCGGTGATGCTGCTCGGATATCCTGGGCGAACCGTACGTCACCATACCGCTGCTTATCTTCAGATGTTGCGTGACGTGACGTTGCCTTGGACGGTGAAGTCGTACCAATGGCAGATTGCCGTCATGGAAGAAGCAGGACAAAACAATCGCGCGATTGCCATCAAGCATGCCAATCGAATCAAGAGTTTGGCCAATGTCGAGAAACGAGCTCGTGGGCAACTGAAGGGATTGAATCGAGCCGGGTTAATCGAGCGTCGGGAACAACAAGAAGCCGAGTTGCGGCAGTTCATAAGCGCCGATCCACAACGCCTGTCGCAGCATGGCAGATTGCTCGATGAGATCGAAGCTGTTTACCGCGAGATGTCGGCCAGTGCAGCATCAGAAATGTTGGATCGCAGTTTCGTGGACGCCTGTCGCACGCTGCACTTGGCCTACCAAGTTTATGATGCGGCCGTCGAGCGTGCGAAACCCGATTTGGACCGAGAATCGGCGTACATGGACCGCAACTTCGCGCAGACGGTTCAACAGTGGCGTCTGGTCCAGCAGGATTTAGATGTTCCCACGGACCTCAAGATTTTAACCGGCTTGCTGGAACAGTTGATCCAATCTAGCCCAGACCCAGCACGACGTCGCTTGCAACCCGCTGAGGTGTTGGGGCAGCCGTTGGACCAATGGTTCGCGGCCAGTCCTTGGTCGAAAGCCGATTACTTGGATCAGGTAATAGGAAAGAGTCCTGCCGAACTGAGTAGCTTGGCGGATCCGGCGCTGAAATGGGTTATTGCCATGTACCCACGCCTCACCGAGTTACGACGTTTGGAGAAGCAAAGACAGGGTCGATTGAACGAATTGTACGGCGAATTGATCACGCTCAAGAAACAACAATTGGCCGCTCAGTTCGTGCCGGATGCCAATGCCACCTTGCGTTTGACGACGGGACGGGTCAAGGGATTTTCGCCTGAAGACGCCGTATTCAAGTCGCCATTCACGACTTTGCGAGGATTGGCTCAGAAGTCCATTGGGGCCGAGCCTTTCGATACCCCCGCGGTGGTCTTGGACAAGATCGTCGCGGGCGACTTCGGCGGCTATTCCGCCAAGGCCTTGGGACAGGTACCCGTCAACATGCTGTACGACACCGACACCACCGGCGGAAATTCGGGAAGCCCGATCATGGATGCCAGTGGTCGCTTGGTGGGCGTGAACTTCGATCGTGCCTTCGAAGCCACTATCAATGACTTCGCTTGGAACGCCGACTACAGTCGATCGATTGGTGTGGACATTCGGTACATTTTGTGGATCACCGGTACGGTCTATCAGGCCCAGCACTTGATTGCAGAAATGGAAGTCGGTGTCCCCCGACAAAACTACTGGGGATTCTTAACTACTGGTACTCCAACGGGGACCTTCGATCGAGCCCAGATCGAAACGATGCAAGCGGAACACTTGACGAATTTTCGACGCCTGCATTCGATGGACCGCTTGACGGCGGCGGGGCCGTTAGCAGATCCACAGCGACAGCTCCGAGGCATTGTGTATGTGCGAGCCAAGGACTCGGCCGAATTGCAACAAGCTTTTCAACCGGATCCATTCATCCAGAATCAATTGTTGAAATTGGAAGCCTTCCCAGCGGTTGCGCAAATTGGGAATTTCAACTCGAGCTTTCGAATCGGAGAAATGGAAGAGTTTGTTTGCGTCGTGTTTCGACCCGTTGACGGCGCCGGGATCGAACCCGAGGCAGCGCGCCGAAGTTGGACGCAGCTGGAAGGTTTGCATCAAGATGACAAGTTGCGTTTGGCCGTTCGATTTGCTCACCCATCCGAGTCCAATTACTTGGGCGTGGCCGTGTTCAAGAAGCACGATCCGGCTCAAGTTTCCAATTGGCTATCGGAATTGGAAGTGATCAAAAACTCGCAAGTCACGTTTTCGCTGGTCCCGCTTTACATGAGCGCTGGTATCTTGGATGCGACAGAGTAATGGATCGTAGACAATTAGAATTTCGCAATTTGGATGACGCGGTGCAAGACGCTCGTCGATTGTTGCAGAGCGGCTATCAACAAGCGGGCAACTGGAACCTTTCCCAAGTGTTGGGCCATTGTACGGATTGGCTTAGTTTTCCACTGGATGGTTATCCACGTCCGATGTTTCCAATCAATTGGCTGTTATGGATGGCGAAGATCACGGTCGGGGGTGGGATGCGCAAGAAGATTCTTCGCGACCGAGCCTTCAAACCTGGCAGTCCCACCATGCCTGTAACCGTCAAGTCGACGGATCCGAACCAAGACGCCATCGCGGTCGAGCAATTCGAACGCATGGTCGAGCGATTCAAACGCCATCGCGGTCCCGTGCATGGTTCACCTTTATTCGGCAAAATGACGTACGAAGAGCATGCCGATCTGCAAGTCATTCACTTGCAACATCATTTGAGCTTCTTGGTGCCGAAAAGTGTTCGATAGGTTTCAACGTTCGCCGGAGTTGTACATGAAGTTGTGGTTATTGTGTTTCACTTGTTTGTGGATCCAAGTTCAATGCCTGACGGTCAAGGCCCAGGACTCGCCAGAGGCTGCGGCGGTCGTGGGAGGGGCCGTGACTGCCGGTCAGCGTCAACTGCTAATCGATGTGTATTATCGAGCCGGCAATCCGGACGATGAGGCTTGGCTGAAACGAGCTCGAGAATACGCGACTCAGAATCCTGGTTTGAAAGTCGTCCCCCGCGATGTGGCAGGGAATCCTGATCTGGAAAAAAGCCTGAAAGCGATTCAGGCCGCTCTCAAATTACCGGCGACGGCGGTTCCGCTGGTATACGGTTTGAATCGGGGAATTCATCAAGCGAAGGACGATGCGGATTTTTCGGCTCAAATGGATCGACTGCGAGTGGTCGAAATGTATTGCAAACCCAACTGCCCGCATTGTGATCAAGCGGAACAACATCTGAAGAAGGTATTGCCGCTCTTTCCGGGATTAGTGTTTGAGAAACGCAATATCACCACCGATAGTCAGGCGAACTCGGATTTGCAGGCGCTGCTGCGGCAGCGAAACACAAACTCCCAGACCGTCCCGGTGCTGCATCTAGCAAACCAATTGCTGATTGGTTTCGATATCAAACAAAAGTCCGGTGACAAAGTCGACGAACTCCTGACTCGCTGGTCATGGGCTGCCAAATAGGCTGGCTCCGCGTCGTGTTAAATCTGCGAACCCGTCGAAGGTTGGTGGTCCTGGGTTGCCGGAAAGACACCCCAGGGCACGGCGGTTGGTTGATGATCGTTCGATCCTGTTTCGGCGAGTTCGCTCGAAGTGACGGGTTCGGTCGTGTGGGCAGTTGGCAGAGCTGCCGAGATTTCCGCCGAGTCGGGAACCACCGGGCTGATCGGAGCCAACGATTGACTGGCGGCTAGAGAGGCTTGAACATCGGGGTTCAAGAACGGGTAAAACAATTGACCCATGAAATTCTCGGGCACGTCATCACTGTCAACGCCATACTGTTCCGGCAACTTGTCGGTGGGCATGTAGAAAGTCCCAAACAGCCAATCGTAAATCGCTAAAGTCGGCGCGAAATTCTTGTTGCCGCCCTGGTCGGACATGGTGTGGTGCCAGTGATGAAATATTGGGCTCGCCAACAAATACTTGAAGGGGCCGAACGTCCATTTGACATTCGCATGGACCAAACCTGAATACAGATAGTTGAACGGCACCATCATTGCGAACAAGACGGGTGAGAAGCCCAGAAGCACCATCAGCGTCCCGACAAACATCGACGACACAAGGAAGTTGATGGGATGAAACCGAGCGGCCACCATCCAGTCGACCTCTTTGGGCGAGTGATGAATGGCGTGGAATTTCCAAAAGGCCGAGCGATGAAACACCCGGTGGATCCAATACTGGATGAAATCCGAGACGATCAACAGCAGCACAAACTGTAGCCACAGTGGTTGGGTGGCGATGGGCGGGTAGCCCTGTTTGACGAAAGCCGCAATTCGCTGCTCGTCGCCACCGTGCATGAGGTACAGCCCCGCCCCGACCATGGACAAGCTCAACGGAGCATAAATCACCGCGGGCAGGAACCAATAAAGCGTGTCCAGGAAAGATTCGCGACGCCACAGAGGTTGACGTGGGTGCAAGGGAATCAGGATCGCCATCACGCTAAAAACGATCATGCAGATGGCAAACCACGCTGCTGTGGTCGTCAACGAGAAAAGGACATCGAACATATTTCTGGCCTTTATTTGATGATGGGCGGTGCCTAGAGCGAATGTCGGCTACGGACGGGAATTCGTTGGATACTTTCGCTAAATCGTCCGCTGGTAGCGAGAACAACAGCCGGACCACTCTCGGGCCTGACACCAATCGTCGCAGTGGAACGCCGAACAATCCTTGCAATCGTTCGAGTCAGAACGGAAGGAATCTTGCTTTCTTTTGCCAGAATTCTTGTAACAATAGGAGCAGAGCGTGCGACTACTGCCAGGATCAGCCCTCAGTGGGCTGTCGCGACGCTGGCCAGACGACGAAAAGTGGATGATCGGAAATAGGGACGAGCATCTTGGACGCGGCGGATCATGAACTTCTGAAAGCGGTAAGCGGTGGGGACGGTTTGGCCTTCGCCGAGCTTGTTCGTCGGTACCAAAGGCTGGTGCGATGGCGACTGGCGCGGTTGGTACCTGACCATCACGTCGATGATTTAGCACAAGAAGTCTTCGTCGATCTAGCAAAAGCATTGCGGGGGCCGCTAGGTTCGGAAAATCGTCCCCCCTCGGCGGATGCCAACGATCGAGTGGCGGTCGGCTCGCTAGCGGCCTGGTTGGTGGCGGTCGCCCGACGTAAAGCGGCCAATCATTTTCGCTCGACCCAACGTTACGAGGGCCTATTGAATAGGTATCAGCAACAACGTTCGGAGAATACTCGGGAAGGCGAGACCCTGTTAGAGCAAGATTCGGATTCATCGTCGGGGAACCAATTGGTCGCGTTGGCCGAATGCTTGGAACTGCTGCAGCCCAAGTATCGTGAAATTGTCGACGGGTATTACGCTCAAGGGCAGTCCGCGGAAGTGTTGGCAGTACATACGGCTCGAACGCCTGGTGCCATTCGCATGATCCTGATGCGAATTCGCCGTTCTCTGGCCAAATGCATTTCGCGGAAACGAACCAATGAGTCGCCGGGACCAAACTCATGAAGATATCGCCTGAAGTACGCGAACATTGGACATTATTCTTGCAGGGACAACTGCCGGCGTCGGATCACGAAAGGTTGCGCGGGCACCTGGAATCGAGCCCGGAATTGGCCGACACGTTGGCCGCGGATGCCCGAGTGCACCAATGTCTGTTGGATCACTACGCCGCCCAGCCGGCGATGGCGACGGTCTTGGGGTCATTGCCGGAAACTGCCTTTGGCAACCTGACCGAAGCCGAGTTTGTGGATCGATGTTTGGGTGCAGTGAACGGATTGGTGGTTCCACAACCGGGGCCAGTCTGCCTGGAAGCCGACGAAAACTTGGCACGGCACCGTGGCGCATTGAACATGCTCGCTGTCTCGCCGCCGGTCTTCGATTTGGATGAGGGGATCACGTTTGAAGAGCCGCTGGCGGCTCCGCCAGTTGCGGTTCAACCGCCGCCGATTTGCGAGTCGCCTGCCGATCGGCCCCCGTCATTCTACTTGGTTCGTCGGCTGCCGCATTTGGTCGCGGCGATGACGCTGTTATTGTCGATGGTTCTGGGGGCCTGGTGGCTGTTTCGCAATGACGGCAATGGATCGGACTCGGTGCTCGCCGGCGCGGGAAATGCCGTTGGCGACGACCGGTCGGGTAGTGGTGAGCCCAACCCACAAGACGCCATGCATGCAAATTCGGGCGATGCAAATCCGGGCGATGCAAATCCGGGACTCCAAGCGGATCTTGGTCGCGATGACCACTCGATCGCCAAATGGATCGACGGCGGCCCAATCGAACCACCACGCCAAATGGGTACCGACGCGGGAGGTCCGGTGCGGGCTGATGAGCCGGGGCCAATTATGGCTATGAAACGTGGGCCGGAGGATTTTCCGCGAGTGATTCGTGGCTCGGTTGAAGAAGAGCCGAACTTTATCAAAGACACGGCACCCATTCCGGCAGGTCCTCAGCTGACCAAGATCCCGAATGGTCAATTGATGTCCGGACGAGATGCGCAATGGCAAGCGGAACCGGGAGCCTGGATGATCCCAGTCGAGCCAGATGACGATGCGGCGGAGAACAATGCTCGTTTGGTCCGGTTGGTCCTTGGTGAAGCCCAGTTGATTTTGGACAATGGTTTGTCAATTGGAATGGAGGCTCCCGCCGCCTTTCAATTTGTTTCGGCGAACAAATTGAACTTGGTCGAGGGCCATTTTCTGATCGAGTCGAAAGACCTGGCCGCTCCGATCGACTTTACGGTGGCGACAGACAGTTTCGAGTTAGCCCTCAAGAATTCGACCGTTTTTTTTGTCAGCACTTCGCGCGAATTTGGCACTGGCTTGGAAGTGCTCCATGGCGCAGCTCAATTAACGCCCCGGTCGGGACTTGGTTTGACCGAAACGTTGAGCCAGGATGGCCTGTACGCTGGGCAATTCCTGCCGCCGGGTATTGGGGAGGATTCGAGACCTGGAGCGGCTGCTCTGGTGCATCGTGACGGCCAGTTTATTGGCCAGATTGTGGCTCTGCAAATTCCAATGCAGACCTCTTCGGTGGAAGTATTTGGCCCGACGCTCCAAACGGCTGTCCGGCGCATGCGTGAAGCACCGGCAGATTTTGAGCGCGATTGGGGCGAGGTCGTTTCGCGGTTGGAGGCTTTGAAAGCGACCAATCGCAACCGGCCGGGCCTGAATCGCGAGATTCAATTTGCCGGTGACTTGCTACCGACATTTCCTGAGTTATGGGCCAAGCTAGGACGAGGGCTCGCGGCGAGTGGGCCCTTCAATGACGAATTGATCCGTCAGTTTGCAGGTCAATTGAACTTGAATGGAGAGGTCGTTAATTTAGACAACCTAGAGGAGCTGGCGAGGATTAAGCAAGAATTGGCAGCCGAATTGCAACAACTTCAGGCTCAGCGTGAGCAGAGGCGCGGCAATCGAAATCGGCGAAATCTGGCGGATCCGGATTTCATGGCGCAACAAATGTTGATCCAGCAACTGCAGCAGATCGAAATGTTCATAAGAATGGTCCAGGGCCTTCAGCTTGGAGTTGGGAATATCGCGCCAAATGGCGTCGCTCCGGCACTGGCATTCGAGCCGGTGGTGGCGACTTTCACGCGACTTGGTTCACCGGAAGGTGTCCAGGATCGCGAGGCCATCGTCACGAGTTTGCGTACGCGGTTGGCAGATGCTTTTGAAAGTGATGAACAGCGAGCCAAGCGACTGCAAGAAATGCGCGACAAGTTGAAGCAGTAACTTTTTTTCTGAGACCATCTGCCTCAAACGTGGTCGATGGTCTTCCAGAGGACTGCCCAGGGGAGGCAGTGTCGATTACAATCCTAAGCGACATCTTCCCCTGGACGACATACCCCAAGCATTGCATGAACCGCCCGAATTCCCGCTCCGGCCCCCGTTCTGGATCAAGAAACGGCTCTCGTCCTGGATTTCGTTCGGCGCCCCCGACGGCAGCGATGGCGGGAAGCGCGGCACCTCGGGTTTCCGACGAACCGGGAACGCATCGCAAAAAGCTGAAGCTGGCGAAAGCCTTCGATTCGATGGGGTTACCGCCGTCGATTTTGGCGGCAGTTCAGGCGGCTGGATACACGACGCCCACAGCCATTCAAACGAGCT
The DNA here is from genome assembly GCA_016794985.1 of Planctomycetaceae bacterium. Classification (GTDB taxonomy): domain Bacteria; phylum Planctomycetota; class Planctomycetia; order Pirellulales; family Pirellulaceae; genus M30B19. The sequence goes on along the minus strand of JAEUIQ010000050.1, from coordinate 13,963 downwards.
TGGTGCCGTTGGCGCTACAAGGTTACGATCTGGTTGGGCAGGCCCAGACCGGGTCGGGGAAGACAGCGGCTTTTGCATTGCCGATTTTGGCCCGTTTGCAAGAAGACGGGGGCTCGGAACGCGACAATGAGCGGCGCAAGAAACTGCCGCAGGCATTGATCTTGGTTCCAACGCGCGAGTTGGCCACCCAGGTTTCTGGAGAGATCAATAAATTGGGACAGGGTCAAAACGTGCGCTGCCTGGCGGTGTATGGTGGGGTCAACATTCGAACGCAACAAAGGCAATTGAAAGAGGGTTGCCAGGTCGTGGTGGCGACACCGGGCCGCGTGCTTGATTTGTACTCGCGAGAGTCGATCGACTTGAGTCGGTTGGAAATCGTCGTCTTGGACGAAGCTGACCGAATGCTGGACATCGGATTCCGACCGGCTATCGAACGGATTCTCCGCAAATGCCCCACGGAACGACAAACGCTGTTGCTCAGTGCGACCGTGCCTGACGAGATACTGAAGCTGGCCCAAGTGTACATGCAGAAGCCGAAATTGATTTGCTTACCCAAATCGGAACAAGACAACCGCACGATTGACCAATATTATTTTTCCGTCGATGCCGAGAACAAGTTTGATTTATTGGTGGCTTTGTTGGAACGAGAGCAACCTTCCCAGGCGATCGTGTTTTGTCGGACCAAGTTGGGAACGGAACGATTGTTTCGTCGCTTAGAAAAAATGCAGAGCTACGACGGCTTGGCCACGCTGCATGGCGACATGGCCCAGAATGCTCGCGAGCGCGTCATGAAAAAATTTCGGGCTGGCGAAACACGGCTTTTGATCGCAACGGATGTGGTCGGGCGTGGTATCGACGTCTCTAGCGTTTCTCATATCATCAATTTTGATGTCCCGTCTTTGGCAGAAGATTATGTCCACCGAGTTGGACGCACCGGTCGAATGGGTCGCGAAGGAGTGGCGTACACGTTCGTTTCGCGGGATCAAGGCGCGGACTTGACGAGCATCGAATTGCAAATCAATCAACTACTCAAACGCGACCACATCCCTGGTTTGTCGCTTGAGCCACAAGAACGTACGGTTGAAACCGAAGCGGCGGCGGCGAGCGCGGCGGCACCGGCGTCGATGTCAAACAATCGCTATCGCCGCTGGTAAGTTGCCAAGGATGGTGCCGGAGGCCGAAAGGAAGCCGTGTCAAGTGTCGTGTGACCAGACACTACTCTTCGTTGGATACGTTTTGCCCTAACCAACCGCGTTGATAGAACCACGCGACCAGTCCGGTGGCGATCAGTGCCATCACCACCAAGACGGAGACGTAGCCGTAGGGAGACTTTAGCTCGGGCATGTTCCACGGCCCCGCCTCTGTATCGAAATTCATGCCATAGATTCCAGAGATAAATGTTAATGGAATAAAAATGGTCGCAATGATGGTCAATACTTTCATGACTTCACTGAGACGATTGCTTACGCTCGACAAATGGACGTCGATCAGGCCCGTGGCGATTTCTCGGTAAGTCTCGACCATATCGAGAAGCTGAATGGTATGGTCGTGACAATCTCTCAAGTAAAGTCGTGTCGCATCGGTGATCAGAGGGCTGTCGTCTCGACTCATCGCGGCCAACAAATCTCGCATGGGCCACAGGGCTCGCCGGATCGACAACAAGTCACGTTTTAGGGCGTGGATCTGCAAGATGTGGTTGGCGGTTGGGCGTTCGACAACTTTCACTTCCAACTCTTCGACCAATTCGCCATAGTGTTCGAGAATTGGAAAATAAGCATCGACCACGGAATCGAGGAGCGAATAAACCAAGTAGTCCGAACCTCGCGTGCGCACGAGACTGTTTTCGGATCGCAGGCGTTTGCGTACGGAATCAAAGGTGTCGCCCGGAAACTCTTGAAAGGTGACGACAAACTGGCGACCAAAAGCCAGCGCCACCTGCTCGAATTGGAATCGACGTTCGTGAGGTTCAACTTCAGAGGTTAGTGCCACGGGCATGCGCAGAATCAGGAACAAATGGTCTTGGTAGTCATCGAACTTCGGCCGCTGATGCGGATTGACGACGTCTTCCATGGCCAACAGGTGCAGCCCGAATCGGTTCCCGACGCTTTGTACCGCTTGGGCATTCCCGACCCCTTCCAGGTTGATCCATTCGATCTCGGAACTGACCTGTCGAGATTGCAATTGAGTGGGGCTCTGCCACGCGAATTCACGGATGGCTTCACGGCTGTAAATGGTCTGCATCAACTCGGGCAAAGGGTCCGAGGGATTCGAAGTGAGGGTTCCGGGTTCGGTACCAGGGGGAACTCGGCGGCGATGGCTGTGGCGAAGTTTCTTGCGGTGATGATTCTTGCTCATGAACTTCTCGAGGCCAATAGAAGCGGGATCCGGGAGTCGGCTCTCGCGGCGGGAGATTTGGCGCGACTGATTGTCGCCCGAAATTGCCGGCGCGGCAATCCTTGGATCATTCGTGTCGCTTTTCTATCAACCTCAAGTCGGGAGTCGCTGCGGGTTTCATGCGGGCTTCTATTCGTGTTGCCGGACAAGATTCGCGGTGCCCGTTCTGGCGAAGTTTCCATCTTGTCCGGAGTGACAAATCCCCAGGGTTGTTGATCGTCCGTCGCCCATTGGGACGGGCCTGCCGGTTAGAAATTGGAGCGTGCAAGAGATCGGCAAGTTCGGCAACTAGACCGCGGATGCCACAGAATACAGGGGACCTGCGGGTTGGAACGCTCGGCCCATCGTGGGCTCGGAATGATGGCCAGTGCCGGTGGGCGAGTACTGACGCCTCAAACGCTGGGGATGCGCCGATCGGCCGCTTCAGGTCCGTCGAGGTACGCGGTGATTCCGCTTGACGGCGATTCTTTTTGACAAGGTCGACCGTTGTGTTGGCATGCGCGCTCCGAGAGCTTGGGGTAGTTGGCACGTTCCGAGTGCCGTCCGCTGAGGCGTAAAAGCCGTGTGTTTTTCACTGTTCGTGGCACCTGGAAATTGCCAATGACCCTTCTTTGTTGAAAGGGATTCGTGTGATTCTCCAACGATTCGAACTCGCATATCGATCGCCATATTCGTGCCGATAGCACCCGGTTGTACAAAATGCGGACAAATTGATAATCAGTGCCCACGTTGGGCGTCCTTCCGAGGGCCATGAGAGTCCCTGATTGATGCGGGGGAGGACAAGCCCCAAGATTTTCGCGATTTTCGAGAGTGAGAAGTAGATGAGCAAGAAAAAGACGTCTGCTGGTTCCCGGGACGGTTCGGACCGAACCTCCCAAGATTGGATGATCGAGGTTCGCAATCTCAACATGTACTATGGCGGGTTTGCGGCGGTCCGCGACGTGTCATTTCAAGTTCCGCGCAGTCAGGTATGCGGGTTCCTTGGACCGAATGGAGCCGGTAAATCGACTACGATGAAAATCATCACCGGTTATCTTGCGCCAACTTCGGGTGAGGTTGTGATTGGCGGGAAGAATTTGGAGGACGATCGGATTGCGGCGGCGCAGCGAATAGGTTACCTGCCAGAAAATGGACCTCTTTATGACGAGATGACTCCCGCCGGCAGTTTGAATTACTTTGGTCGCGTGCGCGGCTTGTCAGGGGCGCGCTTGCGGGACCGTTTGGAGTTTGTCACGGAAAAATGCGATCTATCGGAAGTCTGGCACAAGTCGATCCGACAGCTATCTCGCGGTTTTCGCCAACGTGTTGGTATGGCCCAAGCGCTGATTCATGATCCTGAAATCTTGATTTTGGACGAGCCCACGAGTGGTCTGGATCCGAATCAATTGGTTGGTGTGCGGCGGTTGATTGCGGACTTGGGGCGAACCAAGACGGTCTTGTTGTCCACGCATGTGCTTCAAGAAGTCGAAGCCATTTGTTCGCGGGTGATCTTGATCAACGAGGGGCGGATCGTCTTTGATGGCCCGCTGGCGGAAATGGGCGCGGCTCAGCAATTGGAACGCAGCTTCCATTCTTTGACTGGATTTGCAGGAGTATAAAAGCATCATGATACGACCTTCTGTGATTGGTTGGATTTTCTGGCGCAACGTGAAGTCCTATTTTTCGGGCATGTTGGGCTATTTGATTATTGTCGCCTTTGTGACGTTGTGCGCTTTGCTGACTTTTAGCCAGTCGTTTTTTGCCAACAACTATGCGTCGCTTGACGAATTGAGCCAAGTGTATTCTTGGCTGTTGCTGTTCCTGATCCCCGCGATCACGATGGGCGCGTGGGCGGAAGAGCACCGGTCGGGCACGGATGTCTTGTTGTTCACGTTGCCAGCGAGTACTTGGGAGATTTTGCTCGGCAAGTACTTGGCGGTGAGCGCGGTGTATGCCGTCGCTCTGTTGTTTTCGTTGACGCAATTGATCCCCTTGGCATCACTCGGCCAACCGGACTGGAGCGTTGTTGTTAGCACGTACTATGGCTATTTCTTGGCAGGCATGGCGTTGTTGAGTATCGGGCTGTTTGCCTCTTCGTTGACTCGCGACTCGGCCGTTGCGTTTGTGCTGGGGATGCTGTTTTGCTCGCTGCCGGTCTTGAGCAACTATTTCTTGCAGGGCGTGCCGTACTTGGACTTGCTAACCATTCAAACGCAATTGAATCAATACGCCAATGGAATCGTGACGTTTACCGGGTTGTTTTATTTCGGCGGTTTGGTGGCGTTGTTTTTGTATTTGAATCACATCGTGATTTCGCAAAGATTCTGGGCGCGGTTCGGCAAACCGTTCATGTCGCTCAACTTTGCAGTTCGTTCGGTAGCATTCTTGACGTTGGTCGTGGCCGGTTTCTTCTTGATGGAGCGATTGAGTAATCGTTTTCCTGCTTATCTGGATTTAACCAGTGAGCGATTGTACACGTTAGACAAAACGACTTTGGCAACGATTCAAAACGTCGACGAATCGACCGGTCAAGTCACGATTGAAGCGTACATTAGCGCGGAAGTACCAGCCGAGTTTGTTCCTACGAAGAAACTACTGGAAACCTTGTTGTCCCAATACGAACGATTGGGCGGTGGTCAGGTGGTCTTGCGGAAGGTGGTGGTTCCTGACGCGACCAGCGACGAAGCCACGCAAGCCGAAGAGTTGGGAATCGAGCCAATCAGCACCCAGACTTCGATCGGTGGAAAAAATGTGCAGCAAGAGATTTTTCTAGGTGCGATTGTTCGGACCGCGAACGGCGAGACGATTTTGCCGAAATTTTCTGAGCAAACATCGATTGAATATGAGATCACTCGCGCGATTTCAATTTTGTCCAACAAGAACAATCGGTTGACGATTGGCGTCCTGGACACGGACATGCATTTTGCGGGCTTGGAAATGCAAGGCCAAGTGGTGGATTTGGGATTCGGACGAACGAAAAAAGAACTGGAGAAGTTCTACAAAATCCGTCGTGTGAATGCTGGCCTGCTCAAGGATTTTGCAGACTCGATGATGTCGAGTATCGATGCTGCGACGGCAGCGACTCGAGGGCTGACCCATCGAACATTGGACGAAGCCCGCACCACCGCGATCAAAGAAGTCAAGTTGCCGGATGTATTATTGGTAGCCGGGGTATCAAGTCTTGACGACGCGACGCTCGACAGTCTTATCGAGTACATCAAATTTGGTAAACCGGTGCTGATCCTTGATGATCCGGTTCCATTTTTTTGGCCCACGTACGTGACGGGGGGGCAGTTCGGTTTGTTGCGGTCTCCGTCGCAACCGCGATTGACACCGCAGTCTCCGTTTGGGGTTCTCAATTCGTCGATGAGTCCCAAGGCTGATATGAATCGTTTGGCCACCGCTTTGGGTCTGTCGTGGAACCCGAGCACGATCATCGCAAATTCCGCGAGTGAGCCAGCGTCGTTTGAATTTCCGATGTTGCAAATGCCGATGATGGAAGGTTCTGCTGCTTGGCCTGAAGGCTATGGCGATCGCAAGCGTGCATTGGTTTTCTTTCGCAATACCAATCAACAAACCAACTTCAACCCGCAAGCGATCGTGAGTGCTGGGTTGCGCGAGTTGTTGTTCATGTACTCGGGTGCGATCGCTCAGGAAGCTTCGAAGAAGTTTCAGTTTCAACCGTTAGTGAGCACGGATGCACCGGGGTATTCGTTGGGCTACGAACAGTACTCGGAAAATCTGCAGTCTGTCCGTCGAGGATTCGATCGAGCCACTGGTCGAACAGTCGAGCAAAAGACGGACCAGGTCAATCCTTATACGGGTTTTGCCGAGCGAGTATTCTCCGAAAATGCCACGGACGTTATTGAAAAGGAAGGTTTGGTTGCTGCCGCCAAAGTGACCGGGACCGAGGCCGAACCTCGCCGAGTGATTTTTATCTGCGACACGGACTTTGTTTCCGACCTGGCCTACGAGTGTGCCGATAACATCAAGTCGGGATTGGACAACTTCATTCTATTGCAAAACGCGATTGAGAATCTGGTTGAAAATCAAGGTGACTCGTTTATTGCCATGCGTGGTCGGCGTCCAAAATCACGTCCGCTGGAAAAGATTGAAGACGTTCGCATCGCCGCTCGACTTCAGCGTGAGCAACGCCAGGGCGAACTGGAACGTGAGTTGCAGGTCAAGTTAGATGAAGCGCAAGCGAAGTTGGATGAGAAGACCAAGGCCTTGCAAGAAAATCAAGATCTTTCGATAGGGCAGCGTTTGCAATTGGTCGCTACGGCCGCCTCCGAAGAACAAAAGCAAATCAACCGCGAAGTCGAGAAGCTAGAAAAAGCGTTTCGACAAGAGATCAAGAGCCTGGAAGTCAATGAGAAAAAAATCATTGTCTCGCAGGAACAGTGGGCGCGGTTCTTTGCTGTGTTTATGTCACCGCTTCCCGCATTGGTGATTGGGATTTGGGTGGTCTTGGTCCGCCTGATCAACCAAGCCAACTCGCGGCGCAAGTCGTAGCAGTCGAACTTCGCCACCCAGATTTTTTTCCTCGTAACGTCCGCGATTGCAGGTTTGCAACATGAAACGAAAACCACAAACAGAAGTAACGGTCAGTGCCATAGCCGCTGGTGCGGCGATTGCGATGGTCGCTTTGACTTGGATGGTCTATGGTTGGACACAACCGCGAACTCCCGACTCGTTCCTGAAAGTTGGAGAGGTATTCTTTGACGATTTCAAGACAAGCCAAGTGACGCAAATGGAACTGGCTGCCGTCGATAAGTCCGGACAGCCATTGAGCTTCAGTGTCCGCAAGACCAATGGCCTGTGGACGATTCCGAGTCATTACGATTATCCCGCCGAGGACATCGAGCGATTGAGTCGCACGGCTACCGAGTTGATCGGGTTGGAACGCAAGAGTCTGGCTTCGATCGAAAAAGGCGCTCAGGCCTTGTTGGGGACGTTGGATCCCGCTTCGGATGAAGGCAAAGCCGATCCGGAGAATGCTGGGAAGTCGTTGAAGTTGACTGATTCCAATGGCGAAACGGTGTTCCATCTGATCATTGGAAAACAGGTCGAGAAGAAAAATGGCCCGCAAGATTCTTTACTAGGGCTAGAGGAATCCAATGATCGGATGTATTACGTCCGCGTTCCCTCGGAAAAAGAAACATACACTGCCAAATTGGATTTGGACATTTCCACGAAATTCTCCGATTGGATTCAAGCCGATCTCTTGGAATTGGACTCTGCGGAGATGCGGGAGATCAAGGTCGATAACGCCCGTCTCGTCGAGGATCAAAATGGGCTACAGATTCGCCGCGTGCGAGTACCTGGCGAGATTTTGGTTTTACAGAAGCCCGACGACTTCGGCCAGTGGCAGCTTCCTGACCTCGACGCCACTCAGGAACAGATGAACGCCGAAACCGTCAATTCCTTAATTAGCTCGATCGAAGGCATCCAATTGCTCGGTGTTCGTCCTCGATACAAGTTTCAAGGTCAAAGCATCATCGATAGCAACTTCGAGTTCCAATTCCCGGCGGAAGTCGCGAATGACGACAATGCCAAAGGGCAAATTTTTAACGACTTGCAAGAAGACTTGATCAACCGTGGCTTCGGGTTGGCTCGGGATCCAGCTAACGATCAGATCAAGTTGGTCTCCGAACATGGTGAATTGACAACCACGACGAAGGATGGCTTGGTCTATTCTTTGTACTTCGGCAGTCAGATGGTGGGCTCGGAAGAAGCGATCCAAATTGGGGAAGGCGCTGCCAAGGCCGAGGTTAAGGAGGGTGAGGCCAAAGAGGGTGAGGCCAAAGCAGAGGATCCGAATGCTGATCCAGCGGCTAAACAGCCGGCCGCTCCGGACCAGACGACCGCAAGATTCTTGTTGGTGCGAGTGTCCCATAATCCTGACTTGATGTCGGACCGCCCAGTGGCCCCGACCGAACCAGAGCGTATGACGGTTCCAGATGGGGTTGGCAAACCAGCAACCGAATCGGATGCGGCAACGGGCGAAGGTAGTGGCGAAGGGCCGGTCGAAGCGGTTTCGGAAGAAAAACAGGATTCGAGTAGTGACGGTGCAGCCGAATCCAGCACGAGCGAAAATGCCGATGGCAAGGTGAAATCTGCGGATGGCGAGCCCACACCGCCTGTGGATCTAGTCTCGTTCACGGAACAAGAGCAAACGCCGCCAGCTCAGGAGCAAACGCCACCAGTTCAAGAAGAGACGCCTCCAGCTCAGGAGCAAACGCCGCCGGTTCAGGAGCAAACGCCGCCGGTTCAAGAGCAAACGCCGCCGGTTCAAGAAGAAACGCCGCCAGTTCAGGAGCAAACGCCGCCGGTTCAGGAGCAAGGGTCGTCACCGACCGACCCGGCGACCACGACTCAAGATCCATCGGCCACGGACAAGCCCCCGACCAAGGAATTGACTCGGGAAGAAATGCAAAAGGCATTGGACGCTGAGTACGAGAAGCAAAAATTGGCTTTCGAGCAACAGAAGGTTCAATACGAGTTAGACGTCAAGGACTTTGAAGCTCGGACCAAAGCGGCCCAAGAAAAGGCCAAGCGTCTTAGCGAGCGATTTGCGGCTTGGTATTACGTCGTTCCATCCCGCGAGTTGGACCGCTTGCGTTTGACGCGGCCTGAGGTGGTTAAGCCCAAAGATTTGGACCCGACCAATCCAGTCGGTGTACCGGGAGGGCTGCCGCCGGGAGTTCAACTTCCCGAAGGTTTCCAATTGCCACCGTCGCAGTTGCCAAACGAATAGTCGTTGGGGTTGGACACGGCAGGCACTGGGGCAGCAGCGGCATCTTGGAGTCTGAAACATGGGACTGACGAGCGTCGTTGTTTTCGGCTAGAATCGGTCGGACGATGACCGCGAATCCGGCGGTCGTACGATAACACAACGCGAGGAAAGCATGTTGGACTTATACAACCCGTGCCCGTGTCATCCGGAACGAAAGTTGAAATTTTGCTGTGGCAAGGATGTGGTTGCCGCGTTTTCAAAATCTTTGGAAATGCTTGACGGTGGGCAGCGGATCAAAGGGATTCAAACCCTCGATAAAGGGATCGCTCAGTTCGGTCACCGTGACTGCTTGACTGGAATTCGCTTTGCTTTGCACTTGGAAGACGAACACGTTGCCGAGGCCAAAGCCATCTGCGAAGCCTACGGCAAAGAGAACGGCATCAATTGCATGGCTTGGACCATGAAGTCTTTATTGGCTTTGGAAGAGGGGCAGATTTCCGAAGCGGTCGATCATTTGCAATCGGCGATGGAAACGGGTGAGCCGCCCAGCAGCATATTCGGGGAGGCGGTTTTCAATCTTGGGATCGCGTTGGGCAAGATGGGCGCTAACCCGGCGGCGCGGGATCACTTTGCGTTGTACGTTCAAGCCACCGGGGATCCGCAGGGGGTCGCCGGACGATATTTAGAATTGCTGCGGCAAGCGATGTCGGTGACCTTGCCGAGAAAGCATGATTGGCCGTTGATGCCAATCCCCGATGGTCGGGACTGGTCGGTGGCCGCGGCTCAAGCGTTGCACTGGGCGGAAACTGGCTTGTGGCGCAAGGCCTACCAAGTCCTTCGACCGTTGGCCTTGGCAAATCCTTCGGAAGCGACCTTGTGGCGGAATGTAGCCGTCTTATCGGCCCGATTGGGTTACCGAGAATCCGAACTCGAAGCTTGGGGCAAATATGCCCAATGCCCGGGCGTTCATCCCGATCATGCGGTGGAAGCCGAGTATTGCAGTATCGAGGAGTTGCCAGCCGACGGAGACACTTACGATGAGGTTGTCGTCACATTCAGTATCACGGACTTGGATGGCTTTTTGGAACAAACGGCCCACGATCCTGAATTGAAGTCGTTGCCTTCACATTTGGTTCAGCCGTTGTCAATTCGGAACGACGAGAACCCGAGAGCGATTTTCTTTGCGCCGATCAACTTGTGGGGCGATCAGGAGTCGGTTGTCTGTTTTGACGGCTCCACTGTTCAAGCCAGCCACCTGATGGCTGTGGTGGTTTACGGCAAACGTACGGATCGTCCGGCCCAATTGACCTTTGGGGTCACGGCGTTGCCACCGGTTTTGGAACTGATCCAAAAAATTATTGCTCGGTATCCGCAGGTTGACGTGAACTCGCGTGAAGTCCGCGGGGTCCAGAAACATTTCAAGATGCTGCAGGATTTGGCATTTGATCGCATTGTCGGTTTGAAGCGAGCGGTTCCTGACAGCAATGTCGAGACAGATGCCACGCGTTGGGAGAATTTCCTTCTCCGAACGGTGCCAGGTTATCGAACCTCGTTGTTGGGCGGAGCCAGTTTTGCTGAAGCAATGCAAGATCCTTCACAGCGTCGTCGGGTCGAGGCATTGCTGTTGTTGCTGGAATGCGAATACACGATTTTGTTTGATGTTCGCCCAATCTTTTCACGTTTACGTACCGCTCTCGGGCTTCCGACTCCGGAGTTATTGTCGCCGAAGTCCGTTCGCTTGCCGGAATTGTCGTTGCAGCAGTTTGCTCGACTCGATTTTGGGCAAATGCCAATTCGCCTGTTGGCCTGGGCGTTTAATACCGCGATGGCCTTTAGCAATGTGAACGCGATGCGTTCGCTCGTTTCGGAATTAGAGCGAAGACTGGAACTGCCGAACGAAGCCGACGAACTCAAGCAAACGATACCGTTAGCGAGCGTTTATTTGGTGATGGCCAAGATCGAAGGCGAGCTGCCCAAAGTGTCGCGTTTGCTGCGGCAAGGGATGAGCTGGCTTCCCAACGATCCGCGTCAACAATGCGATTGGTTGATCAAAGCATTGGAAGTTACGATCTCGCGTGGCTTGGTAACCGAGGTCCCCACATTCATGTCCGTCTTGTCGAGCTTGGCGGAAACCGACGAATACTGTTTGGCTGCGCTGATCCGTGTGCATGACCTATTGGGAATACCTGCCCCGGGACTGGATCAAATGGTCGCCCGATCGAATGCAGGAATTAAAAGCGTCAAACCCAGTGCGATTGTGACACAAGTCTCTGAAGGTGCGGCAGGTGTGCGAGCGGCTGTGCCGCAGTCCACAGCACCAACGAAGTTGTGGCTGCCCGGTTCGTAAAATCGTGTCATCCGTTTGGACCGAGCTATCTAGAGTATGAGCGAAGAAGCACCCGACGAAAAAACTCCTGCGGACGCGTCACCCGCGACCAAGCGTTACATTGTCCGCATGGGGGGCTTGCGGCAATTGGGCTTGATGAGTGCCAAACAAAAGGACGAGTACGGTCGGGGGCAACAAGTGGTATGTCGAACCCAACGCGGCTTGGAGGCGGCTGAAATACTTTGTCGGGCGACGGACCGACAGATTGAATTGATGGAAAATTACGTCACAGGTCATATCCACTATGAGCTGACGGAAGAAGACCAACGCATGCAGCAGATGTTGGCCAATCGCATCCCCCAAACCAAGAAAACGGTTCAGGCAGCTATTGACCGATTGAATTTGGAAATGAAATTAGTGGATGTCGAGTTCCTGTTTGCGGGCGAACGGGTCGTGGTCTACTACTTGTCGGAAGACCGAGTGGATTTTCGACAATTGATCAAAGATTTGGGAGCCCAATTGCAAACTCGGATCGAAATGAAACAAATTGGCGTGCGCGACGAAGCCAAGCTGTTGGCCGATTACGGAGATTGCGGCAAGCCGCTGTGCTGCAACACCCACCTGTCCGCGATGCCGCGCGTGACCATGAAAATGGCGAAGTTGCAAAAGGCGTCGCTGGACCCAAACAAGCTTTCCGGTCGTTGTGGTCGGCTAAAGTGTTGTTTGCGATACGAGTTCGATCATTATGAAGAAGTGTTCGATCGACTGCCGCCGATTGGCAGCCGAGTTTTAACCCGTGATGGCACATTGACGGTTTTGCAGCATGAAATCTTGTCTCAACAATTGTTGGTGGAGACACAGGACCGGCGCCGCATCCTTATCCCGGCGAGTGATGTCTTGTCCGAAGTCTCCCGCTGAGGAGCTAAGAAAGCAGTGTCGCGTGCATCAATCCATACCCCTTATTCACTTGGTGTTCCACACGAATGTCTGATTCATTGACGATTTATCGTCTGCTGAAGAAAGATCCGCGATATCCCATTGAAGCCTATCAATTCGTGCGCGAAGGCTTGACCTATGCTACCGAAGTATTGGCTTTAGGCCAGAAATCGGCCAATGATCTTCAGAAGACTTTGACACAGCAGGAGGCATTAGAGCAATCCTCCTCGGATTTCCAAAAGGAAATCGATTTGATTGCGGGAATCACGGCCTCCGAGCGAGCTGACGAAACGGAATCAAGCTTTGACTTGGCGGAATTAGACGATCCGCAGGATAGCAGCGAAACGCCCACAGCGGAAATCGAAGGACGCCACTTGACCGGACAAGAGTTGTGCGAAGCGCTCCGGCAATACGCGTTGCAGCAATATGGTTACATGGCCTTTAGCGTCTTGTCGCAATGGGGTATCTCGGCCACCCGCGACTTCGGTTCGATCGTGTACAACTTGATCGAAATCGGCCTTATGCGGAAATCGGCCGAAGATCGCCAAGAGCATTTCAATGACGTTTACGACTTTCATGAAGTGTTTATCGAAAACTTCCAGTTCTAGCCAAATGAGGGCTTTTCGAAAGCCTGTATGAAGACGGGATAAACCATGTCGAGGGCGGCGGTGGGGCCGGTTTATTTTTGGGCACGGACCAACCGGACTTGCGAATGTAAACCGTTGCGGTCTCGGTGCAGTTCGTTTGCGAATCAAGTCTGACCCTCGACCGCGACTCGCGCGATTGGCATCCATGTCGCTGCCGGTCTCTGTCCCGGCGGAGTGAATCCGGCGGAGAGCATGGCTTGAGTGGATCTTTAGTACCAACCCGACACCATTGGCTTCACGCCAATGGGGCCCTGACGGATCAGCTGCTACAGAACAAGCTCGACGTGTTTTGGAGAGTGACCGTAATCGCATCTCTCACTTGAGTCGCGTTCTTTTTGTCTTGATTCCCTGGCCCGAATTCCTTTTGCCCACACTTCTTTTCACGTAGACATGATCGGCACTGCGGACGCTGCGGGTTGGAATGGCAAAGGAATGGGGGCAAAGGAATGCCGCGCGAGATTTGCGAGAATTGCTGGATCCGTTTTGAACGATTTCTTAATTACCATCTTTTACCGTTCCTCTGACCGCATGGCTGATGGCAAAAGATGTTGGGTGAAACATCATGGTTATCCGCAAGACGGTAGATAACGGCTTGCAGCCGAGCTGTATGTTTTTGGTCTTCATTCCTCTGCCCGAATTCCTCTGCCCACACTTTCTTCAAGTAGATATGATCGGCACTACCGACGCTGCTGAAGAGAAGGGCAAAGGAATGGGGGCAAAGGAATGCCGTGATAGTTTTGCGGCAATTGCTGGAGCCGTTTTGAACGTTTTCTTAATTACCATCTTTTACCGTTCCTCTGCCCGCATGGCTGATGGTAAAAGATGTTGGGTGAAAGATGAAAGAACGACATCATGGCTATCCGCAAGACGGTAGATGATGGCTTGCAGCCGAGCTGTATGTTTTTGGTCTTCATTCCTCTGCCCGAATTCCTCTGCCCACAC
>JAEUIQ010000047.1 GCA_016794985.1 Planctomycetaceae bacterium | reverse complement strand
GTGCATGGATAACTGAGGGGATGTAACCTGCCGACGGCAGGTGCCCAAGAGTGAAAAGCATCCACACCTCGAATAGTCGCCTAATCAACCATCCTTGAACGAAACCGAAGTAACCCGACGGATTCCGCTCCCGCGCAGCCTACCAACCAAGGCCCCTTGCCGCCGTCCGTGCCGCCAAACGGTCGACAACCATCAACTCCGCCCGCCCAACAGCCCAGACGAAAACACGTTCCAGAAAGTCATGCCATGTAATCCCCAAAAAGAAACACAAGATTCAGGACACTTCCCACTTGCCAAAACCGGGACTTCATAGTCGACAGCGGTAACGCTGCGGGCGCGTTTGACTATGATTTCGAAACTCGCTTGACCGCCCGCTCGCGTTCAACGCTTGGTTTGTCCACGTTAACGCCGTTGGAGTAACGCATCGATATCTGAAGGACTTGACCGTCCGTCGAGGACCGCGATTACCTCTACGCGCGTTGTGATCAATCGATAATAGATGAGAAAAGGATGGCGGCTCGCAATTTTACGATGGTAGCCAAAATGCTTTTCGTGAATACCCGCAGTGTCACTCAGCGAATCAATGTCCTCAAAGATCCGATGGTAAAAATAATCGCCAGCGCCATGGCCTTGCCGGTCGTAGAAAGCCACTCCTTCGGCAATGTCCAAATGTGCCTCATTGCGAACTTCGACGTTCATCGATCATTCGCTTTACTGCAATCTTGGCCTCAGCAACAGACATGTTGGGTTCGTTACTTGGATTCGCGGTGCGGTAGGCAAGCACATCCCCGTGCCAAGCAGGAGAATTCAATGCTCGTGAATCAGCAGCCAAACGCTGCCAAAGCAGATCGAACGCAGCCTGCTGCTGCTCGGGGTTCAACGTGTCAATAAAAGTCTCAATTTCCATCGCTCGTCTCCATTGCCCTATTGTAACGCCGGCCAGCGACGCTGTCGACAGATCGATTTGGTGGGCCTAGTGGGCGAACGGGAAAGGTCAACCGGTGCGAGGGCTTGGTTTTGGGGTACAGGACGGGGGATTTCGAGCACTCGGTTGCGCCGGTTTGTTATCCGGTATGTTCGTCTGGGGTGCCACTTGATGGCCTGCCGATCACCACCGTGAGAATTAAGTATAGCATTAGCGAAACCATTCCGCAGAGCAATCCGGCGATTCCCCCGACAATCGCCGACACAGCGACGGAATTCCATCCGTCACCCACAAGGAATCCGTTCGCACGGTTATTGAATGTCTTGTCATAAGATCCATACGCCAGCAACAGCGACCCAATTGCGATCGCCGATACAATCGCCACAAGAGATGCCAAGCCGTGTTTAGAGTTATGAGCGTATCGGCATGCCAGTGCGAGTGTTGCCGGAACGATCAGGCAACAGAAGGCATAGCTGGTCTGAGTAAGGTTCGCAGCACAGAGCGGAACGATAGCGATGATAGCGGTGACAATCACCATGAAGCGAATGGAGTATCGCATGCGGTTCATCCTGCCAGGCAACGCATCGAAGCCGGATAACCGCAAAGGTCAACCTGTGCGAGCTTGGATTTTAGGGTATGGAAGACGGCTTTCCGAACAAGCGGTTTCACCGCATGGTTCGCCGCTCGCTCACGGTCGTTCGGATACTGTGTCGTTGCGGTGACTGTCAACCCATACTCACTGTTGTGGTACAAAGTTGCATCTTCGCGATCGTAGACCGTGTGCGTCGTTTCCGATTGAATCATTGTTCTCGTTGACTGATCAAAAATCGAAACCCTGACCGCAATCAGGTCTCCGGATTGGGCGTCATTGTCTACAAATGTGTTGTCAAATTTAACCACGCCAACCTATGCAACGGACACGGAAGTAACAATGTCACTGTCATCATCCTTGAGCAAAGGAATGTTTTGGGTGAAGTGAGAGTGTACACTTTCGGAGCGGATCGCAAGAGGATGTGTCAATCTAATCCAAGACGTTTCGATCCTGATGCTAACAAAGTCGAGCGTCGCGTTTTTGGGAGTAGTTGCCGCGATTGTTTTGCAACATCCGGCGACAGTAAGAACTAGTGCCAACGCGAGGTAGTGAGGTTTCATAATGCGATTCTGCAAACGTTGGCGTTGACCGGGACGCTGCCAATCAACTTTGACTTCAAAAACGACTCGCTCGGCGGTTCCGCGTCCAACGCTTGGTTATGCCATACTCAGTATTGAAAATCTGACGCGTATTTTTCCCAGTTCAGCAACCGAATATGTTCCAAGATCGCATCTTCGATCGGAAACGCGAAGTCCGGCTGGAACCACACGATAGGTAATGTCGAGGCATCCATCGACTTGTCTCGAGCGGGATCGAAGCAATCAAACTGAGCTATGCAAGTAATTCCCGGGATTGATGCTGGCGTGCCGAATGGATACTTGCGGTCGATTTCTATTGGTGTCTCAATCGGCGGAATCAAATACGGTTCGAAATTTCGACGCTTCCTTGCTTCATCCATGGTGTAACGAATATGTCGCTCATTCATTTCCTTTGTGGGAACGCCCTCCAGTAGTCCGGAGTATGTTCCCCACTGATCAATCGACATTAAGCGAATCGATCGCCCGTCACCAAGTTTGAATTCGCTGCGATTGGACATGTTTCGGAGCGTCCTGTAGTGGCATAACGGGAAAGGTCAGCCGGTGCGAGGTGTTGGTTTTGGGGGTACAGGACTGGGTAATTTGAGCACTCGGTTGCACCGGTTGGTTATGTCAATATGTTTGGACCGAGTGTTGAAGCCTTGCGAGGGTACTCCGTTCACCTGAATGACCGCTCGGCAGCCCGCGGACAGCATTATCTTCCCACCAATCGGCAATTGCAATCAGCCAAGTTTACAACCGTCAGCCGCAAGTTTCGTCGCGTGGCAGCTTTTGATGTCAGGATACAATTGGCAGAAAGCAGTTCGAATGATCACGCCAAGCCGCGAAGACGCAAAGATGTTCAACCATCATCCTTTGCGGCTTTGCGACTTTGCGTGAGGTATGCATTCACCGCAACCTGGGAGCACTATGACCGATAAAAGAGAAAGGTCAACCACTGTGAGGGTTTGGCTTGCGGTACTGGGCACAGTATTTCGAGCACTCGGTTGCACCGGCTGGTTATGCCAATTTCTTGGACCGAATGTTGAATCCTTGCCAGCGTACTCCGTACACTTGGGTGCCCGCTCGGCAGACCCCTGCCTACATTGTCGTCCAACCAATCCGCAGTTGCAATCAGCCTAGTGTTCAATAGTCAGCCGCAAGTTTCGTCGCGTGGCAGCTCTTGATGTCAGGCTACAATTGGCAGAAAGCAGTTCGAATGATCACGCCAAGCCGCGAAGATGTTCTACCATCATCCTTTGCGGCTTGGCGACTTTGCGTGAGGTATGCATTCTCCAAAACCTGGGAGCACTATGACCGATAAAAGAGAAAGGTCAACCACTGTGAGGGTTTGTCTTGCGGTACGGGGCACAGTATTTCGAGTACTCGGTTGCACCGGTTGGTTATGTCAATATGTTTGGACCGAATGTTGAAGCCTTGCGAGCGTACTCCGTTCACCTGGGTGCCTGCTCAGCAGACCCTGTGAACATTGTCTTCCAGCCAATTGGTAGTTGCAATCAGCCTAGTGTTCAATAGTCAGCCGCAAGTTTCGTCGCGTGGCAGTGATGTCAGGCTACAATTGGCAGAAAGCAGTTCAAATATCCCGCCAAGCCGCGAAGACGCAAAGATGTTCTACCATCATCCTTTGCGGCTTTGCGACTTTGCGCGAGGTATGCATTCACCGCAACCTGGGAGCACTATGACCGATAAAAGAGAAAGGTCAACCACTGCGAGGGTTTGGCTTGCGGTACGGGGCACAGTATTTCGAGCACTCGGTTGCACCGGTTAGTTATGCCCATTTTTTGGGACCGAATCTCGAATCCTAGCGAGCGTACTACGTTCACCTGGGTGCCCGCTCGGCAGACCCCTGCCTACATTGTCTTCCAACCAATCCGCAGTTGCAAACAGCCAAGTTTACAACAGTCAGCCGCAAGTTTCGTCGCGTGGCAGCTCTTGATGTCAGGCTACAATTGGCAGAAAGTAGTTCGAATGATCACGCCAAGCCGCGACGACGCCAAGATGTTCTACCATCATCCTTTGCGGCTTGGCGACTTTGCGCGAGGTATGCATTCACCAAAACCTGGGAGCACTATGACCGATAAAAGAGAAAGGTCAACCACTGTGAGGGTTTGCGCTTGGGGTACGGGACACAGCAATTTGAGCACTCGGTTGCACCGGTTGGTCATGTCAATATGTTTGGACCGAGTGTTGAAGCCTTGCGAGCGTACTCCATTCACTTGGGTGATAGCTCGGCAGACCCCTGCCTACATTGTCTTCCCACCAATCCGCAGTTGCAATCAGCCTAGTGTTCAATAGTCAGCCGCGAGTTTCGTCGCGCGGCTGCTCTTGATGTCAGGCTACAATTGGCAGAAAGCAATTCGAATGATCACGCCAAGCCGCGAAGACGCAAAGATGTTCTACCATCATCCTTTGCGGCTTTGCGCGAGGTATGCATTCACCGCAATCTGCGAACACTGTGACTGACGAACTTGTCATTATCCTCGCTCGGCGTGGGACAAATGGTTTTTCTGGGGTGCGTTTCCTGGTCATAGCGTGTGTATGTGTTATGACTCGGTCAACGAGCGATTTTCCTACAACCACTTGTTGGCTACGGATATTCCAGGAGCGACTCATTGGTCGGTCGGCGATGCAGTGAAGAGTTTTTTCAGATTAAAACATACCTGAATGGGCCGAATCGATCGCTGCCGGACGACGCGAGCGTCAAGTTAAGATAACACCGCCATCAAGCAGGCCTGGAGGGTCGTGCAAACCCACGAAGAATAAATCCCTCACCGCCGACGCCAGTGCCGAAACGTTCCGAGTGCCACTTAGGCTTCTATCGAAAGTGCGGCCGATGTCGCTAACGACTGAGCGCCCCTGAACAGCAGAAAACAAAGGCAACGGAGACCAGGACAATCCTCGGTAGTCTCGGTTGTGTCTTGGTCAGTTGGACACCGAGGATCAGTGGAGATACACGTTAAAGTAGCAAGGACTTTTCGCTTCAACTTGACTTGAACGGTTTTCGCGAACCTTATGGATCTTCGATGACAATTAGTTCGCGCAGTTCCGGGGAATTTCGCATTTCGCACAACGCCTTTTGCAAGGTGAGGCTGTCGCGCTCTCCTTCGAGGCCGAAATGAAAACTGAAACCCTCGTATTCATCCGTCTTGAACGAATGCAGGCCACTGAGATTGACGTGATGTCGAGCGAAAACACCTAGGATTTTCTCGAGCAGCCCGGGTTGATCTCGGCGGGTATGAATCACTTTGCTATTGTCGGAACTGAGGTCGGCCATGACACGGGACATTTGCAAGAAGCCCTTCATTCCGGACTGGATGTTGCGGTTCTTGAACTGGTGGCGTCCTCGCTGCAAACGCTCGACGATTTGGTCGCGCGACCCTCGCGAGACTTCATTCAACAATCGACCAGCTTGTTCGTGGACACGCTGCAAGACATCCAGCGTGTGACTCCGATTCAGGATTTGAATGTCGGCGTATAGATCGGGATGAGCCGCCAAGATTCGAGACATGGCGGCGACTGCCAACCGATAGGGCGGAGTCGCGTAGTGCTCGATCTCACTGACGCTGAGACCATGTTCTTCCAGGCTCTCAAACGCTCCCATCATGATCATTGAAAGAGCATGGGGCAGAGCTTGGACATAGGCCATGATCCGATCGTGTTCCACTGCATCGGTAACGTAATAGTTGGCTTTGAGAGATTTGAGAACGCCGATCACGAAATCTTCCCACGCGGGTTCGCGCAGGCGACCGTAACAGACGGCCACTGTTTGCCCATTCCAGTTCGGTAAGTCGGGCCCACACAAGGGATGCAATCCGATCACGTCCGCTTGCGATTCCAACATCGCCGTCATGACGTCCGCCTTCAGGCTCGTGATATCCAACCACAGTTGATTGGTTCGGCTGAAACGACAAGCCGCTTGGATGGTTGGGATCGTCTGTTGCATGGGAACGGAGAAAATCACGACGTCCGCTCGCTGGACAAGTTCAGCCAGGCCTAGCCAACCGGGGAGGACATCACTACCGAGGACGGAGTAACCGAGTTCATGAAATCGTCGGCTCAACCACTGGCCGTAACGGCCGGCGATCCCCACAATTCCGATCAGAGGTGCGGGACGTGTGCGTTGCTCGTTCGGCTTCGGACGTCGAGCGGCGCGGGCGCGAGAGGCGGGTGAAGCTTCGCGGGCGGGTTTTGGTTTCTGGTGTTTTTTTGCCATTCGCGCATGATCCAGACAGGGCTGGGCTGTGAAGCGTTTTCGAACTGTTACGCTCTGTATTTGTGTCGGCCCTTCAGGCCTTTTCGGGACGAGATGCCACTCGATTCGGTGGCTTTCGCACACCGTTGACGGTTGTTCCGGCCCGTCCGGGCCTGTTTTCGCCAGAAAAAATGCTTCATCGCGTTGCCGGCAGGGAGGGTCCAAGTCGGCCCGCCGACAACGATGGGCTCGGTCCGGCCAACAAGCCTCTTCACGATAGCTTACGCCCATGATTTCGGGCAGTAATTCGCGCCATTGTAGAATGCTTCGACCAGGGTAAGATTGCTACGATCGCCCGGTCGCAGCGACAGGATAACGCGGAATAGAATTCCAACGATTTTATGGTGCAGCAACGCACGAGAAACAGGTTGAAACATGACTAAAGATTCGGAAAACAGCAGTTCTGCGGCCGGAAACGGTTGTGCGGGTGTTTCGATAGGTTTGCAGGGCCGAGTGGCCTTGGTCACCGGAAATTCAACAGGGTTGGGCAAGGCGATCGGCTTGGCTTTGGGCCGAGCGGGTGCCGTGGTACCGGTCAACTTTTTCAATAATGAAGCGCGCGCGCAGCAGGCCTTGGCCGAATACCAAGCGGCGGGCATTCGAACCATGCTGGTCAAGGCCGACGTCACCAAGCCTGAAGACGTCAATCAAATGGTTAGTGAAATCGAATCCAAGTATGGCACGATTGATATATTGGTGCCCAACGCGACTTGCGAACAACCGCTGCGTCCAATCGAAGAGTACGACTGGGAGTTTTATCAGTTGATGCTGGATTTTTTCGTCAAGAGTCCGTATCTGTTGACTCGACGTACATTGCCGGCGATGAAGCAGAAGCGTTTCGGGCGGATTATCAACATTACTAGCGAAGTATTCCATCGAGCCGTCTCGCCGTTTAGCGCGTATGTAGCGGCCAAGGGCGCCCAGATCGGATGGTCGCGGAGCATGTCGCAAGAGTTGGCTCCGTTTGGAATCACCGTAAACATGGTGGCACCCGGATGGATCCCTGTGGAGCGACATTTGAACGATCCTGAAGCGGATAAGCAACGTTACTTTGATTTGATCCCGGCCAAACGGTGGGGCGTGCCCGAAGATGTCGCGAACACGGTGTTGTACCTTGCGTCCGAGCAGTCGGGGTTTGTCACGGGTCAAAGCATCGCCGTCAACGGCGGGATGACCGCGTGGTTGTAATCTTGGTCGGCGACATCGTTCGCCCATGAATGGAAAGGACTTGAGGACGATGAGTGCAAGTACCATGGCGGAAGCCGAAGCAGGGCCAGGACTCGCCGCAGACCCGCAGATCAAACAAGCTCTGATCAGCGTGAGCGACAAAACGGGCTTGGAGGAATTGGCACGCGGTTTGGTCGAAGCGGGAGTGACGATCTACAGTACCGGAGGAACGGCCAAGTTCCTGCAACAACATCGAATACCGGTCCAGGACGTCGCCGAGTACACCGGGTTCCCCGAGATGATGGATGGCCGCGTAAAAACATTGCACCCGAAGATATTCGCTGGGATCTTGTGTCGACATCATCGCGCGGACGACTTGTCGAGCATGGCCCAGCACGGGATACTGCCGTTCACGTTGGTGGTGGTCAACCTTTACCCATTTCAAGAGACGATTCGGCAGGCGGGCGTGACCGTTGCCGCTGCGGTCGAACAGATCGACATTGGCGGTCCAAGTTTGGTGCGTGCGGCCGCAAAGAACCATCGCTTTACGACCATTTGTACTTCGCACACTCAATACGCGGCGGTATTGGCCGAGATTCGCGAAACGGGAACCACCACGCTGAAGCTAAGGCAACGACTCATGACGGAGGCGTTCGCGCACACGGCCGCGTACGATGCCGCGATCTCGACCTACTTCCAACAGCAATGGCCGGGAGAATCCGAGGCGGGGGAAACGGCCACGAGCAACTTGCCCAACACGCTGCATTTGACTTATCACAAGCAAGCGGAATTGCGTTACGGTGAAAACCCGCATCAATTGGCCGCACTATACGCTGGGGGAGCGACATCCGGCCCCAGTATTGTGACTGCTAAACAGCTCAATGGAAAAGAGTTGTCGTACAACAACATCTTGGATTTGGATGCAGCGCTCGGCATGGTTCGCTTGTTGCCCGATCCTGCGGTGGTTGTCCTCAAGCATAACAATCCGTGCGGGGCGGCTTCGAATGATTCGATCTCGGAAGCCACGCGGTTGGCGATGGAAGGCGACCCTGTGAGTGCGTTTGGGTCGATCTTGGGTTTCAATCGGACCGTGGATGTCGCTAGTGCGCAGTATCTGTGCACACCAGGATTATTCGTGGAAGCGATTGTGGCGCCCGAGTTCGAACCGGCGGCATTGGAATTGTTGTTGACGGTTCCCAAATGGAAAGCCAATGTTCGCTTGATGACGGTGGGAACGCTGACCAACCCCCAACCCGAACCACAGTATCGGCAGATCACGGGCGGGGTCCTAGTCCAACAGACCGACGTCTTGCCAATGGACACGCAAAAATGGGAAACGGTTACCGTCGCCCGTGTGGATGAATCACTAAGGTCCGAACTGTTGTTCGCCTGGGCAATGGTGCGTCAAGTCAAAAGCAACGCGATCACGTTGTCGAAGGATCGAGCGTTGATCGGCGTAGGTGCCGGTCAAATGAGCCGCGTCGATTCGGTTCGCATCGCGATTGAAAAGGCGGGTGCAAAAGCAGCGGGTAGTATTTTAGCCAGCGATGCGTTCTTCCCGTTCCCTGATTCCGTGGAGCAAGCGGCCGCAGCGGGCGTGCGTGCTATGATTCAACCCGGCGGTAGTCGGCGTGATGAGGAAGTCATTGCGGCCTGCAATCAACACCAAATGCCGATGATCTTTACCAAGACTCGTCATTTCAAACACTAATTAACGAAGCCCTGACCAACGAAGCCCTGACCAGCAAAGCCCTGGCCAACGAAATATTGGCTAACGAAATACTGGCTAACGAAGCCCTGGCTAACGAAGTACTGGCCAGCGAAGTATTAGGCAGCGAAGTACTGGCCAGCGAAACACGATCCCGTTTAGCACTAACCAACATTGAGTAGTAATGCTTAAAGTACCCGATTTTCAAAAAGCCGCCAAAGACTTTCGGGCCGGCAAGTTGGACATACAACAATTTACACGATTGATGTACGCGGCCACCGACTCGAATGGTGGTTCAAGTGCGGAGGTCGTCGCCTCGCCGTCCCTTGGGGCGACGGGGAATCGCGAGTCCGGCGTCTCAGCTGTACAGGATTCGTCGGCCAACTTGGAAAGCCCGCGCTTGAATTTGGATTTGGAGCGGGCTGGGAGGTGTGGTTACCCCGAAGTGATTTTCGGGCCAGGGAAATCGCTCGATGATTTGCTGTTGGCCGCCCAGCGTTTGCTGTCCGAGCGTCAAGACGTGTTGATTACTCGAATTGGAAATGACGAAGCGCTTGCCTTGGCGGAGCGATACCCGGCGGCGATTCATAACCGTTCGGCGCGGACGATTCGGATTGCTGCCGTTCAACGGACAACCGAGCAGACGAAGTCGGGGAGGGTCGCCGTGTTGACGGCGGGGACGGGTGATATTCCCATCGCCGAGGAGGCCAGCGAGACCTTGCGCTGGATGGGGTTTGGTCCCACCATGATCCACGATGTGGGCGTTGCGGGCCCGCACCGCTTGTTGCGTCACGTCCCTTACCTGCAAAAGTGCGATGTGATTGTGGTGGTGGCAGGGATGGAGGGGGCATTGCCCAGTGTGGTGGGCGGGCATGTGGCTTGCCCGGTGATCGCGGTGCCGACGAGTTTGGGATATGGGGCTCATTTCCAAGGGTTAGTGCCATTGTTGGGAATGCTCAATAGTTGCGCGGCCAACGTCATTGCTGTGAACATCGATTCGGGATTCAAGGGCGGATTTGTGGCTGGGTTGATTTTGAATCGAGCGCATGCTAGCGTTTCATCCCGGCAATCGGCGGATTGAACTTGAATGAAAAGTTCGAAAGTTTGTAAAATTCTTTCACTTCGCCAGGGATGGCGCATGCTGCTGCGAAATATTCGTGGTTGCTCCCTTGGGTGAGGAGCGAAGCTTTTGAATAGGTTGTTGGAACGGCTTATCTCAAAAGATTTCTTCACCGGCAAGAGCAATTTGAAGTTCGAAAGTGGTTGGGATACTCAAGGACGAGCGCCTCCGCTGGTGGCCTCGCAAGATGTAGGGAGCTTGGACTAACTTGGTTGAGTTAGTTACGACAAGCTCGCGTGGCGACTGGACTAATGGAGGCGTGAGTGGTTCGAGGATCACTGACGGAACATTTCGAAGTTAAAGAACGCGTCCGCCAAGCGACCGATATCGTTGACTTGATCGGTGGCTACGGGGAAATGCGCCGCCAGGGTCGTAATTGGGTCACACGTTGCCCGTGGCATGATGATCGTCGTCCCAGTTTGCAGGTGAATCCGGCCCGGCAGAGTTGGAAGTGCTGGGTGTGTAATGTTGGTGGCGACGTATTCAGCTTCTTGATGAAGCGGGAGAATCTTGATTTCCCCGCCGCTTTGCGATTGTTGGCCGACAAGGCTGGTATTCCAATTGAAGCGTTGACCAGTAAGAAGGGTGGCCTGAATCGAGACCAGAAGAACTCGCTGTTTCAGGCAATGCAATGGGCGGCTGATCTCTATCATCAGCATTTGTTGCACAGTGAGGAGGCGGAGCCGGCGCGGGCGTACCTACGACAGCGGGGTTTGTTACCACCGGCGGTTGAGGCGTTTCGAATTGGCTTTGCTCCCGAGCAATGGTCGTGGTTATTGGAGCGGGCGAATGCGGCGGGCCATGCGCCGACGATTCTCAAAGAAATTGGCTTGGCCCAAGCGCGTGAAAACGGGGGCTTTTACGACTTCTATCGCGGGCGGCTGATTTTCCCGATCTTCGACGTGCAGAATCGCGCGATCAGTTTGGGGGGGCGGGTCTTGCCGGAAATCGCGGAACGTGAAGAAGCGATGGGCCGTCATGCGGCCAAGTACATCAATGGTCCGGAAACTTCGATTTACACGAAGAGTGATCATCTGTTCGGTTTGAATCTGGTGCGCGGCGCCGTCGAAAAATCACGGCACTTGGTCATCGTGGAAGGCTACACGGATGTGATGATGGCTTGGCAGGCCGGATTGCAAAACGTCGTGGCGGTGCAGGGAACCGCCTTGAACGAGCGGCATATCCGCTTGATACGCCGTTTTGCAGACCGGGTGACCTTGGTGTTGGACGGTGACGAAGCAGGCATTCGACGAACGAACGATATTTTGAACCTGTTCGTGGCTGAAGATCTGGATTTGCGGATCATGATTCCGCCGGAGGGACTTGATCCTTGCGACTATCTACTGAAGTATTCGGCCACCCATTTTGTTGAGCTCTTGGATCGTGCCGAAGATGCCTTGGAATACAAGATTCGTGTGGAGACGACTGGCTTTGATCCCTTGCGCGATACGCAGCGAGCGAATCAAGCCGTTAGCAATATTCTGAACACGATCGCGCAAACGCCGCGCAGCGTCGTGATGGCGCGCGGCGAGCGGAATTTGCGGGAACAACAGCTATTGGCGCGGTTGGCCAGTCGGTTTCAAGTTGAACCTTGGTCGCTGACGCAACGTCTGAACGAGCTCCGCAGCAGTCGCGACCAACAGCAACGCAGATGGTCTTCCGGCGACGAGCCGCGCAGTGATGTTGCGAATACCGAGCAAGCAACCGTTTCGTGGTTGGATCCGCGCAAGTGGGATTGGAAACGCCTCGAAGTATTGGAGCTCTTGCTGCTCCAGCCAGACTTCTTGGAGTTGATCGTGGAGCGAGTGCCGTTGGAATGGTTTTCCGATCGAACATCCCAGTCCGTGTACGCACTGTACTGCGGTTGTTATGAAGACGGCGTCGCTGCGGATTTCGCCCAGATTTCGAATCGGACCGATGACCCAGACTTGCAAAACATACTGGTCTCGTTGGACGAACTGGCCCAGGAAAAGAATACACGTTCAAGCGTTACTGTCGAAGATCGCTTGTCCACGGTGTTGGAATGGTTCTATCGCGAGGAGGTGAAGGCCAGCCAACGTCAAACTCGAGCTCAATTGGAGGAAACAACTTTGAATGAGGATCAGGAATTGGCCCAGCTTCAAGCCTTGATCCAAATGGAACGCCAGCGGCAAGGCATTCAATCGTCCCCCGACGGTAAGTAAAGCCGAGCCGAACGATATCGACCCGTGACGGTGGGTTTGGCTTGACAACAGGCCGCAAGCTCACCGCAAATTCATACCCAGTAATACTTCAATCCCGCACAAGGAAGTCGCAGGAGAAACGCATGGAAGCTACCAGTCAAATTGACAATTTTAATCATTCAACCGAGCTGCTTAAGTTGATTGAGCGTGGTAAGGAGCAAGGTTATCTAACCTACGATCAGGTAACGGAATACTTGCCTGACGAAGCCAACGATTCGGTGCGATTGAATCGCCTCATGGTGGCCTTGGAGCAACATGGTATCCATTTGCAAGATCAGCCCACGATTAGTGCCGAAGAAGAGACCGATGGTCCATCGGAGCAAGATCTCGTGGATGCCGCTGAAGACTTGGCATCTCTCAAGATCGAGAACATTTCGAAGAACACGACGGATCCGATCCGCATGTACTTGGCTCAGATGGCCGAAATTCCACTGTTGTCGCGCGAAGAAGAGATCGGCTTGGCTAAACGCATCGAAATCACTCGCAAGCAATTTCGCCGCCAAATTTTAAGCTGCGATTATGCGATGCGCGCCACCGTCGATACGCTGAAGAAAGTGCATCAAGGGGAATTGCCGTTCGATCGAACCATCAAAGTCTCGTTAACGGAGCAATTGACGAAAGAGCAAATCTCGGCGCGCATGCCGCACAACTTGCGAACCATCGATCGATTGATCGCCGCAAATCGTCAAGATTTTATCCTCATGATTCGCAAAAGCGTGTCCATGGCGGATAAAAAGGCGGCTCGGCAACGTTATTTTCGCCGCAAGCAAAAGCTGTTGTTGTTGGTGGAAGAACTCAGTTTGAGAACGCGACGCGTTCAACCTCTGTTGCAACAGATGGCTGATTTGGCTCGCAGAATGAACGATCTGCGCGCTCAACTTCAACGCACGGGAGCGTTAGACGAAACTCGCCGCGTGACCCTGCGGCATGAATTGCGGCGCTTGGTGTTGGAAACCGGCGAGAGCCCAGAAAGCCTGACGCAACGCGTGGAACTCGGGCAACGTTACTACGAATCGTTTGAGGAATCGAAGCGGCGTTTGTCGAGTGGGAACTTGCGCTTGGTGGTGTCGATCGCCAAGAAGTATCGCAACCGTGGAATGAGCTTTTTGGACTTGATTCAAGAAGGCAACACTGGTTTGATTCGCGCGGTAGAGAAGTACGAGTATCGTCGCGGCTTCAAGTTTTCCACTTATGCGACCTGGTGGATTCGGCAAGCGATCACGCGAGCCATTGCGGACCAAGCACGTACCATTCGTATTCCGGTTCACATGATTGACGTTTTGACACGGTTGCGGAATATTCAACGCGAGCTGCTGCAGAAGAATTTACGATTTCCCACTCCCGAAGAGGTTGCCGCGGTCGCGCAACTGGATGTCGAAGAAGTTCGACGTGTGCTGGACATTGGGCGAGCACCGATCAGCTTGGATCGACCGGTGGGCAACGAGGAAGATTGCAACTTTGGTGAGTTCTTGGAGGACTCGACTACAGAGAATCCTCTGCGGAAGGTATCGAATGGCTTGTTGCGCCAGAAGATCGAAAGTTTGCTCAAAACTTTGACGTTTCGTGAACGTGAGATCATTCGCTTGCGTTACGGTTTGGGCGACGGTTACGCGTACACTTTGGAGGAGGTTGGTCGAATCTTTAAAGTCACGCGCGAACGAGTGCGACAGATCGAAGCGAAAGCAGTCCAAAAGTTGCAAAACCCGATCCGCTCGGGCGCGCTGCAGTCCTTCTTGAAGAACTCGGCGTAGCCGTGCGTTGATTTCGAGTGAATGAACCGGGACGTCTTGACCGCTTGGGCCTGACGTCCTTTTTTCGTTGGAGCATTTGCATGACGAGCAAGAAGTCTGTTTTATTTGTTTGTCTCGGCAACATCTGTCGCTCGCCAGCGGGCGAGGGCGTGCTATTGAAGTTGTTGGAGCAACAAAAACTGTTGGACGAAATTGAAGTCGATTCGGCGGGAACGATGGGCTATCACATTGGCAAGCCCGCGGATGCAAGAATGAGGCAGGCGGCGGCGAAACGCGACGTGCCGCTCCCCAGTCGTGCGCGGCAAGTGACGAAAGCGGACTTGGATCGATTCGATTGGGTCATTGCGATGGATCGCGAGAACTTGGCCGATCTCCAGCGACTCCATCCCTCACCGCGTGCCAATGTCTGTTTGTTCAGCAAGTTCCTGGATCAAACGTGGCCGACCGACGTGCCCGACCCTTACTACGGCGGCGACGACGGATTCGAGTACGTCCTAGACATGATGCAAGCCGGCTGCCCCAAACTGATTGAAGCGGTTCGAGCGATCGATTAATTGACCCAGCCGAGGGAAGTTCGACGCCTCCATTACCTCGATTATCTCGCTGTGTGAAACAGCCAAACTAGCTGTGTGAAACAGCCAAACTAGCTGTGTGAAACAGCCAAACTAATCGTGCGGCCGATAGACTTGGAATTTTTCGGGGCGGATTTCGATGCGGGGGCCGCCGACGTGTTCGATGCAGTCGGGAATTGCTGGGAAGACGGCGTCGAGACATTCGGCGATGGCTTTCGGCGATCCGGGTAAATTCAAAATGAAGGCTTGATCGCGGACGCCGGCGACCTGTCGCGATAGAATGGCGGTGGGCACCTTCGCAAGACTGGCTCGTCGCATCTGCTCCCCAAAACCAGGCAATAGGCGACTGCAGACCTGTGTCGTGGCTTCCGGGGTTACATCCCGCGGCGCGGGCCCGGTTCCTCCGGTGGTCACAACGAAGTGACACCCGACCCGATCGACCAACTCGCAGAGCGCATCAACAATTCGCCATTGTTGGTCGTTCACCAATCGAACATGAATTTCGTACGGCGAAGCTAAGGTCTCGGTCAAGTATGATTGAATCGCGGGGCCGCTGCGATCTTCGTATTCGCCTCGGAACGCTCGGTCCGAAACCGTCACAATGCCAATTCTGAATACTTGAGACATTTTATTTGACTCGCAAAAGTATCGTTTCACCGAGCTGCGGAAGTTCGTGACCTTCTCATGCGGCTGAGATATCCTATAAAATCCCTGCTCTTCGGCCAGGGGCGGGTGGGGAGTGGCTGGGATAAAGAGTGGTTGTGGCTTTTGCGATGCCCCCACATTGGACCGCGGAGCGAACCGCAACATTAAATTGAGTCGAGTGTCGGCTCCTGATGGTTGAACTTGGAGCGTATGATTTTCGATGAGTGAGCCAACCGAACGTTCCGCCTCTGATCCGGCTGAGGCTGCACTATACGATCCGTGTTTGCACATTGTGTTGCACCAACCGGAGATTCCTCCCAATACTGGAAACGTGGGAAGAACGTGCGTGGCCTTGGGCGCGAAACTTTGGCTCGTTCGTCCGTTGGGATTCGATCTTAGTGAAAAGGCAGTTCGCCGAGCGGGTTTGGATTATTGGCCATATTTGCAGTGGCAAGTCGTCGACGATTGGGACGAGTTGTTGAAACATTTTTCATCGCCGCGATTGTGGCTGTTTACGAAAAAGGCAGACCAATGTTACACCGCTGCGAAGTTTCAAAAAGGTGATGTATTGGTTTTCGGCAAAGAAACGGCAGGGTTGCCTCCGGAGATTTTGGAACAGTATCCGGGTCGAAAATTAAGGATTCCCATCCGACCGCAAGTTCGCAGTTTGAATTTGTCCTGTTCGGTGGGCGTGGCGGCTTTCGAGGCGTTTCGGCAGCTGCAAGTCGCGGGGGTTCAATAATGGAAGAAGACCAACGCATTGGCGAAGCGATCGACCCGGTTCATGGAAAGGCGATTGACGCAGCGTTACTTCAACAATGGGACGCCGACCATTCTTGGCATCCATTCACGCCGATGCGGCAGTATTTGGAGTCGGACCCGTTGATGATCGTGCAAGGTCGTGGTGTGCAATTGCAAGCCACGGATGGACGATGGTACTTCGACGGGTGCTCCTCGATTTGGCTCAACATTCACGGTCATCGACATCCGTACCTCAATGTGGCGATTCAACGACAATTGGAGAAAGTCGCCCATTCGACATTGTTGGGCCAAGCCAACGTGCCGGCGACCATTCTCGCCAAGCGACTAGTCGAAGTCGTGCCACCCGGTTTAACTCGGTGTCATTTTTCGGATTGCGGAGCCACGGCAGTTGAAATCGCCGTAAAGACCGCGATCCAATACTGGTTCAACTTGGGGCGACCAAACAAGCGGCAGATCGTTGGATTTCATAATAACTATCATGGCGACACGATGGGCGCGATGGCCGTGGCTCCGAGCGAACATTTTCATTCGCCGTTTCTGTCGCTACTGCCCCACAATCATCAACTTCCGTATCCGGTCTGTGCGGATGAGTCCTTTCCGGACCTGGGACGAGAATGTGATCCGGAGTACGGGAAAGATTTAGAAGCTTTGTTGGCGAGTCAAGCGGATCAGATTGCGGCAGTGATTATTGAGCCCGTTCAAGGGGCGGGCGGAATCTTGCCGGCCCCGCCAGGGTTCTTGCGGCTATTAAAAAAGATCTGCGAGCGTCATCAAGTGCTGTTGATTGTGGACGAGGTCGCGACCGGATTCGGTCACGTTGGCGATTGGTTCGCCTGCACACGCGAGCAGGTCACTCCGGACATTCTGTGCCTCGGCAAAGGGTTGTCGGGCGGTTATTTGCCGATTGCCGCGACACTCTCGACCGAAACGATTTATGCCGCGTTCTTGGGGGAGATTGCCGAACAGAGAACGCTATATCACGGGCATTCGTTTGCGGGTAATCCCTTGGCTTGCGCGGTCAGTTTGGCCAGTTTGGACCTCATGCCGAGGCTGATTCAGAGTTTGCCACCGAAGATCGAGTTAGTGCAAAAACGATTGCGAGAGCTGCAGGACCATCCGCACGTCGGCCAAATTCGCCAACGTGGCTTGATGGTCGGCGTAACTGTGGTGCGGGACCGCCGGACGGGCGAACGATTTCACTTTAGCGAACGCCCAGGCTATGTGGTGGCTGGGCACGCGCGTGACTTGGGATTGATCATTCGTCCGATCGGTGATGTGGTTATACTGATGCCACCGCCCTGCATCTCTTTGGACGAACTTCAGATCGTGATGGATCGATGGATCACCGCGTTCGAGCGATCCTCGGCGTCATGGGAAAGTCACTAGGCTCGGATATGATCGTCATCCCACTGGGTCCAGTTGGTGCGTCGCACTATCGGCCCATGTTTGTGCATGCGTTTGGCTTGCTGGTGATCGCGTTTTCAATTGTGGGTCTGCGCAGTCGAGTCTTTCGCGACGAATGTAGTTTGGACTACGAGACCGTTCGGCCCATGACTTGGATCACCGCTCCGTTGGTCCACGATAATCTTGCGTTGTTCTTATTGAATGTGATGTTTTTCTGGCTGCTGGGTTTGGTCTTGGAGAGTCGATTCGGTTTTGGGAAGTTCGCCGGGTCAGTTTTCGTCGTCGCTTTGTCGCATGCTTTGACGAGTCAAGTTTTCTTTTTCTGGATGG
Organism: Planctomycetaceae bacterium; assembly: GCA_016794985.1. Lineage (GTDB taxonomy): Bacteria > Planctomycetota > Planctomycetia > Pirellulales > Pirellulaceae > M30B19. The sequence continues at coordinate 269,888 of JAEUIQ010000047.1, read as the reverse complement.
AAGCCAAAGATGTCCCGCTTCAAGGCAATATGAATGGATTAACAGCGCTGAATTTTGCGTTGATCGTGGTGGCTTTGATCTATGCCTACGACCGCAAACTTTCATTCTTGCTGCACTTGATATTTTATTGGAAAAGGTTCTCGATCAGCATCATGACCATCGCCGGGGTGTACTTGGCGGCGGTGGCTGTTGTCTTGGGATCTACCGGAGGTCCTTTCGATTTGATTCACTTTACGGGGTTCTTGGTCGGCCTCCTGTTTGCAGTTTTCTTGACCATGTCTGGGATTGTTCCCGAGCAGGGGGTCAATTTGATCGAACGGGTCTTCGAGAAAAAGTTTGTGGCCCATGAAGTTGAATTGAATCCGAAATCGGAAGCCGAGGTTCAAGCTGAGCTAGCTCAGCAAGAGCAAGTCGAGTGGGACGAAGCGTTGCCGAACTTGATTCGTATGGCGAGTGAAGGGCAGTTTGCCGAATTGCACCAGTGGATGTCGGTGTTGTTGGCCAATAATCGCTACGCGAAGTGGGACTCCGAACTACTGCGGAAGTTGATTCAAAGTTACACCAAACAACAGCAATGGGCGGAAGCCAATCGCTACCTCCATATCTTCAAAACTGACTTCCCGGATCAAATGACGGTTCCCCTGCGCTTGAGTTGGACCCATGTATTGCTGGAATTAGGCCGACCTCGAAGCGCGATCCGAATTTTGAAGTCATTGGAGGGCGTCGCCATCCAACGCGATCAAAAGTCTATCGTTACCAAATTGGCCGAGCGAGCACTCGAACAAGTCAAGGCGGGAATCCTGGAACCCGGGGACGACTCTTGATGATGCCAAAAGTTTCGTTTGTTGAAGCGTTTTGGGTTTGGTGTCGTGTGGCGATGTTGAGCTTTGGTGGTCCGGCGGGCCAAATCGCGGTCATGCATCGAATCCTGGTCGAAGAAAAAAAGTGGATCTCCGAATCTCAGTTCTTGCATGCGCTCAACTACTGCATGTTGCTTCCCGGGCCTGAGGCGCAACAACTTTCGGTGTACATTGGTTGGTTGCTGCATCGAACCTGGGGCGGCATTGTGGCCGGGACATTGTTTATCTTGCCAGGGTTCTTGAGCATACTCGCTTTGAGTATCCTTTACACCTTCTTTCGCGAAGTGACCATCGTGCAGGGCCTGCTTTATGGTTTGAAGCCGGCGATCATTGCGGTGGTGATCATGGCTGCCCTGCGTGTTGGTCAGCGATCGTTGCAAAACAAACACAAGGTTGCGATCGCGATGCTGGCGTTTATCTGTATTTTGGTGTTCAAAATTCCGTTTCCGGTGATCATATTGGCGGCTGGATTATTTGGATTGGTCGCGGTGCGAATTTGGCCAGAGAATTGGAAGTTGGCTGGACATGCAACGGCTCGACAACCAATCTTGGACGTGGAAAGCGAAGCGGCGTTGAACTCGGCGGTAGCACCCGCACCGAGTTGGCTGGGGACGACCGGTGTCGTCTGCGGGTGGCTTGCTGTTTGGTGGCTACCCATCGGGATGCTCGCAGTCTGTTTTGGGGCCGACAGCATCTTCGTTCAGGAGGCGTTGTTCTTCAGCAAAGCAGCGATGGTGACCTTTGGCGGGGCCTATTCGGTATTGGCTTACATTGCTCAAGAGTGTGTCGAGACTTATCGCTGGCTAGAACCTGGCGAGATGCTGGATGGGATGGGCATGGCCGAAAGCACGCCCGGGCCATTGATTCAGGTCGTGCAGTTTGTTGGTTATCTAGGCGCCTATCGGAATCCTGGATCGCTGCACCCATTGACGGCGGCGATTGTGGGTTCGATCGTTACGACCTGGGTCACGTTTGCCCCTTGTTTTCTGTGGGTTTTTGCGGGTGCTCCCTACATCGAAAGACTGCGTGGCAACGAAAAGATGAACGGAATCATGTCAGCAATTTCGGCAGCGGTGGTTGGAGTCATCGTCAGTTTAGCGATTTGGTTTTCGCTGAATACGCTGTTTGCTAAAGTGAGTGAAGTCAGCGGGTATGGATTTTATTTGCTAGTGCCTGTTTGGAGTTCGTTTGATCCGGCGGCAGCGGTGATTGCGACTTGTGCGTTCGGGGCCATTTTCCGGTATAAAGTTGGATTGATCACGACGCTCTTGTGCAGCGTTGTGGCGGGCGCGCTGTACTATGTCGGAGTCAACATCTCGTGAGTGAAAAGGAAGTTGCGAATCGTTTGCCTGCCTCGGACCCCACCCGGGTGCCGGGCTATGTGCGTTTCATGGTCTACACGTTGCTGTTGGTGTCGTCGTTTTCGTGCATGGTGGTGCGTCTTGGTTGGACCCAGCGTCAAGTGGGGGAAGAATGGAGTCCGATGTTAAGCGCGAATGACCGCAGTCGATGGGTCACGGTTCGCGCGTTGGTAGAAACCGGAAGTTACGCGATTGATCCTTACACCAAAGACCCGGACTTAGCACGCCACTGGAATACCATTGATAAAGTGGTTCACGAAGGTCCTGATGGACGATTGCACGAATACTCTAGCAAACCTCCGCTCCTAGCAACAATGATTGCGGGAGTTTATGCCAGTTTGAACCAAGTCGGCTGGTTGGATATGGAGGCCAGTCTGTTTTTGGCCGTGCGCTGGTTGTTGCTGCTCTGCCAGATTATTCCTTTAGTCGTCACGTTCGGCGTGTTGGCTTGGTTTTTGGATCGATGGCCATTGGCAACGGATGCGGCAAGGTTTTATGCCTTTGCGGCGGCTTGTTGGGGAACGTTCGTAACAACGTTTGCGGTCACGCTCAACAATCATCACTTTGCCGTGATCGCGGTTTACTGGAGTTTGTTTGCGATTTGCGCGATTCAGCGGGCACCCTTCGCGTCGGGGTTTTGGTATGTAATCTTGGGGTTGGGTGGCGGAATGGCATTTGCCAATGAGTTGCCGGCCTTGGCTTGGACGGCGGGGGTCGTTGCGATTGGGCTGTGGTTTAGTCCGGAACGTGCGATCCGGTGGATGTTGCCTGCGATCTTGGTGGTCGGCCTGGCTTACTTCGGGACCAACTTGATTGCTCATCGGACGTTGCGAATGCCCTATAGTTTTCGAAGCGATGGCCCTGTGGCGCTGACCTTGCCGATGGACTTTGCGGAAGACTTGGAACCGGGGTTGATGCCGACAGAGATGCGTCGGCAATTGAATCGTCATTCAAGTCGGTGGGGCTTTGAACTGGGACCAGAAACTTGGATCGAGGACAATCAATACGAATTGTCGAGCCAAGTCGAGCGTCGGTGGGTCATTCGAAATTATTTCCTGGGGCCTTACCGTCCGGACCAATGGCAAGGATTGGCGGTTGTGCAACGGAAGGGAGCGGATTCGATTGAAATTCGGCAATGGGCCAATTGGTATGATTTCCCTGGAAGCTACTGGCATGATGGGCGCCGGGCGGGTGTCGATATCGGCGAGTCCTCCCCCGGATGGTACGCGTTTCATTGTTTGATTGGTCATCACGGCATCTTTTCGTTAACCCCGATGTGGCTTGTGTCGTGTTGGGGAATTCTGTTGGCGCTGAAACACGGCGGCCAATGGCGAACCATCGCAATGATGGTGTTGGGGCTGTCGGTGGTTGTCATCGGATTTTATTTGACTCGTACCGAATTGGATCGCAATTACGGTGGCCAAGCCAGTGCTCTGCGATGGGTTTTTTGGATCACGCCGTTCTGGGTCTTGATGCTGGTCCCAGCGATCAACCAACTTCGTCGTTCTGGGGTGGGCTTGACTGTGGCCTGGGTTTTGTTGGCCCTTAGTGCCGGGTCCGCTCTTTATTCCGGCACAAACCCTTGGGTCCATCCATGGTTGTATGAATGGAGTCAAACGTGGTTTGAGTCAAGTTGAACGGGAAGCCGTGCTTGACATGATCGATCAAAGTGCGTGACAATTCGTTCAGGATCGTATCTCCAAACTTTAAGGATAGCAGAATGGCTACGGCGACCGCGATTGACCTCAACCAACCTCCGCTTGTGACGCAGATGGCCGGCGGACCGGTCCGAATCCCGTACGAGATTTACTCGGAATCACGTCAGGTCAGTTATCAAGTAGCTCGGCAGATTGCCGATTTGATTCGTGAAAGAGCTGCCGAGGGTCGGAAATGCGTTCTGGGCTTGGCGACCGGGTCGTCCCCGGTTGATGTCTACGCGCAGTTGGTGCGTATGCATCGTGAGGAGGGATTGTCGTTTGCCAATGTCGTGACGTTTAATTTGGACGAATACTATCCGATGAAGCCGGACTGTTTACAGAGTTACCACCGCTTCATGCACGAGCACCTATTCAATCATATCGACATCCCGGCGGAACAGGTTCATATACCGGATGGTACGATCGCGATTGAACAGATCACGGATTACTGCCAGCAGTACGAACAGCGGATCGGACAAGCTGGTGGAATCGACTTGCAGTTGTTGGGGATTGGTCGGACGGGTCACATTGGCTTCAATGAGCCCGGTTCCGGTACGGATTCGAAGACGCGACTCATCACACTGGACGGCATGACGAGGATTGATGCGGCGAGTGACTTTTTCGGTGTCGAAAATGTACCTCGTCGGGCCGTCACCATGGGAGTAGGCACAATTCTTCAGGCCCGCCGGATCATCATTTTGGCGTTTGGCGAAGGGAAGTCCAAAATCGTTGCGCGGACGATCGAGGGCGAGGTTTCACATCAAGTTCCTGCGACATTTTTGCAGAATCATTCACGCACCACCTTCATGTTGGACGAAGCGGCGGCCGCTGGTTTGACTCAAATCCAAACGCCCTGGATTTTGGGGGATGTGAAGTGGGATAAAGTCATGGTCCGCCGAGCGGTGATCTGGCTGTCGCAGTTGGTGGGACGGCCGGTGCTGATGCTCAAAGACAGCGACTACAACGAACATCATTTGCAGGATTTATTGGCCGAGTATGGTTCGGCGTATGAAATCAATTTGCAGGTCTTCCGTCAATTGCAGAGTACGATCACGGGTTGGCCGGCGGGCAAGCCGAATACGCCGAATGTGACTTTCCCGAAACGCGTCATCGTGTTTTCGCCGCATCCGGATGACGACGTGATTTCGATGGGGGGAACGTTGACTCGTTTGGCGGATCAGGGACACGAAGTTCATATCGCGTACCAAGTGTCCGGGAACATCGCGGTATTCGATGATGATGCATGGCGGTTTGCCAAGTTCGCAGCGGATTTCTGTGACACTTTTGGTGTCGCCAGTGAGGAAGTTCATCAGCTGACGCGCAAGATCAAGGGGTTCCTCGAAGAGAAGCGTGCTGGGCAAACGGATACGGCAGAAGTTCAAATGTTGAAAGGTCTGATTCGGCGCGGGGAGGCCGCAGCGGGGGCCGAAGTTTGCGGCGTTCCGGAAGAGCGTCTCCACTTCATGGACTTGCCTTTTTACCAAACCGGCCTCGTGAGAAAAAAACCGATCAGTGACGTGGATGTGGAGTTAACCGTTCGTTTGCTGCGCCAAGTAAAACCGCATCAGATTTATGCGGCTGGAGATTTAAGCGATCCGCATGGGACGCATCGAACTTGCTTGGATGTGCTGTTCCGAGCTTGCCGAGTCGTGCAGAGCGACGATTGGTGGTCACAATGTGAAGTCTGGTTGTATCGCGGGGCTTGGCAGGAATGGCCAGCCCATGAAATTGAAATGGCGGTACCGTTGAGTCCTCAAGAAGTTGATCGGAAGCGGGAAGCCATTTTCAAACACGAATCACAGAAAGATCGCGCGTTGTTTCCGGGGTCTGATGCCCGCGAGTTTTGGCAACGCGCGGAAGCTCGCAACGCTGCCACTGCCAATATGTATGATCGATTGGGATTGGCCCAATATCAGGCGATCGAAGGTTTTGTGAAGTGGAAGGGTTAGTTTCATGAATCGCCTATTTCAGCGACTATGGATCGGTATTGGTTTGGCCTGTGCGACCCTGGTGTCGCCATTGTTTGGTCAAGAATCGCCACCCGTCCAGGAGTCAACGCCACCCGTTCAGGAGTCAACGCCACCGGTTCAGGAATCGAAAGGGGGGGAAACTACGAATTCGCCAGAACCGACGCCCCCCGCCCTCGATCCGTCGAAAACAAAACACTCGGTCGATGTGTCTGTGCCGGAGGATGTTCGTTTGGCCATGGAGGAGCTGAATAATGCGTTGCAGTCGGGAAGCAGCCGCCGCATTGGACGGAAGTTCTCGGTTGCGGCGATGTTTGACGTGCTGGTGGAGCGTCAACTAGTTTCGGGGAGTGAAGCAGAGCTGGCGGAATTTCGCAAGTTATTGGAAACTGGTTTGCGTTCCCAATTCCGTACTTTCTCGGATTTAGCTTGGGTGGAAGCCAAGTGGGTGCGGTTCGAGCAATTGGATGAACAGCGCGTTGTTCTTCTGGCGCGTCACTATGACTCGATCGAGCCGACCCATACCGTTCGGTGGTGGCTAAAGCGTGAAGAGGAATCATGGCAGATCTACGACTTTGAGATCGTCGACTTTAACTTGCGAGTTTCCACCATGTTGGGAACTGGGTTCTCGTTTGCAAAGGATCGACCGGCTTTATTGGCGGCGATTCAAGAATTGTCGATCAAGGTCAACTCGTTAGCGTCTGGGCAGTTGGATGAGGAAGACATGGAGCAATTGATTGAAGTCGCGGATGAAGTTTTGGACGATGAATACCCTGAGGACATCAAACGATTCGGATTACTGATCCGAGCGATGGCCTTGATGCAACTGGACGAGTTGCCCGAAGCCCTCGATGATTTGAAGCAATTGGAGAAGATGCCGGTCGAATCGCCGATTTTGTACGGATTGCGCGGGGATATTTTGTCGGCCCAAGAACGATTCGAAGCGGCGATTGAATCGTACAAGAAATTAGGCGATTCGTTGGGATATGATGTAAGTGTCCACGAGTCGATTGCCGATGCGTATTTGGCCTTGGGAGAGTGGGAAAAAGCCGAGCAGCAGGCTCGACTGGGATTGCAGGATTGGCCGGAATCGACCGGCTGTTTGGCAAGTCTGGCGGCGGCTTTGCCACCGAACAAAGTAGCGGAGCTGGACCCGTTCCTTCGCGAACTTGACTATGATGAGGAAGCGTTGGCTACTGTGATCTTTTGGTGTATCGAAGCCGATCGATTGGCCGGTGCGCGGTTCGCTTACAAATTGCTTAAGGAACACCACCAGGACAGTGACCTGATTGAGGAGTTCCGCGAGGCACTGGATACTTCCGATTATCGGGGTTGAAATGGTAAATGCCGGAGTTTGCGGCTCGAATTGGGTAAGAATTTTTTGAGATTGTTCGAAATCTGCAATAAACCCAGATTAACCAACGGATTGCCGGAGCTTTGGTTAATTTGCCCGGCGTCGAACGGTTGGGACGTTGACCAGAAAACCTCGAATTTTGGTGGGTCCGGGGTCCGGGTCCAATGGTATTGCCCTCCTTTCAAACAATTACGAACATGGAAAAGTCTCGCTGGATGTCGGCCGTTCTGGTGGCCGCCGGCCTCTATAACCTGGTCTGGGGAGCTTGGGTCGTGTTTTTCCCGGCCTCAATGTTCCAGATTCTGGGATTGCCGCTGGTGAATTATCCGGCTGTTTGGCAGGCCGTTGGCATGATTGTGGGTGTTTACGGGCTGGGCTATTTGATTGCGGCCCGAAATCCCGTGGCTCATTGGCCAATCGTATTGGTTGGCTTTTTGGGCAAGTTCTTTGGACCGGTTGGGTTTCTGTATGCCTGGGGTTCCGGCCAATTGCCCTTGGCGTTTGGGGTGATCAATGTTTTCAACGACCTGATTTGGCTGGGGCCGTTTGGGGCGATTTTGTACCAAGCGTTTCGTTGGCATTCGGAGCGGGGGAGGGCGGTGTTTGTCCCGGAGCTTTCTCAACTGTTGCGGCAAAGTCGGTCGCATCGAGGCCACAGTCTGGAAAGTCTGTCTTTCGAAAAGCCGACCATGGTTGTGTTTTTGCGGCACAGTGGATGTACGTTTTGCCGCCGGGTGATGGCCGATCTGGGTGATGTTCGCAGCGAATTAGACGCATTGCCAATTCACGTGGTCGTCGTGCACATGGGTAGCCCGATGGATGGAACCACGATTTTGTCGAAGTACAACGTGGAGTACTGGCATCACATCAGCGATCCGTTCTGTGTCATCTACCGTGGCTTTGGTCTACAACGGGGAAGATTCGGCCAATTGTTTTCTTGGAGGGTATTGTGGCGCGGCATCCGCCATGGGATCTTCGGCGGACATGGCGTGGGGAAATTGGAGGGGGATAGTTTCTTTCTGCCCGGCGTGTTTGTCGTGTCTCGTGGCGAAGTGGTGTTCGGGCAACCCGCGGAAGATGCCACCCAGCGGCCGGATTTCGTGGCGATTGCGAAACGAGCATCGGAGCTGGGACGCTCGGCAGCTCCGCTGGAGACACCGACCAGTTCGTTGTGCTCTTTTGAATTAGCGCGGTAAAGTTCAGGACACCTCACCTGCGACCCAGCCGGTGGCGAAAGCCGCGGTAAAGTTGTAACCGCCAATCCATCCATCAAGGTCGAGGATCTCGCCAGCCAAGTAAAGATTTGGCACGAGCTTACTGGCCATTGTTTTCGAATCAACTTCTGACAATTTGACGCCGCCCGTCGTCACCTCTGCTTTTTCAAATCCGAGTGTTCCATGAATTGGGACCGCCAACGATTTGAGCAGCGCGATCATCCGTTGGGTATCGACGCGACTGAATTCTCCCGCAGTTTTGTGGCCATCGATTTGTCCCAAGTTCAACAGGACTTCGATCAAACGCATGGGGACTTCCGTTTCCGCTAAGACTTGTTGGCACATTCTAGCCACTTGTTTCTTGCTATGTTCGCGTTGCGAAATCTCGAAGCGGCGCTCGAGCTCTTTCGCGTCCCATTGTGGGAGTAGATCGATAACGCAGCGGAGCGCCGAAAGATCAGCTGCCGCGGAAAATGACTTGGAAACGTCCATGGGAGCCGGGCCAGACAAGCCAACGTGCGTGAACAACATCGGTGCTCGGCGATTCTGCAAGTTCTTTTTGCGGATCACAGACAAACGTCCCAGATAGTCCGACTCGGGGGGTAATTGGTCGAGTCGCACGACAAAAACTTGCACATCTTGGAGTGCGATTCCGGATAACGTTGGCAACCACGATGCTTCTGATCTGAGCGGCACAAGGGCGGGATGGGGTGGAATAACCGTGTGCCCCAAATTTGCCGCCCAGCGATATCCGTCGCCGGTAGTCCCGCAGCCAGGGTACGACTGGCCGCCGGTCGCCAAAATCAGACGTGTGCCGCAGAATTTTTCCGTATCGCCAACGATCGAAAAGCCCTCGGTCCGGCGCTCGATCTCGCGGACGCGAAATGAATTTTGGACCACGCAACTCGAACGCTCCAAGCGGCGAATCAAGGCCTGTTGCACATCCAACGCACGATCCGAAGCCGGGAATATCTTGCCGTTTGGTTCGGTTTTGATTCCGACTCCTTCGGCGGCCAACATTGCGACGACATCCGCGGGAGAGAAACGGGTCAATGCCGAATGCAAGAACTTGCCATTTTCTCCAAAGGCTGGGACAATTCCTTGCCGGTCTGTTTGGTGCGTTACGTTGCATCGCGTCCCGCCCGACATCAGAATCTTGACCCCTAACTTGCGATTGCGCTCGACCAACAAAGTTCGTCGCCCCAGTTCAGCGCTGCGAATGGCCGCCAATAATCCGGCGGGCCCCGCTCCGACCACCATGACTTCGAATTCAGTTTCCGCGCTCAAAGGAGTTTCCGGTCATCTCACGCTGGGAGGAATCGCCGGCAAGAATCGACCCGACCGCTTTTCAAGAATAGCTTCGGCCGCCGCGCGGGGTTCGGTCTCAAAATTCGCGGGTCGCACCGTTTCCATAGCCGTTGTTTCTACCGATTCGGACCGCGCACCGGACGAGCTCGAACTGGATTTTAACATGGGTTGCGGCGTTGTCGACGGAAGAGCCGGAATTTCCGCAAGTTGATAGGGTGCCGACGAACGGTATTCGCGTTGGGGCGAGGCGGCATTCTCTGCCAGATGCTGGAGAAGAGCCTGCCGCACGACCCAGATACTCTTGGACGCTTGGTGGATCTTCATGTGACGTCCGTCCACTTCATCGTTGCTGTGGGCATACGGGAATTGAGCGTTTTCCACATCAACGACTCCGTCCCCTTCGCCCCAAATGTACTGTTCCAGTTTTTCGTAGGAATTGGCGGGTTGGTATCGGCCATAGACGTTGTGATATCGCGTCCAGGGAGCGGGGCGCACGTTGGCCAAGGCGACAAAGAACGGCGAATCGGTGGCCAACGAGTCAATACTGGTATCGATCGTCAAAAGCTCGGAGTTACGAAACAGACCAGGATTCTGTTTAACCAATTCACTGTTCTCTTGGATCAACATTTGCGGCAATTTGAATAGCGACCTTCCAAGCCAGCGCGTCGTCGGATTCGCAACGTCGCTACCTTGATATGGCATCGCCAACGTGATGACGCGTTTGATTTGGGGGTTTGCCGTAAAGAAGATCGTCTCGCGCAAGTCGGCGATCACTTCCGGATCCCCGGTTAGTTTTTCGAACGGTTGGTCACTGAGCAAGCGCCAGATTTGATCGTCGCTATCAACGGTTTGTAAATACGAAATCAGTCCTCCCATGCTATGTCCAACCAAGACCATTTGATCCAAGGCTAGCGACTTTCGTTCTGGGTCGAGGTCTGTTTGGAGTTTCGCCAAGTCTTCGCGCATTTCTTTGGCGCTTACCCAAAACGGTTGACCCGTTGGATACATGTAGAACCAGAACTGATAACGCTGATTGATAATCGGATTGGCGCGTAAATCGTTGAACATTTCCGTCCACGTAATCGCGCTGGACCAAAAGCCATGAACCATCACAACCGGAATTTTTGCAGGATCATAAGGCTCTAACATGTAGAGGCCACGCACTTCGTTGCCCAAGTCCGAATTGATCAAGGCGACATGAGCCAATAAATTGGAACGGTACAAAGGATCGTTGAGGTAATAAGCCAACGGTGCCGTCAAGTCGGTTGCCAACGGGCTCTCGCTTTGGTCCACCCAGACTGTTGATTGGCGCAAGGGATCGATCATCTCTAGGACCGCAGATATTTGGGGTCGGTCGGTATGGAACAGTTTTGTTTCACGCGGCATGCGGAGAAACGCGGTGACCGGAAAAGTCAGATTCGGTGGATAGTACCGATCGCTAGGCGAAATCGGCTCGTCACGTTGGGCCCGAACTGCGATCAATGGGACCCCCAGCCCGTACTGGCGATGATGGTTGGTCAAGCCCTGGATGTCGAAGTCGGAAACAAACTCCAATTTCTCGAAAGACTGCTCGTCCCAATTGCCCAAGTTGCGACATTCCAATCTCAGGTCGAATAGTCGCGTCGCGATCACTTCCGTTTTTTCGCAGCGAAAGTCGCGATTCTGCTTCAAAAATCGTAGCAGATGCTCCAGTGATTCGTTGTAGGCGGCGGTCACTTCGGAAAAATTGGGATCGTACGGATTGCGAGTTGAGGCGTAACGGGGCGACCAGAGATAATTGCTGGCGCTGACCAGCGACATTACGTACCAATCCAAAGCAGCCTCTTCCCGCGAGAATCTGTCATGATTCTTGGCTTCCGCCAGCGACAGCAAGGAAACACTAGCGACCAAATCCGCGTTGTCCTCGATTTCAGACAATTCCCAGAGTTGATCAATCGCGGCTTGCCGATCGGTTTGATACAGTTTTTGCAGCGCGTAACGCCGCAATATCTGTTGCTGCCGCGCGCTGGGTTCGGGCGGGAGTGGATTCAAGAATTTTTTCACATGCTCGACCGGCGTTGGTCGGACGCGTTTTAACTTAACGGTCTCGGAAGTGCCGATGCTGGCGAACCTCGCCAAGCGTTGCACGCTGGCAGGGTTATCCAAGGAGACGCAGCCCTGAGTACATGCGAAAATCAACAAGAAAGCAATTCTGGCCACCAGCCATCGCCTGCATGTATTCGGCTTGGGAGTGCTGTGGGACATAAGCGATTAGAATCGATCAGGGTAGACGACCAACTCGATACGGCGATTGGCGGCTTGACCTTGCGGGGTGGCGTTCGAAAAACGAGGCCGATTGCTGCCGTACGCCATGACCAGTAATTGTTGCGTCGGCAGTTGCTGAGTGTCGGTCAAATACTTCATGAGTGCCATCGCTTGGCTGGCGGTAAGTTGATGATGATTGACGGCGGACGCCCCCAGTGACGCGGGGTCCCAATGCGCTTCGATACCAACGACTTGGCCGGAATAGAACTGACGAATACTCGATGCCAATTGATTGAGGATCAGGCTTGCGTTGGGTTGAAGCTCAAAGGTTCCCGGCTGAAACAAAGTGTCGCTGGGAATTGTAACCCGAACCACATCTCCTTCGGCAGCCACCGATGTGCCCGGAACTTGCAGACGATTCATGTTTTGAGTCAAACTGTTGTTACCGCGTAGGACGGCGCCTTGAAACCCGGTGCCGTTTGGACCAGACGCTTGCATGACTTGCAATCGTTGTTGGCTTTCTTCGTTCAGTCGTTGGAACTGAGTAAGTTGTGTGCGTTGAGTCGACAGCTGTTGCTCAAGCGCCAGATTCGTGTCCTGAGTTGCTTTCAGTTGCTGCTGCGCTGCTGCCAATTGTCGATACAACTCGGTGTTGTCGGCATTCAAGCGAGCTAACTGCTGGGCATATTCGGAGTCAAGCGAGACCGGGGCTGAATTTGTGCCGTTCGCAGGGTTGCCTTGGTTGCCTTGGTTCAAGTCCCATTGAATGGTGGTCCCACCACTTGGGCCGCCAGCAATGGTGGTTCCATTTGGACTGATCAGGCCCGGAATCGAAACACTGGGGCCGTAGGCGACCCGACCGTAGGCGGACTCACCAAAGCCAACCGTTTGAAAGGCGGTATTCCCAATGGCTCGGTTTTGTGGTCCCATCCCGAGGCGTGAACCGAACCCGGGTGACGTGGTGCCAGCCAGCGGCTGACAGCCGGTCGCCAGTAGACCTGCGGTCAACAAAAGCAGGCGGAGCGGTTGGGAGAAGTTTTCTGACCGAAAAAACACGTTTGGACCGGGCTCCAAGTTCGCGGCGGTTCAAAAAGCGAAGGGCTGGAACTTTTCCAGTCACACGTCAGCTTCTGTCGCGCGGACGGTAGCAACTTTTTGGTTATTCGTAAACAGGAATTGGTTCGACCCGGCCTCAAGTCAAGTCCAACCCAGGAACGGAATGGAATGTCGACAGCTCAGGTTCGTATTGGCAGCTTCTTCGCCTTTTGTTATTCTGCGACCCTGCGGGTCACTGGTCCCGCGACCTGAGGGAATAGGTCAGTTTACGAATCGCGGCGGAAAGGTAGTCCTATGAAGCTCGAAGGGAATCGAGACATCGAGGTGCATGTGCGTTGGCTGATACGTCGCGATATGCCGGAAGTCCTGGATATCGAATCAACGAGCTTCGAGTTTCCTTGGTCGCAAGAAGACTTTATTTCTTGCCTTCAGCAACGCAATTGCATTGGGATGGTTGCGGAATTGGACGGCGAAGTCGTCGGCTATATCGTCTACGAAATGGGGCGATCTGATTTTCATGTTTTGAACTTGGCGGTTCGACCGGATGTCCGTCGCCGCGGCGTGGGCCAGCAGATGATTGCCAAGATCGTCAGCAAGCTGCGACAAGGCCAGCGGACCGAGGTACGTCTGGAAGTTCGGGAAACCAATTTGGCGGCCCAGCTATTTTTCCGTCGCCTGGGTTTCCAAGCGGTCAGTGTGTTAAAAGACTTCTACGAAGACACGGTAGAAGATGCCTATTCGATGCTGTATCATCTCGAGTCACAGACGGCTACCGCGCCTCCAACGAATCGCTTGCGACGATTTGCCGGTTGACGTCCTAGCGACGGGAACCTGAGATGAAGCCTTTTGCCGTACCACACACCTTGGTTTTGTTGTTCGGCATCATGAGCTTGGCGTATCTCGCAACCTGGCTTGTTCCGCCCGGCGCGTACGAAATGGCTGCGACCGGTCATGGCAAAGACGCGGTTGTGCCCGGCACTTTCCAGTATTTGGAATCGACCGCGAGATTGCCAGTGTGGACATTGTTGACAGTAATCCCACGAGCAATGGCCGATGCTAAAGACATTATTTTTTCGGTGTTCATCTTTGGCGGTGTGATTGCCATCTTGCAAGCGACCGGTGCGATCGACGCCGCGATTGGCGTGTTGCTGCGGGTTTTCCAAACGCAGTGGACTTGGTTATTGTTCGGACTCATGTTCTTGTTCGCGACGTTTTCTGCGACCTTTGGTATGGCGGAAGAGTACATCGGCTTTGTCGGCGTGTTGTTAGTGCTCTGCGCGGCACTCAAACTGGATGCGATTGTCGCGGTCGGGACAATGGTGATCGGGTATGCCGTGGGCTACGGTTGCGCGGTATTGAATCCATTTACGGTGTTCCCGGCGCAAGAGATTTCAGGATTGCAGCCGGGGTCGGGATTCTGGTTCCGTTTGCTAATGGGTCCGCCGATGGTTCTGATTGGGTTTCATCACCTGTGGAGCTATGCACGAAGAACTCAAGCCGATCCAACGCGAAGTTTGCTGTTTGGCGTGAAATCGGATGTGAATATTTCAGGCGATTCATTCGAATACCCGTTGTTTCGTCCGAAACATGCGATGGTGCTGGGCGGGATGATCATGACCTTGGTCCTCCTCGTCTATGGTGTGATCGTACACCAATGGTATTTGATTGAACTGTGTGCGTTGTTTTTGGGACTGGGGATTTTCGCGTCGATCGTTGGTGGCCTGTCCGCAAATCATGCCGCTGAGACGTTTATCAAGGGCGCGGCGGGGCTAACCGGTACGGCACTGTTGATTGGTTTTGCCCGATCGATTGGTATGATTCTTGAAGAAGGGCAAGTGCTCCACACGATTGTCCATAACGTTTCGACTCCTTTGACGTATCTGCCCAAGGAAGTTGCAGCCATCGTCATGCTGTTCATACAAAACCTGTTGAATTTCTTTATTCCTTCGGGCAGCGGGCAAGCCTATGCAACGATACCGATCATGGCGCCGATTGGTGATCTAGTGGGAATCGAGCGACAAGTGACGGTTTTGGCTTTCCAATTTGGCGATGGCTTCACAAACATGATCGTGCCGACGAACCCGGTCTTGATGGGAATCTTGGGAATAGCCGGTATTCCCTACGATCGCTGGTTTAGGTTTATTTGGCCGTTGATCATCAAACTCTTTATTGCCTCAGCGATCATCATGGTCATCGCGATCATGGTTGGCTTAAAATAGGTTGGATCTTGGTCCACAGTCGGAACTTGCAATCATCAAACTTGGACGACCGGCCACGGTTACTGATTTTCATTATTAAGAGATGATTGTTGCTGCCCGCGAGACTTCGGGCGGAGAATCACCACAATTTGCGTCGTCGGCGGATTAGTCACGCTCGGATTTGCATTTCCTTCCGTCGCGGGTCGGGGAGCGGCCACCGACGGAGCTTGAACCATCGAGTCGGCTGTGGCTTGGGATGGTGGGGTAGACTCCGCTTGCGTCAACCCGGGTGCCTGGCCACCTCCACCACCAGGACTCTCTACTTGCGCGCGTTGACGATTGGCCAACCGTTCAGTCCGGGCGGTCGTGTTATCTGGCAATTTCATGTTGGCCGTGTCGTTTGCCGGAGGTGCCATCGCAACACCTTGATTCGGCGGCGTTGGTTCCAGATTGGCGATTTGTGACTGGGCGTTGAACTGTCCGCCGAACGGTTTCCGCTGGCTCTTCGGAGGAGGCGGTTGATTCAAGAACTCTTCGAGCGTCACGTTGGGCGGAGGAGCCATCGAGTTACCCAACGCGATCGCTTGACTGCGGATGATCTCTTGTCGAAAGTTGCCGAAAGGCGCCATTTGTTGTCCCTGTCCCGAAGCAATCTGTCCCGCAGCAATCTGTCCCGCAGGATTCTGTCCTGCCGCATTTAGTCCACCGGCAGTTTGTTCGCCGCTTTGTCCCGCCGATTGCGGCAGCAAACCGATATCTGAAGCGAGATTCGAATCCTGGTTTTGTCCGGACAAATCATCTTGACCCTGATGCGACTCGGAGACTCCAGCGACATGGGCTTCCGACTCGATCGACGGTGGCAACTGACTCGCGGCGTTCGAATTCAAGGCGTTCACTTCCAGTGGAGCGCCGCCATAACTTTGAAACATGTTGGCTGCCAACGCCGAATCGGTATCCGAGCCAACTTTTGCGAGCAAGGCTAGTGAGTTATTCCCAGAGGCTTCGAATGCTTCCAGGACTTCAACTAACTTCTTGACTTCACCCGACAAGACCACGACCGAAGAATCGTCTTGCTCGAACACTTCTACGGGCGTCATTTGATTCCAAGCCAGAACGGCCTGCATCTGCTGCAATCCAAGCTCTGAATCAGCCACATCGTAACTAATAAAATTCGTAACTTCGTCCATCATTGCCACAGGATTGCCACCGCCGGAGCCGAGTTCGACCATCGCCGAATCGGGCGACAGATTTTGCAGCATCGGATTCTCGCTGCCATTCATTTCATCAGTGGCAGGAGCGGCCTCCGCGGCCATCAAATCTGGACCACCAAAGTCGCCAGGGCGGCCCGGAGTACTCGAACTCTCCGAGGAAGACTTGTAGGCCATGTTTCGCTCAAAAGGTTTTTGAGCAAAAAACACCGTCAGCAACAATCCAGCCGCCACTGCAAGAGTCGCACCCAACTGCCATCGCCATCGGCTCAGCCGCTGGGCCGGCGACAATCGGCGATAATCCGACAGCCAACTGCCAGTTGAGGAATCTGTCGCCTCGCGGGCGTTCACAGTCGAACGGGTTGTTAAGGGCCCCGAAATATCTTTAACTTCTGCCGCGCGAGTCCTTGCCGCTGAAGTCTCACTTGCATCAGAAGCAACACCGCTCCCATCTTCACCGGCCACTGGCGAGTGCTTCTGGTCAACTCGATGAGATTGAAGTTGCGATTGATTCGGTGCCGCAACCCAACCCACCTGGCCGGCCGCCACGGCCGCCGCAATCCGACCCATGATTGCCTTTTCGAGACGGTCGAGATCCGGGGAAGCCGCATTCGAACCCATTGCTGAACCAGCGCTCGAAACACCAAGATTGACTCGCGAGTCGTCCTCGCTTCGCATCAAATCTTCCAAGTTCGCGTCACGAAAGTTCGCGTCAGGCAAGTTCGCGTCAGGCAAGTTCGCGTCAGGCAAGTTCGCGCAACGAGAGATCGCGTCTCGCAAGGTTGCCCAATCGTGCAACTGCTGCCGAAGTTTCGGATTATCAAACAACGCCTGCTCGACTTGCAATTGTTCCGCCTGGCTCAATTCGCCATCGAAATATGCCGTCAGCATCTCGTTGTTGAGTTCATCACTTGGATTCATCGTTCATCTCAATTCGGTTCGCATTCCTTTGGCCTTGAGTAGTCTCAAAACCTAATCCGCAAACCAAGCCTGAAGTTCTTCCTTCAATTGCAACCTGGCTCGGTGGAGCCGACTTCGTACCGTCCCAATTGGCAAAGCCAATACCTCGGAAATCGTTTCGTAGCAGAATCCCTCCAGTTCTCTTAGCACTAGAACTTGCCGAAATTCATCTGGCAGTTTTTCAATCGCCGCCAAAACCATCTGGGTGCGTTCCAGTCGGCTCAGCGGTTCTTCTGGGCCGGGTGTTTGATCGGCGATTTCAAGCTCCGAGCGGCCATCCGATTGTTCGGAAGCCAAGGCCGGTCGCTTCCTTCGCCGCATATTGACGGACAAATTAAACGCGATTCGATACAGCCACGTATAAAACCGACTTTCGCTGCGGAAGCTGTCCAACTTGCAGAAGGCCTGCAAAAACGTCTCTTGGACCACATCTTCCGCTTCCTGCACCGCGCCGCAAACCGCGATCATGGCCGCCATCAACCGGTTCTGATATCGACGTACAAGCCCCTCGAACGCGTGAGGATTTCCGCCCAGCGTTTCGCGAATGAGGTCGTTATCGGTCGGGTTGATCAACGATTCCACTCCATTTCGACGCTCAAATCCCGCCAAAAGTTTCAGTCAACGGCCAAAAATTGTCACCGACCGCTCCGCCGGTCAGGTTCTTGAGGCTGTTGCCGACCGTTCCACTGGCCAGATTCTCCTCCTGTGGCCCGAGAATCCTTGTGACCGGCCAGCCACCGCGCCATAATAGCCGAACCCGAGCCGTTTTGACGAGACAGATCGCATCTTCCTTTTGACTTGACGGCGGTTCGGGCAAACGCTGTGAAGCATTTTGAATGCGTACGCTCCGTACTCGCGCTGGCACTTCAGGCCTTTTCTGGATGAGACGTCACTCCATCCGGTGGCTTGCGCTCACCGGCTAGGGTTGAATCGGCCCCTGCGGGCCGCTGTGGGCCAGAATAAATGCCTCACAGCGTTGCCGTCCGGGACAGACCAACGCCCCCCAGAAAGCGAGCCTCCGTTGTCGTCATTGTTTGTACTTCGCGGCAAAGACCAAGGTCAGCGATTTTATCTAAATTTGCCCATGATCCGGATCGGCCGTGATCGGGAAAACGATATCTGCCTGCACGATACGGAAGTGTCGCGCAAACACGCTCAGATCGTCCTGCAGGCCGGACAGTTCGTGTTTCATGACTTGGGAAGCGCCAACGGGTCAGTGATCAATCAAGAACGAATCAGCGAGCGAGCCCTTTCGCATGGCGATCATATTCAGTTGGGACGCACGCTCTTGCTGTTTACCTCCAAGGCTCCCCGCCCGAACACGGGAGTGGTGCCGGAAGTGACTTTGACTAGTGCGAAGTCGGGACGCACCGTTCCGGTCGACGATGCCGTTAGTCAAATTTGGCGTTCCGCTTCGGTGCCCGCGACCGGGTCGTTCGGTCCTCAAATCGATTCCGGTCGCGATGGTCATTTGGACATCATGTATCAGACGGCTTTGGCAGTCAGCCACACGCTGGAGATCGACCAATTACTCATTCGCATCATGGAGCTGATTTTGCAGTGGGTCCAAGCAGACCGCGGTTGTATTTTTCTCCTTGACCCAGAGACCGATCAACCTCAAGCAAAGGTAGCTCGCTATCGCCATACGACGACCGCCGACCGTGAAATTGTCATCTCGCGAACGATTCTCGAGTACGTCTTGAGCAGCGAAGAAGGCGTG
This sequence comes from Planctomycetaceae bacterium, assembly GCA_016794985.1. Taxonomy (GTDB): domain Bacteria; phylum Planctomycetota; class Planctomycetia; order Pirellulales; family Pirellulaceae; genus M30B19. Next base: position 250,741 of record JAEUIQ010000047.1, on the reverse strand, counting down.
CTTACCAGCAACGCGGCCGAAGATGAACGCTGGGATGATCCGGACAGCGTGATGCAATTGGGAATTCGCGAAGCGATTTGCGTGCCGATGCGAGGTCGCTATGGGATTGTAGGTGCCATCTATGTCGACACCAGCACCAAGCTGCCCGATGACATGACCTCGATCAAGTCGCCCGAAGAGTTGTTTGGGCGTCGATTCAAACACGAACATTTGCAGATGATGATCGCCATTGGCAATCAATCGGGAATTGCCATCGAAGATACGACGTTTTATTCGGGGTTGGTCCGTTCCGAGCGACTGGCCGCCATCGGCGAAACCATCGCGGTCATGTCGCATCACATCAAGAATATCTTGCAAGGGTTCCAAGGTGGGGGCTACCTTTTAGAGCAAGGCATCAAGAATCAAGACTTTTCGATCATTCAAGATGGTTGGGGGCTTCTGCAGCGCAATCAAGATCGCATCTATAACTTGGTCATGGATATGTTGTCGTTCAGTAAAGAACGCGAACCGAAACTTGAACCGATCGACTTGAACGAATTGCTGACAGATGTGGTTTCGATGGTAACCGCCAAAGCTCGGCAATTTGAAGTCGCCGTGGAATGGCTGCCAATCTCCGATCCTCCCAAAATTTCCGCAGATTACGAGTCATTGCACCGGGCGGTCTTGAACATCGTGAATAATGCGATTGAAGCCGCGCGCGATGGCGATTCGCCAATGGTCCGCTTGAATGTGCGCACGAATAACCATTCAATCCAACCACGCGTTGAAATATCTGTCCGCGATTCGGGGCCGGGAATTGAAGCCGATGACATTGAAAAGATCTTTTCCCTGTTCGAAAGCTCGAAAGGTGGTCGGGGCACTGGACTCGGTTTGCCAGTGAGTAAGAAAATCATGGGGGAGCATAGCGGCGACATTGAAGTCCAGTCCAAAGTTGGAGAAGGCGCCGAGTTTATTCTCTGGTTGCCACTCGCCAGTCAGTAGGGCCTAGTCAAGCATTGGCCGATCTTGAGGGCGTCGTTAGCTAACGGTACGGTACCGTGGAGCAATTCGCGAGGACTTCCAGTTGTGTCCGTGGCAGAGATTGAGACAACTCGCAAGTTTCGAGGCAACGCGTCAGCGACTTGCGTGATGCAACAAGCTAAAGGTTGGCGGTTCGTTCCGTGAATCGCGACATCGTGAACGATTTTGGGAGGGCTGTCGTTCCACGTCTGTTGCTGTTCGTCGAAGTAACGTTTCGAAAACTCTAGGTCACCTCCGCCCACAAAATTTCTGGCAGTTCCGCCAACGGTCGGAGTTGACGGTTGGAGATTGAATGCAAGCGAGTGGGCCAATCTGCTTCCTCCGGTGCACGACCATCTTCCGCTAACGCTTCGCAGGTCCGGCACCAAGATTCAAATAAAAACTCGGGCAGTTGCCGGTTCGCGCTATTGGGAAACTCCGCTAGAAGTTCTGGCAAATACCATTGAATGTGGGCAACCAATTCGGGGCAACGACTCACTACATCGTTTTGCTCAAAGCGATCATCGGGCCTTACGAACAATTGCGGTTGTTGACTGACCTTCCAAACGAAACTCCAACACTGGGTTCGAATGGCGATTTGATTCGGTGTTTGACTGACGACCGCATGCCGACGGTAACCCTCTGCGGCATCGCTTCGAAACCAAGGCTGGCCTGGTAACGATTGTTCCACTAGTTTGACGTAATCGATGTCGGACTTTTGTCGTCCGGCGGATTCGTACAGCGAAGTGTGGAGTTCTTTTGTCATGGTCAGCCATCGGTTCAATAGCTGGTGCTGGGATTCAACCGTGGGGATTCGAACTGGATATTGAGCGGCCGCTCCCACATACAGCAGCAAGGGCACTTGCGTTTCCTCCGACCAAGTTCGATCCGGAAAACTGCCAATCCCCAAATGTTCGCCCAGACTAAAGCCGGAATCAGCGGTCAATACGATGATGTGATCGCGTCCACCGGGCAAAGCTGCGACACAATTCTGCAACCACTCGCAAGCCTGATCCAGTAACATGATCATGGAGCCTGCCGCATGCTCGTAACCCATTCTGAGATCCGGATCGAAGCCATCATCGATATGCAAACCCGCGCGTGGCTCGCCTGGAAGAACCAAGTACGGTGGTTCCAATTCGGAATAGACCTCTGGGTCTTCATCCCCCGCCAAGTAAGAACGCCATTCGAGCGGCGCGTCCCAGGTCCCCGACAGCAAGGGGACGTCTAACCAAACCATCGCGTGATGTGGCAAAGCTGCTTCCGTCCATTGGCTCAAGGCTCGTTCGAGGTAACTTGCTAACGCGGTGCCCTCCCAATTCTTGGCCAATCGCCGAGATTCCTTGACCGGCACCCACTTCAAGTTGTGTTCACTTTCGATTTCAAAAGTATGTCGCGGCCACACGCCACGCCCATCTTTACTTGGCGAAAGCCATAAATCCGCACGACGACGCAGTAAGTGCAAGGGGCCAATCGCGTTCTCTGAGTCACTCCAACCCGAATGAAACACCGCATCAGCGGTCAGTCCCCGCGCGGCCCAAGCATTCAAGGTCGGCGTAGGTACGGAAGTATTGCCATAAGGGCCCAATAAATGCGGAGGCAAGTGATCAACGTTGAGGACAAGTAGACCCATTCGCGAATACCAAGATTGAGCTAAACTACGGGCTGGTCACGTTTGGCTTGACCGGACTTGCAGTTCGATCGTGGCCACAGGCAATGACTACTCCACGGCAACAAAGCACTGGCCCATCAATTTAGCGACAAAGGACGTGTTATGAATAGCCTGCCGAAATACGATAGTGCGGAATTGTTGCGTTTGGTTCGCGAATATGCCTATCAGGAGGGCGATTTTGTCTTGGCTTCGGGCGCACGAGCCAATTTCTATCTCGATTGCCGTCGTCTAACTTTGCATCCGCGGGGATTAGTACAAGTCGCTGCGGGTTTGTTCGAGCTTCTCCAACGAGACGGGTTGCCCGATGCCGTCGGTGGCATGGCAATAGGGGCGGATCCGATCACTGCCGGTTTGGTGCATCGGGCGGGGTTGGTTGGTGCCGATTTGCTGGGCTTCATCGTCCGAAAGGAAGCCAAGTCCCATGGCACCGGAAAACAAGTCGAGGGCCCGGTTCTGCCAGGCTATCGCGTGGTCATTGTCGAAGACGTGGTCACCAGCGGCGGTAGCAGCCTGAAAGCAATTCAAGCCGCCCGAGATTTTGGCTTGGTTGTAGAAAAAGTAGTCGCGATTGTCGACCGCCAAGCGGGTGGTCGGGAACAATTCGAAGCATTGGGTATTCGATTCGAATGTCTACTCACTTTGGAGGACATTCAGAAAACTCATCAAATGACGAGTTCCTAAAGCCTTCGTCCTAGACAAAAGTTCGCCACTCGCGAAGCCCGCTGCCATTCCGGTAGCCGCGTTTATTGCCTTTACCCGATCGAAGATATCGCTCTTGTGTCCGAATTGGGATTGATAGCATTGAATCGCACTAAGCTTTTTCCCAACAACCGATGAAATGTCGACCGTGAAACGATGCGGTAAGCTCAACGCTTGCTCCATGTCGAATGTCAATGGATAGTACAATTGGCAGGGGATGTTGTGAACACTTAACCCAGAAAAATGCGAGTCCCACTTCGTTAATCGGCTATAGAACACGGCAGCGTCTATGATTTGCATGGCCTGCCAATGATCGGGAGAAGCCATGGCCGTCTTGTGTCCGAGACCGATGACCACTTTGGGTCGAAATCGCCTGAACTCGGTCGCCAAGGCAACCCTCGCCTCAAACGAGTCGAACAAACGACGATTCGGTAAATCCAAGATCACACGGCGTCTGATCCCCAACGCCGCCGCCGCCGCTGCTGCTTCTCGTTGTCGTTCCTCAGGACCCGAACTGAATGGCGTTGGTTCGCCGTCGGTCAAGTCGATGATGCCAACTTGATAGCCTTGTTCTGCCAGTAACGCCAAGGTACCGCCACAACCGATTTCGACATCATCGGGGTGTGCTCCTACCGCGATCACGTCCAATTCTTCCGAGGTCGTTTCCGACATGCGAGGCCTCACTCCGAAATCCGCACGACTTTATTTGCCACCGAAGCACGACCGCTCGAATCAGTCCAACGAACTTGCAGTAGATGATGGCCAGCGGCAAGTTCTTGACCCAACGCGCCCAGATTCATTCGCCACAAGTGGTTGGTTGCGTGCGGTTCTCCGAGCATCGGAGTCCCATCCGGTTTAAGTTCTCGTTGGCGGACTTCGGCGTACAAAGGCGCTGTGCCGGAAAAGTTCTCCATTGGAATCCAAGCCCCGTCCGTACTCCATCTCGCTTCCACCAGGTCCGAAGGCATCGCATTGAACACGTTGGCGATCAATGTCGCGCTCTTTTGTTCCCCAACTTTGATTTGTTTGGGTAGCACTACATCCATCTGGTAGCTCGGCGCCCGACCAGCAGGATGAAAATTCAATTGATAATTTTGGCGATCGAATGTCATGATGCTAAAGCCATTGGGCGCGCCGTCACTCATCATCGTGTGGGGAATTCCTCGTTCGTCGGGCTTTCCACCCCACCAACTGCCGCTAACGGTCACGTTGATGATATGGTGATGTGGTTTCTTGCCCAACCAACCATCTGCCGCATCAATCAATCGATGTTCGTGATAGTGAGTGTGCCCCGATATCGAAATGCAGAACGGACGGTTCTCAATCAAACGATAAACTTGTTGTCGGTCGACTGCCCCAATCAACGGAATGTGCATCATCAGCACGACTAGCGAATCCTGTGGAACCAACTCTAAGTCATTTTTCAAAAACTCAAGTTGTCGTGGGCCAAACGTGGCATCGTACTTGCCCTTGGCAGTCGCGGGGTCAATAAAATAATTGATGTTGTCCATCACGACGAAATGAACATTTCCGTAGTCGTAACTGTAATAAGTAGGTCCGTAAATGCTCTGGAACGTTTCAGTCGAATACTTTCGATCGCTAACGTCAAAATTCAAGTCGTGATTCCCCAGAACGTTGTACCAAGGAATTCCCAAGACCCCAATCGTTTGATTCAACGGTTGAAAAATTGACAAGTCATCAAACACGATATCGCCTAACGTGACCCCAAACGCGGCGTCCGTTCCCATCAATTCAGGAATAATATCTGACGCGATGTACTCAACTTCTTGCAGGTTTCTCGGTTGAGGATCACCGAACAGGACGGCGCGAAACTGCTCGGGTTCGTTTTGGGGAACGAGCGGAAAGTTAATTGCCGAGGGCAACGGACCCGTCGGAGCAACGCCCGGGAATTTCAGGGGCGGTGAACCTTCGGGTTTATGCGTGTAATAAAATCGCGGCAATCCGTCACTCGACATCGGCGTGCGGAACCCACGAGGTTTGATCACGAACACCGTTTCGTCGACCGCTAAAGGAATTTCGTAGGAACCGTCGGGGTTGGTCAGGACAATGTCCCTTCCGTTCGAGACGCGAATCCCACCAAGCCGCTGCTCCTCTTGGTCCAGGGCTCCGTTCTCATTCCGATCGACGAACACAACCCCGCGAGCCAACTCATTGGCAATCATCGTTTCGGGAGGAAACCCCAAAAATGCGACAATCCCGACCAGCATGTTGCCAAAAATACAAATCGAATGACGCATCAACGTTCCTCTCATGATCCGGTCTCGCTACGACACACAATGACCCATCCAACCGTTCGAATCGACTTTGCAAATGCGGGTTGCCGCCATGGCTGAAGGCTGACCGGTCGCAATGGAATGAACTCGATGGACGTCCAACCAGCCGCTTGCAAATCAGCAGCAATTTCACCACGCGTGAATACGTGGAGAAACATGTTTTGCAGTCCACGGTAAGGGTAGTGTTTGTCGCCGCGTTCCAATCGGCCGTTACCCAAAGTTTGGCTCCAACACGAAGCCACCAAGTTTCTGAGCAGCCACCACGGACCACCGGGATCAAACAAGTTGTACCAGTAATTGTGAATGTGCAACACCAAGGTTCCACTGGAGCGAATGATCCGTCGAAAGTGCGTTAAGGCTGCGACTCGATGGCGACGCCCTTGAATCATACCCAACGTACTGAACAAACACAGGCCATGATCGCAACTTTGATCTGCCAAACCTTCCAGTTGGACGAGGTTGGCGTGGACGCAAGTTACATCTAGGCCTAGTTTTCGAGCGCGCGTGCGAACTTCACCCAACATCGCCGTGGAAAGATCAACCGCCAACCCTTGAAAGCCCAATTGAATCAAGGGTAACAACGCGCGCCCATTGCCGCAACCGAGATCGACGATCGTCTTGTCAGCCGCCGGCGGGCCGAAGGCCGAGATTAAGATTTCTTGATCCACCGCAAATAGTGGATGATCGGCAAAGTAGCTTTCGTAGCGTTCGGCGATCCAACTGCTGTTGAGATAATCCCATGTCCCAGTATCGACGCCGGGCAGTGGACTCCAATGGCGTCGGCTCATGGTTTCTCCGTTACTCGTCGCAAGTCTAATTCATAAAACCAGAAATCGTCGTTCGGTTGATCGATAGCTAGTTTCGAGCTCTCGCCACGTCCATCGATTGTAAAATTCACTGAACCAATCGGATAGTTGTACGTGACCGTGGGACGCCACCTCAATTCGAAGCAGTTGTAATGGCGATGCACCAAATCCGCTACAAAATCGGGGGCCGGAACCATTTTCAGAACCAAACCTCCGTTCTCCAATTCAATCGTCACATCGCCATACAATGGACAACGATACGTACCACAGTACTTCTCGATGGGTAAAGAATGGGGTGCATTCGAGATTTTTTCAGCTTCCCATTTGGCCCTTTGTTGTTGGGCTTCCGCTTGCCTTTGAGCGTACCGTTGCTGGTACGCGGCATTCCAGTCCTGCTTGTCCGGTGTGTCCAGCAAGATGTCGAAAATCGAATCACGCAAAATGGTCGAAACCGGCGATTCGCTATTCGTCAAAACCACCACTCCCAGATTTTCTTCCGGCATCATGGCTGTTTGCGAGATCATGCCATCCAATCCACCCCCGTGTCCGATGACGCGACGACCTTGATAACTCGATATTCCCCACCCCAACCCATAAGCAGAGAAGTAGCGCGATGGATTGAACTTCATCGATTCCTCGGAGACCGTCATCGCAATGCTCGGTTGCCACATTTGCCAGACCTGTTCGCGGTCCAAGATCCTGTGGCCGGCGAACTCGCCGCGAGCCAATTGCAGCCGCAACCAACGGCTCAAATCGTTGGCAGATGAGTTGAGTCCACAGGCCCCCCAGCAATTGTCCATGTCGTCGTGCGGAAGCACTCGGAGGGATCCTCCGGACTCGTTGTGTGGACTCGCCACGTTCTCGTCAAAATCGCGAATACTCGTCGTTGTTCGTTTCATGCCGATCGGTTCCAAGATTCTCTGCTGAACAAAATCGGAACAAGACTGTCCGGAAACTCGCTCGACGATCTGCCCAGCTGCGATAAACATCAAGTTTTGATAACCGTACTGATTGCGAAACGAAGAGACCGGCTTGAGATGTCGAACGCGATGCAAGATCTCGGCCCGCGAGTAGTTGGTGCCATACCAGAGCAAATCACCGCTAAATGTTCCCAAGCCACTTCGGTGCGACACCAAATCGCGAATGGTGATTTCATTCGTGGCTAGTGGATCGTTAAGACGCAGTTCGGGCAAATAGTCCGCCGCACGGTCGTCCCACTTCAATTTTCCTTCTGAAACCAAGATTGAAATCGACGCGGTCACGAAGGCTTTCGAGTTGGAAGCAATCACGAACAGGGTGTCGGCATCGACCGGTGCCGCACTACCCAACTCGCGCACTCCATATCCTTTGGAAAACAATAGCTCTCCATCCTTGACAATCGCTACCGACAAACCAGGGACGTGCCAATCCGCCCGCACCGATTCAGCCAAGCGATCGATCTGCTGAAGCTGTTCAGCAAGCTCAGTTTGCGCGAAGAGCCGCGAGCCATGGGAATTCGCAGCATGCAAAATCAAAAACAGCCATACGAATCGAAGGTAGCTTGCAGACATGAATTGAATCACTTTCCGTTTTCTAAACTGGCAAATCGCTGGAACATGTCGTGGGACTACTTCCCGGCAGGTGACATCAGGTACTTGAACAGATCTTGTTTGTCGGAGTCGGTGAGGCTGTCGAGCAGGCCGTCTGGCATCAACGATTGACTCAGTGGCTTGATCTCTTCCACATCCTCTTGTTTGATCAGTTGCGACTGTTCTTGCGAAACCAACACGAACGAACTGGGGCTTTTTTGCGTTACAACGCCCGATAAAGTTCGACCATCGGCCATTTGAATCAACGACAAACGAAACTCGGTATTGACCTCTGCGGAAGGTGCGACAATGTTTTGCAGCCAGTAACTCAAGTTGTCACGCTGAGCTCCGGTTAGTTCGGGTCCTAACGTTTCTCCGGCACCAAACAGCCGATGACACTTTCCACATTGTTGTTGAAATAGTTTTTGACCGCGGCCGATGTCGGCCTTCGCGATCGCTTCGGGAGACAGAACTTCACGCAACGACTGCACGAGTTGCATTTGAGACTTCCCAAGTAAGCTGGTCAATTCAGGCCAAATCTGAGCGACCAACGTTCCTATTTCTTCTTGCCCTAATAGTTGAAGCTGCCGAATTTGATTGGCGGAAACGGCAGCCTTCGGAATGGCTCCGGCTTGGATCGCACTTAGCAATGCGCGAGCCCGGTCAGAACGCTCACACAAAGCCGAAATAATCGCGACTTGACCTGCTGCCGGTGCGGATGGGTAATTGCGAATCAAAATGTCGGCCGCGCGCGAGTCACGCCAACGTGCCAAACCTTGCGCCGCTCCTACAGACAGGAATCGATGCCCTAACAGATTCCCAAGCAGAACGGCCGCTTGTTCATCGGTTGCGGACCAAGTATCGCCGACTCTTTCGAGATCGCGAACCACGGAACGGATCAAGGAGCCCCGCAATTCCAACGTTTGCTTTTCATCACCGAGCAAGACCAGTCGTTCGGACAGGGACTGGCGATTTTCAAAATACGTGTTCAGTTCCTCCACCAAGGCCGCCGTTGTTTTTTCACGTTCGGACAAGTGAGCCATCACTTCCCACCCGGTTGGGCGGGGCAAATCGCTCCAACCTTTCCATCCGTCCGTCAAGCCATCCAATATTTGATTCTTCTTGACGATGTTGACCGCTTTGTCACCCAGGTACCCTAGGAGACCCTGCAGCGCATCCGGCCGAAAGGTGTACTCGATGGCCAATCGTCTCGCGACAAAGCGATCGATGACCGGGAGTCGGCTTGCGTTTAAAATCTCGGCAACTTGACGCGAATGGAAGGCGATACTCGGTTCTAATCCGTACCAAAGCAAGTAAGGGAACACGCGATCTTCCGCGAATTCTCCGTGTTGAACCAAATAACTTGCCATTATCCAGCGATCCGCCAAATTCATCAGCCGCATGGACGATGCCAAGTAGGTCAGAACCAAACCGTGTTGTTCACTGGCGGCAAGCTTCAATAAGGCGGCCACGGACTCGGAGGACATCGTGCCCAGTTCAAGACCTGCCAGCCGTTGCTGCGGACCGGCGACTGACGAATCGGTCAAGAATCGAATCGCCCACACGCGCACGTGAGGATCCGAGTGTCCCAATAGCGTTGCAATCTCGTCGACCTTCAGTAACCCGGTTGCCCAAAGACCTGTTAAGAGACGATGCCGCAATCCGGACGAACTCGCCTGAGAAAACTCGGCCTGCAGCCGATTCTTCACCCGAAAAAGATCCGCCTCTAATTCGGCATCTTCGCGGCCGAAACCACTGGCATGTTCTTGGAGGCGAAGCCTCGCTTGGCGCCAAACCCATGGACGCTGATCGTGCAATAGTTCCGCGATTCCTAACAAGTTGGAACTGTTTAGCGTCGCGACAACCTCGGTGACATCTCGAACATTGGCAGGCGAGGTTGTCGTCGCATTCGTAGAGTAGTTCACGCGATAAATTCGTCCGGAACTACGGTGGATCCCATCGTTTTCATGACACTCGCCCAAGTCGGACCAATCCAAGACATACATGGCATCATCGGGACCACAAAACAAATCGATCCCGCGAAACCACGGATCAGACGTCTTGAACGGATCGGGACAGTGTTCTGCTGTGTAGGTCGCTCCCAACGACTTGAGTTTATCCTGATTGATACGTCGCCCGTGAAAGTTCAATGTCAGTACATCGCCATGATACTCTGAAGGCCAACGATACCCGTGGTAAATAGCCAGCCCGCTATGCGCGTGACCACCACCTGCGGCATCGGTCCCGGGTGTCATGCCATCGCGTTGTTGCATCCAAGCTTCAAATTGTCGGTCCCAATGATAATGGTCAGCGACTTGTGCGGTGAGATGAAACAGATAAGGACGCAAGTCTTCGCCATACATTCTCTCGGTATGTAGCCCAGGGATCGCGTGCCACAGGTGTCCAATGACCGTGTTAATAAAAAAAAGTTCGCCATGCTCGTCCCAATCATGTCCCCATGGATTGGTGGTCCCATGGGTGACCACTTCAAACTTTTCGTAGACTGGGTGATAACGCCAGATACAGCAGTTGAGCGTGATGCGATTCTCCGGTGGTGTCCCAGGCTTCCCGACATGGCTAGTTGCTTGAATGCCATGTCGTCCATAAAGCCAACCATCGGGTCCCCACCGCAATCCGTTGACGAGATTGTGGCCTACTTCGCGATCCTCGAATCCATCCAAAATTACTTGCGGTTCGCCATCGGGGCGTCCGTCTAAATCTTGATCGGGAATGAAGAGCAAGCGTGGGGCGCATAGGAGCCAGACACCGCCCATTCCAACTTCAACACTGGCCAACATTTCGGCTTGATCGTAAAACACCGAATGCCGATCCGCCACTCCGTCTTGGTTCGAATCTTGGAGGATAACAACCCGGTCCCGCAATGACCGATCAAACCGTTGCGGAAGTTCGGCATAGGTGTAATTCTCGGCCAACCAAAGTCGCCCCATTCGATCGAACGTTCCCGCGATTGGCTGAGCTATCTTCGGGCTACTGGAGAACAGGCCGATCTCAAATCCCGGTGGAGTGACCCAGGCCTCGACCGCTGCCGGATCGGTCAGCGGTGGCACCGTCTCGGGTTGGGTATTGGGGCCAGGCTCAAACGACTGGGGCGAATCATCTTGGAACACGGCCCCACCCGTCGCGTTGGCAGAGCTACTTAGTACACAAGCGACTAAAAAATGAAACCAAAATCGAAAGACCGCAGTAGTACAGGGACGCATTCGGGCACCGCTCAAGTTTCGTGGGTGTTTGGATTGGTCAACGCTGCCCGGAAGCCCGAATTATAGCCCAGGCGAACGACAACAGCGAGCCAACGTGGACCGCTACGGTGGGCTTAGGTTTGTCCGGGATGTTTGCCCAACCGGTTCTGAATTGGAACGGAATGCAGTGTCGGTTCGGACCGATCCGTGGGTGCGGGACCCTTCCTGAGCCAAGTTGTTTCCAATATCGTATTAGGTACCGCGAACTCAAATATTCGGGAACAAACCGGCATTCTGGAAAAAATCGGTTGCCGGAAGAATAGCATAAGGACTTTGACTTGATTTCTACGAACAACGCAGCGCCCTCAGGAACCACGGCGGCCATCCGCGCGGTTGATTTGCGAAAGACATACCGAGAAGGATGGATCAAGCGGAAAAAATTTCAAGCCTTGAACGGCGTTAGCTTTGAAGTACAAGCGGGGCGCGTGTTTGGGCTATTAGGCCCTAACGGGGCCGGGAAGACGACGTTCGTCAAAGTGTTGATGGGCATCATTCGACACACGTCGGGGTCTGCGACGGTCTTTGGGTTGCCGGCCGGCAGTTTGGCCGCTCGGCGCATGATTGGATACTTGCCTGAAAAACTTGCCCTTCCCAGTTACTTGACCGGGTATCAAGCCTTGGAATACTGCGGCGGCTTGAGCGGACTGTCCGGTGGTCAAGTCCGCGCGAAGCGGGATGAACTTTTGTCCTTGGTGGGGCTCGAAGGCTGGGGCAAGTCGTCAATTAAGAAGTATTCGAAAGGCATGGTCCAACGCCTTGGGTTGGCCCAAGCAATGATCCATCAACCGAAGCTGCTGGTTTTAGACGAGCCAACCGATGGTCTTGACCCGAAGGCTCGCGCGGGCGTGCGCGAGATCTTGCTGCGGTTGAGCAAGGGCGGTACCACCGTGTTTCTCAATAGTCACCTCTTACAAGAAGTCGAAGTCCTGTGCCAAGACGTGGCGATCTTATCCGAAGGCAACGTCACGTACTGTGGCGCGGTCGCCGGAATCCATGACTTCTTGCAGACCAGTCGCGGAAAAACCAACGGGATTTCTGTGAAATTCTTGGTTGCGGGACCGCCGGAATCAATCACCGCGTTAACCAGAATTGGACCGGATTCAGCGGAATGGGATCCACGGGGATTTCGCGCGTCGGCAATCAAGTTGGACGGCGAAGGGCAGTGGTGGATTACGGAAGAATTGGAAGATCAAAAGCAGGTGGATGCTCGCGTTGACTTGTTGCGTAAAGCGGGGCTTAGCATTCTGTCTCTTACGCCGCAGCGATTGTCGCTGGAAGCGGCGTTTTTGGAATTGGTTGGGCATTCGGAAAAGAGTGCTGATGTAAAAAATGCGGAAGTGCGTCAAGTGCTACTGCAAGCGGGGCGTCGCCAATAAGACCTCTTATTGACCAGGGTAAGCGTTGTCATCGAAATCCTCAACTTTGAAGTTCTCTAAGACAGAGTAAGTTCTTTACGAAAGAATTTGGGACCGAATATGAACCAGTTTTTCGCGATCATGAAAGAATCTTTGTGGTCGACTTTGGCCACTAAATTGTTGTACTTCGAAGTCGTCGGCGTCGTTTTGTTGCTGTTGGCACTCGCGCCATTGTCCTTCAAAGAACAAGTCCGATTCGAGGTGGTGCGCGATGAGATTCGTCAGCCGGTCGAGACGGCCAAAGCTTGGGTTGCGGCGGCCGAGCGGCCCGGTGATTCCGTGGCGAAAACATTGTGGGAGCTGCTCACTCCCGAACACCGCACGGCGGTGACTGCGATTGCGGAAGACGCGAAGGATACCGAAGAACCGGCTAGTGGCCCGCCCAACCGACGAAACCGAGAACGGCGTGAAGTCTTGGCGAAAGCACTGAATTACTTGATCAACGAAACAACACTCTGGGACAAACAAGAGTGGGGTGATCAAATCGACAATCGCCAAACGAAACGAATGTGGGAACAACGAACCACGTTGTCGGCTGATTACCAGAAGCGCCTCAATCGAATGATTATTCAAGAGGGACTCCGGGGACAACTTTCAGTTCCACCAGAATCGAACGCGATGCTCACTTACGCGTGGTTCAACCTTCCGACTTTGCCAGTTTCGGGGATTGGACTTGCCGAGATCATTCGGCTTTGGTTGCCGTTTGTACTCGACAAACTGTTTTTGACGATTGGTGTTCTATTGGCAATTTTGGTGACATCCACGGCCATTCCTCAGATGCTGGAAGAGGGCAGCCTGTACCTCCTGCTAAGCAAACCGCAAACGCGAATCTTCTTGTTGCTCACCAAGTTTATCGGTAGCGGCCTTTTAATCTTGATCATTAGCTCGTTGTTCTTGGTCGGAGTATGGCTGATTCTGGGCACGCGGTTCAATGTATGGATGATCGAGATTTTGTGGTGTATTCCGTTAGCATTTACGATTTTCTTAGTGTATTACTCGGTCACCGTCGGTGTGGGCTTGGTATTTCGTAACGTCGTATTGTCGATCATTGCCACGATCTTTTTTGCGGGAGCCTGTTATCTGTTGAGCTTTTCTCGCTACTCCTATTCGGGGCTTGTGGCCTTCCAGCGAACGGCCGAGCTGCAAATGGTTGGTGACACGTTGGCGAGACGTTCTGCTCATAACCATTCGGAGTTCTTCGACACTACGAACAAAAATTGGCAGCTCGGGCTGTACACGCTGGGTAACGACATGCCGCCGGAAATGTTCGCGACAATGTCTGGGATGATGCCTTCGCTCAATACGACTTCACCCACGTATCTGGCGGACCGCAAGCTCTATGTCGGCGAATTGCAGTTCTTCCCGCCCCGGCCGGACCTGACCAAGAAATTCGCCGTTGCCAGATATGACGAACCTGCCGAATTGGCCAAACCTCAGGTCGTGGGTGACCTCCCGTTTGGGTGTCTCGGCTTTTGGCAAGGTGCCAACCAACAGTTGCTGGCCGTGACAAGTTACGGCGCCGTTTTGCAATTGAACGACGCAGGTCAAAAGGCGTTGACGGAGGCCTCGCTTGGCAAATTCAAGAGTGTTGCGGCAGAAGCGGCGGACAATAGTCCAGCTGGCCAGCCGACTGCCGCTCCGAATGAATCAGCGGCAGGTGAAGAAAGCCCCACTGTGGAGGATCCAACTCCCACGGCTCCAACCGAATCAACGAATCCGGGTACAGCTTCACTGGCATGGGTCCCGGTTGGCAACATTGCCTACGACGCGGCTCGAAGTTGGGACAGGATTGTCGCCACACCCGATTTGTCGTCGTGCTATTCCTTGGGCCGATCGACGATCTCACGAGCAACCCGCAATGCCAATGGCCAGTATCAGATTGATTTGACGGTTGCCTTGCCTTGGGAATGGACGTCGATCAACCGAGTGCCGCTGGGGCTAGTACGCGATAAGCTTTTGGTTCCCATGCGCGGCAGGTCATTAGCGGTTTTTGACGCCAAGACTCTCGAACCAATCACTGAATTGCAAATGCCTAAATCGGCGATCCCACTTTCACTAAGTTGCAATGAAGAGTTGGGCTTAGCAGTTGTCACCTACACGAATGGTGAGACTTGGTTATTCGACGCGAAGGATAGTTCGTTTGTCCGCAAATCGTGGATCCGCGGAAAAGCGACGGCCACTATTTTCGATTCTCACAATCACCTTTTCGTCGCGTACGGTGTTGACGACTTGATCAAAGTCGATGTTGAGACTGGGAAGGTGGTTGAAACTTTGTCGGTTCAAAAGAACTTGATTCGCAGCATTTATGATTGGGGTGTCGAACCAATCTATTCCATTTTTCCCAAGCCAAATGAATGCTATGTGTTGATCGAGCATCTGGCGAATGATGGGGCTGTTGATGCCAATCGCTCGGATGAAGCCCCGCCGCAGTTGGATATCGATACGTTCACCGCTCAAACCGACAATCCATGGTCTCCTATTGTGAGCAGCGGCATTTTTGCTGCGGTCCTGATGCTGTTCAATTGTTGGTACTTTTGGAGACAAGAATTTTGATCTTATCGACTAGGCAAGTTAGGCGGAATAACATGCGGATTGTCAAAACTCAAGACTCGCCTGCTAGAATTTGGGAGCTGGTTCGATCATGATGGAAGGCTGGCCACGGAGGCGGGTTGGCTGGGGCGACGATGTGATCCTTGTCTGACGGTAGCACGAAGCCGTCCGCGAACCGATTAGGAAGATCCTATGCAGAAGATCGATCTCTTCCGGCACTTGGTGGCCATTGCTGCAAGTGATGGGGAATTCAGCGAATCTGAAGTCCAAATGTTGGCCGTGCGCGCAAACCAGTGGAGCATCACGCAGCAGCAATTCGAACAAGTGGTCGCCGAGATACAGTCCGGCCATTTGCATCTCAAGTTGCCCACTCGAATGGATGAACGAGTCGAATTGCTCAAGAACATGATGCACATGATGGCCATTGACGGGGAGTTAGCCGAAGAGGAAAAACGCATGTGTGCGTTGGCATCCGCTCGGATGGGATTCACGAGCCAGCAGTTCGATGAGATTCTGGATGAATTGTTGAACGATTTGGCTTAGGTTCTTTGTGGTTATGGGTTCGTGCCACAAACTTGCTGACGACACGTTGCCTAATCAGACGAGGTCAATCGGTAAAGTCCAGTGCAAACCGACATTGGCGGTCGAGACACGACGTCCGAACCAACGCCTGTGACTACCGACATTCGCCGCAAAGTGGGCGATGGCGGTGTTGTGGCCTGCTGTTAAGCTGTGCCGATCAGGAAATTTGATTCGAATGTTCGAAAGTTTGCTGTTTTAGCGCTTTTCGCGTGTCTAAGACAGATGCTGGAATCAGGGAATGTTCCGTTCGATACTCTCTTGCGGAGGATCGAACTTATGACGTTAAAGAATAGCAAAGTACACCGTGTCTCGGGTTTCTTACGTGCTTGGTTGGCCGTCTGGTCTGGTTCTCTCGCTCTGTCTGGACCTGTTTCGGGACTTGCTCAAGAGTTAACGCCACCGCGTTATTTGTCGGCAGGTGGCGCGGCTTGTGTGTCCAACGACGATTTAGAATTGTCAGCGCCCGTCTCCGTGGTTGAACAGACCGAAAGCGGATTGCCGCGTTTCCCAGAGATCGCAACACGCCCTGAGCGAAACGAGACTTATCTTCCTGCGGCGCTGCGTACGACGCGAACCGTGCTGCTTCCAACCAGTCTGCAGGAAGTCGAAATGCCATTGCATGGAGATGGGATCGTTTTGCCGTTGGACACCAATGGTACGAGTTATACTTCGGCAATGGTCGGTCAGGATGTCAATGCTTCCAACTCTGTCGCGACGGGTGTCTGGACCTTCAAGCCGGTCGATCAATTAGAACTTGCAATGCACAAGGATCGTCTTCATCCGGAGAATTCCGCCGCGACGGTTCAAGCGTTGGCGTCGAATGGGCTTGGGTATCCCACGAATGTCGGGACGGTCGCGGCTTGGGTTGCTCCGAACATCACCTACCAACCACTGTTGTTCGAAGACGCACGATTGGAACGGTACGGCTATGCCAGCCCCTACTTTGGCATCCAGCCGGCTCGATCTGGCGTTCATTTTGCGACTTCTTCCATCCTGTTTCCGTGGCGAGTTTGGTTCCATCGCAACGAATGCGAATCCCCGTTAGCCTTTGAACGACCCGGGTCGTGGGCACCCACGATGAAGGAAGTCTTTGTTCCTGCCGTCTCGAACCGATTGAACTTGCCATAAGAGATTCAAGCTCTCGGGCAATTGCTGCGAAGTAATGTCGGTGCGGGAAAGGAAGTGGTCGACGCGTGCGAGGCGTTGAACACCCATCAGCACTGGTTATGTTGCGGATAGGTGGATGGGGATCGGGAACGTCTCTGCGGCTGAGGGAACGGGAACCGTGCTCATTCTTTTCCAGAAGTGGTTTTGGCTCTCGCATGCACCCAATCCCATGCGGCCGCCTTCGAAGTGACCACAGCATCCAATTGCAGTCGTCTTAGTTCTGCCAACCACTGCCCCAGCAACGGGCCTTGCGGCATACCCCCGGCGCGAAGTTCATCGCCCGTCAGCAGTGGCGGCGGGTTCAACTCGATTATTGGTCGAGTCAGATGATGTCGGCACAGAGTGACGTCTTCCATTGCCATGAAGCCGGAGCCGGCAATGCCTTCAGCGACCGCCAAGACCGCGGCAATATTGGGAGCAATCAGAGTGGGCTGCAATCGACTCCAAGGTAAACGACTCGCCTGAACCACCGCCGCGAGATGAGTTGTCACGGCCCGAAAGACCGACTTGGATTCGTTCGATAACTTCCAGGCCCGCACGACTTGTTCCATCTGACGGGAAAAATTGACCAGTACTTGTTCCCATGGAATCAATGAGCCAACGCGCTGCGAAACCAATAGTTGATCCAGTGCCAAGATCGATAGCGTGATTTCCAGACCATGGCTGGTGACCGGCAGTTGATGAAGTCGTTGGCACGTTTTCCCGAACGTGTGTCGGGCCAACGGACGACTCAAATCGAAATCGGGTAACAGATGGCGGAGCAATCCCGACTGATCCAATAACTCCAAGCCGCGGCCGCGATGGCAACTATTCAAGACGCGATGCATTTCGGCAGCGACTCGTTCACCGCTAACGGTGACAATCCGGGGGGCCAAGTCTTGGATCGCCGCGATGGTGACCGCTTCGATTTGAAAATCCAAAACGGTTGCAAACCGAATCGCTCGCAACATGCGAAGATGATCTTCATGGAAGCGATCGACCGGGTTCCCAATCGCACGTACTAACCCACCTTGCAAATCGCTTTGCCCTCCCACGTAGTCGATCACTTGGGCACGCACTGGGTCATAAAAGAGCCCATTGATCGTAAAGTCTCGTCGTTGGGCATCCTGTTCGGCATTGCTAAAGGTAACATGGTCCGGATGACGTCCATCGGAATAACCGCCATCACACCGGAACGTGGCGACTTCGACGTTTCCTGCCGTCTTATCGCCCACGACCGTTATCACACCAAATGCGACACCGACTGGGATCGTCCGGCGTGTCCCGAAAATCTCTCTGACCTTTTCAGGTGTTGCAGATGTCGCCACATCATAGTCTTTAGGGCTTTTGCCTAACAACATGTCGCGCACACAACCGCCAGCCCAGAGCGCCTGATGCCCAGCTTGGCTTAGACGTTCCACGACCCACCGCGCAAATTCAGCCGGTTGTGATTGCGACATGACCGTTCATCGTCTCTCTGGTTCCGTGGTAACTGGCTCATTCACGCCAGATTTCCAATTCAGTCAACCCACTTTTGGCGGAGCCGCGATGCACAAACAAGACTCGCAGCTTGGTGGTAACGACAGGTGAAAACTGCACGTGGTTCGCCTGCGATCCCGTGGGTTCCAGCGGTTCATGTTTCTCGGCATCAACTTGTTGCCATTCGCCATCGTTCCAATACTCGATACGAAAGGACTGAGGCGGCTGGACCCCACCACGGTCATCGTACAAGTGGAGCACCGCTCGAGCCACTTTCGTATCCTGCCCGAAATCAACTTCGTACCAATCTTCATTCTGCGTGGATTCGTAACTGGTCCATCGATTGAAGGGAGTTGGCAAGTAACTAATTCTTCCATCAATCGCCAATTCTGGGCGACCTCCAAATCGGTCGGAGTGCGACGCGGAAACGCGAGGGAATTCGGCGCCAGGCAGTCGAAAGGCAACATTCCCAGCCGGCGGTCCGGCTGGGGCATACGGCAATGTTCCCGTTCCCCACGTTTCGATTTCTGTCAATCCACAGCTTCGTCCATTTTGCGGAGTCAACACGACTCGCAGTCGTTTGGTCGTCAACGCCGGAAATCGAATGGTCCACGGACGTCCCCCAAGGATTTGCTGTTGCGGCAAAACCTGATCGGGAATGAGTTGCCATCGCCCATCTTGTTCAAACTGCAACTCGATCTGTTGCGGTACAGAGAGATGATCGTTCTCATCGTCCAAAACATAGAGCTTGACTTCATCGATCTGGCGATCCATGCCGTAATCCAATGTCACAGCCACTTTCTCATTGGTGAGACCGCTGCTCCAACGATTATTCGGTGTGAGGTCGTAGCGATACTGGCCATCATGCAAGTAGTGCAGGCTACTGCCCGACTCGGTATGGGTCGCATCGTAGCGCGGAAACCAATCGCCATCGTTGTTCACCGCATAGTTTAACCGTTGCGTCGAAAGCACTGGTACTTCCGCTGTTTCATTCAGCTTCAACTCCAGTTTCCCCAAATCCCGTCGAAAGGCGACTTGTTTCCCATTCGCGTAGACGAAGAAACCGGCTCCTTTCCCGAAGCGTTTGCCGTCGCGATCCCATAGTACCGAAAGTAATTGTCCTCGATATGCCAGGCGATCGATTGCGAAATAGTCCCATTCCAACGGCGCCAGCGGATTCACGATTAAGGTATCGCCGGCATCGGCTTGCACGCCCAACAAGCCCGTAATGACCAGATCAATGAAACCTGAATGAAAGTAATGGTTGCTGTGATTCGGAGCATCATGCCCATCCCAGGAGCCGGTATCGGGATGCAATGCTTCCGCGATGTAGGGCACCCCATCTTTGCGGTGCGACAAGGCATAGCGACGAAGCAGTCGGTAATAGTCTTGTCGGGAAACATACTCTTGGTCGTAGAAGTGCAGAACATTCGCCATCGCCTTGAGCGTTTGCGTCGTTGCAAACGGCCAAGACTGTCCGCTCCACCAACAGCAGGATGGCTGCAAGAGAAACATTGGGTCGTGACGTTCGACGGTCGTTGGACCAAATTCCGCCGCAAAATAATTAGGATCCATTAAGTACTGCCAAGCCGCTTCGTAGCCGGCATCAGGCATTCGAAACGCCCATGGAACATAACCATGCAATTCTCGGCCAGCAGGACTTCCTGCGAACTTTCCGGTTTGATAAGTCAGTGTGTATTTTTCAACCACGTGCCCTTCATGTTCGTGCCGTTGGTTGCTCATTGGGAAGAAGAATTTGCGATTGGGATCCCAAAGTAACTCTTGTGACTTTTGTTTTAGACCTGCCGCGATGTCGCGATACTTGGCGGCCACAGTCGCTTGACCAGCCAGATCGGCAATGCGACTGATTGCAACTGCATCCGCCCATTGATACGCATTAAACGAAGGGCGTAACGACTGACCGCCGCGTAAAATATCCTTGGTTTGCCGCGCGTTGATGTCAAACTCCATACCGTCGTCATGTCCCGTCTGCCAAAACAATCCGACTTCAGGTACATAGTGGCGGGCATACCAAGTCTCATAATTGCGGATCAAATCGGGGAGCAGGTCCACCAAGTACTCGGCGTTCGGATGGACTTCGTGAGCAGCCCAAGCCGAAGCGGCCGCCCAAAATGAATAGCGAGTTGGTTCGGCCCCCGGCGTGCGGAACCAGTATCGCAGATAATCCCGAACGTAGCGTGGATCTCGCAACCAACGTATCTCGTTGATTTGATGGCCGGCTGGGCAAGCGATCGAGCCGTAAGCGCCTGACCAAAATGGGCGATCGGAAAACTCCGTTATGGAATAGCCGCTATTCGGCGAGCCGTACGTCAGATGCCGAGTGACCAATTCCCAACGATAGTAGTAGGTCGTGTTTAAGTCCGCATCCGGAGTTTCCAATATCGGAATGTGCTCCATGTACCACGGAAAGTCTCGGTTCTTCCAGAACTTTTCCCGCTCCAGCAACGGCAATGGATCCAAGACTTGTCCCACGACCTGGGATTGCCCGATGCAGCCGTCTCCGACCCAACTATATACGTGACAAGCGAGTAACAAGATCAGCCAAAAATTTCGGAAGCGATGCATAAGAAACAGGTTATCGTTAGAATGGAGTCGGGGGGGAAAGCGTCGATTCTTCGAACGCCATGAACAGCCACTTAGTAGAACGAGTTCTCTGAGTGAAAGGAAGTACTGCTTGACCTTGGGAAAAAATCAACACAAGTGGAGTTTGGTATTACTGCTGCTGATTGCGGCCTGTGGTTGCCGCGATTCGAAGCCAACAGAAATCCCGGCGGTCGGTTCGACAATGTCAGCCGAAGAGTTGGAGGCGCTCCGCAAGGCTCCGCTCCGGCTGTTGTTTGTTGGCTCGCCGGCGCTGGCCGAAGAGCTAAAAATCCAGTTCGAAGGTCGAGGTGGTGTAGCTTTGGAAACCACCGTGATCGACGAAGCGCAGTGGGCGACCACGAAAAACGAAACACTTGATTTGCATGACGTATTGTTAGTACCGCCGGATCGATTGGCTCCATTGGTGGCCGAAGGCAAGCTGCTGCAATTTCCGACGCAGTTTCTCGACAAGTGGGCTCATAGCCATTGGGCATCCATCGACCGTCGAATCGGCCGGGTTCAGTCGAACACTTTTGGGATTTCTTGGGGAACTCCATTGTCGGCTGTCTTGGCCAATCCTAGCTTCACAGATGGAACTGGTTCCAAAGTGCAAGTGCCGAACACTTGGAGTGAATGGCAGGATGCGGCCGAACAGGACCGACAAGCTGGGCGTCCGTTGCGCTGGGTCGAGTCCTTGGTTGGCAATCATGCTGCCGAGGCCTTGTTATTGCGGGCGGCGTCGTTGGCCAAGAGCCAATCACAATCCGACGTGTTCTACGCTCGTGGCGAGGGAATACCTCGTTTGAATTCGCCTCCATTTATCCAAGCGATGAATGACATGAAGGCGACTTACGGTCCGAGTGTCGCCGAACTGAAGACCGTGACGCACCAAGAATTGATCAAGAAGCTTCAAGCTGGAGAAATCGCTGGGGCTTTGATGCCTGTGCCGCGATTGGATGACGTCGCCCAGGGCGTTTCAAGCTTGGTACTAACTCCACCGCCAGGTTCTACTCGGTTTTATGATTTCTTCGATCAGACGTGGTCCGACCGGAGCACGGGGCCGTTCCGTACGCAGATTTCCGGACTTTCGGGACGCGTAATCTGTGTGATGCGGCGGACGCGAAAAAGTGAGGCTGCTTTTCGCTTGACCGAGCTGCTAATTAGTTCTCCAACCGCCGAGACCTTGGCCCCGCTGCAAGAAAAAATCTTGATCGCTAGGCCTGACCAATGGAATAATGTCTCGCAGTGGGCCGGGCGGCAATACTCCGTGGAAGCGACCGACAAGATCCGTGAGATCTGGAACTTGGCCAACGACGATGTCCAAGGCGGCTGCGAGTTCTTTCCGGCTTTGCCCGGCAATCAGGAACGCTTGCGAGAACTGACGGAAGCTGTGTGGCACGTACTTGAAAATCGCAAAGATCCTGCGGCTGCTCTGGAAGATTGCCAACAAGCTTGGATCGAAATTGGCAAGAAGAATGGACCGCCCGATCCGTTGACGCTACTTCAAAATGATTAAGTCGTCGGTTTGTCCAGAAAGTAAGCTTGTTATGTGGGAGCTGCGCGACTTGCCGTCTGCCGCCACCGACTGGGGGCGAGTACTGACGGACTTTTTCCAATCAACGACCGGTAGCGAGCTGTTGTCGCGTTTAAGGATGGAGTCCCAATCACATCAAATTTTTCCGCCGGCAGCCGCCGTGTTTCGGGCACTGGAATTGACGCCCAGGGAAGATGTTCGGGTGGTGATCCTTGGGCAAGATCCCTACCATGGCGCTGGGCAAGCCGATGGCCTGGCCTTTTCAGTACCCAGCGGAGTGACACGCCCGCCGTCTTTGCGGAATATTTTCCGCGAGCTACAGGATGATTTGGGCGTTTCCATCCCACCGTCGTTTGAATTGAGTCGATGGGCGAGGCAAGGTGTCTTGTTGCTCAACACGACCCTGACGGTTCGTCAAGACGCGGCGGGTTCTCATCGTGGATTCGGCTGGGAGATGCTAACGGACCTCGTGATCCAACTAGTAAACGACTTGCCAGTGCCGGTGGTGTTTATCATGTGGGGCAAGGACGCGGAAAAGAAACTGACGCGAGTGGATCGTCAGCGACACTTGGCGATCTGTTCACCTCATCCATCGCCATTGAGTGCTCATCGCGGTTTTTTTGGTAGCCGGCCATTTTCCCGGGCGAACCAATTCTTAGCCGGGCATGGCCGCGACACGATCGATTGGATATAGCTGCGTTCGAACCCGCCACGAGTAAATGACTCAACTGTCGATTCATCTCAACGATTTGCTCTTGTTCTTGAGCGTCTGCAACCCACACGCTAAGCATTGTTCAACGCCAATTCGCTTGATGCCTGCCGCCCAAACCGATGTCGTAAGCAAACTCTTTGTGGCTCCCGCCGCCAATCCCGAAAAATCACTACTTGATGGTCATTGCTCGATCGTCACTGCTTGATGGTCACTGCTTGATGGTCACTGCTTGATGGTCACGGCGAACGGAAAGTGCTTTTGGCCTAGCATTGTTGAAGTTCATGGCTTCGAAGGGGTGTTCTGCTCTGGTTTGAAGCAGAGCTCAAATCGGTTAGGATTGATCGATCGGGGTGCGGAACCAATCGTTGGGAATGTTTGATGCGGGGCCTAGCGTTAATCTTTTTTGGGAGGCCAATCCGTGCGAAAATTCTTGATTGCCAATCGGCGATTGCTTCACTGGGGCCTGTGCCTGTTTGGGCTGGTGTTCATGGCGAATCCCTCGGCGTTTGGTTGCCCAACCGACGATTCGCAGTACAAGTTGGGCGAAGACAGTCAAAGGCAACCCGGTGTACCTCGTGGGAAGATTGAACAACGAGTGTTTGCCAATAGCCAAGTTTTCCCCGGAACACTGCGACACTATTCGATCTATGTTCCCGCTCAGTACGATGGCTCTCAGCCAGCTTGTTTGATGGTTTTTCAAGATGGCCACGCCTACGAAGCTGAAGACGGCCAGTTTCGGGTGCCGGTGGTCTTTGACAATCTCATTCACAAAGGCGAATTGCCTGTCACGATAGTCGTGTTCATTGATCCTGGGCATAAAAAAGCCGAGTTGCCAGAGAAACGGGGTTGGCGACCTGAACCGGAGAATCGCAGTTTTGAATACGATAGCCTCGGCGATTCTTACGCCAAGTTTTTGTTGGAAGAGTTACTCCCTGGCATCGAGCAGCATTACACGATCAGTCCTGACCCGCAACATCGCGCGATCGGCGGAATCAGTTCAGGCGGGATCTGTGCATTTACTGTGGCATGGGAACGACCGGAGTCGTTTGGAAAAGTTTTAAGTCACGTGGGCAGCTTTGTGGACATTCGTGGCGGGCACAATTACCCACCGATGATCCGCAAGGAACCGCCGAAACCCATTCGTGTCTTTTTGCAGGGCGGTACCGGCGATCTCGACAATCGATTCGGGCATTGGCCCTTGGCGAATCAAGAGATGGCGGCTGCTCTAAAATTTGCGAAATACGACTACGAGTTCGTTTTTGGCGAAGGAGGTCATAACGGCATTCATGGTGGAGCGATCCTGCCGGACTCGTTGCGTTGGTTATGGCGAGACGTCAAGCCTTGAGCCTGGCCGTTCGTCCGATGATGGTGCAAGACACGACCTCGATTTTATGACGGACCGTTTCCCTTGCCGCCAAACTTGTTTTTGATTCGATTGGTCGCGGAGTTGAAGGGTGATTGGTAATCCATTGGTAAACGGAAATCTCGGTTTTTTCGGCCGCTTGAAGAACTCTTTTTTCGGTGTGTTGATCGGATTGCTATTTGTGCCCGGCGCTGTGGCATTGCTGAGTTGGAACGAGTATCGCACCGTTCATCGCAGCCGAGGACTGGCAGAGGCAAGTCGTGTCGTGCAGACGGTTCCGGATATCCAGCATGAGGCAGGCTCGCTGAACGACACCTTGGTTCATTTGGTTGGGCCGGCAGTTTCTGAACCATCAGGTTCGAAAGAACCGTTGCGCGACCCGCAGTTTCATGTCACCAGCCAAGGACTGCGACTGCAACGGCAAGTCGAGGTTTATCATTGGCACGAAGAATCTCAGCAAGGCCAATCAGGTACTTCCTCGAACAATCAACGACGCAGTGTTGTGCAATATGAGAAAAAGTGGACACGCAAACCTGTGGACAGCTCGAAGTTTGAGCAGCCTCAGCAGCATCTAAATCCGATGCCGCGCTACGAAGAACAGACGTTCGATGCGGCTCGCGTTCAAGTTGGCGTTTACGAACTGAGCGAAACGTTGAAGTCGGCGATATCGAACTGGACCGATGTCTCGCTCGATAGCGACACCATCATTTTGGGGATGCCAGACGACCGCTGGGAGTTTTTCAGTGGCGATCAAAAGCAATTGTACTACAGTGAAACTGGCGGCAGTATGAGTTCGCCGCAAATTGGTGATTTGCGGATCCGATTTCAAGAGTGTTTGCCCACCGATGTTAGCATGGTAGCGAAGTTGAATGGTAGACGGTTGCAAGAGTTTCGGACGAGTAACGGAGAGTCGATCGAACGCTTGTTTGTCGGTCGGTTGACAGCGGAAGATATCATGAAGCGATTGGCGAGCGAGAATTCGGTACTGGCTTGGGTCATTCGCATCGGAGGACTGATTCTTTGTACGATTGGCTTCCTACTGATTTTAGGTCCGGTGTCGGCCCTCACTAGCTTTATTCCGATCGTCGGAAGGTTAACGGGAGGATTGGTACTGTTGGCCGCCATACTGTTGGCAGGGATTGTAGGTTCAACGACCATCGCGATCGCCTGGATTGCCGTTCGTCCAATCTTGGGAATCGGTCTGTTGTTCGCCGCCGGAGTAGGTGTTTTCTTGTTGATTCGACTCAAGCCGAATTCACCCGTTCCAACCGCCTAGCGAATGCCTTTGTCTGCAACCTGCGAAAAGTTCTGCCGGTTGTCGACTCCATCCGAGAACGAATTCCTCAGCCAGCCCATTCATAGGTCGGAATCTGCTGGAAACATACTAAAGACAGGAATTGAATGACAGCAGTCGCAACTAGTAAAGCGGAACCGATAACGAAGCGATAGGGTGCTACACGCTGATGCCAATCGCAAGCCATGCGGGTGCCAAGATGTTGCTCCGCACCAGCATCCGGATCAGCAAAATCAAGCTTCAAAATCACAGCGAAACCCAGCGGGACAATGGTTTAGTACACGGCATCATCCGCGCACGGATTGAAAGTCGATCGAGGCACACTCCGCATCCTTCGCCCGCGTTACCGGGCGACCGATAAGGCTCTTGCGGGACTCGCGACCAAAAAATGACAGTTCCAAGGGGCCGAAAAAGCGAGTTCCAAGGCTCTAGTACCTGAGACCCACCGCAAGACAGTTTTCGGACTGATCTTGTCGAAGAAAATGACGGTCTTCTGTTTTTGGCAACTTGTAAGGATTCACTGTCGGAAACAGTCCTGCAATGGAGCTGCGAAGGCGAGCGACCAACACCAAGTTAGAAATGTTGATCGGATCGTCGCTCTCCGAGTTGTGATTCAAGAACAGGGACACGCGTCTGGAGGTCTACAACAAGGCGACACATGTCGAGTATTGGCGGGATGGTTACAAAACATAGCGGTATTCACATACCCACAGCATTGATACTCCTGAGCCACTCATGAAAAGTGCAGAAATCGTGTGTGCTCCGATATCCATGAGTGCACCGCCCAATGCAAATGCCATCGCGATGGTAGTCACTGTCTTGTCGCTCTGCTTCGCGAATCCGTCAATCGTCTCTTGGTCACCAGCCTTCATTCCCATGGTTCTTTTGAGGTTAGGCAGCGTTGTGTTTAAATGTCGTGGAAGAAACTGTTAGTCCGACGAACAACGGCCAAAACCGAGCTGTGCTGCCCGCAATCGATGAGATCACCATGGCACGTGACTTACGGCTTCGGTTGACCGCTATGATACTCAGCATGACCTCCATGAATTTCGTAATTGTCCACAAGCCATGAACCATCCATCGAGTCTGGTGCGCAGGCCAATTCGGATCGACGAACCGGACGATGCCAACGATTTTGAGCCCTGTTTTGACCGTGAATTGGCGTGAAGCTCCGGCAACGGTGAGCCAGCCTTCGACGTGAAGGATTTTTCCAAATCAATCCAGTACCGTTGTGTGGGACCTGCAGGCCTTTTTTGATTTTGGACCGACTCTAATCGGTGGCTAGCGCGTACCGGCTGGGGTTGCCGCGGTCCCTTCGGGTCAGTTATCGACGGAAGAAACGCTTCACAGCACAGGGTCCGGCTCCTAAAGCCAAGGGCTTTTTCTCGGCATGGCTCAGGTCTTCGCAGGCTTGCTCACACGATGTCCGGAACTCGCCCATTGAACCAAGAGTTGGCTTGGCGGAGACACCAACAACGGAAGTAAATCTTGCTTCTCACTGACTGGGGTCAGGCAAATGCATCCACACGATCCAAGAATTGTTGGGTCCGGCGAATGTTACAGCGAACATGATTTACACACACGTTGGTATCGTCTGGGACTGCGATGTGAAAAACCCGTTGGCCGGGCCGTAAATCCGAAGTCTCAAGATTTGGGGGGCGGGATCAAGCTCATGCCCCAATCCGCTCTCGCCCCCACATGCAAAGCAGTAGAGCATCATTATACGACGGTCTTGGGATATGGCGTTGGCCAATTAGGCGTTAGGCTAATTTTGAAAACACGCGATCTGATTCGACCTACTTTATCCAACGCGCAGCGACTTCTATCGGATCGCGGCGTGGTGGACGCAATCACTTGTTCACAACGCGGAGCGGTCCACGACTTTACGGCTTACGTCATTGTGGTCCACGACCTTACGGCCTACGTCTTCACGCCCAGTTTTCTCTGCCCGTGCGATACCTTGCGGCCCACGGAGACGTAGACCGACAAGTCCCATTTGGACTAAGAGGCATTGGCCGAATTGACAGCTCGGAGCATGGCTTTGGTTTGAGCCACTTGCCGATCATGAGACAGTTTCTCGGCCGGTGTCTCCGGTGTTGCGCGATCTAGCGACTTCAATTTGGCCTCGAGATCCGCAGCCTTCAATTGTTCAACTGGAATCGCCACATTGGTCAACACGCTCAACACGTTGTTGTCCATTTGGACAAAGCCACCCTCTAGAAAGTACTTCTTCGAGCCCGAACTCTGCTGGACCTTCATCACACCGGGGCCCAATCGACCAATCATCGGCGCGTGCCCAGGCAGAAATCCCATCAAGCCGTCCATCAACGGCACGACCACCGACTCCGACTGGCAATCCAGCAGCGTCTTCTCGGGAGTCACCACCATCAGCTTCAATTCAGCCATCGACTAGGCTCCCTGGGCCATGCGTTTTGCTTGCTCTTCCGCTTGTTCCACACTACCAACATACATGAAGGCACTTTCCGGCAGATGATCCCACTTGCCGTCGCAAATCTCGTCGAAGCTGCGGATGGTATCTTCCAACTTGGTGAATTCGCCCTTCTTGCCGGTGAACACTTCTGCCACGAAAAAAGGTTGGGACAAGAAGCGTTCGATTCGACGCGCACGATGCACAATCAACTTGTCATCCTCGCTCAACTCATCAACACCCAAGATCGCGATAATATCTTGGAGTTCGCGGTAGCGCTGTAAAGTACGTTGAACTCGTCGAGCCACCCGATAGTGATTCTCGCCCACATACTGAGGGTCAAGAATTCGACTGGACGACGCCAATGGATCTACCGCCGGGTAAATGCCTTTTTCCGAAATCGAGCGTTCCAGATAAATAAACGCGTCCAACTGACCGAAGGCCGTGGCGGGAGCGGGATCGGTCGGATCATCAGCCGGAACGTAAACAGCCTGTACCGATGTAATCGCCCCCGATTTGGTGGACGTGATACGTTCTTGCAGTTGTCCCATTTCCGTGGCCAACGTCGGTTGGTAACCCACGGCAGATGGCATACGACCTAACAACGCGGATACTTCCGACCCGGCTTGGCTAAAGCGGAAAATATTGTCCACGAACAACAGGGTGTCGGCACCGGTTTGATCGCGGAAATACTCGGCCATGGTCAATCCCGTTAACGCCACTCGCAAACGAGCACCCGGCGGTTCATTCATTTGACCGAACACCATGCAAGTTTGCTCGATAACGCTGCGCCCGGTGTCGCCGATTTTGGTTTCCTGCATTTCCAACCACAGGTCGGTACCTTCACGAGTTCGTTCACCCACACCCGCGAAGACCGAATATCCGCCGTGTTCTTTGGCAATACGAGCAATAAGTTCGGTCAAAATAACCGTCTTGCCCAAACCGGCACCACCGAACAGACCGGCTTTACCACCACGTACGAACGGAGTCAGCAAGTCCACGACCTTGATGCCCGTCTCGAAAACTTCGGTGCTGGTCGATAGATCTTCCAACTTCGGAGCTGGACGGTGGATTGGGCGATACTCTTTCGCCGTGACCGGACCGCGCTTGTCGATGGGTTCGCCCAAGACATTAAACACGCGTCCCAGCGTGACCTCACCGACGGGTACCGAAACCGGTCCACCCGAATCCACACATTCTTGGCCACGAACCATGCCGTCCGTGCTGCCAAGGGCCACACAACGAACGCGTCCACCACCTAAATGCTTAGATACCTCACCGACCAGTCGAGTCTTGCTGCCGTCGGCGGCGGTCAGCGTCAACTCGACAGCGTTGTAAATCGCCGGCATAGAATCTTCGGAAAACTCGGCGTCGAAAGTCGAACCAATCACTTGGGTCACGCGACCAACTTGTTTTGCGGTTGCCGTCGTCATGCGAATTCTGTCTCTCTGCTAACTGCCAAATCCAAGGAAAAAATAGCCCCAACCAATAACCTGCTCTTAGGAACTCAACGCTTCAACGCCACCGATCACTTCCATGATCTCGCCCGTGATTTGTGACTGCCGGGCGCGATTGTAAGTGCGACTCAGCGTCTTGATCATGTCCGACGCGTTTTCAGTGGCACCCTTCATGGCCACCATCCGAGCGATCTGTTCGCTAACGGCCGCGTCCAAAAAACACTTGAACAACTTCACTTTAAAACTCGTCGGCACGACTTCTTCCAAAATCGAAGCGGCCGAGGGCACAAATTCGTAAATCGATTGGGCGTCGGTGCCCTCGTCCCTCGATGGATTCGACTTCCCGTCGTCACCCATGACCAAGTTGCCCAAAGGCAACAAGGTTTCAACCACCGCGACTTGTCGTGAAATCGAGGTGAACTTGGTGTAAACCACATCCAAGCGATCGATCTCACCAGTCAAAAACAGGTCCAAAAACTGCTGAGCGATCGGATCAACTTCCGAAAACTTGGGTTGATCATCAAAATTCAAGTAACCCCGATTCACTGGGATGTCGCGGAACTTGAAGCCAGAAATAGCCCGTTTGCCGGCCGCGTCTACAGACACCGAACCGATCTGTCCGAGCTCGCGATACCGCTGGGTCGCCAACCGCAACACATTTCCGTTATAGCCCCCGCACAGTCCACGATTGCTGGACAGGACCAACATCGCGGATTTCTTAGTCGTTTCCCGTGGTTCTAGCAACGGATGACTGACATCCAATCCTGCTTTCGCCAAATCGGAAACCACCTTGGCCATCCGCTGCGTGTAGTCCGTTGCGGCCATCGCCCGTTCCATTGCCTTCTTGAAACGAGCGGTCGCAATCAACTCCATCGTGCGAGTGATCTTTTTGATGTTTTTGATCGATTTGCGACGCTTGTCGAGCGCCCGAGCATTGGCCATTTTCTCAACTCGATCTGGAAACTAGGTTGCACTGACTTGGAAGCGACGAGCAAACTCTTCGATCGCACCGCGCACCGCTTTGGTCACTTCGTTCGATTCGTCTTTCATCGCGGCACCGTTGTTCAAGTTCGCGCCTAACAACTGGCAAACATCCGCCTTGCTGTTGTGCATGAACGCCAAGAACTCGCTTTCCCAGCGGCGAACGTCGACGATGGGAACCTTGTCCAAGAAGCCCTTGGTACCGGCGTAGATAACCATGATTTGATCGGCCACTTCCAGTGGTACATATTGATTTTGCTTCAGCAGTTCCACCATTCGATAACCGCGATCCAAACGTTGTTGCGTAGCTGGATCAAGGTCCGTACCCAATTGCGCGAACGCCTCCAATTCGCGGAATGAAGCCAAGTCCAAACGCAACGAACCCGAGACGTTCTTCATGGCCTTCACTTGAGCCGCACCACCCACACGAGAAACCGAAATACCGGCATTCATTGCGGGTCGAACACCGGCAAAGAACAAGTCCGGCTGCAGATAAATCTGGCCGTCCGTAATCGAAATCACGTTCGTGGGAATATACGCTGAAACTTCACCTTCCAGCGTTTCAATGATGGGTAGCGAAGTGATCGAACCACCACCCAATTCCTTGCTCAACTTCACGCTGCGTTCCAGCAAGCGGCTGTGGCAGTAAAACACGTCACCCGGAAAAGCTTCACGACCCGGTGGACGTCGCATCAGCAAAGAGAGTTCGCGATAAGCGGCCGCTTGCTTGGAAAGGTCGTCGTACACCACCAAACAGTGACCGCCTTTGAACGCGAAGTACTCGGCCATTGCCGTACCCGCGTAAGGGGCCACATACTGCAATGGAGCAGGCGCACTAGCACCGGCCACAATCACCGTCGTGTACTCCATCGCGCCCATTTCCTGGAGTTTCGAAACGACACCCGCGACCGAACTGTCTTTCTGACCAACGGCAACGTAGAAACACTTTACGTTTTTGCCACGTTGGTTGATGATCGCATCAATCGCCACCGCCGTTTTACCAGTTTTGCGGTCACCAATAATCAATTCGCGTTGCCCGCGACCGATCGGAGTCATCGCGTCAACGGCCTTCAGCCCGGTTTGCATCGGTTCGTGGACGGGATGGCGTTCCGCAACGCCCGCCGCAATACGCTCGACAGGAAATCTCTCGGACGAACTAACCGGTCCTTTGCCGTCCAGTGGATTGCCCAGCGGATCAATGACCCGACCGACGACGGCTTCACCCACTGGAACACTCAACAATTGTCCCATCGCCTTGACCTGATCGCCTTCCTGAATCTTCAGGTAGTCGCCAAGGATAATGACACCGACACTGTTTTCTTCCAGGTTGAACGCGAGGCCCTGAATTCCGCCAGGGAATTCCACCATTTCACCAGCCGCCACACCGCGCAGACCATGCACGCGAGCGATACCGTCGCCAACTTCCAGGACGGTCCCAACTTCTCGTACATCGATCTTATCGTCAAACTGTTGAATTTCTTGCTGAATGACGGATGCGATCTCGTCCGCGTTGAACTTCACAGCCATGAAATATTACTCCCAACAAACTACAAACATCATTGCTTTAATCACTCGAACCTATTGAACCGAAACAAATCGATCAAACTCAGCCCGAATTCGTTCTGCCGCGCGTTCGAATGCTTTTCGTCGAACACGTTCCAATCGCCCCTGCACGCTTCCGTCAAAAACCGTATCAGCAACTCGAACTTGCAAACCACCCAACAGCTTGGGATCCACGGTCTTCGACAATTCGATCTTTTTACCCAAAGCCCGAGACAAGTTTTCGGTTACCCGCGATTCCACATCGGTCGGTAATTCGACCGCCGAAATAATCGTGACTGGAACCACGCCGGTCGACTCGTCAAAAAGTTCAGCTGCCCGCGCGGCAATCGGCCGAATCAAGTCGAACCGCCCGTGTTGGCAAACGACACCCAAAAATCGCAGGACAACCGCTGAGACTCTCGTCCCCAGTACTTTCCGCAGCAGGCCAACTTTGTCAGCCAGCGAAGCACGACTGCTGCTGAGACGCTCGACCAGGGCCGGTTGCGTCGCAAAGACCATCGTCGCCAATTGCTCTAGCTCCTCAACGACGGCCGCCACGGCCGCTTGCTCTCTCAATTCTTGATTCGCCGCCTGCAAAAAACCACGCGCGTACACGGTCGATATCTGCTGGACCTGCGGATCAAATGTCGTCGAGGCACTCATGTACAGAACCTAGCATTAAGACCGGGATTGGGCGAAGGTGTTTACCGATTGGGAAATCAGATCCGAGTGAGCATTCTTGTCGAGGGAACGGTTGATCAACTTTCCAGCCAACCCAACCGCATGGTCCACACTCGCCTGAGCCAATTCGTTTACGACCGCCCGACGAGCCGCTTCGACATCTGCCAAACCGCGTTGCCGAACACTTTCCGCTTCTTGATGAGCATCCGCCAAGATTTTGGACTTCGTGTTGGCGGCTTCTTCGCGAGCGGCGGCTACAATTTGGTTCGCTTCCTGAGCAGCCGCTGCCAGCTTGGCCTCATAAGTTGCTTGAGCCTCTCGCGCTTTCTCCGCACTCAGTTTGGCCTGTTCAAGGTCGTGCTTGATCCCCGCTTCACGCTTGTCCAACGCTTCGCAGATCGGACCCCAGGCAAACTGTCGCAGCAAAAACAACAACAGGCCAAAAATCAAGAAACTCCACAACACCAGGTCTGGATCGGCAAACCCTTGTTCCTTCTCCGCCGCGGCCAAAAAACCGTCGGAAAAACAAACCGAAGCCGAACTCGTCAGGAAGCTCATTTGACCAATCATTCGTGCTCACGCCATCTGTACGAAAACCAACCGACCGACACACCAACCGCTTCGCCGTCTATTCAAGTGACCATTCCGGCCAACTTGGCAACCGAATCCTGGCAGCAATCGGAATCACCACCGGTACGCGAAAAGGGCGCACTCATCCAGCAATCCCGTCAGCCGGAGTTCCGACTGCGACCCTTGCGACTAGGACTTCAAGATACAAACGATCAGACCGAAGAATCCAGCGCCTTCAATCAGAGCCGCAGCAATAATCATCGCGGTTTGAATTTGGCCGGCAACTTCGGGTTGGCGAGCCATGCCTTCAACCGCACTACCACCAATCCGACCAATGCCCATGCCAACGCCAATCACAGCGAGCCCGGCGCCAATCGCGGCCAAACTAGCCAACGACAGAGTTTCGGATTGGGCCAAAAGAGCTGGACTACCCGCAGTCGCTGCCAAAGCAGGAACAGCCGACAACAACAATCCCGACAACACCAACAATACACCTGCGAACCGAAACATTAACCTACTCCTGGAAAGTAAACTCGCAAAAACCAAACTCGAACCAGATCACCACACCAAATCAAACGAAGGACACACCTTCGGACGACGATCAATGATGATGCGTTGCTGAACTGATAAACAGGGCAGCCAAAAACGTAAACACGTAAGCCTGCAAGAACGCGACAAACAACTCCAACACACTGATCGCAGTTGCCCCCAGCACACTCGCGGGTACAACCATGTAGTGAGCCAAAGTCCCGTAAGTCGCTCCAATAAAGGCTACGATCACAGCCAAAACCAAGTGCCCCGCCATCATGTTCGCAAACAAACGAACCGCCAAAACGAAATGCTTGATCAAGAATCCCATGACTTCAATGACGAAGATCAACGGCAACAACGCCACCTTCATGGCCGGCGGCAAGTCCATTGACGGAACCAAATTCAACAGGAAACCACCGGGACCAAACTTCTCAATGCCCGCCTTCACCACAACAAAGAAAACAATAAAGGCCAAGGTCGCCGTGACCGCAAAATCACCCGTCGGAGTTCCGAGCACCGGAATCATTCCCAACAAATTGCAACCCAAGACGAAGAAAAACAATGTCAGCAAGAAGGGTGCAAACTTAGCACCATCTTTTTTGCCAATCACCGACTTCGCAATGTCGACGCGAATAAACTGGATCATCGCCTCGATCATATTCAGGAACCGCCCGCGCGGCGCCTCAGATGATCGCAAGCGACGCGCCACTGCGGCAAACACGACAAAGACAAGGACCGCCGCCAACAACTCGATCACCATGAACCGGGTCAACTTGAAGTCCAACGGCTTCAAATACGGTTCGGTTCCCGCAACCTGATACCCAGCAATTCCGGTGTGCGGCAAATGAATGTGACCGTTATGATTCGCATCACCTGTCAACATCCGAGCCAAAGTCGGCGAGAAATGAAAATCCGTAGAATCCTGCACGTGGGAGAACAGATGGTCCGGGCTTAAATAATCGTGCGCACCTTCATGCTCGCTATCTTGCGGGTGCTCGCTACCCTGCGGATGCTCGTGCGCCACGTCTTTCGGATGATCGCCCTTTGAATCGCCATCGTCCGCACTCGCTGTTGGATGGGGCGAACCGGAACCGGCCTCCGCACCCGTGCCGGTAGCAGGATTCGCAGCGTGCGTTTTTTCGTCGAACATCGAGTTCACACCCATCGATTACCCAAACATGCGATAAGTCAAAGTTGTTCGAAGCTTCCTAGCCACCCTCTGCCCAGTCCCAGAGCATAGTTGTTCCAAAAGTCGCCGCCTACCCCCAACCGCACTACTCTTCACAATGCCCTGAAGATCGCCCTATTCGTATTCGCCCCACACATGATTGCCCAACTCCTAACTGCCCCACACTTCATCGCCCCGTTCGCAAATGCCAAACGGCCAAGGAGGTTTCCGCCACCAGCCCCACCAAATAGAAGGCGGAAATGTACGCAAGGCAAGAGTCCGGAAACAGGGGAGCGGCGATTTGTCGCACAAAAACAATCAGTGATAATGTCCCAACCATCCGCACAAAAATGGCAAGATACATCGGGACGACCGCGGAATCAGATATTCGCCATCGCAGCAGCGGCACATAGCTAAGGATTGCCAGTGGCCAGGTCATTGTTGCGGCCAGAATGGCTTGCCGCAGATGATCTTCGCCAAGCATCCAGGCGATCGCGAGCACCGGTATCGCCGCAATGAACTGCACGCCCACCAGAATTAGCAAGCCGCGCCAACTACCAATCGACTGATTGGGATTCGCGATTTCCGCACCGGTCGGTTGCGGTGTCGAATCGGTGGCGTCACTCGGCGATGGGCAATTGGAGCGATTAGTCACGATTCTCTTTCTTGACCGCTCCGTCGGGATCCAATTGGCGACTCTGTGGAGCAGGAGCTCGAGCTGAATTGCGAGCGGCCAACCACTGTGTTAAACACCACAACTGCCATCCAGCCGCCAGCATCCCCAAGGCGCTACCAAGCAACACTCCCAGCGGAAGCTTTGGCCAAATTGGACAAAAATAGTCGAATCCGGCCCCGCCCAGCACCGGCAAGCCTAACGAGAACGCAACCACCAGCACTCGCTGAGAAAGCGCCAAACCTTCGGAAAGCCACGTCATTCGCAAACCCGCTTCATCGGGTGATTCTGCAACAACTTCCGGCTGCCCACTTGCAGAACGTCGCGGTTCGCTCGAGTTATCGTTCGACAATTTCCAGATCCTCGGGACGAACCACTTCGACTTGTTTTCGACCATTGTACAAAGTCACCGTGCCGCGGGCGCGAACGGTTTGATTGATGAACCGCTGGAGTTTGGTCTGAGCATGGGGGCCCGCCAAGGCTGCTGTCTGGATTACGACCGTTAGGTTGTTCTCGCGATCAATAAATCGTTCCGAGTTCAGCAATATACGGGGCGGTTGGGTCAAATCGCGACCGCCCCGCACATAAAATTGCACGTGAACTTCATCGCCAACATTCTGCGCGAATACTTTTTGAGCCTCGATGACTCCGACAGGCATTGGTAACGGAGCCGGCTCGGCAATCAACAATTGGAGTGGGATTTTTGTTTGCACGCCCAACTCTCCGTCCTCGCCACGCAATTGCAGAGAGACCACGGGTACGGGCAACTCCCACGCGATCTCGATGGTCCCAAAGTGGTTACCAGACGGCAAGGCCGCGTAGCGTTTACGATTTGGTTCCGGTGCGCGCCAACCTTGAAAAGCTTGGTTCAAACCGCTGGCGGTGACATCAAACAAGGGGTAGCTGATCGCGTCGAGGTCATAGGAAATCTCGCCCAAATGCCGGTCACCGCTCAACATCACCACTCCGCTCGCTTCGGTTTTCCGAAGTAAAGCATACAGGCGTTGTCGTTCGTTCGGGAAGTTCGCCCACATTTCAAAAGGGTGCTCGTCACTAAGGACTTGAATGCTACTGCCAATAATTCGAAACTCCGCCGGAACTCGCAACTGCTCCTCGAACCAGGCCCACTGTGCCTCACCAAGTAGAGCGGCGTCCGGGCCTGACTGTTTCAGGTAAGGTCGCGACCGCCAACCTGGCAGCGGTTCCGCCGCTTGGGGTAAATCGCTACGGAAGTATCTCGTGTCCAACAGGATGACTTGCACGCGGCGACCTGGAGGGCCGTAGACCTCCGCGCTATAAATCCCTGCCTGCTTTCGCGACGGAGCTTCTGCTGGGGTTCCCAAAAAGTCGTGAAATGCGGCCGCCGAAGCCTCTTTATGAATCCACTCCCGTCCCGCATCGTTTTGACCGTAATCATGGTCATCCCAAGTCGCCATCAAACGCGAGGCGGCTTTAAGCCGCGCGAAATTGGGTTCGGCCAACAAGAGTTTATATGCGGCAGAAATTCGCTCAGGGGTTGCCGGTACGCTTCGCCCATCGAGGTTATCGGCATAGACGTTATCCCCCAAGAGAATCATTAACTCGGGCTGGTAGTCGGCGATGGCTTTCCATATCGGACACGGACGATTTTGGTTCGCGCAAGACCCAAAGGCAATTTTCGAAACCACCATGTCCTGCTGGGCCAACAAAATTCGCCCAAATCCAAACGACCACAACAAGATGACAAAAGAGGTTTTCCAATTCATGATCAACTCCCGATCGTCTCTTCCAAATCCGTGGCAATCCAAACAAGTCCAAAATCAACGTGTCCGGAGAGATTGGTGGCGACTTCGCTGCATTTCTCGCCAACTTGATGACGACACGCCCCGCATTTGAACGTCGCAGTGTAACAAAAAAGCGAGTCGCTTGTGTTCCAAGCGACTCGCTTCATCAACAATTCATGTTCGCGAGCGAACTATACAATCGGAGCGACCAATCGTCCCAATACACTGGACTGATTCGTCAAACTCAAGGCTGTCCGCTGCAATGGCAAATCGGCCATGAAGGTCGTGATGTCGATCGT
Organism: Planctomycetaceae bacterium; assembly: GCA_016794985.1. Lineage (GTDB taxonomy): Bacteria > Planctomycetota > Planctomycetia > Pirellulales > Pirellulaceae > M30B19. Next base: position 212,671 of record JAEUIQ010000047.1, on the reverse strand, counting down.
CAAATCGCCGCCGGTCAAGCCCTGCAACACCAATGATTCGACCCGCGACAAGCCTTGCTGGTTCTGAATTAGAACCGAACCGATCGGGTCACCGCCATTGGGCATGAATTCAATGCGCAAGTCCATGTTGCCAACTTTCGTAAAACGCAGATCGTTGGTGAAATCGGAAATGCCAGTCAAGTTCGTTTCGATAACCAAACGATCACGGCCGCCGCCTCCAAGTTCTTCAATGCGATCATGGCCATCCGCCAAGGCCCAAATGTATTGGTCGTCACCGGCACCACCGCGGAGAATATCGTTCCCGCCCATACCGCGAATCGAATCGTTGCCGCCATTCGCGGTGATCGTGTTGGCCAATTCGTTGCCGCGAATCGTGTCGTTTCCATTGCCGGTCAACACATGATGCATTTGAACACCATAGGCAATCGTGTACGTATCGGATCCGGTGGGAACGCCCGAGAGTACATCGAGGATTCCTACGTTGTTGACGATGTGCGAGTGTGCGCCTTGACGTAAATCCACGATCTGACGGTTGTTGCTCGCTGTGAAATCCAGCGTGTTGATTCCGCCGGTATCCCAAATCGTGTCCATGTACGGTGCGCCGCCCGGGAGGCTGCCCGTGAATTGATAGACGGTATCACCGGCATTGTGCGGCCGATTTTGGCCATACAAAGTTTGCAAACCATAAACATCCAAGAAGCCAAAGTCGCGCGTAAACGTACGCGCATCACCCAGACCCACGCCGGGCATCGATGTGTACCATGGGTTCGCTATGTTGCCTGGAGTAATCGCCGGGCCCTGACCTCGGTACTTGATGCCCATCGCTTGATTGATGTGCCGAATCAAGGTCGCGTAATTGGAAGTGCCTTGAGTCCAGGTGTTCCCATGGAACGCCATATTCAACCAAATGTCACCACCCAGTGGATTAGCGACTGGGTCATCGGGCAGATTGGTCACGAAGGTGATCAGCGGTGTGTCCGGATTGAACCAGTTTCCAAATCGCAGTTCACCACCGAAGTTTCCAAAAGGCGAAGTGCTGCTGGCTGATACCTCAGTAAACTCAACATTGATATACGTCATTAGTTCGGCCAGTACCGAACGAACCGCTTGCCTTTGCGCTTGATTGAACGCGATGAAGTTGTCCACAGTGACTTCCGGACCCGCGTATCCCGCTTCGTATAGATTGAAGAAGCTGTAAGTTAACTGCAACGGTTCACCGGCGATGAACTGCTTCCAACTCAAGGCATTGGGAGACCCACCGCTGAAGGTCAGAGCGTTCAAGTGTTCGGGCATCGTCCGCAAATCGACCCGCTTCCACTCGCTGGCAAACGTCCCATTGTCGGCTTGAATCAGCAAATAATCCTGGGATGGTCGGTCCCACACGCCACCGCGATATCGCAAGGTCGTCAATTGGGTCGGCGTGATAGTGTATTGGACGTTGGATTGCAGCAACTGATTTCCCAGTCGAATCTCGCCCGTCGAACCTGTGGCTGGCTGATGAATGATTCGATAAGTCGTAATCGGCAGCCCATTGTCGACCCGTTGCACCAACGGCGAAATCGAGATCGTTCGCAACTCTTCAATCAAAGCGAAACCCGTGTTCAGGACCGGCGGCACAATCGTGCGAATCCCAATCGTCGAGATGGTACTGTTCCACTTGCCATCGTTGACTTGCACGAACATGTTCTCCGTCCAAGCACCGCTTGCGCCCACAAAATACAATTGATCCAATTGAGCCGCGGTTATCGTCAACCAGGTCTTGGGAGTAACCATTTGGCCCTGGAACAATAAATGGCCGCCCTGATCGTGTGTGTCGCGGAACGAGTAGGTTTTGAGCGTGTTACCGTCTTCGTCACCCGCCACGAACAAATCGCGGATCGGGGTCATGTCGCCCGCCCGAACGATGCGATCCCCTAACGCGACAAAGGGACGGTTCGAATTGCGCCGAGTAAAAATCGAATTGTTGGCAACCGCTGACCAATTGGTGCCGTCGTACGCCCGTGCCCGGAATCCCTCTTCATACTGGCCGGGAGCCGCGACGTAGCGAACCGCGTCGCGCGACGTGAACTCGAACCATTGCCCTTGCGATTGGGCGACACCGTTTAACGTAAAGTAACCGCCTAACGCGTCAGTACGATTGTCCATCACTCGATATCGAACGACCGGATCATTGTCGGCATCGAAATAGGTCAACAAAGAAAACAAATTCAAGGTCTCATTCTCAACGACGATACCGCGTTGGGCGGCTAAAGTCGGCGTCGTGCTGTTGGCGGTTCCGGTGTACACACCAACATTGCCAACGTTGCTCCAATTCGTTCCCGTTTGAATTTGAACTTGAATGGTTTCAGTAAAGCGGCCCAAAGCGGCACGAAAGAAAACGGTATTGATTTCGGCGGCGGTCACTTCAAACCAATCGCCATGCATCACTTGGTTGCCATTGACAATGAATGAACCGCCCAAAACTCCGGTCAGGTCGCGAAAACGGTATCGCGAGATCGGTAAGCCGCCGGTGTTCACAGAGAACAAACTGGTCGCCAAAACCTCCGAGCCAATCAACAACTTGGCGTCACCGGGCAGAACAGACGGAGTACTCATTCTTCAGGCTTCCTTTGGAAACGCAGCCACACCGATCGGCTTGGCTAGCCAGCGAAACGATAAGATCACAAACTACCGCCCCCGCGAAAAACGGCTTGGACCAAGCTCGTTTTCACCTGCAATTGTAATTGCCCCACCCTTTTCCACCAAGCTTCCATTTGCTTTTTTTCCGCGAGCCACTTGCACGCGACCATCGTCTGGGCATCATTAGCAAAATCTGGTTCCATCCGACCGGGGAGCATTGGTTTGTCAGAACTTCGACTACCTTTTGTTACATTTACGCAGCAATGCGGTGCGGATCGTGAATTGATCGGTGTCCTGGGCTTTCCGGGCCTCCTTCGAGTTGGTGCCAATGCGTCGGAGCGTCGCCATGTTCGCTCTTATTGGGAGACCCAAATCCAGGAGTTGGAGCCCCAGGCGGTCTGGGCCAAGATCTTTCCGGACTCTGTCCAAGTCCGCCAAACCCAGCTTCGTCTTGCTCCGCCAGATGTCCGGGCCGGGGAATGGAACGACGAGTTTAGCATTCCGATCCATTACTTGTTCTGGCCGATAGCCCCGCAGCGTTGGATTGCCTTTGCCCCCAATTTTTCGGTCTATGCGGTCGCGGACCGCGAATCGGAATTGGCGGAAGCCGTGCAGACCGAGGTGCGGGCGGTTTTAACGCGATTTCAAGCGACGAAACGCCTTTCTAACTTGTTCGCGTTTTCGCATCTGTCAGGATTGCAGGTTCAGGTCGAACCGGTCGAGATCAAACTTCCAACCCCAAAACAACGCCACGACAGCAAATCCGCTGGGGTGGCGGAGGACGACACCCTGGGCAAAGTTGCCAAACGGTTGCTTCCGGGGGCGCTCGAGCCTGCCTTTCTGTTGGAGCCAAAAGTTGCACAACTCGCCGAACTGCTGGGAAACCGTCTTCCAAGCAGCGTTTTGTTGGTTGGGGCGTCCGGGGTCGGCAAAACGTCGGCCTTCCACGAGTTGGTTCGAACGGCGAATGTCCGGCAGATGGGCAATCTTGAGTTTTGGCGCACGGACGGTTCCAGTTTAATTGCAGGGATGTCTGGATTTGGACAATGGCAAGAGCGCTGCCAAAAGCTGGTGGCGGCCTTGTCCAAAAAGAAATCCGTTTTGCATTTGGGGAATTTGATCGAGTTGGCAGAAGTCGGGCGTGGTGGCTCTTCGACAACCGGTATTGCCGATTTCTTGCTGCCGCTGATTGGACAAGGCAAGATCTTGGCGGTTGTGGAATGCACGCCCGAGCAATTGTCGTTGGCGGAAAAGCAAAACCCGCGAATACTCGATGCCTTCACGCGGATCGAGTTTTCCCCGCCAACCGACAGCGACTGTGCTCAGATCTTAGCGGGCGTCGCCGCGCTTCAGCGCCCGGCACAATCCAGTCCTCGTACTGAAGTTAGTCGACATGCGATTCGCTTCATCGAACAGCTCCATCGCCGTTTCGCCAAGTACTCGCCCATGCCAGGTCGCGCGATCGGCTTCCTCAAAAACTTGATTCTAGACCATGGCCAGAAGGGAACGACGATCGATGTGGAGGACGTGATTTCTGCTTTTTCGAAACAAACGGGACTGCCGAAATTTCTTTTGAGTCAAACCATGCCGCTGGATATCCCGGCTACGCAAGCTTGGTTTCAACAACGACTCATCGGCCAAGCGGAACCGATTGACTTGATGGTGGACGCGGTGGCTGCCGTAAAAACGAATCTCAGTCGTCCAGGGCGGCCCATTGGTTCGTTTCTGTTTATTGGTCCAACTGGGGTTGGGAAGACCGAGATGGCGAAAGCGATCGCAGCGTTCATGTTTGGTGACTCGAAACGACTCGTGCGAATTGATATGAGCGAGTTCCACCATCCGCTGGCTGTGGCCCGTTTGATCGGTGCCATGGGTTCCGGCGACGGCGTTTTGACCAACAAAGTGCGTGAAAATCCTTTCTCGGTTCTGCTGCTGGACGAAATTGAAAAAGCCGATGCCTCCGTGTTCGATCTGCTGTTGCAGGTCTTGGGCGAAGGTCGACTCACCGACGGACGCGGTCAAACGACCGATTTCACGAATTCTATCGTGATCCTCACGTCCAATCTGGGAGTTGAATCCTACCGCGCTTCAGGGTTGGGCTTTCAGGCCACCGCCAGTGGACCGACTTGGCGTGAGCATTTTCAGAAAAAAGTCGAACAATTCTTCCGGCCTGAATTTGTTAACCGCCTGGATCGAATCGTTCCCTTCGCGCCATTGGAATTGGATTCCATCAAGAAAATTGCTGCCCGCGAAATGGACCTAATTCGTCAACGCTTGGGAATCGCGGATCGGCCGTTGACATGGGATGTCAGCGCGGGTGCGTTGAACTACTTGGCTCAGGCGGGATACGACCCACGTTATGGCGCCCGACCGTTGAAGCGCGTCTTGACACGTCAACTCATTCGACCGTTGGCGAGAGAACTTAACGGACACGCGAACGCTGTGCCGCTTCGCGTCGAAATCGATGGCACTCCGTCGGGGCTGCGCGTGGCCGTGACGCGACAAGGGAAGCACTTGTCGGCAATCCATTCGCATAACGTCACTGTGGACAGTCAACTCCAAAAATTGGCTGTTGAGCGTCGGCGTGCCCAATCGTTGGCCGTGACGCCGATCGTGGTGCGTCTGCGCAACGAGTGCTTTCGGCTGCGAGAACGGCTCAATGAACTGGACAAACAGGAACGCAACCGCCATCGTCAAGACCTGAACTCCAAGGAACAACGACCAAGGTTGGAACCGCGCAGGGAGTTGGGGCCGGTGCGAGGCGTGCTCGAAAGGCGGCGTCAAGAACTGGAGTCGGTCCTCCATCAAATCGATGAATTGGTGCGGGACCTTCGCCAGTACGAGCAAGCCCTGTTGCATGAATTCTACTCCCGACAGGAACTAGACCCAGGGCAAATTGCGGAACGGAGTCGGCAATTCGCCGCGACCATCGACCAACAGGTCTTTCGAATATTTCTGTCCGAGCACAAAGCGGTAGATCGGGTCCACATTTTGATGTTTGGACGAAGTGTGCAAGGGATGCAAGTGTTGTGTTCGGCTTACGAGCATTTAGCCAAACGGCACGGATTGGAATGTTTGTGGTATTCGCTTCACCGCATTACCGACGCCGACTCCGACGCGGTTCTACGATTGGGTCCTGCCCCTGATGAAGCGAATCCGAACCCTCGGCCCAATGTGGCAGTGGTTCGCAAACCGCAACGGAAAGCCTTGATCGACGAAGCCGACGGTACGCGACTGGGGTATGCGCTTTCTTTGCGCGGTGAGAAAGCTTGGTACTACTTCGGGACGGAATTCGGTATCCACCGCTGGAAGAGTAAGAAAAACGAGAGCATTCTGGTCGAGACTTCGGCAGGTCGATTGATTGACCACCATGTCCCTCCAAGTATTGAATCGCTGCCCGAATTCGATTCGCAACGAATTCGTCGGCGTTACAACTTGGATGACGGCACATTGGTCGATCCAATGGGTGACTACAAAGAAACCGGACTTTCCAACTTTGCCACTTGGACTGAGGCGATTGCGAATGCTGTCGAGCAGAGCTTCCTGAAACATCTCAATCAGACGGTGGAATTGTGGACCTGAAGATTCCCATCTTAAATGAAGTCATCAAACGCCCCGGCGAAAAACAGGCGATGCATCGCCTGAGCCCAGTTTTTCTGGCTAACGTGACGGCAGAAGATGAACTTGCAGAACGCGCCAAGACTCGGTTACTGGAACGAATTCGTGAACGATTGAATTCTGATGGTCGATCGTGGTCGCATCAGGACTTGATCCGCTTGGCGGCCAACCCTGAGCTGCGCTCGGTAAGGCTCAAGTTGGAACTGGAAATGCGGCGCCGGATAGCGCGAGTCCAAGTTCTTGTCTTGGTCCTCAAAATGTTTGATCGGGAAGTCGCCTTTCTTCCGAAAATTCCGGCGCTGTGGTTCGACCTCAACCAAAACCAACCGCTTGAGCAACGCACTCGTCACGTCTTGCAAGCTCATTTTCGTGAGTTAGAGAAAGAAAGCCCAGACGATCCGACATCGCGCCCCGAGTATTTTGCAACGGACCACGAGTGTTGGATTTCTCACCTCACGGTTTCCGTTCGCGAGGACCCCGTTTCACAATCGGAAATCGAAGCGACGTTATTGGCTTTGTTTTCAAATGAGACAGTGGATGGCGCAACCGAATTAGGTCGCGTGGGTCGCTGCTTGGATCATCTCTATCCATCGGAACTGAATCGCGCGACGTATCGCGAGTCGGAGCTTGAAGAGATCGAGTCGATCTTGTTGCAGAAGACGCGGACCGGCATTGTATTGATCGGTCCATCAGGAGCGGGCAAAACAACGATCGTCCACGAGCTGGTGTATCGTCACGTCGAACGACATTCAACGCGTAAGAGAAAGTCGCGAAACTTTTGGTGGTTGTCACCGGCCCGACTCATCAGCGGCATGATGTATGTTGGTCAATGGGAGAATCGATTACTGGCTATTCTTAAGGAGGCCAAAAAACGGGGGCACTGGCTGTATTTTGACGATTTGCTCAGCATGTTTCGGGCTGGCCAGTCCCGGGACTCGAAACTTTGTGTCGCAGATCTTGTTCGCAACGCCCTTGTGGCCCGCGAGGTCCGCTTGATTGCCGAGATGTCACCGGAGGCCTGGCATGTTTTGCAAACCAAGCATCAATCGTTCGCCGATCTGTGGCATCCGGTTCGAATTTGGCCGATGTCGGCGGATCAGGCTCGCTCCATTGTGATTCAATCCATGCAAGAGTTGGAGATTCGCCAGCGTTGTCAGTTCTCGCCGCAGGTCATCGCTCAGATTATCGACATGGAACAATCTCATGGGCAGACAACGGCATTGCCAGGGAGAATCGTGGGCCCGCTGAAAGCGTTGGCGATTAGACACTCGCAATCCTTCGTGACACCGCAAAATGTGTTGGACTACTATCAAGCGAGAACCGGCCTGCAACGTTCGATGTTAACCAACGAGTCCGCTTTCTCTGAAGAAGATTTCTACCAACAATTAAGGCGACAGGTCGTCGGACAAGACGAGGCGCTGAGAATATTGGCCCAGATCGTAAGCACGGCGCGGGCGCGCTTGAACGAAAATGGGAGGCCGTTGGGTACCCTCCTTTTTCTCGGCCCGACAGGGGTTGGAAAAACGGAATGTGCCAAGGCGGTTTGCCAAGCCTTGTTTCAAAGTCGGGACTACTTGTTGCGATTTGATCTGAACCAATTCAAAACCGCGTATGCGGCGGCCACTCTAGTCGGCACGCCAGAGCAGCCCAATGGTTTGTTGACATCCGCGATACAACAGCGGCCATTTTGCGTTCTCCTGCTGGATGAAATCGAAAAAGCCCATCGCGATGTGCATGATCTGTTGTTGCAAGTATTGGGCGAAGGCCGACTGACCGACGCCCATGGTCACACTACCGATTTTTCAAAATGTCTCATCATTATGACTTCGAATTTGGGTGCTCAAGGTCAGAGTCGCCGCATCGGTTTTAACGCAGCCGAACGAGCTAGCCAGTACCTGAAAGCAGCTCAAAGTTTCTTCCGACCCGAGTTCTTTAATCGAATTGACGATGTTGTCCCGTTTGCCGAACTGAACCAAGTGGAAGTCGAACAAATTGCCGGGCAAATGCTGGCCGCGATGATCGGACGTGAGGGCCTGGCGCGACGGCAATGCGTGCTGCATGTTGAGCCAACCGCGATGGAGGCCATCGTTCAATGGGGTTATCATCCGGAACTAGGGGCTAGGGCGATGAAACGGGCGCTCGAAGATCACTTGGCCCGACCCGTCGCGTTGCAGTTGTCGGCTCTGCCGATTGATGAGCCGACTTTGGTGCGAGTCTATCCGTCCAAGTCAGCGCGCATCGCATCAATCGACCACGGTTCGCCGTCGTCGGTATCGTCCACGGAAGACGTGGTTAGATTGCAAGTTGAAGCTCGAGTGTTCGAACAGGTAGCCCGCGTCCGCGACTCCGCAGAAACTTGGGACCCAACTTCCGTGCCCGCCGCTGCTCAACTGTTCTTGGATCGAGTCAAGGCGGAACACGAATCACCTACTTCGGGCGGTCCCTGGAGTGTTTCGAACATGACTCCAGAAATGATTCGCTACTTCGCGATCAACGAGCAAATCCATCGGATCGAAAAGCAGATCCAAACCTTGCTCGATTTGCTGTCTCAAAAGCCAAAACCTGAGATCTCCTTTTCGGGAGGTTTCCAGGTTCGGAGAAAAATCATCTCTGAAACATCTAATTTCAACCCACACCGCTTTGGGTTCAACGAGCGCCGATTCTTTCACGATATCTTAGCCGCCGACGACCTGAACGATTATCTAACGGGCCATTCGGGGCCAGAATCGGCCGGACAAACGGATCGTTTGGCGCATGAATTGGTCAACGAGTGTGTGCTTTTGGAGACGATGGTGACGTCCGATTCTCGCCGACATGCCATCTTGTACGGTCGCTACTTTAATGATGGTAGTCATCAACATAGCCCAGATCGAACTGGCCAACTTTATCGTGTTTCCGATCGTTTGGTTGATTTGGCGCAGTCGTTCGGAATTGACGTTCTTCATGCAGAGACCGACCAACAACCCGCTCGTATCGCGATCCTGCTGCGCGGCGTATGTATTCAGGGGTTTGTAGATTGGATGAGCGGGAGTTATCTGAATATTGAACCGACGGGAGGTGTTGGATTGATTCAAATGATTCAAGTGCCCCGCGATCGATTGCCGTCTGCCGACGTGCTGAACTCGTTGTCCCACAGCGAACTCTTGGCGTGGTGCCAAGAATTTGAACGCTCGTGTCAAACAAATTCTCAACTTGAGGTGGACCCTTTTTCGATCACCCCAGTTGTACAGATCGTGCATCGTCGCAAGACTCGTTTGGACCTTCGTTCGCAAATGACGTTTCCGTTTGCCGCTTTTGGCAGCGAATGGCGCGAGGCTTGCCTGCGTGGTCTACCTCTGCCGAGCGAGTTGGCCAGCTTGCAGTCGTAGCAGCTTCGCTGGTTGTCGACCGCGAATCCGCGAACGCACGCCATGATCGTGGGCGATTGCAGAAAAAAACGAGTTTGAGAATATCGCCAATTTGTCATGGACGCGGAACGCGCCACGAGCATTCGGGCCGGCTGTTTTGGAGGCCGAAGCCTACTCGCCTAACCACCATTTCGGTTTGGCCACCGGACCTTTGCGAAGTTTGAAGTGCTGCATCCCGACTTCTCGAACTTTCGCAGCGATCTCCGCAGGCGAGTCCGAAAGGATGAATCGGTCAATGTCCGAGTGGTCAATCGTCTTCTCTTTCAGCATACTTGTCGAGAGAAAGTCGAGCATCGGCTTCCAGAACTCGACTCCCGAAAGCACGATTGGAAACTTGTCCATTTTCTTTGTTTGGACCAAGGTCGCGATTTCGAACAATTCGTCCATCGTGCCAAAGCCGCCCGGTAACGCGACGAAGGCATAAGAATACTTAGCCAACATCAATTTGCGGACAAAGAAGTATCGGAAATCGATGAAGGTATCGAGGTAGGGATTGGGAGCTTGCTCGTGCGGCAAAACAATATTGCAGCCGACACTGCGTCCTCCAACTTCTTTCGCACCCCGATTGGCGGCCTCCATGATTCCTGGGCCACCACCCGTCATCACGGTAAAGCCGGCTTTAGCCAATTCAGCACCCACGCGACGGCCCAATTCATAATACGGATGATCTTCGCCAAAGCGGGCTGAACCAAACACCGTGACACAAGGACCTACGAAATGTAACTTGCGAAATCCATGAATCACTTCGCCGAAAATGCGAAACGCCCGCATCAACTCGGCAAAACGAGATTGAGGACCATCCAGAAACAATCGCTCTTCCTCCAAGGCTTTTCCCATGTGCTCATCGGGGCCAAGTATCAGGTTCGGATCGAGTTTGGTTGGTGTGTTCATTATGGAAACTTCAAAAAAAACGACTGGCCCGCAATTCTCATGCTTCGCCCAGGAAAGTCAAATCTTGCCCGGCGAATGACTGCCTTGTGAAATACTTCCGCACAAAAGCGAACGGTTGAACACGTTTACACCGTATTTCATCGGTCGTGCGGATTGTAACGATTAAGCAATAAACGCGGCAACGTAAAAGACAATTCCGGTAATTGCCGTGCCCATCATTAGGCCGACACCAAACCAGCCCATTTGCCGATGCCAGAGCCGATAGGCCGGAGCATGAAAATCTCGGTCGAAGTTCCGGAAGGCTCCCAATATGATAATTGCCCAAAGTATCGGAGTCGGTATGGCAAACAGCAAGTGCAGGTAGAGCAACGGGTAACATGCCGATTGCAACGCCGATTCTTTGGCCAGTTCCCGCCAGTCGGTAACGAATCGCATGTCAATTTCAAAGGCGATGACCGCCAGCAACAAAACGATTGCGGTGGTGACTTGAAGATTGCGGTGGGCTCGATACAGCTTTCGTTTTGCCAACGCGACGCTGACCATCAAGACGGGGATGATCGCGAACATCGCGAGGAAGACCACGTCCAGCATCACGGAGCCACGGAACGGCAAGAACCCGGCAGCAATCAATCCCCAAGAATTCATGATTGGCCCTTCATCGAGATCCCATTTCCTCGGCCATCAAGTTTGAGCTGAGGTTGGCAATCTCTCTCAAATTAAAGACTTGATCGTTGGCCCGAAAACAGGCTTGGATCACGGCGCGATGCAACTTCATTTTCCAGACGCCAACCGCCAGCGAGCCGAAACCTAAACGCCGGCCGAATGGTTTGGCCTGATCATGTGGGGCGATCCCGGCAACACCGGTCGGCGGTACCGCGTTCAGATCTACAATGACGCCGGGAGTTTCGGCCAAAATTGCCACAGCGCGATCATTCAACGTTTGAACACCGGCCGCACCTGCATTGACCACAAATTGAAAACTCGCCAATTCGGCCTCTAGCTCCGGCCCGGTTTTCGTCAAAAAACCAATCGAAGCTTTGGGCGAGGAACTCGGCAACCGCTCGATCACGGTCTGGGCCTTTTCTGCGGATCGCGAATGCAACACCACCTCGCAACCGCGATCCAATAACAAAGTTGCCACGCGTTGGCCGACCGGTCCGGTTCCTCCCATAATCAGAGCTCGGATTGGCTTGGGTTCCGCCTCGACCATCCCTGAAAGGGACGACAAGCCACTGAAACCGCTTTCGACCGCCGCAACACTGGTTGTATTGCAACCATTGGCATCCATGACCACCGAGACGCGCATCGGTCCAAAAAATGTGCGTAGCACACGTCGATAAACCGATTCAGCGGCGTCGACGTTACTGCCTCCGATGAAGATCGCCGTGTGTTTGAGTTTGCTCGGGCTCCGAGTGAACATGGCTCCATGAACCAAGCCGGTCACGTTTTCCTCGGTCACGTTGGAATACTGACAAAGCGAGTCGACCCCTGAATCCACCGCCACGACAGCATCAAAGCTGCTGGCAAAAGAATCGGTATCTAATTGGAGCAAGATGTTCTTAACGGTGGTCATAAGCTACGCCCAAAATAAAAGACCCGTTACATACTCCCCAAACAAGGCAGCGATGCAACGGGCCTCACTTCAGTCCAAGTTGTCGTCAGCCATCCGGAGGCTGTCGCCTTGATTAGAACCCGCGGAATGGATGGCTGTTGGCGTCTTTACCAGCGATCATCTCATCAGCCGATGGCTTGCCCTTCATGGCGTTGGAAATGGCCAATTTGGTCGCCTCGTAATTGTAATCGTAAATCTTCTTGTTATCGGCAGCTTGTGGATGAATGAACACGCCACACACAATCACCAAATCTTCGGCTTGGTCCTTCGGAATCACTCCGCTTGCCACGCTGTCGGCAACGGCTTTGGCCACTGCTTCCTGGGCGGGACCAAACATTTGAGCGGCTTGGTTCATGCCCTTGATCGTCACTTTGGTGATCATCACGGTCGCGGGTTTAACGGCCAAGTTCGGAGCCAACACAGCCAAAAGATTGGTGTGGCCAGCGGATTGGGTAGCCAACGCATTGGCGAACGCGGTACCAACGGGTCCGCCTTTGCTGCCGATCAACAAGTCGATGTGAGCGATCTCATTTCCATCACCAACCAACGCTTCGCCAATAAACATGGACATAGAAACAATCTCCGAAAAACTTCGTCAAAGTAGTGGGGGCTCCCGACTACAATGTCAGGGCCAGCCGAGCGACTTGCCTCTTGCCAAATGGCCCAAGGCCGAACTCGAAACCCGCCGATGATGCTACCAAAACCACCCTCCTCCAACAACCACCCCGCGCGGTCCGGCGCGTCACCTGCACGGCGAGTCGGATTGGTCGGTATTTCGGTTCGAGCCGCGGCGGAATCGCTCCCAGCTGAACTTTTATCCGTGGCCATAGACGCGTTTTGTGATTGGGATACCACACAGGCCATCCCCCAACGATGTCAAACAATAACCATGGACGCGAATCATTTGGCGGCCATTTGTGAAACGCAACCGAGCACTTTTTGGATCACTACCGGCGGACTGGATCTAGAGCCCGAATGTTTGCAGGCTTTAAACCATGGAGCCCATCAGCTGCTTGGTTGTTCCTTGGATGCCATTCGTTTTTGCAAAAGTCAACAACTTTGGACCGAGGCGCTTCGTCGCGCGAACATTTCGACGATCCCAAGCTGTGTGTCGCCAGCGTGCCCGCCAGGTCATTGGCACTTCAAACGGAATTGGCCGGAGGCTTCCCCTTCATGGTTTTGGCAAGAACATGTCGCGGGGACGCTGGGAAGCGTGATTTTTCTGGCAAGCCATACTGGAATCGAGTTGGTTGGCTGCTCGCGTTTGTTCACCTTGGCTGATTGGAGATACCTGGGGAATGTCGCCGACCATGCCTGGCCAGACAGCGAAACCCGAGAGGAACTCTTGAGAATGGCGGGGGTTCTCGCGGGAGAGACGCCACTGCGAGGACTTTTCGGCATCGACTTTATGCTGGGACAACGACTATGGGTCTTGGAAATCAATCCTCGTCCCACCGCCAGTGTTGAAGTGTTGGCCAATCTTTTGGGGCGAAATCTGTACGGCGAGCATGTCACGCAGTGCTGGCCCGATCAAACCAATCTACCCGAATGGGGCATTGCCAACGCCACCCAACAAACCGATTCGCCGATCATGTCTTCCGCAAAAAGGATAATCTATAACTCCAACATGGAGCTGAAAGTCACGGATGCCATTTTCGACCGACTGCGACGACTGAACCGGTTTCAGTGCGAAAGACAGATCTTCCAGCTCGGAGATGCCGGCGGCGAAATCCGGTTGGCGGACCTTCCTCCACCGGGAACCCTAATACCCGCATTCGAACCCATCTGTTCGATCTTGTTCAGAACGACTACGACGCCTGACCCGCAAGAGTCAAGCGTCGAGTTGATTTGGGAAAAACTGGAAAAGCTTGGGCAATCGCTATTTTCTGACAGCGTCTAGTTTGGTTGGTTCGAATCGGTCAAACGCAGGCGAACAAGATCCAAAACCTAGCCCCACGGGTGCTGTTGCTTAACGTTGGATCGTTCCTGAAGCGCTGTCAGCCAATCGCAATGCAGCAGCATCGGCGGAGAATTTGGGTTTGATAAAGTCTTCCACCGTCGCCAATTCCTGAAACCCGCTTAGATTTCGCTTCACCCATTTGTCTTGGTTCTTCTCGAACACAATCATTTGAGGAATACCCTGGGTTCCGATCAGTTGTTTGGCCAACGTCGGTTCTTTGTCCATGTCGACATATGCCAGGATCACGCCATCAAAACCTTTCTTGGCTTCCATGGGAGCGATCACCTTGCTCTTAAGAACTTGACAAGGGGGACACCAGGTCGCGGTTACCACGACGACCAATGGCCGTTGGGCCGCTTGAGCTTCGGCGAAAGCAGAAGCGTAAGTTCGATCTTCGGCCCGCGCGGTCGATTTATCCGCGCTCGATGTTGGTTTCGTCTCTTGAATCGGCAACGTCAAGATGACACTGGCAAATAGCCACAATCCGATCGACTGCATGGTATTCCCTCCTTGTCGATATCCGCTTGTCGCGGGGGTCCCAATTCGCGGCCTTCCATACCGCTGGCTGGTTATGCATCGTCCCGCGTTTGAAATCGACAACGGTATTAATGTTGAAATACCGCCTTCAACGTTTGGGGCCCTGCGACCAAATGTGCCAATTGCACCGCCGAATCTTGGCGACGATTTCGTTGGTCAGGGGGAGAATAAGGGCCAAACATCACTGGGCATTTCCAAAGGAGCGTGAAACACCTCGGCACAGGTCCTAGACTCGCTACAGTCGTCAAATCGCGACTACCGCAGTTGGGCCTCCGTGGCTAATATAGTGAAAGATCGCGCGACCGACGGGAGCTCGATTCTCGCCTTCAACGCTGATTGTTGAATACCCACCTCAGAAAGTTGTACCGATGTTTGATCGCCCTCGACTTCTGGCCAACTTGGGCCGCGTCTGTGTTTGGTTGGTTGGTTTCTTTCTGCTGCACTTCATGTTTTGTAGTCAGGTCGCAGCGCAAGATGCGATTCAGTATTCAAAGCATATTCGGCCCATCTTGGCCGACAAGTGCTTTGCTTGCCACGGCCCAGATGCCAAGACTCGAGCGGCCGACTTGCGATTGGACCAATTCGAGGCTGCCGTGGATGGAGGGGCCATCGTGGTCGGTGATCCCGATTCGAGCGAAATGATCGCGAGGATCAACCTCAACGCAAGCGACGAGGGCTTGATGCCACCGGTCTCGTCCCATAAGTCGCTAACTGCCGACGAACGATCTTTGCTGGCGCGTTGGATCCAACAAGGTGCAAAATACGAATCGCACTGGGCCTTTATCGCTCCCGTGAAACCAATGGTACCCGCCGTTCAAAACGCCGAGTGGGTGACGAACGATATCGATCGCTTCGTGTTGGCCAAGCTCGAATCAATGGGCTTGCAGCCAAACGGTCCGGCCGACCCGGCAGTATTAGCACGGCGATTGGCATTGGATACCACGGGATTACCTCCCAAACCGGAGGATGTCCAAGCGTTTGTGTCCAATCCGACACTTGCCGAATATGAAGCTTTGGTCGATAAGTATCTAGCTAGTCCAGCGTGGGGAGAGCATCGTGCGCGCTATTGGTTGGATCTAGCTCGCTATGCCGATACACACGGCATCCACTTTGACAACTATCGAGAAATCTGGGCTTATCGCGATTGGGTGATCGACGCCTTCAATCGGAACCAACCGTTTGATGAGTTTACGGTCGAGCAGTTAGCCGGCGACCTTCTTCCCAACCCAACTTTAGACCAACAGATTGCGACCGGCTTCAGTCGATGCAATATCACAACGAACGAAGGTGGAGTCATTGAAGAAGAGTATCGCGTCTTGTATTTCATCGATCGCACCGAAACGTTGGCCCAAACTTGGATGGGTTTGACCGTGGGTTGTGCGGTATGTCACGATCATAAATTCGATCCGGTGTCGCAAGTTGATTTCTATCAAATGGCGGCATTCTTTAACAACACAACGCAGCCGGTCATGGACGGGAATATTCCCAATACGCCGCCCATTATCTTTGTTCCAGCAAAGTCGGAGCGTGAACGATGGAACAAGTTGAATGAAGAATTGACGGAAACCCGGCAAAAATTGGATTCGCGACGCGGCGAAGTCTCAGCCATGTTGGACCAATGGCTTCGCCAACCGACCGCCGTCGAGAAGCTCGTCGGCGAAGGCCAAAGTCCGCATGAACAAGATTTGCAGTTCAGAGTCCCAACTGGACCGACACAAGTTCAGATCCCATGGAGTTCGGCACGGGGGGGCAACGTCTCTGGCCCATTGTCGAACGCTGTGGATCCCGGCTTTCCGTGGGCCATTCGTGCGGAGAACTTCGCGGCTAACGAAACACCGCGTCTGCCAGGTGTTGGTGACATCGATGGCGATCAACCCTTCTCATTAGCCGCATGGGTTCGCTTCCAAGGCAATAACAACAGTGGTGCATTATTGGCGAAGATGAGCGACGGCGGCGGATTTCGTGGCTGGGATTTATGGTCCGAAGGCGGTCGAATCGGAATGCACTTGATCAACGAGTGGCCCAGCAATGCGCTCAAAGTCGTGACCAGCCAACCATTGCCTTCTGACCAATGGCATCATGTGGTCGTCACTTATGATGGCTCGCGGAAAGCCGCTGGACTGAAGATTTACATCGGCGGAAACTTGGTTGCCACCAATGTCCAATCCGATAATCTCAGCGGGACGATTCGAAACGATTTGGACTTGATCCTCTTCCAACGCCACGGCGGGCGAATCTTGGAGAAGCTGGCGTTGGACGATGTCCGTCTTTACGCGCGACAGATCGATACCGATGCAATCAGTGACTTGGCCCAACAAAAACAGCTCGACGCATTGCGGGCGGGGTTGCAGCATCCAGAAAATGCCGATCAACCGCCGTTGACCGGTGAGCTGCGCGAGTTGGCATTGAATCGCTACTTGAGTCGTCTCGACACGGAACATCAACAGCTCAAATCAAAAGTGTCGGAGCTAGAAACCGAAGCAGCACAGATCCGGCAGCGAGGAACACTAGCCCATGTCATGCAAGAGCGGACCGATCAGTCGCCGACGGCATTCGTGTTGCATCGCGGACAATACGATCAACGCCGCGATCAAGTTTCGGCCAACACTCCCGGTCTATTACCGGCGATGTCGGATCAACTGCCGAAAAATCGGTTGGGGTTGGCCAAGTGGCTGGTTTCGCCAGAGCATCCCTTGACCGCACGGGTGACAGTCAATCAATTTTGGCAAGCGGTTTTCGGACAAGGCCTTGTCGCAACTAGCGGTGACTTTGGGCTGACCGGAGTCTTGCCGACGCATCCCGAGTTATTGGATTACTTGGCCATCAAGTTTCGCGAAGACGGTTGGAATATCAAAGCCTTTTACAAACAGATGTTGCTGAGCTCGACGTATCGGCAAAGCAGTCAAGTCTCGGATGAGAAATTGAATTTAGATCCCGACAACATCTGGCTGTCGCGTGGGCCACGATTTCGAATGGACGCCGAAATGGTTCGTGATTATGCACTGGCAGCGAGTGGAATCTTAGTGCCCGAGATCGGTGGTCCAAGTGTCCGTCCTTATCAACCTCCCGGGGTCTGGGAAGCGGTCGCCATGATCGGATCGAATACCCGTGATTATGTCGAAGACCGCGGGTCGGGTCTGTATCGCCGCAGTATGTACACCTTGTGGAAACGCTCCGCACCTCCAGCATCCATGGACGTGTTTAACGCGCCCAGTCGTGAAGCTTGTACGGTGCGTCGTGAACGGACCAATACTCCGCTACAGGCATTGGCCTTGTTGAACGACCCGCAGCTCATTGAGGCTGCTCGATTTTTGGCGATTCAGGTCATGCAGTTGGAAGAGCAGAAAGTCTCCATTGCTGAACCGGTCCCCGTCGGCGCGACCCTGTTAGACCGACAGTTGGCGCTTGCCTCTTGGCGGATTCTGTGCCGTGATTTGAAACCCGCCGAACAAGAGATAATCCTGAAATCCTGGGAACATTTGCGACAGTACTACGATAGCAACCCGGATGCCGCGGCTGCTTTGAATTCGGTTGGGTATTCTCGGGCGCCTACCGAATTGGATGCGGAAGACCTCGCCGCTTGGACAATGTTGCTCAATCAACTGTTCAATTTGGACGAAGTCATCAACAAGTAGTCGTTGCAGTTGACTGCCCGGTCTGCGATTGACCGACACCACATCAAACCCTCAGCAGCTTGAACTTAACTCACGGTCCACCATAACAGGAATCACCTATGACGAACGAAAACGCTGCCGCAGCCGCTTACCGTCAACAAGAGACTCGGCGTTATTTTCTGGGCCGAGGTGGCAATGCGTTGGGATGGGCTGCCTTGCAAAGTTTGTTGGGCACGGCGGCCCTGTCTGGCGTTGGTGCCTTCGCCAATGAGCGATCCACGGTGCCGACAAGGAACGTTCGTGATGATCTGGCGCAAGCGATCGGACCTCACTTTGCCCCGCGAGCGAAGCAAGTCATTTACCTCCACATGGTCGGAGGTCCGCCGCAGATGGACTTGTACGATTACAAGCCAGTCATGAACGATTGGTACGACAAAGACTTGCCGGAGTCGATTCGACAAGGTCAACGTCTCACGACCATGACCAGCGGCCAAGCTCGCTTTCCGATCGCGCCTTCGATGTTCAAGTTTCAACAACATGGGCAATGCGGCATGTGGGTTAGCGAGTTATTGCCTTACATGAGCAAAATGGTGGATGACGTTTGCTTCATGCGGAGCATCCATACCGATGCGATCAATCATGAGCCTGCCATCACATTTATGCAAACGGGAAATCAAGTTACGGGCCGTCCGTGCTTAGGCGCCTGGGCAAGTTATGGTTTGGGCTCGCTGAATGAGAACTTGCCAACGTTTGTTGTGATGGTTGCCAATCCCACGAATACGGAACAAGTCCAAGCTATTTCTGCCAGATTGTGGTCCAGCGGTCCTCTACCAGGCGAACACGCGGGCGTTAGTTTTCGTTCCGTGGGAGATCCGATTCTCTACATCAATAATCCGCCCGGAGTGCCTTCGGAGATTCGGCGCCACACGCTCGATGGTATCAACCAACTGAACCAATTGCAGTACGAACATTTGCGAGATCCGCAAATCAAAACCCGTATCCAACAGTATGAACTGGCCTATCGAATGCAATCCAGTGTCCCAGAACTAACGGACCTTTCCCGTGAATCGGAACAAACTTTTCAGTTGTACGGCGAAGCGGCCCGCAAGCCAGGTACCTTTGCCAATACCGCATTGATGGCGCGACGGTTGGTCGAACGGGGAGTCCGGTTTGTCCAAGTGTACCATAACAACTGGGATACCCACGGCAATGTTGCGGGGCGATTACCGGATCAATGCCGTGACGTCGATCAGGCTTGTTGGGGGCTGATTCAAGACCTAAAGGCCCGGGGACTGTTTGACGAAACGTTGATTATCTGGGGCGGAGAATTCGGACGTACCATCTATTCCCAAGGGGGACTTTCGAAAACCAATTACGGTCGCGACCATCATCCTCGTTGTACAACGATGTGGATGGCTGGTGGTGGTGCAAAAGGCGGTGCGATCTATGGCGAGACCGACGATTTCTCATACAACATTGTCAAAGACCCGCTCTCCGTTCATGACTTCCATGCCACGATCCTGCATTTATTGGGATTCGATCACGAGCGATTCACGATCAAGCATCAAGGACTGGACCAGCGTCTGACGGGTGTCGAGCCTGCACGAGTTGTCCGAGAGTTGATTCAATAGCCTTGGACGGCGGCAGTTTCTGACCACCGCCGCTGGCAACGCTGTGAAGCATTCTTAAGTGCCCGATCTCAACACTTGTGTCGGCCTTTCAGGCCTTTTCTGATCGTGATACCAAACGAACCGGTGGCTCACGCACACCGGCAAGGGATGTTTCGGCCCATTCGGGCCTGTT
Organism: Planctomycetaceae bacterium; assembly: GCA_016794985.1. GTDB lineage: Bacteria > Planctomycetota > Planctomycetia > Pirellulales > Pirellulaceae > M30B19. The sequence goes on along the minus strand of JAEUIQ010000047.1, from coordinate 192,610 downwards.
TTAGCCAGGAAAAATGCTTCATAGCGTTGCGCCGCTGGCTGCCGCTTTTCCCCAATCAGTTTGCTGCTGGCCTGTGCGTCAATGTCCTGGCTTCACTGAGACGTTGCTCGAAGTCCCTCGGGGCTGCCCGAGATTTTTTGGTCGGATGTCAACGGCCAGACAGCAACTCGATAGCCCTGACGGGTCAACTGCTTCCGCAACTCTAGAAACGAGGCATAGCTTTCTGGGTAGACCCAAATCGACACGGTGGTATCTTGAACGGCATACTTCTTGATAGTTCCGGCGAATTGCGAATCGGCTTTCAATGCTTCTTCAACCGGTTCACCCAGACCCGATTGTATTGGCAGAAGCCAAAATCGATTGAGTGAGACAACGCGAGTGACCACGGTACCATTGATCGTTGGCAGTGTTTTTTCTTCACTCCCCAGTTCGTATTGCAAACGGAAATCCCCGATGGGCCCTAATGTTTCAGTCGTGGATTGTCCCACCGGCAAATTTTCCGCATGGGTTTCCCAAGTTGCTCGGAGTTTTTGGACAAGTTCATCAAAAGGCACGAATAAAACTTTGTTGTCACGTAGATGAAAATGCACTTCTCTACCAAAGACGGTTTGCGCGATGGGGGTCGGATAATGCTCGATGACTTCTGGCGCCGGCTCTTCTTCCACTGCCAAAGACGCTTGGCGAACGGATTCAATTTCTTGCCTCAAATCTTGAATTTCGGCCGCTTGATTAGTCAATTGTTCACGCAATTTTACTTCGGCTTGCTGCTGTTCTGAAAGACTTTCGATCTTCAGTTCGACTTCATGTTGAATCGCAGCTAATTGTTGCAGGGCGATATGGCGTTCCAACCGCCGTTGCTGAATCAAAGTTTCTTGCTGATCAATAACCGTCTGCCAATCTCGATTTTCGGCCTCTCGCTGTTGGAGAACATGATTTTGCTCCGTCAGTTGCTGACGCTGCGATTCCAATCCTTCGAGGGTGGCAACGGTCTCTGGTGATCGCTTCACCGTCAGCGATTCGCCAATTTGGGCGCCAAAAATGACCACAAGGATGATCAAGATTCCAACTAGGTTCGCCACGATGTCGAGGAACGAATCTTGTTCCATCGGAATCTCGCTGCGCGACTTTCGATTTGAATTCATGGCCCCTCCTCGCGCTGATTTGGAGGTGACGTCGGGGCTGATTGATCGTCCGTGGCGGGCAGTTTGACATCCAAGCCACTACCTTCCAACATCCTTTGGAGCAAGACTGCCTTGCTGGCGTTTTCCGGTGTAAAACGCAACTCCAACACAGGTTTCCAGTAACCATCGAAGCCTAGATAACCCCATTTATCAACTCGTTGCCAGATCGCATTGGCCAACGGATCGACCGCCTCGGCCAAAGACGGGCCCAAGGGGATCGTTTGCGGTTTGGGACTGCCTTCCCCGGCGGGAAGAACCAAGGCATCCGATCCTACGTTAACGACAACAGGACGATAGTAAGCGCTAACCGCATTTCTGCGGGATGGCAGGGCCCAATTTTCTCCCCGCTCGTGCGCCAAGGCGTCTCGATTCCAATCCGTTGCAACATTGGGCGACGGATTCGACGATTGTTCCACGGGACTTGGGTCGGCGATGGGTGGTTGGCCCACTTGCGGCAACGTCATCGAAGGGAGCCCCGCCGCTCCGCTCGACGCAGCGACTTGTGACGTAGGTGAAGACCGTGGACTTGCGAGACTGTTGGGTGGCACCCCGCCCGCGCGATCTCCGGATGGTTGCCGATTTTCGCTATCGGCCGATCCGGTGCCTGGACGTCCACTGGTTTCGCTTCGAGCCAGACGACCAGACGCCGTTGTCGAATTGAAATTCGGCATCACTGGTGTTTGTCGCGATGACGCGAATAGCGACGAAGCTTCACGCTCGGAACTTGGTTCTGCACTATTTGGTAGTGCGCTGATTCGACCTGATTGAAATTGATTTGAGAAACTAGCGATGGGATCGGCGCCGTATCCGTCTTTGTCCCCAGTCTTAGCGGAAGCACTGGCGGTTCGGTTGGCGGAACTTGGCGCGGATGCGAAGCCACCTCCGTTCGCAGGGATCAACGCTGTCCGCGAACTGGAGACACTTGACGCGGGTTGTACGGCGTTGGCTTGAGTCGCGGGGATCGCTTGGCCGTAGGAGACCATTGCAGACTGGCGAACCCGCGCGCTTTCGATAGCTTGTTGGACATGCTGGACCAAACTCGCGTCCGCGCTTCCAAAATTGACTTTCCAGTCTTCCGGAATCAACTCGTAGCCAAACTCTTGGTCCCAACCCGTCATGGCTCGACGAGCGACGGAGTACCATTTCGCGCCGCTGGGCCTAACGACCAACAGGGGATATGCATTTTCGTGATTGGCGTCGGCCGATTTGGTACGTCGCCAATACTCGCGATACGCCAACAACGCCGTATCTAACGGGTTGCCAGGTGTGAGAGGCAATACGAAATCATCTAGAGTCAACTTGATTCTACCGGGATACAGGTACATCCCATCGGCAACGCACTCGACGTAGATCGGGCGCCGATTGGTTCCCGACTGGCTGGCCAAAGGCACAATCGAATACACCGGTGCGACCGCACGTCGATTCGAGGCCGTTATTCCCGCGTAGTCGCGCCGCGCCGCTTCCAGCTCGGCGCGCAGCGATTCTAGCTCGGTTTGCTGCTGGTTGACCGAATCACGCAGCGACCGCGAGTCCGTGGAAGCCTCGATCGTTGCCTGTAAAGAACGAATGCGCTCCGCAACTTCCGCTGCCTCGGATCGCACGTCAGCCATTTCATTTTCGAGATGCCCCAAGAGTTCTCGCTGTCGAGCTAACTCCAACTGACGCTCGTTGCGTTGCTGTTCGAGCAATTGACTGCGTAGCGTCGTCTCGGCTTGTTGTAACTCCAATTGGCTGCTTTCGGCTTCCGCCTGCGCAACGGCCGTAAGCTCTTCTTGTGAGGCTGTTTCTTCGGCTCGTTTGACGACCAACAGCAATAAAGCCACGAGGACGCCCATCGTGCAGATTAGCACCGCCAAGAATGGAAACAGCGATAAGCTTAATGTATTACGTTTTCGTTGGCTCATGCAGCCCGATAAATCTTTGCGTCTGGGAATGGCAGGATGCTGGAACGAACTTGCGAACTAACGACGGAGTCGTCTTTCTTCGTTTCGTCAGTTTGTGAATTCGCTTCGGCAGTTGGATTGAATCGACCTGGAACCAAGTGCCAATCCACGGGCGGAAGTTGCATGGACTCGACATGTTCTTCCGCCAGGATCCCTTCAGACTTGGTTGCGGAAATCGCCACGGTGGCGGTGGGGTGTGGCACGGGGGCGACGACGGGAGAGTTGATCGCAGCGGCCGATCCCATCGAATCCGGAGCGACTCGCAATTGGCGATTCTCGGATTCGAGAACCAGTTGACGCTCCGCCAGTTTTCTCGCAACCGTTGCCGCGCGAGCCAGCTCTTCGGCTCGGCGTTGCGCTTCGCTCGCTGCTTTGGCCTGTTGTTCAGCAATCCGCCGGGCCGAGGTTTCGGCACTGACCAGTCCTTCCGCTGCCAAGCGGGCCTCGGCTTCGGCGTGTGCGCGTTGTTCCGCTGCCATGCGCGCTTCGACTTCCGCCGCGATGCGAGCATCGGCCATGGCCCGCTGATGGGTCACTTCGGTGGCATGGGCGACCACCATCGATTCCATTTCTGCCTGAATTTCTTGTTGTTTGGCCTTTTGCCACACCTGCTCTTCCTGCCATCGAGCTTGGACTTCTTGATTTTGAGTAATCGTTCGATTCATCGACTGAATCAAGTCGGTAATCGAGTCTTGCTGTTGTTTCGACAAATGCGAACACTGCTGGAAAAACTGATCTAGTAATTGAACATGGGTCGCGGCATTTTCTTGATACTTCGCCAATACCCTAGTGTTGTCTGACATCGCAACCTGCCACTGTTGCGCGCGATGTTGCAATTGACCTTCGGCCAAATCTAAAGCTTGCGACAATCGCTCTGCGATCTGCTGCCCGGCCGAGCTCATCGCGGATTGCAGTAGCTTCTCCGATTGAGCGGTCGAGTTTTCGGTTGCGGCAACCCACGCTTCTTGTGCGGCGGTTAAGCTCTCGTTCCACAACTCATGCTGATGTTCGACCAAACTAAAGGTGGCTTGGAGCAAAGCTTGCCCCATGCGACTTATCGCGCGGTTTGGAGAGTCCGATGAATCTTGATCGTCTTGGAAGTTGGTGAGGATAAACTCTTCGACCAAGGCATCGACGCGGCTGACATTGGCGGACTCCACTCGATCCAAACCGAACTGCACAAACATCAAGCAAACGCCATAAGTCAACGCAATTGCGGTCGTGTCAAACGCGACGTACAGGCTAGACTTTAGACTAGTTATAAGTGCGGACAGGTCCGCCCCAGCACCGAGATTCAGCCCACCTAAGGCCTCTGAAATGCCCAAGACGGTGCCCAAAAAACCCAGCATTGGAATCGCCCAGACCATCAATCGGATCAGCGAATAACTTTCGTGTTGAGCATCTGCTTCACGATTGGCCAAATGCTTTAGTTGCGAGTCAATTTCGTGGGCTGATTGTCGAGTCTTAATGTACTGTAATGCTTCGCGAGTTCTTAACCCAATGCTACTTGTTCGTACAGCGAGCGGTCGGGCGGCCAAAATGTTGCTGTAACGCTGGGCTAGAGTCGCCGCCGACGATGCTTCGCTTTTTGCCAAACGCTTGGTCATTGGCAAGCTCGTGTTTGCGCCGAAGTTCTGCCCGGTCGGTGAGTCTGGTTCCTGAATTTCATTGGCGACTGCGGCACCGGATTCTTCCGCCAGCGACGGTGATTCCCAAGCCAGCAATTGCTTTCGTTCTTGCCGTACCTGCCAGCCTTTAAGGATCAAGGCCATCAAGCCAATGGCAAACATAATCGTTTCGGCTATCGAGACAGGATGCGCCATCACGTATCGATCCAAGATCGGATGGGAAACCCAACCTTGACGAATCAACCCAAACAGGAGGAATGCGGCTCCCGTTCCATAGATAAACGTTGGAAGCAACGGTACCATGCGCGGATTGTTGGAAATCAGTTTTTGATTCATGGCATCGCCTATTGCAAAGTTATTCAGCCCACCGCAACGACTGTGTCGAGTAAAGTCGTGCGGAAATTCGTTCTCGGTGCACGAGCGCGCCCGTCCCTTCGGAACTCGGGCTCCCTAACAGGGATCGGGAAAGCAACCCTTAGAGATTCAAGATATTTCCCTCGCAATTGATATTATCCGTAAGTTTTACTCAAGTCGTTTTTCTTGCCTAACCCGCAAGAAATGCCTTAATGAGACGGCAATATTTGCCGATACCAATTTCGTCAACAACACACAACGACAATCTTAACGGCCACACGGAGCGAGTAACGAATATTAAGAAACAAAAACACCCGGGGGGGTGGCTCGGCTGACCTGCACAGGCAGCCGAGCTTTTTTTTTGCTCGCGGGCCGTCAATCCAATTCATTCAACCGACCTTATCGTAGGTAGGCATTCATGTTGGGATTGGCGTATCGAGTTCCTGATTGCGAACTCAAGTCGCTGGAGAACCGTTGTTGAATCGAGGCAATTCGTTGAGCCACCAACGGTTGATAGGCATTGGCCTGAATGGATCGCGTGTAGTTTTTCAGTGCCAATTCGTATTGGCCTTGCTCCTCACGCAAAGTTCCCATCGCGACCAAGGCCCGGGGATGATTCGGATCCAAAGTTAACGCATCGGCCAAATATTGAGTCGCTCGAGTCGGATCGTTGTGTTCGCGGTACAGTCGCGCCATCTCGACCAACGGCTCGGGATTGGTTGGTTGAGTCACTTGCCACCCACGGATCAATTGAAAGGCATCGTTGGGTCGATTGGTTTCGATGTAGAGTGCCGCGAGCGTTCGGTAAGCGTCCGCGTGACTAGGGTTCAGCGCGATCGCTTGCCGCAGCAAGTCTTCTGATTTCGGGTTTATGTACATTTGGCCTGTTTGCTTGGCCATGTAGTAATAGGTCGCTCCCAAATTGTAATTGGCGTCCGCATTTTGCGGGTTCGACATCAAAGCCTGTTGGAAGGCGTCAGCCGCCTGCGTGAATTGGCCACTGCGCAAGTACTGCTGGCCGTTGGACGTGTGCCGCGCCAGCTGAAACTGGCACCCCGACTGACCAATTAGCAACAGCCCCCACCCCAAAAACAGAAAACTGGCTAATCTTCGGCTTCCGATGATCGGACAGGATGGAATACGACCGTGACATGGGTTCAGTTCCGTCATGAACGGGCTCTCAGGAAATCAAGGAAATACTCCCGACGGCTTGCCGACCTTGTACATGCCGCGCGAACTACTGTTCGAAGCCTGTTTCAAGCGCAGAGATTCCGGGAAGCGCACCAACCCCGGAGTCTTTAGCAAAAGCGTCTTCGGATCACCAATACAGTTCACAAGAACATTGCCCTGCTGCTAGCATTGATTACCGACGAGCAAGCCATCCCAGGACGACGGCCAGGGCGGACGCAAAACACTCGGCCAACAAGACAATAAACCGTTGCAAGAGAATCAACAGCAAAACGGCGGAGAATTTTGGGCGGAGGATGGGAAAGAGTACAATTTCACGCACCCCAAGTCCGCCCGGCACGAACGACACAAATCCAATGACGGTCGAAAGTGACACGCCGGCCACCGTTCGCGGCAAGTCTGTGATGCTGGTGGAATTCTCAGGCAGCATCAAGGTAAGCGACAATAGTCCGCCGCCCATCAACGTCCATCCGAGCACGAAACTTAAGCTTCCGCCCACGAACAATCCCCATGTCCATCGCGAAGCCAGCCATTCTCGTTCCGTGGGAGTTTTGATGAGTGGCAATCGTACGATCCAGAACCGCAAGACGGGGGGGAGCATCAGGAACAGAATCCCAGCGCCCAGCACCGCGCCCAAACCAAGAACCCACCCCTGGTCGGTCAAAAGCGTGGCACCGCAGACGACGCCCATGCCACTTCCCACCGCAATGAACATCAGGGTTTCGACGACTGCAGCGGCCGACACGATCATCCATGGTTGAAACAATGGAGGTTGTTCGTTGGGCGTGTCGCGCAGAACTTTGGAGGCAATCGAAGCCCGAATGGCCAACACCATGACTTTTCCGGGAACGTATTTACCAAGTTGGCTCAGATAAAACGCTCTAAAGCTGTCACGTAAGGAAAGGGGCCAACCGAACCTACTTAAGACGGAATGCCAAAACAACCAGCCTGGGATCGTGCCCATGATCGTCAGCGCAAAGGCGGGCGCCAACCACGTCCATCGCAAGGCGCGCCAATCGACATCTTGTTTCTGGAGATCGCGCCACCCTTGCCAAATTGTCCACCCCACCGCGACCGCGACCACCAGGATCGTCAAGTACTGAATCCAACGCCAGGCAAGTTTTCGATTCAATCCATGTTCCTGCGTTGTTGGCTGAGAAACTGTTCGAGGCGAGATTCTAAAGAACGCAGCTCGATCCGCAAAGCATCCAATTGGTTGGCCACTTCCTCTCGATTTGCTTGGTCACGAGTTTGCTCCAAGACCGCACAGATCGCTGCCAGTTCGGCTGCGTGGAGTGCCAAGGCGCTCCCCTTCAACGAATGCGCCGCATGGGATAACTGCTCCCAATCGCTGCGCTCCCATGCGGCACTCATGACCAACAGCAGCTCAGCGGATTCTTCCAAGAACGCACCGGCCATCACTTGCAATAAGTCCGCATCGTGATCGATCGCCGCCAAAGCTTCCGAAAGTTCATGGTCAACTTCGGCGGCAATGTCTTCGCCTGGGCCGTTGTCAAATCGGAGAGTGTCCATGACTTGAGACAACTTCTCTTCTAGCTCCGTCATTCGAATCGGCTTCGACAAGTACTCGTCCATGCCGGCATCCAGACATCTTTGTCGATCACCTGTCATTGCATGAGCGGTCATCGCAATGATTGGGACATGCTGCCCAGAGGCCCGTTCGGCCTCACGAATCGCCCGGGTCGCATCCAAGCCATCGCGGCCTGGCATTTGAACATCCATCAATACCAAATCGAAAGCTTCCTCAAGGCAAGCGTCGATCGCGGCTTGTCCCGTTTCAACGACGCTAATTCGATGCCCCATTCGTTCCAATAGCCCCACCGCCAGCCGCTGGTTTACACGGTTGTCCTCCGCCAAGAGGATCTTCAGGTTGCGGGGTTGCCTGCCAGTCCGGCGTCGCGGCACGGTATCGGGTGCATGGGCCGACGGTATTCCTTCCCAATGGTCTGCTTGGCGTTCCGAACCACGTTCGGGTAAACGAACTTCGAATTCAAAATGAAAGATACTGCCATTCCCCAATTCGCTCTCGACCCAAACCGTTCCTTCCATAAGTGCGATAAGCTTGGAAGTTATTGCCAATCCCAATCCCGTGCCTCCATATTGACGAGTCGTCGAAGCATCAACTTGCTCGAACTCGCGAAAGATCGAATCCAGTTTCTCGGCGGGGATTCCAATACCGGTATCGCGAACCGAGCCGCGTAAACGAGCTCGTGAACCATGCTGTTCCAGCAAATGGAACGCGACCACAATCTCGCCAACCGAAGTGAATTTGATGGCATTGCCGACCAAATTGATCAAGACCTGCCGAAGTCGCCCCAAATCAGCAATCACAGCCATTGGAACCGCCGAATCCACTTCCAAGCGAAGTTCTAAGTTCTTCGCCACCGCACGCACATTTAAAGGACGTAGCGTGTCTTGAAGACTGGTCCGAAAATCAAACTCCGTCGGGTCCAAACTTAATTTTCCAGCTTCAATCTTGGAGAAATCCAGAATGTCGTTGATGATTGTCAACAACGCTTCACCGGATTCATGCACCATCCGGAGATAATCACGTTGTGCCGGCGCCAATGGCGTATCCAAAACCAATTCGGTCATTCCCAAGATCGCATTCATCGGTGTCCGAATCTCATGGCTCATGTTGGCCAAAAAATCGCTCTTCGCGCGATTGGCTTTGTCAGCTGCTTCCTTCGCTTCCAAGAGTTCCTTTTCGATGTTTTTCTGTTGGGTGATGTCACGAGTGATCCCAAACGTCCCCACAATCGAACCCGAATGGTCGCGCAATGCCAATTTCGTCGTTGAACACCAAGTATCCGGTCGATCGGGCCAAGTTTCATGTTCGATCAAATCAACCATGGGCCGCCCGGTGGTCATGATTTTCACTTCATCGGCCCGCGCCTGTTTGGCATGTCGCGCTTCAAAGAAGTCGGCGTCCGTTTTACCTATGACTTCATGGGAACCGGACAGACCAAACTTCTCGACCAATCCTGCGCTAACTCGTAAGAACCGACTATCGCGGTCTTTGAAATAAATACTATCCGGAACGTTGTCCAACAGCGTGTGCAATAGATAGCGTTCTTGATCCAGGGCCTGTTCCGCTTGTTGGCGGGCAGTAACGTCCCAAAACAAAATCTGAATTCCGATGACGCGGTGTTCCGGCCCGAAGATAGGGCACTTGAAGACCTCGACAAACAATTCTTCATCCGTGGCCGAACGATGCTGTTCGACCTGGTGCAGCGGTTGTCTCGTCAGAATGACGCGTTGGTCGTCCGCGCGATATCGATCAGCCAACTCTGCTGGAAACAAGTCGTAATCAGTCAGTCCGATCAAATCATAAAGTTCGCGATTGAGGAGTCGGCAAAAACGCCGATTGCATTCTTCAATGCGACCTTCCAGGTCTTTGCGAACGTAGTTGAGGGGCAAACTCTCGAGCAATGCTTCGTGAATTTTGGCAACGTGGAGCAATGCTTCGCGACTTAGTTCCTCAACCGCCAAGTGACGATCAACTTCGTGGCGGGTTAAGTCATTCGCCATTTCCGAGAGGTAGCCATCGCCCGAATCCATCGTCCTCGTCCTCTCCCGCTTTAACCCAACGCGGTCGTTTCGGGAAAGTCAAACATCAAGTTGAAGTTCTGAACCGCTGCGCCTGACGCGCCTTTGATCAAGTTGTCAATGCAACTGACCAAAACCACGCGACCGCGCGAACGATTGACCGAGATCGCGCAGCGATTGGTGCCAACCACTTCACTTGTCTTCGGAATGTGTTTGACCACGTCCACAAAAGGCTCATTCGCGTAAAACTCGGTCAGGCATTCGGTCCAATCTTCCAAGGTTGTACCAGGATTCGGCTCGGCGTAGATCGTCGATAGAATGCCGCGATTCATCGGAACCAAATGCGGTGTAAATAGGATTTGCGTCGCACGACTGCTGGCCCGCGTGATAATCTGCTCCATTTCCGGCATGTGTCGATGCTTGCCAATCTTGTAGGCCGACATGGATTCATTGACCTCACAGTAGGAATAGGCTTCATCCGCCTGCCGACCGGCACCAGAAACACCAGACTTGCTGTCGACGATGATCCCTTCCGGTTTGACGAGTTCAGCCATGATCAGCGGCGTCAACGCCAAGATTGCGGTGGTCGGATAGCAGCCTGGATTGGCAACCAGTCGCGCGGTTCGAATTTCTTCGCGGAACAGTTCCGGCAGTCCATAAACGGTCTGTCCGACCAAGTTTGGAACCGGATGTTTGACTTGATACCAATGTTCGTAGGTTTCCAAATCGTTGAGTCGAAAGTCAGCACTAAAGTCAATCACACGAACGCCGTGCTGCAACAATTCACCAACCGCCTCTGCACTCGCGGTATGCGGAAGACACGAAAAAACGCAGTCGCATTGTTGAGCTAGCTGTTGGTTGTTGGCTTGGCTCAGCGGCAAATCCAATTGGCCCCGCAACCAGGGGTGAATTTGCGATACCGGCTCGCCCAAGTCTTTGCGTGAAACAACGGCAGTCACTTCGATTTGCGGATGTCGAACCAAGATTCGCAACAATTCACCAGCCGTGTACCCGCGACCGCCCAACACGCCTACTCGCACCATAACAAATCCCTGACTTTCTATTCGTTCTTGGGTTCGGAAACTGTGAATCCTTGCGACTTTAGCAAGTATTGTTCTTGTCCGTCGATAATTTGAACCAGTCCAAACGCCAGTCCTTTCTCCAACATAGCGTCGTTGTTCTTTGCGACAACTTCCAGCACTTTCTTGTAGCGGTCCATTTCCTTCATCAAAGCATCAAGCTGTCCCAATTTGGCCTTCTTTTGTTCTGCCTCGCCCGCAGCGGCGCGTACTTTGTTGATTTGCTCGCGTTGTAACTGGCAAGTTTGCTTGAATTGCTCGGCCTCGGCAATGGCAACGGAAACGACGTCCTCTTTAAGCTCCGTCGGTCCATTGGGAGTCAGCAAGATCATACGGGCTTTCAGGCGGGTCCGCTCACCCGATTCAGCTTCGACGATGACGACTACCGATCCGTGATCCAATATCTCGTCAAGGAAGTAAGCCTCTTCTTTGGAGCGGACACGCAGCGACTTCCACGCCGAATGTTCTTTTTCAATCTTCTTTAAGTTCTGGCCGATGATTTGAAATCGCCATTCAACGCTTTCCCGAGGAAATCCGGGCGTATCCTTGAACCAGGTTTTCGAAGCCGCTGATTTGGAATCGAATACGAGGTCTGGAATTGACGCATCATCCGAATTCGCCGCCACCGGCTCGGTGGGCTGCTCAGTTGTCGATGGAAGGTTCTGGTTTTCGCCGGCAACTGTGGTGGGAGTCGTCGGAGCCACGAGGGTTAACGATGGATTCGTTTCACTCGCCGTCCCTTCCGAAGTCGCCCCGCCGGTTGTTGAACTCCAGTTTGGACGGCGACCTTGACCAAGTGCGATCCAATGGGAAACATCGCGTTGCCCGAAATACAATTCCAATTTCAATTTTTCGGCCCCGTTCCAATCCATGGTAGTGGATGGCTCCAAGACCATTTGCAACTGACCATCGGTCGTGGTCTGAATCAGCGCCAATGTTTTACCGGCTTCCGACGATTGTAGTTCCCATTGTTGCACAATGGAGGCCTGCTCACTTGGCTTGGCGACAATTCGAAACGCGGACGCGATCGTCGGTTCACTCGAGTTGATTTCCAGCAATGTTTTCTTCCCCGTGATACGATTGAGTTGACCAAGTTGCACGGTTCTTGAAATCGCCGTATCGGCCGACTCTTTGAGCGCGTCCCGCCACGCTCCCACAACATCCAGTTCGTTCAGGACGTGAGTGTAGGCAATAAACCCGTCATCAACGGGCGGTGAAGTCATCTTCGTGTCTGCGGCGTCCGGAACGCTTTGCTTCTTGGAATCTTGGGGATCTGTAGTTGCTGGCGGAGTTAGGTCGGCCAACATTTCGTCTTCCGTGTCGCCAATTTTCGAGTTCGGTAACTCGTTAAGGGCATCAGAGTTTGCGCTGGGATCCTTCACCGGCGACTTAACCACTTCCGAGGGTGGATTGGCTTTTGACGCATTCGATTTGGCCACATCGTCCGCGACGGGCCCTGTGCCGGTTTTCAAAACATCGTTGGTCGGCAATTCCACGTCTGGCAACTCGGTTGCACCCGTTGATTGGTTAGCGACGTCCGGCACGCCTTCTTTCGCCGGTTGCAACAAATACACGAGCAACAATACCAGCAAACAAATCGGCAGCGGCACAAGGACGGCCGCAGCAAGAACGATCTTACGTCGTTTTTCAAGTTCGCGTTTGGCTGCTTGTTTCTCAGCCAATGAACCCGGCTTAGGTTTGTCAGCCGTTGGCACCGACTTCCGCGCATCGCCGGAAGATTTTTCGATCATGACTGGGGACCGTGTTTCGCCCACTCCCACGGAGGGCAGCGACTCTTGGGGGGCGTCCGGGATGGCCACGGTGTCGTTCGGTAGCTCAATGACCTCGTCGTCAAGTTCCGGCCCCGGGTTCTCGACGCTCGGCGATACATCCCAGGGATTGGCAAAGGGTTTTGCTTTGGCGAAATGCGAGCTGGGCTCGGCCACTTGAAGCGATCCAAACCAACGTCGGTACCAAGTGGCAAAATCGGTGGCCGGTCGTCGATGAATTTCACAGAGTTCCACCGCAGCTTGTCGCAGTCGTTGTGCCACAAGCGAGTTCTCGGATCGGCCAGAGGTTTCTAAACGCTGGGCTGCAAAATCCAACCACGCAGCGCATTCCAACCAGTCGTGCGCTATATCGTTTGTCGAAGCCACCGAGTGTCCATCCAATGGTTGGGAAGCTGCATTCAAGAAACGCGCTCGCTGCGCTCGGTAGGCGATTAAAACCGCTTCTTCAGAAGGGCCCAATCCGTTGGGGATCATCTCCTCGTTGATCCATTGGCTAGAAACCAAATCATCGAGCAGCAATTCATTTCGCTCGCGAACATAGTGAATCGTCAATGGATCCAGAACACCAACTCCGAGTCCGCTGCGATGAACTCGGTGGACGACACCAATCAACTGCGAGGCCAAATCGCTCCAATCGATCCCGACGTCGGCGTTGGCCCACACTTGACTCAGCCGCTCGCCGGAGCTCTCGGATACGACCATTGCATATCGCGAGCCAACGGTTTCTAGATCGACAATTCGAGTGACCTGCACGTCATCCAACGTCGCCACTTGACGCGCTCGCTGCAGCCCTTGTAACCCAACGTTGTCTCGACCGGCGTCCGGCAACAGAATCACTCGGGCGTGTTGTTCTAGCTTGACGTGGACCGCTTCGTAGGCGTCCCAATTCAAAGGATGCAACGTGGGGCGTTGAATCAACAGACTGCCCACCAGCACCGGCGTAGCGGGATTATCGCTAGCCAGCAACTGCAAATGAGCCGAAGTGAGCCGCGATTCTTGCTGAATGGCTTGACACAGTTGCAACCACGTGGCTCCTGGCGCGTCCGCCAACCCGAACCAACGTTCAATTTGGGAAGGATCGAATAACCCCAACGCACGCAAGTTTCGCCAAAATACTTCGGTTGCTTTTTCGATCATCGATTCACCTGGACAGCCCGCCTCTTTTCGACGTCCGAATTATCACTGATTCGACCGCCCTCCGCAATGATCTTCCGCGATTTGTCACCTTAACGATACTTGAACATGCACCACACGGCTTGAAAAGCGTCGCGCATTCCGATTTTCTTTCCCTCGGCGTAGGTCCGCCGGTCATACGTTATGGGGCATTCGACGAACCGCACTTCCGGCGTTTGAGCCAATCTGGCGGTCAATTCGATTTCAATCCCGAACCGATTTTCTCGCAATTGTCCGGTCACTTTCTTCAACCGAGATGATTCAACCAACTTGTAGCAGGTCTCGACATCCGACAATCGGAGGCCAAAACTCCAATTCGCCAACAGAGTGATCAAGCGATTTCCTTCACGATGCCAAAGCGGGGAGGTTCCACCTTCCGACAAGAGGAAGCGGCTGCCGTACGCGACATTCGCCCCTTGTGATTTCGCCAGCGTCAAAAGCCGCATCAGATCGTTGGGGTCATATTCGGTATCCGCGTCCTGGACACCTGTCCAAGCTTGTGTCGCATGCGGAAAACCCGTTCTCAATGCAGCGCCTTTGCCTTGGTTGACGGCATGGGCCAGAATCAGTAGACCGCCGGGCAACCGTTTGGTCCAAAACTCCTGAGTCAATTGTTCCCGCACCGCCGCCAGTCGCTCGCCAGTGTGATCGCGGCTCGCATCGTCGACCACAATTATTTGCGCGACCGCAGGAACATTTGCCAATCGCTGTAGTACATCCAAGATCGTGGATTCCTCGTTGAACACAGGAACCACAACAGAAACCAAATCCGTCGTCTCTAATGCGAACAAGCCAACTTGTTGTGGCGACGGGAATGTATCGCGAGCTATTCCCAAAGCTGCGGAACCGGCTTCGATCCATGTCGGCCATGGTTGAGCCAGAACTTGCTGAACTGCATGATTGTATTCCGAAATCGTGACACATTCGTCGGACGTCACTTGCCTCAAATACCAACGTCGCGCCGCATGCCAAAGCGCTGGAGTCAATTTCAAAACATGACGATCAGCGCCAGTATCCAACTTACAACCTTCAAAAACCGCCTGCATGATGTTTGCGCTGCAATCATAACTGCAAGAGTCATGCAAGTCCCCGCGCTGAATGCAAGCGTGGTACGAGTTTTAACTTGCCCATTAGACGCATGCAAGCTCGGTCAATGATGCTGGCAATTTGATGGAATGAAAACGTCCAGTTTTTTTACTGCACCCTTGCTTGACAATGAAATCGAATCGCCGACAATACCCGACCAGTTGTGAAGGCTTTCGCAACGCAAACGAACCGCAGGAGGATGAGTTCGGCGGTGGTTCCGGTAATGTCAAAGATGGCTATACGTGGGTTGATTGGACTCGATTCTCGTATCAAGTGGAATTACTGTGCGAGGGCGTAGACGTAGGAGTCAGTCTTTCGGCAACGAGGAGCATGAAGCTCCCGCTCTTTTTGTTTGGCAACGGGTAAACAACTGGCTCCAAAACTTCACTCCGCTTTGCTGGCATTTGGCGCAAACCTGGGGAATCCGGTGTCTTCGTGGCACGAGGTGTTGGCTCGTCTACCCCATCATCAAATAGAAGTTGTTAGTTGCAGCCGTCTCTTCGAAACGGTCCCGGTCGGTGGTCCCGTTGGTCAATCCACTTTTCTCAACGCGGCACTAACGGTCCGCACCCGGTTATCGGCCCCGGATTTGGTCGTTGAATTGTTAGCGGTGGAGCGTGAAATTGGGCGCGTCCGTGAAACTCGGTGGGGGCCTCGTTTGGTTGACCTTGACTTGATGCTCTTCGAATCACAGGTCCACGATCTTTTGCCTTGTCTGGTACCCCATCCTCGGATGACCTTTCGTCGTTTCATGTTGGAGCCGGCCTGCGAGGTCGCGTCGGATTGGATTCATCCGATTACACAGTGCTCGCTGGCAAGTTTGTTGGAACAGTTGCCCCGTATCAACGGGAAAGCCCGGTTGTTGGTCGGCGCCAATCATCGCCCGGCGCCGGATTTCGAATCCCCGACCGACCAGAATCGGTTGAACGCCGCGCTCGACGGTTTGATGGCCGCGATTCAAGAGATGGGCTGGGAGGTCTCGCGCGGCCCGATCGGTTCGCCCGCGACGGAAACTCGCTCCGCTTTCAATATTTTTGTGACGGCGGAGCGACACCCAGCCCCTGGGTCGGTCCACGGCCCGTACCTTGTCCTTCCTGTGGACGAAACCGAGCAATGGACGTCCGATGTCGTTGCGGCGTTCCAATCGCTGCGCTGAGTGTTTCAGTTGTGCAACGAGGTCATTGTCCATGTGGCAGTTTCGGGTACTTTGGGATATCCTGAAATCGGTGTCAGCCCGCCCGTGCCTGAAGAGAAACAAGCGATCGTTGTGAAGCCCAGATTCGAATTTAGATACCGTGCCGGAATGACCGCGTTGGCGATGCTAATTCTGAGTTGCATGTTCCCAGGCGACTTGGCTGGTTGGCAGACCCAAGGCAGTTCGCCGAAGTCGTCGCGCGAATCGACGCTCCGCGAATCGACGACTTCCCGTCAATTGGAGGTTGAAATTGGGGTCGAAGGACACGTGCGACTGGGCTGTTGGGCGGAAATGCGGATAAAATGCGAACCGGCTCCTGAGGGCTCGGAAGTCCTTATTCGTGCCATGGATTCGGACGGCAATGCCGTTGATTATCGGTGGCCACTCACGCGAATCGACCTGTCGGCGGGTGATGGAACCTGCGTCTACTTGGGCTTGTTTCGGATCGGGCGTCGCGATCAACCCATTGAGGTGACCGTTCGCGACCCCTCGGGTGCGGTGTGGGCCGGGGTAACGATCTCGCCGGACGATTCTGGATTGCGGGTTCACTCGGCAAATGATCGTTTGTGGCTATATCTTGGCCCGGAACTTGAACTGCGGCGCTCTCTCGGCTGGGTTGAGAATGACCCTCAGGCGGGTGCCTATCGCTTGCTGCATTTGAAGCGTGCCGACGCCTTGCCGATGACGGTCTGGGGTTGGGATTCTTTTGAACGGTTTGTGGGGTGCTCGGATGGTCAGGTCTGGCCGCAAGAGTTGCAAGATGGCCAACGAACCGCCTTGGGACATTGGTTGTTTTCGGGTGGCCGCGTTTCCTTAGCGTTGCGTGCGTCTTGGGAATCTTTGTTTGGCGCGAATGGCACTTTTCGGGACTGGCTTAACGGTCAAACCGCCCAGCCGAGCAGTACGACGGACAGCTCGCAGATCGAATTATTCGTGACGTCCCGTACACAACTCATCCAGGACCCCAAAAAACAAAGCTTGGCGTTTATTGGATTCGACACGAAGATTGATCAGGCGAATTTGGCGGTGGGCGGAAAACCGGTTCTCATTCGAAATGTCTGCGGCTTGGGACAACTCGATTTATTGGGATTCAACCCTCAGGATGAGTTATTCGAGAAATGGCCGTCGTTGGGCGCGTTACTCACCAAGTGGTTGGACTATCGCAAGCCCGAAGCAGTTCGTTTGGCAACGACTTATGGTTATAGTGACGTGACCGGACGACTTCGATCGGCACTAGAACAATTTAGTCGAGTGCAGGTCATTAGCTTCACCGCAGTGGCATTGATCATATTGGGATTTGTCGCCTTGTTGGTGGCGGACTATTTCTTTTTGAAACATTTGCTCCGCGAAATGAAGTGGGCGTGGATCACGTTGCCGATCTGTTGTGTTTCAGCCTGCATTGCCACGTACTTCTTGTATCGTTATGCAAAGCCGGACAAGTACCAACTCAATCAAGTCGAATTGATCGACATCGATGGAACGGGTGGATTGCGTAGGTCTTCAGGCACGGAGTCAACGCTCGCTCAACCAACCGCCAGCGCGACAGGGCGAGTGTGGGCGTCCCTTTATAGTCCAGGGACCGACATTGTTGACTTGAACGTCGGTGGCGTACGATCCCTCTCATTGACGCTCACCGAGTCGAACCTCGGCTGGCTAGGGTTACCCGGAACTGGGCTTGGCGGCATGGAATCTGCAAATCGATTGTCGGGACTTTCGGGCACCTATGAAATCAGTGGTCGTTGGGAATCCACAAGTGCGTCAGGTCGTCCTACGCTGCAAACACACATTGCGGGAATGCCACTCCATGTGGCGTCCAGCCGCGTTGTGACCGGTTCGTGGTCGGCGAACTTTCCGGCGTTGAAATCAGAATTGCGCCGACAAGCGGGGCGAGATCGATTGTCGGGAACGTTTACGAATCCGCTGCCCTTCGAGTTGAAAGATTGCTTGATTGTGTACGGCAGTTGGGGCTATCGACTCAATCGACCGTTAGCAGCTGGTGAGACCATTGATTTGGCTCCCGGCAGCAATCAAGCCAAACCCGAGTCGTTCGAAGATTGGTTGCGTCGTCCCAACCCCAACGTCGACGATTTGTACCGCAACCTTGAACTCTTGATGTTTTACGAGCAAGCCGGTGGCGTGTCGCAAAGTCGCTTGTTGCCAGGCTATCAGAATCGGATTGATCTTAGTCACGTCAGTCGTTCGGATCGCGCTGTGTTGATTGGACGTCACGAGGGATATTTCACCGAATTGCAACTCGATGGACAGCCCTTCACTGAAGAACAACGTGATCGTCACGCGACGACGTTTCGGATCATTTTTCCTGTCGAATAGAATAACAAGACCGCACTCCCCACAAAGGAACTTTTCGTGATTCGCGTTGATAAACTAACGAAGAAGTTCGGTGACTTCTATGCGATCCAAGACGTCTGTCTTGACTTGCAGCAGGGCGATTTGTTCGGATTCATCGGCCCCAACGGTGCTGGCAAAACAACCACGATGCGGATCATCGCAACTTTGTCCGAACCAACTTCAGGCGAAGCTTACGTTTGTGGACATTCGGTTTACAATAACCCGAAAGAAATCCGGCGTTTGGTCGGCTACATGCCGGATTTCTTCGGCGTTTACGACGACATGAAGGTAATCGAGTACTTAGAATTTTTTGCGTCAGCCTATCGTTTGAACGGCGCGGCTCGGCGGGCTCGTTGCGAAGAAATGCTTGAGATTGTTGATTTGATGTTCAAGCGTGATGCCTACGCGAACACACTCTCGCGCGGCCAGACTCAACGGCTGGGCTTGGCTCGTACCCTGCTTCATGATCCACAGGTCCTGTTGCTGGACGAACCCCTGAGCGGCTTGGATCCTCGCGCTCGTATCGAAATGCGAAACTTGCTACGTCGCTTGGGTCAGATGGGCAAGACGGTCATTGTATCCAGTCATATTTTGCCAGAGTTGGCCGATATCTGTAATAAAGTTGGTATTATCAATCGTGGTATCTTGGAAGTGAACTCCAGTGTGGCGGACGTGATGCGACAAGTTCGCGATCGCGTGGTTGTGCGTATCGCCGTGAAGGAACAATTGGATCGCGCCAAAGAGGTCGTGGAAGGCGCTGCGTTTGTTGATTCGGTAGTGATCGGAGATGGACGTTTGGTCGTTACCCTGAAACAACAAGAAACCGACTTTAGTTCTCTGGCAACTCGCTTGATTCAGAATGGGCTGGAGCTGACCCAATTTGCCGAGGAAGAAACGAATCTCGAATCGGCATTCATGGCCTTAACTAAAACGACCGGCAGCAAGATGTAATCATCCGCCTGCTGTCTCAGAACGACAACACCACATCGAAACCAGCGGTGAACTGGCGACTACTCGTTTGATCGTCGAACGGTAGTCCGCCACTTGACCAGTCCCATCGGAGTTCTGGACGAAGCAACAAGTTCATGGTCGGGGTGTGGTTGATTCCGAACGTGACTCCGAACAAATTTCCTTGTCCTAATGGATCGCCAGTTTCCGGGTTGATGATAACAACGCCATCGTTGTCGTGGAGCCATTCTCCACGAACACCCCACGAAGTGCGGTCGGTGATGGCATGCAGCAAGGCTTGATTCAAACTGAACCATTGGCCATTACTGGGGTCTCCAACCGAGTTCGTGGCAACTCGTTGGGCGAAGTTAAAGTCGAACCAACCCACGTAACTCCATTGCTCGGTCAATTGCCGCGTCAAAATCAGTTCGTAAGTTGTTTGGGCATCGGACAAGTTGTCCGTTTCGTCCCCGTGATACAAGACGTGGGTCACCGACGTCGCTTCATCATCGCTGAGCCAATTTAATGTCCCCAAATAGCCGGGGGATTTGTTGTTGTCTGTTGTGACATCCCAACCGCGGACCAGTCCCACTTGGGTCGTCCAATTTGGGCCGACATCCGCCGTTGCCATCACGCCAACGTGGGTTGACGGCTGAGCCAGCATGAATGCGTGGGTGGCCGAGAAGAAAAAGCGGTCCAACGACGGAACACCCTCGTATCCGATCGGCGACCAAAACCTACCCACACGCAACGTCACGCCTTGTCCCCATGGGTTCAGGTTCGGGTCAAACCATTCCGCATAGACCTGTGGGACGGCGAGTGAAACGAAACGCCCCGAATGCCAAGTGTCATCAAACCCCGCCGACTGGACCAAGCGAGCGTCGGCTCCGTACATCAGGTCGACACGACAACCCCATTGATAGTCGGCCAACGACGGGTCCACCGCTCTTTCGATCCCCAATCCGAGTTGATGAAACATGTAGTCGTTGGCCCGATCGTTGACTCCGTTCAGACCGTTCAAGCGATTCGTGGGTCGGGATGGATTCCAAGTATAACCATTCGACCACCAGCCACCGACTTCGATTTGATGGCGATCCAGCATCGGCCCAGAGAACAAACGCCAGGTCTCTGGTTCTGAGGCGTCGTCAGCGTCATTCGCGGCCTGTTCGATGGTGTTGGCGTCGGTGGTTTGCCCAGCCACGCGATCGTCCGTTTCTCCACTCGAATCTGGCTCTTGTATCGCTCCCGAAGACGAATCAGTTGGCCCGCGCGAGTAACTGGCGTTGCTGGCAGGAACCGACTTCCGATCTGATGCCAATCGGTTGCTGCCACTATCCTTAACCTCCGTCCGGTCCACCGAACCGTCTGTAGGCGCAACTGAAGATTTGGCCGCAGGCTTGCGACCATCGCGATTTTCTTGGTCAGCCGCGGGTCTCTTGGTTTGATGTGGACGATTCGACGCGTGCAACCGCGGGTTTTGAACGGTCGAAGTCTGGGCACAGAGCGCCGACTGTACGGCGAACCAAACCAACGAACAGGATAACCCAAAGACAAGTCGAGACAGTCTTGACCACGCCATAGTCGTCACATCCAATATTGGCCCAAAAAGTCGAATCTTCGAACTTTTCGGCAAAACTGGTTCTTTGGTGAAGATCTGGACTCGACTTTTCCGATTGTAGCGGTCAGCTATTTCAGGCAATTCCGCAACACTGCCCGAAGTTGAAACAGCTTTGCTGTAATGCCTTTTCGCCGAATAAGTCGGGAAAAAGGTTGGACGCTCACGTCCGGTTTCTGCTCAAAAAGTAGTGCCCCACTTTCGCAGAGCGGTCGGCACAGGGAGCGTGACTGAGATTTTTTGACCGACTTGCGGTCAAACTTTAGCGCACAAACTCAAACACCCGAACTCGGACACACGAACTCAGGCGCAAAGCGACAATAAAGGCGAGCCTTCAACAGGCAACGAGGCGTTATTCGTCGGCCTGGGGCACCGCAAGCATGATCTCGCGAATTTCACCAAGGATTTTCGGCAAGTACAACACACCGGAGTAGTGATCAACCGGCATCTGAATGTGGTGCGAATCCGATAACTTGGCAGCCGCAGCCCAAGCATGGGAACAGCTCGGCGGCACGACGTCATCCTTGGTCCCGGAGTAAAGCCAAGTCGTTTCGGAACGCACGCGATGAGCGATGCGGAGTGGCTCAATCGGATTCGCCAACGCCATAATCTCGTCGTCCGACAATCCAGCCGCTTGAAGCTTCTCCCGTATCTTGGCAGCGTCCCGCTGACCTTTGAGCACAACATCGTGCAAGTTGCCACCGGCCAAGAATACAAACTGGCAATCATAACCGTGGTCAAGGCCACAGACGGCGGCCGTCACGAACCCGCCCAAGCTTGTCCCTTGCAAACCAATTCGCCTGTTATTGATCAGCGGCAGAATCGCGACCGCATCTCGTGCACGGCGAACGTCCGCAACGGCTTGTTGTAGAACGTCAAGGAGTTTGCGAGGGTCTGCTTCGGGTAGTTTTCCACGTTGCCCGTAACCCGGCAATTGAATCAGGAAGGCATGCACGCCCATGCCCGAAAGACCTTTGGCAATCAGTCGGCCTACGGTCATACTGCGGCCCGATTCATGCACGACCACGATTGCGGGCGCAACCAGCGGATCGCCATCTTCATTCTTGGCTTGGTACCACTCCATGGCCACCCGGTCGATCGTCGCATCGCCCATCGGCTTCGGTGAAGGAAATCGAACCAACCAGTTTCCGAAACCTCGCTGTGGCTTTTCCAGTGTGACTTGAAACTTG
The DNA here is from genome assembly GCA_016794985.1 of Planctomycetaceae bacterium. Lineage (GTDB taxonomy): Bacteria > Planctomycetota > Planctomycetia > Pirellulales > Pirellulaceae > M30B19. Next base: position 170,321 of record JAEUIQ010000047.1, on the reverse strand, counting down.
GCAGGTTGCCAACGCAACCCACCAAGGCAAGCTCCGGCGTCACCCGTCTCCGACCCGGAGAGATCCAAACTATCGGTGGCCGCGAAAACAGCATTTTCGACTAGCGACGCCGCCGCCAATTCCGTCGAATCATCGGGTTGCGCGCACGATGCAGAATGAGGCGAGAATGTCGCCAGAAACAAGCAAAGAACTATTGGAACATTGCGAATTGTCATATCATGGTCCGTTAACTGGGATCGCCGGACAGATTGTACTCCAGTCGATTGCGATTTCGAGGTGACCAATTGGAGAGGTATCAACTTGAACCAGTCAGAAGCTCGCACAACGCCTGCTCGCACATCACCTGCTCGCAAAGCGCCTGCTCGCAGCAGCCTCGCGAGAATTGGGCTCCCGACGCTGGGCGGAAAACAATTTTGGACGGATTTTCGCTGGTGGTTCGGCCTTCGCTTGCAGCAGAACCAACTGACACGGCATTGGCGGGTGCTTTCACCGACAAACCGCTGCATCAAGAGCGGAGATATTCGTAGTTGTTTGACGGCGTACCACAACAGTCGTGCGCAGATTCCTGAGAATGAATCGCAGCGCGTGGTTGTGTTGGTTCATGGTTTGATGCGCACGAGCTCTTCGCTGCGAAGCTTAGGGCGTTTCTTGTCGCTGCATGGCTGGCCAATGGTGGTCGACTTTCGCTATGCGAGTTCTCGTGCAACGATCGCGCGACACGCTGCCGCCCTGTCTGCGGTCATTAAGCATTTGCCTGGGCAACCACGTCTCAGTTTTGTTGGGCACAGCTTGGGAAACATCGTCGTCAGAAACATGATTGGAGACTGGCAACGCGGGTTGATGACGCGACGATATTTGGAACGATTGGATCGAGTGGTCATGTTGGCGCCGCCGAATCAAGGCTCTTCGATGGCTAGGGCCCTAGGCTACACGGGCGTCTTTCAATTGATAACAGGACGAACGGGTCTGCAGTTGGGCGGCAGGTGGAACGAGGTTGCCGATCGATTGGCTGTCCCACCATGCCCCGTAGCGATTATCTCGGGTGACACCAAGTTGGGACGCTGGAACCCAATGGTCCAGACGCCCAGTGACTTGATTGTGTCGGTTGCCGAAACGGAACTACCGGGTGTGACGCAGAGACTGATCGTTCCGGCGGTCCACTCGTTGATCATGGAGAATCGACGGGTCCAAGAAGCGACTGCTCGATTCCTTAATGGCGGATCGTTGCTTTCGAACTGCTGCGAGCAAGCGACGAACTCTAACTAAAGTAGTCGACTTCACAAGCACCTGCTCGCAGGCCGCGAGTTGCTTGATGACACAAGTCAGCCAGATTAGCAATCAGATTCCGAATGTTTTCGACTTCTGGTTCTTGCTTGGCAGAGAATTCAACGGCTCGAGCAGCATCACTGAGCGTTGGATAACCATAGCTACCGCCGGCACCCTTCAATTGATGCGCCAATTGCGCAATTTCATCGAAGCGTCGACTCTTCAATAGCTCGAACATGCGATCCGACTTGTCGATCAAACGACAAACAAAATGCTCGATCAGCGGAAGCATTTCTTGATCGTCTTGAATTTCACTGTAGAGGACCGAGTCCGAGGTCGGGCCAGGCATTTCGGGATCCTAGAAGAAAAACGGTTTTCAGTTCACACTGATACTTAGTATTCTGCGGCCCGTCTCGCGCACGAAAAGATCCGCTGCGCGATCAAGAAACTGCAATTCGAATGTCAATTTCCGTACAAGCGTCATATTCGGCATCCGATTGACCGCCAAACATTCCGTTCGCGACGGACGTGTCTCTTTCCGCAATCTCGAACCGTTGATGTTTGAGCGGCGGTTCACAAGGATTGTCCCTAAATCCGAAACCTTATTTGTGCGAGGTTGGCTTACCGATAACTTGGCCACGGCTATGAATGGTTGATTAATGATTCGAGCCACTCCTGAGCGACACCAATTCTTGTTGGCCATCATGACAATGAATCGCACAGAGAGCGTTTAGGGATCCCGCGGCCCACGCCGCGGGTCGGTTATGAAGGTTTCTTATCGTACAGGTTCTCTCGTCTTGCGTCGAACACTTTATCCAGCAAGTGACAAGTGATGGGGCGAGCCTAACACGATTGCCGAAGCGAAACCAGGCACGTTTGTTTTGGAATCGCGAGGGCGGGGCCCGAGAGGATCGTGAGCTGAAAAGCGTGGCGATTGACGTCTGCCAAAATGGCAAGAACGACCGTTTGAATCGATTCCGCTGGCAAAAAACAGCCATTGCGTTGAAAAAGTCGGCCCAGGCGCAAAAATCCGAGTTACACTTAGCCGGAATTCGGGCAATACAGATGCCAAAATCCCGAATCACTCCGCGTTCTCCTTCCCAATCGGAGGGTGGCAGCCATAAGCTGAAAGCTAGGTTGATTCAATGCTAAAGGACTTGTGTGCGGACTCGCGCACAACTGAAATGGCTTTGGATTGAACCTCGCCAAAATCAATGGTCTATCGGGCGGATCAGAAGGAGCGATAAGACGTGGAAACGATTCAGAGTTTTTTTAACCCAGTCAACTTGCCTGCAACGGGCCTGTTGATCCTGGTACTGTTCTATTGGTCGCTGGTGATTTTCGGGATGCTGGACCTTGGGGTTTTTGATTTCGACTGGAACTTTGAGCCCACGGTTCCAACGGAAGGCGTTCCTGACGTTGCGAGTGCCACGGTCGGAGTGGGAGGAGCGTTCAAAGCAGTGTTGGGATTCTTTTATCTGGGACGTGTGCCAACCATGTTCCTGGTATCAGTCTTCGCGCTCGTGTTTTGGACAGCGACGGTCTCCACCAATCTCTTTTGGAACCCGAGTGCCGAAATAACTCGTGGTCTGTGGTTGTGGGCTCCGATCATGGCGGGAAGCTTGCTCCTGACTAAAGTGTTCTTTTTGCCGTTTCTGTCGTTCTTCGACGAGATGAGCAAGAATCACGGCGAACTTGAAAACACTTTAGTGGGCAAATTAGCCACCGTGACAACCAGCGAAGTTACCGAAACATTTGGGCAGGTTACCATTGAACAACAAGGACCGCCAATCGTGCTCAATGCGCGAGCGGCTGCGATGGATCGCTTTAAGAGAGGCGAGGTCGTCCAGATCTTGTCGCATGATTCACAGTCCAACACTTATTTGATCGCAACCGTGGGAGGTAAGAAGTAGTCATGTTTGATCTATGGATTATTGGAATTGTCGCCGTAGCTGCGATTGCATTTATCTTCCTCGGTGTTGCCGTCTTCTACGTGATGACGCTTCGGATCGTCAAACAAGGTACGGCGATTGTACGCAATGGTACCGGTGGCACCAAAGTCGCCTTCGATAAATTGCATTGCATTCCTGTTCTGCATCGGGTCGAGTGGATGGATATCTCGGTCAAACGCATCGAAATCAAACGACGCGGTCAAGACGGCTTGATCTGCAAAGACAACATTCGAGCGGACATCGAAGTGGCATTCTTCGTCCGGGTGAACATGAAGCCGGAAGAAGTTCAAAAAGTTGCCCAGTTCTTAGGATGCGAACGTGCTAGCCAACAGCCAGCTTTGATGGCTTTGTTTGAACCCAAGTTCTCGGAAGCTCTCAAGACCGTCGGCAAGCATTTCGACTTCACGGAACTGTACACGGAGCGCGACAAGTTCCGTGAAGAGATTCTGCGTGTTATCGGTAAGGATCTCAATGGTTACGTCTTGGACGATGCGTCGATCGACTATTTGGAACAGACCTCGATCGAATTGCTGAACGAAAACAACGTCTTGGATGCCGAAGGTATTAAGAAGATTACGGAGTTGACGGCTCAGGAACAAGTCCGAGCCAACTTGATCCGCCGAGAACGCGAAAAGACGATTACCAAACAAGACGTGGAAGCCAAGGAAGCGATTTTGGCCCTTCAACGTCAACAACGCGAGGCGGAAGAGAAACAACAACGCGAAATTGCCGAAATTGAAGCTCGCCAACGGGCGGAAGCCGAAATCGTTGCGCAACAAGAACGGCAACGTTCAGAATTGGCTCGGATCGGTGCCGACGAAGAAATTGCGATTGCCGAAGAGAATCGTCTCCGCGCGATTATCGTAGCTCAAAAGAATAAAGAGCGAACCGACGCGGTCGAGACCGAACGTGTCGAAAAAGATCGTGGTTTGGAAATCACCGAACGAGAACGAGTGGTGACCTTGGCTCAGATAGAAAAGGAAAAGGTTGTCGAAGTCGAAAAGAAGAACATTCAAGAAGTTATTCGTCAGCGCGTGATGGTGGAACGAGCGGTTGTCGAAGAACAAGAACGCATCGAAGACACCAAACAATACGCGGGTGCGGACCGTTCCAAACGCGTCGCTGTGACCAAGGCCGAAGAAGAAGCCGAGCAGTTATTGGTTGCTGAGATCAAGAAAGCCGAGGCGGAACTCAAGGCTCAGGAGCACGCTGCCAAAACGGTCATCATTCGTGCAGAAGCCGAACGCAACGCGGCCGAAAAGCAATCGGAAGGCAAGAAATTGTTGGCCGAAGCTCTCAAAGTCGAGACAGCGGCCCCGGGCTTGGCCGAAGCGGAAGTCACCGAACGCAGCTTGCAAGCTCAGGCGCGTGGCAAGGAATCCTTGGCGGAGGCCTTGCGCAAGGAAGGCACGGCCGAGGCCGAAGTCATGGAACTAAAGTTTGCTGCGGATGCGAAGGGTATCACCCAAAAGGCCGAAGCGATGAAGCTGTTCGATGGCGTGGGCCGCGAACACGAAGAGTTCAAGTTGCGATTGAACAAAGATCGCGACATCGAATTGGAAGCGATTGCGGTCCAGCAACGGATCGCCGAAGCTCAAGCCAGCATGATTGCGAAGTCACTGGAAAAGGCCAAAATCGATATCGTGGGAGGCGACAACAAATTCTTCGAAGCGATCGTCGGTTCCGTGACGGCTGGCAAGCAGGTGGACCGACTGGTTCAAGAGAGTCGCGTCTTGACGGACGTGAAGGAAACGTTCTTCAACGGAGATGCTCAGAACTTCAAGCAACAGGTTCAACACTTTGTTGATTTGTTCGGGGTATCTAGCGCCGACATCAAGAATCTGACGATTTCGGCCTTGTTGGGCCAATTGATCGGCAAGTCCGAAGATCAATCGATCCAGCACCAATTGGAAGGGCTGCTGAGGATGGCTCAGAACCTGGGAGTTGGCGCGACCAAAGCCGCTTCGATGAGTCTATTACCGGCTCAGAAGAAGGCCTAACCGACAGTTCCTGGTCGCTGGCTGAGTGGTGTTCGGCATTTGCCGGCACACCACGACGTTAGCGTGAGAGGTCGATGATTCGACACATCGAACGCGGTGGGCGGGCCGCAAAATATCAGCTATCTAGGTTGTGGTCGTGGCCGAGTGGCTGCGGCCACAGGTCGCTTCCATCAGCGATTGGCGAATCCCTTCCAAGGTCTTTCATCCCATGAGCACGCCCGACGACAAATCCAAGGCGACTCCAGCCACCGTCGATCGTGGGGCCACCTCCCTCCCGGCGATGGATCAGGGCACTTACCAAGTGCTGCGAAATCGTTTGACTCAACAAGCGGAATTGTTGCGAGAGCGATTGGCCAAACTGAATGAGTCGCGTCAAGCCGTGTTCGGTTCGATTCCCACCGAACTGCTTTCAACGCAGCGAATCACGACCGAACACAACTGTGTGGCGCGTGATTTGGTGGCCGTTGGTGATCAATTGATTTTTGGTTACAACGTGCAAATGGGGTTGCGGAACGAGACTCACTTGGAGGATGTCTTTTCGATTTACCGTCGGGAAGGTGAACAACTGACCCAGGTCGGCGTGGAGTTGTTGGGCGATCCGGCATTTCAAAATGATTTTCGACAGCTCTACAAGTATTACAAAGGCACCCGCTTTTCGAAGTTTCAGCAAATCGGCGCCTTCTTGTATTTTGTCTTTCAAGTCGGTGATGATCCGAAAAACGTCAAATCCTTCAAGTGGCTTTTGGAGGGCGATAGACTTCGCTACGTCGACAATCGCAGCGATCATGAGGTCAAGTATCCGGCCCAGCACGAGTTCCGTTGGACGCGTACGCACCGTGATCTGCATCGCAGCGGCAAACATCCGCACATTTCGATCGAAGACCGTGTCTTTGTAGAAACGGTGGGCGGCGATCTGACCATCAAGGTCGAGGATAACACCGAAGATGGGGTTGGTATCTATAGCGAACCCGTGGAAGATCGCGATCAGACGTTGGATGATGCCGAGATATTTTACGCGATTGTTGGTAACTTGATTTTGCTGAGAATCAAACCATTCCGCGAACAGAACTATCGCTACTTGGTCTACAACGAGAAGACCGCCAAAGCGATGCGATTGGATTCGATACGGGAAGCCTGTATTCTCTTGCCGGAGGATCACGGACTGATCTTCAGCAACGGCTATTACCTACAGACCGGCGAGTCCAAATTGTTCGAAACGGGGTTAGTGGACTTGGTGTATGAAAAACGTCTGGCTGCGGCCAACGGCGAAGATTACTTGTATGTGTTCTACAATCGTGTGTCTGGCGCTTACTTGTTGTTGACGTACAATATGATCCAACAGGCCGTTGGAACGCCGACCACCTGCGGCGGCTTTTGCTTCTTTGATGATGGAAAAATGTTGCTGGTGAGAGCGGACGCCAGTCCCCAAAAGCATCACTCGCTACAAATTTGGCAGACGCCGTTTCTCAAGGAAGGGCTAACGCTTCCTGGGCTTACGACGGGCAATCAGGATTCCTTTTTGTTTAAGATTGGGAATCGCGATGTGGTGCGGGCCATGGCCGAGTGCCATGAGATTCATAGTTTATTGAATAAAGACGACAACTACGCCAACCTCTACGTCGACTTGGTCAAGCGAACGACCGACACCGTCGACTCGTATTTCTGGCTGGGACGAAGCGAGGCTTTCGATGTCGCCGGTGTTCTCAGTGAAATACGCAGCGTCGCGACGTCTGCGATCGACGAATTTGAAAGAGTGACCCAAGCCCGGCGCGAAACGAAACAGCGATTTGATACGGTAAGCAATCGGACCAAAGACGTCCTCCGCCAATCTTATCAAAAGATGTTCCAGACCATTGATGATTTTGTACAACAATTGTCGGATTTGCGCTCCGTACGCGGCGAAATTATTGGCCTGCGGGACTTGAAGTACATCGATCTCGAACAAGTTCAGAACTTGGAATCGCAAGTACAAGCCGAGACGGAAGCGTGTTCACAGAAAAGTGTCGAGTTTCTCCTGCAGCCACAGGCGTTGGTGCCCTATCATCAACGAGTCGAGAAACAATTCGCCGGCATCGAGGCATTGACGAAAGTGACGGAGGCCAACGCACTTCAGGCCGAGATTGAACGAACTAGCAAGGACTTGGAAATGCTGATCGAAGTGATCAGCAATTTGAAAATCGAGGATGCTACGCAACGTACGAAGATCATCGACGACATTTCGGCGATTTATTCTCAGTTGAATCAGACGCGGGCCAAGTTGAAAAATGCGACGAAACAGTTGTTGAGCGTCGAAGGGAAGGCCGAGTTTCATTCGCAACTTAAGCTGTTGGGCCAATCGGTGGTCAACTATCTTGAGGTCTGCGATACCCCCCAGCGCTGCGACGACTATTTGACGAAGACGATGGTGCAGCTGGAAGAGCTGGAAGGACGATTTGCGGAATTCGACGAGTTCGTTCTGCAACTAACTGAGAAGCGAGAAGAGATTTACTCCGCATTTGACAACAAAAAGCTGCAACTGCAGGAAGCCCGTAATCGTCGCGCCAGCGCTTTGATGAGTGCTGCCGAACGAATTTTGGGTGGAATTCGCAGCCGAGTGTCACAGATGGAGAAGATCGACGCGATACACGCTTATTTTGCAGCGGATTTGATGGTCGAAAAGATTCGAGACATCGTCAAGGAGTTGGAATCGCTGCAAGAGTCCGTCAAAGTAGATGATGTTCAAAGTCAATTGAAGACCATTCGCGAAGACGCGGTGCGGCAGCTCAAAGATCGCCAAGAATTGTTTCTCGACGGGGGCAAGGTCATTCAGTTTGGCAAATACAAATTCATGACCAATTCTCAGGCGTTGGATTTGACGACGGTCACAAAAGACGGTCGATTGTACTTTCATTTGTCCGGTACAAACTATTTCCGCCCGGTGCCACCACAAGACCTGGAGTTCGATCCCGAGCTCATGGCACAAGAGGTCGTATCTGAGAATCGTGAGGTCTATCGTTGCGAGTACTTGGCCAAGCTGCTTTATGATCAACTGTTGACCAACCGCAGCGAAATTCAACGCTGGTATGCCATGACCGAGCAACAGATGATCGGTGAAGTTCAACTCTTCATGGCGCCTCGGTATCATGAAAGTTACCTCAAGGGAGTTCACGATCACGATACCGCAAAGATCCTGCGTGTGATCCTAGACAAACATCAAGCTTTGGGAATCCTGCGACAGCCGGCGAGTGTTCGTAATCTGGCTACGTTCTTTTGGTTGAGGCAAGTGTGGCCGAACTTGGACAAAGCTGAGGTGACGTTTCAGCTGCAGGGAATTCGCGCGATGCGGACTCTGTTTCCGGACAGTCGAGCCAATGAGGCGCTGCTCAGGCGTTTGAGCGATTCAATTTCGCAAATGGTTCGGGAGTCGGAAGGATTCGATTCTGCGATGGCGAGATCCGCTGCCGAGTATCTGTACGAATGTCTGACGACCGGCGATCGCTTGCCTTGTTCTAATGATGCCAAGCATTTACTGGATGGGTTCATCGAGTTTTTGAAGTCTCGACGTGCCAACGAGGCGTTTTATACGGCTGTAAAGGCACTCAAATCTAGTCGCCCACGCTTGGAAATGGTTCAGTTGTGGATCACCGCATTCGCCGACCAACCGGGTGTCTTGGAGCATCTCTTGGTGCATTTGGATCCGGGGGCCAATTTGATTGAGGCAGCGACCAAGACCTTGAGTGAGGCGACGCTGATCGCGACGCGCGAACCAGCGGACTCGGCAGCGGTGGAATCAACGCAAAATACAGCGAAACGCCAGCAAAAAGTCGCTGCAGATCGGTATCGGCTCGTGCAGGAAGCGGCGTTGGTATATTTGCTTGGCGACCAAATCGGGCATGCTCATGCCTGTGACCCTGAGGTCACGGTCAATGGAATGATCGGTAGCCATGCGCAGATCGACAACACCCACTACCACTTCGACTTTTATGACTATCTGGAGAGACTGCTGAAATTTCAAAGCGTGGTGGTCCCCAGATTCAATCGCTACGTCGAAGACAAGAAGAACTTGCTTGACCGCAAACGAAAGGAATTGAAGCTTTACCAGTTTGAGACCCGTGTGCTGACGTCCTTCGTGCGTAACCGACTCATCAATGAAGTTTACCTGCCGTTGATTGGTGCCAACCTAGCGAAGCAAATGGGTGAAGTTGGAGAAAACAAACGTACCGATCTCATGGGTTTGCTATTACTGATCTCGCCCCCGGGATATGGCAAGACGACCTTGATGGAATACGTCGCGAATCGCTTGGGCATCACTTTTGTGAAGATCAATGGCCCTGCGATTGGTCATCACGTCACCTCGTTGGATCCGCAAGAAGCGCCCAATGCCAGTGCCCGGCAGGAAGTGGAGAAGCTGAATCTCGCGTTGGAAATGGGCGACAACGTGATGATTTATTTGGATGATATCCAGCACTGCAATCCGGAGTTCTTGCAGAAGTTTATTTCGCTCTGCGACGGACAACGAAAGATTGAAGGCGTCTTCGAGGGTGAGACGCGGACGTACGATTTGCGTGGCCGGAAAGTTTGCGTCGTCATGGCGGGTAATCCGTACACGGAAAGTGGCGAGAAGTTCAAGATCCCGGATATGTTGGCTAATCGAGCGGATACGTACAACTTGGGCGATGTGATTGGCGATCAAGCCAAGGCATTTGAGCTCAGCTATCTGGAAAATTGCTTGACATCCAATTCGGCGTTGGCTCCGTTGCAAAGTGCCAGCCAAAAAGATGTCCATACGATCATCGAAATGGCCGCGCAAAACGGGCAAACGCACGCGGCGTTGGAGGGGAACTTCTCTTCCAGCCAAGTGAACGAGATGGTCAAGGTCATGCAGAAGCTCTTGAAAGTCCGCGACGTGCTGTTACGGGTCAATGAGTTGTATATCTACTCGGCGGCACAAGCGGATGCGTACCGCACGGAACCGGCATTCAAACTGCAGGGCTCTTATCGTGATATGGCCAAAATCGCAGAAAAGATCGTGCCGATCATGAATGATCAAGAATTGCAGGTTTTGATTGATTCGCATTTCGAGAACCAAGCCCAAACGCTGACCACTGACGCCGAAGCCAACCTACTCAAGTTCAAAGAGATCACGGGCCGCTTGCAGGGCGAGGCGAAGCTAAGGTGGGATGGTATTCGAGAAACCTATCGTCGCAACCAAGTTTTGGGTGCCGCGGCTGCCGGAGATGATCAGGCGTCACAGATCATTGCGCAATTGGCGTTGTTCAGTGATGGTCTCGGGCAAATTCGCTCGACGTTGACGCACGGTGTTGAACGATGGTTGGAGTACGCCAGCGCACCGGAACGGACTGTCATGCAAAACCTGACGATCCAACAGATTGGTGGAGCGGTTCAACAATTGGAGAAATTCAATCAGTCGTTGCAAGAGATCAAGCAATCGCTGCTCGAAAATCGTCGCGCGCCCGATGCGACCGTTACAGAAGATCGTCCAGTCAAGATTCATGTTTCCAACCGAGTCCCGACAGCGTTTATGAAAGTGATCACCGGGCAATTCCAAATTCTCCAAGCCTGGATGGAACCGCTACTGGCAATGGCCGAAAAAATCGAAGGTGGACGGGAACTCCAACGTGCGGCAAAGGCCACGGAAGCACACTACAAACAAATGATCGCCGCCAAATACGACGATCCCGAAGTCCCACAGGAACATCCCGAGACTCCCCGAAGTCCAGAATAAGCCGCCGATGTGGCTCTACGACAGGAACTCAATTCACATCACGCGGCGGTCGTCGGACTGGTTGGCTGCAACCGAGTTTTTCTCGGTTGAGCCACGGATTTATCCGCACTTCCGAAACGATCTGCGAAGGAACTCGCGCGCCGGAAAGACTGGTCTGGCTGAACGGCCGGATCGAATTCTCGCGACGTCCAATTGTAGATTCAGCAGATTCAGAAGTCTTGGATGTAACGTCAAAACGTGATCGTTCGGCTTAGGCGTTTGTCTGAGCGAAGTCGAAGCGGCGGCCTGCGGAACAATGGCCGTTTGCGCGGGCGGTAACTGACAATCCTTGCCCCACTGGGGCGAAGCTATCTTCGGCGATCTGGAGTCAGCTCGATCCCGCCACCCGTAGACAGTTTACCAGGCGCAATCCGGAAATCCGTCACAATCGGAACTGAATTCTGCGGACAACTGGCACGATCCACACCTGCCTGTTGATCGCACCAGCTGGTCATTCCGACAAGTTCGTTAGGAACGCAACTGCCAGGCGTTTGGGGAAGTCAACGCGTCAGCTGTCGGGTGAAAGATTCTGTGAACAATTTCCAAAAAAAGAAGATTCAAGTCGCTCGGGTGAGACTCGGCATCTGGACTTGTGTGGCGGCCCAGGCGATTGCGTTGTCAGCCGTTAATGCCCAAGAATCAAGTCCTCGCGCGCCGCGGATGGATGTTGCGGCTCGCTCCGAATCGAGTTCGATCGAAGGAGTTAAACGGACTTCTAAGTTGCAACCGAACGTCTTGGTTGTCAAAACGACGGCAACGAACAGAATCACAAATCAAGTCGTCGGGGAAACGCGAGTCGTTTCCAATCGACTGGAACCGGTCGTCACGATCGCCGCCATGGATCCAGTGCCGGTCGCTGAACAGCAAGTCCTTGCTGTTTCTTCATCTGGACATTTGGACTCTGTTTTGGATCTGGCCTTTTCGACACATCCTGAATTGACTCGGGCCTCAGCAGTTATTGAGCGAGAGTCCGGTAATCAGTTCCAATCCACCCGTTGGCCAAACCCGGTTGTTGGTTACATGGCCGGCGAGATCGGCCAAGAAGGTAGCGCCGGGCAACAAGGGATCTTCTGGTCTCAAGAGTGGGTAACGGCAGGTAAACTCGCATTGGCCGAGCAAATAGGTCAATGGCGAGTCGTCGCGGCCGAAGCGGCGTTGGAAGTGGAGCGTATGCGACTCAGTCGTCGTGTGCAAAGTCAGTATTGGAGTTTGGTGGCCGCGCGGCAGCGAGTGGCTCTGCTCACACAGTTGGAATTGCTCTTGGGCGAGGCCGTCGCGATAAACGAAAAATTGTTCCAGGCGGCTGAAGTGAGCAAAGGCACTGTCTTGCAAGCTCGATTGGAACAGACCCAAGTAGTGATGGCGCGGCAACAAGCCGAGATCGATGCGGTAGCGAAAAGCCGGATATTAGCGCAGACGTTGGCGATTACTGAACAGCAAGTCGACGCGATTGGCAGCGATCCTTGGCCCACGATACTTAGCCAAGATGTGGCCTCGATCGAAGTCTCTAGTCCCGAATTGGCCGCAGCTCGCGCCTCGTGGGAGTCGGCCAAATGCGAATTGCGGCGAGCGGAAGTTGAAATTGTTCCCAATGTCAACACGCAAGCATCGGTCCAACAGGATGCATTGAGTCGTGATACCATTGTTGGTATTCAAATAGGTGTTGCGTTACCAATCACGGATCGCAAAAACGGACTCGTGCAAGCGGCTCGAGGGGAAGTTACTCGTCTGCAAGCGGATCTTTCGTCGATCGAGCGACGAATCATGGCGCGGGTAGCCGAGGCTAGTGGGCAGTACGAAGCGGCGCGCGCGATGACTCAACAGATCAATTCCACGTTACTGGCGATGGCCCAGGAACGATTGACATTAGCCCAACAAGCCCACCAGCAGGGCGAGATCGATTATTTAGAACTGCTCACGGCTCAAAGATCTTACCTGACGATCCAACAGTCGGCGATCGATGCTCAAGAACTTGCTGCCCACGCTTTTGTTCGCTTAGAAACCATGGTCGTCGAAGAGTAAGTGACAACTGGGCGGATTGAAGTCCGCTCCTTGAATTGATACGTTTCTTCATTGGGGATAATGAAAGACAACGAATCTTTTGGTCGGGAAGCGATTGGACATGACAACCAAGCCATTACGAATTGTCATCATCGGTGGCGTCGCTGGTGGTGCCTCGGCAGCCACCCGAGCGCGGCGAATGAATGAAGCTGCGGAAATTGTGCTGTTGGAGAAAGATGACGAGGTTTCTTTTGCTAATTGCGGACTCCCCTATTATCTAGGAGGGGAAATTGCCGTTCGCGGAAAACTGCTTGTGGCAACGGCCGAGTTTTTGCGTCGTCGCTTCAAGTTGGATGTGCGAACCCGACACGAGGCTCGGCGGATCGATCCAAATTCGAAATGCGTCGAGGTCTTCGATCATCACTCGCAACAGTCGTACCAATTGGAATACGATAAATTGATTCTGGCACCTGGTGCGGCTCCGTTGACCCCGTCGTTGGAAGGTCTTTCCGCTAGTGGAGTTTTCACGCTGCGAAACATGTCGGACACCGATCGGATTCACCACGCGATTGGAACAAGTGCGGGCAAACGTGCCGCCGTGATCGGATCGGGATTCATTGGACTGGAAATGGTCGAACAGCTCCAAAGGCGTGGCTTTCAGGTTTCGTTGGCGGAGTTGCAGCCACACGTTCTGCCGATACTCGATCCGGAAATGAGTCAGCCTTTGATGGATGAACTGGCCGCCCACGGCGTGTCCGTCCATGTGGGCGACGGCATTCAAAAGGTCATGCTTGATCGTGCTGGCGGGGCTTCTGGTGTGATGTTGGCCAGCGGCAAGGTCTTGGATGCGGATCTCGTCATTTTGGGTTTAGGGGTCCGCCCGCAAACGCAGTTGGCCGTGGACGCTGGCCTGCAAATCGGTGCCAGTGGTGGAATTGCGACCAACCGTTGGTTGCAATCGAGTGATCCGCATATTTACGCGGTCGGTGATGCTGCGGAATATCCTTATGGTCCTACAGGAACCTCAATGCGCGTCGCGCTCGCTGGTCCGGCAAATCGCGCAGGACGTTTGGCTGGCGAACACGCAGCCACTGGGCAGTGCGCGCCGATGGCGTCCGTCTTTGGAACTTCCATCGTGCGAGTTTTCGAGTTGTCCGTCGGTATCACTGGACTGAGCGCCGCATCTGCCAAGAGATTTGGCATACCAAGCCGGAGTGTCACCGTCATTGCGAACCATCATGCGGGCTACTACCCAGGAGCGCAGCCGTTGACATTGAAGTTGACTTATTCTCCGGAAGATGGGCGCATCTTGGGAGCCCAAGCCATCGGTCGTGAAGGTGTCGACAAGCGTCTGGATGTTGTCGCGACGGCCATGGCATTTCGCGGCACAGTACGTGATTTGGCTGGGCTAGACTTAGCCTACGCCCCTCCGTTTGGTTCGGCGAAAGATCCGATCCATCAAGCCGCTTTCGCGGCGTCGAATCAGCTTGATGGTCTCGAAGACTTCATTGATGCCGATGCCGATCTCACTGGGCTTCAAGTTGTTGATGTGAGGACCACCAACGAAGTTCGTGACCGACCGCTAACGGCTGCCCCGCAGGCCATCAACATTCCATTAGATGAACTTCGAACTAGATATGTTGAGTTGGACCGATCGGCTCGAACGGTGGTGAGTTGCGGGGTCGGTGTCCGTGGGCATGTGGCTGCCCGCATCCTCCGACAGTTGGGATTTCACCACGTGCAAAACTTAACCGGGGGAGCAACCTTGCGCGCTCGAGCCGTACCTTCACGTTAACTCGTGGTTCGCTTGTTACAGGCTGAGTTTGATCGTTTCGATCATGGCCTTGAAGCGAGCTTCGTGTTCGTCGATGGTCTCTTTGGGGCCGTACATCTTGAAGTAGTAGTTGCCAACCACTTTTGTCTCCACAATCGCACCGAGCATGCGGTAACCTTTTCGTTGAACCGCATTACCGGCAAAAGGACCGGCGGAATCGGCATAGGTTCCATTGATATCCACAATGTGGATGGTCATGCCGTTGATTTTTTTCTCTTCTTGTTTGGTGTGGTCTTCCGTGTCGGAGCCATCCTCTTGTGAGAACTGACCGATCCAACGTTCGAGATTGGCGTCAACCGAACCACCCGAAGCCATGATCGTCAAGCGAGCGGGATCGATGTTCTCCTTCGAACTCTTGGGAGCAAATTCGGCTTCGACAATATTGAACTTTGGTTGCTTCTTTTCCCAAGACTTGGGCGCTTGAAAGTCCAATCTTCCCTCGGCCAACACAACTTCGACCGTTTCTTCTTTCGCCTTTTCGTCCGCGTTTTCTTGGGCAGCCTCCGCCTTCGGCGGATCTTGCTTTTCTTGCACGGCCAGCGTCAACCCCGAACCGGCTCCAACGACAACCGCGACACTCCAACACAACACCTTTGCCACGACGATTCGACGCATGGGTATCCTCAGCCTCTTCTCAATTCAAAACGAAATGTTGTTTCCGCCGACGGTGACGAAAACGCAACCGCTATTGTACGTCACTCACCGGATTTTTGTACTACCACCATGCCAGTAATACTCCGTAGCGGGTGGGCGTTAACCGAGCTGGTCTCGGTCGGGCCACAGATTCAATGCGAAGCGAACTCGACCGGACCCAAGCGAGCTTTGGTCGAGGGACAAGTCTTGTTCCGCAAAACTTTACCGAGACCGCAACGGTTCATACTCGCAAGCCCAGACGATTCGAACCCAAGAACCAACCCCGTGCCACAAACGCCCCCCACGGGCAACGCAATGAGGTATTTTTGAATGCGAACGCTCGATAATTGTGTCGGCCTTTCAGGCCTTTTCTGGATCAGGTGTCGTTCTAACCGGTGGCTTGCGCACACCGGCTAGGGTTGTGTCGGTCCCTTCGGACCTTTGCGCTCCTGAAAAAACTTCACAGCGTTGGGGACTTTGATCGGATGGATCAGGTGTCGTTCTAACCGTTGGCTTACGTACACCCGCTACGGTTGTGTCGGTCCCTTCGGACCGGTTTTACACGGAAAAAAACTTCACGGCGCGGGGGGGAGATCCCAAATGTGCCATAGGCAGTTTAGGAGTAGCGTTCAACCAGCGTACCGTCGGCTTTGGTGAGGCCTTTGATGGAGTATTGTTCGTCGCCGAGAACGCACAGCCTCAAGCCTAATCCTCACGCAGGTATTCTCGATAAAGTCGGCGGCGACGTTGCCGGCGCGGGTTTTCTGATTCGGTGGCGGGATAGTACCCTCCGAGCAGTCCGAAAAACAACAAGAGAAGCAACGCACCCGTAATGCCCACAACCAGACCCTGCGGAGTTAGCGGCCGGAGATTTTCGCCAGGGTTGAAATACTGCAACAGTCCACAACCAAGCAAGGTACCTGCAATCGCAATCGCAACCGTTGCCGCGGAACTGCCTTGACGCCGATGCGCTAAAAAGCCGGACACTACCAATCCGATCAAGCACCCCATCCCGATCCAGCTGAGCAAATAATCCAAACCGGAAACCAATTGCCCAACCTCAATCTCTGATTGTCCCAGCATCACTACATCCCTGATCAAGCCATGCCCCCCAGTCGCCTCAGTATATCAAAATTGGGAAATTGGCCAATCTGGAGAGTTTGCTGCTGCTAGCCTGCCGCTGATTCGCTGAGCAGCCGCAGAAACCCCGATTCATCGAGAACCGGAACACCCAATTCTTGAGCTTTTTCCAACTTACTACCGGCACTTTCGCCGGCCACAACATAGTTGGTCTTCTTGCTGACACTCGAGCTGACTTTTCCGCCATGCCGTTTGATAAGTTCATGAATCTCGTCGCGCCCGTAGTTCGGCAGAGTCCCGGTGACGACGAAACTAAGGCCGGCCAATCGATCCGATCGGCCATTCGAGTCGGCTTGCGGTTGGGTCATGTCCAGGCCCAAGTCGACAAGATCATCGACCACTTGTCGGCCGTATTCACTATGAAAGAAGCCGTGAACACTATCGGCAATCACCGTTCCCACATCATCCGAAGCGCTTAGTTGCTCCCGACTCGCGGCCCGGAGTAGGTCCATCGACCCGAACTTTCGGGCCAAGACCTCGGCCACACTGGAGCCCACATGACGAATCGACAGCGCGCTCAGCAGTCTCGCCAGCCCGCGTCCGCGGCTGTTGTCAATCGCGGCCAAAAGTTTCTCGCAAGAACGACTTCCCATGCGGGGGAGGGACATCAAACTCTGTTGGTCGAGCCGGTAGAGGTCGCCGTAGGTGCGGACTAGTCCCGCGTCGACCAATTGATCGACCAATTTTTCCCCCAAGCCCTCGATATCCATCGCGCCGCGCGAGGCGAAGAATCGCAATCGTTCCTTGAGTTGCGCTGGGCACACCGCGTTCACGCAACGGATGTATACCCCGCCGGGCTCTTGAACCAATGTAGATTGGCATGACGGACAGTGAGTTGGAAATGGGAACGGAACCAAATCTGCGGAACGCTTGGCCAATTCCACTCGGACGACGTGCGGAATGATCTTGCCAGCTTTTTCGACAATCACCCAATCGCCGACTCGAATATCTTTCCGTTGAATTTCTTCCGCGTTGTGCAGACTGGCGCGGCTTACCGTGGTCCCTGCCAACTCGACGGGTTCCAGTTCAGCCACCGGTGTGACCGCTCCTGTCTTGCCGACTTGTACAGTAATTTCATTCACGCGAGTCAGAGCTTCGTACTTCTCCCATTTGTATGCCGTGACCCACCGCGGACTTTTGCTCCTTAATCCCAATTGATCGCGTTGTTGGAATCGATTGACCTTGATGACAATCCCGTCAACTTCAAAATCAAGCTCGCCTAGTCGTTCGATCATGAATTGACAATGTTTCAGGACATCTTCAAAGTCGGAGAACACTTGTACCATCGGAGTTGGCACCAGTCCGTACTGGGCGATTCGAGTCAGAAACTCCTGGTGCGAGGCAGCGTCCAGTCCTTCGCAGTAACCGGTTCCATGACAGAAGACTCGCAAATTTCTTTCAGCGCAAATCTGTGCATCCAGTAATCGGATCGTGCCCGCTGCCACGTTCCGAGTATTTTTGTAGAGAGGTAGGCCCGCCGATGATTGCTGTTGATTCAGACGGGTCAATTCCTGATTGGTCATGTAGACTTCACCACGAACTTCGAGAACGGGTGGTGGATTCGAAGTGGTCAGTCGTAAGGGGACGTCGACAATGGTGCGTACATTGTGTGTCACGTCGTCGCCTACTTGTCCGTCCCCGCGCGTGACGGCCCGCAGCAACTCTCCGTGAACATAAACCAGGGCAATCGCCACACCATCAATTTTTAGCTCGACTGCCCATTCCGGTTCTCGTCCGTCGAGGCCTTCGACGACCCGCCGCCGAAACTCGCGGAGTTCGTCTTCTGAGTACGTGTTTTCGATCGACAACATCGGAACTCGATGAGCCACCTGCTCTAAATGATCGACCGGCCGCTCGGAAACTCTTTGCGTGGGGCTATCCGCAGTGACCAAAGAAGGATGTTCACGCTCCAATTCGAGCAATCGTTGCATCAAACGATCGTACTCGTGATCAGGGATCTCAGGCGCAAGATCCACATAATACTTGCGATCATGGTACCGAATTTGGTTCTTCAGTTCCGCAATCTCAGTGGCGACGTGCCCGTCAGTCATTTCGAGTGTCCTTCCGATCAACCAATGCGTGCCAATAAGTTAGTCGAATTTCAAACGCATTTGTGGATCAACATCGTGTTCGTCCGAAAACTCCTTAAAAAGAAGGCTGGGCTGAATATCGCGATTGTTTTGATACTTGTCGCTGCGATACTCTTCATAAGCGCCTTTGATTTCATGATAAAAAATCTGGCAAATCGATACCCCTGCGTAGATCCGCACGGGCTGGACCGCGAACATCTCCAGGGTCCAGAAGCCTTTGAAGCCGACATCACCGAAGCCCGCCGTCACGTGCACGAACAGCCCCAAGCGTCCGACACTCGATCGGCCCTCGATCATGGGCACTAGGTTATGGGTTTCCGTGCGTTCGATGGTGCGACCCAAATACAGTCGGCGTGGTTCCAACACCAGTCCGCTGTCCGGGATCTCCAAGCGTTGCACGCGATTCAGTTTCTTCATGTCCAACACCACTTCTTCATACACCATCAATTCGTGATGAAGAGTCAAGTTGTAGCTGTTGGGATTGAGATGAGCGGGGTCGTAAGGGTCGATTCCGATATCGCCACCAAGTCTTCTCGCAATCTCTTCACCGGATAAAATCATGTTCGGTCCTTCCTGGATCGTGGCCCGCGAAATCATTATTCGACTGAAAACAGCTGCTTAGCGACGACCACGCGGACTGTGTCGCTTGTCGGCATTTTCGTCGTCATCGTCGGCATATTCAATCCCGTCCGCCAAGCGATCACGGACAGGCGTCGTGGGTTCATGGTCATCCTGTTGTCCGTCGTCCGGGTCGGCATAGAGATTGTCGTCGGTTTCAGGATCGTCGTGGTCATCGTCGTCCGTGTCGTAGGACGATGCGGCACTTGTCTTAGGTTTGGTCTTGCCATAATTCTCGCGCCAATTCAACTGCCGCTGACGTTGGCGTTCCACTTCTTCGGGACTGCGGTTGCATGGTAGCGTCTGCTCCGCGATGGCCGTTTCTCCACTCAAGAACCTTCCCAATCGATCCATGCCTTCCTCGAAAGAAACGATCGGGCGCATTCCGAAATCTCGCCGCGCCTTCGAGACATCGTAGTAGTGATGATGAGCAAGCTGACACGCCAGAAATCGGGTCATGATTGGCTCGTGGTCTTGCCAACCAAACCACTCGTACATGGTTTCCAAAATTCGTCCGACCGTGTAAGCCGAGGAATAAGAAACAGAACGTCGCACACGCGGAAGCCCGGCCAACATCAAGATCTCATTGATCCACAGCCAGAGATTAACTGGTTGGCCTTCGCTAACAAAGTAAGCTTGCCCGCCGACGGGTGAAGTTGGTGTCAACGCGTCGGCTGCTTGCAAGTGCGCGGCAGCCGCGTTATCCACATAGATCATGTCCACTTTGTTTTCGCCTTCGCCCACGCGTTTCAATTTTTCAAGTCGAGCGCGCTCCAACATGCGGGGAATCAAGTGTTGATCTCCTGGGCCCCAGATCAGGTGCGGTCGCAAGGCGCAGGTCAACAGTCGAGTGCGATCATGGCTGTCCAAAACTTCTTGCTCGGCCAAAGCCTTCGAATGCGGATAATGGCACAGATACCGGCGTGGGTAGGGCTCGGTTTCGTTCACGTTCTCTTGATCCGCACCGGTGAAAACAACACTCGGCGAACTTGTGTAAATCAGCCTCTGCACGCCTTGCGCTATGCAGGCGTCAATGACGTTTCTGGTTCCCACCGTATTGATCGAGTGGTAACGATCCCAGGGCCCCCAGATTCCGGCAACCGCGGCCGTATGAAAGACCAACTCCACATCACGACAGGCGTTATTCACAACCGCGGGGTCACGCACGTCACCTTGGATCACTTCGACACCCAGCTTATCCAAGAATGGATAGGAGCTTCGCCCCAAGACGCGGACTTTTTCGCCGCGATAGGTAAGTTGTCGCACGATAGCCCGGCCCAAGAAGCCTCCACCGCCGGTCACCAATACTTGCATGAATCCTCCATCGACTGTCTCGGCATCTAACGCGATTAACTTCTCAACACCGCGCGTTACTTTAGTTTCGAAGCGGCCCATTTCGCAAGTTTTTCGCGAAAAATCTTCGCGTTGTGGCGAATGTCCACTGGCAAAGACTTCATCACGAAATAGTGCTGGATTTGTTTCGACCGCGGGTCCTGCTCGGCGATCTGCCGCACCTCGTCAATCAATCGCGATTGTCTCGCTCGATTCGATGACCAATGTTCCGGCCAAGGTTCCAATACCATGGCTGGAATTTGTGCGCCCACCGGACCGATGCCAACCAAGGCCGAGCGATAGACCTCGGGGTGCTTGTTGATCATGGCTTCAATGGGAATCGTAAACAGCGTTCCACGCGCGGTAACGACGCGGTGACCCTTTCGACCACAAAACCAAAATCGGTCCTGTCCGTCCAAGTATCCCACATCTCCCATTCGATGCCAGACGGCGTTGGTTGCCGAATCCACAACCTTATGCAGGGCATTTGCATCCATGCGGGTCACGTATTTGGGACTGACGACCGGCCCAGACACCATCAACTCGCCAATCTCGCCACGTGGCAATTCACGGACTTGTTCCATGGTTGCGAGCGGGAGGTCCGTGATTTCGATGACTTTCCAATCGATTTCGGGAAAGCGACTACCGACACACGTCCCGTGACCACTTGCTGACAAAACAGATGTTTCGTTCAAGATCGTGCGCGCGGAATTGGAGGCGATCGGCAGCGATTCCGTCGCCCCGTAGGGGGTGTAGATTTCGCCATCTGTTGAAATCATTTTTTGTAAGCGTCGCAAGACATGTGGCGGTACGGGGGCTCCGGCAGAAAAGACTTTCTTTAAGCTTGGTAGTTGGATCTGACGTCGCTCGCAATAGGTGCTTACCGTGTTCCATAAGGCTGGCGAACCAAAGCTCTGGTCCGCTCGCCACAATTCGACGGCTTCAATGATCCGTTGCGGCTGGACCGCCGCGGGCCTTGTCGGATCCATTTGAGGAATCACCGTGGTCACGCCCATACCAATATTGAATAGGGCAAACAGGGGAAAACCCGACAAGTCAACGCCTCCGGGCTGGATCGAATAAAAGTCGCGAATCAATGTGGCTTGTCGAATGAACATTCCGTGCGAGTAGTAAACGCCTTTGGGCGGCCCGGTACTACCAGTGGTAAAGATGATCGCGGCTTGTTGACTAGCGCTGGTCCGATTGACTTCTCGAATCGATGGTCTTCCCTTCGCAATGACTTGCTGGTAAGTCCAACCACCCCATCCATAACGGCGACCGACGGTGACATTGTAAATGGCAGCGGGAAACTTTCGCCGAAACACCAATCGCATCACATGCGCTAATGGAATTCCGACAAAACCTTGTGGATCGCATTCTTGCAAGCATTGCACCATGTTGTGGCGTCCCATGCCAGGATCAATCAAGACTTGCACCATTCCGGCTCGCATCAAGCCGAACACGAGCGCAATGAACTCGATCCCGGGACGAACCATCAATGCCAACCGAGTTCCGGGCGGGATGCCCAACTCCAAGAGGCCGCGCGCTATGTCCGTCGCCAGCGTATCCAGCTCCTGATAACTGATCGTGCGCCAGCCGGGCGGGGCAGGTTTTTCTCTGCCTTCGTGTTGGTGTCCCGCGCTCGTCGTCGATCTGTGACGCCCCGCCACGGCAACTGCCAAATGCTCGGGTACCTGTTTGGCCGCGTGAGAAAGTAGTTGCGAGACGTTTACCAACCCCGTCGCATCCAATCGTTCGAAGTTTTGAAAGTCCGGCAACCGGAACTCCTTATTTGAATCTTGTGCTTCGATTGTGAATTGAATCTTGTGCTTCGATTGCGCGTTCGCCATGCGAACTTGAATCTGACCGAAGAAACGGTTGGCGACCGCGTCGTGGACGGTTCCCTCGGTCCAGTTCTACAGTGACTGTACTTTCTCTTTGCGCGACAACGGAATCTGACCGACGAAGCGGCTTGCGACATTGCGGTCCACAACACTCAGTCGCATTGTAATCTTCTCTGCCTGGCTTCTACAATCGTCTGAGGATGATTGCGACTTGGCCTTGGTTGTCTTCCAATTGATTGGGCCAATCATTCACTCTTAGAAACAGCTCTTCGCCGGTGGTTGCCACGACGGTCCGAACACCAACGCATTGCGGCTTGGTCAATTCGGACAGTCCTTGCAGGATAGCCGGATCACCTTGCAGGGCATATTGAACCTGGCCAAGAGGTGCTCCGGCGGCATAGCGGATCGTGATTCCATTTGGCTCCGCATTCCACGCGGCGTTGTCAGAAATTGCGATTTGGTACGTGCCTTCGGCAGCGATCTCCCATTGGCCGGCGGGCAGGCGCCATCCGGTGGCGTGCCAAGCTCCGTCCGCAGGAAGGTTAAAGTGATACTCGCCTTCCGCGGCGGGTTCGGCATCTCGCCATCGAATCGCCGTTCTGGAAAAATCATGTCCGTACTGTATTGTCGTCGTATCAACCTGCCATTGCGTTTCCAGTCGGCGCCGATCCAGCGAGATGGCTTTCAAAAGTTCATGATTCCATTGGGTACCAGAGACTTGCCCAAGTTTGTCCAGTTGAGCGGAAAAGGGCTCTCTCAGTTCCGGATGCGCCGCAAACAAACTGACTGCTGCCCAACTCCACGCATACGAGTCGGTTTGCGGAAAGGCACTGGGCGGGAAATTGATGACTTCCAGTAATGATTTCGGCTGACCAGTGAGGTAGGCATCGCGAATCAATTTGACCCTTCCCCAATACGGTAACTCGTTCTTGTCGATCACGCGAGCCGCCAATTCCAATTTACCATCGCCCCACCGATGAACAGCGAAATACTCAGCCAATCCTTCGGCCAGCCAAGGCGGCCCCAATGCCCCGTAATTAAACGAGAAGAAGGCATGTGTCGCTTCATGCAACAACATGTGCCGAGTGTAATAGGGGCCAGGATGATGGCGGACCCATATTTGATTTCCGAACTGCCATCCACCGGGCGGAAGTTTTCCGGCGGGCAGTTGACTTTTCGTTGGCAGCAGACCTGCGTTTTCAAATTTGGCCTCGTCGACAATCAGAAAACAAGTGAGTTGCCACTTCTCAAACCGGCGCGGGTCGGCCTTGCAAAACGCTACCCATTGGCTGATGGCCTGTTCGATGACCGCATGAAAGTCCGAGGGAGTGTCCGCGTCTGGCAGGTCCGTGACGAGTCGTAAATGGTCGGATTCGAAAAGCTTCAGCCCGGCCTCGGCCACGCGTTCCACTTGGACCTCGACCGCTTGAAGCGGTCCCAATCTCCGGCGTGGCAAATAAGGGTCGGCGTCGTCCGTTGATGCCGAATTCGCGGAAGGAGTTGAACGCTCGGTCGTGAGCGTGTCGGATTTCGACGCGGGCTTTCGTTCTTGCGGTGGCGAAGTGATTAGCTCGACAGGCGGTGACGGCAGTCCCGAATCGAGCTCGGCGGGACGGCGGTTTTTGCCATCGGTTGCGGCGGCTGAGTTCGTTCGACTAGAGTCCTGGGATGGAATGGTTGGTGTTTTCGCGGCACTCGGATCGACCATTTCGCCCGAACGCTGTGGGGGAGAATCGCCGCAACCGAGCGAACACAAGAGCAGGAGCCACCCTGCTCGAGTCCAAGTTTCCAAATTCGTCCTCCAAAATCGATACACGTTCGTCCTCCGCGGTGAGCCAAGCATTCCGGTTCGAATTGTAGCCTCTGCTTTGCCGGACTTCCATTGACCTTTAAGATAAGTCTCGGCCCCAAACGGCGATGTGGCCCCGATGCTGATACCAACATGCAAGAGGTTCGCTCGAGCACTGAAGCAGGGCTGGCTCGGGTTTTAGCGATCTAACCAGACCAAGCAAGTTTGGTATGACGATTTGCTCTCCCCCCAAAAACCACGAAAGTGCGATCGAATGACAAACAGATCCGACGAACGGGCGGTTTGGCAATTTTGGCGTTGGCCATTGCCGTGGCAAATATTGGCGGGCCTCATCGGTGGACTCATTTTCGGTTTTTTGTTGGTGCAATGGGCTCAATCCAATCCCGAGTTTTCGCCTCGCGATTTTGTCTTGAGGTGGGTAAAGCCGTTTGGAGTTCTTTTCGTTAATTCGTTGAAGCTGATTGCAATACCCTTGATTCTGGCTTCGTTGATCAAGGGCGTTTCGGATTTGCAAGACATGTCGCGTTTGTCCTCGATGGGAGGAAGGACGATTTTCCTCTATCTGATCACGACGTTCGTTGCTGTTTGCATTGGCTTGGTCGCGGTCAATCTGATTGGACCTGGCAAGGGGTTGCCCAAGGACGTTCAAGAAAAATTGCTGGGTGATCAAGATGGGGTCGAACGAGTGGCCAAAATTGCGGCCTCTGCTGCGAAGGAACAAGGCAAGGGTCCGCTGCAGGCGATTGTCGATGTCGTCCCCGAAAATCTGGCGGCAGCCGCCTCAAACAATGGCAATATGTTGCAAGTTATTTTTTGGGCAATTTTCTTTGGAATCGCCATGATTGTGGCACCGCCGCAAGAGGTCGCTCCAGTCAAAGCGTTCTTTGATGGATTGAATACGGTCATTCTAACCATGGTTGATTTGATCATGTTGTTTGCACCTATCGGTGTGTTTGCTTTGATGGCAAGTTTGATTGCTGAGACGAACGATTGGCGAATCTTTGCGGCATTGGCTTGGTACTCCATCACCGTCGTCCTTGGCTTAGCGATCGTGCTCTTCGGTGTTTATCCTTTTTTGGTGGTCGGGTTTGGCAATACCGGTTACGTTAAATTCTTGCGTGGCATGCTACCCGCCCAATTGTTGGCCTTTACGACCAGCAGTAGTGCGGCCACACTGCCGGTGACCGTTGAATGCGTCGAGAAGAATTTGGGTGTCGATCCGAAAGTCGCCAGCTTTGTGCTGCCGATCGGTGCGACGGTCAATATGGATGGTACTAGCTTGTATCAAGCCGTCGCCGCGGTTTTCATTGCGCAGGCTTTGGGTATCGATTTGGATTTTTACCAACAAATGACCATCGTCGTCACCGCGACGTTGGCCTCGATCGGTTCGGCCGCTGTTCCTGGTGCGGGTATGGTTATGTTGGTGATTGTGTTAGCGGCGATTGGTGTTCCTCAGTCGGGCTTGGCATTGATTCTGGCAGTCGACCGAGTCTTGGACATGTGTCGCACAACGATCAACGTGACCGGAGACGCCGCGGTCGCGACGGTTGTCAACCGAGCGATGTCTCGACGCAAACAATAAGCAAATTCCTCGACAGATCGGAATACAAATCATGATCGAGTTTAGCCCAGAACATTCTGGACGTGTTTTGGCCTTCGGTGGCACATTGGCCATGGGAGTATTGATTGGAGCAATTCTGGCAACCATGTACTTTCGGCCCGGATTGATTGCTATTTTCGCGCAGGCCAAGGCGATGGTATTCTTGTCGTTGGGAGTGGGCCTGTTGACTTGGGGCATCATCGGACTGTGCACTGGTGTTCCACATGACCAGCCATTCGATTGGATCACGTTGCTACGAACTCCGGCCGAGACGATCGGTTGGGGCGCGGGCCTCATCACTGCCGGGACCGTCGCACTGGTGCTGAGCTTCACGGGCTTGGGCCGCAGATAAATTGTCGCTCTGCAATTCGCGGAGGAAGAGCGACGCAGTGCGTTGTTCGTTAGCAGACGATTGCTCGGATTAGTTAGTGAGCGGTGGGCGAGTTAGTGTGTGAGAGTTTGCGTGAGTGAGAGTTAGTGTGTGTGTGTGTGTGTGTGTGTGTGTGTGTGTGTGTGTGTGTGTGTGTGTGATTCGCATTCTGAATGAACCTCTCATCGAGGTCCGCCTCCAATCAAGCTCGAATGCGTCGGAACGCATGTTTGGTGAAAGGCCGAGTCTTGGGGCGCGCGACGTCGGGAAGGATTTTTTCCAGCCAACCCAACACCGTTGTGTCGGCGCTGCGGGCTTTTTTTTGAATTTGGACCGACTCTAAACGGTGGCAAACTCGCAACGGCTAGGGTTGTGTCGGCCCCTTCAGGCCTGTCTTGGACGGAAAAATCCTCCACGAGGTAGGATGGGCTGCAGCTGGCAACTGCTGTCCAAGGGCTCCGCGCTTCGGGGCGGTGGACCAAGACAACCGGAGACGTGTTGTTGTCACTAGCCGGACTTGGCTTTGGCGCGCGGGTGGGCTTGCTCGTAGGCTTGACGCAGGCCGGCGGTGCTGAGATGCGTGTAAATCTGCGTCGTGACTAAACTCTTGTGTCCCAGGAGTTCCTGGACGCTGCGGATATCCGCACCGCGATCCAAGAGATGTGTTGCGAAGCTGTGGCGCAAGGTATGCGGGGAAGTCTTCAGATTGAGCCCCGTCTGCAAAAGGTATTTTTCAAGCATCCTGGCGACGCTGCGAGTTGTGAGGCGATTGCCAAACTTGTTTGTGAAGACCGGAGTGGTCGGTGTCGGCTGTTTGCCACGTGCGAGCACTCGTTTTGCTTTCCAATCTTCGAGAGCTTCCACAGCAAACTTGCCCAGCGGGGCCAACCGTTCGCGTTTGCCTTTACCTTTCACGCGAACCAGTCCATCCTCCAAATCCAAATCGTTGTCATTGATCCCCACCAATTCGCTGACGCGAAGTCCACCCGAGTACATCGTCTCGAAGATCGCTCGATCACGCAGGCCCATGACCGTGCCTTGTGCGGGTGCTGCCAGCAGTGTCTGGATCTCGTCGGTCGTCAAGAAGTGGGGCAGTTTACGATGGGGGCGAGGATTACGGAGTGGTTTGGCTGGATTCTGCTCGACCAAGCCTTCGCGTTGAGCAAACTTGAACAGCCCCCGCATCGACGCAAGACGCCGCGCGATACTGGTTCGGGCATATTGAGCCTCGTGCATTGCGGCCACGTAGTTTCGCAGGATCTGCGGATCGATGCGGGCCGGATGCGGGGAAGTGCCTAGTGCTTCGGTCAAATAATCGGATAAGCTCAGCAAGTCTTCGCGGTACGACTTGATCGTATAATCTGAAGCGTTGCGTTCGACTTTAAGGTATCGCAGATATCGCTGGATGGTGTCTTGCATGAGCCCGGTCAACTCGCAGAACTTTGTTTGGAATAATCGTTCCGGCGGTCGCAACCGTTCGCGTTACTCGTCCCAGGCCCACCCTGATTCCGGCAGGGCAGGTTCGGTGCGCGAGACTTCCGTGGTTTGATTCTGACGTAGACGTTGGCTGAGGACCGCCGCGTCGTACCACGAGAAGTTGATTTCAGGATCGGAAGCAAACCGCCCCAGCGTTCGAAGGGTCTCGGACTTGTTGCTGTCCGTGTACAAAAAAATAAAACGTTCCTCTCCTTTGACCAAAGCCAAGACGTTGACGTCTCGCGATACTTTCAGGTCATTTGGCAATTCGTTGGGCACGTTCTAGCTTTCTGAAGAGGTCCGCTATCATCTGGAACAACATAGGTTGCTCCGAGTTTCATCTTCGGTTGATTTGTGAAGTTGAGTTCAATCGAGTTGGTGACGAGGAGATCTGTAACGAATATTTGTGATAGTGGTTTGCTGGCGTTGTCGCCTAGCATTACGGATGATCGGCTGCCAAAGGCCAACGCCAAACAGGGCGTGCGTATCCAGCCCCGCCGCGCGCCGTCAACAATTCCGAGATGTGCAGGTAGCAACAGAAGGAGATAAAGTCGTCGGTTCGCTGCAGGTACGATTGCCAACCGCCGAAGCGAGCGTCATCGCGGAAAGCGTAATAGCTTTCCAAGCGAGCGGTGAAGTCCGAGTCGCTGCCGTCGTATTGTTTGATCAGCTCCATCACTGGGCCCCGTTGGATTTGCGCGACTGGTCGAGTTGGTGCAGGTGGGTCAGGAACAAATCCATTGGGATCTGGCCAATCAACTGGCAGCGTTGTGCCCTCGGGTGGTAGCGAGTAGCCGGCCAGGTTGTCTCCGAGCTTCGGAGCGGCGGCCGACGCTACTGGGGGTGCTGCACCGACTTTCGATGTTGACGGTCCGATTTCGGAAGTCGCCGAGGCGGGTTCGACGGTTTGGGTTTCGGTATCGGCGGGGACGGGATTTGTCACGACCGGGGTTTGGGTCTTGAGTTGCTCGGTCGCCAACGCGAATTCGGCCTCAAATCGCAATTCGTCCGGAATGTACTCTTCTTCTGCGGTCCCCCAAGGCAGACCATAACCAGGCGGGATTGGGTGGAACCCGGTGTTCGCTGCATACCAACGCACCGCGAGTCCCATCTTCGGCGGATAGTACGGATCGAAGTCGGTGATCGAGCCGACGACGACGGCATCCACACCAAGGTCTCTAGCCAATTTCTGGAAGTCGGGGATCTGGTCGATCGGGATCGGGTTTTGGCTTAAGTATTGGTCCACGACTCCTACAGGGACGACCTCAAATCCGCGGACCTGTTGCAGTTGGTGCCGATAGCTAGCGGCGACCTTGGCGCCATTGATCTGAGGGAAATCGCTTTGGTTAAAGAACGGGACGACGGCGACTTTGCGAAGCTGTGGGAACGGATTGTGAATCTGCGGACGATCCAATCGCTGTGGGAACAGAGTACAACCTGTCTGACAAGACGCGATCGCGATGAGCAATGAACATGCCCAGAACGGTATCGCGATTCGATTGTTCATGTCAAAAGTCCTAAATACAAGTCGAACCGTAGCGTCTGACAGCCGAGGAATCTGACCGACGGAGCGGTCAGCGACCCTGCGCGATGTCTTGATTCACGTTTGCTAGCGAAGGAATCTGACCGACGGAGCGGTCAGCGACCCTGCGCGATGTCTTGATTCGCGTTTGCCAGCGAAGGAATCTGACCGACGGAGCGGTCAGCGACCTTGCGCCTCCCCATGCTTCCCTATCGGCAACGCCACAGATAATCGTTAAACTTTTCCTGAATTGCCTGGGCTAAACAATCGGAGTTTTCGGTAAAGTTGGCCAAAGCGAGCTCGTTTGCCGAAAATGAGCATGGGCGAGTGCGGGGCGTGGTCATTCTTGACAGAGTCCGTGGGAAGTCAAAAGTATTTCATGATTCGATTGGGAACTCGCAACAGTCAGCTAGCTCTGTGGCAATCCACCTGGGTTGCGGATCAACTTCGATCACGTGGATTCGAGGTCGAACTCGTGCCATTGACGACCGAAGGCGACGTGGCGACCGGGCCCCTGCGACAGCTTGGCGGAGAAGGCCTGTTCACGAAAAGGCTGCAGATAGGCTTGCAGAATCGGGAGATTGATTTGGCGGTGCATAGTCTAAAGGACTTACCGACCGAACCGGTGACCGGATTGGAGTTGGCCGCCGTTCCGGAGCGTGAGGACGTCCGAGATGCTTTTGTGTCGAACAGCTATGTCACTTGGAGTGATTTGCCGCAACATGCCAAAGTTGGAACGGGAAGTTTGCGTCGCGCCGCTCAACTGCGGTGGTTGCGGCCGGACCTGGAGGTCGTCGACTTGCGCGGCAACGTGGACACTCGGCTGCGTAAACTGGATGAAGGGCACTACGATGCGATTGTATTAGCGTGCGCGGGGCTTCGCCGTTTGGGGTTGGAGCAGAGAATTACACAGGCATTGGACCTGGACACGATGTTGTCAGCAGTAGGGCAGGGAGCGCTGGGGTTGGAGGTGCGTTGCGAAGACATTGTCACGAGGGACGCGGTCCGCACGTTGAATGACGTGGTGACTTTGAAGTGCGTGCAGGCGGAACGCGCGTTTTTGAATGAAACTCGTGCGGGTTGTACGGCTCCGGTCGCGGCTCACGCCGTGATCCGCGGTGAGCAACTTTATTTGCAGGGCGCGATTCTCAGCGAGTCCGGGCAGCAACGCTTGGATTGGCAAATAGGTGGGCATGTTGGCGCGGCGTCGGAGTTGGGGCGCGAACTGGCGAGGCAGTTGTTGAGTATGGGCGGGCGAGAAATCTTGGCTAATAGGAGTTGAACCACGTGAAAATGCGCCACTTTGTTCGAAGTCGATCGAGATGGTTGACCTGGACAGTTTCTTTCGGAATCTTCTTGATATGCACGGGGATAGTTCGAGCCCAGGACGAGAGTGTGCGACCGGGAATTAATGACGACTTCATGACCGGGGATCCGTCCAAATATGTCGAGAGATTCGAGAAGGAAGGTCGTGAAGTTTTTGATCAACGCCATGTGATTGTCGAGGCCAGCGGGATCAAGCCGGGAATGGTGGTGGCCGACGTTGGGGCTGGGACCGGGCTTTTCACTCGGTTGTTTGCACGGCAAGTTGGAGGTGAAGGTCGAGTGTATGCGGTCGACATTGCACCGCAGTTTGTATACCAACTTATTCGAGATGGTAGGCAACAAGGTTTCGACAATATCATTGGCGTGATCTGCGATCCGCGCAGCAGTACCTTGCCGCCAAATTCAGTGGACTTGGTTTTTGTGTGCGACACTTACCATCATTTCGAATTCCCCTATGCGACGTTGGCGTCGATCCATACGGCGTTGCGCGATGGCGGACGCATGATGGTCGTGGATTTCGAACGCGAAGAGGGCAGCAGCAGCGAGTGGGTTTTGAACCACGTTCGGGCTGGAAAAAGCGTCTTTCGGGCGGAAATTGAGCAGGCGGGGTTTGAATTGGTGGAAGAGGTTGATTTCCTGAAGGACAATTACGGTCTGATCTTTCGAAAACGATAGCTGTTCAAAACTGGGGTGGGGAGCCATTCGCGTTTTGGATCAGAAATGAACCGCGATCGACAGTAGCAACTGACAAGAACTGCCTATATCCTGGAGCCGATCAAAATGTCATTCGCGCGCATCCTTACTCGGAAGCGGTTGTGGGTTTGCTTGGCGATTCTCGTTGTCGCGGCCGGCTGGATCACGTGGCGATGGCTGCCCGCGGGACCTTTGGTGGTGGTGCCCTATTTGGGACCGCCACCGATGCCCGAGCAGAACATTCCTGTTTGGAATGGTTCCACGGTTCCGCCGGTGGCTGTCTTGTCGGAAGCCGAACAGATCCGTGGAAAGTTGCCGTTGGATTTGGCTAAACAAGGTGACCAACCGGCAATGGATGCCATGGATACGTCCGCAATGGAGGCCGCCTCTTGGTCAGTGGAAAGTCTCGAATCGAGTAAAGTGACATACGACACTTTAGTGGTTTGTCCGCCGGCCTGGCAAGCAACGTTGGAACCTTGGTTGCAGTATCGAAACAAGCAAGGCTATCGAATCGGGTTGGTCGAACCGCCTCAAGCCCCACAGCAACTCAAAGATCTGTTGCAGCAAATGCGGTCAACGGGTCTGCGGTTTGTGTTGTTGGTTGGTGACGTGCCAACGTTGTTGAACATGGATGCATCCGGATTGCCCACGTCTTACGTGGCCTCGGAAGTCAGCAAACGATTTGGGGGACGCGACCGCGTGCCCAGTGACCATTGGTACGCCGACCTGGATGATGATGGAGCGCCGGAGTTAGCTATTGGACGCTGGTCCGTCCAGAATACTGAACAACTACAAATCTTGATCGACAAAACGATTCGTTTCGAGACTGACCCGGATGTCGAGTTCGCAAAACGACGGATCGAGTTCGTGGCGGGGGTCGGCGGTTTTGGCGCTTTAGAAGATAAGGTCATTGAGACCACGGCGACACGAATGTTGTCGGAATTGATACCGAAGAAGTTCACGGTCGGCATGACCCACGCGAGTTGGCGGAGTATTTATTGTCCGGGGCCGGACCAGTATTGCGATAAGGTGTTTGAAAGTTTGAATCGTGGGGCATTGTTTTGGGTCTACATTGGGCATGGGTCGTGGAATTGTTTGGATTCGGCTCATTTCCCAGATCGCGTGGTTCCCACCATCACGACGGGCAACTCGGAGCAAATTTCGAGTGCCACTTCACCAATCGCATTGTTGTTGGCCTGCTCGACGGGGCAATTCGACATGCGGCAAGATTGTCTGGCCGAGACGATGTTGCGAGCCCCCAATGGACCGGTCTCGGTTGTGGCTGGCACCGGAGTGACGGCCCCCTACGGTTTAGCGAATTTTGGACTCGAGTTATTGACCCTGCACGGCGAAGAGTCGTGTGCGGAAGTCGGCACATGGTTTCAGCAAGCGAAGCGAAGAATGGTGTTGGCCGCTCACCAGCGTCGAAACGCTCGACGCGCAGCCAACGCCAGTTTGGAAACAGCATCGGGATCTGCCGCGGTGCCGGAGGCTGGATTGAGCACTTCCCAGGCTGGGCTGCGGGGATTTCTCGACGATGAGGAACCGCGAAAGATCGACTATCGTGAGGTGCTGCATCAACTCGCGTGGTGGTTGAGTCCGACCAGAGACATCTTGGAACAAGAGATTCTGGAGCATGCGGACATGATGACGTATTTTGGTGATCCGCTATTGAGGTTTCCAAAGTTCGAAACCATCGAAATGATTGCGGATGTTTCGAACGGGCAGTTGGACCTGGTGGGTCATGTGCCCAACAGCAAGGGCGGGCCATTTGCCATCGAGGTTGAAGTGGCTTATCCACTTGATCAATTAGCCTTTCAGCCAAAGGCTCGCCGAAAATACGAATCATCCGAGTCGTTTTCTCAGCAGATGGCGGCCGACTACGCCCAAGCCAACGACCGGATCTTTCATCGGACGGTCGTCTCTGCGGCCGGTGGTCGATTTGTGTTGCCGATGGCTAGTATTGGACCGCTGCCGAACCGGTTCTTGGTTCGTGCCGTCGCCAACCACGCAGATATTAAAGCCATCGGATTTTCGGAAGTCACTTTGCAAGAGCCAACCCCCGTCAAGCCAACCGAACCGGAGCGAGTCGTCGACCTGTTTGACGGGAAAACCATTACCGGTTGGAAGCCGACCAAGTTCGGCGGCGAAGGAGAGGCTTTGATCGAGGATCAGTCACTCGTTCTTGAAATGGGACAAGTGCTAACCGGAATCTCTTACGCCGGAAACGAATCGCTCGGGATACAAGACATGCCCCGAGACAATTATGAGTTACGAATTCGCGCCAAGCGGATTGATGGGAACGATATGTTCTGCGGGGTAACCTTTCCGGTGGGTGAAGACTATTGTTCGTTTATTGTCGGTGGCTGGGGTGGCATGACCGTGGGTTTATCCAGCGTTGATGAAAAGGATGCAGCACGAAACCCAACCAGAACCGTGCATAAGTTCGAGTTGAATCAGTGGTACGACATCCGTGTCAAGGTTTCGAGCGAACAGATCCAATGCTGGATTGATGAACAGCAAGTCGTCGACCAACCGCGGGCGGGCCATAAGTTTTCGATTCGCCAAGATGTGGATCTTTCGAAGCCGTTAGGGTTGTTCTGTTTCCAAACCACGGCGGCTTACGAAAAGATCCAATTGGTTATTCCCGGGAAGTGAGTTTTGACTTGATCATGGAATCAACTCCCGAGGATGTCGATCATCCGTTGTTCATGCGACGAGCCATCCAGCAAGCGATCTTAGCCTATGAAGCGGATGAAGTGCCTGTGGGAGCAATCATTGTTGGTCCCCAACAAAGAATCATCGCGGCGGCATATAACCAAAAAGTTCAGTTGAACGATCCAACGGCACACGCGGAAATCTTGGCCATCACGCAAGCGGCGGCGGCGCTCGAAGATTGGCGGTTGAGTGGTTGCACGTTGTACGTGACGTTGGAGCCCTGTCCAATGTGCGCTGGCGCCATCTTGCAAGCTCGTCTTGATACCGTTGTTTTTGGTGCCTATGACCCCAAGGCGGGGGCCGTTGCTTCGTTGTACCACTTATTGAATGATTCACGACTCAACCATCGCTGTCAGGTTATTGAAGGCCTAATGGCTGAAGAGTGTGGACAAATTCTCACCGCTTTTTTTCAAGAAAAGCGAGCCCAAGGGAAGAAGTAGAGTATCTGTTCACTCGTATCTGTCTGGACTTAGCGGTACTCGTTTATAGAAGTGATTGGCCGCGCTTCGATTTTCTGCGAACTCCACGTGCCACTGACAATCCAACCCAATTCTGTTGACCGAAGTAAGGGAGGATGCACATGGCACGGGCCGCAACGATAAAAATGTCTTCGTTTTAAGGGTCGGCCAGTTTAAGGATCGGCCAGCGACGCAAGGTGTATGTTTGCTAAATTTACGGATCGACCAACGGCCCAAGGTCAATAAACTCGCTCGACATGCATGCCATTCGGCACCTGGTAAATGCTCACGCTACGAGCGGACGGCAGCAAATTATCCGGCGGTAACCAATCAGCGCGGGAGACGACGAGGGTACGGGGGCGGGCAAGATTGCGGCAGTGTGGCGTCTGGATTGAATTCTAGCCACATGTCTCGCTCTTCCTCGGTGGCATAATGTTTGAGCCACAACTCAGGATCATTGGCTTCATCAACGCAATGCCAAACCAGCCGATTGTCGGGTAGGTTCACCTTCTTCTCGCGACTTGGCAAGATATCGCGGGAAATCAGTTGGTACAATTCACGATCCGAAAGATGGTCCGTAAACTCGAGGACAATTTGTTTCTCGAACAGTTGCTGGATCACTTCGTGGAGGCGGAGGTGAAGTTCAAGATCGTCCAACTGCCCTGCGGGTTGTAATGATAATGCGGGTTCGAACCAGTTCGCGATTGGGAGGATGGGAGCGGACTCCCACGCCAGCAAGGACTCCAGGAACTGATTTTCGGCGGGGGTTGGCATTTGATGGGTGTCGACAACAAGAACTGCTTCGTCCAAAAACGGCTCCAATTCCGAGCGAAGCCTGGCATTTTGCAGCAGGCATTCCACTTCGTCCGTCAATCGATCAGCATTATCCATTGCAAATCAAACCGCAATTCAAAACTAGAGCCAAAACCGCATGGCTCGTCCTGGAAAAACACCTTTGGTACGGTTCCTCGCCGCAGCAATCACCGTTTGCCAACACGATTTGAATGGTATCCGGTTCGAATTTCGTCTACAAGATTTTCATGAGCAAAACTCGTCAAATCTTCAAAAATCGGAGGCTGGCTTCCCGTCCAATCGACACGACCGAAATAGTTTGACAAGACGACACCTTTTCTGATCCCTAAAATCCCTACGGCCCAGAGGTGCCGCTTCGAGCTGACGGTGCTAGTTCGACCTTTCGTTTTGCCCTTCGCGTCTGGCAGTCATAGCGGCAATGGAGCTTAACCTAAACTTGCGTGGCGGCACGCGGAAAATAGGTCCTGGAAGTAGTTCGGATAGGTCTTGGCCGTACAACTTGGGTTGGCGATGTGGATGCCTTCCTGACGCAAACCGACCAAGGCCAGACTCATCGCCATCCGATGATCGTTGTACGTTTGGACGATCGCCGGACGGAGGGGCCCGGGGGTAATGGCCAAGCCATCCGAGAATGTCTCGACGCTGGCCCCCAAGCGACGCAGTTCTGTTGCCAAATCATCAATTCGGTCCGTTTCTTTCACGCGATTGTGAGCTACCCCGCGTACGACCGTTGGTCCGCTGGCAAACAACGCCACGGCGGCCAAGGTTTGAACCGTGTCGCTGATTCGGTTCATGTCAACTTCGATGCCACACAGCGGACCGCCAATCACGCGAATCGCGTCCGGCAAATACTCCACACGACAGCCCATCATTTGCAGGCATCGAACAAAACCCACATCGCCTTGCAAGCTGTTGGCATGCAGTCCACGGACGGTGACGTCACCGCCGGTAATGGCGGCCAAAGCCCAAAAGTAACTTGCCGCCGAAGCATCCGGTTCGATCCAATAGTCACGCGACAGATAACGTTGCGGTTCGATCTTGTACTCGCTTCCCATCGATTGAACATGAACACCGAATTCCTGCATCACGGCGCACGTCATCGCGACGTAAGGTTCCGAGACCATGGCGCCGGCCACCGCCAACGTCACTGGGGATTTGGCCAAGGGAGCCGCCATCAACAACCCACTAAGAAATTGGCTTGACAAGTCGGCTGCGACGCTGGCGTGGCCGCCCGCCAAGCCTTGCGAGCAAATCGAAACGGGTGGGAAGTTTCCGTCCTGACATTGGACATCCGCACCCAATTGGCGAAGTGCCGCTCCTAAATCGCCAATGGGGCGTTGGCGCATACGCGGGACCCCATCCAACACGAAATCGCCGCCGCATGCCGCCAAGGTTGCCGTTAAGAATCGAATCGAAGTCCCACTGTTGCCCATGAACAGCTGGTGACTCGGTCGATCCAAACCTGGGATCACACCACCACAACCGTGGACTACAAGTTCGGTGCCATCTTGAAACGACTCGATGTTGATGCCAAGTTCGCGCCAAGCCGCAATCATGATTTGAGTGTCTTCGCTATCCAACGCGCCGGTCAATCGTGTTTTTCCGGATGCTAACGCAGCGCAAATCAACGCACGATTGGTTAGACTCTTCGAGCCGGGCGGAGTGACAAGGGCACAGATTGGACCTTCGACAACCGGGATCTCGATCGTCGAATGGTCCCCTTTATTTTCGATCATGTTCGGTTACGGTTCTAATGTCTCAGGGTTGTCGTTCGAATTTGGCACGCGTTCCGCTAATTGTTCCAACTTGGCCAGCTGATTTTTAAGTTCGGCGAGCCGCTGGTCTGCTAAACGAATGGTTGCTGCCAATAACGCAATTTTGGTGTCCAGTTGGCCGTGAATATCTCGTGTCAACTCGAAAATCTCGGCCTGCCAACGCAGCACTTCGGCAGGCGCGTCCCGCAAGGCCCGGCTGCCGCGACTTTCGATTCGGTCTAGTTCGGCCTTTACATCCGCTACCTGTTTCAACGGCGTCGGCTGTTGACCCTGTAAACGCCGACGGAGTATCGAGCGGAAAATCACCCAGCCCAGGATTAGCAAGCTCAGGCCGACTGCGATCAACGGGCTCAGCTCACGCATCGAAGGTTCCAGGGGAAATTTGAAAGGGAGCCGTGTTGCCATCGCGGCTTTCGCGGTCTCCAATGTAACGAATCCAGGCCATCTTCGGGAGACGCGATGCAAGCGAATGAAGAACAAATCATGTGGTTAGGTTTGAACGCCATCTTGGAGCACGTGCACATCGAGAACGCCTCGGACAGCGGGCTAAACGAAACGGTGTTGTCGTTGGTTCCAAACGCCCAGCGGAGCATGTTTGGAGTTTCTTTGGTCAGGGTGGGCGAAAAGCGACCTTGGGGCCATTCGTTCGAGTTTGTGCGCGAGCGATTGGAAGCAGATGGAAATGCCCATGTTGAAGGCGACGGCTCCTTTGTGCTCTGCGGCCAGGCCAGTTGTAGTGAGCAGAACAAGCTAACTTTATGGCTCGGGCAACTACCCCAAATCGCTCAAATTTTGCCCACGAACCAATGGCGTGACCCGGCAGTCACTTCTGAATCGCGTATGGTCTGGCGGATTGAAGGGAACTTGTGTGACGGTGCCGCGGGACTGGACTCGATCAGTTTGAACGGTTGGGCCCCGTGGAGCGAATGGCAGAAGTTGCTCGCACTAATCGGGCCAACCAACGGCTTGACCCCTTTTACCATTCAATTGCATCATTTTGGGGTCTACGTGACGCTGGCGAGCGACAATTCCGTCAACCGTTCCTCCGCTTGAGGCACCGCAGTGAAGCATTCTTGAATGCTCGCGCTCAGCACTCGTGTCGGCACTTCCGGCCTTTTCTGGACGAGATGCCACTCTAATCTGAGGCGTACGCACACCGCCTAGGGTTGTTGCGGTCGGTTCGGGCCTGATTTCTCCAGAAAAAAATGCTGGACAGCGTTGCCGCTTAGGGGAATGCCACGAAACAACTTCGGGATGTTTTCTTGACATGAGATCTCAACCCGAAACGTCAGTGAGGGATTCTCTACGACGACTTGATTCCTCGCTCACGAAACGGATTGGGATAGGCGGGATTTATTTCGGGTCTGTTCCTCGCGCGTTTGCTGGCTTGCCGTACAACACGACTATTTGGACGCGGCGGAAGTTGGCAGTTCGACCCAGAACCACCCGCGCAGTTCTCCCGGTTGGAAACCGACCGCTTGATCGTTCGGATATCGATCGACCAATTGCTTCTTGATTTCGGGTAAGATCTGGTCCGCCGGGCCATGGCACATGACACACTGGGGTTGCAACTTGATCGGCAGCAACGCGGCAGCGCTTTGATTCGAGAGTACGGCAAACTGCGGTTCTTCCGTTCTGGACTCGATCCAATCCTTGGCCCAGTGGGGCGCTTGGTTCGAGGAGTTTCGGAGTCGAACCCCAGTACGTCCGATCTTGACCTGATGAAAGTTTCCGACCTCTGTCGCGATTTCACTGGCTTCGCGTTGACAAACCTCGATCGCATTCGCAGGCCCTTCGCTCATGGCTTGCATTAGTTTATTGCTCAGTGCGGAAAACAGTGCTTCTTTGGCGGACAGCATCAGAGCTTTCTGTATGTTGTCCGGTTGTTGTCCTGCCACAATCGTTACGCCATCTCCCGGTTGGACCAGAGCAGCAGATTGTTCAGGCTTGGTGGGTTCCGGTTGACAGCCAACCATGGCCCCGATCGCGATCACCCAGCCCAACGAACGCATTTTCATGACGATCTCCTTTAGACCAACGGAAACAACCAGGCCAAGACGACACTCATCAAGCCTCCGGTAAAGCCGACAATCGCCAAACAAGGCGTCCATGTTCGCAGACTTTCTTCGGTCGTTAGGTATCCCATTTTGGCGAAGATCCAAAACCCGCTGTCGTTCATCCACGAACCAAACAAAGAACCACCACCAATGGCAGTCGCCAAGTAGACGGGATGGCATCCCAAGACTTCCGGCGATGCCATCGACGCCACCATCCCGCTGGCAGTGATCATCGCAACCGTGCTACTGCCCTGAGCAATTTTGATTAACGAAGACACGCCGAACGCCAAAACCAATAGGCCTAAACCAGACTGACTGTATTGAGCGAATGCATCGCGGATGGTGTCACCCACTTTCGCAACGTTGAGCATGGCGCCAAACGCACCGCCGGCGGCAGTAATCAAAATGATTACCCCGGCACTGGCCATCGCTTTTTCAACCTCCTCACCCAAGGCTCCCCAACCGACAGCTCGTTGGCGCTTTTCGATTAACAACGCGATGATGGCGGCAATGAGTAAAGCAATGTTGGCGTCGCCGAATAATCCCACCCATATGGAAGCCTGTCGCAAGGGAGTGTTCCATTCGTGGCGTCCCACGATGCCAAGCAAGGCATCTTCAAGCAACAAGCGATTGCAGCGTTCCACCAGTGAGATGGGCATACGTTGACGGTCTGAAGCCAGCAACTTCTTGGTCGCTGCCGAGAAGCGGACCCCGTGAAACGCCTCCTCCGAATAAAAATCACGCTGTTGAATCAATAGATTGAGTCGAGCCACAAACGCCGACTCGTTGTCTTCGGATTCCACTTTCGCCAACTTCGCCAATCTCGCGTTCACGTAATCGCATACTCGGTTGCCGGCTAAAACCGTCTGAGCGTCAACTTCAAATTTTGCGTCCGGAGTTTCAACGTAGGTCAACCACCATTTAATGGTCTTTTCCGAATCCGGAGCTGCCAGGAACTGGGGCAAGCGTTCCCAATCCGAACGCTGCTCGATTTTGAACGTGGTTGCCTGCTCTTGGTCGGCGACCGAATTGAGAATCGTCGTTCCAGCGATCAGCAACACCGGAAGTCCAATGGGCAAGATGGCCAGCCATAAGGGGGGCAGTGACTTGGGTTCATGCAAATGTTTGGCCTCGGTGTCCGTGTTAACATCCTCCAACCAACGGACAGGGACTTTGATCCACCGATCCGCTAGGAATGCGTAGACCATGCCGGCAGCGGCCGCAAAAAGCCCGATGATTGAACCCACGATCAACATCAGTCCCATGTTCACGCCAAGATTGGACGCAACCAACAACGGGCCGGGCGTGGGCGGGACCATCGTATGGGTCGCCGTACCACCCGCAGCGACAGCCAAGAGACACGCCAAGTAACTTCCTCGGGTCTTCAAGTATGAAGAGCGGGCCAGCGGGACCAATAAGTAAAAAACAGTGTCGAAGAAAACCGGAATGCCCAACGCATAACCACTGCCGCACAAAGCCAACGGCGTCCGTTTTTCGCCCAAGCAACGAATGAAGACATTGACAATGCGTTCGGCGCATCCACTGGCTAGGAAGGACTGCCCGATCACGGCTGCCAAGGCAATCACCAATCCCAAGCGGCCCGCAAATCCTCCGAATTCGGCGCCCACCCGGGTGACCTTGTCGCTCCACTCACCCGCGCTCATCAGACTGACCACTAACGCGGCAACGATCAACGCCAAAAACGCATTGAGCTTCAAGCCAATGATGCCGATCAACACGATCAGGACACCCACGGTCAAAGAGAGCAGGCTATGGATTTGCGCACCATTCAATGAAAAGGACGGTGGGACCGGAGGCGCTTCGAGCTGGGGCTCCGACGCAATTGGCGGCGTCAATGCACTGTTCTGCTGGCCCCCGCTCTTCAGCGGAACAGTGATGGTCGAATCTTGCCGAATTTGATCAGCTCCACTCAAGTGGTTCAGCGACAAGCAGAGGTAGCTTACGCCGAAAACCAGCAGGCTAAAAACAATCAACCGGCGGACCTGCCATTTTGTTGGTGGAGTCGACTGCATACTGTTCTCGCCGAGCCTTTCCGATTCGATCGTCCCACTTTTCAATCAAGATGTGATTTCCCGCTCGCTTGATTCTACTCAAAAAAAACGAATGGCGGTTGGTCCTGATGCAGAAGACGAAGACACGTCACTCAGGACGAAGCGTTCCCCCGCACCAAGTCTCGCGACAAGTCAGGAAACCGCTGTGCGATTATCGGATGGGGCTCCACGTCGGCGAGTTCGTCGCGGACGGCCCATTTGTCGAGGGCGAGCCTTGCATCAAGCCGCTCGCATCTTGGGGCACAGGCAGCGTGTCGATCCATTGCTTGAGGTCACCATTCGAACCAGCCGCGACACCGACGAAAGTGCGGCACGTTAGTTTTTGGCCGTTGACAGGATGAAATTCGATTTCGGCAACTAACTCGGGAGCTGATGGGCCCGAGAAGGCAAACCCGACCTCCAGTGGCACACCATTGGCAGCCAGCGCCGGATTGGCACCCACGAAGCCGCGAATTTTTTCGGCCGGAAAATTCCAATAGCCAATGGGAGCATCGGAACCAGCGGCGCGCGGATTGATCAGTCGCAAAGAGTACGTACCAATTGGGTTGGCCGCTTGCCCGGAGTCGGTCATCGGTCTCGCAACAACCCGTACGACAAACGATCCCGGCGCTGTTCCCGGCGTCAACTGGGTTTGGCCCTCCACCAATTGCAGTTGTGTTGGAGTAACCGTTGCGATCGCCGTCGCGTCGGTGGTTCGATCCAAGACGCTGGTCGAATTGGAGTTGGAGATGGCGGGAACGGGGGACCGCTGGGCATTTGCCGCCGACGATTCGGTATTGGCGTCGAGGTTCCACGCTTGTTCGTCAATTGGTCCGTTAAGTTCCAAGTCCAAAGTCGATTCGCCCGGCGGATACGTCAGTGGTAGGGCCGAAGGATGGGGTGGATTCTTGGACTCGACATCGCCGCGAGCCGCTAATCGATTGCGGAGTTTTTCATATTCGTTCCGCAAGGCCGAGTATCGATCTTCCAATGCGATTTGTTCGGCTCGCATTTGATTGATTTGGTCTTGTGCCACAGGATCGGTTTGACATCCGGCGGCAAGAACGACCGAGACGAGAATTGCCGAGAGAAGATGTGTCCTACAAAAAGTGCTAAACCGCGGTCGGATTTCCGACGGAAGGAAGATGGCGCAGAAGGGTACCGCCCGAACATGCCGCTGGGCTGTGAGCCCACCGGCGGATGTAACTGATCGGGTTTCGTCCATGATACCCATCTCGCTGTCCTTGCGTGGTAGCCCGAACTTTCAAGCTACTTCTTTTTCGAAGCAGTCTCCGCGATGCTACTTACGACATGGTCCACCAAGCGATAGTCCTTCGCCTCTTCTGCCGACATGAAGTTGTCGCGGTCGGTGTCCCGTTCGATTTCCTCAAGCGTTCTTCCGGTATGACGAAGCAGGATTTCGTTGAGCCGCCGCTTCATTTTGGTCAAATTGGAAACGTGAATCTTGATCTCCTCGGCCGTACCCTGCATTCCAGCCAAAGGCTGGTGAATCATGATACTGGCGTTGGGTAGAGCATATCGTTTCCCAGCCGCACCGGCCGCCAACAATAAAGCACCCATCGAAGCAGCTTGACCCATGCAATAAGTCGCCACGTCGCAACTGACAAACTGCATCGTATCGTAAATTGCCAGGCCGGCGGTCACGCTGCCGCCGGGGGAATGAACGTAGAGATGAATGTCCGCCTTGGGATCTTCACTCTGCAAATACAACATTTGGGCGACGACGGTATTGGCCAAATCGCTCGTGACTTGCGTACCCAAGAAAATGATACGATCTTTCAATAAACGACTGTAAATGTCGTACACGCGCTCGTCGCGACCATTGTTATCAACGACGTATGGAATCAAGGCCATTCTGGACGGCTCCGTTGTGAATACTAGGCAGTTGGATCAAAAAGCGTTTGCGAGCGAACTAGCGAAACACCAGTTCGGACGAATGGACCGCTGACAAGTTAGACCTCGACTCCATCGTCATCGTTGTCGGCTTTCGTTTTTTCCGTGACGCGGTCGACCAGACCATAATCGCGGGCTTCTTCGGCACTTAAGAAGAAATCGCGATCCATATCAGCGGC
Source organism: Planctomycetaceae bacterium (assembly GCA_016794985.1). Taxonomy (GTDB): domain Bacteria; phylum Planctomycetota; class Planctomycetia; order Pirellulales; family Pirellulaceae; genus M30B19. Next base: position 127,085 of record JAEUIQ010000047.1, on the reverse strand, counting down.
GATCGTTTCGGTTGGCTTGCCGGTGTGCTTCGCCAGAATCTGATTCAGCAAGTCGCGATACCTCAAAATTTCGCGGGCCTGAATCTCGATATCACTGACCTGTCCTCCCACGCCGCCATGCGGTTGGTGGACCATGATTCGCGAGTTTGGCAGGGCGCTGCGTTTGCCCTTCGTTCCACCCGCCAACAAAATCGCTGCACCACTCATCGCGTGACCGACGCAGTAGGTTGCTACGGGGCACGACAATATCTGCATCGTGTCGTAAATCGCCAACGTCGCAATCACATCGCCACCTGGCGAATTGATGTAAAAATGAATGTCCTTTTTTCGATTCTCACTTTGCAAATACAACAACTTCATCACCAACTCATTGGCGTTTCCGGAGTAAATTTCGCCCTGCAAAAATACAATCCGGTTTTCCAACAACAAATCGCCCAGAGTCATTTGTCTCTGGCGTTGGTAATTTTGGTAAGCGTGGGAATTACGGAAATCACCGCCGTGAAATGGGTCGAGCCCAGACGGCGAGGATTGCGGGAAGTCCCCCAAAAAGTGGCTTTCTCGTGAGTTCATCGTTTTCCTATCAGCAGAACGTTTCCGACCCACAATGGTTACACGGTGCCAATTCAGAACTTGCGTCTGAAACGGCGAGGTTCGTGTACCCGTTGCCCCTCCAAGGCAATTCCAATGAAGGCCAGCCGTGCAAATACGTGGCGAACGGTACTGTCGGTACGCGGAGCAACCGACCTTGGTCAGAAACTAATCGTTTTCCAAAAATTCAACAAGGTGGCTTTTGATCCGGCACCAACGAAAAAGAGCGATGCAATAACCAGAGCCTCCCAGTTTTCGGCAAGTGGGAGCTCCTCTCGCGCCACCAAGCTTTACGCCACTCGCCGTCGTTTTCGACGAAGCGGACTCTCGGTCGAGGTCTCGGTTCGCGAGTGGGCGGCCACTTCCATTTCGGTCTCTGGCTCCGACGGATTCTTTCGAGCAACTTCTAGACTGGATTCTTCGTTGTCCTCGTCGATCTCGCAACGAGCCACCGATGTAGAAGACATCGAATCGACCGCAACTGCCTTGTGCTGATTTCCTTTGGGAAGCTCCCTAGCAAGTTCCTGATTCGGCTTCCCAACCACGTCGTTGTACACATAGCCAAAGTAGGTCAGCAACAAACCATGGGCCATCGCAACGCTCAAAAGCCACCAGCACGAAGGTCGCAAGACATTCATGGATGGCAACTGCCACATTGCAGCGTGTTCGTTCCATGCCAAACCGAGGAACATCAGCATGAATATCGCGGTTGCCATCAGGAAGATCGTGGCCCAACGGCTCTCGCGAACTTCAAAGTAGATTCTCGCTAGCATGCAGGCAGTGAAAACACCTATCGAGCCTAAAATAACCGCATATCTGACACTCGTCGATTCGCTTGGAACGACGTTTTCCAAGATCGAAGCCAGAATCTCAGCCGGAACAGAAGCGCCTGCAAAGGCAACAATCGCCAAGGGCACCAAGGCCCATTTCCAAACTTGAAAGGCCCCGTGATAGTCGTCGCTTCGATGCCGTCTTAGATGATATATTTGGTAGCACAGAGCCATATTGAATACACTGAGGTTGAGCAAAAACATTTGGCCCAGTGAACCAGGTTGCTCGATCAGCCACCAATCTGGCCGATTAAAAAACTCGCTCCAAACACCCTCCATGGATGAGTTGAACGGGAGGCAAAAAAAGGTCAGCGCCACGGCAAAGGTGCTTAGCAACCACGTGCCAATCAGCCACGGCGTCTTGGGAAGTACGGTCAACAGGGTTGGCTGCGCGGCCAAAACCGTAGCCGATTGATATCGTCGGAACGTCGGTTGAACTGGTTCCAGTGCAACGGGTTGATCGACCTCCGGTCGTTCGTCCCGCATGACGCGACGTCGTCGCGCCGCGTTATGTCGAAAATCCATTTTCGACGGCTTCCTTGTCTAAGGTTATCTGTTGTGAGAAGAGCCTGCCTGTTCACTCTGTCGGCACCTGACCGAGTCGGACTGCAATTCGCGAGTCAAACCGATATCTTCCGAACAATCGTTAGGGCAGGGTGGAAAATCTGGACCGACTTCAACCCGGCAAGACGGGGTTTGCTAGCACGCCGATGCCCTCGATTTCAACTTCCGCCTGGTCGCCTGCCTTGAGAAACACTGGGGGAGTTCGCGCGACACCAACTCCCGATGGCGTTCCGGTAAACAATAGATCCCCTGGCCTCAATGTACAGAACTTCGATAAGTGTTCGATCAAGAACGCGATACTGAAGATAAAGTGTCCCGTCGAGGAGTCTTGCATCGTTTCGCCGTTGAGCCGGAACTGGACACGCAAATCCGAGGCCTGAGTGGGTCCATCAGCGGTGACAATCCAAGGTCCCAACGGTGCGAAGGAATCAAACGTTTTGCCAAGCAGCCACTGGCCACCGGGCTTTCCTTTTTGCCAATCCCGTGCGGAGACATCGTGCCCGCATGTGTAGCCGAACACATAATCCATTGCCGCAGACGCCGGAATGTTGCGACCTTCCTTTCCGATAACGACCACCAACTCGGCCTCGTAATCAACCTTTTCGCTGATTGGGGGCAAGTAGATCGGCTGCCTGTGGCCCGTGAGCGTCGTAGGAAACTTGTTGAAGACAACAGGGATTGTTGGAAGTTCGGCACCGGTTTCACTGGCGTGGTCCGCGTAATTCAACCCGATGCAGATAATCTTGTTCGGTTCGACCACTGGCGGTAACCAAGTCAATTCCTCGGACGGAGGTAGTTCGATTGGTTCGGCATCGGTTCGCAGTTGGTTGCGAACGATGGGCCAACTTTCGATCAAGCGCAATGCATCGCCGGCCTGACCCAAGCACAGCCCAGATGGCAATAGGTCCTGGCCCAAAAACCACCCACGTTCATCACCGAGAACTAAGGTCGCTGGTGTCGAGGCATAACAGGGAACAAAACCTGATCGAGTACTTGCCGAACGAGGATTCCCAAACGTGGAACTGGAGAATAACGCGATTTTCATAACCGGATCTTGCCTGATACCAAGGGTAGCCTTCCAGGGCCTCTGAAAAGGTTGCCGGGGACCGAGCCCCACCTGGGTCATCTTAACGCCCAAGGTAGTTTCTACAATTGGTCGAAACTGCCAACGGGTCGCAGGTGACAACTGGTGCGACAACCGGTGCGACAACCGGAAAATTCGATCGAGCCCTCACAGGTGGACCTAATCGACCGACTTTCAATTGGCCCAGGGCAATATCTCGGATGCCTTGGGTATTTCGAACCTATCTATTGGAGTCCAACGTGGGAAGATCGCCCTTTGCCTACTTGCAGTTCATCGATGAACGAAACAACTACAAATTCGCTAGTAACGACCAACGATTTTTGCGTATTGCCACCCTTGGCAAGCAAGGGCGAGCCCGAGTGGCGCGATTTGGCTGGCGAGCGTGAAATTCTGCAGATCAAGAGCTATGCAGAGACGCGATTGGGAGTCGCGTCTAGCCTGTTATTAGCCCTAGCGGCCAAGTATCGTCCCGCCGCCATGCACTCTGTTCGAGTGGCGATCGGATTGGGGAGCTGGGCCAGTCATTTAAAGTTGGATCCGGTGCAAACCCAAATTGTCGAGATTTCAGGGGCGCTCCATGACCTAGGCAAAATGGGCGTCTGCGATTCCATTTTGCAGAAACGCGGTGCGTTGACACCTGAAGAGTATGCGATCGTCGATTACAATCGGCACAATGTGATTAGTATTCTAAAGCCGGCACTAGCCAGTCGCGAAGTCGCTGAGGCGATCTATTTCGGAATCGCTCATTTTGATGGTTCCAAGCCTGAATTTGCTCGCAAAGGCCAACAATTGCCAATGGCCGCGCGGATGTTGGCGATCGCTGATGCCTTTGATTCCATGACCGCCGAATCATGTTATCGCAAATTCAGAACCGTCGAGGCCGCCGTGGCCGAGTTGTTTGCTCAAGCAGATCGGCAATTCGACATGGAATTAGTGCGATCCTTCGCACAATTCATCGAAACACACAATGTGTGGACTAGCGGTGAATCCGTCGGACAATGGCTGCAGACTCTCCGCGAACTGAGCAATGAAAGTTTGTGGAGTTCGAATGTCGGTGTAAAGACAGCCGGACAACAAGCGTTCGATCGAGCCTACGATAAAGTACTTTTGGGCATGCTCAACTCGGGTGTCTCGTTTTTGGATACAAACTTCAGTATTTCATTGTGGAACCCAGCAGCCGAAGAAATCACCGGTGTCCCTGCATTGGAAATCTACAATCGCCGTTGGCCATGGGCTCGCTTCGAAGCTCATGATGAATTGGAATTGCCCGCGGATTCTGGACAATGCCCCGTTGCTCGCTGTCTGATGCAGCAGAAGCCGATCACCTTCAAGGGCTCGATCGAACGCCCCAACAAGTCACGCTGTGCTGTGACGATCACCGCCAGCCCGGTCTTTTCGAAGTCACGAGTCTTGTTAGGGGCCTCCGTGGTCATTCAGGATATCTCTTCCGAAAAGAACTTAAAACAACGCGTGCAACAACTGGCGATCGCCGCCAATACCGATCCGCTAACTGGAGTGGCGAATCGAAGCGAATTCGATCGGATGTTCCGTCAGATTTTGGATGAACACACAGCGCAACGGTCGCCAATGTGTTTGATATTCTGCGATATCGATTTCTTCAAACGAATCAATGATGATTACGGTCATGACGCGGGTGACGAAGCCCTGATCGGGTTCGCAGCCCACTTGCAGCGCCACGGTCGCCTCGGGGATCTGGTCAGTCGATTGGGAGGCGAAGAATTCGGAATTCTCTGCCCCGATACCGATATCAATAAAGCAACCGAGCGAGCCGAGCAGATTCGCTCTTCGCTACAAGCCTTGCCATTCAAGTCCTTGAAGAATCGTTGCTTGACAAGTAGTTTCGGCGTCGCCGAATTGCAAGCTGGAGACACCGTTGAGTCGCTCATGCGCCGAGCCGATCGCGCTTTGATGAAGGCCAAACAAGAAGGCCGTAATCGAGTCGTCAGTCTGTCAGGTTTTCAAGAGATCGAGCTGCAACAACAGACAAAGGATACTCAAAAGAGTGGTTCGATGTTTAGTTGGCTGTTTGGACGCAGCGAAGAAATCAAGATGCAACTCCGCAAGGAATTGATCAGCACGGTTCCTCGAGATATTGTGATCGAGAAAATCAAAGGTTACATCAGCGACTTCGGCGCAAAGATCGATTCGGCGTCCGCCGAATATGTTGCCTTTGATTTGGACTCCGGTCGGGTCGAAAAAGGGCGTCGAGCCAATGACCGGTCCGGTATCTTTCGGATCAAGATCAATATCGGCGATCCAGATGACCAACGCCCGGGATCAGGAACAACCATCCTAGTGACCATTGCGCCAACCGGCTCACGCAATCGTCGCCAAACCGAGATCGCCGACGGCATGGACATTGTCTATCGCAGTTTACGATCGTACATTGTCGCCAAAGAGAAGGGCGAGCGAACCGTTGGAATGCTAGAACCAGCCGCCACTCGGCCCGGCGAAGGTCGCGGTTAAGGCGTGAGGCATCGGTGAAGCCGCGGTGCAGCAGCGACGTTTGACCAGGGCCAACGCGCGGAATCAGAAAGCACGCGAGGTGAATCTGGCACGTTCCCGCGAAACAGGATATCACCCATTCCTGATGGCATTCGCACCAAGGGCTCGCAGATCGCCGTCGCGTTTCGTTAATCCACAAGCATCTAGGTACTCGCACAGCGGAACGGCTAATTTTCGCGTGATCTGAAGATGATCTCGGATTTGACTGACCGTAAGTCCTGACGTTTGTTCAAATAGGGCTCGGATCGACTGCCAGGCCGGCTCGAAAGCCTCGCGAGCTAAATAGGTTTCTCGGTCTACTCGCACCAGATCGCCGCTCTCGGCAGCCATCTTCAGTAGATCTTCCACATCTTGTTTATTCTTGGCAGCTAATCCGATGCATTGTTCGATGGTCGGAGGTTGTAATCCTGCGCTGCGAAACTGCTGAAGCAGTTGCTCCAGTAACTTCGCTTGATTTTTGGTCAAGTTCGGTCCCCGATCCGGTAATCCGATTCCCGTCGCTGAGCGTCGCAATTTATGGGACTGTTGCAAACGCTTCAACAAAGCCGTAACCACCGCGCTCGGTAAAAAATTCAAATGCCGTTCAATCATGGCGACATCGATAAACCAACGTTTCGGTTGCAGCGTGTGCTGTTGATCCAGGAATTTTAGGATCACGTGCGAAAGTTTGGTCATTCGAGCGGGATGAAAGATCCATTCATTGGAACCATCTTGGACGCGCACCATTTTTTCAAGAGTTGTCGCCCGAACTTCCGCCCACTTGTCCGTCGAAATGGCCATTCGATTCTGAAGGTGAGGACCCGGCGCCCGTCCATCCAAGGAAAAATACATCGCCGCCGACAAGCGTTCCTCTTCCTTGTCGGAGGCCAATTGAGCGACAAAGACCAGATCCTCTGAATCGGGTCGCGCCACACGCGGCAAGCAAGGATCCAATACGATGGCTTGCCCCAAGGTCTCCACGGGCGATGGGCGACGCACGACCATGTGTTGGCCCCAGTTGGCCAAGACTGGATGATCGAGCAACAGTTGTGCCAAGATGGTTTCACCGGGAGCTAGTACTTTCTTGGTAGGCGGAAGGCCTTCGCCTGCGCCAGACAAAACAGAATCAGAGCTGCCATCGACTTGCTCTGCCGCGTTATCCGCAAATGGCGTCTCGTCAACTTCCGGTCGCGATCCGATCAAGCCCGATTTCGCGTTGTTCGAGCGCCGCACTTGTAAAAAACGAACCTTCCCCAAAACGACGTGCGTCGCCAAATGGACGCGAATAATTTGATGATCTTGCAGCCCGCCGACCAAATGATCCGCGGCGGTCATTTGAACCGTGATACAATCGCTGGCCGGCAACTCGCCAGGAGCCACTAACTGAAAACCTCGCTGAACCTCTTCCACGGAAACGCCAGCGATATTGACCGCGGCTCGCTGGCCTCGCACAACATGGTCCACTGACCGGTCGTGCGACTGGAGTTGTCGCACGCGAAATTCACGGTCCGGCCATTCCGGTAGAATCTGGATCGTATCACCTACGGCCAACCGCCCGTGCGTGACGCTGCCTGTCACCACGGTTCCATGTCCCGCGATGGAAAATACTCGATCGATCGGCATGCGGAACGGTTGCACTTTCCGTGAGGCTCGCGCGCTGGCGGCGATCTTGCCCTGCGCTCGCAACGCCGCTTTCAATTCGTCTAATCCTAATCCAGAAATCGCTGAGGTACGCACGATCGGCGCGTCAGCCAGAAAGCTTTCCTGTACCAATTCACGCACGTCTTGCTCGACCAATTCAATCCAATCGGGTTCGACTCGATCGCACTTGCTAAGAACGATAACTCCGGCTGGCAGATCCAAGAACTTTAGGATTTCAAGATGCTCGCGAGTTTGTTGATTGATCGAATCGTCGGCCGCCACGATCAACAAGACCAGGTCCACGCCGGTTGATCCGGCCAGCATTGTGCGGACAAATCGTTGATGCCCAGGCACGTCAACAATTCCGAACTCGAATGGCGGGCATGACAAGTGGGCAAAGCCCAATTCGATGGTGATGCCGCGTTTTTGCTCTTCGGGCAAGCGGTCGGTATTGGTACCCGTCAATGCGCGGACCAGAGAAGTCTTGCCATGGTCGATATGTCCGGCCGTCCCAAGGATCAAGTATTCCGGATTCTGAAGGTCGTCGTGATTCATCTGCCCCAGTTTACCGGGAATTAGGGCGGTCTGGCAAGAAGTCAAACATGCGAACACCTTCTCGCGACAGCTAGTCGAACCAGTTGAGCTTGTTCCGCCGCCGATTCAAGCGAAACGACGTGCTTTACAAGTACCAATGCGTGTGCTCGATAAAACTGGGGAAAGTCAAGGCGGTAGCTACATAGAACATTAACACGCTGAGCAAAAACATTGGAACCAGCAGGATGTTGGTTCCAATGTTCCAGTCACGAATCTCGATGGGGAACAACTCGGTAGACTCCACTTCAGAGGCCTCGCGGAAAAATTGAACAAGAATCCAACCAAACACCAGTACTGAAAAGACGACGACCAGAATAACGGCCAACGCAACGGAAGAACGGCGGATCAACGGGTAAAATGTGGTCGCGACAAAGGCTGAGGCTACCAAGTAACCCAGCAACGGAATCAATCGAATCCACCTTGGTTGCCTGGCGATATCTTGCCAAACATGTCGCGCGTTGAATAAAAGAATTTGGAACAAGCCTACGCTCCAAACCAAGAACATGCCTTGACTTAATCGCAGCTTCGAAAGGCAAAGGTGAAAACAAATCGTACCCAATACTAGCATGTAAATCCACGTTGTTGGCATCATGCTGTGAATGACACGAATGGAGGCCGAATCAGTTATCGGACGCGTTCGTTTGGTTAACATAAATGCGAGCACCAATGCACCTGCGACACACGCCATTACCAACGAAGGAGGATTGAACTCCAACGGGAAACCATCAATCTCGTGAAAAGCAAATTGCCTTTTCCAACCGTGAAAAACTAGCCAAATGAGCTGCGGAATCGCGATTGCGGCTCCGCACGCCCAGATCAAGATCCCCATGGCGGTCCATTTACGAAACGCGATTGCGACCAAACTGCCGATCAACGCTACGATACTAGAGGCGATCACGGGCAATACACTCCAGCGAAAACTTGATATCTCGTTGCTTCGATAATGTAGGTTTTCTGGTAGCAAAATCTCTCCGTTGAATAGCCGCCTCGGCAGTCCGACTTTTACGGCACTTGTCGCAATGTTTGTGAAGTAAACGATTAGGCTTTCGGAAATCGAAAGAAAAGCCAAGACCAACACGAAAACCAACCATAGAATCAGAGTACGGAAACGGACACTATTTTCCGCTGGCGACGACTCATGACACCTAGTGAGTGGGAGCAACGTCAAGAACACGCCAAGTAGTATCGGTGTGTCTGAAATGCGAAATGTCTCACGCATCGGGCCAATCGACAGCGACTCGATTTCCGCGAAAAAGTCAAACCACGAGCTACGGAAGAACGAAGGGGCCGGGTAGACGAGGACCGACAGAAGAACAAAGAGTGTGGCACACCGCAAGGCGAGGATTCCTTGCCATTCGGAACCAGTCAAAACGCCATCCGTAATAACTTGGCGTTCAATACACAATCGAAAGACTTGCCGGGCGTTCCAAGCACAGAGCGCGGAAACAAGTGTGAGCAGGGGAAGAGAAACCGTTCCCAACGTCCCGTGGTGGACCAAAAAAAACGCGAGGATCGTGAAAACCGAAAGTGAGACCCACCACAAGTTTTCACGATCACGGTTTTGAGCAATCGTCATCCGTTGTCTACTTGCCCAACAGTTGTCGATCTTCGGCTGACAGCCGCGCGATTGGAACGTTCATGGTTTTCCCCGTTTTGTCTTCCAAAACCACGTCGCCGCCGCTGAATTTCACGAACTTTGCTTCAATGGAGAACGACCCGGTGCTGTCTTTCCAAGTGCGCAATTCTTTGAGTGCGGGATCCACTTTGCCATAAACCGCTTCTCGCAGTTCGGTCTCGGTTAGAGTGTTCAGCACCGTAACGGCTCGTGTTCCCGTGGACGTTAACATGGTTTCGGTGCCTTGCACGAATACGGGGGTTGGTTGGACCGTTTGTCCTGGTGATAGTCCGACCGACGATTTCACCCACAACAAATACGGCGAATCATTGTAAAGGACAATCACGTCGTGTTCGTTAAAGGCTTCCAATACAATGGCTTCGTTCATAAAGCCGACCTTGTTGCCATCCCGAGGATCCAGATACGGGCCAGCATGCATCAACAAAGCGAAGACGGCTTCGTCCGAAGGTTCTGGCTTGAGCAGCCCACGAACTTCTTCCAGTTTCGCAACGTAGTTCTGTTGTTCTGCGATTCGCGCCCGCTTGACGCCATCCGACCTGTAATGGTAGCGTTCGATCTGCCCTCGTTTGGAAATCATCACGTCGGCGTTCGTATTGATCGGAATTCCAATCTCGCCCTTCCGCATCGTCTCCAATCGCTTTTTGGCTTCGGTCGCTGCCGAACGCAAGTCCTTGGAAAGTTCCTTGTAATCTCGCCGCCCCCGCGCGATGTATTCTTCAATCGCCGCAACAGGGATCTCCCCGCGAGTGATCAAGCTTTTAGATGTTTCCGGGCTGACTTCGGCCATTTCGACTTTTCCCACGCCGTCTTTGAGTGGTACCAATGTGGCTGATTTCGCCAATTCAATGGCTCGCGAAATATCCTCGTTCGAAATCCCGAAGTTGAGATTTTGGGCATCTCCTGTCGAGCCGAGCGTGCTCATCGCCACGACTTGCCCCTTCGAGTTGATCAAAGGGCCGCCGCTATTGCCGCCCGAGATCGCGGCATCAACTTGCACCCACGTGCCTTCGGCTTTGGGTCTTCCAACCATCCCGCGAAACTCGTCGCGTTGCCGTATGGCGCTGACGATGCCGCGAGTTGCCGAAAACGATAGGCCATGGGGGCAGCCTAGTGCGACCACTTGCTCGCCTTTCCGGGGCAGTGCTGCCGCAATGGGAATCGGTGTTAGGTTGGAGGCATCTATCTTCGCCACGCAAATATCGCGAGCCGGGTCAACAATATACGTGCCCTTGATTTCAAAGCGGCGATTGTCGTCAAACACCGCAGACGCCGTCGTCGCCCCAGCCAAAACGTGCACGTTGGTCACGAAGATACCATCTGCCGAGACGATGTAGCCACTTCCTAAAGAACTTCCTTGGGCACTATTGACGTCGATTCTCACGACGCTGCGTTCACCATTCGAGATGACATCGGCCAGGTCTTCTTGCGCATGGGAACTCACTCCTTGAGCCATGACGCTTAACGCGACGATGATTGCCGATAGAAAATGCCTATTCTTTCCCACTATCTTGGAACCAGAAACCAACTCAGCCAACTTCATCGCAGTTACCCTCATGCTTTTGAAATACTTCCCCGCTGGCTCCTTGCCCGAGTCCGCCCATCCATGTTGGCACGGTCCGCCGAATTATACCCGAAACAAAATCAAATTGGAACAAATTTGTGGCCAACGCCGTTGCGTTTCTAACGGGCTGACCTGACTGATCCGTTCGAGCGGTCTGAACGGACGCGTGGCACCCAGGATCGCACTAGCCCCAACACCAAAATTGCCGTCAGCAGCCACCAGGGGCCATTTCCAACTTTCCACCAGTAAGGGAACCAGGCGGCAGGTCGTGGGTAAGAGTCCACGAGCAACATTCCCTGTTCCCGCTTCGGCAATTCCTGAACAATTCGGCCGCTTGGATCGATTTCCGCTGAAATTCCCGTGTTGCAAACAACGAAGTGGGGAGTGCGATTCTCAACAGCGCGAAACACATTGCTCGCTAAATGAAGATCCAAGGCGCTGGCCCCCCAGAACCATCCATCATTGCTGACGTTCAGCAGGGCGTCGCAATGAGACGCGGGCGGAGTCGATTCATGTTGGTCGGAGAGTAAATAATCCCGAACGACGCGACCGATGACACTTTCATAACAGATGGTCGGTACAAAGCGGCGGCCATTCACGGCAAAAATGGCGACACCCGGGCCCGGTGTTAGGCCGCGGCTCATCGGGGCCATTTGATAAAGCCATGGAAAAGTTTCACCCAGCGGCAAGTATTCGCCAAACGGTACCAAGTGGAATTTAAAGTAGCGATGCGCGACGTGCCCGTCCCGATCAAAATAAACAGCCGCATTGTAATCTGCATCGGCGATCGGGTCGAAGCTGCGCATGCCCACGATCAACGGCACGGAAGTCTGATAGGGATAGACCCCCACTGGTCCGGTTCCCGTTGTTTCTCGAACTTGAAATGGTAATTCTTGCTGAAGGGATTCGATCAGTTCCAAACTCGGCGGCGTTCGCAGTGAGTCGTCTGCTGCCCTGCGAGTTTCGATTAATTGGAGATATTGCTCCGCATCAAACGGCAAAACGTCGGTCGCTGGGAACATCGACTCGGCCCACACGACAACATCGGCCCCGTTTTGACGGGCGCGAGCAGTCAGTTGTTGATGGCTGCGAAAGCTCTGTAGCGTTTCTTGCCGATCTTCCTCGGCGGTCAAGCCAAAACGCACATCACGTGCCCCTTGGATCAAGGCGACCCGCACTGATTTGCCGTCCGACTTCGGTATCTCGTAAGTCACGAAACCCCAATAGCCGTACCCAAACATCAGACCAAGGCTTCCACCCAAGGCGGCCATCGGCAACCAATTTCGCCTCGTACGAGCCAAAAAGAGCTCGGCCGAAGAAGCACCGACTAAAGACACTAAGAAGCTGACTGTCAAATCTCCTGCCAAGTCCGCAGTCTGAATCAACAGAGGATAACGGAATAGGCTGTGCCCCAGTTGGCCCATCGGAAAGCCCGTCAACAACGTGCTACGCAACAATTCTAAACTGACCCATACCATCGGCAGCGTTAAGAACGGTGGCCACCCGGCCCGATGGATCAAACGACGCGTTCCTGCAACAAGGAGCACGTTGTAACAGGCGAAGTATCCACCCAGGATCGGCCAACCGACCCAACCGGCCCAATGCGGTAGACGAATGAAGTGGAACGTCAACATCCATTGCATCAACCCCCACCAAAAGACAACGCGCAGGTTGGTGGGTGCCTGCTTGGGAAGGCACAACAGTAGAAACGCCGCCGGTGCGAGGAAGCTCAGCACGCCAATGCCAATCGGCGGCAAAGACGCTGCCCACAAACCCGCAGCGAGGGCGGCGGGACACCAGCCGGGCAGCGAACGATTCTCAGTTCCGTTCTTGCGGGCCACGCTTGGTTGACGCACCCCGAGTTCGTCGCCGGAGCAAGTGTCCTGGTGTTCTGCATCAAAACCCAAGCAGAACCAAAAGCGATCTCGAATAGACCGGCGTCGAGTCAATTCGTGCGCCCCTATACCTTGGCTTGGAACATGGCACTGATCGAGCGATGTTGGTGAATGCGGCGAATCGCTTCACCCAACAAGGTTGCAACGGAAAGGATACACAACCCGTTGATCTTTCCGGGTTCTTTCACCGGCACCGTGTCCGTGATCACCACGCTGTTGATCCCGGCATCGTTCAACCTTTGAACCGCGTTTCCCGCGAACAGTCCATGAGTTGCGGCGACATGAATCTCCTTGGCACCGCGTTGCTTCACCAATCTTACCGCTCCCGCAATCGAGCTGGCCGTGGAAATCATGTCGTCAAACATAAGGCAGATCTTGCCCTCGACCGAGGCTCCAATCAAGTTTTCCTGCTTTGTCTCCAACGCACTCGTGCGGCGTTTGTCGATGATGGCGATGGAACCGCCCAAGCGTTTGGCGTGACCGACGGCCCGTTTGATGCTGCCTTCGTCCGGGGACACAATCACCAATTCAGACGAAGGAATTTGCATGGCGCGGAAGTGTTCGTTCAAGACGTTAGCGGCATACAAATGGTCGACCGGAACATCGAAAAAACCTTGGATCTGTGCGGCATGGAGGTCCATGGCCAGGACGCGGTCGGCTCCGGCTCGCGTCACCAAGTTGGCGACCAGCTTGGCAGTGATGGGGACCCGTCCTTCATCCTTGCGGTCTTGGCGAGCATACCCAAAATAAGGAATCACTGCCGTCACTTGTTTGGCACTCGCTCGCTTGCAAGTGTCGATCATGATCAAAAGTTCCATGAGCGTGTCGTTGACCGGTGGACAGGTCGGTTGAATCAAGAACACGTCACGACCGCGGACATCCTCGATTTTGCAATGGAATTCGCCGTCTGGGAACGTCGACAACGTGCAGTCGCCCAACATGATGTTGAGCGACTGACAAATGTCTTGAGCCAGTTGCGGGTTGGCTCGGCCAGAGAATATTTTCAACTCTTCCATCGGGGCTTCATTCTATGTGGAATGTTTTTGCATGGCAGATTCAACCGCCGCCAATTGTTCCATCGTGTTGATGCTCAGCGCTTCGATTGGTTGGAGTACCGGCAACGCGTCAACCTTCCAACCTCGTTCCAGCATCTTGGTGGGATAGTCTGTCAAATAGTACTCTTGCTGACTGTTTCGATTGTCGATGGCATCCAAAACTCCGAGGAGTTTTTCGGCGTCAAACACATAAGTACTCATGTTCACTTCCGTAATCTTCCGCTGTTGTTCGGTGGCATCCTTCTCTTCAACAATGCCAACAAATTTTCCGCCCGAGTCCCGAACAATCCGACCTAATCCAGTGGGATCCGGACTGTGCAATGTGCCCAACAAGCAAGCCATTTGGTCGCGTCGGGCTGTATCGAGCAGCTTGCCAACGGAAGCCGGTTGAAGCATCGGCGAATCTCCTGCCACAATCACGACCGGGCCTCGATGTGGCTCCAACGTCTTGCGGCAACACATGACCGCGTGTCCCGTCCCCAGCTGTTGCAATTGTTCGGCAAAGTCAATCTCTGGATATTCGGCCAACGCATCGCGCACCAACTCCTGACGATAGCCAACCACGACGGTGATTCGGCCAACCCCGGCCGCACGCAAACTGTCGAGAACGTAGGTCAGTATTGGTCGCCCTAATGCGGGAACGAGGACCTTGGGTAGGTCTGTCTTCATCCGGGTGCCCTTGCCCGCGGCCATGACAATCGCCATCGCGGGCGGCGTTGCTGCGGATCCAGGCAAGTTGGGCGACGGAACAGTGGAATTGGACGATGAGTTATTGGGCGACATGCGACTAGCCAGAAAATAGGCAACGGGAACGCCGATTGGATCCATTCTGCATTCAACTTGAATCTTGAAATCGACCCTTGAGGCCAATCAGACTGCGGAATGGCTGCGACGATTCGATTGTGTGACAAACCGCGAAGTTTCGAAAGCCCCCATATGGGGTTCTGCACGCTCTGATGGTTTCCATGGTGGATACCGCGTCGCTTTATTTCGAGTCGCGTTCGCAAAAAAATGGCGGCCTGGCGAATTGTGTGCCGAGCCAGTCAAATAGACGCTTTACAAACGACATCAAATAGCCGATAATTCGGGAATCACAGCAGGCTTTATTGATTTGGCGCGGCCTTGGGATGACTTTTCCAAGGACGTGCTTTTTTTGTTGCTGTTCCCGAAACGTTCGTCCTTTTCCTGTGGGAATTTAAGGAATCAAGTCGTGCCCGAATTTACGCCAATGACTCAGGACGCCTACGACAAGAAGAAGGCGGAAATCGATTACCTCGAAAATGTCGAACTTCCCAAAATCGTCGAAGCACTGGCGGCGGCTCGGGCGGAAGGTGACTTGAAGGAAAATGCGGAATACCATGGGCAGAAGGAATCTCAAGGTATGCTGGTGGCACGGATCAGCCAAATGAAGAGCCAATTGGCGATGGCGAAAATCATTGATCCAACACAAGTCAAAACCGACGAGGTTGGATTCGGTGCCGTCGTCACGGTTTACGATGAAGATTTGGAAGAAGAGGAAGTCATTACGCTGGTTGGTGCCGGCGACGAAGACTATGACAAAGGCAAGTACCTGATCAGCAGCCCGATTGGCAAAGGATTGGTCGGGAAGAAGGTTGGGGAAGTTGTTGAGATCAAAGTTCCGAAGGGCACGATCAACTTCAAAGTTCTCAAGATCGAATACCCTGGTTATTGACCGCACTTCTGGGATATAATCGGGGGTTGCTGGCTTAGGCCGCTCGGGACCGGTGTGGTCCCATTCAATTCGATTCCCGTCTTTGCCTCGCATGCGGCCCGAATGGGCAAACGCTTGCCGTGCGCAGAGTTGCTCATAGTTGGAGAGATACCGATGGTCGCGGAAACCCAAATTCAGGCTGCTCGCCGAAATCATATCACGCCCGAAATGGAATACGTCGCAAAGCGTGAGCAGCTACGTCCGGAGATAATTCGGGACGAGGTTGCTGCTGGACGAATGGTGATTCCGGCCAATCGAATGCACTTGGCGGGCAAATTGGAGCCAATGGCGATCGGCATTGCCGCGAAATGCAAGATCAACGCGAATATCGGAAACTCGGCGGTGACAAGCCGAGTTGGTGAAGAGCTGGAAAAGTTGCATACCGCGGTTCACTTCGGCGCCGATACAGTGATGGATCTCTCGACAGGGAAGGACATTGACAACATTCGGCGCGGGATTATCGATGCGAGCCCGGTGCCGATCGGAACCGTTCCGATCTATCAAATGTTGGAAGAGTTGGGAGGCCATATTGAAGACATGCGCCCGCAACACTTCTTGGACATGGTCGAACACCAAGCCAAACAAGGTGTCGACTACATGACCATTCACTGCGGGGTCCTCTTGGAACACCTGCATCTGACAACCAATCGTGTCACCGGGATCGTGTCGCGCGGCGGATCCTTGATTGCCAAGTGGATGATGGCCCATCGCAAACAGAATCCCTTGTATGAACACTTCAACGATCTATGCGACATCATGCGTCAGTACGATGTCACTTGGAGTTTGGGGGATGGTTTGCGCCCGGGCTCCATTGCTGACGCCAGCGACGCAGCGCAATTTGCGGAGTTGGATACTTTGGGCGAGTTGGTGCTGAAGGGCTGGGAGCAAGGAACACAAGTAATGGTTGAAGGTCCTGGTCACATTCCGATGGACCAGATCCAGATGAACATCGAACGACAGATTGAGGTGTGCCACGGTGCTCCGTTCTATGTCCTTGGTCCGTTGGTTACCGACATTGCACCTGGGTACGATCACATCACCAGCGCGATTGGTGCTGCGATGGCAGGAATGTACGGAGCCGCGATGCTCTGCTACGTAACGCCCAAAGAACATTTGGGCCTGCCGAATCGCGAAGATGTCAAGCAAGGTGTGATTGCGTACAAGATATCGGCCCACTCGGCCGACGTCGCTCGCAAGCGACCCGGGGCCCAAGATCGTGACGATGCCCTCAGTCGTGCCCGCTTCGCATTCGACTGGAATGAACAGTTTCGGCTCTCGCTGGATCCGGAAACGGCAAAGGCCTATCATGACGAAACACTGCCTCAGGACACTTTCAAGAGCGCGCATTTCTGTTCGATGTGCGGTCCCAAATACTGTTCGATGAAGATTACCGAAGAGATTCGCGAGATGGCGAAGGCGGAATCGCTGGTCAAACTGAATTAGCCCTGTCCCGAATCGTCTCGTTGAAAATCGTTGTCGCGGCGAAGTTTCCGCACTGGCGACCAGCGCTCGATGACCGCACATGACCGACCGCGCATGACCGGTCGCACTGGGTCCAGTGCGACTGGTGCCAGTGCGGCGGGTGCCAGTGCGGCGGGTGCCAGTGCGGCGGGTGCCAGTGCGGGGGGTTCCAGTGCGATGGGTTCCAATGCGGTTGGGATTTTTTCTGAGCCGATTGCACAGACGCAGGCATAAGCATCCGCCGCCGATTTTCCGGTACGCATGTACTTTGCTCGTCGCGGAACCTGGGGCGAGTCCACTTCCCTCGATCGCGGTTAGGGTGTGCGATCAAACACCATAAAAATCGCTGTGTAAAAAAAGCAATTGGTCTGCCACATCGAACAAATGGACCAATAAAGCGGCGCGCACCCACATGCCATTTCGGGCCTGACGAAAGTACATAGCGCGCGGATCGGCGTCAACAAAAGTGGGTATCTCTTGAACGACGCTGTCCCGCGGAAAGGGGTGCAAAATTGGGGCGTAATCGCGGAGTTTTTCCAAGCGCGCGGCGGACAGATGGTAGGGCGAAAGATCCATCTCATTCATAGCAGCCGAATCGGCTGCCGAGTTGTGTTCCATTTGAATTCGCGTCATGTACAAGCAATCGGTCAACGCGAGAATCGGTTGACTTTGCCACGTGGCATCCAGAGAATCGAATTCGTGGAATTCCACCCCGGCCGATTCCAGTCTCTTGCGAAGCGCCAAATCAAGCTTCAGTTTCTCGTGATCTGGCGAGACAAAAAACATGCGCACGTTTTGGTAATTTGTAAGCGTCGTCGCAAGCGACCGAACGGTTCGTCCTCGCCCCAAATCACCGCAAAACAAATAGGTCTTGTTGTTGAGGCCGGGGGTCAGCCCAGGAAACTTCTTGCTCAAGTCCGGCAAGCGGCCGGCTGTCGTGCCGTTGGCACTGTCGAATTGAAAAGTTCGCTGAATCGTGTAGATGTCCAGCAGTGCCTGCGTGGGGTGTTCTTCGGATCCGGAACCGGCGTTGATGATCGGTACCGATCGCATTTCGTGCTTTTCCAGATCATTCATCAAGTACGCACAGCACTCCGAGAATCCAGCGACCGGACTTCTCATGATGATGACATCAAAGTAGCTACTGAACATCCGGATCGAATCGAGCGGAGATTCGCGTTTCATTTCGCTGCTCGTCGCCGGATCGCGAACCTCATTACACGTCAGGCCCAAAATTTGGCAGGCAGCCATGAACGACAAAAATGTCCGGGTCGACGGCTGGGTGAAGTACAGCATCGCTCGCTTGTGACTCAATAAGCTGCGAAGTGCGTCGCTGCCTTTCTTGGTTTTCGAAAGTTGACGAATGATATCCGCCAGTCTTTGGAGCCGATTCAAGTGTTCCAATTCCAGCTGAGAGGCAAAAATCAAATGCTTCAAGCGACGTTCTCGCTGGAATTCATCCATTTTGACTCGCAACGGGCGGGCTTGGCGAGCCGTGAACTCGGACAGATCGAGGTGCATGCGGATTCCTTCGGCAGCAATTTGGAGTAGACAACGGTGGAAGTCGGAACCCGTCGTCGCGATCGGATTATCCCAAACGAATTTTTGTTTTCAAGCCGCGGCATGGCCAACAAAATTTCGTGAGCGACGGTATACTCTTGTGGTGCCAACGCTCGTCTCCGGATGCCAATTCATGTGGCTGAACTGAAGGTTTGATCTATGCTTCGGATTTTGTACGCGGTTTTGCTGGGCTTGGGGACCTTGGGAATGCTGTGTTTCGACCGCCCAACACCTTGCCTGCTAACCAGCCAGGTCTTGCTTCCCACAAAGGTCTTGATCACCACACCGGGGGACAGACTCGTTCCCAGTTTCGGTGTTCCCACCGCGGCACGTTCGAATCCTGTGGCCCCGTCCCCTTCAGTCTTAGCAACTCAAGAAAGCGACCAACGAACCGACGCAGTTGGGTTGCTTGACCCAAACACGAGATCCGCTGGGCAACCGGGAACGGTGCGGGAAGATCCACTGGGAATCTTGCAAGGCCAAATCGACAACAAAAAGATTTATGACGCATTCGTGGCGGCTGGGCAAGGAATCATCAACGAAAAACGTGGTTTGGATGTTGCCGCGATTCAGCAATCCGTGCGCCGCCCAGCTCGGTCGAATTTGCTTTGTCCGGCATCAAGTGTTGGCGACGATTCTTTCGGTTTCGAAAACGTGGCGAAGAGCAGTTTGCTGTTTGGCACGTTGTACGATTGTGGGAAGTGCGAAGAGATGCATGGCAATATTGCCGGCGGCGTCGTTGTCTCGGACGATGGTCTGTGTCTCACGAATCATCACGTGCTTGAGCGAAGGGACGAGGACACGCGAGTCATCTTTGCGATGGACTATACGGGACGCGGATACGCGATCCAGGAAGTCTTGGCGGCGAATCGAATGGCGGACGTTGCCTTGGTTCGCTTGCAAGGTACCGGGCCTTTTTATCCAGCGCCGATCGCAACGAACTCGCCTTTACCCAACACGCCTGCCTTTGTGTTAAGCCATCCGAGTTCTGAGTTTTTTGTGTTGACTCAGGGTGTTGTTAGTCGTCACGTCACGTTGACCCAAAGGAGAGGCAAGTCCACTTGGTTGGAGGTGACCGCGCCTTTTGGCGCTGGCAGCAGCGGATCTGGAGTTTTTGATGATCGAGGGCGACTGATCGGTTTGGTCTCAAGAATTTCGCCTATTTTCCGTGGCGCGGAGCAAATCGCACCGCCAGCCGAAGGGGAAGAGCCTCGTCTGCGTTCCATTCCTTATGCCGAGCTGATCCTACGAAGATGCGTTACAACAAAGGCGATTCGCGAATGTTTCAGGGAAGAAGATCTCGATTCGAACAAGGCGGAGCAATAGCCGAGATTCGATCGAGGCCAACACGGAATTTTGTACAACCGATCGCTGCCAGAGACACGCGGTCCACCTTAAACTTCCAGGTCTCACGATGAAATTCAAGTATGGCAATTTCTTTTGATTGGAGCGGTTCTTGATCATGGAACGTCGGTCGCTCAAGCTGCCGATTACACTCGGCGTCGTACTGATAATCCTTGTCCTGTTGCTGACAACGGGTTGGGTTCTCCTTAACGTTTTCTGGGCGATTCAGGATCCGTCGCCGCATTTCTATTGGATTCTGTTGACCGTGGGTGCGATCTTGTTTCTACTGGTCTTGATTGGGATCATAACTTACCTTGTGCTTTCCATCAAAGTGATCAACTCGACCGCGCGACAAGCCAATTTTATTGACGCGGTCACTCACGAGCTAAAAACCCCGGTGGCGTCGTTGAAGCTATTGTTGCAAACGCTTAATCGCCAAGACCTGTCCGATGACGAACGCCAAGAATTCTATCGCTTGATGTTGACGGACGCGCAACGTTTGGACACGATGATCAATCAAGTTCTGGCGGCCGCACGATTGGATGAACCGATCAGTCATGAACGAATGGACGATGTGGATGTTGATCCATTGCTGAGGTCCATTGTCGCTGATTACCAACAGAGTCATCCCCTGGCTGTTTTTGAATTGAACTTAGAGTCATGCATTATCAAGGCCCCGGAGAGTGAGTTGCGAATCCTGGCGGGGAATCT
Organism: Planctomycetaceae bacterium; assembly: GCA_016794985.1. Classification (GTDB taxonomy): domain Bacteria; phylum Planctomycetota; class Planctomycetia; order Pirellulales; family Pirellulaceae; genus M30B19. The sequence goes on along the minus strand of JAEUIQ010000047.1, from coordinate 106,324 downwards.
GATCAGCAACGCAATCAAGTATGGCGGAACTCCGCCTCAAATTCAGGTGACGACGCGTTTCCGTGCGGATCGCGGCGAGGTGCAACTTTTAGTGAAAGATAATGGGCAGGGGATCCCGTTGCGGGATCGAGTACGAATCTTCCATCGGTTCGTGAGGCTTGAACATGAACTGGAAAGACGCAAGAAGGGAACGGGCCTCGGCTTATATCTTGTCAAAACGATCACGCACCGCCTGCGCGGAAAGGTGCGCGTCCTCCGAAGTGATTCACGAAATGGAACCACGTTTGAGGTTCGCTTGCCAGCTATTTCAAATGCATCATCAACACCGCAATATCCGCCGGAGTGATTCCACTGATTCGACTGGCCTGATCAAGATTGACTGGGCGAATGCGGGTTAGTTTTTCCCGGGCTTCCGCCCGCAGATGCGATAACGATTGGTAGTCCCAATCGGTCGGGATCCGCTTGTCGCTTAGACGACGCTGCCGTTCAATGGCGACGTTCTGTCGTCCAACGTATCCCGCATACTTTACATCAAAGCTCACCGCTTCGGCGACTTCTGGCGGATACGACGCCAGTACGGGCTGGAGTTCACATAATTGCGTCCAAGTGGTTTCTGGCCGACGCAAGAACTTCTCTAGCGTTTGCTCTTGGTGGCGATTTTCGTTCAAGTGTTTAAGAGCAGCGGCAATCAGTCGCTCTTTTTCTTCAAGTACTCGAAACCGCGCTTCATCAACCAAGCCCAGTTCATACGCTTTTCTCGTCAGGCGACGATCGGCATTGTCGTGACGCAGTAGCAAGCGATACTCCGCGCGGCTGGTGAACATCCGATACGGTTCATCGACGCTTCGGGTTACCAAGTCATCGATCAATACACCCATGTACGCGGCATCTCGCTCAATGACGAGGTCGGGTTTGTTGGCTTGCTTCAGAGCGGCGTTGGCTCCGGCCAGTAATCCTTGAGCTGCGGCTTCCTCATAACCGGTCGTGCCATTGATTTGACCAGCAAAATACAAGCCCGCCACGAGTTTGCTTTCCAACGTCGGCCAAAGTTGATCGGGGGGACAATAGTCGTACTCGACTGCATAACCGTATCGCATGATCCGCGCGTTTTGTAGTCCGGGAATCAAGCGAATCATTTGATCTTGGACGTCTCGCGGCAAGCTGGTTGAAATTCCGTTGACGTAGATTTCTGTCGTTTCCCAACCCTCTGGTTCCAGATACAACTGGTGCGATGTCTTGTCGGAGAAACGCACGACTTTGTCTTCGATCGAAGGGCAATATCGAGGGCCGCTGGCGGAGATCTGTCCACTGAACATGGGCGAGCGATGCAGGTTTCTTCGAATCAGTTCGTGAACGGCGTCATTCGTGTGCGTGATCCAACACGGCAACTGCTGGACGTCCAATTTGCCGTTTAAAAATGAGAATGGCTGAGGTTCCGTGTCGCCAGGTTGGCTCTCGGTCTGCGCGTAATCGATGGTACGGCCATTCAATCGCGCGGGGGTTCCAGTTTTGAATCGACGAACGGTGAAGCCAAGTCGGTGTAATGCTCCGCTGATTCCGGACGTTGTCCCTTCACCGGCGCGCCCGCCAGCCGTTTTCGCTTCGCCCGTGTGCATGACTGCTTGCAAGAACGTCCCCGTCGTCAGTACCACAGCCGGCGCTCGATAAATCGCACCGCCTTGTACTGAAACTCCGACAATTTTTAGCCCTTCGCTAGTCGGTTCGGTGAGCAGATCGAGTACGGTCTCTTGGCGGGGGTCCACCAATGGACAATTCTCGACCAAGCGTTTGATCTCGCGCTGATACAATTTCTTGTCTGCTTGAGCCCGCGGCGAGTGCATCGCGGGACCCTTACTGCGATTGAGCATGCGAAACTGCAAGCCCGTTTTGTCGATTGCTTGGGCCATGATTCCGCCCAAGGCATCGATTTCACGTACGATGTGTCCTTTCGCAACCCCGCCAATCGCCGGGTTGCAACTCATTTGCCCGATCGTATCGAGGTTAGCGGTCAACAGGGCGCAGCGAGCCCCCAACCGGGCTGCGGCCATTGCCGCTTCCGTACCGGCATGGCCTGCGCCCACGACAATGACGTCGTAATCATAGAGGCAATCGGTGTCGCTTGACGGATTCATAGGCAATCGCCCCAACTCTCGAAATGATCGGGCCCCCGTGATTTACCCCATAAAAGCGGTCTATTCGCCCGCGAATTGTAATGCAACTTCTGGAAAACTAAACCCAGGTCCGAAGACTACTCTGTGTTGATAATATCGAAACTGGTTTGCATTTGCAATCATCCTGGGCTATCATGCATCTCTGGTGTGACGCCTCAACATCTAGTGGGGGACTCGCGAATCGACGAGGCAGTTCGAACCAGCATCATTATCGTTAGCTTGCCGTTGCGATGAGAGGATCGCTGATTTTCAAGTTGCACGCATTCAGCGACATGTCAGATCGAGGAAATTTCGGATCCGCTACTGCAACAGGACGCACCACATGGGAAGTCACTCTTTAGACACGAATGAAGCAAGGCAGTTGATTCGAGAGACAGGGCTGCGCGCCACGCCTGCGCGAATTTCCGTATTGCAAGTTATTTTTGCCACGGCCCGACCTTTGACTCACGCGGAATTGGTTGAACAACTGTCATCAAGTGGCTCGGACGCTTCGACCATTTTTCGAGCGTTAAACGATATGGCCGAGGCGGAGTTGTTTCGACGCTTGGACTTGGGCGACCACGTGTGGCGGTACGAGATGGCCAACCGTCACAATCACAACGCAACTCCGACGCCGCACCCTCACTTCTTATGTTTGGATTGTGGGGAGATCACGTGTTTGGAGCCCGTGGACATTCGACCATTAACCAAAGAGAACCGAGAATTGAAGAAAGTGGGAAAGGTTACGGAGGTGCTGCTCAAGGGGAGTTGTGCCAACTGCCAAGACGAATGAGGCTAATGGATGGACCCAGCACTCGATGATCAAAAACCGGCCAATCTTGTGAGGGCCGCTGAACTACCATGCGATGGTTGTATCCAAGTTCGTTCTTGGTTCTGATTCAGCGGATGCGACTCGAGTCGAGAAACTTTCGGTGTTCTTCGCTCGCAAGTTCAGCAAGTTCGGCTGGGAGTGCCTTGATTGCTTGGCGATAAAACATATCAGCCGCCGGGCGATTGCCTTCTGCCGCAAATTTTCGCGCCCAACGCACATCTGCCTTCGCATTTTCGATTTTCGCGTCGGTCTTATTCTTCACCAACGCCGAGAATTTCGCTTGGTCATCGGCCAATTGTTGCGAGGCTTTCCCGCGAGTGGCGACGGATTCCATCGCCAGTTGTTGCTGGTATTCGGGGCTCAGCTGTCCCATTAACTGCGCTTCCATATCTCGCAGACTAAAGACTTCGACGGACGTTACCACGACGGCATTTCCGGATTCACCACCGATGGTTCGATTGGCGAATGGACGGAACGGAACGACTCCCGATTGCCGACTTCCAGCGCCCGAGCGACTAATGCCGCCCATGTAGGCCGAGCCCCCGTCTGGGACCATGACCGAGCCATTGACTTGAAAGCGACGAAACTGAGGCAATTGCACGGTGACTTGCCCCCAAGCCGCTTGTTCTCCCAAACCGATGATCAAGCCGATGCTCGTCCAAATGAAAACAGAGCAGAATCGCACAAGCATCACTCCCTTTATTCTCACTACCAGCGAAGTCCCGCCGCCAACCCATTGGGATTTCGCACGATCATGTTCTTGCGAAAAGCTTCGACCGCTCCCGTAATTGGATACACGGCCGGTTGCATGCCCGGCAATTGATGAGCCCTGACCCGACCTACCGCAATTTGCTGCCACCCACGGTCGAAGGCGACGACCGATTCGTCCACGATGGACTCATCCCAGCTTTCTGCCAACTGCTGAAGATTTGCGGCTGCGATGGCCGTGTCGGCGACGCCGGGATTTTCTGGACGGTCTGCTGATTTCGGTTCAGGACCCTCGGAAGCGATGATCCCAGCTTGCAGCCCGTGCCCTTGACCGTCGGGAGTCACGGTGAAACGGTAAACCGTGAACCCGACCACCGCACAAAATCCCAACGACAGCGCCGTAAACAAACTCGAACGGGAGCGAAACCTACCGCGATCCCTCGGGTTTTTCCCCGAATTAGCCACGACTTTGCTTGTCACCGAACCGCCAAACGCCAAGGGTGCAAGAATTGGTTCCTCGACATCGATTCCCGTGCCGCGATTGTCCAGCAAGCATTGACTGATCAATTGCGAGACCCGCGTTGGCGTGACGGGGCTAAGGTCCTCGGCTTCTATGCTGGGGTCAACACCCGGCATACGAAGCAATTGCTCTTTGGAGGCCGGCCCAGCGGTCAAATTCGCCATCTGATAGTAAACATCGAACAGTCGACTGCACGAGTCGCACCCAAGTTGGTGCTCGAATGCCAACTCATCCAACACGAGCGGCTGGCGAGCATCCAGCAAGTCATTAACATGTGTTTCGAATCTATTGCAATCCATCATTTTGCTCGAATTCAAAGTGGCCCTTCAGGTTTCTCCAATTACCAAAGCAAACTAAAGTCTGCGGGGCATCATAAACGCCCGCCGACGTACGCTGGAACTGGTTCGGACTTGCTTACCCGTCACCGACGGGCTTCGATTCAAACTAATCCTGCCTCGCGAAGTAAATTTCCGCGCCGGGACAGGATATCAGCCAGCTCCTTACGAGCACGGTGGCACCAGGTCTTCACGGTTGCGTAGGGCATGCCCAAATCTTCGGCAATTTCCTCAAAAGAACGATGCTCCAAATGAAACTTGATAAACACCGTTCGATATTCTTCGCGTAGCAGTCGCAGACCGGCCCGCACTTCTTCCAGGATCAGCCCAGAATCGGTCGTTGCCGATTCGATTTGGTCGCAGTCTTCCATGGAGTGGCTTACCTGACGCCGGCGCTTGGCCATTTTGGTCCGGCAACGGTTACCAGCGACGGTCAAGAGCCAGGGTTCGAAGCGTCGAGTCGAATCCCATTGAGAAAGGCTCCGCAAGACTCGGGAGAATGTTTCTTGCGTCGCATCTTCGGCGTCTTGTCGCTGGCCAAGCAAGCGGAGGCAAAGGCTAAATACCAGTCCGTGATAATGACGGACCAACGCGATCATCGAGGATTCACGCCCAGCCAAGCACCCTGCAACAACACCTTTAATGTCGAAAGCCGCGTCTTCAGTCATGCCAAGTCACACTCTTGCCGTAGGACCGCCCGCTCCGATTTAAGCTCACGGTCCATTCGAACATATTGCATCGTTCTTGGCAACAAAACTTCGGATGCTTTACCCTAGGTCCCACTGGCACGTCGCAAAAATATTACCGTCTGTTAAAGAAACGCTGCAAAACTTCGGTGGCAGCATCTTTACTGTTGTCGGAAATTTGACGCGCTTTGTCAGGTAATTTGCCCGGAACCTTTTTCTTGGCTTTGGCTTCGGCTTCCCGCTCTTGAGCTTCTTTGGCCTGTTTCAACAACTCGTCTTTGTCCGCGACGATGGTCGAATCCAGTCCCGCGTTTAGCGTCTCCGCGGAAAGCTGAAGTTTTGCGTCATCCAAACTGAATTGCTTCGTTTGATCGACCGCATGAGCCGACTCGTCCACGGTCGAAAGCCAACCAGAAATCGAATCATCATCAAAATTCTCGGTCGCTTCCGTGGCGCGTTGGGCCGCATCCGCGACACCATCCACTTTGGGACGCTTCACACTTGGTTGGCCGATGTCAATCACCAATTCGAATACCAAGCGGCCGACTCGCAGTCGATCACCCGGCTTCAAATCCACCTGGCCCTTGACTGGCTCGCCATTCAGAAACGTGCCGTTGCGGCTGTCATGATCAACCAGGACCGCTTTGCCTTGCTGTGTCAGAATGGAGCAATGTTTGCGGCTAACCAGATCACTCGCCGGTCGCAAATGAGCGGTTTCGCCCCGCCCGATCACAAAATCAGCGACTTGAACTGGGATCTCTTTCCCATCATTTTTTCCGCCAATGACCTTGAGACGAATCTCCATAATCACTCTTCTCCGGCCCCGAAAATGCTTGCACGCTGCTCATGGAAAAGTAACGAACCCGTATCAGTCTAACTGTCCCGCCCCTTCAATGGAAGCACGCATTCTGAAAAGCCCGCCCGAATGCTGCTGATTCTCACCTAGGCTCGTTAAGCTCATTCTATTGCTGCTCGGGTTGAATGTCCACATCGAACAACCGATCTTGAATTGGAATTTCATTGGAAAAACAGAATTTACTGGAAAAAACCGCTAAATTGAGCAAGCTTTGCCAACGTCCGCCTCTCGAATCTTAGTGAATCACAACGTTTTGGTTTCCCGGGACAATTTGGCCGATTTGCCAGGCCGAATAACCTTGCGCTTGCACCGCTGCCAAAATACTGGCCGCGAAGTGGGCGCTCACGATCAATACGAAACCAATTCCCATATTGAAGACCCGAAACATTTCCGCGTCGGGGATTCCTCCTAGTTCTTGCAGCCATTTGAACTCGGGAGCTGGTGTCCAGGACTTCGAGTCGATCTCGGCCGCGGTGCCTGGGGGCAGTACCCGGTCCACGTTTTCGGGCAATCCTCCGCCCGTGATGTGGACCATGCCATGGATCACTTTTTTGACCTTGTATCGAGCACGGATGCTCCGGACAAGGCGGGCGTAAATCTTCGTCGGACGGAGCAGACATTCACCAACGGTCTCGGACGAAAAGCCTGTCGGTGAATCGATCGATAAGCCCGCATGTTCAAACACGGTTTTTCGAACCAAGCTATAACCGTTGGAATGAAATCCAGCAGATCCGATGCCCAATACCACATCGCCGACTTGTATGTGTTGTCCTTGGATCAAGTTCTTCTTTTCCACCACGCCAACGCAAAAACCCGCCAAATCATAGTCGTCACCTTGGTAGAGCCCAGGCATGATCGCCGTTTCACCGCCCAGCAAGGCACAATCGGATTGCACGCACCCGTCGCTAATGCCTTTCACAATTTCCTCTAGCCGTTGCGGATCATCGTGACTCATGGCCACGTAATCCAGAAAAAACAATGGCTCCGCCCCACAGCAGATGACGTCGTTGACGCACATGGCCACCAAATCAATTCCGATGGTCTCGTGGCGATTCATCATCTTCGCCACTGCCAGCTTGGTCCCGACCCCATCGCTACCCGCGACCAAAACGGGCTCTTCGTAATTTCGAGAGAACAAGCCCGGCTCGAAGTCCAATCGAAACAAGCCCGCGAATCCACCCGGCCACTGTTGCACACGCGGCGAAAATGTTCGCTGCATCAACTTTGGCAACCGACTCATCGAATCGCGATAGATGTCCAAGTCGACACCAGCTGACTTGTACGAAAGTGAACCCTTTTCGCTCATGAATCCTACTTTGGTGCCAAAGACTACTTTTGAAACAACTCTTGAGGTTATTCGTAACGTTTCACGGGGCCCGAGTTCGTCGCCGCGCTTCAATTACCGCCAACTTCCGACTTGAAGATCCGTCGTATTTTGCCAGCTTCGCCGCGTGGGTTCGTGTCAAGCCGATTCGCTTCGTGATCCATTACTTTTCGGTCAACCCTGACCGATCCGGATTCTATCGGGATTCGCCACCATCGACAACGACCATACGGAGCCCACTATACAGAGTGTTCCGCCAATTCCCCGCAAGCGATTCCGGAAACAGCTTGGCGGCGCCCCGAGACAAAACCCGTAACGGACCTATTTTGAGCCGAGCAACCGGGGCTGTGGTGGGCCTATGGATTCGTGCCTCTGTGTGAACGAGCACTTGGCCGGGACTGGGCCGCGATGTCTGGAACCGTTGCAGCCGCGTCAGGATCGACTATGCTTGTCGCTGGCGTGAGCATCCGACTTGAGTTTTCCGATCGCTGGGATAGCCGCTCGGTTTTTCCACTCAAGACCAAACTTCGGCCAAGTGAAGCGAGGAGCTGGGTATGGCGTTGTGCCTTCAAGGGAAGTTGCGGTCGATGGCTGTTTGTTGGGGCCTGCTGGGTTCGCAACCATTGATTTCAAGTGCCGCATTCATTTGCGGGCTGTATCTGATGCCAACTCTTTCGATAGCCGCGCAAGACGAGGCACCCCAGACCGCGGCTGTTTTTTCCGGGCCGCAAGTCGGTGAAGAGCTTCCCGAGTTCGAGTTTCGTGAACTGTTGGTCGAGTCTTCCGGCCGAGAAATGAATTTGGTCGCGGAGGCGTCTGGGGGGCCGTTGGTTTTGGTCTTCGTCCATGTCGTCAACCGTCCTGTAATCGGTTTGACGCGCACGCTGACAGGATTCACTCACGAGCGAAGCTCAACAGGTTTACGGACTGCGGTAGTTTTTCTGGATGCGGATCCGACAGCCGCAGAAGCCACGATCCATCGGATCAAGCATGCCTTGACACCGGGCGTGCCGACGGGGGTTTCAGTAGAAGGCCAAGAGGGCCCGGGGAATTACGGATTGAATCGAAATGTCGAATTGACAATTCTGGTTGCCAAAGAAGGTCGAGTCACCGCCAACTTCGCGCTAGTGCAGCCGAGCCTGCCGAGTGATTTACCCAAAGTCGTGGACGCCATTGTTGCTGTGGCTGGTGGTGATACTCCAAAGCTATCGGATTTGATTGGTGAACAAGGCATGCAGCGTGAAGCGTCTGCGGCCAACGAACCCAACTTGCGGCCGCTACTGCAACCGATGTTAAACAAAAACGCCACGGATGAGCAAATAGTGGCCGCGGCCGAAAAGGTCGAGCAAACGGCGCTCCAAGATGAAGCGATTCGCAAGAAGTTGGGCGAAGCTTGTCGAGCCATTGTCGAAGCAGGGGTCCTGGGAAACTATGGCACCGGCAAGACTCAAGAGTATTTCAAAAAGTGGGCCGATCAATTCGGTGCGGAGCCACGCCCAAAAAATCAGTAGCGGAGGCGGATTGCCGATGTTTGATTCTCGTTGGCTACTGGTGGCTTGGTTGGCGATCTTCGATGGCGGGTGGCCTGGGCCCGCTTCGGCGAATGACGAGCTATCGTTCGATCGTCAGATTCTACCTCTGCTAACTAAAGCCGGCTGCAATGCGGGAAGTTGTCACGGAGCGGCAGCCGGGCGCGGCGATTTTCACTTGTCGCTATTTGGCGCGGATCCTGCTGCCGATCATCGCGCCATCGCATCGGAGTTCAGCGGGCGCCGGATTAACCCTCTCCGGCCGGAGCGAAGCCTGTTGATTCGAAAACCAACCGGAGATTTAGAACACGGCGGCGATGTGCTATTTGACTCCGACGGGCCAGAGACTTTGATGATCAAGGACTGGATCAAGCGTGGCGCTCCGCGCCCAGTCACGGCACCATTGCAGCGTTTGTCTGCAAATGAAACCGATGCGTTTTTTTCTTCAGTCCCTGCCAAGACGAGATTCGAAGTCGAAGCACAGTTTTTAGATGGGACGCGACAGGTGGTGACGGACTATGTCACTTGGATCTCGACCGATACTTCGGCAATTCGTGTCGATTCCAACGGTGAGGTCGAATTACAACAAGCGGGTCAGCATGTACTGTTGGCTCGTTACATGAATCAAGTGATCCCAATTCAATTATCCGCCCCGCTGGGCGATGCTCTACCGAACGAGGCTTGGCAGTCCGCTAAAAACCCGATCGATCGCGAAATACTCAAACGATTGGACCGACTGCGGATTCCGCCATCGCCGTTGGCTGAAGATGCCCAGTGGCTGCGTCGCGTTCATCTGGACCTGACGGGCCGCTTGCCAACGTCGACGATCGTCGTGGAGACGTTGCAGCAAATGGGAGCTGGGTCGCGAGATCGAGTTCGCGCGGAAGTTGTCGAGCGATTGCTACATAGTCCGGACTACGCGAATTATTGGACTTGGCGCTTGGCGAGCGAGTTGCGATTGAAATCGTTGGGTGACACCGATCGGTCTTTGGAGACGTACTATAATTGGTTGCATCAAGTCATCATCGATGATTCGGGCTTTGATCAGATGGCGCGGGCGCTGCTGACTTCGCTGGGTGATTCGCAGACGGTCGGGCCAGCGAATTTTGGCCGCATGGTCCGTGACGCGCGTGAGCATGCGGAACTTGTGGCCCAGTTCTTTGCGGGCACACGCTTGGGGTGCGCGAATTGCCATGATCACCCGTTGGACCGCTGGACGCAGGACGACTATCACGGGTTGGCCGCGGTGTTCGCCAAACTCCAACGCGGGCAAATCGTCCAATTGGCCGCTCGCGGTGAAGTCACTAATCTTCGGACCCTAGCACCCGCTGTGCCACGAATTCCTGGTCTTAGAGACCTAGAGTTCGAGGGAGACCAACGTCATCACATCGCCGATTGGGTCTTGGATGCGGAACGCGATTTGTTCGCGAAAGTAACCGTCAATCGCGTCTGGCAAGCCATGTTTGGCAGGGGGTTGGTTGAACCGGTTGACGACATGCGCGCCACCAATCCGGCGTCGCACCCCGAATTGCTAAATGCATTGGCTCGTGATTTTGCGGCAAACGGTTTTCGATTGCGGCATACGCTACGATTGATCGCGCTGTCCGATACTTACGCGCGGTCCAAATTGGTTCTGCCTGGCAATGAAAGAGACGACCGTTTCTATTCGCATGCCTACAAACGTCCACTGGAAGCGGCTTTGTTGTTCGATGCCCTTCGGGATGCCTGGGGCGTTTATGAGGCAAATTCCCTGTTCAAGCAACGAGCCGTCCATTTTGTGAATTCGGATGGCGAGGCTCCAATACTCGATGTGTTGGGGCGTTGTCCTGAGGGCCTTTCATGTGAAAGAAACCATGATGGTAGCTTAGGTTTGGCGGCTCAATTGCTCTTGTTGAATGGGGACATCTTTAATGGTTGGTTGACGACACCGGAAGGACGGTTGGGCAAGCAGTTTCTGGCGGGCAAGACCATCGAAGAGATCATTGCGGAATGGTATTTGGTCGCACTGTCGCGGCCGGCCTCGGAGGCAGAGTTGGAATACTGGGGTCGTGAATTGGTCGATGATAATCACGCGAAGCAAAGGCAACGGGTGGAAGACTTTGTGTGGAGTTTGTTGAATAGCCGAGAATTTCGGGAGAGGTAAACCATGCAATCGACTCGCTGCAGCTTCCTGCGACGTCGCGATGTTCTCCAAATCGGGGTGTTGTCCAGCTTGGGATTGGCACTGCCTGGTTTTGGTGGAACGACGTCGGCCAAGACGTTGAAATCCATCACACCGCTCAAGTCGTGCATTTTGTTATGGCTGGACGGTGGTCCCAGTCATTTAGAGACATGGGATCTCAAGCCCCAAGCGCCGACTGAAGTTCGGGGTCCATTTCGTTCGATTCGCACAAAGGTTCCTGGAATTGAAATTTGCGAACACCTGCGAGCGACGGCTCAATTGGCCGATAAGTTCGCGATCTTAAGGTCGGTGACTTCACCGTTGGGTGAACACGGGTTGGCTAATCATTATCTGTTGACTGGATACGAGCCTTCACCATCGTTGGTCTATCCGTCTTATGGGGCTGTGATCGCGAAAATGAATCCGCACGTCGAGGCCTTGCCGCCATACGTCGCGATTCCAAACGCGGGGTCGGCTGGCGCAGGATTTTTGAGTGGCAATATGAAGCCTTTTTCAACTCAAGGAGATCCGGCCCAACCTGGCTTTCGGGTGAATAATCTCGAACCGTTTAGCGTTGATGCGGAGCGACTCGTTCGAAGACGTGCCTATTTGAAACAGTTGGAAGAGGCGCAGGCTAAGCTCGAAAATTCCAACGTCCCGGCTGAGGGAGACTTTGACCGAGCGTTCCGCCTCATGACGTCGCCGGAGGCCAAGGCGGCGTTTGAGTTGGAGCAAGAGCCCGATGTAGTTAGGCAGCGCTATGGACCTCAAACCTTCGGTCAGAGTTGCTTGCTGGCGCGACGATTGGTGGAACGCGGCGTTCCGTTTGTGACCGTCAATTACTCTGGCTGGGACACCCATGCGGATCTCGTGTTGCAACTCGAGTCGGGTTACAGCGGAGCGATGCCCGGCGTGGGCTTGCTTCCGACTTTCGATTTGGGATTTAGTGCCTTGCTACGGGATTTGGCGGAACGAAACCTCTTGGACCAAACGTTGTTGATCGTGATGGGCGAGTTCGGCCGGACCCCGAAACTAAATGCTCAAGGTGGTCGCGATCATTGGCCGCGCGTCTTTAGCGTGGTCATGGCTGGAGGTGGAATCCGCGGCGGACAAGTCATTGGCTCCAGTGATCGCCACGGTGAAAGCCCAATGGAACAGCCGATAACTCCCCGTGACTTGGCGTTTAGCATCTACAAGCTGTTGGGCTTGGATCCGTCCAGCGAGCTGATCACCCCGGCTGGACGACCCGTCCCATTGAATCAAGGTGGCCAATGGATCAAAGGACTGACGTGATGCAAGGCCTATTATGGCAGATTCGGATCGTTTGCTGCGTCCTATCTGTCATGACCGCAGGAAACGATCCATGCGCAATGGCGCAAGCGCCTGCCGAACATGAGGTCTGCGAACAATGGTTCGTTCCCGAATCGCCACTAACGACTGTAGCCTTTTCGGCGGACGGTCAATTTCTTTTCGGTGGGGCTCATTCCAGTTTAAGGTATTGGCACTTTCCAAGTCGCGAATTGCGGGGGCATCTCCCCACGAAACTGGAAGCAATCTACGACATCAGCGTTTCTTCAGATGGCCAACGGGTGGCAGTTGCGGGGGGCACTCCGGGCGAGGTTGGCATCGTAGAAGTATGGGATTCGAGCTCGAATCAATTAGTCCACACCGCCGAATTGCATGACGATGTCATCATGCAAGTGGATTGGTCTGCGGAAGAGAGACATTTGGTGACGGCCGGATTTGATGGAACGGTCGTGGTCTGGGATTGGAACGCAAATCAAGCGGTGTCCACATTTGCCGGACATTCCAAACCGGTGTTGAGCGTTCGGTGCTGGGGTATAGATCAAGTCCTGTCCGCTGGGGTGGATCATTCCGTTCGATTGTGGAATGCCTCGACAGGTTTGGTGCAACGACATTTTGACAATCACTTGGGTTCTGTTGTAAAGATTCTGCTCGAACCCAACGGAGCGGAACAACGGGTCCGGCGGATGATCTCGATCGGTGAAGACAAAACGGTCCGACTGTGGCAGCCGGAAATTGGACGCCTGATCCGATTTCAACGATTGCCAAGTGTTCCCGTAACAGGTGCATGGGACGGCAATTCGAACACCATTGTTGTGGGTTGCGAGAATGGAACTTTGTATCGTTTGGAGTCCGATTCGTTGAAGATCCTCGCAGCGATTGAAACCGGTGTCGGTAGGATCCAAAGCGTCGCGATCGAACCAACCGCGCGGCAGGTCGTCGTCTCAGGTCAAAAGGCAGTCGCCATCACGACGAGTTCCGAGGCAGCGAAAAAAGTCGGCCTGTCATCATCGCTAAAAGGGCGGCGCCCGAACATCATTTTCTTTTTGACTGATGATCAAGGATATGGCGATTTGTCGGCCCATGGAAATCCAATATTGAAGACGCCGAATCTGGATCATTTGCATTCGCGAAGCGTTCGCTTTACCAACTTTCAAGTCAGTCCAACATGTTCTCCGACGCGAAGCGCGTTGATGACCGGACGGCACGAGTTTCGCAACGGTGTGACACACACAATCCATGAGCGCGAAAGATTGAACTTGGAGGCAACGACGCTTGCCCAGACGCTGCAGTCAGCTGGATACAAGACAGGCATCTTTGGCAAGTGGCATCTGGGTGACGAGGACGCTTATCTACCGAGCCAGCGTGGCTTTGACGAGGTGTTCATTCATGGAGCGGGCGGTATCGGTCAAATATTCCCTGGTTCCTGCGGTGATGTACCAGGAAACTCTTACTTCGATCCATGGATCTGGCACAATCATCAATTCCTAAAGACTCAAGGGTATTGTACGGACGTTTTTTATGGCGAAGCGATCCAATGGCTCGAACAGCAGCATCATTCTGGTCAGCCTTTTTTTGCTTTCCTGCCAAGCAACACGCCTCACGATCCGTTTCTGGCGAAGCCTGAAGATTTCGCGCTGTACAAGGACACGACTCCCGATCCGGATGTGGCTAATTTTTACGGAATGTTGCACAACATTGATCTGAACGTGGGAGCGGTGGTTAAGAAGTTGCAAGAACTAGGTATCGAACAGGACACCTTGTTGATCTTCATGAATGACAATGGCACCTCCGCCGGGCAACGCGTTTACAATGTCGGAATGCGCGGCGCTAAAGGCAGTCCGTGGATTGGTGGAACCAGAGCGATTTCGTTTTGGTCTTGGTCGGGGAGACTCGCTCCAGCCGATTGCGCGGAGCTCTCAGCCCACTTGGATGTTTTCCCAACCTTGGTCGAGATTGCCGGTGCCACAATGAACGCTCGGATCCAAGCTCAGGTCGAAGGCCGCAGTTTATTGCCATTGCTCGAAAATCCTGAAACGCGAATGCCTGATCGTTACTTGATTACCCATGTGGGACGATGGCCGAAGTTTTCGGACCCCAATCAATTCAAGTATCGTGGCGTCGCGGTTCGCAATCGTCGTTGGAGCTTGGTCAGTGAGCGAGGTGCTGCGGAACCGCAATGGCAGTTGTTTGATTTGGAAGCAGACCCCGGACAACAAAACGATCTCACTTCGGAGCATCCGCTGATCGTCAGCGAATTAAGTGCAGTATTCGAGAAATGGTGGAGCGAAATCCAGCCAAGCTTATGCAATGAAGACACGGTGGGACCGGAGTTGAACCCGTTTGCCGAGCGCTACTGGCGTCAATTTGGCGGCGGGCCAAACGAAGCCGATCGAAAAAGAATGAAACCGCCGCAGCCCAAGATTCAACCGGCAACAACTCCACTCTAAATTGCTGGAATCCGCCGGAGCGAAATCAGAAGTCACTGAACGAATTGCTGTGATTCTCTTGTCGCCCACGCTAGTGAAATCTTCCTTTCGAGTTGCGAGAAATCGAACAGGCTGTGTGGATTGTAGCAAATATGACGACGATAGAATCGAACGCCGCAGTCGTTCGGCGGTCGTTCCGCGGGTCTCGCGCATGATGTGGCGTATCGTTGAACGCGCCATTCGATATGTCCCCGGCGCATTCCTTTGCGTACAAGGTGGTCCTGTGGCGAATGACCGTGAATCAATTAAACCGGAAGTCAGCGGTACTTCGGGAAACCCGTCGAAAAACTCGCTGAGTGTATTCTCTTCGCGAACAAACCGTTCCATTCACGGAAACGGTTGGGATTTAGCACCGATATTGTTCGGAGTCGGGGTCGGTTTGTTCACGTTGATATCAATCGTGCCCTGTGTTTGGTTGGCCGAGGCGGTCGCGAAAAACGTCGTCAAGGAAACCCTTGACGAGGAGTTGACGACGGTCGTGAAAATCGCGGCTCAACGCTTGGATTGGGCAGCTCACCGCCAACTAAAACACGCCCGACAGCAGAATGACGAGAGTTACAAAGCAGTCGTTCAGCCTTTTCGTGAAATTCTGCAGGTTTCGCCGAATCTTCGATTTATCTATACGGTTCGCGAGTCTGAAGCGGGACTGGTGTGGATTGCGGATGCTGCGGAGCCGATCGACGGCGACGGCGACGGCGTGATTGACCAAGCAAACCTTGGCGAAGCTGTGGAAGAACCGGATTCGGCGATGTTGGCTGCGTTTGCAACGCAAAGCGTGCAAGTTTCCGAGTCGTACTATGAAGATCAGTGGGGGAAGTTTATCTCCGCGTATGCACCCGTTTTTGATCCCAGTGGCCGGTTGGAGTGTGTTGTGGGTGTCGATACGACCGCCCAGAATTACATCGCACGTTTGTCTCGAATTCATCAGGTAGCGCGAGTCGCCTTGTCGGTCGGTTTGGCACTTAGTTTGACTTCCGGTGTCTTGGCTTGGTTTGTACAAAGGATGCGTCTGGCCGCTGACAAGCAGGCGCTGGATTTGATTGCTGCGAACTCCGCAATATTAGGAACAGTCCAAGATGCGGTTGTTCTCTGCGATCTGAACGCGGATATTGTCGACTGGAACCAACAAGCCGAAGAGCTATTTGGCTATCGCCGGACCGATGTGTTGGGGCAGAACTTCATCAAGACGATTTTTCCGCGGGAGATCCAGCAGTCGATTCAACACGAGTTGGACGTGTTTTTTGTATCTGGTTCCTCCAAACTACTCAATGGTCAAACGGCTTTGACGGCCCTGCACCGCAACAGTCGGTTGTTTCCGGTGGATCTAACCATCCGGCAAATCACGATTTCCGGCAAAACTCGGTTGTGTATTTTTCTTCGCGACCTAACGGCCCAACGCCAATATGAAGCGGCACTAGAATCTTCCAAGAATGCGGCGGAGGCTGCGAATCGATCGAAAAGTACGTTTCTGGCGAATATGAGTCATGAGATTCGAACGCCGATGACAGCGATCTCAGGTTACGCCGAATTGTTGTGCGATTCCTCCGTCAATTTGACGGAGCAGCAAACGATCGAATACGCTCAGACGATCTTTAGAAACGGACAACACCTCCTGCAATTGATCGACGACATTTTGGACTTGAGCAAAGTCGAAGCTGGTAAAGTCGAGATTGAAGAAATTCCGACTCGAATCGATCAAGTATTGTCTGACGTGGAGTCGTTGATGAAACGTCGAGCCCAAGCGGCGAAGTTGGAACTCGAAAATACCCGTTTGACGGCCCTGCCTGCCGTAATCTACAGTGACCCCAATCGCATCCGACAGGTGTTGGTGAATCTGGTTGGCAACGCCATCAAGTTTACGAAATCGGGGAAAGTCACGATTGAAACTCGAATGTTGAACTTAGAGGCAGCCCCAGAATTGGAGATTGTCGTCGTCGATACTGGAATTGGGATGTCCCCCGAGCAATTGTCTCGGTTGTTTTCTCCATTTACTCAGGCCGATAACAGCACCACGCGAAAATTCGGCGGGACGGGTTTGGGGTTGTGCATTTCCCGGTCCTATGCCGAACTACTCGGAGGCAGTTTGACAGTCGATAGTCGATTGGGTGAGGGCTCGCGATTCACACTACGATTTCCCGCCCGGATTCAGGCGGGGACCGAATTCGTTCCGGCAGGCGCGGGGCGACCGACGGCGTCGCTGACCGAGCGGCCTTCCGTGCCACGCCAGGTCGCAACTCCTTTGTCGGGCCGTACCATCCTTTTGGCAGAAGACGGTCCAGACAATCAAGCATTGATCGCGTTTCATTTGCGGCGCGCTGGAGCGCAAGTCACGATTGTGGACAATGGTCGTTTGGCATTGGAAACATTGACGATCGGCGGTTCGATCGAAGCACCTTTAAACGTCCCCGCGTTCGACTTGGTCATCACTGACATGCAAATGCCGGAAATGGATGGCTATCACTTGGCAGCCGCGCTGCGAAGAAAAGGCTGGGATCGCCCCATCATCGCCTTGACCGCGCATGCGATGAGCGGTGATGAAGCCAAATGCATTTCAGCCGGATGCGATGCCTTTGCAACCAAACCGATCCAGCGAGACGTTTTGATTCGAACTTGCGTGTCGGCCTTGGAAAAATCAAAAGCATCTCAACTAGACTCTGTCGGGACTCTCTCATGATCAATGAGTCGGACCGCCAAACATTTCAGGATGTTTTGCAACGAGAGGCCAACGCGATCGTTCATCTGTCCCACCAGATCGACGGCATGGCGATTGGACGTGCGGTTGAACTCGTCCATAACTGCAATGGTCGCTGCGTCTTTGTTGGAATGGGCAAGATGGGAGCCGTCGGAAGAAAAGCGGCAGCGACATTTGCCAGTTTAGGTAGTCCGGCGATGTTCGTGCAGCCTGCCGAGGCCCTGCACGGTGATCTCGGTATGATCACCGCCAAAGATCTAGTCTTTGCCTTATCGTATTCCGGGGAAACGGACGAGGTCCTTCGAGTGGTCGAAACCGTGCGTCCGTGGGATGTCTCGGTGATTGCGTTCACTCAACAAAACGACAACTCGTTGACGAAAGTCGCCTCGGTTGTGTTGGACATTCGTGTCCCACAGGAGGCTATTGACCAATGGCCGGTGCCAACTTGCAGCACGACTGCCGCGATGGCCGTTTGCGATGCTTTGGCAATCGTTGTCATGCAAAAACGCGGGTTTTCCATCGAGGATTTTTCGCGGTTGCACCCTGGCGGAAGTCTGGGACGCAAGTTGAGAGTTCGTGTGGCGGAGTTGATGCATACTGGGTCTGAAGTGCCGATCGTACCAGCAAACGCGACCCTGCGTGACGCCATCATCGAAATGACAAAGAAATCGCTGGGTGCAACCATGATTGCTGCGTCTACCGGTCAGCTCTTGGGACTAATTACCGACGGCGACATTCGCAGAACGGTTCAAAAGTTCGAGAACCCGTTAGACAAACCAGTCGAAGAGTTTATGACAAGCAATCCGCGGACTTGTTCTCCGGGAGGTTTGGCGGCAGCGGCGTTAGCCATGATGGAGTCTTGTCGTGTGACGGTTTTGCCAGTGGTCGACGGCCACCGCATCGTAGGGATGGTGCACTTTCACGACTTGGTTCGAGCAAGGTTGGCTTAAGCCGATTCGGGATGATACTCGGACAAATGTGCGGCTGTGATCGTTCTGGTAAACGCGCGACAGGAAGTCGGCCTAGGATTGGTACGGTCGTTTGGTGAGCTGCGCTACCCCATTTTTCCAGCGGCCCGTTGAACTAGAATAAGTGCCGCAAAAGTTGTTGGATCCTTGAGGGGTGTCCGGCGCAAGTGACGCAACGAATGAGGAATTGATCCGAGCAAACATCGTGACAACTGAATTACCAAATCCATCGAACTCATGTCATCGCCCCGTTGTGGGAATTCTCTGGCGCGAAGCGAGAGAGTCGCCATTGTACGCGCCATGGATCGATCAAGTGGCGAATCATGTCGAGGTGCGAGTGATCGCCGACTATGAGGTGGAACAACCCATTTCCTCGGAAGTGGATCTATTGGTCACACACAATCACTACCGATGGGATGAGTTAGCGATTCTCCGGCGGACGATGATCGAGCGTGATCGCGGAGTTTTGGTATTGGCGGATGGGATCGCCGAGTACCGTAACAGTTGGCAGAATCCCACGATTCCCGCCGGGAGCCTGATGCAGCCTGCAATGGCCCATAAGATCGCCACGATTGGAAGGGCTCAATCGAGACTTTGGGAGTCATGGGGAAATGTCGGACGCTGTGAAACGGTCGGCTTGCCTCGATTGGATGCTCAGACGCGCCGCTTCGGATGGTGGGATGAAGCGGACCATGTTGCGGGCAGCACACGGTCTGCGTCACTGGGTTCGAACTCCACTTTACTGATTTGCTCAGCGCGGACCCCCGCGTTTTCCGAATCACAATGGGAAGCCGTATTGGCCCAGTTTTCCGGGTTGCATCAGTTTCTGTTGCAGAATCCGCCACAGGTGGAAACGCGGCGGGTGACAATACGCTGGCGGGTTGCTGAACGAATCCGTGAGCATTTGCGGCTTGAGCCGGCAGAGTGCTCGATTGGTGAACTTGCAACCGAAATCGAGCAAGCCAACGCGGTGATCACAACTCCTTCGACGCTGCAATTGGAAGCGAGCCTTGCGCATCGTCCAACGGCCGTCTTGAATTTCTCTAATCTGCCATTGTACGTCCCGGCGGCGTGGCAGATTTCCGCTATTTCGCAAGTGGCATCCGTGCTTGATGAACTGTTCAATCCATCTGCGGAGCGACTTCAGTATCAGCAGCAAAACTTGCGGGAGCAGTTGTATTGCCACGCCTCAGCGGGCGAGCGAATGGTAAGACTCGTGGTTGCAATGGCCCAAATTGCCGCTCGACACCGCCAAATGAAACGGCCCGTTCAATTTCCCGACCAAATTCTCCCGGCAGACGACATCCGGTTGCGACCGGCTTGTGATTGGGAGAGGTTACTTCCGGAGCGACGGGGGTGGTTGGAGAAGACGCAAGTCGAACAATCGACATTGTGGGAACTAACTGAAGTTTCCGCTGCCGTGCTGCGAGCGAGAGAATACTCGGAAGAACGCCGGCAACTGCATTATCTTTCCGAGGCCCATCAGAAACTTGCCGATGTTCATCAGCAGGCAGTTCAAGCGTATGAAACGGCTTTAGATGACAAGCGGCGCGTCATTGATCATCTGCAAACCACTCTGTCGGAACTGCAGGAACGCCAATTGCAGATGAAGGTGCAGTTGGAACGGCGAAATTCCGAATGTGAATTATTGCAGCAACGAGCTGCCGAATTGGCCGCGGGAAAGGCCAAAGCTCACGAACAATTGATCGAAGCAAACACCGAAGGTAAACGCAAGCAAGAGCGGATCAATGAACTGCGAACCCACTATCACCAAATCCGAGATGCGTACACAACACTTAAATCGAAATGGGATGAACTTCACAAACCTAAATCATGATCATGCTTTACGCAACTAAACAGACTCCCATGCGGAAATACGATCCACAGCAGCCACTTATCTTTACGCACATCCCGAAGTGTGCTGGGACAAGTATTGTGCGTGTGTTGCGACATTGGTTTCGGGGGCACTACTATCACACGTTCACGGATGATCGGCGCGGACTGCCTATGCAACATGTGGCAACACGGGACGCCACCGGCCAATGGGATCGCAACGTCCAATGCATTCATGCCCACTTTGACCATCGGCGCGGCTATGGTCTGCCATATTTTTATCCCGAAATACAACAGTACGTGACCATTTTTCGCGATCCTTTTGATATTGTGGTGTCCATGTACTTTTTTGCCAAAGGCAAGGCGCAGGCGGGAAAATTTTTCCATGAAGGCAACGCCATCGATTTCTGCAGTTACTACCCGAACCTGGAGACTTATGTCCACGAGCATCCCATTTGGTTGTACGACCATTTGCCGCAGGATCTGACACTTTACCGTTTGCGGGAATCGTTGGCGGCAAGGTTCGTTTATATCGGTATTTTCGAAGATATGGCCACTTCGATCGATTGCCTGCGCCGGAAGCTCGGCAAACCTCCGATCGAGATGCCGTTGCGAAATGTGTCCAAGTATGATGAAGAAGTACCGGAGAGTTTGCGAAAGTGGTTCTACCACAACCATCCGCTGTTGTACGAAATCTATCAGTTTGCCCTTGAAACTTATCGAGATACCTAGCGCCCAGGAGCTCCTGCGTGAAGTTTGGATTTTATTCGTGCATGACTGGAATGCCCTGGGGCGGCAGTGAGGAGCTTTGGCAGCGCACCGCAAACATCCTAATCAATCGTAAGTTCTCCGTCTGTGTCAATTATCGCCAGTGGACCAAGCAAATCGCGCCTTTGGAACGCCTGCGTGAACGCGGTGCGTCGATTCATTTTCGGGAATTTCCTAATCGAAGCTTGCGCCACTGGTGGGGTGGAAGATACGAGGTTCCGGCCGATCCACTTGTCGATGCTCGTAAATGGCTGCTCGAACATCGCCCGGATTACGTTCTGATCACGATTGGTTACCATCCCGACCGTTTACCCGTGGCTCAGGCCTGCCACGAGTTGGGAATTCCCTACTCGATTAATGTACAGTGCGCGAGCGATCATGCTTTCATCAACGAAAACGCCATGGATCAATTCCAAGCTTGGTATGGAAATGCTGATCAAGTCTTGGTAGTTTCCCAAGAAAACCGCGAGAAGTTGGAAGTCAATCTTGGCCTGCGTTTGAAGAATGTGGCGCAAATAGACAATCCATCCAAGATCGAAGTCGATTCGGAATTGGCATGGCCCCAGTCGAACGAACTCAAGCTCGCGTGCGTCGGACGAATTCATTTTCAATCCAAAGGGCAAGATCTGATTGTTCGTGCGCTTTCCCAACCCGAATGGCAACCACGCGCTTGGCGTGTAAGCTTTTATGGAAGCAATCAGGGAAACTTGCGGCAATTGGAGGCGCTGATCGCCAACAGTCCCACACCGGACCGTTTTCGGATTGAAGGCTACAGTGAGGTGTCGGAGATTTGGTCGCAGAATCATGCGTTGGTTCTGGCTTCCCGCTACGAAGGGGCCGCGTTGGTCGTGGTCGAAGCGATGCGCGCGGGACGAGTGGTGATCGCTACGGATACGGGTCGCAATCGGGAATTGGTAGATCACGGTGCCACTGGGTTTATTGCCCCCGCTGCCACTGTTGAATTGGTGGGAGCAGCCTTGCGGGCTGCCTACAACGTCAAAGAACAACTTCAAGTGATGGGAAGTTTGGCCAAACGGCATATTGGGGAACGGTATCCCCAATCACCCGAAAAAGATTTGGCCGAACGTTTGATCCAACGAGCCAGCAAATGATTCGGTACTCGATTGCGATCTGCACGTACAATCGAGCGGAACTGTTACACCAAACTTTGGATTCGTTGGCTTCGGTCGATGGTGTGACCGCTTCCGACGTGGAAGTCGTCGTCGTGAACAACAACTCGACAGACCGAACACCCGCGATATTGGAAGAGTACGCCGCGCGACTGCCATTAACCGTCATCAATGAACCACAGCAAGGACATTGTTTTGCCCGTAATCGAGCGGCGACCACGGCGCAAGGTGAGATTATTCTTTGGACGGATGATGATGTTCTGTTCGATGCGCAGTGGCTGAAGCAATATCGAAACGAGATCGAACGACTCACGAATCACTCGTTTTGGGGTGGCCCCATCGAGCCACAGTTTTTAACGCCCCCGCCGCGTTGGATCCGGGAAAACTGGCAGACTTTGTCAGGTTGTTTCGCCGCTCGTGATCTGGGTCCCACCCCGGTCGAAATGGACTCGAACCGCCTCCCGTACGGAGCCAACTTTGCCGTACGTCGCGAACTTTGTCGCCAGTTCCCGTTTGATACGCGACTCGGTCGATCGGGATCGGGAGTCGTTGGTGAAGATGAACGGGATTTTCTGTTGCGTCTGGTGCAATCCGGCCATCTTGGACGATGGGTTCCCACTGCCAAAGTGCAACATCTTATCCCGGCCCATCGAGCCACCTTGGAGTATATTTCCAAGTATTTTGCGGGCCAAGCGCGTGTCCAAACCTGGCGCGGTCGGCAACCAATCATGTCAAAACGTGAATTAGCCCAAGCCGTGCGTCACCATTGGTTAGGATGGCAGTGGACGCGTTGGACAGGGCCATCGTCGATTTGGCTGCAACATTGGATCAAACTCGCCATGTTTCAGGAATGGCAGGCCACGACTCTTGACTGATTAAACCAAATCTTGACGCCGAGATTGCAGAGCGGGGACAATTTTTCGCACCAGTTCTTCCTGATCGCGGTTGGCGATCAATGTCGCATCGTCGGTTTGCACGACGACCAAATTCGAAACGCCGGCCAAGACGACCAAGTGGTTTCCCGAAGATTGCACCACACAATTGGTCGAATCGAGTGATAAATGTTCGCCGACCACATGATTGCCTTCTGTGTCGGCCGGCACCAACCGCGCCAAGCTATTCCAATTCCCCACATCATCCCAGGCGAATGGAGCCGGAACGACCACGACTTCCGGGTACTTTTCCATAACCGCGTAGTCAATACTGCGGCCCTGAATCAAGGGAAACTGTTCCGCCAAGACGGTCGGGAAGTCCGTACTGTCAGCCGCTGCCACAATCTTGTCGATGGGGCCCATGATCTCCCCAGCGTAACGACGAATCGCGTCCAATATCGTCTTCGCTCTCCAGACAAAGATTCCGGCGTTCCACAAGTATTGACCCGAACGGAGAAACTCTTGGGCCACTTCCAATGTCGGTTTTTCGCGGAACTGTTGTACTGCCGTTGGAACCACACGGGGCAATGACGGAGTGTGGTTCCCCACATTGGCAGCGGGGGAAGGCTCCACCGGACGCGAAGGGTCTTGCTGAATATATCCAAACGCCGTTGCAGGATACGTCGGACGAATGCCGAAGGTCACAATTCGTTCCGGGCGATCCAATACCAATCTTTCGGCCAATCGTAGTCCCGCTTGAAAGTCGGCATCGGTCTGGATCACATGATCCGATGGCATCACGACTTGAATTGCATCCGGATCTTGGCGATAAGCCAATCCCGCCGCCAGCGCGATACAAGGCGCCGTGTCTCGTTTGCATGGCTCACCCAAGACGCACGCCAGCGGCAGTTCCGGCAACTGCTCGCGAACCAAGCCGACCAACTGCTGGTTGGTCACAATCTGCGTCCGCTCGTGCGGAATGAGTCCCTGAATTCGATCGACCGTGGCTTGGATTAAACTTCGGTCTCCTCCAAGTCGCAAAAACTGTTTCGGAAACATCGCCCGACTTGCAGGCCAAAAACGAGTCCCTGAACCACCAGCCATGATGACAGCGTGAAACATCAATTCAACTTTCCAAACATCACATCAGGATGCGCCGGTTGTAGACGATCCATTCCAAACACAACACACCGAGTGCCAACAGCAGTAGATATCGCCAACTCTTGCTATCGCCTTGAATCTTGCTCTCGGTCGTCGCGGTGACCGCCGAGTCACCGACCATTGTTTGTGATTTGACGGCAAGATCACTTTCGCGACGATCCGAAAGACTGACCGCAAAACTTCGAACATGCTTTTCGTCTTTGCCGATAACTCGGTAGATCCCAAGTTCGTCCGTTCCCGAAAAAACAAAGCCGCCGTCAGTCAACTTGTTCACGCGGGCCTCTTTTCCGCCGGGCGAAACGACCTTCAGCTCGGTCTCTTCCGATTCCAGTCGAAATCGCAATACTTGTCCGGGACGAACCGAAGAAGCAATTTCTTTTTGCCCGAGTCTTCCCAGGTACTCCAACGTCTTGAACATAAAAACGGGGAAGCTGATCCTTCCCGGCCAATCCGTGACAGGAAAGCGAACTCCATTTTCTTCGTCCGTCAAAGTAAAACCAAGCACCAAGTCCTGAAATCCCACCCGTGGGCCAACCGCAATCAACACACCGTCATTCGCCGTCAGCAGATCCACGGTGGCCGGCGGACCTTTAACACCGGACGCCTTCAAAAAGGCCAACGTGTCCAGATTCAAGTTTAATGTCAAAGGATGCGTGTTGTTGCCAAACAACACGAAGACGGGCGGTGTCAATGGCGTCAATTGCCAATCTGAAGATGGGGCTGCTCCCCACGACATCGTATTCGCCATGGGCAATTTTTTGGGTGAAACTCGATCAAACACCACCAAATCAAACAATGGTTGATCCACCATGGCTTGATACGCATCCGTTTCCAAGAACTCTGGCGATTGAACCAATAGTTCCAAGCCTTCCGCAATCAACGTCGTGGACAGAACCGCTTCCAATCCCGGATTGCCGGACGTGACCAACATAACTTGGGGCCGACGACCTGGATTAACAACGGAATGAGCCGTGTCATCGAGCAATAAATCGTCACTGCCGACGATCTTGAGTTGATATTCGGTCACCGAGTCTTGTTGGGCGGGCAATGTATCTTGGAAATCCAAAGACAGAGCGGCTCGGGGCTCCACGGCCTCGCGCCGCACCACGTCGATGATCTCTCCATTCCGTCGTAACTCCACATCAATCGGAACTGGAGCTTCGGAAAAGTTCTCTATTCTGGCGAACAAATCAATCGAGCCCCGATTCTTCTCATTCCATTGGGCATTAAACGTCGTGATTGCCAAGTTGTTTGAATTGGCTCCCCCAGTTGGGACAAAGTTGACGACCAATTCGCCCAAGTCTGTATCTTTGATGGGCGGAAATCCACCATCGCTATACATGTGCAGCGTCGCTCGATTCTTCTGTAGTTCGTTCGCTACTTGTTCTGAGGTCAACTGATCCCCTGCATCACGCACGTGGCTAGGATTGGCCAACGCAGTGGCGGCGATCAAGGCGTCATCAAACTTCGTCAAACGCGGTCGAACCGTGACGTCTTGCAACTTGCGCCGTAAAAGTGCCGAATCGCTTGTGTAGGCTTGCCGAATTTGCGCTTGGTCGTCGCTGGTCATCAACATGGCGAGATCGATTTCTCGCAATTGTGACAGTTGAGCATCAATCTGTTGCTTCGCAAGTTCGAATCGCGTCGATTCACCTTCGCGCGCGGCCATGCTGGCGGATGTGTCCAACAAGAAGATGTGGCGCTGTCCGACCCGTTGATCCGACTGACATCCGATCGGCAGCATCGACAACAAGAGCAAAATAGCGATTGCCAGTTGCAACCACAGCAACAGCGTCGAACGCAAGCGTTGCCACAATGAGTTGACCTGTAAATCTTCAATCGAACGCTTCCAGAGAAACGTGCTTGGAACTTCCAGTCGCGAACGACGCAGCTTCAAGAAATACAGCAAAAAAATTAGGACTGGTACGCATGCCAGAACCGCCCACCCCAGCCATCCCCACGGCCCGCCCAATGTGACCGCGCCCAGGGCGAATGAACCCAACGAAATCGCATCGAGTGTCATCGCACCAACCCTCGAGAACGAAGGTATGAGGCAACCAATTGATCGATATCCTGAGCTGTGCTGCAAGTCATGTGTACGATGCCTCTTCGTGAACAGAATTGGCGAATGTCACCGACAAAAGCTTGCAACGTGGCTTTGTATCGCTCCAAGAGACGCGGTGAAACAGAAATGTCCGCGCGGTCGCCGTCTTCACAATCGATCAATTGCAAGTCACCGACCAATTCGGGTTCGAGCTCTTCAGGCGAAAAGATTTGTATCACATAAACATCGTATTGCCGCGCCACCAGCGCCCGAATCGCATTTTGATAGCCCTGCTTATCCAAGAGATCGCTCAGCAAGACGACAATTCCCTTACCAGGGTTGCGGACACAAAACTTTTTGACCCCGGCCTCCAGCGACGTGTGGTTGGTGGTCGGCAGCAGCTCCAGTTGCCGGAGTAACTTCCACAGATTGCCTTTGCCGCGGAGTGCCGCAGCCGGAGGCAAATTTTGGTCCGACAAAACTTCGACCTTGATCCGATCGGATCGACACAGCCCAATGTAACCCAACGCAGCGGCCATTTTCTGCGCGAATCGAAACTTGGTGGGCTGTCCGAACATCATCGAGGGACTTGAGTCCAGCAAGGCGAAGAAGTGCAAGTCTTCTTCTTCTTGGTACAATCTCAAAAATAGCTTGTCCAAGCGTGCATACAGGTTCCAATCGATAAATCGCAAATCGTCGCCTGATACATAGTTCCGGTAGTCGGCAAATTCGACGCTTTGTCCTTTGCGACGACTTCGTCGCTCGCCTTTCAATTGGCCGCGGAAAATCTTGCGTGTGACCAACTCGAGTCGTTCGAGACGACCAAGTGTTTCAGGCGACAGCAGCGGTTCTAAATCGCTCACAGCGGGACTCGGATTCAGGTATTCGGGCTTGATTCAAATAGATCGACTAGGCTTTGGCTGCGATTGGTATGTCGTTCACGGTTTCCGGCAACTTCTCCAGAATCTCCAAGAGGACATGATCCGTCGTCTTCGATT
The DNA here is from genome assembly GCA_016794985.1 of Planctomycetaceae bacterium. Classification (GTDB taxonomy): domain Bacteria; phylum Planctomycetota; class Planctomycetia; order Pirellulales; family Pirellulaceae; genus M30B19. Next base: position 78,963 of record JAEUIQ010000047.1, on the reverse strand, counting down.
CGGCTAACGCTTCAAAATTCAAGATAACGCGATGTCGCATCGCCGGTAAATAGACGCGCCGCACATCCTCGAAACTAACATGATACCGACCATCCAAGAGAGCACGTACTTTAGAAGCCAGAGCCATGGTCTGGGCGCCGCGCGGGCTACTGCCCCACTGCAGGTACTGGTTCGTAACTGGCAGTGCGAATTCACCCTCGGGATGCGTAGCCAACACCAACCGAACCACATAATCTTGGACATTGTCCGCCAGCACGACTTTGCGCACCAGTTGTTGCCAACGAATAATCTCCGCTCCGTCCATGATACGCTGCGGCTCGACCGAGATCCCGCGAGTCGTGCGGGAAATGATCGAAGAAAGTTGAGCGCGCTTCGAATAGCCGACAATCAACTTGAAGAGAAAGCGGTCCAATTGAGCTTCTGGGAGCGGGTAAGTTCCTTCTTGCTCGATTGGGTTTTGAGTCGCCAAGACGAAGAACGGCTGTTGCAATTGGTGGCGAACGCCGCCCACGGTCACCGTCCCTTCCTGCATGGTTTCTAACATGGCCGACTGGGTTTTCGGAGTCGCGCGGTTGATTTCGTCGGCCAAGCAAAGTTGTGTAAAGATCGGGCCTTTTTGGAACTGGAATATTCGGCGACCGTCATCCGTTTCCATCACGAGGTTCGTTCCCAGGATGTCGGCGGGCATCAAGTCCGGCGTGAATTGTATTCGATTGAAATCCAAACTGAGGACTTGTGACAGCGTTCGTACCAACAAGGTTTTGCCCAACCCCGGTGCTCCCTCCAATAAACAATGGCCACCAACAAACAAGGCCGTCAGCACGCCATGGACGATATCTTCATGGCCGACGATGACCTTTTGGACTTCATCAAAAACCATGCGGTAACGCTGCTGGAATTCGCGAACTTCTTGCTGTAGTGCTTCCACTTCGGACATTTATTCCTCGTCTTTCTCTTTCTTTTCAACTTGTGCTTTGCGTTTGGCAGCTAACAGACGTTCCGTGTAACCGGCAGACTTTTCTTCGTTTTGCAAACTTGGCGTCGCCACGGGTGTCGGCCGTTTGGCAGCAAGTTGTCGTGCCTCTTCGACTGTGTCGATCACTGATTGCGCCGAAATGGCTTGATTATCATCGAATTGGAATCGGCGACCGGCATCTTCCCGTTCCGATTCCACGGCTTGCTTCTTGGCTTTGAGTCGATCCATACGGGAGGCTAATTCGGGGGCCTCTTTGCCGCCCGTCAATCGTCGCCATTGCCGCCCAATCCAACGACCAAGTGGCCGCCCGTCCAACGCGACACGACGATTCAAAACATCGACAAACAACAAGCCGCTCGTCAGCACCACAACCCATGTCCAAATGTCCGAAAAACGCTTCGCCCACGGCAGGGTATCTGCGAAGGCATCCACCGAAAGCAGTTGTTCCATCGTTTCGGGCGCCAAGTCATCGCCGATCACACGACCAATCTCACCGTCTTTCGGCTTCAGTTTCGCCAATTGTTCTAGCAGTGGTCGATTGGCCTCGCGAACTTCAAATTCGGTACTCTTGGGGACGACCAACCCGGCCGTCAATCGTTGATATCCCTCGTCGGGAAAAACACTTAACACGTAGTTGCCAGACACAATCGATTCGTAGTTCGCAACATAGCGACCAGGAGCAACTTGTTGGAAGTTTAACGGTTTGGGACCTTCCGGCGTCACCACACTGGATTGCATCTTGAGTTCATTGAGCATCTTGCCGTCAGGGTCCGCCGCCGTGACAACCACTTCGGTCATGTTGCCCCGCTGTTGCGTTACCAACTGGAAGTCGCCTTGACGCGAGACGGTCCGCATGGTCTGTCGCACAATTTGCATGAACAATTGGTCGTACAGTGGATTGTCGATCCAGTCTTGCGTCCAGCGAAATCCTGCGTCCGAAGTAAACACTGTCGACCGTCCCAACCCAAACTGCCAAGTCGCCAAAAGCGTCGAATTCAAGCCGCCGTCGTCCGGCGATGATGCGATCAATAGTTGTTCAACCAATTCCGATTGTTTGATCGTTGTGTAAACGTATCCACGATAATTCGGCAACTCATCGGTCTTGATATCACGAGTCATCGGATGAAAACCCGCTACCGAAGTTCGCAGCGCTTTGATGCCGCCTTCCGGTTCAAAAATCAATGGTTTGGTGACGCGCCGAGCCTCACGTTGAAAAATGCGTGGCAGCGCGCGATTGTTGTTCACTGCATAATATCGTCCGCCGGTCGCTTGAGCGATGTTTTTCAGCGTTTGGTGATCGGCTGGTCCATGCGAACCCACGGCTACCGTCGAAATGACAATTTGGTTTTGCTTGAATTGGCCAAGCAAAGCAGGCGTCGGAGCCGAAGGGTCCCCATCGCTGATGATGATCATCTGTTTCGCCGAGGCGGGATTCTTTAGCAGCTGTGCAAGTCCCTTCTGCATCGCCGGTTGAAAATTAGGCATGTCTCCCGGAGCCATTCGTCCGAGAATTCCCAGCATGCGATTTTTGTTTTGTGGTGTTACTTTGTCCAAGCCGACAGGCAGTTTCCAAAGCCAATCGTCAACTCCCTTGAAATTGTCCCAACCCAAGATGCCGCAATAGTCAATCGGGCCCAGCACATTAAGGGCTTCGCGGGCAATTACCTTCTGCCAGTGATTGCCGTTGGGCGTCTCGCAGGCGTGCAAGATCATGACCAGTGCACCCGACGCGGCCACCTTGTCATTTCGAATCTCGAAGTCGATGGGCAAGGCCTCTTCGAGTTTCGTGCTATTCCAGCCACCGGCGCCGTAGGAACGGTCCCCACCGAGTATCAACAAACCGCTGCCCATCCGCTCGGTATTGTCCACCAACATGCTGATCTGTTCATCGGAGAACGTGAACCCGGTCTCAACGTCGTCCCCACCGCTACGTGGTACATTCGCCAGAACCACGAGATCATACGGAATCAATTCGTCCAGCGACGTGTACAGCTGCGCTGTCGTTAAGATATCCACCGAGATATCATTGCGGCGCATCAGTTTTACCAAGCCATCGAATTCTCCCAGGTGCCCACCATCTTCGATGAACAACACCCGGCCTTGCCCCTGCACATTCGTGTAAGCGGCGGCTTGATTGTTCTGTTGGTGGTTGTCGATCTGTCCTTCATCAGGAATGAACAAGGCGTCGAGATTGACCAACGACGATTCGTCGGCACGTTGCGGGATACTGAAAACGTTGGGGCCAGGTTCCAGTTCGACGTCGGTTTCCGAAAGGACTTCCGCATCCGCGGCCGCTCCGGCCCGTCCAACCCGCTTGGTGATCCGCAGTTTGCCCTTGACGACCTTGGCAAGTTCAGGTGCTTGGCTAGGCGGATGATTCGATACCACCACTCGCACGTCATAATTCTGTCCGACCCGCAAGTTTGAAGGCACTGAGATCCGATCGACCGACACGTCTTGATCCCACAATAACTGCACCGGGACGACATCAATTCCGATCCCATCGTCAACCAAACGCTGAGCCTCGACCAACGCGTCGCCGACGTTCTCGTTCCCATCGCTGACCAAGACGACTCGCTTGGAAGTGTCATCCGGGAACGAGGCCCGCGCCATACGCAATGCCGCTTCGAGGTTCGTGGCATTTTCACGCAGATTCAAAGCGGCTTCGAACCGACCGAAATTCGGCAAAGGACTATCAATCGCCGGGAACTCGACCGCTGGATTTCCTCCGAAGATAATCACGCCCGCGCGATCTTCCCGATCGAGTCGTCGATACTTTTCGACCTGCCGGCTGACGTATTCCATCATCAAACTTCGCCGCGCGGCAGGTATGCTTTCGGATTGATCCAAAAGAAAAAAGACCGAAATTCGCTGGTTCTCTTGTCGCCACTGAATGCCCGCCAAGGCCAAGATCAACCCGCTGACCACTGCCAATCGCAAGGCCAACGCCAACCCACCGCGAACATAACCCAGACCAGACAAAGAACGCCGGCTCAACCACCAGACGGCGGGGAGCAACAAGAACAACCACAAATATCCGGGAGCAGAGAATCCAAATTTTTCGAAGAACACACTCGGCCCTCGCGACAAGCTACGTACCCGCCGCAGCCCCAGGCGCGGGAATCGTCCCAAGTCTAACCGCCTCGATGGCGTATTGCAACCAATCAGGTTGCCCACGCCGTCCAGCGGATTGAGCCGGACCGAAGGGGCGCCTCGAATGGGTTAAAACCTCAATAATCGGTAGCAACGACCGATATAGGATCGCGAGAAAAGGCGATCGAATCGGACCTACGGCGCGGTCCGCGGCCTTCCCAAGTCACAAACAGGCTCACGGATCAAGTCGCGCGTGGGCGGATCGCACCGCCGCCCGCAGCGGATTTTGTATGTGTCAAAACCCTAAGAATTGGTCGTTTTTGTCGACTTAGGCAACGTCTGCAGATACACAACCTGCTCGACATCGAGTGCCGAGCATGTTTCCAAACGAGCACAACGGCCGCAGACCAATCGTGTCAGCTCGGTGATAACTGGGTGACACGCGGCACGAACCAACTTTTGCTTCAACTCGTTCAACTCATGGCACAACATCACTCGTTCTCCGTTGTCTCAATTCTTCTAAGCTTTGCCGCAACACGAATACTTGAATCGCGGTTCCATCGGTGCTTCCTGCCGACAAGAGCCGCATCTCCGCTGCCGCCATGCCCTCCGTTCCAACGCTCGGGAATTATCGTCAGCAAACCACGAGCCAATCACTATTGTTTAGCTTAGACAATGAGATTTGTGTTAGCGCAACACCAATAATGCGCAAGAAAATAGTCAGATAGTGCGCAAGAAAATAGTCAGAAGAACCAAGGTCGTCGGGACAACCGTCGCTCGTCGGCAAATCATGCCATGCCACTTTCCGGGCCTCGCATTTGGCTACTATTTCAGGGTGTTGTGAGCCAACATGTCGAGCGACTTGTCGCGAAACGATGGCAACCAGCAAGTGACGGTCCTATGAAAAAAACGGCCAGCAACTGTTCTTACGGCTGGCCAGCCGAATGGATCGCGGCGGGCGGTTCCGCTCGCTTGTCCGAGCTAATTCGCTCGCTCCATTCCGCCTGACCCTGAGAAAATGCCGGGCTGGGCAGTTTTTCTTGGTTCGGACCTCAGAATACGCCCTATATTTTTCCGTGAAATCCGCCCTTATTGGGTGTGAAAACGTCAATGTTTGGATTCAGGGACTGTCCCCATGCGTTTTTCGATCATGATCTTGGTTCTGCTGCTGGTTAACTTTTGCGGTGAGGCGATGGGCTGGGGACAGACCCCGCCGCCAGCCACAAGCGACGTTAAATTTTGGGCCGGCATCATCACCCAGAAACCCGATCACGACGACCGCAGCACCATCTTCATGGTTCCCAAACGCGAGAATGCGAACGGGGTTGAAATCACTCGCTATGAAACCCAATCCACCCGGCCATTGACCATTCGCCGTGTCATGCTGGATTCACCTGCGAGCCGATCGGGACTACTGCCGGGCGATACATTGTTGAAGTTCAACCAACAAGCTTTATCAACCCATGCGGATCTGGTAACCGAGATTCAAGCGAACGGAAACGAAACGGCAACCTTGTTGATTGCCCGAGCTGGTAAGGAGCTGGCCGTCGAGTTGACGCCAATTCGCCGCCCGGACGACTATGCCGACCGCGTGCGAGCGGATCGAGCTGCGGAAGCTGCGGATCAAGCCGCGGGCAAAAACGCGCCGGAATCGGATTTAGTGGAACTGCCTGGCAATCTCTCGGGCCTCTTGTCATTGGCTGCCAAAAACAATTCCTCTGCCCAGGCGTCCCAAGAGGTCGTTCCATTGGCACCACAAAACTCAGAGCCGTCTGACATGACGTTGCCGCCGGGTGCCAACTTCGATCGGTCCACCCGGTTGCTGATCGACAAACTGGAACAGTTTTCCAAAGAATGGTCGGAGTTGCTCGACCGGCAAAAGCAATCGCTTAATGACTTGAAGGATATGCTGTAAAACACCAGTTGTTCATGACCGAGTTATGCTCGACTAACTTCATGGAGCGCTGCATCGATTTCAACTGCCGCGTCTCCAGCCCGATTGGGGTTAAGCCATTCAAAGATCGGTGATGCGGCAAGCGTTGTGGCGATCGCCATGATCACCAGGATCGCGAACAGTTCTCCGGAAATAATGCCGCGCTCCAAACCAATGTTGATGATAATCAGTTCCATCAGGCCACGGGCGTTCATAAGCGTCCCAATCCCAAGGGCCTCACGGTTAGGAATGCCGGTGGCTCTCGCTGCCGCCCAGCAAGCAACACCTTTGCCCAATACTGCAACGGCCAAAACAACTAATGAAATGAACCACAGCGTCGGCGTATTGAGTAACGAAATTTGGGTGTTTAACCCCGAGTACGTAAAAAACAGCGGTAGCAACAAAACCACGGTCAACGGCTGGATTCGCTCGATTACTTGACGATAAACGACAGGCCGCGGAATCGTGGCCCCGGCAATAAACGCACCGAAGACCGCATGCAGGTGCAACCAATCGGTCGTCATGGCGCCGAGCGCCATCACGATAATTGCCAACACCAGACCCGTTTCCGTTAGTTCTTGCTTCTGATTCAAGAAAATCCATTGAAACTTACGGAGGAGCGGCTTGACGACCAATCCGGCGACCATCACAAAGCAAAAGCCGCCGCCGATGCTCACGATCGCCGCTTGAAAGTCACCATTAAAACTAGCGAGAACCAACGCCAGGAGGCACCATGCCGCAGCGTCATCAATGGCACCGGCTCCCAAAGCCACCGTCCCCATACGTGTTCCGGCCAAGCCTTTGAAGTGAATAATTCTGGCCAACATCGGAAACGCCGTAATGCACAAGGACGCTCCCATGAAGAGCGATGCCTCGAATAGAGAAGTTTCAGCCGGGAACAGTTTCGTCTGCGTAAACAATACCGAGGCCAACAACAATCCTAAAACGAAAGGCGCTAACATGCCGGCCAAAGAAACGGCAATCGAGCTTTTGAAGTGCGCGCGAATGATATCGACTCGGAACTCCATCCCCACAATGAACATGTACAACGCCAAACCCAATTGAGCGGCCGGAAACATGTAACTCTGCGAGTCGCGAGTTTTTTGTGTGCTATCCCAAGGGAAGCAGAATTCTTGGGCCTCCGGCAGCAACCATCCAAACACAGAGGGCCCCAAGAGCACGCCCGTGATCATTTCTGCGACGACTTGCGGTTGCCCAAATCGAGCTGCCACAAGCCCAACGGCTCGGCAGGCCCCCAAAATCAACGCGATCTGCATAAAAAAGTAGATCGTTAGTTGCAGATTGTTCATACGGAGTTGGCAAAGAAACGGCGAGGCGGCGGGGCATCGGAAACCAACCGAATTTGACGCCGACCTGGAACCGACGGGGGCAGGAACTGTTAACGCCCCGAATGCGTCAGCTATGAGGCGATGTGATAAAATCTAATCAAACCCGGCCAAACAACTAGGGGGGCGAGGGATTCGCGGCGGATCCCGTCGCTGAAAGTGTCATACACTAACGTTGCAATCCAGGATTCGCTGTTGACGGTGGCCTCCGGTTCTTGACAATCATGATGGCGAGCGGTTGGAGCTATGTCACCCAGAGTCGTATCGCTCGCCAGTCGGATTCACAAGTCGCGATTTCGAAGGTCGTCCCGGATGTGGTGCCACGAGTAATGCGTTCACAATCCAATCAGGACTGCCAGGAAATCGAGACGCGCGGATGGCCAGAGATTGACGACGCGTAATTTACGAATCATGGTTCGCAGGTTAGTGGAAAAGTTCTAGCGGAAAAGTTTTAGCGGAAAACATTTTTGAGGAGTTCGCAAATGTTGCAACAAATGGTCATTACTTGTGCATTCGTCTTGTTCGTGGGTGGCTTCGCGACCGAATGTGTGGAAGCACAGATTTTTCAGTCACCTAATCAACAGACCTTGGGCACACGGCGTGGGGCCGTGGTTGGCGGGATCATCGGCGGTGTGATCGGCGCGAAGAATGATCGACCATTGGCCGGCATTGTTGGCGGTGCCGTTGTCGGGGGGCTATTGGGCCGTGAGATCGGAAGACAGCAAGACGCGCGGGTCTACCAAAATGCCTATCAACCGGGATTTGGTCAAAACTACTATCCTTCGGCGCCGGGGTACTACGACCCCCGATTCCATTCGGGGCCGGTGTATCAAGTGCCACCCCAGAATTTCTATGGTCCCCGACAGTACCAACAGCCCCAGCCGTCTCGAATCATTCGTCATGGATGGTGACACCCGCACACAAGTGATCGAACCCAGGCGGTTGCCAATGAACTCGTCGATTCGTTTTTCAGTACGTTCTCTTATGGCGATCTCGGTCACGATCGTGGCGTTGGTGGGATGGTTTTCGGCTCACCGTAACTATGAGCGAGCCTTGGCACAAATACAATCGCAGCAAACGTTGCTGGACGCGGCGTGTGTCCAGGCGGCACCATGCTTCGAATTCGAGGGAATGATTGGTCGCTCGATTGATGACTATCCACTGATTCAAGTACTGGGAAGGCCAGCCGAAGTTCAGCCGGCTCCGGTTTTAGAAGTTTGGAAGCAGAAACGAGAAGAACAGGTCAAGTATTCGTTTTCGGATCGCTTTGAAAACAGACCTGATCAGTGGGGAAAGATCGACATGCAGCGGACGGTTACTTACCTGTCCCTGTTGTTGGAAGATGGCGAGTTTGAAGGCAAGTATCACCATCGCGTCATGATCATTGTTCAGGATTCCATGATTCGCCTGATCATGGAAGAGCGTCATATGTATGCCCACTAAAAATTAATGCGTCGCGGGCTGCGAATTGGCAGTTTTGCATTCTGTGATTACAGTACTCATTGAGTCTGACTAGGGACCGGGACATAACGCTACAAACGAGACGTGGCTTGGTCATTACTTGACTTGGGGGTTCGGCAAATCTGCTCGTTCGATGGGACCGCAGCAACTAGCATCTCGCTTTGGCTGCGCTGAGTGTTCCGTTTCGGCGGCGGAAAATCACTACGATCTTTGAAGGGATGGAGAAATGGGTTTCGGTTGGCAGCAAATCATTGTGCTTTTGCTGATTTTCACGCTATTGATTGTGATTCCTACGGCAATCGTGGTGGCGATCGTTCTTTATCTTGTCAAGCAGAAGGCGAGCAATTAAAGTTGCGTTAAGAGTCAATTTACCATTTGAGGGACGGTAAATCGCCGAACGTATTTTTCACGTCTCGAGTCATCATGGGGAGCAGAATCGTTGTATCTACCGCTAACTTCCGACGCGCCGCTAAGATATTGGCCATTTGCAACTGGCGTCATTATTGCGATCAATTGTGTGGTTTATGCGATCCAGCTGTCGCTGCCGTCGACCTATGAAACGGTTGTCTTGGATCCGGCAGAATTCGCAAACGAGTTGGGTGCCGAAGAACTGATCTTTGGGGAACATGATTTGGAGAACGAGGCTTTGGCAGTTCGAGTCGAAGTCCCAGGCTACCATCCGTATACTCTCAGTCACGGCGATGGGATTCATCCGATCCAGTGGTTAACTTCCTTTTTTATGCATGGCAGTTTGATGCATCTATTGGGAAACATGCTCTTCCTGTGGATTTTCGGACATATGGTTGAAGGTGCGGTTGGGCCATGGAAATTCACCGCACTGTACGTTGGCATGGGAATACTCCAAGGTGTATTGCAACAAGTGATCTATCTCGGGTCGCCAAGTCCGAGTTCATTGGGTGCCTCTTCGGCAATCTACGCGATCATGGCCATTGCGGCTTGGTTGTGTCCTGAAGACCAAATTCAGGGCATTATCGTTGTGTTTTACCGATTCTTCTTCGTCGAAGTACCCATGTTCATTTTCGCGGTCTTCTACATTGGGTTCGACATCTATTCATCAATCCTAGCCGATCTGGAGATCAGTACTCCGCTGCTGCACGCGCTGGGCGGATTGATTGGCATGGTTGTGGGGTTTGTGTTGTTGAAGATGGAGGTCATCGAGAACGAAGGCCGCGACTTGTTATCCTTCTCGCAAAGCAAAGGCGCGAAGCCCAAGCTAACGAAAAGGCAACAGGCGGACCGGGAAGAATCGCTGGCGATCGCCAAGGCCGAAAAAGAACGACAACAACTCACGACACTTCAATCGCTCAAAATGCATTTGAAAGCCGAGAACGCTCCGGCCTGTATCAATCAATGGATCAACCTCCAGCGGAATTCTCCCGAATACGTCTTGGAGGAAGAAACCACTTTGGCGCTGATTAATCTGATGCAGAAACAGCAAATGTGGGCAGAGCTAATAAAACTCGGTGAATTGTATCTCCAACACTACTCCACGCAAGAAACTGCGATACGCCTCAAGTTGGCGATTGTGATGGTGTCGAGAATGTCACGACCGGCGGCCGCTCAACGAATTTTACAAGGCTTGGCCGGTGTGAAGTTGTCCGATCCGGAAAAACAGCAAGCCAAGAAGATTCAGGCAGTTGCAAAAAAGATGTTGGACGATGGCGTGTTGGACGTTTCCGATTCGTAACGCATTGGATCACGAATCGTGGTCTTCCGTTGAGGCATCGCTGCCGATAAATCGACCGTCGCGATCGAAGTGTTCCCGAAGCCATTTTTGGCCGACGCCCAAAATCGACGCCATAAATTCTTCGTCCGAAAAGTAAGTCGAGCGTTCATTCGAATCCACGAAGCCGGACTCCGATAATTCGCTCTCGATACGCTCCAGAGAAAATCGACGCTCGACTTGCTTGAGTAAGGAATGGAGCTCTTCATGGTGCAGCCCAAGGTGCACGGTCTCCCAATTGCCAATCATATGCCCCGGATTATTTTTGAGGATCAACCAGCGGCAATAGCCGGCGATGCGATGCAGCCCCATCAAGCAAGCTCCAGCGGCCGACAGCAGCAGCATGCGGTCCCGATCCGGCAGTTTGTGCCGTTTCCAAAGCAGAAACGCCAAACGCAGGTAGGTCGTCAAAGTACCAATCGACATTTTGTTGAGGCTCATAACTCCTATCATCGCCACCATTGGTCTTAGTTTCAACAGTGAGGACGGTCACGGCGCGAGTATTTCTAAGCCCAGCCCCCTACTTCCGTGCCGAATGGCCGTGGTAAGCTTTTGGCTGCCGAGTTCGGTCGCGTTTCCTGTCAGCCGGAGACGTACTCAAATAATCGGCGGTGGCAGCGGAGCCGGCTTGAGACGTGGTACGGCGGCGGTGCACGCCTGCGGCCGAAATGTTGGACACCGTTTCAACCAACGCCTACGGCAAACGGTTAAACACGGTGTTGTTCAACGCAGGACGATCGTAGACGCGGTCCACAGACCGTGACCCCCAAAAAGTGGATGCTTTTTGGAGATCGGCGGACGGCATACGGTTTGTGCCTGCTGCTAGTTTCGCGGTATTGCGGTTAATACGTCGTTTCGGTGGTGCGCCCGTCAAAGTAATGTCATTTGGTCGAATTGGAACGAGCAGCGCGGGGCCAGTTGTGAAAGGATGATGAAACGTGAGCGATCAAACTTCCGTCGCGGCAACGAGCGTGAATACTGGGGTGACGAGCCCGTCCAGCACACCGGATGGCGTTCCGCGCGAGTCGGATGAGGTGTGGGTCGGATTTGATTTGGGCGGCACCAAGATGTACGCCGTGGTATTCGATCGAGACTTGAAGCCCTTGGGAAAGGCTCGCAAGAAAACCAAAGGCTTTGAAGGGATGGATCAGGGCCTCAAAAAGATTCAAACGACGATACGTGAAGCCTTGGAAGAGGCGAAGGTCCAACCGTCGCAAATACGTGGCATTGGTATTGGTTGCCCGGGGCCTTTGAACTTCGAAAAAGGAGTCATGCTCGAGGCCCCCAATTTGGGCTGGAAGAACGTGCCAATCCGAAAATCACTGGAAATGGCCTTCGAGTGTCCGGTGGTCATTATGAACGATGTGGACGCGGGCGTTTATGGCGAGTGGTGCTTTGGCGCTGCGAAGGGAGCGCGCTGTACCGTGGGCATTTTTCCGGGCACGGGGGTGGGCGGCGGTTGCGTTTACCACGGGCAGATTCTGCAAGGTGCGAACCACAGTTGCATGGAAGTCGGACACATTCCGTTGATTAGCGACAGTTTGCCGGATGGTTGCGGAAACTCGGGAACATTGGAGGCCGTGACAAGTCGGTTGTCGATTGCGGCGGGTGCTGCTCAGGCAGTTTATCGTGGCCAAGCGCCTTGGTTACAGAAGAAGACCGGCGCCGACTTGACCGCGATTCGTTCGGGCGTGCTTCGCGAGGCAGTCGAAAACGGCGACGAGGCCATCAAGCAGTTGGTGATTCGAGCCTCGCAGCATTTGGGGCTCGGAATCGTGACGATCGTTCACTTGTTAAGTCCCGAAATCGTGGTGATTGGCGGTGGTTTGGCGGATGCGTTTCCGAAATTGTTGGTTAAAAACGCAGAAGAATTTGCCAAAAACCGGGTGATGCCATCGTTCAACGGCACGTTTAAGGTGGTATTGGCCAAGTTGGGTGACGACTGCGGCGTGGTGGGCTCTGCCGCGTGGGCCAAACGCGTGATCCAATCTCGCCAAGGAATCAACCCATTGTTTTAGGCGGTTTTCGTGAGAATTGAATCGTCTCGAATCGGGCGAGCGTTTCCTACTTGCGAATTCAGTGCTGACAGTAATACTAGGGGTCCCGAAATTGTCTCACGGGGCCCGGGATAGTTGGGCGACGGCTGATCGACCATTGACTACTACTGATACAATCGAAATCCGAGGAGAAAGATATGAAATCCCACTTGAATCGACGTTCGTTCTTGCAATCGTCCGCCGCTGCCGTGGCCGCAACGAGTTTTGGTGGAATGACGCTCGCGGATTCGATCGTTGGACAGGCGCCGCTGTTCGAAATTTCGCTGGCCCAGTGGTCGCTCCATAAGACGCTGTTTGGCAACAAGATGGACCATTTGGATTTTGCCAAAGTGACAAAGGAGCAATTTGGTATTTCCGCCGTGGAGTATGTGAATCAATTTTTCAAAGACAAGGCCGAAGATGCGGCATATCTGGCTGAGATGAACAAACGCGCGAACGATCTGGGGGTCAAGCAATTGCTGATCATGATCGACGGTGAGGGTAACTTGGGCGATGCCAACTTGCATAAGCGAACGGAAGCGGTCAAGCGTCATTTCAAATGGGTTGATGCGGGCAAGACCTTGGGTTGCCACAGTATTCGAGTGAACGCCGCCAGTAGCGGGAGTTACGAAGATCAGGTGCATCGCGCCGCCGATGGCTTACGGGCTTTGTCCGAATACGCGAAGGAAGCTGGTTTGAACGTGATTGTGGAAAACCACGGTGGCCTGAGTTCGAATGGTCAGTGGTTGGCCGCCACGATCGAGAAAGTCGGGATGGATAACTGTGGAACGTTGCCGGACTTCGGTAATTTCAATATCGGCGGTGGACAGTTTTACGATCGCTACCAAGGCATTCAGGAGCTGATGCCCTTTGCCAAAGGCGTGAGCGCCAAGTCACATGATTTTGATGATGACGGTAATGAGATTCATACAGACTATTTGAAGATGGTAAAGATTGTCTTGGATGCTGGTTATCGAGGATTTATTGGCATCGAGTACGAAGGTGGGAAGATTGGTGAATCGGAAGGTATCTTGGCCACCAAGAAATTATTGGAAAGAGTTCGTGAACAAGTCGCCGGTGATTACAAGTAGTATTGGTATTCATTCGGATGAGTCGACGCGAACAAATCGAAGCGTTATTGAAGGACGAGCCTCGCGATACTTTCTTGCGTTACGCGCTCGCAATGGAGCATGTCGCGGACAGGAACGTGGGACTGGCTTTGGAAGTCTTTGCGGAACTGCGGGCGGATTCGCCTCCGTATGTTCCGGCGTTTTTTATGGCTGGCCAGCAACTTGCAAAAGCCGGACGAATCGAAGAGGCTCGTTCGGTTTTGCGTGATGGGATTCATCAAGCGAGAATTCAAGGCGATGGCCATGCTGCCGGCGAAATGAGCCAGTTCTTAGCTTCCTTAGGGCAATTTGGCGAGTAAAACGGAATGGCTTCCAACCTGATCAAGAAGGCGTTTGTACTTGACACAAACGTCGTGTTGCATGACGCGAAGTGCTTGGATCGTTTTGGTCCGCATGACATCGTGATTCCGATCACGGTCATTGAAGAATTGGATCGCTTCAAGCGTGGACATGATGATCTTAGTTTCCAGGCGCGGCAGTTCTTGCGGACGTTGGATGAATTGGCGGGTGCCATCTTGGACCCGGTCGGCGTTTCGCTTGGACCGAACCGGGGCCGCATTCGAGTCAGTTGGGGCGAGCCGCTCGACGAGAAATTGAAACTTTCGTTTTTGCAGGACTCGCCCGATCATCGAATTTTGAACTGTGCCATTCGTTTGCAGATGGCGCGACCGGAGATCACCGTCGTATTGATCTCTAAAGACACCAACTTGCGTTTGAAGGCCAAAGCACTTGGTGTGATAGCAGAAGATTATGAGGCGGACAAGGTTCGCAGTTTTGACGAACTGTACTCCGGAAAACGCACGATCCTGGACGTCGATGCTCAAGCCATTGATCTGTTTTTTGCCAACGACGATCCTGTTCCGATGGACGCGTTTCCTCAGATAAACGATCCAATTGCCAACGAGTGTTTCGTGCTCAAGTCCGGTTCGAAGTCGGTGCTCGCGACTTACTCGGCGGAACGGCACGTGTTGGTTCGTTTAACGCGAAAATTGGCTTTTGGGATTCAGCCACGCAATGCCGAGCAAACTTTTGCCTTGAACGTGTTGCTCGACGAGAACATTCGATTGGTCACGCTGTCGGGGCGGGCGGGCACGGGTAAAACGCTCTTGGCTTTGGCCGCCGCGCTGGAACAACGGTCCAAGTTTCGGCAGATTTTGTTGGCACGCCCGATTGTTCCGCTATCCAATCGCGATATGGGGTTCCTGCCCGGCGATGTCCAGGACAAACTCGCGCCTTACATGCAACCGTTATTCGACAACTTGAATGTCATCCGAAATCAATTCAAAGAAACGGACCCGGAAGCCAAACGCATCAGCGAAATGTTGGAGCTGGAGAAGCTTCTCATTACACCACTGTCATACATTCGTGGTCGTACGCTGCAAAAGATGTATTTCATCGTCGATGAAGCTCAAAACCTTACTCCCCACGAGGTCAAGACGGTGATCACCCGGGCGGCGGAAGGCACAAAGATTGTGTTTACGGGCGACTTGCACCAAATCGATCACCCCTATTTGGATGCCTTGAGCAACGGGTTGAGCCACTTGGTAAACCGAATGAAGAAGCAATCCCTCTACGCTCATGTGACCCTGGAGAAGGGCGAGCGATCTCCCTTGGCGGACTTGGCTTCCGAACTCTTGTAGGGTCAAGGACGGTTCCTTGTTGGTTCCCGTTGGGCGATTTCGCACATTCTTTGGGGGAATAGCTCAATAAGTCGCACAGTTGCGACCGATTCTGGATACTACGAACGGTGTCATCGTTAAAGCCTTACATGCTTTTGTCAAACTAGACAATTTTTGACGTTTCGGGAAAGTCTCGCAATTGTAGCGAGTGTACGTTTGCTTCGTATTTCAATGAACGTGGCGAATATCTCTGTCGAAACTGAGATGCTGAGTGGAGCGGTTGTATCGCGAGTTTGCAATAAACGCCCAACTCGGATTTTCGTGATCAATCGGATTCTGCGGGGTCCGATGGTCGGCGACGTGTGAGTCGCTCACGCCCAAGTAAAGGATAGCCGAAATGAAACGTCATTGGTTCTTCTGCGGATTCTCTGCAGTGTTTGCGTTGGCTCAAGTCAGTGAGTCCAGTGCTCAAGTCAATTATCAAACCGCGTCGTCAGCCGTTCCGATTGTCGCACCAGTGGCGGGACCGAAGACCACCTCGGATGGCGGTTGTGATTCGGGTTGCTCGACCGGGGTTTCAGCTTGTTGCGATGGCGTCGGTGCAGGTTCGGGCGGCGGACTTTTGGGTGGTGGTTTGATCGGTGGTGGTTTGTTGGGTGGCGGTGGCTTCCTGAGTGGCGGTTTGTTGGGGTTCATCAAACCCTCTGATCATTGCTACGACGATTTCATCAGCCCGATGACCAACCCGACCCACTTTGAGGATCCGCGCACCTTGACCGAAGCTCGGTTCATCTACTTGCGGCACAAGGTGCCACTAACAGCCGCCGGTGGTGTCGTCAATTTGTTTGCGCTGCAATTGCGAGCTGCAGTGACGGAGCGATTGTCAATCATTGCTACGAAAGACGGATTTATTGCGTCCAGCAACCCACTGATTGATGACGGTTGGGCTGACTTGGCGGCTGGCTTGAAGTACAACCTGTTGAGCGATCCGGCTGGGCAAGGATTGCTATCGATTGGCTCGACTTTCGAGTTGCATAATGGTTCGGCCCGCTCGCTGCAAGGCAACGGCGACGGTGTGTTCAACTTCTTTCTTAGTGGGGCACAAAAGCTAACCGACCGCTCGCACTATATGGGATCGTTTGGCTATCGCGCCCCTTTGGACACGAACTTGGAGACCAGTATGCTTTATTGGTCGCACCACGTCGACCGAAAGATCACGAGCCGCTTGTACTTGTTGGCCGAAGCCAACTGGTATCACTGGTTGGATTCGGGAATTGGCCTCAACGGATTGGAGGGTGGCGACCTGTTCAACATTGGTGGCAACAATGTGACCGGCAACGACATCGTCACCACGGCTATTGGTGCCAAGTTCAAGCCTAGCGGTCATCAAGAAATTGGTGTGGCATGGGAATTCCCGGTAACCGAACGCCGCGATGTGCTCGACAATCGACTGACTTTCGACTGGATCATTCGCTACTAGTCCTCTGCCGAGGCGACGTCCGTAGCGAACCACGATTGGCGATGTCCAAGCCAATCGCACGAAAAACACCCGCCCCGTCCAGGCGGGTGTTTTTGTTGGTTCACGGGAGCCATGGTGAAGTTGGGATAAAGGGGCCTTTGGTGCGAGATGGCTCAGGAACATCGGGTTGCAATCTTCGATTGGTTTTAGTGCGCAGCTATGGTCGTTCATCTGTTAATGAATCAGCGATTCGCAACTTTCATGTGCTTCCAAATCTCATGCTTTTAATACGGTTGCGATCAAAGGAGTCCCGCCGGTTATCGCCAGGGAGGCTGTCGAAGTTTCGACGGGCACGTTAGAGTGAGAGGGCATCGGGGCCATTCGTTTTCTTCGTTGGAGAGAGTTCCAAGATGAGCGAGACGAAACAACGCTCTTGGTCGCGAGATCCCTTGAATTGGTTCGCGGTGATTTTTGTTCCGCTGTGGCTACTGTTGTTGTTGGGATGGGTGAATGGCGAATGGCTGGTAGATCGGGTTCCGGTTCTGTCGTTGGGAATCTTGGATACGGTCTTGATATTTGCGGCGTTTACCACCGCGTTTTGGTTGGTGTTGGCACTAATCATTCGCATGACAGGTCGCAAGAGATGGATCTCGTTGGTCAGTTTTTTCGCGCTCATGGGTGGCATGGTGGTTGGTTTGCCCAGGTTCTTCGAGTTGGATTTGGACGGCGACATTCGCCCCTTGGGCTTGCGTTTGAAACAGGCCAGTGGGTTGCTTCCGATTGAAGTCACGACGGCATTCGCCCCGTTGAAGGCTTCTGAGACCAGCTTCACGCAATTCCTTGGTCCGAATCGCGATCTAAACGTTCCGTGGTTGGAGATTAGCGATGATGCTCAAGCGATTGATTGCCAAGTTGTTTGGCGCCGACCGATGGGTGCTGGGTGGTCAGGCTTTATAGCCGTCGACGGGTTGGCATTCACGATGGAACAGCATGGGAACCGCGAGGTGGTTGCCGCGTATCGAGTGAATGATGGCAAACGGGTCTGGGTCCACGAGGCGACACGGCGGCATTTCCATCCCGCCGGTGGAACAGGACCTCGTTCGACTCCCACCTTTTTTGACAATCGACTCTATACCCTGGGGGGCGTGGGGCACTTGTTGTGTTTGGAGGCGAATACAGGCAGGGTCCTGTGGGAGCATGATTTGACTCAAGAGTTCGGCATTCCGGTTGTGGTGTCGAATCCTGATTCGGATGAACGCCAGGACGTGGAGCAGAGTAAGGTATTGTGGGGCCGAGCTGCGGCGCCTTTGATTGTTGATGATTTGGTTGTTGTCCCGGTTGGTGGTGCAATTAATTCGCCGCAGGTCACCTTGGTCGCTTTCGATCGAGTGACTGGGGAAAAAAGATGGCAGAATGGGGATAAGAGCATTTCGTACGGGTCACCGACATTGGCGAAGTTGCTCGGCAAAAATCAAATCTTGTTGACGACGGAATCGCATGTTTGCGGCTTTGACTCCGAAAATGGTCAGGAATTGTGGAGTTATGCTCGACCGGGCGACAGTAGTGGGGACGCGAACACATCGCAACCGGTGGCTGTGGCGGAAGATCAAGTGTTGGTGACCAAAGAATACGGCGTCGGTGGCGAGTTGTTGAAGCTGTCGCGTTCCACCGAGGGAGACTGGAAGGTCGAACGAGTCTGGGAGAATCGTCGCGTGCTCAAGACGAAGTTAACTATTGCGGCCGTGCGTAACGAACATGCTTATGCTATTTCGTCGGGGATCTTGGAATGTGTCGAGTGGAAGACCGGGATTCAAGCTTGGCGGGGTGCACGAGTTCGCCACGGGCAGCTTCTCATGACACGGAAGCATTTAGTAATCATGACCGAGGACGGTGATCTAACAATCAGCGCGATCGACCCAGAAGATTACATGCCCTTGTTGACCAAAGACGCGGTTTTGTCAGGTCGATGCTGGAACACTCTTTGCATCTACGATGATCTATTGCTGGCGCGGTCGGATCGAGAAGCGGTGTGCGTGCGCTTGCCCAGGGCGGGCAAGAGGACTGAAATTGCCGAAGCGGACGACACCTCGCATCCTCGCGCCAACGCGGCATTTCGAACCCAGGGGGTAATCACACCGGTCGGGAACCGGCTGCAAGAAACGGAGGCCCCCAAAGCCGCACGAGTCTGGATGAATGAATTTGAAACGGCCAATGCTGCGGACAAGCGGGAGGCGGCCCTTGCCGCGCTGGATGGTTTGTTGGCTCAATACCCTGACGAGGTCTTTGCTTACTACCAACGTGGATGTTTGAAATGTTGGATGGGTGACTTTCAAGGCAGCGTCGATGACTTTGATAGGTACATCTCGCGGCGCCCGGAAGTAGAACAGCGTCTTTGGGAGCGTGGAATTTCTCAATATCTGGTCGGTCAGTATCAAGCCGGAGCAAAACAATTTGAACTTTATCAAACGTACCACGACAACGACGTGGAAAACTCTGTTTGGCGTTACTTGTGTCAGGTCAAAGTCGATGGAAAGGAGGTCGCGAAGCAACAGCTACTTCCGATTCGAAACGATCCGCGAGTTCCGCTCATGGACATCTATCGTTTGTTTCAAGGTCAGGGCTCGGTTGATGATGTGTTGGCGGCAATCTCGGCTGGCGATCCGCAGGAATCGGAGTTAGCGTCGCGTCGCTTTTATGGTCACTACTATTTGGGATTGTACTTCGATTCTTTGGGCGACCGTGAGCAAGCGATCAAGCATGTGAAGCTGGCTCTCGAAGTTCCGGCTGAATCGCCCCGGGTCAGTCGTTACATGTGGGACGTCGCCAAGGTCCATCTAAAGTCAATCGAAGGTGAACAGGCGGGGCAATGAACAAGCAGGTAAATTTGGCTAGCTGATCAACGTGTCGTGCCGCCGCGTTGGAATCAACACGGCACTCGGCGGAACTTGTGCTTTTCGGATTTGTCGCGCAATGAATTGCGGATCTCTTCTTGACATGAGGTCCCAACCCGATGCGTGAGCGAGGGAAGTTCCGCGACGACGGGGTTCCTCGCTCGCGCATTGGGTTGGGATAGATAGAAGTTGTGTCGGGACTGCTCTTTAGCGGGCGACTGTCGAGTCCCGTTCTTGGGCTTTGGGGCGAAGGGGTTTGGGATGCGACTCGGTGCGAGGAGAAAATGGTCTCGCCAATCGATTAAGAATCCCAACTCGTCCTTCTAGAATCGAGCGATAAAGCTCCAAGTAGGACAAGGCTTGGCGATGGGGTGAAAATTCTTGTCGCACCATTGATTCGCCGGCCTGGGAAAGACGGGCTAGTCGAGCGCGATCGCGAAGGAGGTCGCTGGTGGCGACCGCCATGGCTTTTGCATCTTTCACAGGCACGATGATTCCAGTTTGGTCATGGCGGACGACTTCCGGAACTCCGCCCGCCGCGAATCCCACGACCGCGGTTCCACATGCCATCGCTTCCAAAGCGGTTTGTGGTTGATTGTCTTCAAGTGAAGGCAGCCAAAACACATCGGCGGAACGATACAGTTGACCTTGCAGTCGCCGATCGGAGATATAGCCCCATTGCTTGATGACGACCGACGGGTCGATCAAGCCGAGCGTTTCGGGCGGCAACGATTTTCCGAATGTCCAGAGTCGAAGTCGCTTCGAATGCTCGCCTAACGAATCAATGCTCCGGGCTGTTGGGGCTCCGCCCAAATTAAGTGGCAATTGTTTGGCAATCTTGGCCAATTCGTTGATGGCCTCAATCGCATATCGAACACCTTTTCGTTCGTTGCGCAGATCTTCGGCTCCAAACAAGATGGTGGGCAGCAATCTCGATCCCATGTTTTTATCGGTGGCCGTTGCCGCATCAAATTGGCTGGTGTCTAGGCCATAGGGGATGTGATGAAAGGACTTGGCTCGAGCAAAAATGGGCGACTTTTGCGCTTCGTTCAACATCCATTGGCACGGGGCCACGACATGCACTGGCCTTGATGCCAAAGCCGCGCGCTTGATGCGAAACGAATGGCGACTTAGGTCGTTGGCGTTTGAGGCTAAAATCTGAGGGCAGTTGCCACAGCCCGTTTCAAAGCGTTGGCAGCCGGTAACAAAGTGACAGCCACCCGTGTAGGCATTCTGGTCGTGCAGAGTCCAAACGATTGGCAGACGTTTGGGTAGCGACGAAAAGAATGAAGGGAAGTCGAATGCAAACGCGGTCCAGTGCAAGTTCAAGATTTGATGTCGAAAACGGGATGCATCCAGCCAAGTTTCGTCGTGCATTTCGGCCTGGGAAAACACTTCGGTTTGTCGATCATTGTCTAATAAATGCAGATGATAGTGTTGACCAATTCGAATCAGACGTTTTGTCTGATGTTTCTGCTCCATCCATTTGCCCATCGACGACTTGCGAAACAGCGTCGAGGGAGGGCTGGGACAATACAGCTCGTCGATCGAAGAGTAGGTGTGATCCAACCCGTTTGCTGATTGATTTTGGCGGTAATAAAAGTGGCTATCGACGCCTTGCGCAAGTAGGCCGCGATGTAGCCCCGAAGCCGCCATCCCGGCTCCGCCGTGCGGAAACGTCGAGAGATGAGCTACAGAAAATTTGACTGACAACGGAAAATGTCCTTCGAGGAGATCAGGCGGCTTTACGTCGATTTTGACGGCTAAGTTTGCGCTTCGAGTGGTACATGTTTTCTAGAACCGCGTGACGGCCCCGCCGCAGCCACAACATCTTGACTTGACGCTGCATGTCCTCGATGGCATCGAGCAAGCCGTTCCAAGGCTGCATGCCGCGTTCGAGCATTGTGATCGGGGCACAACATTTGTCGACAAACTGATCTTTCTCTTGCATGAATCCATGAAGTAGGACTTTTTCCTGATCCATCACATCGCGGCGGGCCCGTTGGGTTGTGCTAAACATGATTTGTTCGCTGCAAATTGTGAGGCCGATTTTCTTGGCCTCGCGATAAACGACCATGTCGAAGACTTCCGACTTCACCGAGTCGGGGATTAGGCTCGACAGCTGCTTGTTGTAGCAAGCACCGCCATTGATATGTTCGTGAAGCACCAATCGCTTCGAGCGAAACAAACGAACTTTGTACAGTTCCGGTACATAACACCCCATGACGATTGGGGTTTGTCCTTCACTCCGCCATTCTTGATCCAAGCGATCAAGCCAATTCGACTTGACCGGGACCATATCGGATTCAAGCCAGAGCGCGAATCCGTCCTCGCGGTCTTGGAGACGATCCTGAACATAATCCATCGCGTCCCAAAACATGGCCGTTGGGCCAGCCGGATAACCGAAAATCTGCGTGGGGCATTGGAAAGAATGGGTCGGGGCCACCTCTTCACAGACGCGACGCAATTCGTCACTAGGTTCAATTTTCGGGCTGGCTGCTAGTAAGAAATTGAACGAGCAAGCGGACCTGCCGGCCGGGTTTTGCTGCTCTAAAGCGGCAATATGCCGAACAATCTTGACATAGCGTTGGATCTCGTCGGCGCTGAAATAGGGCAAAATTATTGTGTGTGCCATGTCCCGTCCACTTCCGTGCGGTTAAATCGAAACGGTTCCGTCCGTTGGGCGAATTATTCCTGATAACGCGGTTGCCCGTCAAGCTCAATCTGGCTGACAACCGGGTTGGGGAAATTTTGTTTTCTGCTAGACTTTTCCGGTGGAATGGCAGAACTGGGCGAGAGACGAGTTTTGGGCCGGCGTACGGCTTGTTGGCAGTTTACAGGATAGGTTGAGAATGCACTCGAAAGTTGTCGTATTGGGCGGTGGTCCGGGCGGGTATGCGGCCGCATTTTTGGCGGCGGATTTGGGGCTGGAGGTCACGATTGTCGAGGCCGAGGGCAAACTGGGCGGCACCTGCCTGTTGCGAGGCTGTATTCCATCGAAAGCTCTGTTGCATGTTGCCCGAGTTATGGAAGAGGTGCAGGAGTTGAACGCCGAATGGGGCGTTTCGTTTTCTCAACCGCAAATCTCGTTGGACACCTTGCGAGCCCGCAAAAACAAAGTCATCTCGACATTGACCTCCGGGTTGGCTGGGTTGAGCAAGAAGCGGAATGTCAAAATCATTACTGCCAAGGGAGTATTTGAAAACTCGACGACCTTGAGGCTGGAAGGCACTGATGCGTCGATCCCTGAGGAAAGGAAGTTGACATTTGATTATTGTATTTTGGCGGCTGGCAGCGTGCCTGCATTGCCACCGGCGTTCAATATCGGCAACGATCGGGTGATGACCTCAGATGGTGCCTTGGAGCTGAAAGATATCCCCGAGAAGATGTTGGTTATCGGCGGCGGTTACATCGGATTGGAAATGGCGACGGTCTATGCTCATCTGGGCACCGAGATCAGTGTCGTTGAGTTAGCGGACCAGTTGATGACCGGAGCAGATCGCGATTTGGTCAAGCCTCTGGAGAAACGTTTGCAGCATTTGTTCGGCAACCGAATCTACACTGGGACGAAAGTTGGCACGGTCGGCAGCAAAGGCGACAAGGTCGAAGTTGCATTTGAAGGTCCCGGCAAGTTTGGGGCTGAATTGTACGACCGAGTGTTGGTGTCCGTGGGACGCCGTCCCAATTCGCGCGGCATTGGCCTCGAAAACACCCAAGTTAAGGTCAATTCACAAGGTTTCGTCGAGGTCGACAAGCAGCAGCGCACGTCCGACCCGCATATTTTCGCGATTGGCGATATCGCGGGACAACCCATGTTGGCGCACAAAGCGTCGCACGAGGGGCGGGTGGCTGCGGAAGTGATTTCTGGACATGCGGCAGTTTTTGACAAACGTTGCATCCCCGCCGTGGTCTTCACGGATCCGGAGATCGCTTGGACAGGTTTGACTGAGGCGGAGGCCAAAGCCGCTGGGCAAAACGTATTCGTGGCCGTCTATCCATGGGCAGCCAGTGGTCGAGCGCAAGCGTTGGCTCGCACGGAAGGTCTCACGAAAGTCATTTTCGACCCGGAGACGGAACGTGTGTTGGGCGTCGGTATTTGCGGCCCGAACGCGGGAGATCTAATTGGAGAAGCGGTCTTGGCGATCGAAATGGGGGCTACCGCACGCGATTTAGCGGAGAGCGTCCATCCGCACCCGACCCTGACGGAAACCATCATGAACGCCGCCGAAGTGTTCTATGGGACAGCGACCGAAATTTACAAGCCACGTCGTTAAGTTTGTTTGGCAGCGGTCGTTCCGAGCAAGAACTAGCCTTTGCTGATTTGGATGCGCTATGTCGATGCCTCCGGCCTGGGTGCAGCTCCATACGCTTTCCAATTACTCGTATCTGCAAGGTGCCTCGCATCCCCGTGAATTGGTTGAACAGGCGAATTCGCTAAAGTATCGAGCGATCGCGTTGA
Organism: Planctomycetaceae bacterium; assembly: GCA_016794985.1. Lineage (GTDB taxonomy): Bacteria > Planctomycetota > Planctomycetia > Pirellulales > Pirellulaceae > M30B19. Next base: position 54,816 of record JAEUIQ010000047.1, on the reverse strand, counting down.
CGGATGATGGCACATTGGCAGGCATTGCCAAAGCCCACATCGCAGCCAAGAAGCTGGGCCTGTCCTTGATCATTGGCAGTCGCTTGCGGCTGGTTGATGGGAACACCGTGTTGGTCTGGGTCCAGAATCGAGTTGGTCATGCCAACCTCGCGAGGCTGATCAGCCTCGGGCGCCAAGCGGCGGAAAAGGGCCGTTACCAAGTGCAGTGGTCCGATCTGCTGGCGGCCGCAGATGGCTTGTTCGCGTCCATCATCCCGAACGGTCGCACGCCGAAGCAATTGGCTGGTGTCGCTGGGCCATTCCGCGAAGCTTTCTCTAGCCGAGCCTCGCTCGTGGTGGATCTCCAAAAAGGTCCAAACGACATCGTTATCCTGAGTCGGCTCCGTCAATTGAGTAGTAGTCTTGGGCTCCCGTTGCTCATGGCTCCGGAAGTACGGTGCCACGAACGAACTCGGCAACCTTTGCTTGACGTTATGACGGCGGTCCGCTTAGGCAAGACGATTCCGGAACTTGCGAATGGCGACTTGATCGATTTGGATCAATCGCCTTTGAGTATCAATGCGGAACGGCACTTGCAGACTTTTTCGGATCGATGCGAGCTTTACCCGGTGATCCCCGAAGCCTACGATGCAGCATTACAAATTGCCGACCAATGTCGTTTTAGTCTCGATGAATTGTCTTACAGTTATCCAACGGAATTGGCACCACCGGGAGTGTCGCCCATGGAGTTTCTGCGTCGGGCAACGGCGGAAGGCGCGGCGCGGCGATATCCGAATGGGGTGCCTGCCTCGGTACAGCAAACCTTGAATCATGAGTTATCTCTGATTGAAGAACTACGCTATGAAGCTTACTTCTTGACCGTGTACGACATTGTTAACTTTGCCCGCAGCCAAAACATTCTTTGCCAAGGTCGAGGTTCGGCGGCGAATTCGGCGGTTTGTTATTGCTTGCATGTGACCAGTGTCAATCCTACGGAAAGCGACTTGTTGTTCGAAAGGTTCGTCTCGAAGGAGCGAAATGAGCCCCCCGACATCGATGTTGATTTCGAGCATCAACGTCGTGAGGAAGTTCTGCAATACATCTATCAGAAGTATGGCCGAGAAAGAGCGGCGATGACGGGCGTCAATACGAGTTATTGTCTTCGGTCATCGATTCGCGATGTTGGCAAGGCCCTGGGCTTTTCACTAGATCGAATCGATGCCTTATCGAAACGTGTCGATCGGTACCATCGCGATCCAGAACTCGCGCTGCGTTGCCAACAAGTGGGAATTGATCCCGCCAGTGTGGGAGGCCGCCAATTGATTGGATTGGTCGATCAACTCATAGGGCATCCGCGACATCTTTCGCAGCATCCCGGTGGCATGGTGCTAAGTGAGGATCCCATTGATCAAATTGTGCCAATAGAAAACGCCGCCATGCCCGGTCGGAGTGTCATCCAATGGGACAAGTACGACTTGGACGAATTGGGCATATTGAAAGTTGATTGCTTGGGATTGGGCATCATGAGTTGTCTCCACAGAGCATTTGATTTGTTGAGAGAAATCGTCGGCATCGATTTGGACTTGGCTTCGATTCCGGCCAACGACACGGCTACCTACGATATGATTTGTCGCGCCGAAACGATGGGAGTTTTTCAAATCGAATCGCGTGCCCAAATGGCGACACTCCCGCGTTTGCGCCCGCGCTGTTTCTACGATTTGGTGATTGAAGTTGCCTTGATTCGTCCGGGTCCAATCCAAGGTCAAATGGTTCATCCGTTGCTGCGGCGCCGCGCCGGTTTGGAAGAAGTGCATTTCCCGAATGCCAAGGTCGCACGAATCTTGGGTAAAACTCATGGTGTTCCCATTTTTCAAGAGCAAGTCATGCGGATGGCGATTGAGTTGGCGGACTTCACGCCGGGGGAAGCCGACGCGCTTCGCAAGGCAATGGGGGCCTGGCGTCGTGATGGAGACTTGACTCATTTTCGCGAACGACTCATCCAGGGAATGGTGAAAAACGAATTGACATCCGAGTTCGCGGAGCGCGTTTTTCAGCAGATCATGGGCTTCGGAGAATATGGATTTCCAGAGAGTCACGCGACCTCGTTTGCCCTATTGGCCTACGCGACATCGTATTTGAAATGTCATTATCCAGCGGTTTACTTGACGGCGCTTTTGAATAGTCAGCCCATGGGCTTCTATCGGCCATCTCAGCTGATTCGCGAAGCCCAAGATCACGGCGTCAACGTCCTGCCGGCGGACGTCTCGTTTAGCGAATGGGACTCGACCATGCCTGATGCCAACACTGTGCGATTGGGTTTTTCCTTACTGAAAGGCGTAACTCATGAAGCAGCCGATACGATCGCGAACGCTCGGGCGCGCGAGAGGTTTTCGGATTTCCCTGATTTTGACCGTCGCACTCGATTGCCGGTTCCGATGCGCAAACTGTTGGCCACGGCAGATTGTTTTCAATCGATCGGGTTGAATCGGCGGCAAGCGATTTGGGAGTGTTTGGCTCGTCCGGTCGACTTGGAACGACAGCCATTATTCGCGGGTCTGGCGGAAGACATCGAGATAGTGGATCTGCCTCAACAGGAATTATACGAGCAAGTCTTACAGGACTATGCTCAAGCGGGGCTCTCGCTCAAGGGACACCCCATGGCCTTCCATCGGAGTTGGTTGGCAGACCAGGGAGCCTGCACTTGTCACGAGCTGCAATCAACTCCCAAAATCGCGGTTCGAATCGGAGGGCTCGTTATCTTGCGGCAACGCCCCGGAACAGCCAAAGGCATAACGTTTGTGACGCTCGAAGATGAAACCGGGCAAGCGAATTTGATCCTCCATGTCGAGACATGGAAAAAGTTTTACGACATTTGTCGTTGCTCGCCAATTTGGATGGTTTCGGGCAAACTACAGCGGCAACATGGGGTTGTCCACTTGATCGTCGATGACATTCAAAGCATCGGCGGATGATAGCGGCTATGGGATGAAAGGTACCTGGTAGGGGTTCGGGAAAAAGCCGGGCGCGAAGACGGGAGGAGGCAACATCGGGTTGGTGCGCGGCGGATAAGCCAAGTGACCGAATGGCGACCCGTAAGCCCAATCCGAGTACGGCACGCTGTACGGACGGAAAGGAAATTCCCATTCGCCGTAAGGACGCACCACGTCGCCGAATTGGTAAACCTTGTGATAGTGGTCCGAGCTACCATCGACGGTCATCGAACTACGTTGTTGTCGGTAGACACTCAGGAACGGGTCTGGCGTGTGCCGAACTACCGGGTCAGAGGCAAATTGATGAACACGTTGGTTTGTTCGCGGATTGTGGGTGTAGTAGCTGCCTGCGGTGAACCAATCTTGCCCAAAAGCTGAGTTGCCACAGAACAGGAGAACCGCCACCAACAAGCCAGTTGTTCGAATCGGATTCATTGCGACGTGTCCGAAGAAAGAAGGAGGTCGAGCTTGCCAAGCCAGACTCCATCTTAATTGGGCGTCGAGTAATGGACACAAAGACAGAAGGATGTTGATTTTTCGCAACATCCTGTCGCGTTCCGGCAGCGTCGGGGCAGGGAAGGCGAGCCCGTGACGATCGCGACGCTTGCCACCGCGTCGCGATCACATGGGTAGCTTCGAGCCATAATAAGAAGTCATTCCCCGAACGGAGCTTAAGCCCGCACTAGTTCGACTGCTTCAAGTGTGTATCCAACCACTCGAAAAACACACGGTACCACAGGACGCTGTTTTGCGGTTTCATCACCCAGTGCCCTTCGTCGGGAAAATACAAGAAACGTGAAGGCACACCTTGAACTTGGGCAGTTGTGAAGGCTTCCATGCCTTGCCCGATGGGCACCCGAAAATCTTTTTCACCATGAATAACCAACAGCGGCGTTTTCCAGTTCTTGACGAAACGGTGTGGCGAGAAGGTGGCGTACTTGTCGCGTAACTCGGGGCTCTTCCAGTAGGGACCGCCCAAATCCCAATTTACAAAGAACAGTTCTTCCGTTGTTCCGTACATCGATTCTAGGTTGAACACACCGCAATGTGAAATCATCGCCGCAAAGCGATCGCCCGCATTCCCCATCATCCAATAGACTGTGTAGCCTCCAAAGCTGGCACCGACGGCACCGACCTTCTTGCGATCAATGTATTTCTCTTCCAACATCGAATCGGTCGCCGACAGCAAGTCCCGCATCGGTTGGCCACCCCAATCACCGCTGATGTCTTCGTTCCATGCCAAACCGAAACCGGGCAGTCCGCGACGATTGGGGGCCAAGACGATATAGTCTTGGGCTGCCATCAGGTGAAAATTCCAACGATAGGAAAAGAACTGACTGACCTGACTTTGCGGGCCACCTTGGCAAAACGTCAACATCGGATACTTCTTGTCACTGTTGGGATCAAAGCCAGGCGGGTAAATGACCCAACAATGAATTCTTTTCCCGTCAGTGGAGTCGACCCATCGCTCCTGGACCGTAGGTAGTTCAAGTTCGGCCAATGTTTCCGAATTCAACTCGGTCAGTTGCTTTTCTGTGCCATCTTTCAAATTCAGTAAATACAAATCCGCAGGCACGATCATGTCGTTCCGGGCGACCAACGCGGTTTGACCGCCGGGGGCAATATCCTGTAGCGCGTAATTGGCTCGACCTCCGGAAAGTTGCTGCGCTTTTTTGTCCGAAAGCTTGATCTGAAAATTATGGACGCAGCCGCGATGGTCCGAGTCGAACACCAAGCCGCTGGCGTCCGGCAGCCATCGTCCGTGATCCGCGTTCTGTTGCAACTCTTGGGAGAGATCGACCGATTTCTGAGATTGACGATCGAACAGCATGATTCGGTTGCGATCGGCCTCGTAGCTCGGTCGAGCCATCGAGCTATAAGCGATGTACTTACCGTCGGGCGAGTACTTGGGGTCGTTGTCGTATCCCATTTGACCGGCGGTGATATTTCGTGGGGCTTGCGTTCCATCGACATCGATCAAGAAGATGTCCGAATTGGTCGACTCGGCCATCTTGTCGTCGATCTTCGTCGTATAGGCCAATTCACGGCCGTCGGGTGACCAATCGAACTGGCTCGCGCCACCAAAGGGAGGAACCGGACAATCGGCCCGCAAGCCGGCCATCAGATCTTTGACTTCACCGACACCTTGGTCGGACGACAGTGGAGCGACATGCAAATGATCGTATTGGAAGTCATGCCACGAATCCCAATGTCGATACATCAAGGAATCAATGATCCTCGCGTCGGCCTTGGGCAAATCTGGATAGAGCTCATTGACTGTCGAGTCCATTTTGACGCTGGCAGTGAACGCTATGTGCTGTTCGGTGGGTGCGACCTTCAGATTGTTGACGCCACCCGCAATATTGGAAATCTTTGTGGGGCCTTCGCTGCTGAACGACCAGCGATAAACTTGTGGGCCAGCAGGCTTATCATTCGGGGAGACGGCTGAAAAATATAGTCTCGGTTCACTGGCCGACCCGCGCCATTGAATGGCCGACACGTTGGGCCAACTCGAAATGATTTGTTTCTTCTCAAGGGTTGCGGTGTGAACCAAGTACAGATCAGACAAACCCGAATTTTCCTCGAGTTGAAAGCGTCGAACCGTAAACGCGGCCCATTGGCCATCTGGGGACAAAGCGGCCTCCGACAAACGGTTTAGTTTCCACAAGAGCTCCGGCGTCATGCGCGATTTCGCAGGCTGCGAACTTTCGTCAGCCGCTTCTGCCCAAGCCGTTCTTGAAACAGCAGTGAACACCAAGAGCAAAAACAAGCACCGGCGGCTTATGCCCTTCAGGGTCCACGACAGCGAAGGTAAAGCAAATCGCAGCATCATCTGACTTTCCATTGCAGGTTCCGACGAAAGCCCCGTCAATGGTTAGTATGATAAATCAAAAAAACGACGGTTCCTAGTACTTCGTCACGTTCGTGAAAACCACGGGTTTAACCTTGCCGAACGAAACAGGCGTTGCGAGCAGGAACAATTCAGCGCGCTTTCAAGCAAAACGGCTTCCGCTCCGAGTAGATTCGCATCGGAGGAAGCCATCGCGAACTTCGCTGGAAGTTGCGGGGCCGCGAGCTTCACGTCCATCTCAGTTTCTGCAACTTGACATAGCAGTTAGAACAGCCTCAATTGAATCGATCTCGGGCGGTCTTGCAGTTGGCAAGAATTCAATAAGCGGCCAGCCGCAGCTTGGCCACTGAGGAACGCGCCTTCCACTCGAGCACCGCTGCACCAATCGCCACAAAAAACGACTCTTCCATCCGGACTCTCCACAGCACCATCGCCCAGTGGTTCCGTGGGAATTGCGTAACGCCAACGGTGGGCTTGAATCGCGAGAGGATTTCTTGGCTCGATCCCGATCGACCGCCACAGCTCTTGCAACATCGCCATCGCGACGACCATGGGTGGAGTGTCCCAATTCTGGCTGGTCCAATTCGGAGTGGCATGAATCACGACCGACTCACCTTGTTTGGTTCGCCCCGGCTTCGTGCCATTTCGACTCACCCAACTCAGGAAACTATCGTGCAAGAAGGCTCCCGCCCAACATACATCCCAAGATGCGGCAAACTCAGCCATCACCGACCAACAGGGCTGGAGTTGGACCTGACGAGTTTTATCCGAGGTCTCGTCGGCTGACGCGAACAGCGCTGCGGCTTGGGGCGCGGGTACGGCAACGACCACACGCGCGAAAGAGCCGAAAGATTTTCCCTGCTCGTCGAACAGCTCCAAGTCACTACTGGCTGATCTGCAAATGCGAGCGATGTGAGTGTTCAATCGAACCGATAAACCGTCGGATAAGTGATGGGCAATCGCCGTCATGCCGGGGACCCCGACATAGCGAACGGTGGTCGCAGCATTTTCTGACTTGATGATTTGTCCGCCACGCAGCGCTACAATTTCTAGCGGCGCTTCGGGCCACCGAGCGACCAAGCCTTGTTGTTGCCAGGATTCAACAAATCGTTGAAAGCGTCCATCCCGCGCCGTAAAGTATTGAGCGCCGTGATCAAACGTGGTTCCACTATCGAAACGCCGAGTGGACATGCGTCCCCCGACTCCACGACTTTTTTCCAGCACCGTGACTGACCATCCCTGATCCGCCAAAGTTCGGGCCGCTGTGAGACCCGCAATGCCTGCCCCAACGACCGCGACTGAATGACGTTCCACGGGGTTTAACTTCAACAGGTGCTGCGAGTATCGATCGATTGACAAACGCCGAGCATGTTCGTGGGTCGGTCGTGGTCGGACAGTTCCCAAAATTCGTTGTGACGGATGGAAAGGACGATCAAATTGCCCGAGGCACCAGAGTAATCCACCGTAAGAAGCCGGGTCTCGTCCGTCCAAGGCGTAACGATGGTTCAAGTCGATCATCAAACGCAAAGCTTCGGTGGGTGTTTCCGCCCATTGCACGAATGCCTTGCCCCAAGTCATTCGCACATTATTGTGTAACTCCCCGGCAATCAACAAAGACTTTTGGGCTGCATTCCAAAATTCATCATCCGTTTGGGCGCGAGCCAATTGCTCCCAAGTGTATCGTTGGTGCCGAACATCACGAGTATGTTCCGTCAGGGTGGCTTGTGCCCAAGGTGGCAGAGATTCCCACTGATCGTAGCCCTTCGTGTACCGACAGTAGCAGTAGGCCAACTCCCGCCAAACCAGTAACTCGTCCAAGAATTTCTCGGCACCTAAACCCGCGATCTGATTGGCTTCGCGAGCGATTCGCAGCGGCGAAACCATCCCGTAATGCAAATAAGCCGAGAGTCGGCTCACGCCGTTTTCAAGCGGATTGTTCCGCCGTTGATTGTAAGAGGTCAGGTCATGATCGACAAACGCTTGCCAGCGACGATAGCCGGCTGCAGATCCGCCCTCAGTACCTAAGATGGGGCCGATGGAATGATCGATCTCGCAACGAGCGACCAAAGCCGACAAATCGGCATTTGCCAGATCCAGCGGAAGGAAGGAAAGCTCGTGGACCGGAAATTCTCGTGGCAAATGCGGTCGAGTTGGCCAAGGAATTGCCACTCGCTTCCGATATTCGCCGTGGGTCGCCGAGCGGTATTCGAAAGCGCGGGTGAAGGCGCGACCAACCACGGACATCGGTACCACGCAAGCGGTGTCCACAACGAGTATCGGTACGGAGGTTTTCCTCAATAGGACATTCAAAAAACGTTGCGGAGGATCGACCGGCATATCCTCAGTGACCACCCACGACGCTGCCTGCGCTAACTCCAATAATCGCGGTGCAGGGTCCGCGGGTGTGGTGAGGTGAAAGGCGTAGCTGATTCCGGACGTCTGAAATTGAGCTTGGACGTCGCGGGCTCCTTCCAGCATGAAACGGTGGTGTCGGTCCGATGCGTATTCGTAATCGTCTGAGATCCCTTGGTAGACCAAGAGTGGTACGCCGAGCCGCGCGGCAATCCAACAGGCTACATCCAGCGCGGGGTTTTCTTCAACTCGAACCGCGGTCCGCATCCAATACAGGACAAAGTCGACCTGTTTCCGGAACGTTGGGCTGGGGGCCTGCTCTGCCAAGTTGGCAAACTCACGTTGGCAGACATTCGTTCTTTCACGCAAGTGGAGCGGTAGTTCGAGCCGATCGAGTCTTGCCTTCAGGTCCGGATCGATAGCTCTCATCAATCAACTCGATCAGTTAAGGCGTGGTCGACCTAACGGTTTACAGAAGCTGAGTCGAGCGACGACGCGCGACTCCCCAACTATACCGTTGCGAATCTTACCTAATCACAAATTGTGTGGCACGAGGTCCCGTAGTCAGCATGCCAGGATTTTACGTTATTGCCGGTGGATCGCATGGGATTGGACTGCAAATCGTCAATCGGCTGCGGAAGCACGCGACTCGGATCCTCGTCTGTTCGCGAAGTGTCGGCGACTTGGCGGTGGACGAAGTGGTGCGACATCACCCGTGTGATTTTTCAGAGCCAAATGGTTGTCTGCCAGAATTCCAAGAGCCGATCCAGGGCGTGGTGTATTGTCCGGGTTCGATTAACTTACGATCTTTTCGCAGTTTGAAACGGGAAGACTTCCTCAATGATCTCCAAGTGAATTTTCTCGGGGCGGTGAATCTCTTGCAACACTGCTATCCAGGATTGAATCTCGAAGGTCCAGGAACAAGCCGCAGTGTGGTTTTGTTCAGTACGGTCGCCGTTAGCCAGGGGCTGCCGATGCACAGTTCCATTGCGGCCGCGAAAGGAGCTGTTGAAGGCCTGATGCGGAGCTTGGCGGCGGAGTGGGCTCCAAAGATTAGGGTCAATTGCATCGCTCCGGCACTGACCGAAACCCCCTTGTCCCGCAAGTTCTTTTCTAGTGAGTCGGCTCGAGAGGCGTTGAACGCGCGATATCCATTGGGTCGGACAGGACGAGCGGACGAATTGGCTGCGGCGGCGACTTTCTTGTTATCTGAAGAGGCGGATTGGATTACGGGCCAAACGCTGGGGGTCGATGGGGGCTTGTCCACGGTACGGAAGTAAATCGGTAATCGGTCAGAAATCATGGCAAAACGCTGGACGAGTTGGTTCGTGGAACTACTGGATAGGTGGATTGGTTATCGAGTCACCGAGAAAGAGATTCTGGATTGGATGAAACGCCAGGGTTACTCGACTTCGGCCAACAAACTTTCCCAAGTTCACCTCTATGCACTCCAACGGCCAGGTTGGATTCAGGTTTTTCTTTTTCAAGTGGAAGTCAGCAAAGAAAACGGTCCACGCTATTTTTATGGCGCAATGCGGTCGGACGAGCGATATGGCGAACCGGAAATCAAGCTATTCGAGAATCAGTGGGAACGATTGCATCAATTGCAAGAGTGGTCTGTCGGTCTGATTGTGCGGCGTTGATCATTCGCTTGGCGTGGTGTAGGGTAGTCCCCAGGCTTCTTGGGAAAGATGTGGATGGTCGAAAAGCCGATTGTGATCGTCGGAGCCGGACTGGCGGGTCTAAGTTGCGCGTTGGGATTGCAGCGAGCTGGTCTTCCGTTTTTATTGCTGGAAGGAAGTGATCGCGTTGGCGGACGAGTGCGGACCGAGATCGTCGACGGATTTCAACTGGATGTTGGTTTTCAGGTATTGCTGACTTCGTATCCAGAATTGTCGAACTCTTTGGATCTATTGTCCCTAAAGTTGGGAAAATTTGAGGCGGGAGCTCTAATTCGCCACCAAGGTAAATTCGTGCGACTGTCGGATCCATGGCGAGAGCCAAAGTATTTGTGGAGGACGGCCTTCGCGAATGTCGCGACATTTCTCGATAAATGGCGAGTACTTCGCCTGCGGTGGGACGTAAGTCGCGGAGGTTTGGACGAGTTACTGGAAAGGCCCGAGACGACGAGTTGGGAAAGACTCGTGGAGTTCGGCCTATCGCCACGAATTTTGGAGGGCTTCTTTGCCCCATTCTGGGGAGGCGTGTTTCTAGACGACGAATTGAATACCTCCAGTCGCAAATTGGATTATCTTTTTAGACTTTTCTCGCTGGGTTCGGCGGCTTTGCCTGCCGAAGGCATGGGCCAGCTTCCCGCGGAAATGGTGCGGCAGTTGCCCGCCGCGGCAGTACGGCTTCATTCTCGCGTGGTAGCCGTGTCGAAAGATCACGTCGAGTTGGTGTCAGGCGAGCGGATTCCGGCGGCGCATGTCGTGGTCGCTTGCGATCCATGGAACGCAGCCAAGTTGGTGGCTGGATCCATTCCACCAAGAGCGCGTGGGACTCAAACGATTTATTTTGCCGCGACGAAGCCCCCGCTTGTGGAACCCGTTTTGGTTTTGAATGGAGAAGGCGGGGGGGTTGTAAGAAGTCTTTGCGTTCCCAGTCAGGTGTGTCCGCGATACGCACCGGCAGGGCAGTCATTGATCTCGCTCACGGTCTTTCAGGAATCACAGACCGACGACTCGCAACGATTGATCCAAGAGTCTCTGAACCAAATGGTGGAATGGTTCGGCGAGAGTGTTCGAAGTTGGCGGCATCTTCGCACTTACCAAATCCCCCAAGCTTTGCCCGCTCAAGATCAGATGGAGCTTCCGATGAATCGGCCGCGATTCGCCCGCACGGCTGAGGGAATTCTCGTCTGTGGTGATGCTCATGATGTCGCATCGATTCAGGGTGCGATGCGGAGCGGGCGTGAGGTGGCTGAATACTTGGCGAGTCAAGTTCGGTAGTGCACGGTCACCGTCCATGGTGTACACTTGATTTCCGTTTGGAGGTGCCACCGCAGTTCCAATCCTTTGATCGAGATTAAAGGGATTCCTCCAAGTGTTTCTGACCCAAGAACATGATCGGAATTTTGCATGCGATGCGAGCCACTGTCACCAAGCTTGTCCTTCCACTTTCCGCTGAGACTCGTGCTTCAGGGCTTGTTTGTCTTGGCCGGTTTGCTTGTGGTCAATGGGCTAGGGAGTCCTTGCACCTTGGGTCAGGATTGGAATCAATGGCAGGGTCCTCAGCGCAACGGTCGTTGGGAAACGACAGGAACGTTGGATAAGTTTGCCGCCTCGGGCCCAAATTATGTCTGGCGACAAAAAATCTCGAATGGTTACAGCGGTCCCGCAGTGGCTGGCGGCAAAGTGGTTGTTTTGGATTATGTTCGCTCCGACGGTGACGACACACCAAATCCGGGAACCAGAGGTGAATTAAAAGGCAAAGAACGTGTGCAGTGTCTGAGTGCTGTTGATGGCAAGGTTCTTTGGACGCGCGAATACGATTGTGCGTATTCGATATCTTACCCGAATGGACCGCGCGCGACGCCGGTTATTGATGGCGATCGCGTCTACACGTTGGGAGCCGAAGGAAATCTCGTTTGTTGGGAACTTGCGAGCGGAAAGATCGTCTGGGAAAAGTCACTGAAAGTGGAGTATAAACTCGAAAACGCTCCGCACTGGGGATTTGCGGCTCATCCATTGATTGACGGAGACACGCTGTATTGCATCGTTGGTGGTGAAGGAAGTGTCGCAGTCGCGTTTGACAAGTCTTCAGGCAAGGAACTGTGGCGAAGCCTTTCGGCGCCGGTCCAGGGCTATTGTCCGCCCACGATGGTCACGGCGAACGGGTACCGTACGTTGCTGATTTGGCATTCCAAGGCGATTAACGGCTTGAACCCAGAGACGGGCGAGCTCTATTGGTCGTTCGATTTGGAACCCGCTTACGAAATGCCCATCATCGCGCCCATTCAATCCGGAAATCTGGTGCTGGCGACTGCCTTGCAGGGCACTTCCCTCTTGATCGAGTTGGGGGACAAGCCGACCCAAGCCAAGGAAATTTGGCGCGGCAAAGGAATTCATTCGGACCACAATCCGCCTTTGATTGTCGACGGCCATATTTATGGCGTTAGCGAACGGGGCCAGCTTCGCTGTTGTGAATTGGAAACAGGCAACGAGCTTTGGGAGTCGTTGGCGACGGCCAATAATGGACGCCCGGTAAATTCTGGGACCGGGTTTATGGTTCTAGGTGATGGCAAATATTTCATGTTTATTGAAACTGGGGAATTAGTGATTGCCCGACTTTCCCCCACCGGTTGCGAGGAGCTGGACCGAGCCAAGATCTTGGAACCGACGAGCCGTACCGGCAGCCGCAAGGTGGTTTGGAGCCATCCCGCCTTTGCCGGTACCCGCATGTATGTGCGAAATGATCAGGAGATCGTCTGTGTCGAGTTGGGTGCCAAATAGGCCATGAATGCCGCCCACGAATTCCGGCTTCCGCGCAGAAAGCATGATGCACACAAAGGCGACTTCGGTCGTGTTTTGATCGTAGCGGGTTCTCGCGGCATGTCGGGCGCCGCCGTGTTGGCAGTCGGAGCGTGTTTGCGCAGTGGTGCTGGGTTGGTTACCGTCGCTTGCCCGGCGAGCGTTGCCGCCCAGATTGCTGCGGCAAATCCGGCCGCGATGACATGGTCGTTGCCGGAAACCAGCGGCGGGCGGCTGAGTTTGTCATCCATCAAGTTTCTTGAACGTCGGTTACCCACGTTTGACTCGGTTGGCATTGGACCCGGCTTGGGTCGCTCCGCCGGCGTTACTGCGGTGGTAACTTGGATGTTTAATCAATGTCCCTGCCCTTTGGTATTGGACGCTGATGCATTGAACGCAATTGCCGAAGCGATTCCCTGCGATCGCTTGCGAATTCCTCGGATGCCCGAATCGAGTGAGCACTCTCAGGCGATTCGTGTGTTGACGCCGCACTTTGGTGAGTATCGGCGGTTAAAAACGGGAGTGTCTCGCAGCAGCTTGTCTCGTGGCGTGACGGAGTCGTCTGACGATCATCTTGAGACCGAATGGACGCAAGAGCCCGACGAACATCTTCGTAAACTTGCGGCGCAGTTGGGTGCTTGGTTGATCCTCAAAGGACCGCGAACCAGGATCACTGACGGTGGTTGTTTGTGGGCCAATTCGACCGGCAATCCGGGCATGGCCACGGGCGGCTCCGGCGATTGTTTAACGGGCATCATTGCTGCTGGTTTGGCGATGGAATCGCAAGTGGGACTGGCGTTGCGTCGTGCATGTTATGTTCATGGGTTGGCTGGCGATTTCGCGGCAGAGGAACTTGGGCAACACGGTATGAATGCCGAAGACATGTTGCGATATTTGCCGAATGCTTGGAAGACTTTGGAGAACGAAATATGAACCGGATCTATCAATGGCGTTCGACATGGGGAGTACCAAACTCTCAAGCGGTATGGATGGGTGTGGTGCTTTTTTTGACCATCATGTCAGGTTGTACTCCACCGCCGGGAACGTCCCAGGAAAAACCTCCGGCCGACGTCCAAAAGGAGAAAGCCCCGGCCACGACCGCTTATGGGAAGGCTATGGAGGCAACGGAAAGACTGAAGGATCAAGCCAAAGAGTACAACGATCGGTTGGAGAAACTCAATGATCCATTTGCCAAGTAGCGATTTTTCTCTGATTCGCGGGGGCAATTTGGGGGCTACGCTGGCGATTCTGAGTCGATTTCGCGAGTTGTTGCTGGCCAATCCGCAAAAAAGCCAGTGCCAATTCTGGTTCCGAACGGTAGAATAAGGGGTGCCGGTAAGACCGTTTCAAAACCAGGGGAAATGTGTCGAGGAGCAAGAGGCGATGGCCGAGCGTGAAACGATATCTGAATACGACTATCAACGATACGCCAATCGTCCGCAGGATTCGTGGGGTTGGCTCTCCTCTGTGGCATTCCATGCAGTGATGTTTTCGTTGGTTGCTTTCTTGTTGTACCAAGTTCCGAAAGGAATTGGCGAGGAAACGGTACAGACAGGTGGGATTGTATTGGTCAACGCCGATTTGGCGGCCAATGAAAAGCCCTACTTAGAACAGGCGGACATCGAAAGCCCAGACACCGCTGAGAATGCGGCCGCAGCGGCGATGGGTGGCGCGGTGGCCGAGCAGACTCCAGCGCTCGACTTGGATAATTTGCCAGAGCTTCCCGGGATTCAATCGAGTGAAGATGCGAGGAAGCGAGCGTTGGAAGCTCAACAGGCCGGGACCGGTATTTCAGATGTGGCTTTGCCCAATGCTCAAAATGGTGGTGGAAAAATTGGGCAGGATGCCGTTCGTTTCGGTGGCTTGGTTGGGACCGGGAGTCGATTCGTTTACGTGGTCGATCGATCGGGCAGCATGAACAACAATAGCTTGATGCAATCTGCGAAGGCCGAGCTAGAAGCGAGCCTCAACAGTCTGACCGAGCACCAACAGTTTCAGTTGATCTTCTATAACGACGATGCCTTGATCTTTAATCCAACGGGCGGCGCACCGAAAATGATGCAGGCGACCAAAGACAACATTCAATTGGCCTTGGAGTTTATCGGACAGACGGCTGCGTCGGGCGGCACGGTACACATGGCAGCGTTAGAACCTGCATTAACTCTGAATCCCGACGTTGTATTTTTTCTGACGGACGCGGATGAACAACTAACGCAACCGGATATGGCCAAGCTCTCTCGTTTGAATAAGTCCAACGCCAGTATCAATGTCTTGGTCTTTGGTGCTTCGACCAATCCAACTCCCGCCAATCGTACCTATGAACGATTGGCGAAGGAAACGCGGGGAATGTTTGTTTACAAGAGCACGATGTCCCTTCGGCGATAACATTCTTTGTGATCTACCTATAGAACGGATTCGGAGTACCAGTCGAATGTCGCGTCGCTCGTTTTCTTGGGGCACTTCTCTATTTTTGAAGTGGCAAACAGTTGCATCGGGTTTTGGTGGCGGTCTGTTCGTGCTCGTGTTGATTGCCATCTGCGTTGTTGACTTGTTCCGGGCGCGGGCTAGCTTGGCGCAAGACGCGGCGATCGCGCCAGAACAGGTTCTCGATCGAATCCAGTATCGAAATTCGCCTCAAGATGCGGTCCGAACAATTTATGGAATCGTGGTCGACGTTCAGGCCAAACATATCGAAGTACAGAACCCTGCGGGTGGATCGCGACGCCTTCCCCGCGCTGAGATCGTATCGGTGCAACTCTTGAACCAGGCGTTGCTGGCCAAGGCGGATCAGGCGGCGGCTGCGGGCAAGTTCGTGGAGGCTCGACAGGGTTTCGAAAGTGTCGTGCGCACGAATGTGCCGCATTGGATGAAGCGATACGCTGCCGCTCGTCATGTTCAATGTTTGCGGGTCCTGGAGCAATGGCGTTTGGCGCTTTCGGTCTATGTCAATTTGGTCAAAGATGATCCTGAACAGACCTTGATTGAAGTCTTGCCGGTTGTTTGGACAAGTCCGAAAGTGGATGCACTGCTTGAGGATCAAATCAACGCGTGGCTGAAGAGCGAAATCGAATCCGAACGATTGGTCGGCGCCAGTTTGGGGCTTTTGCATCCGCCGACTTCCGCGTCCTGCCAAACGGTTTTGAATGGTTTCATACCGGCGAATGACGAGGGAAAAGAAATGAGCGCGATGGAGGCGATCGCCCGCGCGCAGCTCTGGCGCTTGCCGCAAAACCGATCGCTCGATGACTTGCAGTCGATGCATTCCGAGCTAGAACGCTTTCCGCAAGATGCGAAAGCAGGGCCCTTGTTGGTGCTAGGGAAATTGTGGAAGGGTGCGGGGAAGCCTGAAGTGGCAGCCGATGCATTCTTGCAAATCGCAGCACTTTATCCCGAGCAGCACGATTTGGTCCTCTTGGGATTAGAGGCTGCTTATTATACGCTACGCGACTTGGATCAGAACGAAGCGAAACGGGTCGGCCAGTGGCTTGTTCATCGGCATCCAACGGCGGCACAGACCGTTGATATTCGAAAGGAACTGGGGCTTTGATCGGCGAAAGTCTGAAAATGGTGCGTGAAATGAATTTTGGGCCTGCAATCTTGCAGGAGCTTGACTCGATTTGGTTGCTAAACGCTGGCCTGGTGGCGCAAGCGACGGAAAGTGGTTCCGAACCTACGGCTGCACCGGCCTCGGCCGGCTGGATGGAAGTTGTGTTTTCGGGCGGGCCGATCGGTATCGCGATTGTAGTGCTGCTCATCGCACTTTCATTGATCTCGGTTTATTTAGTGTTTGATCAAATCTTAACGCTGCGGCGTGGTGAGTTGATTCCCGAGGGGTTGGGTGATGAAGTGAGGCAAGGGCTGGTGGATGGGAAAGTTGATGAGGCTGCGGAGGCCTGCCGTCAAAAACCAAGTCTCTTGTCTTTCGTCTTGCTAAACGGAATTTCGGAATTACCTTACGGATGGACCAGCGTCGAGAAGGCATTGGAGGACGCCTTGGCCGAACAATCGGCGAGATTGTACCGGAAGGCAGAATATCTGTCGGTCATTGGCAATATCGCTCCGATGGTGGGGTTGTTAGGAACGGTGTTTGGAATGATCTTGGCGTTTCAGAGAGTTGCCGAAAGCCAAGGTACAGCCAGTGCTTCTGACTTGGCGGAGGGTATTTATCAGGCGCTTGTGACGACCGTCGGAGGACTGATTGTGGCGATTCCGTCGCTCGGTGCTTTTGCAGTGCTTCGCAATCGTCTGGATCAATTGGTTGCAGAGGCTGCCAATGTCGCGCAGCATGTTTTTGCTCCGTTGCGAAAGAAACGTGCGGCTGCCGAAAAGGCTGGAAAGTAATCCCCGTCGCCATGCGTCCTGGCAGCCGGTAGAGGTTCGTATTCCAACTTGCTTAACAATCGCCAATCGAGCAAGGCCACAAACAAGAGGCAGAAATTGACGGATAGAACTCCTCCGGATCAAAATGATCTCTCGAACACGATTTCATGGCAGCGGGATGATGCGAACGAGTTGACGCGCGGATTGTCAACGACCGAGCAGGAATGCAACCGCCTGCTGGATGAATTTGCCGCGATCTGTCGCGGACAACGTCTCAATTGGACGACCCATGTCCGATTTCTGCGCCGACTTGGAGCGGGAGGGCAGGGCGTGGTTTTCTTGTGTGAACGACCCGGGGCGGATGGATTTACACTGCCGGTCGCGTTGAAGTTCTTTTCGCCGGAGCGGTACCGAGCACTGGTCGATTATGATGCGGCCATGCAGCGAATCAGCCGAGTGGCGGCTCAAGTGGCTCGGATTCAGCACGAGAATTTGTTGGTCGTGCAAAACATGATCGACCGGAATCGGATTCGCATCATGGTCATGGAGTTTGTCGAAGGGTTTGACTTACGAGCGCTGGTCGGATCCGATACGTTGTTGACCACGTCGCGCAGTTTGCCTATCGAACAACAAAGATACTTGGAACGGGTCTTGTTTACCCAAGGGCCAACCCAACCCCGATTCAAGGCCGGTGTGGCGATGGCGATTATTCGAGATTGCCTCACGGCTTTAGCAGCTTTGCATCGGGATCAAATCGTGCATGGCGATGTCAAACCGGCCAATATCATGTTGCGACGCAGTGGACACGCCAAGATCATCGACATCGGCTCAGCCTTTCACTTGGATACGCCTCCGCAATCCCTCAACTGTACGCCTGAATATGCTGCGTTGGAAGTTTTGATGGGCGAGGCACCTTCCGCACTGAGTGATCTGGCAAGTTTGGGGTTTGTGTTAATTGAATTATTGAGCGGCCAGAGGTTGGTGTCGCCGACGGCAGGTTTTGCGGACTTGGTGTCAATCAAACGTGAACTGCCGCACCGCTTGCAATCGGTTCTACCCGAGGAAGTACGTAGAAACGATCTCTTGATGGGATTTATTCATAGCATGATTTCGCCCGACCCGGCCCGGAGGTTCCCAGATGCCGAGGCCGCAAATTTGTACGAACACGGAGCGGCCGCCTTTCATCGCCAATTGATCAAGAGCGATCTATCAAGCGAGTACGACAATGACATTCGCGTGCTGATAAGCGAGCTATTGGATCGACAACGCGTGTCCGTCTAAACTTTGTTCGAGACGAGTGTTGGGCGGGTTAACCTAAACGGAAAGCCCTGGGTCGCCAGCGTGATTGCCGAAGGGTGTTTCGCTTGAAGACTAATCTCGGGTCTCGCGCTTGGCCTTGGCCTTTTGAAAGGCTCGAAATCCATCCATCATTTCGAAGGGGATGGTGGCCCGCGCGGCGTCTTGCCGCAATCCCCTCATCTCGTCTTTAGTCACCGAGGAGGGAGTCGAATCGGTGCCTCGCGGACGCAGCCCCAGACTTTGCAGTTGTTGGCGGAACTCCTCTTTTTGGGTCTCGTTACCAGTCGCCGCCCGATCGCGCATCTCTCGCCAGCGCTTGGCAAACTCCCGCATGTCCTCTTCGGTCCAATTGAGTTTGTCCAACAATTCTTGATTTGGCTTGTTCTCCTGGTCAGACAGGTATTGCAAAACCATGTCTGTCGTTTCCTTTGCAAAGTTTAACTCTTGTTCAGCACTGCCTTCGGTCGGAGGCCCGTCACCAGGGCCAGCCCCAGCGCCGTCGCGTTTCGACGCCGTTCCTTTCCCTGCTCTTCCAGCTCCGTTCGGTGGTGCGTCGTTCGGATTTTGGGGATCGGTAGGGGTTCCTTCTCCGGTCCCTCCAGCGGCCTGGGCAGCTTGGGAATCGCCGGATTGCTGACTTGGTTGACCGGGTTGACCGGGTTGTTGGCTTGGTTGACCGGGTTGACCTTGTTGGGAGGTTGGTTGACCGGATTGACCGGGTTGACCTTGTTGGGAGGTTGGTTGACCGGGTTGACCGGGTTGACCTGATTGACCCGATTGACCGGGTTGACCTTGTTGGGAGGACGGTTGACCGGGTTGGCCGGGTTGGCCTTGTTCGGAGGACGGTTGACCGGATTGACCGGATTGTTGGCCGGGTTGAACTTGTTCGGAGGAAGGTTGACCAGCTTGACCGGGTTGACCTTGTTGGGAGGACGGTTGACCGGGTTGGCCGGATTGTTGGCCGGGTTGTTGGCTCGGTTGACCTTGTTGGGAGGACGGTTGACCTGATTGACCGGGTTGGCCGGATTGACCTTGTTGGGAGGACGGTTGACCCTGTTGGGAGGACGATTGACCGGATTGACCGGGTTGTTGACTTGGTTGACCGGGTTGGCCCGGTTGACCTTGTTCGGAGGAAGGTTGACCTGATTGGCCGGATTGACCTTGTTCGGAGAAAGGTTGACCTGATTGGCCGGGCTGACCTTGTTGGGAGGACGATTGACCTGATTGGCCGGGTTGACCTTGTTGGGAGGAAGGTTGACCTGATTGTCCGGGCTGACCTTGTTCGGAGGAAGGTTGACCTGATTGTCCGGGCTGACCTTGTTCGGAGGAAGGTTGACCTGATTGACCGGGCTGACCTTGTTCGGAGGAAGGTTGACCTGATTGGCCGGGCTGACCTTGTTGGGAGGACGATTGACCTGATTGACCGGGTTGTTGACTTGGTTGACCGGGTTGATCCGATTGACCTTGTTCGGAGGACGGTTGACCTGATTGACCGGGCTGTTGACTTGGTTGACCGGGTTGGCCTTGTTCGGAGGACGGTTGACCTGATTGACCCGATTGTCCGGATTGCTGCCCGGCTTGCTGCGGTGTCGGTCCCGGTTGTTTGTTCTCAGACGGATTGTTCTTCTGATCGGTCGGATCAGACGGATCGGTCGGATCATTCTTCAGATCGGTAGGATCGGTCGGATCGTTCTTCCGATCGGTCGGATCAGACGGATCGGTCGGATCGTTCTTCCGATCGGTCGGATCAGACGGATCGGTCGGATCGTTCTTTGGATCGGTCCGATCAGACGGATCGGTCGGATCGTTCTTTGGATCGGTCCGATCAGACGGATCGGTCGGATCGGTCTTTGGATCGGCCGGATCAGACGGATCGGTCGGATCGTTCTTCTGATCGGTCCGATCAGACGGCTCGGTCGGATCGTTCTTCCGATCGGTCGGATCAGACGGATCGGTCGGATCGTTCTTCCGATCGGTCGGATCAGACGGATCAGACGGATCATTCTTCTGATCGGTCCGATCAGACGGATCGTTTTTCGGCTCCGATGACTTTTGCTGCTCTAAGAATTCTCTGATTCGCTCCATGACGTCACCATCATGGTTCGCATCGTTGGGTTTGTTCGTTTGATCGTTCTTCCAAGCTTGCCGTACGTCGTCGGCATCCTTGTCGCTCGACTCCTCTTTCGGCGCTTGGGGTGTTGCTGGGGCCGGGGCTGGCGACTCACGACCATCTTCATTCGGTCCATTGGGCTGATTCTTTTCCGCTGAACTCGTGCCTTCGTTCCCCAAATCATTGTTTGGATCTTGCGTGGGCCTGGGTGTCGGATTGTCCAAATTAGCTTGTTGCGCGTCGGGATTATTGGCATCTGAAGCGTCCGCGTTTTCTTGACCGGGCGCCGTCAACTGATTTCCAGCTGGGGGGGGCTCTTGCGGGACTTTGACGGAATTCTCCTGCTCCGCTTCGCCCTCAACCAAGATATCGCCTTCCGGGTCCGGCTTGATTCCAATCGGTTCAACGATCTTGATTCGCAAGTTCTCTGTCCGAGACTTGTTTGCGTTCAGCTGAAACAAGGGAGGCGAGTGCCGATTGTCTTCAGCCTGGACAAATGCCATGACTTCGTCCCCGGCTTCCAACCCAAACTCACGTGGATTCAATTGCCACTGACCAGAGACGACACCCTTTCCGCCTTCCGTTCCCAGTTCGATTGGTTGCTCTAATGAACGACCGCGGCGACTACTTAGGTTCAAGCTCACTTTGGTCAGGCGGAAGTCGCGATCAGATGCTTGAAATCGCAAGTCCAAGGTTTCATCGATTGCCAAGACGTATTCCAATGTCTCTGGCCATAGCCACTTGACTTCGGGCGCTTCATCCGCCAACACATCCAGCTTGTATATTGGCCCCGCCCGGCTCGTGCGTTCCCCAAGATCTTGCATCAAGATTCGATAGTGCGTGTACCGCGGTTTACCTTGCACGTCTAATGTTGCCGTGATGGTGCCCTGGGCCTTAAGTTCTTCGCTGATCGCGAGTTGCATCGTGTTGCGAATCAACTTCTGTGTCGTATCGCTATCAATCTCTTGGTCTACCGGCAAATCGTACAGTTCCAGCCACGCTTTCTTGATTGGCACGTTCGCATGGGCAAACACCGTGATTTCCGTTCCCTCCAAAACTCGTAGATCGCCCTGCCCAATGACAGACTGTGATGGGAGTTCGCTGTACGCTGGGAACTTCAAATCCACACGATCTAAAACCAAGGTGGGACGTTGTTCCAATTGCACCCGGAAGCTTCGGCTCGCTGCATCTCCGGCAACGACGCGAAAATCAAAATTTGATTGTACCCCTTGTTCACCCGTCTTAATTTCGGCAGAAAACCCATCGGTTGTTCCTTCTTGCCCGACCATCGCCACCGATGCCGCGACCATTTGCCCATCCAACGAGTCGTAGACGACAACCGGTGTTTCTGTTTCCAGTAAGCCTCGAATCTTGGCGGTGACCTTGAATGTACTGCCCATCACAATCGAACCGCCGGGCGGATTAATCTGGAGAATGGTGACCCTTGTTGGCGCGGCCAATTCCGTTAGCGGAGCAAACAATCTCGCAATGCTTTGCAGCGGACTTCGCGGCGACAACATCCAATAGCCCGCAAACAAGGCCATCACCGCCGTCAAAATGTACATGACTCGAATCAACGAAGAATAGTCAATCACTTGTTCGCGCGGGATACGACTCGCATCAATCGCAGCTCGCCTGGTGACGGCCTCCATCACGCCCTTCTTCATGGACGGTCGATCTGCCAAGCTTGCCAGTGAGACATAATTCAACAAACTGTTTTTGAGCACCGGATGACCATCTTCGATCACCTTGGCGGCATACAACGGGTTGATTCTGGCAAGCACCATCGGTGCCATCCAGCGTCCGATAACATAAAGTCCTCCCGCCAGCAGTGTCAGAAGCGCTAGGCATCGTCCAATGACGTTCAATTGCCAAACCCACGCGTCGATCACCACCACACAAAATACAAACCCAAGTCCCCAAATTGCCAATAGCAGGCTGCCCTGAAAAAAATCGGTGCTCTTCAGCAACGAAGCGGTTCGCCGAATGATCGTTTGAATGGCGCTTTCGTACTTGACCAGCTCCGCTCGATGAGCATCCGCGCCATTCTGGTCGGAATTGGCGACCGAAGAGGAGTTGACTGTTGCCATGGTTTGATTCCCGAGACCACCCTGTCGTCGCTAGATAAGCCGTTTGCCCAACCCTCATAGTATAGATTATCCCCGCGATAAGCAAACGTTGGCAACGCGAACCACTCTCAAAATAGGAAAATTGACCCTGCGACGGCGACCGCAAACCCCAAGAACAAGCCGAAACCGTACATCGGCGCTAGGAAAACCGTCTTGACCAGTATGATCAGCCAGTTTTGGCCGAATACGATCCGTAAGCTGGCTAACCAGTAGATCACGCCTACGGCCCCGCCAATCAAACCAACCCCAAGCAGACTCACATTAAACAGCATCAAAACACTAATCGCTAAATACATGGATGCGTGCCAATGAGCCGAGAACACAAAAGCGATAAGCCATGAACGACAAGTCCGCCAGTGCGAAATTCGCACCAAGAACGCCAACAGCGGCAGCATCAACAACGCCAGTTGTGATGCCAACGAGACGCTCCCACTCACGTAACTCGCAAAACCATGGTCAGTCGTCATGATTGCCGATCGTTTGAATAGCTCGACTTCCCACGAGTTCAATTCGATGCCTTGATTCAGAAAGAAAGCACGGATGTCCTCCGGAGAAAGCACCGCGAATTGTCGAAACTGGGCCAGTGAAATGAGCAGCGGTTTATCGCGATAACTTAAGCTGTGAACTTTGTCGACAAATGAGGTGTCTTCGGGAGTCCCGCTTCCCGACGTTTCCGTTTCCGGATTGCTGGCGGACTCCACCTCGTTGGGAATTTCTTTGTCCCGTGACGGTGTCCCGCTGCCAATATTCGCATTCTCCAGCGAGTCTTGGTCGGGCCGTTTATCTTCTGATAGTCCAAAAAGTGTCATGCCCTCCGAGTGCGGAATCGCCCCAGCGGCTTTTCCGCGATTGAGTTCCGCAAGGGACACCCGTTCTTGGCCCATGTTGACCGTAAACAACTCTTCTATCTTGGCAACATCGATCCAATTGCCCAGCACCATGAAGAAGAAAAAGCCACTGAACAAGTAGGTCTGAGCCGTCGAGAGATAGCAACTTCGTCGCCCTCGGGAAAAGTCTACCGTGCATTTGCCGGGCTTGAACATCAGCGTCGTCAATGTTCGAAACGCGCGACCGTCTATCGAAACAAAACTGGTGATGAAATCGATTACAAATGAGCCAAGTCCATCATTGAGCTTCGTATGCTTTTGTCCGCACTTCCTGCAGAACGCGTCTTCGTCCGGCTTTGGTGTTCCGCAATTCAGGCACGAAGGTTGCGGCGTTACAATTTCCGATGGTTTGATGCTTGACGTCAAGGCTTGAGAATCGGTATCGGGCATGAAGGCAATCCAAACTCAACAATCGTACCAGTAACACTCTACTGGTTCGTTAGGCAACAGACGTTCCGCATCAATAGGAACTAGCACGAATCCATCGGCTTCCGAAACTGAAGTCAAGTTGGAGGCCTTGCCGGAAGTTAACGGTCGAACCAAAACTGGCGGCCCATCCGCCGTTCGTGAAGTGGTACCGTTCAAAGCACTGGGCCCCATCCGCCCCAACTCGAAGCCACCGGCGACGACACGGCGTTCGGTCCGCACCACGCGCAAATAATCCAATCGGCCGCGTTGAGACGCCACGGCTTCGGACAAATGAACTAGTGCCCGCGAGTAGGGCCAATCTACCGAACGGCCAGCCGCGCCGCGGACCAACGGACCGACCAACAAATCATAAGTAAATTGGCAAGCAATCGGGTTCCCTGGCAACAGGAAAACCGAGGCGCATGGAGTGGAGCCGATGCCAACTGGGCGACCAGGCCGCAAAGGCAGTCCATGGAAAGCGACCGTTCCTATCGAGCGTAAAATCTCGACGGCGAAGTCACGCGGGCCAACGCTCGTACCGCCACAAAGCAGCAGGATATCTATGTCGTTGCGTTGCAAGAAAGTTTGAATCGCGTCAGGATCATCTGCCAAATACTCTGTTGCCACCAGGCGAGCCCCATCCCGCAAGAGTAAAGTCGTCAACACGGGGCCATTGGCATCGTGCACCTGATCGCCATCAAGATCGTGTCCGGGTTTAGCAATCTCATCCCCGGTAAGTCCGACCGCAACTCTGGGCTTTTGCAGAACTTTGGCACCAGCGATCCCGCAAGCCGACAATAGCCCGAGATCTTGGGCGCGGACGACTCGGCCACGGCTCAGTATTCTTCGCCCTTTGGCCACATCTTCGCCAATTTGTGCCACATGCTGCCCTTGTTGCACCGTTTCCAAACGGGGCGTTTTGATATATTGGAATTTAGGATCAAGGCCGGCGGGCGCAGGAACATAAACCAAATGCTCGCGAGGCACGACGGTGTCCATTTTGTCGGGCATGGATGAACCTGTGGCCACAGGATACACGAGCGGCATTTCCAACAAATCAACCGTTTTTCGATCCTCACAGCTCAGTAAACTGTGGTAGCCCTCCGACAAGCGTCGATAATCAACCGCGACGCCATCCATCATAGCGCGGCGAAATCTGGGGAGGTTGACTGAAGAATGAATGTCCTCGGCCAGAATTCTGCCGGCAAGGCTCAGGAGCGACACTTCCTCGATCTCACGACGCTGTTTAATCACTTCCAAACGATCCCGCAAGAAATCGCTGACTTGTGCTAGTAACTCCGACGCACTTGGTGTCGCTTCGACTTTCATAGCTTCAATGTCCACCATCTCCGTCGACAGGTATTTGTGGCACCGCCATCGCAACGCACTTTCCCGGTATTGTAATCGCCGTCAGCATCCAACGACCACCCGTCGATCGGTAGAGTCTAAGATCATGCGACGTGTGAGATCGACTACTTGCATATTCTAGCTGCGGCGTCAACATTCCTTGGTCCAGCTGCGATTGCTCGCTACAATAGGCCCCCGGGCAACGGCGGCAAATGACTTGGGAATGGTTCATGGCGCGCGATTCTTCACCGGATGACGATGGGCTTTCTGAATCCGAAAACATGGACGATTTGATTTTCGGGTTTTCGGGTTTGGACGACACGAACAGCTTGGAAGAATTAAGCCAAGCCTATGCCCAATTGTTGGCCGAGCAGGATCTCTTGAATGTGGACATCGCGTCGGAATTGCGGGCCCGTCCCGACAACCCTCAGGTCTCCAGTACCGCGTCAGGTAATCGGATTGACGTACAAAGTCCGACCTTGAAGATCACGACCGGTAACGAACTGGCTCACGGCATGGAGCAAATTTCAGGCAAGGGGTCGGGAGCAACGCCCAATGTGGAAACGTATGTCGACTTGCGACGGATGGTCGAGGCGGCACGTTTGGGTGAACCGGAAGATCGGGTGGCCGTCACGCCTCAACGAATTTTGGAAGCGATCTTGTTTGTGGGCACAGAAGATAACTCTCCGTTAGCGGGGCGTTTGCTGGCCTCTTTGATGCGTGGCATCTCGGCAGACGAGGTTGATTCGATGGTCGATGAATTGAATCGCGCCTACGAGTCCGAGGGAACCGCTTATCGAATTGTTCGTGAAGCGTTGGGGTATCGCATGGAGTTAGCCGCCGACCATGCCACCATGCGCCAGCCGTTCTATGGTCAAGTTCGCGAGGCCAAACTGCCCCAAGCGGTCATCGACGTCTTGGCGCTGGTTGCGTATCATCAACCGGTTGGGCGCAAGCAAGTGGAAAAACTAATCGGGAATTCCTGTGGAGCGCATCTAAACCAACTGCTGCGAAGAAATCTAATCCAGTTGAGCAAAGACCCGGAGTTGGGTGCAATGTACCGCACGACAGCCCGGTTTTTGGAGTTGTTTGGTTTGGATTCATTGGAAGATTTGCCGCATAGTGAATCCTTGGACTCGGACGCGTAGTTGCATCGTCTGTGCGATAATTGAAAGTCGGATCGAAATGACTCAGCATTACTTAGGCATCGATTTGGGAACTCAAGGACTGTCTGTGATTTACACAGACGCCGAAATGCGTGTTTTGGAAACTGCCGATGCGGGCTACGACATGGTGCCAGACCTTTCCGCGGGTTGTTACGAACAGCGGCCGTCGGATTGGGAAAATGCGTTGGCCCGTGCGATGCAAGAATTAAGGCGGAAGATCGCTGGCTCGGGCGATTCGCTCCAAGTGGCCTCCATTGGGATTTCGGGGCAGATGCATGGCGAAGTGCAGATGACCGACGACGTCGGTTCGGCGCGTCCTGCTCGACTATGGTGCGATTCTCGCAACGGGCAGGAAGAACAAGAACTAACCGAATTGCTCAATGTCAAGATGCCCAAGCGAATGACAGCCGTGCGTTGGCTCTGGTCATTGCGGCAGAATGCCAAAGATGCGACCAGTGTTCGACAGTTGACGACGCCCGGTGGTTGGTTGGCCCGGCGATTGACTGGGCAGCATGTCTTAGGTATCGGCGATGCGTCCGGCATGTTTCCGATCGACCAACAAACCCTGGACTACAGCGTGAACTTGCTGCAAAAGTACGATCAGTTGACCAAAAAATTGGGCCTGACGAACAACAGCTTGCGCGAATTGCTTCCCAAAGTGCGCCGAGCGGGCGAAGACGGCGGTTTGCTAAACGAGCATGGCGCGCAGGTGCTTGGGGTACCGATTGGGACTCCCGTTGCGCCGGCCGAGGGCGATCAACCGGCGGCGTTGGCAGGATCGTTGATTGGAATGGCAGGAATGGTCTCGATGAGTTTCGGTACGTCGGTTTGCGCGAACTCGGTTGGTGACCGCCAATTTCAAGGGGTCTCGCGAGCCATTGATCATTTTTGTGCGGTCGATGGGAAGCCAATCAACATGGTTTGGCTGCGAAACGGAACGACGTACATGAACACGATCGTGCAGATGGTGGGAGGTTTGTCGGAACTGGGACAACGAGACGGCAATCCGTTTGCGGCGGTCATCCCGCAACTCTTGTCTGCGAATCCGGATTGCGGTGGCGTTGTCGCAATGCCGTTCATGGACGATGAACCTGGTGTCGGGGTCACTCGTGGCGGAACAGCGATGCTGCTGGGCTTGAACGAACAAAACGCGACGCCAGGCAACGTGGCAAGAGCTGCGCTCTTGGCAACTGTTTTCAACTTGCGACTGGGTTGCGAATTGCTGCTGGCCCAAGGTTTTCCTTTGGAACAAATTGTGTTGTCGGGCGGCCTCACAAAATCGCCTGAACTTGGACAAGTGATCGCGGATGGGTTCAATTTGCCCGTTTCGATCTTGGCTAGTGGTACCGAAGGGTCGGCTTGGGGTGCGGCATTGATGGCCAAGTATCGACATCGATGCCTGGGTGGCCAAGCCTTGAGTTGGACGAACTTCTTGGCGGAACACGCCATTACAGAACCGCTTCGTTTCAAACCGAACGCGCAGGCAGCAAACGCGACCAACCGGTTATTCGAGCGGTACAAGAGATTGCTTCAAATTCATGGCTCGTTGGACCAAGCCGTGCATGGTAGTTAATCGCAATGCCTGACACAGTTAGCCGTCACGCTCCAAGTGCCGGTCGCCCCACCACACAGATAGCATATTCTTGAAGGTGGCTGTACGGGTCGCTTGGTTAATCCTTCGTTCCGTTAACTGGCGCCGCGAGCGTTTGATAATCGACGGGGAGACATAATCGACGGGGCAACATCATCGACGGGGCAACATCATCGACGGGGCAACATCTAGGCGATCAAGGGCAGATCGGCCCGTAAAGCTTTGCCGTCCGCCTAGGGACAAACACACGCCGGGATGAACACGCGCAGGATAAACACGCGTAAGGAGAAATAGGAACACAGGAATGGGCGTTACTGGACTCGAACCAGTGACCTCCACGATGTCAACGTGGCGCTCTAGCCAACTGAGCTAAACGCCCTCTGTGCGAGAGCTTCCCAAAGTTATTTGTCTATCGGCCTGCCGCCCGACTTTGATTGACAGAAAGTTTGGCGATCCGAATCGACTTCGTCAAGCCCGTGCCCCCACTGAATTCGGCCTTTCCGGTTCTGGTCAGGCCGCGATTCGTTTTCCCGCGGCTCGCAGTTTGAACAGACCAAAAATTTCATCACGGGTCAAGTTGAGGTTCTTGGGGCCGTTCGTGGCCGAGAACAGCGTTTCAAAAAGTTGTCGTTTTTCTTCCAGGATCGAATGAATTCGTTCTTCGATGGTACCTTCGCTGGTCATTCGTGTGATCGTCACACTTCCCGCGGCTCCGATTCGGTGGGCGCGATTGATGGCTTGGTCCTCAATGGCAGGATTCCACCAACGATCGAATAAGAACACGTAGCGACAGAATTGCAAATTCAACCCGACGCTTCCTGCGCCGTAACTCATCAACAAAACATGTCTCGAGGGATCCTCCTTGAACTGTTTCAGGATTGGGTCGCGCTGTTTGGAAGGAATGCGTCCGTGGTATTCGAGCGGCCCAAACCGCTCCAAAGTGGGCCGCATTTGATCGATGGTCTTGACCCACTGAGTAAACACGATCGCCTTTTGTCCGCTGGAGGCAACCTCTTCCATGTCGGCCTCGAGTCGCTGCAGTTTCATGCTCGCTCCCGTGACCGGGTCGAAATTGCAGATTTGCTTGAGTCGCAGGACCAATTGAAAAACGTGTTGGATGGTAAGTTGCTCGCCCAAATCACTGAGCCGCAGCACGCCCGTTTCTTCCGCTTCGCGATACGTGGCCAATTGTTGTGGCGTCAATTCGAGCAAGGCATCTCGGAACAACCGAGGTGGCATGTCCTTCATGACCAGATCCTTGGTCCGACGCAACACGTAGTCGCCAACTTCTCGCGCCATCGCTTCAATTGGCAGTCCCGGCGGAAGATACCCAGGCATCAAGAACTCGAACAAGCCGTGCAGATCATTGACACTGTTTTCGATCGGTGTTCCGGTCAAAGCCCAAGACCGCTGTCGTGAAATCTGGCGAATGGTCTGGGCGGTCGTGCTGTTCGAGTTCTTAACTCGCTGGGCCTCATCCAGAACGACCAGATCGTAATGTCGGCCATCACCCAACACCTCGGATTGATCTCGCATCAAGAGTTCATAGTTCGCAATCTTGACCGGCGTCGCTTGTTGTTGCCACAGAAAGGCTCGCTTCTGCGTGTCGCCTTCGACAATCCCGAGTGGAATTTCCGGAGCCCACGCAGCGAACTCGCGTTGCCAATTGGTAACCAGCGGTTTTGGGCAGATGAGCAGAACGTTACGGATGTGACCGGCATGCAACAGCATGCGAATGGCCGTGATCGCTTGCATCGTTTTGCCCAGCCCCATCTCATCGGCCAAGATCGCAGCTTGGCGCGGGAACAAAAAGGCGACACCTTCCATTTGGTGTTGGAAGGGTTGAAATGGGAAATCCAGGACCTCGCTGCTCAACAGTGATTCCAGCGGTGGCTGCAAGAGGTAATACAACCTATCGGTCCACTTCAAAAGATCCTTGGGGGGTTTGATTCGGGTCCGAGTCGCGGGCGGGGATCCTGGTTCCGTCGACACTGGCGCCATACCGTCGTTCGCCGACTCGCGACCTGGAGGTCCCTTGCGATTCTGGGGCCGTGCTTTCGGAGCCAGCCATTGCGGGGATTCAGGAAAAACATGAGAAAACACGCGCGCATTCGGCACGCGGCAGGAGCCTTCGAGGACGTTGGGTGGCTCAATCTGGGGTACCGAACCACCGCAGACTCCCAGACGGTCCGAGTCATCAATCTTGGCCTCGAACGCCAAGTCGTCGATCGAGATTAAAATGGTCGGCGCTTGGCCGTCGGTGCTGGTCATGGCGTGCAACACTGAATGGGCCTCGGAACTCGCGGTGGACTCGATCATGGCGGGTCCTCGTTTCTAAGCGGCGCGTAATGCTGCGTCTCGGGCTTCTGTCATGGCCTGTCGAACTCGCTCGAAAGGCTCGTCCAAATCGAACTTTTCCGCAAAACTCGCTAGTTCACGTCGCAAACGTTGTCGGAGTGGCTCACGATCTTGTTCCGAGGGTAACGTCAAATACACCTGGAATCGGCCAATATTCAAAACCTCACCTGAGTTCGTCGTTTCAGTCGTTGATTGTTGTCCGGAGGCTGCAATTAGTGCCAAGGGCAGGTCGCTCTCTTCCCGCATGGTGGCGGTTTCCGGACAATCCGTAATGACCAGACCAGGGCGACTCTTCGCCTTTTCTAATAAGGCTTTGCCAATAACCTGGCCGCAGATATGGGCCCGCATCGACGATCCGTACAAAATTATTTGGGTTCGCGAGACTTTGACTGGCAAGGTGCAATGAAACTCCAACGGACGCGCCATTTGGTTCAGCAGCAACAAGCCGCCACACAGCCCCCAACCGTCAAACTCGGTGCAGGTAAGGAAACCCAAAGGAGCAGCTGTCGGGCTGGGATTCATGTCGTTCCTTGAAAGGCCGAGATCTTGGCAGGTCCGTGTTCCCGTGGGTCGACGACCCGCCGGGCGTTGGCAAGCATCGGCACCAGAGAGAATACGACTTTAGAAAGCGAATTCTGCCGGTAAAGTCCATTAGTGAATGCAGGAATCCAACTTGAATTGCTCAAGTTTTGGAATGGCAGCCATGAAATCAAGTTGGTTTCCGGCCCCGCACAACCGCCCAGTCGATACAGCTGATACATGTGGAACTAAGTTGAAGTCTGAAGTTGTTTCAAACGGGGGGCGGGCAAGTCGACAGCGGACGCTCCGGTTGACTATACTATCCGTTGGCGGCAGCCCACCTAGGACGTATTTGTTTTCAGGACGACCCACGTCCGACTAACTTTGGAGAAGTTGAATGAGTCACGATTCGCAAGATTCTGCGTCGATCTTTCGCTACAGCGTTACGGTCAATCCGGCGGAATCCAATGGGTACCAAGCGATGCCACCGAAAGCTGACTCCAACGCCAATGAGCAAACGATTCTGTTGCTGCGAGTGATGCAACAAGTCCTGGAAACTCAGAAGAAGCAAGTTGAGCTTCTGGAAGAAGTCAATCGAAACTTACAAGCGGGCCAGCGGCAACGGGTCGCCGAACTGCAGCAATGGAAAAACGCCAACCCACAGTTGGCGGGCAGTTGTTGGCGGGCGGCACAAGCCCTGGGGCAGGTCCAAGCGGATTATCTTCGTACGATGACGGATGAGGTCGATTTCAACGCCGAAGACATGATGTCCAGTGAGTACGTACTGAACGAATTCGTGGACCGCTTTGGACCGCGAATGGCGCACTTGAACACAATTCTGCAAGTCCTCGGGCAATTGGGGACGCCGCCGGCCCAACCCAAGCAACCAAAGTAGTTAATGGATCCTATCCGGGTGCGGCTCGGGTTGGGCTTTCATCTAGGTTGGATCAGGCGACCCGCCCGGAGAGATTTTTCTTTCCATAAAGTAAGTTCGCTCGACATCGCCAAAAGGATTGTTGAAGCCTTTTCGCAGATACAGCCTTTCGGCGGCTTTGTTGTTTTCGCGAACTTCAAGCGTGATCTTGCAAGCTCCCAGTTTTCGCGCGAAATCGTCGACCGCGTTCAGCAATACGGAACCGACCCCGCGATTACGAAATTCGGGCAACACGGCTAAGTCATGAATGTTGACCAATTCTCGAGCATTGAACGTGGAAAAGCCAATAAAGCAAATGGCGGCTCCAATCACACGATCTTCCACGACGGCGACAAAAATTTTGCAATTCGGTAACTTGCGAAGTTGATCGGGGAGCGACGCTTTCACTTCCTCGGGCAAGGGCCTTCCCAATCCGATGGGGTCGGCCGAATACGCATCGACGACCTGAACGACAGCCGCCAGATCCGCGATGTCGCGCATGTTGGCCTCACGTACTTCAATCATGATCTAAACTCCTCGTTGGCGTCGTGCCCACGGTAACTTGGTAATCGCAGAATCGTATTTTGGGATGCCACATACCGCTAGATGGCAAGTAACTCCAATTTAATTTTCCGTGGGAGCGATGCCTACCAGGGGCCCGCCATTGGCGAATCGCAACCGTGTTGGAACATGCAAGATCGTCGAAAACTGCGGCGGTCGGAATCTATCGCACCCGAACGACAAACCACTGGAAAGAGTCTTTTCGCAAACCATTTTGCGGGCCGAATTTCGCTGCAAAACAAAAAAAGACGCCGGAGCGAAAACCGCTCGAGCGTCTTTCTGAGAACAATCAAATCGAAACGGTTTGGCTTACTTCTTCAAGCCTTCCAGTTTCTTCAGAAACTCAGCGACTTCCGGAGCTTGCTCGCTCGCTGGATTCGCAGCAGCTTTCTTTTGGCTTTCCAGAGCCTTTTCCAAGTTCTCGGCCAAGAAATACAAATGGCCAGCGGTATCCCAAACTTGCCAATCTTCTTCCTTGCCTGCAGCGGCGGCGGCCTTCTCAGCCATCGCAGCGACTTCGCCTAAAAATGGCTTGTCAGTGAAAAAGCCTTCTTCGGCCTTTTCGTAGATCATCCAGGCGATATTGTTGACGGACATGGGTTGTGCTTCGACCGACTTCAAAACTTCTTTTGCCACCGGGATGACGTCGGCTTCCTCGAACGAACCGGTTTGCATCATGACGTTCAGCTTCAGGCCGCGCAGTTGAGCCGCCATTTGTTCGTCTTTGGTTGCGGAAATCACCTTATCGAGCAACTCCAAGCCTTCTTCAAATTCACCTTGTTGGAATTTGCCAAACACTTCTTGCAGAGCTTGTTGGGCTTTGGCGGCCTCTTCGGCTTTCTTGATGGCCGCTTCCAGGTCCCACTTGTCTGCCACGATTTGTTCCAATGGTTCATCCATCTCCATCGGATGACCAATCCACTCAACCAAGCCTTTCTTGCCGACGATAAAGGCGGTCGGGATCCCGTTCTGATTTGCGGCTTCCATGTAGTCCGCATAAACGGACTTGTCGGGATCGGTCGTCAAGCAATACGCTGAAGTCAATTGGGCGTAAGTCTTGTCTTCGCTACCACGAACATTACCTTCCAGGAATTCCGTGACAGTGTCCAAGTCTTCGTCGCTGACGCTGATCAGCTGTACTTTCTTGTCTTTGTACTTTTCTTGAGTTTCCGCCAAATGGGGCATGCTGGCGATGCAAGGGCCACACCAAGTCGCCCAGAATTCAACGACGTACACATGTCCAGGTTGAAATTCGGAAACGGGCTTGAAGGCATCGTGACCGTTACTTACCCAATGCTCGATATCTAACGCAGGGGCCTTCGATCCCAAGCCGAAGGGCTTTTCGTCGTCCTGAGCCGAAGCGGAAGGAATAGTGCTGCATGTCGCCGAAAACAGCCCCAGCATCGCCGAAGCCACAAACCATCGAAAACGTTTCATCTAATTTTCCTACGAAAAAAGTCGATTGGGGCAACTATCGCCAACCAAGGTCCGAATGTTACCCGTGAACCCGTTGTTCACAGCATGGCCACTCAGCAAATCTTGCGGCAAAACCCGAACTTCCCGGACAAGTCACTGTCTCCAGGCCCTCGTCCGGTCCTGATTATCGACGAAGGCCGCTGGCCTTTACAAGTGCCCCCATCGCCCGGTTCCTTGCGGGACTAAATCCAATTCGATTCGAGATTGTCGAGAAATCCGAGTAGACTTATACTGTCGAGGCCTCTGAGAGATTGGGGGGTGCTATTTTTGCTGTTTGAACCAGTTAGAAGTCCTGATGTCAACTCAAACTATCACTCGTGAAGAAGCCATTGCTCCCTATTTTATTGGAGTTGACGTCGGTGGGACCTCGATCAAAATCGGCGTCGTGGACGACTTGGGGCGGACATTAGCTTACACGAGTTTTCCGACCGAAGGCGAGAAAGACACTGCCGACGCCATTCGTCGAATCACAAGCGTTGTGCGGCATCTCCTGGATTCGTCCGGTCTGTCGATTTCGGAAGTCGCCGGGGTCGGGCTCGGAACTCCGGGGCCGATGGACATCAAGCGTGGCTACATTTTGGATCCGACGAATATTCCCGGATGGCGTCATTATCCTATCCGCGAGCGGTTGGCAGAGGCCATCGGAAAGCCAGTGACCTATGCCAACGATGCGAACGCCGCTGCCTACGGCGAGTACTGGGTGGGCACGGGAAAGAACCATCCTAGTTTGGTGATGATTACGCTCGGAACCGGGGTCGGGGGCGGAATCATTATCGGCGATCTATCCGTGGAAGGCGAAAACAGCTTTGGCAGCGAAGTTGGGCACATTGCTGTAGATTACGGCCCGCAAGCTCGGATGTGTCCATGCGGGCAGCCCGGGCACTTGGAAGCTTATGCCAGTGCCACCGCGGTGATTGCTCGGACGATCGAACAAATTGAAGCCGGTCGCCCGTGCAGTCTCCGCGACGTACTGACCAAGACCGGCAAATTGACCGGCCTTCAAATCGCTCAGGCCGCCGAAGCGGGTGATGAATTGGCGTTGGATGTCATCTTAACGACCGCCGACTATTTGGCGCGAGGGATCGTCATTCTGATGCACACGATCGACCCGGCGGCAATCGTTTTGGGCGGAGCGATGAATTTTGGTGGTTCTCGGCACCCGTTGGGCCAGCAATTCTTGAAGCGAGTCAAGGAAGGGGTTGATCGCCATACATTTCCGTTATTGGCCCAGCGAATTGTGATCGAATACGCCTCGCTGGGTGGCGACGCGGGCTACTTGGGAGCTGCCGGTCTGGCGCGAGCCGCCCGCAAATCGGCTGGCAATTGAGGGAAACATTGATTTCCACTTCCCCAAAATGGCTGTCTTCGCGTAAGATTTAGATGCCGCTGCGTCCAGGAATTGTCGTGGTTCGCTCCGCGAACCAACGGAATGTAGTGGTTCGCTCCGCGAACCAACAGAATGTAGTGGTTCGCTCCGCGAACCAACAGAATGTCGTGGTTCGCTCCGCGAACCAACAGAATGTAGTGGTTCGCTCCGCGAACCAACGATGGACCGCGGAGCGGTCCACGACAATTTCAACTGGACCGCGGAGCGGTC
Source organism: Planctomycetaceae bacterium (assembly GCA_016794985.1). Classification (GTDB taxonomy): domain Bacteria; phylum Planctomycetota; class Planctomycetia; order Pirellulales; family Pirellulaceae; genus M30B19. The sequence goes on along the minus strand of JAEUIQ010000047.1, from coordinate 19,491 downwards.
CACGACAATCGCCCGTTTCGCAGGATTCGTTCCCTTTTGAAATCAAGCCTGATGTCCCAAGACAAGATCCGCAATTTCTGTATCATCGCGCACATTGACCACGGCAAAAGCACGTTGGCCGATCGCCTGTTAGAGCACACTGGGACGGTTTCAACTCGCGAAATGAAAAATCAGTTGCTGGATGATCTCGAGTTGGAGCGAGAACGCGGTATCACGATCAAAGCCAAAGCCGTGACGATGGATTACAAGCATCGGGACGGACAACAGTACGAATTGAATCTAATCGATACTCCCGGGCACGTCGATTTTCACTACGAGGTCTCGCGATCGTTGGCTTGTTGTGAGGGTGCGTTGTTGGTTGTGGACGCGTTCCAGGGAATCGAAGCACAAACGATGGCCAACACCTACGCGGCCTTGGATCAAAACCTTCAGATCATCCCCGTGATCAACAAGATTGACTTGCAACACCATCGAGCCGACGAAGTCGCTGAGGAAATCGTCCAAGTTTTGGGGGTCGAGCCGGAATCCATCCTGAGGTGCAGTGCGAAGACGGGACTAGGGATACCGGAATTGCTGGATGCCATCATCACGCGACTGCCACCTCCGAAGGGCGATTTGAGTGGTCCGCCTCAGGCAATGGTGTTTGACTCCCATTACGATGATTACCGTGGCGTGATTACCTATGTCCGGATGACGCAAGGCGAGATCAACAAGGGGCAAAAAATTCGGTTCCTGCGAGTCGGACAGAATCATGACGTGTTGGAGTTGGGGCATTTTCGGCCCCAGCGAGTGTCTACAAATAAGTTGTCGGCGGGGCAAGTTGGTTATCTTATTTGCAATATCAAGTCATTGACCGAAGTGGATACGGGCGACACCGTCAGTATACCCGGGGATCATGCCGCGCCGCCGCTGCCTGGCTATAAGAAACCGAAAAGAATGGTGTATTGCGGCCTTTATCCGTCGGACGGCCAAGAGTTCTCCGAGTTGCGAGATTCGTTGATCAAGTTGCAGATCAATGACCCGAGTTTCGAGTTCGAGCCCGAATCCAGTGATGCGTTAGGCTTTGGATTTCGCTGTGGATTTTTGGGGCTGCTCCACATGGAGATTATTCAACAGCGATTGGAGCAAGAGGCCAACTTGGACCTTGTGCAGACAGCTCCGAACGTCACCTACGAGATCCTGCTCCGCAGTGGCGAGGTCATTGAGATTCACAAGCCGCAAGACGTTCCCGATCAAGGCGAAATTGCCGAATTCCGGCAACCGATTGTTCGTTGCAACTTCTTGGTCCCAGAAGAGTACGTGGGCACGATCATGAAGTTGTGCCAAGAGCGTCGTGGTGTTCAGGCCGGGCAGGAATATTTGGGCGGGCGAATGTTGGTGACGTACGATCTTCCCCTCGCGGAAGTCATCTACGACCTGCATGACAAACTGAAGAGCTCGACTCGTGGTTATGGCACGATGGACTACGAATTGATCGGATACCAACCTGCCAGCTTGGCGCGAGTGGACATCCTGGTGAACGGCAACCGGGTCGATGCGCTTAGTATTATTTGTAACCGTGATGACGCGGAACGACGTGGCCGAGTCGTTGCGAAAAAACTGAAAGATGAAATCAGTCGGCACATGTTCGAAATAGCGGTGCAAGCTGCGATTGGCGGCAAAATTGTAGCTCGCGAGACTGTCAAAGCGTTGCGTAAAAATGTGACGGCTAAATGTTATGGCGGCGATATCTCGCGGAAGAAAAAGCTGTGGGCCAAGCAGCGTGAAGGCAAGAAGCGAATGAAGTCGGTCGGTAATGTCGACATACCGCAGAAGGCTTTCATGGCGGTTCTAGATACCGGCGACAAGTAGGGAGAGGCGGCTTCGTTCCTCAGCGAAGTCAGGTCCGAATCATCAACGCAAGGAAGCGTTTACAATGAGTCTCGCCAAGGATTGTAATTCAGGTGTAAGCGATCGGTCTAGTTTTGGCTGGGATCTTGCTCTGCTCGTCTTGGTGGCTGGTTCGGTATTCTTTACAAACTTGGGCGGAGCCAAGTTGTGGGATCGCGACGAACCACGTAACGCTGGGTGTGCGATCGAAATGCTGCAACGCGGCGATTGGGTAACGCCCATGTTCAACGCCGAATTGCGAGGGCAGAAGCCGGTTTTGACCTATTGGCTAATGATGTCGGCGATTTCGGTGTTCGGCAACAACGAATTCGCGGTGCGATTTTCTTCCGCGTTACTGGGCGTCGGCACGGTTTTGTTAACGTACGCCTGGATTCGTCACTTATTGTTTCCAATGATCGCACGCTGGACTGGTTTGATCTTGTCCACAACGCTCATGTTCACTTTGGCTTCGCGCGCGGCGACTCCTGATGCGCCGCTGATCTTCTGTACCTCATTAGCCATCGCTCTTTATGTCTGGCTAACGTTTCAACCGTCCCAGCATAGGGATTGGGAAGGTGTGTTTTCGGAAAGTCGATCGGCTCGATTGCGGCGTCCTGGAGTTTGGTTTCCCACTGGTTGGGGTGCCGTGTTGGTCTACGCCGCCATGGCATTGGGGGTGTTAGCCAAAGGTCCGGTGGCGGTGGTCTTGCCGACACTTGTGATCGGCCTGTTCATCTTGGTCGAATCATCGTTCGAAGTCTATGCATCAGAGCCTGAGTCGCGTAGAGGTTGGCAGTGGTGGGCCTATCGCGTGTTGTCCGTTATTCATCCGCAACGATTCTGTCGGGCTGTGTGGCAAATGCAGCCGTGGTGGTTGGTTGCCATGGTTGTGTGCATAAGTCTGCCTTGGTTTGTTTGGGTTGGATTGAGGACTGATGGCGAGTTTCTGCGCCAATTCTTCTTCCGCGAACACTTTGAACGGGCCACGACGGCCATGGAAGGGCACCGCGGGGGTTGGTGGTTTTATCCCCTGGCAATTCTGATTGGAGTATTTCCATGGAGCATTGTCGTATTGCCGGCGTTCTTGATCTGGAGTCGGTTGGTCCAGGGCCCGGCAAGTGATTCACGCATGATCCAAAGGGTTTCGGGTGTTGCGAACGAATCAACGCCGGCCAGTGGTCGCTGGTCCTCTGCCTGGACACTCGCCACGGTTTGGGTGGGTTTGCAAGTAACGATCTTTTCACTGGCATCGACCAAATTGCCCAGCTATGTCACGCCCTGCTATCCTGCCGTCGCGTTGCTGTTGGCATTGGTGCCGACCCAGCTTAGCCTGTCCCAGTGGAGTTTGCGGCCATTTTGGCTGCGGGCCGGCTTCGCGACTTGGATTGGTAGCGGCTTGGCGGTGAGCGGTGTTCTGACTTACGTTCTCGTCGCAAAAATGCAGTGGAATGTTGGGTGGCTGCCGGCGCTGGGTTTGACCTTGCTGATCGGTGGAGTTGTCGCTTGGTATTGTTTGGAACGGCAGCAATTGCGTCGAGTGACTCAAGTTATGTTCTCGACGAGTTGGCTGTTCATCGTTTCCGCGTTTGGATTTGCCACGCATTATGTGTCGGAATATCGTTCAACGGACGAATTGTGGCAGATAGCACGGCAGCATCAAGGCGAAGGGGCTCTGCTGGCAAGTTATCGCGATCTGGAATCGACTTGGGTTTACTATGCGAAACAGCCAATCTGGGAATTGGACCCGACGCCGCAAACTGAGCCTGACGCGGCAGAAACAGACGCGGCAGCGACGGAATCCTCGCATCCGTTAGCGCCAAGTGTCGATCCGTTTATTCGACAGCACGATTGGCAGATCAAACCGCGTGCGACGGTGGCCGAACTCGTTCGGTTTCGCCCCGGTTCAGTAATCGTGACACCAGAGCGATACGCGACGGAGTTGTTGGATCAATTGCCCGACGAGTATGTTCGATTGGCGGACCGCAACGACTTTTTGACCCGAAATCAGTTGGTCTTGATTGGGCCGAAGCCGAACCGATGGCGCGAGCAGGAACGACAGGCAAAGGCCGTGGCTTCCGAGTCGAGGTAAGCGTCTGGCAAGCAATCCGTCAAACGGGGGCTCAAGACCCCGACGGCTTGGTCAGGTGGTTTCGTAGCCAATCGGTCCCGTGATGGAGCAGCCACTCCGATCGCTCTTTTTGCCTTGGATTGATTTCGTCTTCAAAAAAAGTTGTAACTTGAATTTGAAAATAGTCCGCCTGCTCGGCTCGGTCACGTCCTTGAACCACATGGGCCACAAAATCTTGCCACAGCCCTCTTCCACGCGGACGATTGAACCAAGCACCGTTAGCGCGGAACGCACCGTAGGTTATCAAGCCGTCCCGCACATCCGGAACTCGACGAATTGAAAACTGTTCAACGACCGGCGGCGACGTCAATGAACTTTCGACATCGACGGGTTCTTGCAGGCCTTGGGATAGCTTCACGAAATCCAGGACGCGTTCATCGTAGATCTGCCATCCGGTTCCTCGATAACACGAACGCAGATCGTGCCAATGCGGACCAAACATGAAATCGCAGGATAACTGATAGATGAAACCATCTGGATCCCGAAGTTCATAGGTTCGCGAATACTCGCCCCAATTGTCCCAACGAAACAAGTCTGACCGTCGATCGTTACTGAATCGAACCAATTCCCAGCCCTCGGGAGCGATCGGCGTGGATTCATTTAGATCCAGCGCAATTCTTAACGCTCGTTGAATATTGCTTGTCTGAGAAACTTCTTGGGGAAGAAAAAAACCTAGGTACACCAAACCCAGGGCCGCGAAGCTAAACGTCGCTGGGTATCCAAAGACGGATTGAGGAGCAAGGAACTTCGTGAGGCTGGCCTGCGTGTCGCCCGCCGTTTGTTCTGACGAATCGGCATCATCTAAAGCCTCCGCTGGATCGGTTTCGGGGGGTGTCGCGATAAACTGGTTCCAACCGTATACCAGAGCGCGACCCACTGTCCAGCGTGTTTTTACTTCGCTTTCCGTGGCTGACTGGCGAATCGGGGCCAAGAGCGCCTGTAAAAATCGATCGACCGAAAAAATGACCGCCGCGGAAATGCCAAAGATCACGAGGCCCAACAGCGTATGTGGCCAACCTTTGATCAAATCCAGTTGATACCAACTCCAGCTTAAAGAAATGATGATCAGCCGCAATGAATTCATTAGGACCGTCCACGCGACCCCGATGATCGCCAACAGACCCATGTGAATCAGGCTGCGTCGTTGCCACAAGCAATAGATCGCAATGCAATACAGAATCGAGATCAACGAAACAATGCCGCTGCAGGCTTCATCAACAAACAACTCGCGATCGCTCAGAGTGATCGAATTCCCTTGCGAGACATGCAGAACACCGATGGCATCCAACATGACGCTGGTCACTTTGCTACTGAACAACTGAAGTCGTTCGATCAACATTTTGTCGCGATCCAATGGCGGTGGCACCAATAAAGCCAACAACAACCAAATCCCGAACAGGCCACGAATCTGCCAATGCTGCCACAGCGAGCCCGCAATCGCCAAGCAGTAAAGCACGAAAGCAACCATCGCCAACCAGGGACTGAACACGACAAATGACGTGATCAGCAAGCCTGCGGCAATTGCGGTAAGCAGCCAAGCGATTCCATTGACCAAGCGATTCGCTCGTTTGATGGGACGCGACTCGTTCAAGCGAGAATACAAAAAGATTGCCGCAGCACCTAACATGATTGGAAATGCTTGGTATTCCGGCTGCGCAAACTGTTGTCGGAAAAAGGAAACTAGGATCGGGACGAAACCGAACAACAATGCCAAAAATGGAATGACCCAAGGTCGCTGTTTGAGGAAATCCATTTGGTTTTGTTACCTCGTTGAACCGAGAAGGACTTCGATGACTCGCTTTTGTTGTTCCCAACTCAACGAGCTACCGCTGGGTAGGCACAAACCTTGTTCAAAAATTTGTAGGCTGACATTCCCGCCCACGAATTCACAGCCCTGAAAAATGGGCTGGCAGTGCATCGGCTTCCAAGCCGGGCGCGACTCGATGTTTGCTGCCTCCAACCGTTGCCGAACCGACTCACGGTCTTCGCCGAATTTTTGCGGATCGATCAACAGCACGGTCAGCCATCGAGTGGACTTGCCACCAGGAATTTCGGGCATCAAAGTCAACCCAGGTCGCTCGCTTAAAGCATTCTGGTAAACCTCGAAAATGCCGCGGCGACGCCGGACATGTTCGTCCAATACTTCCAGTTGACCACGTCCAATCGCCGCCAACAAATTGCTCAGCCGGTAGTTGTAACCTACTTCCGAGTGCTCGTAATGCGGGGCCGGGTCACGGGCTTGGGTCGCCAAGTGTCGAGCCTTCGCAGCGCGATCGGCGGAGTTGGTGACCAGCATCCCACCGCCTGAGGTCGTAATAATTTTGTTGCCATTAAATGAAAAACATGCGATGTCGCCAAAGGACCCGGCCGGACGATTTTGATAAGTTGCTCCCAACGCTTCGGCAGCGTCTTCAATCAACGGCAGTTCGAACTCGGAACAGATCGCCTGGATCGAGGCATAATCGCAACATTGTCCCAAGATGTCGACCGTCAGTACGGCTTTGGGCAAACGATTTTCTGATCGGCACTTTTGCAAACATTCACGTAACAGATTCGGGTCCATGTTCCAACTGGTCCATTCGCTATCGACGAAGACCGGTTCTGCCGACACGTACTTGATCGCATTGGCGGTGGCGGCAAACGTGAAACTGGAGGTCACGACTCGGTCGCCAGGCCCGACTCCGGTAAGGAGTAACGCCAGATGCAAGGCTGCGGTTCCGCTGGAGACGGCCGCCGCATGCTTCATGCCGACTCGCTGGGCGAACTCGTTTTCAAACGCGTTGACGTGTGGACCTAAAGGAGCAATCCAATTCGAATCGAACGCATCGAGCAATAACTGGCGTTCACGGCCCAGCATGCAGGGTGGCGAAAGATAGATTCGTTCGTTCATTGGCCAATGCTGCCTACGAAAATTGGGCGAAAATCCATGATATTTGCGGGCCTGGTAAGATTCCGTGGTGTTTCTGGCGAACCATTTTTGGAAACAATGATTCATCATACTTGCGTAGGAGGCCCTCGAAATGGGGCCGCTCGATTAAAAAACCGTGAAACCGCGAGAAGGAAGCCGCGAAATCGGCAAATTCGCTCCGGGCGTAGGGACCGATGGTCCCAGGTGGTGGTTGAAGTCCCAGCCAACGGAACGGTAGGGGCCGCCAGATGGGTCCAACGGCAACGAGTCGAGCACTGGCGCGAAACATCCTGTTCACCGGTCATTGCTGTCGCGAAACGGACAGTTGTCGGTTCGACGGGGAGAGTAAATCGGAATGCGGGCAGGCTTGGAACAAATTGCCTATTTCGCCTTGAAAGAAGCTACCAACTTGTTTAGAGTCGGACCCAGACACTCGGTGGACGATTTCGCCGCGCCGACCGCCATCTTTCGCCTCACGAACCGCCCGCGAATGACCCAGACTTCCTCGCCCGATAATCGCACCGTTGCCTCACACTGGGAATTCTCGCCACTGGTTGATCAGCAGCGACAGCGTCGACGTACTTTTGCGATCATTTCCCATCCCGACGCGGGCAAGACGACCTTGACGGAAAAGCTACTGCTGTTTGGCGGTTCGATCGAGATCGCCGGTGCGGTTCGCGGGCGAAAATCGCAGCGTTCGGCGACGTCCGATTGGATGGAGTTAGAAAAACAACGTGGAATCTCGGTAAGTTCAACGGTGTTGACGTGCGAATACGAAGGCATACAAGTCAATCTGTTGGATACGCCGGGGCACCATGACTTTAGCGAGGATACCTACCGGACCTTGATGGCCGCCGATGCCGCCGTGATGGTGATCGATCTCGCCAAGGGAGTGGAAACTCAAACAGAAAAGCTGTTCAAAGTTTGTGCCCTCCGCAAGATTCCGGTTCTGACATTTGTGAACAAAGTGGATCGAGAGGGCATGACGCCCTTGGCGGTCCTGGACGAAATCGAACGCAAGTTTTCGATTAGCACAGTTCCGATCAATTGGCCAATTGGTACCGGGGCCGACTTCTGTGGGTTTGTGGAATTGGCGGGCAAAGAAACACATTTGTTCCCCGAGCGTAATAATGATCGTCGAATCCAACCTGTGGTCATGCGCTGGGAGGAATTCGTTTCGCAATCCCCAGAAGAAATCAATCTCAACTTGGCGAGCCATGCTTCGCAAGTTGGTTTCTCGACCCAATCCCATGCGGCCAACTTGTTGAAACCCGAAGTTCAAGCAACGGTCTACGAAGATGTCGAGTTGATTGCGGATGCGGGAAATCGTTTTGAGCGTGACGCCTTCTTGGCGGGGCTGCAATCGCCGGTGTTCTTTGGCAGTGCGTTGACGAACATGGGCGTCGAGTACTTCTTAAAGAACTTCTTGAAGTTGTGTCCGCCGCCAGGAGATCGTTTGAGCAATCTCGGGATGGTATCGGCCTCACGTCCAGAGTTTGCTGGTTTCGTGTTCAAAGTTCAAGCCAATCTTGATCCAAGACATCGGGATCGCGTCGCGTTTGCGCGGGTTTGTTCGGGCCAATTTGTGCGCGATATGGAAGTGACCGTCGCGCGAAGTGGAAAGAAGATCCGCTTGCCACGGGCCTTGCGAATTTTCGGGCAAGATCGACAAACGATGGACGAAGCCTATCCTGGTGACGTTATCGGGCTCGTGTGCCCAGGGGCATTTCAGTTGGGTGACACCTTATTCACTGGGGAGCCGTTGTACTACGAGGCCTTGCCGCAGTTCACGCCCGAATACTTCGCTTCTCTGGAGTGTAAAGACACGTCTCGGCGAAAACAATTTGACCGCGGTCTGTCGCAGTTGGTCGAAGAGGGAGCAGTTCAGATTTTTCATGACACGTTTGCTTCGAGCAAAGAATTGATTTTGGCGGCGGTAGGTGAACTGCAGTTTGATGTCGTTCGCTTCCGATTGGAAAGCGAGTATGGCGTTCCCACGCAACTCAACTTGAAGCCTTTCGGGACGGTGCGTTGGATCACCGCCAAACCGGATGACGTTCGACAAATCAAGTTGCCATTTCAGGCCAAATTGGTCAAAGATCAGTTGGGCTATTCGGCCGTACTCTTGAAATCCGAATGGGAAGCTCAAATGGTTGCTCGGGACAATCCGTCGATCAAGTTCGATAGCATTCGCGTCTCGACCTTTGAGCAATTGGCTCGTGAGGCAGGGCAGGGCGGCGCAGAATGAACTCATCGACTGCTACGAATTTGTCCCTTCCCGGAACTGGTTCTGACGTTGTTGTTCCGTCATTGAGCGAAAGCGGTCTCAGCAAGAAGGAAACGACTTCCGCCACCAGCGAAGCGGTGGCCGAGCGAGTGGGCAAGTTGAGTCTCACTGCGGAAGAGTGGATTGCGGAAGCGGTTGCGCTGGATCGCCCAACCGCTGCGTCGCTTGACAAAAGCTTGCTTCAAGATCAGCACAAACCCGGCAGTTGTGAGGCCTCCGACTCGAAGCGACCGTCGTTTTACTATGGTTGGTGGATGATGGGGTTGGCGATGCTGGCCGCCATCGCGACTTCACCGGGGCAGACCTTTGGGGTCTCCATTTTCAATGAACCGATGCGCGTTGAGATGGCATTGACGCATGGCCAGTTGGCATTGGCGTACATGCTGGGCACCTTGATGGGTGCCGTTCCAATCACGTGGTTTGGGCGGTTGATGGATCGGCACGGGATCCGCAGGATGACGCTAGTCATCTTGTTGTTGTTTGCGGTTGCCTGTACCACGGTCTCTCTGACTTGGAACTGGTACTCATTAGTTTTGGCGTTTACGTTGCTGCGCATGTTGGGACCAGGTGCCTTGTCGTTGATGAGCGCGAACATCTTGCCGTTTTGGTTTCATCGACGTTTGGGAACCGTCGAGGGCTTGCGTCAAACGGCCATGGCGTTGGCGATGGCAGTCATTCCAGCCATCAATTTGTGGTTGGTGACCGAGATTGGCTGGCGTGGGGCGTATGTCGTTTTGGGGGTGAGCGTGTTGGCCATTTGGCCGCTCTATTGGTTCGCGCTGCGAAACCGACCGGCCGACGTCGCTCAAAAACTTGATGGGGGGCAAGTCCACACCAAAGCGATTCCGGAAAATACAATCACGGCCACGGTTCCCTGTTTTACCCTCTCGCAAGCGTTGCGAACCGGTGTGTTTTGGGGAGCCCTGTTGAACGGCGCTTTGTATTCATTAATTCATACCGGGGTGTTCTTTTGCTTGTTGCCGATCTTGTCGGAACAAGACTTGGATGCCAAGTATGGAGCATGGATGTTGACCGCTTTCGCGATCTCATTGGCGGTGAATCAAATGATTGGTGGTTGGTTGGCCGACCGAGTGAAACCGGCTTATCAGATGATCGTCGGGCAAGTCATGTTCAGTTCTGGATTGGGGCTGCTGTACATGGCAAGTTCCAGTGCGGAAGTGTTATCGGCCGGTGTTGTGATGGGGGCGGCCCAAGGATATTTCTTTGCCGCAAGTAATCCCTTGTGGGCACGATATTTTGGTCTGTCACATTTAGGAGCGATTCGTGGCTTCCTGATGTCTTTTCACGTGGCGCTCTCCAGTGTCGGTCCGGTCTTGGTTGGTTGGAGCCACGACCTTTCCGGCGAATTCGATTCGATATTGCTCATTTTTTCCCTGCTGCCGATTGCCTTGGCTGGTGCGCTGTTGTTGGTGAAACCACCGCGAATCTGCAATACCTGATTCTCGTGTGGTGGATTGGCACTTCCCATTTCCTTTTTCTAAGGTCGTTTGAGCATCGTGAAAAAAGTAGGTCTGGTTGGTTGGCGTGGAATGGTCGGCTCGGTCTTGATGCAACGAATGACCGAGGAGAACGATTTCGTACATTTTGAGCCGGTTTTCTTCTCCACTTCCAACTCGGGTGGGACGGGACCAAAGATACGCGGACAAGAGACTGGCGAATTACTATTGGCGACCGACATTTCTGCCTTGTCGAAGATGGATGTTATTGTCTCGTGTCAGGGTGGGGAATACACATCCAGCGTCTATTCGCAATTGCGTAACCATTCCTGGAACGGATATTGGATTGATGCTGCTTCGACCTTGCGGTTGAACGAAGACGCCATCATTATCCTCGACCCCGTCAATGATCATGTCATTCGAAACGGTCTGACAAAGGGGGTACGATGTTTTGTGGGCGGGAACTGTACGGTCTCCCTCATGTTGATCGCATTGCATGGTTTGTTTCGAAACGATCTGGTGCAGTGGCTGACGAGTATGACGTATCAAGCAGCATCTGGTGCGGGCGCTCAAAACATGCGTGAGTTGCTTTTACAGATGGGCGCCGCCAGCGGCAGCGTAAGTCATCTATTGGCCGACCCGGCTGCGGCAATTCTCGAAATCGATCGCACCGTCGCGGCGACGCTTCGTTCCGAAGAATACCCGACCGCTCAGTTTGGAGTACCACTCGCCGGCAGCCTGATTCCGTGGATCGACAAGGATCTGGGAAATGGCCAAAGCAAAGAAGAATGGAAAGGCAGGTCTGAGACGAACAAGATATTGGGTTTGGCACCGGACACGATACCCGTCGATGGTATCTGCGTGCGCGTCGGAGCCATGCGTTGTCACAGTCAAGCGCTTACGCTAAAGCTCAAACAGGATGTTCCGCTCGGAGAGATTGAGGATATGCTGGCGAGTGCGAATCCTTGGGCGAAAGTTGTGCGCAACGAGAGAGAGGCCTCGCTGCGCGAACTGACGCCGGCGGCAGTGACGGGTGGAATGGTCTGTCCCGTTGGTCGCTTGCGCAAGTTGGATCTGGATCCCTCGCAACGTGGAGTGTACTTGTCGGCCTTTACGGTAGGAGATCAACTGCTGTGGGGGGCGGCCGAACCATTGCGGCGCATGCTTCGCATTCTGCTGGATTAGCTCGCAGTGACGCACGCCAAGTTCACCAACGATGTCAATCGGATTCCTGTTTGACGCTCGTGACATTGGTGCCGTTGTAACGGTTGTAAGCGTCCACGATTTGCTGCTGGGTACCGGTTGGCACTCTCGCCCGCGCGACTCCGCTGTTGACGTTATACCAATAAGCGGGATGAGAACTAGATTCTTTGACTTCGGGGTGAAGGCGATCATCACTAGTGAACACCTGGACGCTCTGGGAACCTGTGGGCGCCAATGTATGACGCGGCAGTTGATTACTCTGGAACCACTGCTGGCTGCTTGAGTTTGGAAACTTTCTCGTCCTGGCGAATTCCGTATCAACCGCGCTCTGAATGGTTCTCAACGAATGCCTAACGTTGACAATATTCGCGTCGGTTTGCAAGTTGCGAAAAGACAACGCCGCAATGGTGGAGAATATCTCAATCAGCCGACAAAGCCGATCTGTTCTTCGTAGGCTGTGATCACTTGCTGAACTTTCAACTGCGGGCTGGGCGGGAGATGGTCCGTGCCCGCTCCACACGCAATTTTTCCCTGGACCGCAGCGGCTTCTCGGATACCGCGCTGAATCAGTTCCTGTGCGGCCGGCCAATCCCAACCCATTCCGCGTTGCGATGTATCCATCGCTTCCGCCACAGCAAACCCCAGCGACCATAAATGATGTCGAAAAGCTAAAGTTCGATCTCAGTCTAAGTTGACACGCTGTTGCTGCCGCTGCAAAACTGTTTCGGACATTTCTGTGCCGTCGTTGGCGGGTACAACGTGAGCTGCCGCGAACGCAATTCGACATTGAAACGGCTCCGGCGAGACGACGACCGGCAGAGCGCCCGACCGTTGGTAATTGATTGTTTGGTGCGGCTCGATCGGTAGGCGGACGGACAAAGTCATGGTTGTTCAACTTCCGATCCAGCTTGCTTGATGAAGCTTTGTTGTTCCTTGATCGCCTTCAGTTGTTCTCGTTCTGGATGTTCTTTGTAAAACTCATCTAACGGAAAGCAACCGCTGATCAGACCATGCCGCGGTGCCGTGGTACAGTCGCTGAAGGTGCGACAAATCAGTCTCCGCTGCATGGGTCTGCCTTGCAGGACGTCGGCGGGCAGTTCCGGAAAGGACAAGGCCATTCGGCCCAGTCCCACGGAATCAATCATGCCTGTTCGCACGGCATGTTGGGCGACATGCGGCAACCACTCTTGCAGATACGAATATCCCGTTCCGATAAAAACGCGATTCGGATGCGATTGCTTCCGTTCCGCCGCGACATGAATTTGTCGCGCGACACCGACCAAGGGACCTTCGGGAGGTAAGTAGCCGCCCGAAGGTGGAAAGATGGCGGGGCGTTGAATGTGCGGAACCTAGTAAGGGCTGCCCGCCGCCAAGCAAACCAATGGAATTCCCAAACTGCTCAGCAGCTCCATCAACTGATGTGGTTCGGTCAGATCAATCCCCACGCCTGTTCCATCTCCGCCGAACGCGAATCGATACATACCGACAATGGGTGCGGGTTGGCCGACTCGATCGACAGCAGGTGCAAACGGCACGAAATCGAACGTACTCAAACGAACGCTGAGCCCCAAATTCGGAGCCGAGGAACGCACGACAACGACGAGGTTTTTCAAAAATCGCGTTCGGTTTTCGAAGCTGCCCCCATAACACCCCGGCCGATCAACCGCGCTGAGAAACTCGTGTCCCAGATAACCATGACAATGTTTGAGATCGACGTAATCGAATCCAGCAGTTTGCGCCAATTTCGCCGCTCGCGCCTAGTGCAGAATCAGTTCATCAATATCTGAGCCACTCAGGATCGCGGTCGGGGCAACGTTGAACTTTTCGTCCAACACCGGGTGCGCGTGGACCGTGCGCGACTGCCAGCCGCCTTTCTCGGGGCGCGAGAATCTGCCGGAATGGGTTAGCTGCAAACCGATCAGCAGATCATCGGGCTTGTGATACCGTTGCTGGTTCTCTTCAACCAGGGCGACTCGCAGGGCCTCCAGTCCACGAACGGTTTCATCGCTGGCAATCAACGGATTCGGATTCGCGCGGCCATCGGCCCGCACTGCCACGGCCTCTCCGCCGGCGATCCGTTTCGCACCGCTTTGGCCGAACCGTTTCCAGCGGCGCAGGGTCAGTTCGGTCGGATTGCTATCCGTCTGACCATCCCAGCCTTCTATCGGCAAGATCGAGAAACGATTGCCGACCGTCTTGCTGCCTGTCTCCAGAGGTTGATCTAGCGGAGAATCGCTTCCAGTCCGCAGTTCTGGATCAAACGCCATACGAGCACCGACGGAATCGAGATACTCCGCAAATTTCTCGGCGGTCGTTAACGAGGCGACTCGACGATAAGTTTTCATATCTGCAAGTAGTTCCTTGTTAGTGAGAGTCGGCTTTTTATAGTACAACAGTTTATACCGAATTAGGCCGCGGTAAATTGACGTTGCGAATTCGATGATGGGCTGATTGCCTACTTCGAATACCTTGATAACAAGTTGAATGAACCCCAAAGCCGGGATGATGTAGCGTTGCCCCGGAATCGGCAACGACGTCCAGCGGATCGTTAGGATTCTCGCTAAATTCAGCCGCAGGCAAAAGCGAATCCCGCACCGCTTGGCACAAGGCCAATTGGCAACACTTAGAACCCAAGAACAAAGCCGGAGCATGGACCGCCCCCAACGTGGCTCGCCCGTTGGAGCGTAAGTCTGGTGGCGAGAAAAACAACGCGCGCAAGAAGCGGTCGAGGAAGCAGCTTGTTGAGCGATAACAACTCAACCGAGACCGCAACAGTTCACGCGTGCAGCGGACCGAACGGAGATGTGCGAAGCGGGACTACTTTGAAATGAAGGAAAACACATACGCTCGCATACTTTGCCACATCGGCGTTTCAAAAGGCACATTTGGCAAGGTATCGACCGCCAAATTATTGGAAAGGCAAAGTTTTGGGGGTGTGTCTGGGCCTTGGCAATCGTCTACACCTTGCCAGATCGCATCTCCAGAACCACATTTGCCATCCTATGTGCGAAATCGTTCGTGCTTTTCGTGTCGTTCGTGGACAGTAAAATACTTGCTTCCCCTGAATTCCTATGCCAAGCAGTCTGCGATTCGCTTGCTAAAATTTTCGCGGATCGGAAAATGGATTGGCAGAGGAATGAAGAGCGGCTGATCGGTATGGTAGCTCGACTCCCGCTTCACCGCCGCTACATCAGGCAGGTTTTTTGCTTCGAAATCAATTTCGGCGATTGAGCCGCAGTTCTAACATCATTGAATCGCCGGTGCTGTCAAGCCCGCAAAGCCACGCATCGGTCGATCGCCCGCCTATCGTGCGTTTTACGCCAATTCAAGGTCCATTCCTTTTAGCCGTTTTTTCGCTAGACTGGACGATTCGCGTTGCTACGATCACGGAACCTTTGGTGCTGCCCCCGCCAAGTTGTGTTTTAGCAATGGAACATGTCTTTTGTCTCTCTAAGATTTTTAGAGCAGACACACTTTTTTCGCTCATTGAGGAGTAAAACGCATGGTTTCTTCGACTTCAGCTCTCGCGGATAAACTCCACGAGTACCCCCAACAACATGTGATCGATGGGGCCAGCGACGGGATCGCCACCGTTCTTGATAACTGTCTCAACAAGAACGCCGGCGTCCTCCAACTTCTTCACCGCTATGCCGGCCGAACATTTTGTACCCCAGGTAAACGCCTTCGTCTTGATGCACGATCGTACTATCCGGACTACATGGGCGGTACCGGTCTCGATGAACTCTGGATGTGTTGCACCGTTCCCATCGTGACGGGCGTCATCGACACCAGAACGAAGAAGGCCCCGTTTCGAGAAGGGGAAGCTCATGTTCTTGCTGCGGATGGACAGGTTGTTTCGCTCCAGGATTTGATCTCCGCCGATCCAAAGGCAGTCATTGGCGACAAGGTAACAGCCCTGTCGAAGCAACTCTTTGGCAAAGTCACTTGGCCGATTGTTTCCAAGAAATTCGACAATCTCAATCCAATACCGGATCACCTACACTGGTCAAAGTGGGAGGTGTATGACATCAATTCGTATGACAATCCTGGAGTCAGCGCGTCGCATTATCACACCACCGCGATGGGTCTGTATTCATTCGTGACAAAGGAACAGTTCCTCGCCTGCATGAAGCGTTTCGGACAAGGTGAGTACAACGGAATTCGCCACTTGGCACCGCATGTGATGATGAAGCTTGATGATGGCTTCGTGATGCCCAACGGCGTGTTGCATTCACCAACAAACCTCTGTACCCACGAACTGCACGTCACCATGGATGAGCACTTCCTGGCCGAAGATCTTACGCTTGACGGACGTATCGGTGCGAAGGACGCGTTTTACGCATGCCGGGAAGAGGATTATCCGAAGGCTCGACATGAGGACTGGGATTACCTTGTTGAGAAGTTCGACTTCGAGGCGAATCAAGATCCGGATTTCGTGTTGAAGAATTCGCGTCCGGCGATTCCGGCCGAAGAATTCATGGGCAGCGGAGTCGACGCGAAGTGGATTGTTTACGGAAATTTCCTGGGCGACCAAAAGTGCTCGATTCTCCGGCTCATCGTGAAACCCGGTGCAAAGACAACTTTCCGCCCCGAGTGTCCCACGATGTTCCACACGAACGGCGGTAGTGGTCGCGTTGGAAAACTCAGTGTGCGCTATCACCAGAACATGGTTCTCGGCGAGATTTATCCTGAGATCGGATTCATCACACAATCCGCAGTCGCAAACGGCGGTGTGGAGATCGAAAACACGGGAAATGAACCGCTCGTGCTAACGTTCGACTTCCCGCAGTACGCGCACACCAAGACCCCCGGTGTTGCCGCTTCGAAGTAGTCGTTCGACGTTGGTTATGCTCGCACAGGGCAGCCTCATCTGTCCTGTTGACACGAGCGGAAAATGGCAATGCATGCGTTTCATACTTTCAGAGTTTTTGTGACGCTGGAGGTAAACCGCTAATGAACACTAGTGAACGCTGATGAATACCCGCTTCACGACAAGTCGAACACATTCTACCTTGTTGGTCCAATAGAATGCAAACACTTGTGGTGCAGCCGGCTATTCGCGTCCATTAGCGTGAATTAGCGGTGTAGAAACTGCCGTGAATGTGGACGGAAGTGGGACCGCTAATGAATGCTAGTAAACGCTAAATAAAACAGCCGAGGGTTGCGGTTAAATCCAACGGTGTGTGTAACGCCACACATCATTTTTGCTTGAGCTGCCTGATTTGAGCGTCTAACATTTGTGTCATTTCTGGGTGATCGGCTAAGCGGCGTTTTAATTCTTCTAGCTGCTGAATCATCATTTCGGTCCCGGCTTGAGCTCCGGCTACGTCGTCCATTCCAGCTTGACCGCCTTGGTTGCCGAACACCGCACCGTTTCCGCTTTCGTTTCCACCGGCGTTCCTGCCCATGTTCGGGGCCGCTTGTCCGCCGCGCTTGTTGCGTCCGTTGCGGGCAGGAGCATTTTGACCGTTCGGAAAGTTCTGCATGTTTTGCATGTTTTGCATGTTCTGCATATTTTGCATGTTTTGCATGTTCATGTTGTTGCCGAAGTTAGGAAAGCCTCCAGCAAAGGCTTGGATATTGATGCCGCCGCCAACTCCATTGCTATGTTGTTCATACAAGGCGTGAGCCTCTGGGTCTTTCTTCTGCAGTGCTTCCATGTCTTTAGCCACAAACTCTTCATTCTTGTCGCCGTCCTGGATGGTTACGCGAATTGCTCCGCGAGCTTCATCACGGAAGGTGGTCACGCGGCCGGCTTCTTCAATTCGAATGGTTTTCATTCCGTTGATGCTTGAGACAGAAACATTGCGCCCTGGTCCACCTCTGCCGCCTGCGAATCCGGAGTTTGGATCGTCCCAGCCGGGGAATGCTTCGATCCCTTCATCCTTGGCCGAGCCCAACATTTGTTTCGCTCGTTCGGCGGTGGATGGTTGTTGGCTATCGGCCAACATCTGCAACGTTACACGTGCGGCTTTGCGAGTTTCTTCATTCGGGCTCTCGGCTTGCAGAACACCGAGTACCTCCAACGAATAGACGATTAACTCACGTTTGTCAGAGAGCGCGGCTTTAGCCAACAGCGGAATTGCCGCTGAATCGGCTTGGATCAAGGCTTCTTTGGCCTTGCGTCTCTTGGTCAGACTGGATTCCGTCAACTGCTCGATCCAGCCTTCGATCTCGGCCAATCGCTCATCCGGTTTCCCGTTCGCAACTTCTGCGTTGTCTTGCTGGATCGCGAGTGCCGACAGCATCGTGCCGGTGCCAAACAAAGGAATGGCGATTCCGCAAAAAATGGCTGCGATGTACCAGCGACCGTTGTTTCGTAATTGCGAGTTTCGTTTCATCGAAATGTCCTTCGTAAGTGGAACCAGTTCACTGGACTGGTGTGAGTTTGTTTGTTTGTTTGTTTGTTTGTTTGTTTGTTTGTTTGTTTGTTTGTTTGTTTGTTTGTTTGTTTGTTTGTTTGTTTGTTTGTTTGTTTGTTTGTTTGTGTGGTGTTTGTCCTTCCCTCTGTTTCCTCTCTCTTCCCTCTCTTTTCCTCGTCCTCGTCCTCTGTCTCTCAACGGTGTGTGTGTGTGTGATCGGCTCTGGTCTTCTTGTGTGTTTGTGTTTGTGTTTGTGTGGGAAGAGGGTTTGTGGAAGGGTGTGTTGTTGTTGTTGTTGTTGTTGTTGTGATGGACTCCCCCCTTTTCCCCCTCCTCTCTCCGCAGCTCTCTCTCTCAGACACCCTCTTTTGAAGATCCCCCCTTTTTTCGTGTTTGAGCCGTCTGAGACTGACAGAGGCCTCTGAGACAACCCATAACCCTGTTTTTCCTCCTCCTCCTCCTCCAAAGAAAGGGAGAGAGGAGAGAGGAGAGAGAGGGCAGCTGGAGTTGAAGAAACGTTTTGGATCACCAGATCGTGTGTGTGGTGTGTGTGTGGATCTTGTTCTTTGGTGTGTGTGTGTGTGGCCTTCGAGAGAGAGAGAGAGAGAGAGAGGGTTTTTGACGAGCTCGTACTTTCCCCCTTCCGCAACAACTGGCCCTCGGCCCCCCCTGCACATTGGCTTCATCTCAGACACATCAATCAATCATCAATCATCCCTCATCAATCATCAATCATCAATCATCAATCATCAATCATCAATCATCAATCATCAATCATCCCTCCCTTTGGTGTTTCGTCTCTTGTGAATGCGAGTCGTCTGGGTGTGTGTGGTGTGTGTGACTCTGGCCTCTGTTCAGGGAGAGGAGGAGGAGGAGGAGGGTCTGTGATTGCAGATCAACTCTGACTCGGGGAGGAGGAGGAGGAGGAGGAGGAGGAGGAGGAGGGTCTGTTGTTTTCCTCAGTGTGTGATCTCAACGGCTTCGACTTGCTGATCGCCCTCGGTCTTGGTGTTGCAGGTGTGTGTGTGTTGTGTGTTTCCCCTCTCTCTCCTTGGATCCCCCTCTTCACAATGACCCTCTCTCACACCCACACACACACACACTCTCTCTCGATGATGATGATGATGATCGTCTCCATCCTTTGTCTCGGCCTCAAGTCAGGCTTTTCTCTCCTCAAGAAACCACCCCACTCTCTCTCACACCCCCTTTCCCCCTTTTCCACCCTCCTCCTCCTCCCTTTTTTCTTTTTCCTTCTTCCCTTTGATCCTCCTCTTTCC
>JAEUIQ010000029.1 GCA_016794985.1 Planctomycetaceae bacterium | reverse complement strand
GAACCTCGCCAATCGAACGACCGCCAGCCAAGAGTTGCTCTGCCCCGTCCAAACGGCCGCCTCACAGTAGCCGAATCCAGGACCGCTTGAGACCGAGAACATCAATCGGCTCAAGTGACGCGACAGGGCAACTCTTGTTTTCGGTTTCCGGCGACAACCTAACCCAAAAACCGCCGCCAAGTTTCCACCCTGATCGAGAAATTCTTCCCAAAGGTGGGGCAGGAACGAGGACAGAGTGTTCCACATTGTGTCTCCTCGGTCACCCGCCGAGCGTTGACTATTTTTCGACAAGCACTATCCTACTGACTGCCAAAGGCAGATTGGTGATATGTCACGCTTTCGCGGGCGCACACGGTGGAGGCCGTTCGAAAGTGAATTCCACTTGGTAACCTGCCTCGGCGAACGTCGCTTTCGTATCTTCGAATATTGACATTGCACAAGTATTGCGATTCCTCTGGGTTTTCGATCGTTTATCTATGGCCAAGTCGAAAGACAAGAAAAAAGACGACGCACGTGACAAAGTGGTTGCCGATAACCGCAGAGCCACTCACAAGTACGAAATCTTGGAAAAGCTAGAGTGTGGAATCGTGCTGCATGGCAGTGAAGTCAAGAGCCTGCGTGATGGCAAGATGGCATTGGATGAGGCCTATGCCCATGTCCGCGACGGCGAGTTGTATCTGGTCAACGCCGATATCGGACTGTATCCACAAGCTAGTTACATGAATCACGCACCACTGCGGGCTAGAAAGCTGTTGGTGCATCACAAAGAGTTGCTGAAATTGGCGGCCAGGACTACCGAGAAGGGCTATAGCCTCGTACCACTTCGCGTCTACTTTAATGAACGGGGCATCGCCAAGGTATTGTTGGGAGTCGGACGCGGTAAGCAGGATCACGATAAACGCGAAGATCTCAAGAAGCGAGACGCCCAAAAAGACATTCAACGCGAATTGCGAAAGAAGAATCGCTAAGGAATTGTCCCGAGACAACTTCCAGGTGCCTTCTTAGCATGAGATCCCAACTCGATGCGTGAGCGAGGGATCAAGTCTTCGTAGCGAACCCATCGCTGCCCCATCGAGCTGGGATAAACGGAAGCTCCTGGGGTTGTTCTGATGCACGACCCCGCCGCGTTGCTATGATAAATCATAGCCTCACAGGAGTACCGTTTGCACTCAACGTGGCTTACTGAATTTACTCCGGAAGCGGCGCCACTTTACTACTTACTCGACTGCGAGTCGACAGCCATAGACCGAGCGATGTCAGGAAGATGATCCACTCGCCTATCGCCAATTGATAAGTCATTCTTTCCGGGGCTGCATAAATCAGGAACGAGATCGTACGAAACGCGACGAGACTGCCATGGACCAGAGTGCAACTGGCAATCGAAAACCGCAGCGATGGAGGGTCCAACAACGGCATTAGGAAGACCAGCGCCAAACCGAATTCCAGGCCACCATACACCGTCAGGAATTCGCCCTGTCCAGAGGGGCCAATCAACTCGAATCCAACGGCCTTGCTGGTCGTTGTCGGATCAAGTGAGCACCAAATAGCCAAATACAAATAAATGGCCCCGACCAAAGCGAGGTACGACTTGGTGATCATTTTGTGTTCCGATAAAAGTTGGACTCAAAGAGCGCGATTCAAAACAAAAGCAGGCGGCGAGAATGACGAGCACTCTCACCGCCTTGCTGGGATGATTGAAACTACTTGGTTTGAGGCAGAATAACCGAATCAATCACATGGATGATTCCATTGCTGCACTCGATGTCGGTGGCAATCACTTGAGCACCGTCCACGTAGACCTTGCCGTTCTCGACTTTGATTTTAGCCGATTGGCCCAAAGCGGTCTTGGCTTCCTTCAACTTGACAACATCGGCAGCCTTCACCGAACCTGGCACCACGTGATACTTCAGGATGGCAGCCAATTGGTCTTTGCCCTTGTCGCTGAGCAACGCATCGACGGTTTCCTTTGGCAACTTGGCAAAGGCGGCATTGTTCGGAGCAAACACGGTGAACGGACCTTCACCTGAAAGAGTCTCGACCAAACCAGCATGCTTCACCAACGCTACCAACGTACTGAAATCTTCGTTGCCGATGGCGGCTTCGACAATGCTGGGGGCCTTGGCTGGAGGCATGATCACCGAGTCAATCAAGTGTACAACACCGTTACTGCATGTGATGTCGGTCTTGATCACTTGCGCGTCATTCACATAGACCTTGCCATCTTCGACGCGAATCGAGATTGAAGCACCATTCGCGGTCTTGGCTTCTTTCAGCTTGACCACATCGGCGGCCATTACTTTTCCTGGCACCACGTGATAGGTCAAAATGGCTTGAAGCTGAGCACGGTTTTCATCCTTCAGCAGGTCGGCGATGGCCTCTTTCGGCAACTTCGCAAATGCGGAGTTGATTGGGGCGAAAACCGTGAACGGGCCTTTGCCGCTCAGCGTCTCGACCAATTGCCCTTGCTTCACGGCGGCGACCAACGTCGACAGGTCTTCTGCGCCGATCGCGGTTTCCACAATGGTCTTATCAGCAGTGGCGTGCGTCCTCGCCGTCGCGACACTCACTGGCTTGCCGCTCAGTGGGCATGGTTGTTGAGCGTCAACGGCGCCCACAACGGAAACAGCAGCGACAACGAACGAGCCGAAAAACTTCTTCATATCCAACGATCCTTTTCCCGAAAAACAACTTTGAACGCACGTTCTCCTGGGAGAGCGTTGCGGAAAGCGACTGCAAAAAAAAGCAAGCGTGAAACACATTGATTCACGCGAAATGGTTCCGGCCAAGAACCAGGAAACGTTTTCCTTGATGCGTAGGCCAACCGAATATCCTGCGACAAATTAACCAGGATTGCATCGATTTTTTCACCACCCACTTGGGACATCCGCGGGAGTCTCGTTAAACGCCAGCCTCGGGCCACCGGAATCTGGCCTTATCCCCATCGAATAAAAATGCCTTGCCATGCGGTTGGGTTGCGAATGCGGCCAAACTCAATAAAACATTGGGCTAGATGGGGAAGACAAGATCGAGCGAACAACTCCTAGAGAGCTACCAAAATGGGCGAAGGCACGGATGTGAAAGCAGAGCGATTACCGAAGCGAGAAGAAGTCGCGATCGCGGATACTTGGGATTTGACGTACCTGTACGAGTCGGATGCCGCCTGGTCGGAAGCGTTGGAGGCGATCAAACCGTTGGTCGAAAAGCTGGCAAAATTCCGCGGTCGATTGGGAGAGAGCTCGGATGTATTGCGAGAGTGCCTAGAGCTGGATTCTCAAATCGATCGACTCGGAGATCGTTTAGGAAATTACGCGTATCTGAAAACCGCGGAAGATCAGACCAACAGTCATTATCAATCGCTTGTGGGTCGGTATCGCTTCGAATCCACGCGAGCCGCCGAGGCGGCCTCGTTTATTCGCCCCGAGTTATTGAGGCTGCCGATAGAAACTTTACAAGCCTACCTGAAAGATCCAAAGCTCGCGTTGTTCCGTTTGCAATTGGAGCGTCTTGTCCGGTTCAAGCCACATACTCTTGGTGAAAAAGAGGAGCAGTTGCTGGCGATGCAAGGGGAGATGGCTCAAGCGGCGAGCAATGCCTTTCGACAATTGCTGGACGCCGACCTGAAGTTCGGTTTGATTGATGACGAAACCGGAATCCAGCGAGAATTGTCGAATGCGACCTTTGTTCAGCTCTTGCACTCACCGTCGCGTGAGGTGCGGCGACAGACATTCCACCAATACTACGCCCAGTATGATGCGCACAAGCACACCTTGACCGCGACATTGTCCGGTTCGATTCAGCGTGACGCTTATTACGCTCGAGCGAGAGGTTACTCCAGTTCACTAGAGTCCGCCTTGTTTCCTGACAATGTGCCACGTGAAGTCTACGAGAATTTGGTGGCGACCGTTCGGGCTGGCCTGCCCGCCGTGCATCGCTTTTACGAGGTTCGCCGCCGGAAAATGGGGCTGGAGAAGATCCATCACTACGACACTTATGTCCCAATTCTCAGCGAGTTGAAAGTTCAGCACTCCTGGGACGAGGCTGTTGAAAAAGTACTGGATAGTCTGCGACCTTTAGGGTCGCAATATGTGAACACATTGGCGGAGGGGCTACGTGGCCGGTGGTGCGACCGCTACCCCAATGTCGGCAAACAGAGTGGTGCCTTCAGCTACGGAACGTACGACGGCCTACCCTACATCATGATGAACTACAAGCCTAATGTGTTGCACGATGTTTTTACTTTGACCCATGAAGCTGGCCACAGCATGCATTCGTGGTTTTCGTCAAAGCACCAACCCTATCAGTACCATAATTATACGATCTTCGTCGCGGAGGTTGCCAGCACGTTTAACGAACAACTACTGGCGCGGTATCTCATGGAACACAGCACCGCCCCGCAAATGAAAGCTTACTTGATCAACCAACAGATCGATGATATTCGCAGCACGATCGTAAGACAAACCATGTTCGCGGAATTCGAACAACGAACGCATGCCGCCTGCGAAGCGGGTGATGCCTTGACGGTTGACTCGTTTCGCGAGATCTACGGCGAGTTGCTCGACGCGTATTTTGGTCCCCAATTCGTCATTGATCCAGAGTTGCGTTTGGAGTGTTTCCGAATCCCGCATTTCTACAACGCTTTTTATGTGTACAAATACGCGACCGGACTCAGCGCCGCCATTGCATTGAGCGATCGTGTTACGAATGGCGGGGCGGCGGAACTCGACGACTATCTAGGTTTCTTGAAATCTGGCTGCAGCCAAGACCCGTTGGATTTGCTCAAGGCCGCCGGTGTGGACATGTGGACGCCTGCACCGATCGAGTCTGCTCTACAACGTTTGGATACGCTGGTCACCGAATTGGACGACTTATTGCCTGATGCCTAAGGAACCGCACTCGACCCACGCGTGCTAGCACCGGTCAGTTTTCAAAATTGCGAATAAAAGTTATGATGCCGAGGATTGGAAGTGGCATTCGTGGGAATTCCTGCGCCGTGCCGTAGATACTCTGGATGAGGAAAAAGATGACACTCGAGTTGCTGGATTGGAACTGCGGTCGGACACTAACACGCGGATGGATCGTTTCGTGCTTGATTCTCGGAGTTTGGATGCTTCATGGCTTGGCCGGACCATTACGAGCCCAAGACGAAAAGGAGGAGCAAGAAACGAGTGGAATCCGGGTCCGGGGCCAATTGGTGGTCGAGTCATCCAAGCTCAAGATCGATCTTTCCGGGATTGAAATGACTCTCGAGGAGATTGTGCCGGCGCCAAAATTGCCTTTGCCTGACAACTTTGAGTCGCTGTCGATAGAAAATCGTCAAAAGTGGTACCAAGAATTTCAAGCTTCGGAAGCTGGCAAGCGATTTCAAGCGGAATTTGACAAGATCGATGCGGCCCGTAGAAAGTTTACCGCGACCAGCGACGCGGAAGGCAAGTTTGCCTTCGAGGGCGCGTTCGCGGGCAGTTTCGGATTGTTCGGGCAAAAAGAGATCACGATCGATAACAAAAAGTATTTTGCCGATTTCTTCGCCGAGGTCCCGGTCGGCGAAGGTGTCAAGTTCATGGATTTGGGTGCGATGCCATTACAGATCCGGCGAATCCTCACAGCCGGGGATGCCGCTCCCGATCTCGTACTCGAAACAAAAGATGATGGCCAACCGGGCGAGACCGTGAGCATCAAAAGTTTGGCCGGCAGCCCGGTCTTGCTTTGTTTCTTCACTCTCGACAGCCTGCCGCGTGTGCGAGAAGAGATTGATGCCTTGGTGTCTGAGAAAACAGCGCAGGTCCAAGTTCAGGGAATCATTTTGGATCCTATTTCGGACAATCGAGCGAAACAATTGGCCGCTTTGGACTTGAAATGGAAGGTTCACGCCTCGAGTGGCCTGGAGTCGGCCCCGGTGGTCGTGGACTATGGAATTCTAGCGTTGCCTGGGTTTTGTTTGATCGACGCCAAAGGTCAAGTACTATTGAATGACGAGTCGTTTTACGAAGCTTTGGGTAAAGAAGGTTCGACGATGCGGAGCGTCATTAGTGCGGCGGTTGGAACATCGAAGTGATCCGTTGTGAAGTATTGGAGTCATGGTCCAGTGCTTCGCGATCCGTAAATTAGGTCACATTGTAAAGCACGTCTGTGTTTACCCGGTCGATCCTAACTCGCGGTGGTCCTAACTCGCGGTTGGGTGTGGGGGAGGTTGACGTCGCGTTTCATCTTGCAGCCATTGCCCGTAATCGGGACTGGTTTCGATTGGTGTGGCGATAATTTCAGGTAGTTGATAGTTGTGGCTACTTCGAATCATTGCTTCCACGGCCGAAAACAAATCGTGGCGAGTCTTTGCTGTCAGCACGTGTTCGGTTGCGTGCGTCGTCTTGCCTTCCCAACGATAATGGCTCGTGACCGGTCCACTGATTTGAACGCAAGCGACCAAGTGAGAATCCAACAGTTGCACGGCAATCGATTCCAGAATGGACCGACTGTCCGATGTGGTTGTAATCAGAATAAGTCCCGCCATCATTGGTCCCTGGTCGTTGGTTCTGACTCACCGATGTTGACAAATGGGTGCCGATTTAATGGCGGGTTTGGTCCCGACTTAATGACGTGTCAACCACAACCAGAAATGGAACCCCATCACGAGTCGTTCTTCACGGGTGACCGCAAAGTACTAAGTAGGGGGAGCGGAAGAAAAAGGCGCCGCCCAGAATCGAACTGGGATATACGGATTTGCAATCCGCTGCCTAGCCATTCGGCCACGACGCCATAAACTTTGCTTATTCTACCCGGACTGCCCGTCGGGATTCAAGTGGCCTGACCGCCACAGTTGTTGAATCTGCCATAGTCGCTAGATTCGTTACGAGTTATCGACGGAATCGGACGGAGACTTCAGACCGTCTGAAAAAAACGCTGCCGCTCAAGCTAGTCTTGCCGGCTCCCGACCTCCGCCGCTCCGCAATGAGACGGCAAGATGGCCTCCGAGGTTCACTGACGCACCAGGAGCGCCACTGCGGCTCCTCCGCTTGGTTCCGAATCCGCCGAGTCAACTCCATGCATCAACCTGCAACCGCCCGACCTGCCGCCGAGACCTTTAGGACGATTCATCGCTCCGCGGTAAACATTGGCCAGTTGGCCGAGGGCTGGGTGTTTCGGGCCGACGCGGAACGGCGGTTTCACTATCGTTCTGACGACCGGCAATTGGATGAAATGCTGAATTTTCTAGTGGAAAGCAGTCTGATTTTCGGCGACGACGAATAAAGAACTGACTCAACGATTCGTTATTGCTGTATCATCCGTCTCACTTGGTTATACTACGGGGAGCCGAATCGCCCCCACCGGCGCGGTTTGATCGATCGGTCGTTTTTCTCACGCAATTCTTGGAAAGATCCTTGGTAATGCCAGTTACTCGCCATTTTGGACGGGCCATCATTCAACCGGTGGTGGTCGCTTGGGTCGTGACCATTTTGGTCTCGCAAGTTGTTCACCATCAAATCGTGTCCGGGCAAGACGACACTTTGGCGATCCCAACGATGACCGAGCAGGAAGCGGTCGAACATTTTGAAACTCAAGTCAAGCCGATCCTTCGTGACAAATGCTTGCGCTGCCATAACTCGATTGAAGCTAGTGGCTCGCTGAATCTGACGACCCGAACTGGGATCCTTGAGGGTGGCGATTCGGGTCCGGCGTTGGTCGAAGGTCAAGCGGAAGACAGTCTGCTTTTGAGCGCAATCCGGTACGACGCGTTTGAAATGCCACCTACTGGAAAACTCTCGGATGCTCAGATTCGAACAATTCAAATTTGGTTGCACCAAGGCATGCCCTGGTCGCCTGGTGAAGAAGCATTGGACCCTGGGCACATCCACAAGGCGCCCGAAGTCAACGCCGAGTCCAAAGCTTGGTGGGCGTTTCAACCGCCGCAGAAACATGTCGCGCCGCCGGTGCGTCAAGCCGAATGGGTTCAGAACGATATCGATCGATTTGTTTTGCAACGATTGGAAGAGGCGGGGCTTCGTCCCAACCCCCTGGCGGACCGCGCGACCTTGATCCGTCGAGTCTATTACAGCGTGTTGGGGTTGCCACCAACCTATCAGCAAGTGCAAGACTTTGTCCAAGATCCCGATCCAATGGCCTATGAAAAGTTGGTGGACC
Source organism: Planctomycetaceae bacterium (assembly GCA_016794985.1). Lineage (GTDB taxonomy): Bacteria > Planctomycetota > Planctomycetia > Pirellulales > Pirellulaceae > M30B19. The sequence goes on along the minus strand of JAEUIQ010000029.1, from coordinate 78,457 downwards.
AAGTTTTGGCCTCGCCACATTACGGAGAGAAGTGGGGCCGTTTTTGGCTGGATTTGGTACGTTATTCGGAAACCAACTCATTCGAACGGGATGGCGACAAGCCGTTTGTTTGGAAGTACCGCGACTATGTGATTCGATCATTCAACGAAGACAAACCCTACGATCGATTCCTACTCGAACAATTGGCTGGCGACGAACTGCCTGAACCGACGATCGAAACGGTGACGGCCACCGGTTACTTTCGGTTGGGCCAATGGGACGACGAACCAGCCGACCCGAAGTTGGCTCGCTACGACGAGCTTGACGACATGGTTCGCACCACTTCGGAAGTCATGTTGGGGCTGACCGTCGGCTGCGCCCGGTGTCACGATCACAAGATCGATCCGATTCCCATGAAAGACTATTACGGATTACTCGCATTCTTCGAGAACATTCGGCCGTACGGAGTTCGGTCCAACGAATCCGTCGAAGAAGCCTCGGTGCGAACTTTTGAGTTTCCGGCCGATGATGCCGCCAAGGCCAAACATCAAACAGAACTCGAGCGAGCGGAGCGAACGTTGGCCGCCATCTACGAAAAGGTCAAACCCAGTTTCGAGGCCGTTGAACATGAAGAGTGGGCCTACGAAGAGAATCACGTAAGGCTGATCAAACAACGTTTGGGAGGTGTCCTCAGCGAAGAAGAAGTTCGTCGCTTCGAACGGAGTTTCAACCGCCGACAACAACTCCGCAATTCACCGCCTAATAACGATGTCAAGCTATTGGCTGTCAAGGAACGGGGCCCCGTTGCCGAACCAACACACCTCATGCTTCGGGGAAACCCACATGTTTTGGGCGATCAAGTGGAACCGTCGTTCCCCTCGGTGTTGTCGCCACCCCCTGTTACCGTCCACGCTCCGGCGCATCAGGAAAGTACGGGCCGACGACTGGCATTGGCGAAATGGATTGCGTCGAGCGAAAACCCATTGACGGCTCGCGTCATCGCAAATCGAATTTGGCAAGGCTATTTCGAACGCGGCTTGGTTCGCTCCGCCAGCGACTATGGGTTTCAAGGCGACCGCCCAACTCACCCCGAACTTCTCGATTGGTTGGCGGTACGCTTGGTCGAGCATCAATGGCGAATGAAACCTTTGCAGCGCGAGATTCTTCTCTCCAATACGTTCCGAATGTCGTCTTCAATGAATGACGCGGCGTACGCGCTCGATCCCAACAACGACAAGTTTTGGCGATACAACATGCGTCGGTTAACCGCCGAAGAGGTTCGCGATTCAATACTGGCTGCGGCAGGGCATTTGAATTTGGATAAGATGTTTGGGCCGAGTATCTTTCCCATCATGCCCCAGGAAGTTCTCGCGGGTCAGTCACAACCAGGTTCGGGTTGGGGACAATCCTCACAAGAAGATCGCGATCGGCGCAGTATCTATATCAAGAGCAAACGGTCGCTGGTATTGCCGATCATGAAGAACTTCGATGTTGCCGAAGCAGACTTCAGCTGTCCGGTTCGTTTCAACACAACCCAACCGACCCAAGCGTTGGGTATGCTTAATAGCGAGTTTACCAACACCGAAGCCCAGCGGATGGCCCAGAATATTTTGAAAACGATCGATGTTTCTGATGTTTCCGGACAGGTCGCGGAAGCGCTGCGGCGAACCACGCAACGGACTGTGGATCCGGAGGAAATACAAAAGGGAGTGGAGTTCGTACATCGCCTTCGATCTCGCGATGGTGCGGATCCCCAACAGGCCTTGGCTCGCTTTTGTTTGCTGAGCATCAACCTGAACGAGTTCCTATTTGTCCGCTGATCGCAAGCGCCGAGCTTACGTTGTTCGAGTCCGGCCCGTGTTGTTGCGGTTTCGCAATGGCGCAAGGGCAACGCCGCGAAGCATTTTCCCGGGAGAAAACAGGACCCAATGGGTCGAAACAAGCCTAGCCGGTGTGCGCACGCCACCAGTTAGAGTGAACTCTCATCCAGAAAACGCCTGAAAGGCCGACACATTGCTGAGCGTACTCCGTCAGGAAGGCTTCACTGCGTTGGGGCAAGGCGGAGCAACCGAACTCCCGGACAACAGCCGTCGCATCACAGAAGTGGCCCCGACCAAGTTTATCTCGGGTGAGCCAAGAAGTTACCACCGAGCGCACGAACGGAAACCAGAAGCGGTCGGAAGGCAAACCTGATTTAGCAGACCCAATCTACTGAGACCGCAACCGCTGATGCTGCTATCTCGGTGGCTCTCCTCCCAAGACGAACATCGGCTCGACCTGCAGCCTCAATTTCAAATCGTTGCGTTGCGATGGTTTCGATCCGACACGATTAAATCAGCGCTGATAGATTGGCAAGTAATGGTAGTTGACACTTAAGCTGAGTACGGCCATACAAGTCGCGTAGATTTTTCCTCCCGCGCCTTCTTCGCCTTCCGGGTTCCAACTGCCATCTTCCTGTTGCCTAGGCAACAAAAGCTCGCGCACGATCCTTTCGGCGTCCAAGGCCGTGGTCCCGCCTTGTTGGTGCATACCTTGAGCGTAGTAATAAGTTCCATACAGCACATAACGTGCGCCCCATTGCGGTGGATTCTTCTTCAACCATTCGGTGGCCTGAGTCACCAATGGTGAATCGTATTGGCCGCAAACTTGCATCGCCAGAACTCCGGCTGCAGTCATCGAAAACTGGATGTCCGCTCCACCCGGAGTGTAATGGAAACCCGATTCTGTTTGCGTTGGCTTGCCGTCGGCGCTGAGGGGTGAAGTACACGAACGTTTCAAATAGCCGATCGCTTGTTCGATGGATCCCGAGGGTACTTCAAGTCCGTCGTTTTTGGCCGAGCGGAGCGCCATCAACTGCCAAACCGATACGGAGAGGTCGGCATCCGTCGAGTCGGGCGTATAACGCCACCCGCCGCGATTGGCCCCGTCTTTGGATCGCCGTTGAGCTTTCAGAATCAAGTCGATACCGGCTTGGCACGCTTCGTGAATCTTGTCGTCTTGTTCGTGGTCAAAGCCCATTCCGGCCATCTCACTCAACATCAGTGTCGTGATCCCGTGCCCGTACATGCGCGAACCATCTGCTTGGCCAAAGTACCCTTCAGGAGTTCGCCGATCTTGTTGCAACACAAAATCCAAAGCCTTGCGCATGGCTTCTCCTTTGGCGTCGGCTTGCATCGGCGTCACTCCGGTGCTGGCCAAGGCCATGATCGCCAAGGAGGTCATCGTGGTATCGTGTTGACCTTGAGCAATGGCTCCGCTGGGTTGTTGTTGCGACACAAGATAACTCAGTGCACGCTCGATGGCCGCTTCGGTCGCTTGTCGCTCGGGTGTCGTGGCCATTGGCCGGTCTTGTGCCCAACAGGTCTGCGGCAAAAAGCCAATTAGAAAGGTCACAAGCCAGCACGAAACACCTGTCATGGTCGATCGTGTCGCAAACTTCGCTGGTCTGAACCAATTTTTCGTCGCGCCGAACGGTGTGTCCGCCTGGGCTTCACAAGCACTTTTTTCGTGACGCATCCAATCTGTGACAGGCATGGGCCTGATCCTTGTTCGTGGCAGTGGAAGTTGGCGGTGGCCCCGTGATCGAGAGCGATGGACTCTTAGTCTTGGACGCGACTCTTCTCGGACAATAACTTGTAATAGTGTTCGATTTGGCGGCGATAACGGGGCGAGACACCTTCTCGTTCGCTCTCAACCACATCCTCCGACTTCTTTTCTCGCAATCGGCTCCAAGAACCAATCGGCTCATTGTCCATTTCATCCGTCGCAAAAGCGCGAGCTGGACCGCTGCCCATCGGGTTAGCCGCCGCGCGTCCAGGGCTTTGACTGAAGCCGGGTTGATTCGCACGGTTGGCCAGCTCCGAGGGAAGTGCTCCGGGAGTCGATGATTGACGCATGGCCTGCAACTGTTGGGCCAACGATCTCTGTGCCTGTTGAAACGCCGGCAAGCGACTCGATCCGAGGGTCTGGGTCGAGGCCTGGCCCTGCATCGCGGACGAATTCGTTGGCGCTAAAGAATCCGGCGCGTCACCCGAGCTTGGTCCTCGCGATTGTCGATCCAGTTGATCTAGCAGCTCGGCCTTTTCGCGCGGTGTCATCTGAGCCAATGTTGAATTTCCCTCTTTCGGATGGCTATTGTCACTGGGGTTAGTGGCTCCAGCATTGTTCGGGTTAGCGTTCGCCACGTTGGCGCTTGACGCAGAGCTGCCGGACACTGACGAATTGCTGGATGTGGAGGAATTACCTGACGAGCTCGGGTTTGATTGGTTGTTTGACTTGGCTTGATTCGTTTCACCGGCTTGATTCATCGAGTTGGTGGGCGAGTTGCCATTTTGGCCGTGGGTCGGCTCGGCCTGCGAGCGGTCTGCCGCCTGTCCCTCCGAGTTGTTTGACGCTGGCGAGTGCGAGTCAGAAACAGGTGAGTCGGCCCCCGATTCCGTGCTACTTTGGTTGGCGTCCGTAGCCTGTTGCCCTAGCATTTGGGCCAGTGCCTCTGCCTGTTCTTGTAGTGCTTCACCAGCGGCGTCCAAAGCCTGGTTGATCCGTTTGGTTTCATCAGCGTCGGCTTGCAACTTGTTTTCACTTTGCGCCGACTGGTTACGGACTTGGTCCAACTGTTTTCGTGCGTTTTCAGGTTCACGCTGGACGACTGACGCCAGATCTTCAGCGGCCTGTTGCAATGCCTGGGCCGATTGCGGCGCGCCCAATCGCGATTGATGAGCCGCGGCGCGATCCAAGTCCCGAGCCGCAGCGTTGACTTGTTCTTGAACATTGCCCTGTTGTTGAGCGGCTTGAGCTACCGATTCCCGCGAAGCTTGAGTTTCGGACATGAAGCCCGCCCGGTTCAGCAGATCTCCCAGTTCGCGTTCCAATCGATTGGCTTGATCCGCAGCTTGTTGGCTCATTCGTTCGGCCAATTCGAGATGAGGGTTGTCCGCTGACAAATCCGCAGGACGATTTTCCAGTCGCTGTCGTTCTTGGCGTGCGGCCTCCAAACGATTTTGCGCCCTGTCGCGTAGGGCATCAGCGCCAGACTTGACTGCCTGCTGCTGAGCAACTCGAGCTTGCGCTAACGGTACCTGTTGACGCAGCCATTCGTTATCAGGCTGGTTCTTCTGTTGTTCGCGAGCGTTATTCAAATCTTGTTCGGCTTGCGTCAAGCTTTGCTGAGCTTGATTGACTTGTTCTTGGGCGGCATTCGCCTGTTGTTCCCGATGCTGCACTCGATGGTCCGCCTGTTGTCGATCTCGATCTGCCAGCTGCTGTTGCAATTGGTTGGCATCATTCCGAGCATTTTGCCGTTGGTTGTCATCATCGAATGGGTTGGTAGCTTTCTCTTGTGCCAAATTCTGTGCGATGCTTTGCAAAGCGGGCTGTGCCTGTTGAAGAGCGTCACGCAGCGTTTGAGCCGCTTGCTGCAGCGCGGGGTTCCGACCGGATTCGGCTACTTTCTGCGCGCCATGAATGGCATTTTGTAGCGATTCACTGGCTTGTTGCACGGCCTGTTGGCCGGTCTCTGACTCGCCACGCTGCATTTGCTGTTGTGCTTCGTTGCTCAAACGACTCGCCATATCGCGAGCTTGATCCAGTGCCTGTTGCAGTTCCTGGGCAAACTCTTGTCGCTGGGGTTCACGAACTCTGTCGGACTGCTCGAGACTGGCTTGCAGTGCTCGCTCGCGACTCGCGGCATCTTCCACCGAGCGTTGCGATTGTTCAGCCAAGTTGCGAGCAATATCGGACAGTTCCTCTTGCATGGCGGCGTTAGTAGGTAGTTCTTGCTCCAACCCTCTTAACAAGTCACTCGGGTCGCGCTGTTGTAAACTTGCTAAATCATTCGCCTTAGAAAACGCTTGTTCCAAAGCGGAGGTCGTTTCAGGCGTTAGCTGTTGTTGTGCCAACTGTTGCAGACGCTGTTGGCTTTGGTCCTGAGCGGATGAGGATTCATGGGGTGAAGCGGCGTTTCGTTCGGCTTGGGCAAAGTGTTCGGAGATGGCGGCCAACGCTTCTGTCTCGCGAGCTTGCGCCGCGGACAATTGTTCGAGCGACTGACTTAGCGCCGTCTGTTGGTCCGTGTTGTTCGAGTCATTGTTGGCTGCCGCTTGCTGGGCTGCTGCGGCGGCTTGTTCGGTCTTGGCTTGAACGGCTTCCATCAACTCTCGGGCCAAGTCCGCCGTACGAGCCACTTGTTGTTCCGTTTGCCGAGTCAGATCTTGCGCGGCTGCCAAGTCCAGCAGGGCCTCACGGAGCGGTTGCAAAGTCTGTTCCCGATCCTTTTCTTCTTGCGTCAAGTGATCGTTAAGGCGTGCGGCAACATTCGGAGCCTCTTGATCTTGAACTTGCTTCTGCAAATCGGCCGTCGCGGCTTGGGCAGTGGCGACAGCTTCGGCACTTCGAGTGGCGAGTTCCGAGATCGGTGGCCCAAGTTCCGCCAGCAGCTGGCGCGCGGTATCGACGCGGGGTTGCAATTCCGCCTCTAGTCCCAAGACTTCCGTGCGAATGGTTGCCAACTCCGAAGCCGCCGAGACCGGCTTATCATTCCAATTCCAGCGTCGCGAGGAAAGTTTTGTCCAGGCAGATTGCATCGCTGCCGTCCAACGCATTTCATTCACTCGATTCGCCAGATCACGTGCTTCATGGCTGTTGGACATGGTTTCATGGAGTTTTTCAAGTTCCGAACTGAATGCGTCCCACAATCGCGGGTTTTCCGTGCGAGCGATTTTACCTGTGGCCGCGTAACGTTCGGAGTGCAGAACTGTCTCTAAAAACTGTGAGGCATTCTCGACACGTTGTCCTGACTCAATCACGGCCACTGCATCGGCAATCTGTTGAATTCGTTGGTCGATTTTTTGGGGATTGCCCGAGTTCTTCTCGACTTGATACTTCAGGGCTCGCTGCGCCGCACCCAAATCAGCGGCATATTTTGGACTGTGGTCCAGGCGGCTGTAACGGGTGCTGCGCCGATGTTGCAGCAGTTCCAACATCGCTAGGAAAGACGCGGAAGGCAAGCTTCCATCCACCGAGTAGGCTCGTTCACGTTGCCAATCATGCATCGCCCGAATGATGAAGTCCTTAGTGCGACCACTGTAGTTGTAGAGTTCCCGGTGCGTGTTTTTTAGTTCCTCAGGTAGCCAACTAAAGACCTGCGAAACGTTGGAACGATGCAGTAGAAGGTTGCCGATCTCATGGATTTGGTGCAGTTCAATTTGATCGGAATCCGCCAGGCTGTTTGTGCGCTCGCCTAATTGGTTAACAGCTTGTCCTAGTTCACGCAAAGCGTTCCCCTGCCAATCGGCCAGCAAACTACTCCCATTGCCCATGGATTGACCAACCCGCATCAAATGGTCACCCAGGACCGCAAGCTCCAATTTTCCTTGTCGTCGCTGCAAGGCCTCAGGATCACGCAGTGTCTCTTCCAGAAAGCGATTCGCGTCATCAAGGTCCCGAGCAAAATCTGCCAACAAATCATGCGACGCCATCGTTTGGGCATTGATGGGTAATCGTTGCAGGAAGTGCAGCAAATTTTGATAACGGCTGCGCAGACGCTCAGCAGCCGGATGTCGACTGCCGCTTTGGATCAATTCGCGTTGCAGTTCGGGTTCCAGCGTCAGACCGATGATTTTGGCTTCAAGCTCCCACGACGATATGGTATCGATCAGCAATTGTGTTTCTTCTTGCGAGGCTGGATTGCGCAGTTGTCCGAGCAAAGGTTGCAACTCCCCACGCAAATCGTGGAGGACAACTTCCAATTCGCGAACCGAGCCACCGACCTCGTCGGTAAGTTCTTTGGTCAGTTCGACGTTCTGAACTTCCGCCCACCAGCGTTCGGTTTGCACTTTAAGTTTGGCTTCCTTGTCTTTGACCACCGGGCCCAAACCGGCCAGTCGTCGTGAAATCTCGATTCGAATCAAAGTTTCGGGATCTTGTGACGCGTCCAATTCAGTGCCCGCGACTGTCCATTCGATGGTTGGAGTCTCCCCGATTTGTCCTTTGCGATCGACCGCCACAACTTTGGTCTCGATCATGTCACCAACTTTGGTATTCAAAGCTGCCATTTCCCAGGTCCAATGCAGCGGACTATCCACCAAGTGCTCTGGCGACAAAGCATCGCGACGCCAGTTCCCTCGGTTCACACGCGTCCATTGTTCGATGGTTTGTAAAGGAAACTCATCGACCCAGGCAATCGCTAGGTCGGACGAGGACCTCGGGCGGGTCACGCGGTAGCGTTCCTTGGGCTGGACCCATTCGAGTCGCGGTGGCAGATCTGGCAATACCGCCAGGCGATAAGTCGGAGGAAACGTGCTGGGCAAGTCATCGCTGCTAAGGAGGTCGATCTGAAAACGACGACTTTCATTAGCGGTGATTTGAAGTTGCCATTGCCCAGCGCCATTGATCGCGAACTGAACCGGCTCGGAATCCGGCTCCGTGGTTTGATCCAGCCAACGAATGCTTGCGCTGCGCAATGCAACATTGGTGTCCAGCGTCCAAGTAACATGCGACCCGGCGATGACTTCCACATCGGCGACGGCGCTTTGAGTAAGCAAACGATCCATCAGAGCATATTTCGGTGGAGCGACCGCAATGTCGAATTCTTTGATCAGCGGTCGAGGAAATGCCTTCAAGGCATACCAAGGTGTTTCGCCGAGCGAACTCACCGCCCGATAGTTGAATTGAGACAGCTCGATCGGAATTACTGCTGAATAGATGGCCGACGCTTTAGCGGAAGAGGAATCCTTGGTGGCGGGTTCTCGCTTCAGCGTCACCTTGGACGACAACGTTGCTGATTGATCGCTTTTCATTTCCAACTCGGCCGCTTCCGGTAGACGCCCGCTGAAGGTATTGGGCAATTCGGCAACGACACGAAACAAGAGTGGCTCGCCGATCGCCAATGTTTTTGAAGCCGGATTGGGCGAGAGGATGTTCAGCTCCGCAAGACTGGGGCGTGGAAAGTTTCCAATCGGATAAAGCAATCGCAGCATGTATTGAGGCAGGTTCAAGCCGGGCACCATCGCCAATACACCCATCAGCACCGTAACTCCCGAGGCTGCGATCAACATCTTTCGAATCCGCTTCCACGGCAGCACATCCGCCACCGAAATCCCTTGGAGCGACTCGGCAACTATGACGTTCAATTGAGAGCGAAGTTCACGCGACCCCAATCTTGGATCATCAATTTCAGGTGTCAGTTCAACCGCCGAAAGCAACTTATTCCGTAGGTCCGGGACTTCCTGTTCGACAAACCGGGCGGCATCTCGCAAAGTCCAAGGTCGCAACAATGGATACATAGACACGCATGTGACGGCCAATCCTGCAAAGTATGTCAATACGCTCCAGCCCATCCGACCTTCGTCGCTCAACTGCCCAAACTTGTCGACCATTGCTCCTGTCAACAACAAGCCCAAAAAAACCAGTACAAATGCAGCAGCAGTACGAAACAGCAAGAACTGGAGTCGACGGCGGGCGACGCGATTCAGCTTGTGCCGAGTGGTTTGTGATGGGCTTAGTTCGCTGGGAGAAATCGCACTCATATCAGTCCAACCTTTTTGCGCAGCCACCATTCCAGACTTACGAGTATAAGAATCGGGACAAACCACCAATAGCTTTGCCACAGCACATGGTCGGCTTCGACAATTCGGCTGCTATAACGCAGCTTTAAGTCGCGCCATAAATCGTCAACTTGATCTTCGGTCGCATACCGTCCACCGGTCGCAGCGGCGATTTCACGAAGTAGATCATCATGGCGAGTGACCTGCAATCGCTCGGGATTCGCAGGCGCTTCCACTCTTAGCGATGTGTGCAGCGAATTGACTTCCGTCGCGTAACCGGGAATTGCCAACTTGATGGTGTAATCGCCGGGAGGTAGACCCGCCATCCGACCGCGGTAGACGCCTGGCAGCTCCGTCTCCAATTCTAAAATGGCGGTCGCAACTGGTTTGCCATCGGCCAAAGCCAACGCATCAATGGTCGGCAACGTAGACGGATGACCTTGTGAATCCTTGACTCTCGCTCGAATCACGATTTCCTGGCCGGTGTTGTAAACCGCCTCGCCACTGTCCAACGCTAGATAGTCGTTTTCAACCGCAAAGGGCTCGCGCATCGTCCAACGACAGATTTGATTCCACACCCGCTGATGTATGAGATCCGCATTTTCGTGCCGCCAGCGCCAAGTTTCGTCGGATGCTGCGTAGAAGATCCGCGCTGCGCCGTAGTTTCGCGTCACGAAGAGGGGAATTGAATCTTGAGAATCCTCCACTGTCGCGAGAACTTCGCTACCAGGCAACGGCTTGGTTGGGACGACTCGACGCAAACGTGGCAATTTCGCCCAAATCGCTAAGTTGTCCTCCTGAGCATCGTTGACGAGCGAGAGCACGTTGGCGTGAAGGGCTTGGCCCACAGGCGATATCTGCCAACGTCGCTCGCTCGCTGAGCCGGAATTTTCCAACCAGGAAATGGGCAAGATCTTCTGAAGTTCAGAAAACATGGGTTGTCGCCAATGTCCCCGTTGACCATCGATCACCAACCAACCGGTTCCTCCGCGTTCGATGCTATGGCGAAGGAGTTCCATTTGCTCAGGCGACAGACTGGAAGGCTCGATTTCACCACAGACGACCAAGTCGTAGCGTTCGAATTCTTCTGGCTTCATTGGGAACGGCTTCTCTTCGACGACGTTGGAAAACCACTTGGGACTACCGCCCGGTTTAACTAAGTACGCGTCCAGTTCCCACGATGGGTCACGTTCCAACATATTGCGGATGTACCGAGTTTCCCAGCGACTCCGGCTGTCTAATAACAGAACGCGTTGCTTTCTGGCGGTCACTCCGATAACTCCCGAGAGCTCGCTCGACGGTTCTTGGTGTGAAGAGGTCCCTCCTGGAGCCAGCGACATTGCTTTGGCCATCAACGGGACATGGATTCGCGTCGACCTTTGCGCTTGAGGCAAGGCAGCTTCTAACTGCGCCACCACTTCATCGAGTTGAAAACTAAATCGTTCGGACCGTTGCTGATCACCGGCCGCCGTCAGTTCGGTCGACCATAGCACTTTCGTGTCATGATAAATCGCGACTCGATAGCGAGCACCTGGAGTCAGGCCTTCTTGCAACTGAAGCGTTCCTTGAACCAAATCGGAACGAAATACACGTGACGGCAACTCCCATTTCGTAAGCGTGACTCGTTGGGGGATTTCTGCAGCTCCCATTCCGACGACAAAAACAGGTGACGATTCTTGGGGCCATTGATTCAGCAGCCCCAACGGCCCGGGGCCCGAATTGTGCTGGCCGTCGGTCAGCAACAAGATGGGCGTGTTTGGCAATGGCTGAACTGCTTGGGGAGATGTCGTGGTCAACTCCTGGTCGCGTTTGCTTGAATTGTTTTTGGCCGTTAGGGCTTGGTCTTGAAAGATCAACGACAGTGATGTGGGTTGCGCGCCTTCACTTAACAGCCAGTCGCTACGATCTTTCGGTAGTTCTTGCCGTTGTTCGATCGTGCTCTGCCACAGCGACGTTGTTTGCTCGCCGCCAAAGCGCCCGAGCAAGACCTCGCCTTGATCCGCCCATTGTTCTAGCAGAGGCGAGTCGCCTTGAGTCAACAATTCGAGAGCCCGTTCATATCGAGTTGGCTGAGGGGAATTCCCAGTCTCAAGCGAATCGGTCTCTTGCATGCTTTGGGTTCCATCGACCCAAACTTGCAAACGGGTCGGCGTTCCTTCGAAGTAGCGATACCGCAGCGTGGGCTCCAGCAACATGAGCACAACCAAGGCAATGGCCAGCGCACGCAACGTCGGCAACAACCAACGATAGGGCGCTGGGAAATCGTAAACTTCTCGCCAGTATAAAAACCCGCCTAACGCAGCGGCGACAAGCACCAACAGCCATCCGACGCCGACCGGGAAAGAGCTGAGAAAGTGGAATTCCGTCATGCGAGACCTCGCGTGATTCGTTTCTCCACAAACAGTTCCCCAAACAACACGAGCAATACAACGAGTAATACCCAGCGCCAAATATCCCAACCATACTGGCGTTGGGAATCCGCTTCCAAGAATTCGGAGGCACTTGGGTGAATCGTCGCGCCCAGATTCGCAGCGAGCGCGGCCAGTTCATCTTCGGACATCGGATCGATTTTTGCTTCTCGACTGGACGCCGCCATGGCGCGTGGCTCCGGGCTACCTTGCGAAAACAGAATGAGACGCTGCATCAGCGGCAAGTAGGCTGGGCGCGTTGGCAAGTCACTCCAAGCGTCGTTCGCGCGCACGCTCCATTGGAACACCGTTCCCTGGCCATGCGACCTCTTCGCCACCAAAAGTGTCCCGTCAGCGAGCTTTAGCAAAGGCCTGGCCTGTGGTGACAGGTCGTTGGATTCGCGTTCTTGATCGAAACGATGCCACCGGTTAACCGAAACTTGGTCCAAGCGTCCTTGCTGTGGATTGTTAAATAGACCGAGGGCCGGATCGTCATAAGGCGGAGCTGCCACACGTAGCGACTTCGTTCGTCCCGCATCGTCCGTGTTCGCATCAACGACAGCAGCGGATCTCGCGTTCGAGGCATCCATGGGTTCACCGACGGCAAACGGCAAGATCGGATTGCCTGATGCGGGACCCCACGTCTGGTTGTACCATTGGCGATCGACTTGATCACCGCCAAAGACGAACAGCGTCAATCCGGCCTCAATTCGTTCAACCAACAACCGGGCTGTCTCGTCCGAGACGCGGGGAACGTTGGCCATCAGCACCAAGTCGATTCCATCGAGTGCCGCCGCATTCAATCGATCCGGGGAAATTCGATTCATCTGCAAACCTGAGGAATCGCCTTCATTACGCAGCGTCGCTTGCAACGCCAATTGTATAAAACCCGTTTCCAACTCAAGCAATGACAGATCCGTGCGCGTCTCGACGAAGAGAATTCGGAGCGGTTCAAGGGTCTCAATGAGTAGATCATCGCTGTCGTCACCATCCATTCCCTTGTCATCTTCGACCATGAGCTTCACCGTATGGGAGCCCGGTTGTTCGATCGTGACCATGAAGGAGGTTTGTGTTTCGGCGTTCGGCGCCAAGTCGATCCGCTTGACCGCTACTTCTTGCTCATCAACAAAAAATCGGACCGGCACATTCCTGGCTTCCTGCGAACCACGATTGGCAACCATTGCCCGAACTTCGAGTGGTTCGCCGACGAGCGATAGTTCCGTGGTTTCGCTGTCAATCCATAACGACAGGTTTTCAACCGTTTGGCTTTGTTGCGGAAAGAAGTGAATCGAGGCTGGTGCCGGCAGGCTTTGTAGTTGCTGACGCAACGTTTGCCAAGTTTGGGATGGAACCTGTTCCCAATCGTGTTTTTGAAAATCGCTCCAGAGCAGTACTTGCCGATACGGGTCGGAAGTCTGGGCGGCGGTCTCGATTGCCATTTGCAACGCCGCCGCTGGATTGGCACCACGAGCATTTGGCTCGATTCGTTCGAGTTGTCGTTCGATGGGCCGCAGATCGTAGCTGGTTCCATCGGTCACAGTTGAGGCGTTGCCGCCAGCGGTAATGATCGATTTGGCGGAGCGAGACCCCAAGCTGCGCACGATTTGTGTACTGGCCTCGATAGATTGTTCAAACAAGGTCGTATTGGCAGCACCGGCTTTGTTTGCCCGACTCTGGGCCTGCATTGAAAAGGAATCGTCCAAGACCAAAATCGTCGTGGCCGCTTGTCCCGCGGTGCCCGTCATCCACCAATTCCAAATCGGCCGGGCCATGCACAACGCCAAAATGATCGGTAACAAACAACGTAGCAACAACAACAGCCAGGCTTGCCATTGGACGCGTCGGGAATTTTGTAATTCAATCGACTCCAACAGGTGCATCGCGCCCCAATCGACGGTTTGAAACTTCGAGCGATTTAACAGGTGTATAATCAATGGCACGACGAAAGCCAAACCACCGAGCAACAAGAGTCCATTGAGAAAACTCACGATTTGGCCCCGCGTTGTTGAAGAAAGTGGGCCAAGACCGCCACATGCGAATCGGCGGTGGTACACGAGACGAGTGAAATCCGGCTCTGCTTACAGCCCTCTTCCAACTCCGAACGGAATCGCTGCAAGTTGCGTTGGTACTGAACTCGAAATGCATGTGGGTCCACGAGGCGCTCGTGACTCGTGTTTTCCAGTGAACGAAACTGGGTCCGTGTCGAGAACGGAAAGTCCAACTCGTCAGGGTGCCAAACCTGAAAGAACACGATTTCGTTTGGGGCCTGTCGGATTCTTTGCAAACTGCGCAGCAAACTGCTGGCGTCATCAAACCCGTCTGAAATCAAAAACACCACCCCGCGTCGTGAAATTTTTCCTGCCAAGGTCTCCACGACAGGAGCCAGCTTCGTTTCGCCGCCACATTCGGCAGTGGCCAATTGGACCATTAGTTCATGCAAGTGCGATGGCCGGCTGCGAGCAGGAAGATACGCACGTAGTTTGGTGTCAAAGGTAGCGAGGCCGACGGCATCGTGTTGGGCGGTGAACAAATACGCCAAACTGGCAGCCAGGCGAATCGCGAATTGATGTTTGCTCGGACCAGGACGGCGCGCCCCCGCGTACTTCATCGAGCCGCTTTGATCGACCAACAAGGTCGCGCGAAGATTGGTTTCTTCTTCGAATTGCCGGATATACAGGCGATCGGTTTTTCCGAACAACTTCCAATCGATGGAGCGAACTTCGTCACCCCGAACGTAGGGACGATGCTCCTTGAATTCGACGCTAACTCCTTTGTGCGGCGAACGGTGCTGGCCCACATTCAAGCCTTCCATCACCGATTTGGCATACCACTGCAAGGCCGCGACTTTATCGCGATCATCGGAGGACAACAATGGTTGAGGAGCAGACATGCCAAACGCCTGAACGGAGCAGACTCGATGGGGCAAACTAGAGAGCTTTAGCTTTGGGAACGACCACTTCGTTCAACGCGCGCTCGATGAGATCATCGGGTTGAACGCCTTCAGCTTGAGCTCCAAATGTTGGCACCAAACGATGACGGAGAACAGGCAAGGCGAGTCGTTTCACATCTTCGATCGAGACATGGGTCCGGCCTTCCAATAAAGCCAAGGCTTTGCCAGCCAGGACCAATTGCTGGCCGGCGCGCGGCCCCGGCCCCCAATCCACTTGTTGACGAACCCAGCTCAATGGAGATTCGGCACGTGGTCTCAAAGCGCGGACCAAATCCAACACGTATTGCTTGACGTTTTCAGGCAACGGCACTTTGCGGACCGTGGCTTGAAAGCGAATAATTTGTTCGCCGCTGACAACGGGTTCGGGTTTACCGCTGATCGTCGACGTGGTGCGGTCGATGATTTCGCTTTCTTCGTCGCGCGATGGGTAATCGACCAGGACCTGGAACAAGAAGCGATCGCGTTGGGCTTCGGGCAACGGGTAAGTCCCTTCTTGCTCGATCGGGTTTTGTGTCGCGAGCACGAAGAACGGTTCGGCCAAAGTATAAGTCTTGCCGCCAACCGTGACCGAGTGCTCCTGCATGGCCTCCAAGAGTGCTGCTTGAGTCTTGGGCGGCGTACGATTGATTTCGTCGGCCAACAACATCTGCGTGAAGATCGGGCCTTGCTCGAAGACCAGATTTCGATGGCCTGTGTCAGATTCTTGAATCAAGTCTGTACCGGTAATGTCGGCTGGCATCAAATCGGGAGTGAATTGGATACGATGAAAGGTCAAGTGCATGGCATCGGCCAAGGAACGCACCATCAGGGTCTTGGCCAAGCCAGGAACTCCTTGCAACAGACAATGACCACGGGCCAGGATGGCGATCAGCAGTTGATTGATGACTTCATCTTGGCCAACGATCGCTTTGGCCACTTCGGACTTTATTTTTTCGCATGCTAGTTTCAGCTCGCGCGCGCTTTCCAAATCCGAAGTCGTTACATTTGCGGACTGATTATCGGGAGAGGCGGTGGCGTGCGAACTCGGACGATTGGCAGGTGATGGAGGTGTGTTGATTGGAGACACAGTCGAAAACGCTCCGGGAGTTAGATCGGCTGAGCTGGCTGCCTCCAGCAAGTGACGTCGCGGCCGTTCCAGTATCATCGCTCGGAACCAACAATTCAAGCGACGTTCTCATCGACCATTCACTCGGCAGAAGAATACTTCGGCACGGTCCGCGGTTGGTTACGCGCGATATCGCCAATCGGCAACTGAAAACAACCTTTTCGCGATATGGCACATGCGGTTCCCGAAAATTCTTGACAATGGGTCGAATTGGAGTGAATCGCCCTAATGTTGAGCCGTAAGTTAGCAATTGGTCCAGAAACGAACCTCCGTGGTTGGTCGAGGTGGTGGCGACAGGAAGTTTCGTTTCCGTGAAACCGAAAACCGGCTGAAACTTATGTATGTCCTTGCTCGCAGGTCGACCTTTTGTGGACTTCAGAGCGATCTTTTTCATGGCCTGATTACGCCGAACGAAGTGCCAGTGCTGAAGAATGCTGGCCAAGCGAGGCAAGCACCAGCGCGGTGGCCTGTCACAAAGCATCCGATCGCCGGTATTGAGAGCGAAGCTGAATATTTTTTCAGCCAGATGTTGCTACGAAACGCCTGAAAACGCGAGCCGGAGAGATGGGATGCCCAAACAAGTTTCTTTGCTAATGCTGACGCTGCTGGGTTGGTTGGCGTTTCGATGTGCCGTGACGCTTTGGTTTTGCAATAGCGAGTATCAGGCCTATGTCCTGGCTTTTGTAGTTGTCGCTGTTTGGCCGGACATATTTGTATGCAAGTGGTTGGCTCAGCGGAGCCAGATAATCATGGAACGGGTAAGGCTCGGCGGCCTCAACTGCACCGGGGCCCATGCCGCGTTTCTCGGTGGATTGGCCATCAGCGTTCTGGCGTCGCCATTTTGCGTGGCGGCTGTCTCGATTTGCAGTGAATCCGCCGCGGGAGCTCGGTCGGGGTTTTACGGTACTGTTTCGATCGAGGAAGCCATCGCACTGCCCGACGATTACTGTTTTGAAGCACCCGAAGCCGCCGCCTACATTTGGTATCTGGGAGCCGTTGAATACACCGTTACTCGGCGCGTGGAAAAGTTTTACTACGCAGCACCATTCGAATCGGCCACGTGGGATAAAACTAAGGAAGTTCGAATTTGGGCCATCGTCGATGAACACGAGTTGTCGGAGGGGGCGTTGACTACGAATCGTGTCGCTTGCCCTGTCTCGAGCCGAAACATGCACTATTCAGCTTTTCGCACAGCAGTCGACAACGCCGAGGAACGGTTTGATCTCAAGTCTGCCGAAAATGCCATTTTGGTACGTTTGATAGACTCCACGGAACAATCCCCCGGCTTTTACGGCAGTCCAACGTTTTGGATTGTACTCTTGTACGGTGCCGGCGCAATTCCGGCCTTGCTATTTCCCCTTCTGTTTGCGTTGGCTCGGAGGGACACCAAGAACCACTCGGAAGAGGAAACGATCGTCGAATCAACTTGTGCGATTGATTCGCTCGCGACGATTACTGCCCGATTTACTTCCCCAAAGATCGCCGCGGCAACCAGGAGAAGGTTCTGGCTGGGATGGCACGTGGTTAGCTTTATTCCATTGGCTGTGTTCATAGTGGCTTGGCTGCCTGACTTCCTGTCCCTGTTGTTGGTGTTGTTGATTCCGGCAGTCGAGTTGTGGCTATTGCTCCGGGCATTTCCGGAGCCCGAAACGCGTCAGTCCGCGCGAATGGCGGTTGTCTGCTTGATGCCGCTGGCGATGTTGTTTGCTTTGCTTTTGGTCAATGTCAGCAAGTTCGGAATGAACGAAGCGTCAAGCTACGACGCGAACCGAACGCTGTTGGACGTTGACATGACTCAGGAGACGACCATCGTCCGCGTACCCGAAAACTTTCAACTACGTGGGGAAGCGAGTGGTGTCTACTGGGCACCAAACCATGAAACCAAGACGTGGCGAGTGATTCCGCTGTTGCCAGCCAGCGAAACGATGGATCAACCGATCAAGTATTGGGTCAAGAACAACGATCGTTTGGATTCAAGACTTCAAGAGCAACCGTTGCGATACGTTCGAGCCGACCAACGAAGGACATCTTTTCAGTATCGACAAGCTATTGCGGACGCCGAGTACCATCACGAGATCACGGCGGCGGAGTCGGCAATCTTCCTGGAACCAATAACCGACCCCGCAAAACAATCACAGGATGCGATCGGATTTATCGTCCTCGGGTTCCTGGGTGTATTTCTCTCTTGGGCAACATGCGCCATGTATTGGCCTATTTCACGGTCGAAATAACGTCGTGGATCGGCCTGCGATCCGAGTGGGGTATGTTCTCACCTAACCACGAATGATTTGTGCCCAGTTCGTTGGAACGATGCCGAATTTGGATGAACGATCATCAACCAGGTGGACTCGATCTGATTCTCGTCGTCCGGGACACTGAACGTGCCTTTGGCTTGGCGTTGAAAAATTCGGCGCATGGCTCGGCGAATGGGGCGGAGCAACGGATGCCCATCAAGGGTATCCAAAAAAAACGATGGGATGATCTTTTCACGAAGTGGAGCTGGTGGTTGGGCAAATTCGCTTGCGACGGAGTTACCATGGGCATCGCGATACTGAAGTGGCTCGGTACGATCCGGCTGATATTCGACGAACGCCGCACCCGCACGATGCGCCCACAGCAAAATGGACCCAACATATTGTGACCGAACTCGCCAAGCTGTCCGGTAATTCCAGCGATGGTCGTCGCGCATCGCAAAAAGTCGAATCGCTGCCATGGCAATCCCCGGTTTCATCGCAAAGCAATCGGAATCTCGATTCCAGCAGCATCTTCGCCGAAGCATGCAAATTTGACGAGCCCAAACATGGGATCATAGAACCTTCAAGCTACCGCGCGGCAAAACTTTGTCGAAGTTCAAGCAAGAGCTTTTCTCTGGCTTCGTCGGTGAGCGCATCCAACTCGGGGTTTTCGAGACTAATGATCACATCGGTTGACTCGACCAAACGCGACCAAGCATGCAGACGACCGATCACACGAATTTGTTCATGTCTGTTTCGCCGCAGACTATCGAGTACCTCGGGTTCATTCTCAGGACGATAATCGTGTCGCGGCGTAAAAGACACGTTCGCTCCGAAGTTGATGATGCTTTCCAATGAAGCGGGCATCGTGATTCCTTGGTGTTGGGAAAATCTGCCTTTACTCCAAGAGATCCCGCAGGCGGCGGAGGACTCGAGATTTGGCTTGGTAGACCGAGTTGAGGGGGATGCCTAGTTCTTCAGCCACCTGGCTTGGTGTGATCCCGTCAACGGTAGCGAGCCAGAACGCTTGAAAGGTCTGAGGCTGAATTTCGCGACGAATGATTTCTAAGGCCTCATGGATGACCAGCCGGTCCTCTGATGATTCGGGCAGCTCGTCCGACAAGTCGGGGTCCGGTACATCTTGCACGAACCGCCAGGCAGTCGTTCCACCGGTCGCCAGCGGTTTATTGGCCTGCGTCTTTAAGTAATCTCGAATCTTGTTCTGGGTGATGGTCCGCATCCAGGCTCGAAAGGAATCGGTTGCCGATTTTTTCTCGAAACGAGCGAGGCCCGAATGCATCGAGCGAAAGACCTCTTGAACCAAATCGTCCTCCTCTACCGGCGAGATACGAGACTTCCGGAGCCAATAGCGAATCAACGGCGAGTACAGGCGGAACAAAATCTCCCAAGCGGTCGGGTCGGCCGATTTGGCCAAATTGATCAACGTTAGTGACGTCACCGCTCCGAAAGTCTCCGGAAACGAGTGATCGCCCGTCATCGCATGTCCTTCTTTTCGGTGAAACATGTGCTTGAATGCCGCGGCGATTATATCACGTCAGCAAAACTCCGTGACTCCAGGCCAGATATTTTCAGAAATTCGCCGTTTCGTGTCAGACGCCATCGTTCTGGAGAATTGAAGGACGGTTGCGGCGTCGCGTCCCTCAATACATCCACCGTGGGGGTGAATGGTCCATGGCAATCGTTGAATATGAAGGTTCGCTTATGTTGTCTCCCTTCGTTCGTTTGGTCTTGATGGTCGTCCTTGGGGTACTGCTGCACCATCAGAGCGGCATGGCCGGTGCCCAATCTTCCGCCACAGCAAAGGCGACAGCAAAAACTTCTGCGACCGCGACAAAAGTTCAATTGACCAATGCAGGGACTTCGACGTTGAAAGTTCGGCGACTGGAAGGGAAAGTCCTGGAGATTGCTCCGAGAAAGTCGATGACCTTTACCGCCAAAACTTTGCCGCTGACACTCGAGTTGTCGACCGCACCAGCGGCCGATTGGGTCAAGGCCGAATTCGCCAAAGCGGGAAACTACAAGGTCGAAACGAAGAACGAAACCCTGGTGATCACGCCGGTGGCCCCGAGAAAGCCGACCGGCGAACCAACCGCCAAGTCGGAACTGATCCGAATATCGAACGCGGTCAATCGACCTGCCAAGATCAAGAACTCCAAGGGAAAAGAGTTGGAAATCCAGCCCAACAAGAGCCTCTCGCTGTCCATGACGCAAACGCCATTTCGAGTCGAATATTGGAGTGGCAATGAAGCCTTGGGATGGGTCGCCGTGATGCTGGACAAGCCAGGTCACTATCAGTTGCAATACACGAGCAACCGCTTTGTCTTGAACATGATACCCGTCGCCTCCGTTGGCAATTCAAAAGGCGGCTCAACGAACAACATTGCGGGCAACCCCGGCCGCACAAGACCGGGTCGCGGAGTGTCTGGCGGTGGTCGCTCGAGTGGTGGGAGTTCAGGTAGCAGCAGCAGTAGCAGTAGTAGTAGTAGTAGCAGCAGTGGCAGTGGCAGCAGTAGCGGCGGAAGTCGTGATAGAGGCGATGGCCGGACTAATCCTCCTGTTGTGAAACCGCCCAGGAGAGAAAACGGGGACGCTGATTCCGACTCGGATGCTGATGCCGATGCGGATGCAGATGCGGATGCAGATGCGGATGCGGACATGGACGCGGATGCAGATGCAGATGCAGATGCAGATGCGGACGCTGATGCGGATGCCGACATGGATGCCGATGCCGATGCGGATGCAGATGCAGATGCCGATGCGGACGCTGATGCCGATGCCGATGCAGATGCCGATGCGGACATGGATGCTGATGCAGATGCGGATGCGGATGCGGATGCAGATGCGGACGCTGATGCCGATGCCGATGCCGATGCCGATGCCGATGCGGACATGGACGCGGATGCCGATGCGGATGCCGATGCCGATGCGGATGCGGATGCGGATGCGGACATGGATGCCGATGCTGATGCGGACGCCGACATGGATGCAGATGCGGATGCGGACGCTGATGCCGATGCGGACGCGGACGCTGATGCCGATGCGGACGCGGATGCCGATGCGGATGCGGACGCGGATGCGGATGCCGATGCGGATGCCGATGCGGACGCTGATGCCGATGCGGACGCGGATGCCGATGCGGATGCGGATGCGGATGCCGATGCGGATGCCGATGCGGATGCCGATGCCGATGCGGACGCTGATATGGACTTAGACATGGACCTGGATATGGACCTGGATATGGACCTGGATATGGACCTGGACTTGGACCTGGATTTGGACCTGGATATTGACGGCGACTTGAATCAACTTCCCATTCTGGAACAAAACCAGAGAGGCATCCGCTTGGGTGCTCCATTGCCTGAAACGCAGCTGCGAATGACGGTCTAATTAGACGTAGCGGAACGAGCGAGATCACTGCGTCGATTGGTAAGCGAGGCTGTCGTCCTTGGCATGCCTCGTCTGCGGACCTTGCTTGCATCTAGGCTGACGCACTTCTTTTGTTAACTTTCGCGCCTCGGGAGCGTTCGATGGCAACTTCGTCTGTCGCGGCTGCGCCCATCCAAGCTTCCCACGGACTGTCTTGGCGATACTTCAACCAATTTGTAAATCAAGTTGGAATCGATTGGCGTTCGCTGCTGGCGTTTCGAATCGGGCTGGGCTTGATTTTGATTTGGGATGCGTTGTCTCGAGTCGGTGATGTGATGGCATTTTACACCGCACAAGGAGTTCTACCTCGCGATTTGTGGCTGCAAGAATTTGGCTCGCGATACCCGCTGTGCTTGAACTTGGCGTCCGATGATCCTTGGTTGGCCTATTTGACGTTGCTGACACTGGCAACAAGTGGCCTAGGCATCATGTTGGGGTATAGAACGCGACTATCACTTGTTATGGCGTTTGTTCTGATCGGCTCGTTGCATACACGAAATCCGCAAGTACTCTCCCTAGGAGATTCGCTGCTGCGAATGTTGTTGTTTTGGGCGATCTTCCTGCCGTGGGGCTGGTTGGCCCAGTGGATGCCGCAGACCACACGCGATCCGGGCTCTGAGGATGAGTTATCGATCCCGTCCTCGGCGTGTTCGCCAGCCGTGGGCGCGTTGTTTCTGCAAGTCGCTGGAATGTATTTTATCACTGCCCTGATGAAGACGGGCGATGCATGGCACAACGGCCAAGCCTTGTATTTTGCGCTTCGTCTCGAACACATGAACTACCCATGGTCGCAACAGTTGTTAGCGTACCCTGATCTCTTGCAGTTCTTGACCCATGCCACGATGGTCTTGGAGTATCTTGCTCCGCTGCTGTTGCTGGGCATACCCGTTCCGAAAGTCTCCCGCATGGTGGCCATCGTGTTGCTGGCCAGTTTGCATGTGGGAATCATCAGCACGATCCGCATCGGCATCTTTCCGTGGGTCAACCTTGTGGCGCTACTTCCGTTCTTGCCGGCGGCCTTTTGGATGGTCGTGCCTAAAACCTGCAGCCGCTCGGGATTCTTGTTGGTCCAGTCGCTGGGATTCCAATCCGTTGGACGGAATGACGCGGTTCGCGGCGCGAATCAACCTTTGATCCAGAGACGCTCAACTACTTTCAGCTCGTTGATTGGTCACGTCATCGTGTTGGCGTTCACGGTCTACGTCGTTTGGTGGAACGTAGGCACGCTACATACCCAGTGGGGACTGCCGTCATCATGGCGAACGATTGGCTATGTCATGCGATTGGATCAACGATGGGGCATGTACGCGCCCGAGCCTTCGGACTTTGATGGTTGGTATGTGATGGTTGCGAAAACGGCGGATGGTCGCGAAGTGGATTTGTTCCGAGGTGGAGCCGAAGTGAACTGGGACAAGCCAAACGACATCGCAGGGATGTTTCCGAATTTTCGGTGGCGAAAATTCCTGATGAAGCTTGTGTCACGAGGCCATCCCAAAGCCCTTCGTGCCTCATTCGCCGAGTACGCAGTGAAGGAATGGAACAACACGCATTCTGCGGCCCAACAGATCGAACGCCTGGATATCTATTTCTTCGTTGAGCGAACTTTACCGGAAAATCAATCGACTTTGAATCGTCGATTGGTGCACACCTATCTCGCTAAACCAACACCACAGGAGTCGCCATGAAAACTACACAAATCACGTTGGCTTTGATCGCCTTGACTTTCATTGGAGTTGGTGTTTGGGGACGTGGGTTATTTAATCGCCAGACTGTCGACGGTGCGAAATCGATGCGTGTGGATCGACAAAATCAGACCACACCAAACGTGGAGGAACCTATGGACCGATCCGTTCGCGGCCAAGAACGAAGCGACAGCGAGCCGAGTAGGGAACAGCACATGTCTATCGCCGAACAGGCCCATCAGGAAACCGATCAGAAGTTTTTGCGGGAGCTGCGCCGAGTCTTGCAATCGGGCCAGCAAATACCACGGACTGGCTCAGCTTTGGAGGCGGCGTATCGCGTCAGCTCTTTTCCACAACAGTACTTCGGATTTGTGCTAAAGGTCTACCAACCGGGCCACAGTTCGTTCAAAGCTGTTTCGACTCGCGATGACGGAT
The DNA here is from genome assembly GCA_016794985.1 of Planctomycetaceae bacterium. Classification (GTDB taxonomy): domain Bacteria; phylum Planctomycetota; class Planctomycetia; order Pirellulales; family Pirellulaceae; genus M30B19. Next base: position 54,675 of record JAEUIQ010000029.1, on the reverse strand, counting down.
GGGGCGATATCCACAATGTTGTCACGCGGTCCGCCAAGCATCCACGTCTCGCCAAATTTACACTGGCCGACCCTGCCAAAGCACGATTGCAGCTCGACTTCATCAGCCATGAACCACTGCCCGTCAAGGTACGACAACTATCACAAACGTCGACTGACGAAACGCGGTTTGAAATGGGCGTAGATGGCATCATGGCCAGCGATGGCAAAAAGACCGTTTACTTCTTGCCCGGCGACGCCTACATCGAATCGCTCTTGACCATCGACCAGTTGCTGGCCGTGGTCGAGCGATCGTTTCCCTCGCCTCGGCAATCCGTGATCCATCTGAGTCGGTTTCGATCGCAAAGTTATATCAGCTATGAGGATCGATGGTTGCGACTGTTTCGTGGGCATCCGATCCAGCCGCCGTTCCGCTCTGATCAATTGCGGTCTACGGCGTTGGCCGGCTCCGACTTTTTGGTTCGCACCCAACTACCGGACGGTCGCTTCCGATACTACTACGACGCGGCGAGCGACTCTTACAAGGATCATCAACATCCGGATCGCGATGTGGTCAACAATCCTTACTACAATGATCTGCGACACAGCGGTGGAGCACTGTTATTGCTGCTGGACTTTATGGAGACCGGAGATCGCAGCCGATTGACCGCCGTAAAAAAGGCTCACGAGTACTTGTCACAACATTTGGTTCGTTATGAAACGAACGCCGGCAATCCGGCAGCTTATGTGTACTACAATCGCAAAGGCAAGTTAGGCGGCAGCGGAATTTATTTGTACGTTCTGTCAGAATATCGGCGATTGTCTGGTGATAACTCGTTTGCAGAAATCGAACGCTTGCTGGTCACTCACCTGTTGTCGGAAATCCAGGACGATGGCGAATTTATCTACTACCATGTCTATCTCGATAAGCGAGTGGACCGGGAGCGGAACCGCGAACTGTTTTCCTTCTTTTATCCCGGCGAAGCACTTTGCGGTTTGGTGGCATACTACAAGAACTCGGCCAGTCCCGCAGAGAAGGTGGTTATGCAAACGAAAATCAAATCGGCACTTCGCTTTCTAATTGAAGAACGACCACAATTGTATCCCGATCAGTTCGCCGAATTGCCGTCGGATTCCTGGTTGATGATGGCAATCAATGATCTGTGGGATGTGCCTGAGTTACGCTGGGACGGAGCGAGGGACTTTGTTTTCGAGGATGCGGAGCAGATGGTGTCTCACATGTATCACGAGACAGACGCTCTTTACTTCGACTACTGCGGCTCGTTTTACTACGAATACGGTGACTTTCCCTTTGCGGATGGCGCTCGGGCAGAAGGGCTCTTAGCAGGCTATCAGTTGGCCGTCAAAGTGGGGGATTCAGCGAGGAGCGAACGATTCCTCTCGGCGCTCAAGAAACTGGCATGGGCGACGTTGCATTTGGCCAACACGCCCGAGTCGGTCTACGCGGTACCAAATCCCGAAATGAGCTTGGGAGGGATTCGCTTCAAGCATACTCGGCAATGGTTCCGCGTGGACACCATCCAGCATGTCGCCGGGTTTTACTTAAAATTCTTGCCCGATTTGCGGCGACTTGAACGGGAATCTCGGCCGATTGCCGCCGATTCAGACACAGCAGACGAATGAGCCACAGGGACAGGGAACCGTTCGGGTGGAATGCTCGGTTGCATTAACCTACAATAGGTGCGAAACCAGTGCCATCGTTGCTGCAAGAAGCAGCCAGCGGCGGACTAGGGTTCGACACCCCGAAGTCAATGTCGCGAGCCAACATGAATGAAACCGAAATCCTCATTAGTGTCTTGCAAATCGAAGATGCAAACGAGCGTCAAGAATATTTGGAGCGGGTGTACCAAGGTGACCTCGTAAAAATCGCAGCCATCCAGCGGATATTGTCGCTGGAAAAAGTCTTGGCTCGAACGGGCTTGGTGACCGTGGTGACGCCAGCAGCACTGGATGAACAGGCCGTCACTCAAGAATTCTCCGGCAATCCAACAACCGCAGCGTCTTCAGCGTTCGAAATCCAGCAATCGTATGGACCCTACCGGCTTATCGAGGAGATCGGTTCAGGAGGCATGGGATCGGTGTGGCGAGCCGAACAAGTCGAACCCATCCGTCGAGAGGTAGCGATCAAGATTATCAAAGCGGGCATGGACACCAAAGCCGTCATCACTCGCTTCGAGAATGAACGGCAGGCGCTGGCTATGATGGATCATCCTAACATCGCCAAAGTCCTTGACGCGGGTGTTACTCCAACCGGGCAACCATTCTTTATAATGGAATTGGTCAACGGCTTGCCGCTGACCAAGTTTGCTGACGAAGCCAAGCTAACGACCAATGAACGGTTGGAACTATTTGTCCTTATATGCAATGCTATCCAACATGCCCATCAAAAAGGGATCGTGCATCGCGACTTGAAACCGGCCAACATTTTGGTCACTTCGATCGACGGCCGTCCGATTCCAAAGGTGATTGACTTCGGCGTTGCGAAAGCAATTGGAGATAGCCTCCTCGATGAATCGCTCGCAACGGAACTCGGTGCGGTGATTGGAACACTCGAGTACATGTCCCCCGAACAAGCGGGATACTCCGGAGTTGATATCGACACACGCGCGGACATCTACTCGCTGGGCGTCGTGCTCTATGAATTGCTCACCGGTTTGCGACCGATTGATCGAAAACGGCTTAGAGCGGCAGGAATCGGTGAGATGATTCGCGTGATTAAGGAAGACGAACCGTCCAAGCCCAGCACGCGACTGTCGACCAACGAGGCATTGCCTTCCTTGGCAGCCACTCGAAAAATTGACCCGCGCAAGCTGACAGCCTTGCTTAAGGGTGAACTCGATTGGGTGGTCATGAAGTGTCTGGAGAAGAGTCGTGACCGACGTTACGAAACGGCCAATGGCTTGGGCCGCGATATCCAGCGGTTTTTGGCCGGGGAAACCGTCGAAGCTAGACCAGCATCTACCGCCTATCGGCTATCGAAATTTGTTCGTCGGAACAAAGGACTTGTGATTGCCACGAGTTTGGTCAGCGTGTCACTTCTTGGCGGCATCTTGGGGACTAGTTTGGGGATGTTCGAGGCCAATCGGCAGCGAATCCGTGCCGTGGGAAAAGCCGAGGAAGCCGAAAATGCCAGAATCGAAGAAACTCGTCAGCGGAGGCTCGCGCAGGCGGCCAATCAACAAGCGCTCGATGCCCTGCAATCTTTTACTTCCAATTTAATGGAGGATTTGCTGGGAAGTCGAACTGAGATTAACGAGGTCGAGCGCAAGGTCTTGCTCGATGCAATGAAACAGTGGGAATCGTTTGCGACCTCCAAGGGCGATACGATCGAAGCTCGCAAGATGCGCGCCCAAGGGGCCAGCAATCTCGCGATCATTCAATTTCGCTTGGGAATGATCCAGCAAGCCGTCGCAAGCGATCAGCAAGCGGTAGACATTTGGAAAGACCTGTATGACAGTCATCCCAATGACCGAGATTTTCGCAAGCGACTAGCCATCAGCTACCAAAACCTAGGAGGCAGCCTCAGAGAGAACGGGCGGCGAACTGATGCCGCTGTCAATTTTCAAAACGCTGTCGATCTGTTTACCTCGATCGACAATGCGGACCAAGCTGACTCTGACTCGCGAAACCGACTGGCTAAGTCTCTAATTAGTGTCGGCAATGTCCAACGAGATCTGGGGCAGTTGGATGACAGTTTCGCGGCTTACTCCAAGGCTCTGGAAATTCAACAAGAAATGAGTGAAAGTGACCCAGAAAACGAAGCACTACGCGAATCCAAAGCTGGTTGTTTATGGAGCCTGGCAACGGTGGCCTTTCGCCAGAATCAACGGGACCAAACCACAAAGTATTATCAGCAAGCGATTGCCGAGTTCGAATGGTTAGTAGCCCAAGTTCCCAATGACAAGAAGAGAGCATTTGAGCTGGCTAGATTGAACAGCGAATTTGGTGTCACACTTTCCGATTATCAACAAGACGAAGCGAGCATTGTCTACCTGGAGAAAGCCGTCGGAATCCAGCAGGATTTGGTCGAAGAATTTCCGTCCATCGAAAACTACTCTTACGAATTAGCCCGAACACTTCGCAATCAGGCCAATACCCTGCGATATCTGAAGCGGTTGGATGAAGCCACGGCCTGCATCAACCAATCGATCGACGTGTTTAACCGCTTGACACAGAAAAACGATTCGGTCCTGAAGTATCATTCGGGGCTAGGTCTTGGTTTTCGAATCCGCGCGGAACTGCAATACGATCAAGGCTTGGCCGATGATTCCCTGGAGTCACTGAATCGGTCCATCGAAACACTGTTGAGAACCTACGAGCGAGATACGACGCATACGCCCGTCCAGATTCAGCTTGCTGTGGGTTACCAAGCGCGAGCAGAATTGCTAAATAAGAAGCAGCGATTTGCCGAAGCCGCATCCGATTGGGAGCAAGCTTTGAAATTCTGTCGCGACAACGATCGCACCGAGTTCAGAATTCAACAGGCCTATTCTTTATTGGGAGCAGGGCAAATCGAAGACGGACTTAGCAAGACAAACGCTCTTTCTCAAGAGTCGGAGTTAAGTAAGTATCACTACATCGGCCTAAGCAAAGTCTACACAGCAGCCAGTACGAAGGTCCCGGACCGAGCCGAGGAATTCAAGTCTCTAGCTCGCCAATCGCTAAAACGTGCCATTCAACTTGGGTTCGACCGCAGGGATCAACTTCAGAACGAACAAGACTTGCAACCACTACTCGGGGAACCAGAGTTTAAGGAGCTAATTGACAGGCTACAACCTCCAACCAGAAAGGAAGATTAGGTATGTCTCAACACTGTGTACCTGGTCAATGAAGCCAATTTTTTTGAACGGGAACGCACACCGGCCGTTCAAGCTACCGTGCGGCAAAACTTTGTCGAAGTTCAAGCAAGAGCTTTTCTCTGGCTTCGTCGGTGAGCGAATCCAGCTCGGAGTCTGAGGAAATAGCCAGTCCCAAAAGCTCCTGAAACGTTTTGATTTTGCCTTTGGTTTGTCCGCGGGCATCCCCACGTGCTTCACCTCGTGCTTCACCACGTGTCTCGCCAATGGCTTCGCCCTCCAACTTGGCTAACTTTTCAATCGATGTTATGTAGGGCATTTGTTTCTCCATTTCGATTTGGTGAACGTGGTCCTTAAATTGTACCGCAAAGTCCCTGGGCAAGTCCAATACCCAATCAATAAACCGAAACAAACGACGAATATCCTCTGCCTCCCAAAGTTTATCGTACAAACGTCGAACCAACTCCACTTTAAAGCGAAACCGAGCTTCAGGCTCCTTAGCTGAGGCCTGTGAGAGCAAATGAGCCAAGATCACGGTGGCAAACGGATTATCGGAGACTTCCAGTTCTTCTAGTCGCCCCGAGTAGTCGTTCAACTTCACAATGGGAAAGTCAAACTGGACTTGGCACTTCATCACGGATTGTTTCCATAGGTTCGGCCGCCATTTTTTGGATTTGTCGGCAATCACACCGATGCATACGACTGGTTCCCGAAAACGATCTAGAATCCGATAGTAGCAGACAAACATCCGTTGTGCGAAATCTGGCGTGCGCGACACCTGTACTTCGGTATGGATCATTACCCACGTCGGCTGCGACTGCCCCTTGATTCGCACACGAAAAAGCTTGTCGGCCACCCGCCCTTCGCTCAGACTCTCTGGAAACAGCCTGGGCAGTTCTTGCTCTTGATTCTCCACCGGGGCATGCCAATCAATCAGTTCATAACCCTCCGGCAAACACAATTGCATGAAATCTTGCAAGTACGAATCAAAAATTTCTTTCCATGGCAAATCGTACTCCGTCATTTACAATCCCCCATACTTCGAACGGGTCGCGCGATCGATCACACTAACTGATGATTTCACGTACCACATTCCCATGCACATCCGTCAAGCGATAGTCGCGGCCTTGGAAGCGGTAGGTCAAGCGAGTGTGATCGAAACCTAGTTGATGCAAGATCGTGGCTTGTAAATCATGGACATGAACTTTGTTTTCCGTCACCGAAAAGCCCAGTTCATCTGTTTCACCATAGGTCAAACCGCCGCGAACTCCGCCGCCGGCTAAGAACATACAATAGCAGTCGGGATAATGATCGCGGCCCAGGATACTGCTGGCCGCCGTTCGGCCTTCGCGAAACGGCGTTCTGCCAAATTCGCCACCCCAAACAATCAAGGTGTCATCCAACAAGCCTCGCTGTTTCAAGTCCTTGATCAACGCAGCAACCGGCTTGTCCATCGTCGCGCATTTGTTAGTCAAACCGTCGCGAATATCTTCGCCAGGCCCAGTGCCATGAAAGTCCCAGCCCCAATCAAACAGCTGCACGTAGCGTACGCCTTGCTCGACCAAACGCCGCGCCAACAGGCAGTTATTGGCCAGACTAGATGCTCCCGGTTGGGCCCCGTACGCAGCCAGCACCTCCGCGGGTTCCTGCGAAATATCCATCACCTCTGGCACCGACATTTGCATGCGAAACGCCAATTCGTATTGCGCAATTCGAGTTATTGTTTCTGGGTGCCCCATTTCCGCGGCTTGCTTTTGATTCAATTCACCGATTGCATCCAAACTCAAGCGGCGCAATTCCCGACTCATGCCTGCGGGGTCCGAGACATACAACACTGGGTCGCCCTGCGAGCGACATTGCACGCCTTGATACACGCTGGGCAAAAACCCACTGCCAAACGAGTTCTTGCCGCCGTTGGGTTGCACGCCACTGGAAATCAAGACCACGAAACCAGGCAAGTTTTCGTTTTCGGACCCTAACCCGTAAGTGACCCAAGACCCCAGCGAAGGTCGTCCCGAACGTGGTGAACCGGTGTACAACAACAACTCGGCCGGGGCATGATTGAATTGTTCGGTGAACATCGACTTGATCAAGCAGATTTCGTCCGCGACGCCATGAAAGTTGGGAATCGCGTCACTCATCCACATCCCCTGCGAACCATGCTGAGTGAACGCTCGCGGCGTGCCTAACAATTTGGGCACGCCGGAAGTAAACGCGAACGTTCGGCCTGCCAAAAACGAATCCGGACAGTCTTGGCCATTGCGAGCCACCAATTCAGGTTTGTAATCGAACATGTCCAAGTGCGGTGGCGAACCCGTGCAATGAATGTAGATAACCCGCTTGGCTTTGGCGGCAAAATGGGGAGAGCGTGGAGCGAGCGGATTGACAGGATCGCGGGGGTCGTCGTTGCGCGACGGAGCACTCGAGTCTGCACTGGCTTGATTCTCTCGCTGAAGTAGCGATGTCAAAGCAACCGCGCCCAAACCGCCAGTCGCTGCTTTGAGAAAATGTCGCCGCGTTTGCCAAGCGATTTGTTCTAGCCGAGGGTCGTTTGCGAGAGGTTGCATGCGTTTGGCCTTTTTTATTGATTCGAAGTTTGGAGTAACCTAACCAAGTTCCGACTTACATGGCTAGAAAATAGTAACCTCAGCATTAGCGGCGCATGAGGAATTCATCCAGGTTCATGATGGCGTTGGCGACGACCGTCCAGGCGGCCAAGTCAACGATGTCTCGGCCTTCGGGAATTGGACCCAGTGGTTCGGTGGCCAACTTCTTAGACTCTTCCGGTTGGTCGCGTAATGCGGCGACCGCGTTTTCATAGAGAGTCCTCAGGACTTGCACTTCACCGGAGTTGACCGGTCTTGCCAATGCCTGCTGCAAGGCCCATTCGATACGTTGATCCAACGAGTCCCCTTGTTCGACGACTTTACGAGCAAAGGCTTGCGCCGCTTCGATGTACACCGGATCGTTCATGGTCACCAACGCTTGCAACGGAGTATTCGTCCGAATCCGCCGCAGGGTACACACTTCGCGATTGGGGGCATCAAAGGTAAACATCGACGGATAAGGATTCGAACGCCGCATGGTCGTATAAATTCCTCGGCGATAGCGATCTTCCCCGCTACTCGTTTGCCAATCGGTGCTGGAACCAAACGCCGCTGCCAAGCCCAACGACGGTTGTGGTGGTTTGACGGGCGGGCCATAAAGTTTGGGACTCAGCAGTCCCGCCAGCGCTAACGCTTGATCACGAATCGTCTCGGCTGGCAAGCGAAATCTCGGCCCACGAGCAAACAAACGGTTTTCCGGATCCAGTTCGGCCAACTCGCGACTGACTTTAGAACTCTGGCGATACGTCGCACTGAGCAACATGGTCTTGAGCAATCGCTTCATGTCCCAGCCTTGTTCCATAAACTCGACCGCCAACCAATCCAATAGTTCCGGATGAGTCGGCAAATCGCCCTGCGAACCAAACTCTTCAGAGGTGGCCACGATACCCGCACCAAACAACTGCTCCCAATGACGATTGACCGTGACACGAGCCGTCAGTGGATTGTCGCGAGAAACGAGCCACCGCGCGAGACCCAAGCGATCCGCTACAGCTTCTCCACCGACTTGAAACACGGCGGGAATCGCCGGTTGAACTTCATCACCCAAGTCCATGAAGTTGCCTCGGTTGTGGATCTTGGTAACTCGTTGCCGTGTCTGCGGCAATTCTCGCATGACAGGGACGGTTGATACTGGCTTAAGTGCCGCCAATTCCGTCCGTGCCGAGGCGACTTGTTGGCGAGCCGCCTCTAGCTCCGGTGCCACCGAGCGATAATAAGCTTCCAGTTGGCTGACTTGTTCATTGCTCCGCTGAGCTGCGTCCGTTTTAACGATCGATTGAATTTGCGGAGGAATCGCGGCCCATTGCGTAATGGATGGATCGGTCGTCGCTTGAATTCGGAACTTGCCCAAATTGTGTGACGTGTGCGGAGACTGTTGAAACAAAGTCAACTTCAAACGACTGCCCGCATTGACAATCGCTGGCTCGGCGAGAACCAATGTCAATTGATGATCCCGCCCAGTACTCCCGCCGACAGCCCAGCCCTTTTGTAGATCAATCGGCGTGGCCAACAAGCTGGACGCGTTGAATCCATCTTGATTGAAGTCGGCAAAAGCTGCACCAAACGACAAGGAAAGCGAGCCATCCACACTCAAGCCAAAGTCCGGTCGAGAAGTGTCCGTCACGCGACCTTCCCAAACCAGCTTTCGTTCTTGATTCAATACCTTGACGATAGCGCCATTCAATCGCTCCATGATTGCAGCGCCACCGTCGGTACGATTCCAAATCACAAGTCGTTCGATGGGCAACGATTGGTTCAATTCAACTTCCCACCATGGATCGGTCGCGTTCGATTCGGAATGCGTGACAGAGTTGGAGTTGAAGTAACTTCCGTCGGTATTGCCATCAATGGCGCGTTGGGCCACGCCTTCAAACGCCGTGCTACTTTGCGCTGCGGTTCCGCTTGGGGCGACATTCGCTCCTTGCGAGAAAATTTCGACTTCCGCCAGCGACAGAATGCGGCCAGTGCCTGGAAGTTCTACTCGGACATACTTACCAGAAATCGTCGGGGAAGTCTCTCGTACAATGGCCGCTTTCACTTCACTCAGCACGAAATTGCCGCCACTCCAACCGGGACCGTTGCCGGGCAATGAGCTATCCGCGAGTGCTTCCAGTTGAATCGCCGTGAGTGTCGTTGTCTCATTCGCAATCAAGGCTGACAAATCCAATTCTATCTCGTAGTTATCCTTGGCTACAGCTTGTACGCTACGAATTGAATTGGATGCCGCGTCAATCGCCAGCCCGATCCCGCCTTCGCTCTTGGCCGACATGACCACCGGAGTTTGCCAACTTGGCTGTTGTGGCAGCTTGGTTTCCCAAACTTGAAGCGAATTCTGTAGTTCGGGAGTCATCTGCCCTAAGATGGCTTCGTTCTCTGCCAAGACCAATTGCAATCGTTGGCGTTCGTGAAGTTGGGATTCGGTCCAGACTTCATGCAGCGGTGATTCATCACCACGATCGGCATCTTCCGTGTTGTTGAAGAATGCAAACGATTGAAAGTACTCGGCTTGGGTCAACGGATCGTACTTGTGAGTGTGACATTGGGCACAGGTCATCGTTGTGCCCATCCAGACGGCGTAAGTCGTATTGACGCGATCCACGATTGCCACGTTGCGGAACTCTTCATCATTGGTGCCACCTTCGTTGTTGGTCAGCGTGTTGCGATGAAACGCCGTCGCGATGATTTGATCGCCGGTGGGGTTTGGCAGTAGGTCGCCCGCGATCTGTTCGATCGTGAACTGATCAAATGGCATGTTTTGGTTGAATGCCTTAATGACGTAGTCGCGGTAGACCCAAATGGTCCGCGCTGGATCGTCGGCATAGCCCGCCGAGTCGGCGTATCGAGCCAAGTCCAACCACATTCGAGCCCAGTGTTCACCGTAGGATTCCTTGGCTAGGAAGTGATCGACCATTTTTTCGTAGGCCTCCGGCGAGTTGTCCTGCACAAACTCTTGGACTTCCTCCCAAGTCGGTGGCAGACCGGTCACATCCAAGGCCACTCGTCGAATCAAAGCGTAGCGATCGGCTTCCCGTTGCGGTGCAAGATTCTCTTGTTGCAGTCGTCGTAGAACGAAATGATCGATGGGATTCTTCACCCAAGCTTGGGCGCTCGCGTCCGTAAGTTCCGGCACACTGGGGCGCTGTGGGACCACATATGACCAATGCTGGGAATAAGCCGCTCCATCCGCAATCCATTGTCGCAAGCGTGCGATTTCGTCAGCGGTTAGTCGTGTTCCTGCTTCCGGCGGCGGCATGACCAGGGAATCATCGTCGCTACTGACTCGGGCCAACAATTCGCTTTCGTCCGGCCGACCCGGAATGATTGCAAAATGCCCGCCCAAGTCCTCGCTCCAACCCTTTGGCGAATCTAGCCGCAGGCCATGCTCTCCGCCACCACCTCGTTCTTCTTCATCCGGGCCGTGACAACGGAAACAGTGATTGGAAAGGATCGGGCGAATATCGCGATTGAAATCCAGTTGGGGCGCCGGTTCGTCGGGAATCACAACCCCAAAGACGAGTCTTTCAACAAACATCAGCACGGTGCAACACATTAACGGAGCAAATCGCATCATCCAAGTCTCGAACAGGTGGGAACTTATCGGCGGGAGTCGGGAGGTCTCATTATACCTTGCCAGGACCGATTAAGCGAGCAAAGCGATTGTCCGAAGTCGGCCATCGCGGTGGGGATTTAACGCGGTCAGGCGACGGGTACGCGGATCGCCCTCCGTTTCTTCCTCTAATTTCCTGTCGCGATGGCGGGTTTCCGGCGAGCCCATTGGTAGCAGATAGTCTACCGACCTTGACGGGTGTCGATCCGGACTTCGCCGCATTCGGTGGGTGTTTCCCCGATGCTGTCGGCAAAACGCGATGACCTAACCAGAGCTGCTTGTCAACTTATCCCTTGGTCCGTGTTTAGTAAAGGAACAGATCATGTTGAAGGACATGAATTGGATTTGCCTGTGTTTGTATGTTGGCTGGGCATTGGCTTGGCCCGCGACCTCCGTCGCGCAAGTGCGTGTGGGTCGTGGAGTGGGACCGGCGAGCCAGCAAGATGGGACTCCATCCACTGGGGCGACTGGGTTTGCGGCTCCGAACGTTAATTCAGAACTGGACCGAGCCGTGGAAGCGCACTTCACCGAGAAAAAACTGCCAGGACTCGTCGTCTTGTACGCTCGTGATGGCATGTTGGTCTACAAGAAAAACTTGGGCTTCGCTGATGTTGCCTCGCAAACTAAAGTCAATGAGAACCATGTGTTTCGCTTGGCTTCCGTGTCAAAATTGTTAGCTGCAGTCCTAACTTTACGCGAGGAAGAAAAGGGAAACATCACGATGTCGGCCAACGTGTCGGATTTGTTGAGCGACATCCCGGCACATCATGCATATAAGGTCCGCGACTTGGTTTCGTGCCGGAGTGGTGTGCGCCACTACAACGAGCCGACCTCGGATCAAAGTCCCTCCGGTTGGGATCAGCAAACCTACGCGACGAGTTTGGAAGCTGCCCAACAATTTTGGCATGACCCGCTGGCGGGACCCATCGGTTCGTACCATTACAGTTCGCATGGATACACGATTCTCGGTGCGTGCTTGGAGCAAGCGACCGGCAAATCAACGGCCCAATTGGTCCAACAGACATTGGCCAATCCGCACGGACTTGGCACTTTGGCGGCGGAAGATCTCAGTGTGCATCAACCACAACGGGTTTCCATTTACACACTCAACGATTCCGACTCGGTTGCGTCGGGTAATCGAGAGATAGAACGCGAGCCATTGTCGTGGAAGGTTTTGGGCGGCGGACTCGAATGCTCGGGTTTGGATCTGTTGAAGTTTGGCATCAAGCTCTGCGACGGAAAAATCATCTCGGCGGCAAACGTGAAGAAGCTGATGAAGCGATTGGATCCCAGCGACAGCTACGCGTTAGGTTGCTCGCACGCCATCGAAAACGGTGTGGAAGTTTTTGCCAAGAACGGTGGTCAACCAGGAGCCAGCACCTACATGTGGTGCATTCCCGAACGACGCATGGTGATGGTGGTGTTGACCAATCGCTGGGAAAGTGGTGGTGCCACGGAGTTGGGCAAAGAGCTTCGCGACATTTTGCTAAACAGTGAAGGTGCCAGTGGCAAGTCGGCGGACTTGATCGTGGAAAACTTCAAACGAACCAGCGGCCCCAGCTACGCGAACGGCGCTTGGGAGATCGGCTTCGAATTCGAAGTGAAGAATCAAGGACAAGGACCCGCCAATATCCAATTCGTCAACGGCATTCGTTTGGACAATCAATATCGTTGGTCTGGCTTCATGGAGACCTTGGCTCCCAACGGTGTGAAGAAGAAGTCTAGCGGCAAGGTGAAAATCAACGACCCGGGCAAAGTCATGGGCGGTCGCAAGTTCGAGTTCTTCGCGGTTGCTGACGCCCCGATCGCCGCTGCCGACACTTCGATGTCGCCCAATGGTCGTATTGCCGAAACAAGCGAAGCGAACAACACCGCGAAGTTGGTGGTGAACCTTCCCGGCGGAATCGGCGACCTCCAGAGAACCGCCAGTGACAATCAAGCTCCCCAGCGCCATCCAGACTCGTCGCGACCCGGCACTTCACGACCAGGAATCGTGAGAGAAAATTCCGGAACTGCGAATGACGAAGTCGCTCGACCACGCCCCGGAACACCGCGACCACGAGTCCCGCGTCCAAACCCCAATCGCGACAACGGAGCACGCGATTCGCAGGAGAAAAACAAGCCAGCTGAGAGCTTACCGCCATCCCGACGTCCGGCTCGGCCAACCCGAATCCCACCGCGCCCACCAAAGTCGTAGGAGGAGCTGGCCCAAAGAACTCGTAGCAAAACAAATGGCGTGCTATTGAAAGGAGGAATGAATTTCGAGTTTATCCGCCCTAGTCTTGAAACCTCGCACGCCAACGACGTGAACTCGTTGGCGTGTGTTTTTGGGCTGTGCGAAGGACTGGTTGTCGTGGATTGGTCCGTGCCGGCGGTGAATTTTGGCTTCCACCGAGATAAACTCGGCCTCGAGCCGGGCGGAGACTTTCTTGAACCGCCAAGGGAATTTCGACCCACCTCAAGCTCGCGCCGTTGGCCGTCCCCGAGCCGTTGCTGGGGTGAGCGCTTTGAGTGATAATGGGCGACTGGGGAAAAGCGAGTGGTCCATAAATTCCTGGGAAAGCGATTGCAATGCGGCGTCAGATATTGGTTTCGTTGATGGCGGGCTTGAGTGTATTGATGACAGCAGGTTACTTTGCGGCTGGCGTTCAAGGAGCAGACGAGATTGCCGTCGAAGACTTTTCCATAATCAAACTCTATAAGCTGAAGAACTCTCATGGGCTCGAAGTACATGTGACCAATTTTGGGGCGATCATCACTTCGATTGTTGTTCCCGACCGTGAGGGGAAATTGGGTGATATCGCGCTGGGATACAACGATGTGTCGGGATACATCAATGCGGTGGACAAGCCGTATTTTGGTGCGATCGTCGGCCGCTACGGCAACCGCATTGCGGGGGGCAAGTTTTCGATCGATGGTAAAGAATACAAGTTGGCCGTCAACAACGGTCCTAACGCTTTGCACGGCGGTGTGATTGGTTTTGATAAGGTTGTTTGGGATGCAGAAACGAAAGTAGATCAAGCTGGCCAACATGTTGTGCTCAAGTACTTGGCCAAAGATCGCGAGGAAGGCTATCCCGGCAATTTGCAGGTTCAAGTGACGTACACCTTGACTGAAAAGAATCAACTGGTGGTGGACTATCTGGCGACGACCGACAAGGCAACGCCCGTGAATTTAACTCAGCACACTTACTTCAATCTAAAGGGTGAAGGCCAGGGTGATATCTTGGGGCATGAATTGACGTTACACGCTTCGCACTACACGCCCGTTGATGAAACGCTGATCCCGACTGGGGAAATAGCCCCCGTCGCAGGGACACCATTTGATTTTCGCAAGCCCAAAGCCATCGGTCGCGACATTAACGCCGACGACGAACAACTCCGATTCGGTGGGGGGTTCGATCATAATTGGGTTCTAAACGAGGCGTCATCGAAACCGGGCAGCGGCGACATGCGTTTCGCCGCCGAAGTTTACGAACCGACGACCGGGCGCGTGCTGACCATTCACACGACGGAGCCTGGAATCCAATTCTATTGCGGCAACTTTTTGGATGGCCGTTTGCAGGGCAAGTCGGGTCAAGCTTATGTACATCGTGGTGGCTTCTGCTTAGAGACGCAACACTATCCAGACAGTCCGAACCAACCAAACTTTCCCTCGACGATCTTAAAGCCAGGCCAAACGTATAAGACGCAAACCGTCTTCGGATTTTCTAGTCGATAGCCGGGGCCGATCAACTCGCCGAGTACAACGCCAAGCTCGTGAAAATTGCGTGACAGTGTTCGCCAAGAAACGAACGCTGTGCAGGGGTGAGCGCGCGTTGGTCGGTGTTGCTACTCTTCCGCTATAGTTTGCCAAATCAAGAATCTTTAGATCAGAAAGAAGTTCCTGTGGAATTCACCATTGCGACGTTTTTGTTTTTTACCGCGCTCGTGGCGGTGCTCACTTGGTGGACGGTGCGAGGTTCGAAACAAGAGACCGATACCGACTTCTTTCTGGCGGGGCGCAGTCTGACTGGAGCATTTATCGCAGGCTCGTTGTTGCTAACGAATTTGTCGACCGAACAGTTGATTGGTTTGAACGCGGGCGCCTTTAAAGAGGGGCTGTCGGTCATGGCCTGGGAAGTGATTGCCGGGTGTTCCTTGGTTGTCTTGGCGCTGGTGTTTTTGCCGCGATACCTGAAAGCCGGCATTGCCACGATCCCCCAGTTCTTTGAGGACCGGTATGGAGGCGCGGTGCGCACTGTCACCGCGATTCTGTTCATTATCGCGTACATGTTGGTGCTCTTGCCGTTCACGCTATACACCGGTGCGACGGGTTTGAGCGGAATGTTGGATTTGAAAGCGTATTTCCCGGCGGAGACGTCGGAATTGGCGATCCTGTGGACCGTGATTGTCTTTATTGCGGTAGTCGGCGGCGCTTACGCGGTGTTTGGCGGATTGAAAGCCGTGGCCGTCTCGGATACCTACAACGGGGTAGGTCTGTTGGTCGGTGGCCTACTGATCACGGTCTTTTCATGGCAAGCGATCATGGGGCCGGAAGATACCGTGTTTTCGGTCGTAGACAAAATCAAACAACAAAACCCAGACGCGTTTTGCTCGTTGGGAAAAGCAGGGGAGGATGTTCATTGGCCAACATTGTTTTCGGGCGTCCTCTTGTTGAACTTTTTTTACTGGTGTAGTAACCAACAAATTATTCAACGTTCATTCGCGGCCAAGAATTTGGCCGAGGGGCAAAAAGGTGTCTTGATCGCGGCCTTTTTCAAAATCTTGGCTCCGTTGGCGCTCGTGCTCCCAGGGATCATTGCGGCTTACATGGTCGCGCAAGATCCTGAATTCGCGGCCAAAATTGGTGCTGATTCGAATAAATCGTATGGAGCCCTGGTTAGCAAAGTCTTACCAAGTTGGTTGGTTGGTTTCTTTGCGGCGGTTGTCGTCGGTTCTATTTTGTCAACCTTCAACTCGGTACTTAACTCGGCTGCCACCTTGTTTTCGTTGGATGTTTACAAGCGGTTTATGCGACCAACGGCGTCCATGCGCGAGATCGTGTTGACAGGCCAAGTTTGCAGTCTGTTGGTAGGCGGATTAGCGGTCGTGGCAGCGCCATTGATTTTCCACGGGCAAGATGGAGTATTCGGCTTTTTCCAAAAGTTGAATGGGGTGTACTTTATCCCGTTGTTAGCGATCATGATGGTCGGCCTGTTTCACAAATGGGCCGATGGAAACTCGGCCTTGGTGACGCTGTTTGTCGGGCTGTTGGCCATGAGCATCGGAACCTTCGGAAGCTGGGCAGCCGAAACAGCCGAAGGGGCAAAAGATCCTGGGTGGGTCGTGAACTGGTTTGGTTCCGGCTACCACTACATGGGGTTCGTGTTCGTGCTGTTGGTCGCGTTGCAATTGTGGCTGGGAAGCACCGGCATGCGACGTGCAAAGCCCTACGAGCAGCATGATGCAGGCGCCGTCGATCTCACACCGTGGAAGCCAGCACCGTACGTTGGTGGTTTTTTGGTGTTGTCGGTACTGGGGATTTATCTGTACTTCGCGCGAGGCTAAGGCGGAGACGAACATCAGGAAAAATGCAGGCCCCTTTGCACGTTACACCGCCCGCTGCAAGGATTGCTTCGCTTGGGTCGGGCAGCGTTGAAACGGCGCGGACCACTTTTGACCTGCGCCCGCAGCGACCGGGACATAGAGTAGATCCAGTCCCGCAGCCATTGCGGACGCATTGTCACGATTCTAAAAAGTCCTAACCCGCCTGAGCGGTAAGCTCGCAAGATTTTTCGGTTGGCTCCGCATAACTATCCAGGGGCGGGCAAGAACAAACCAAGTTGCGATCACCGTAGGCATTGTCGACACGGCCGACCGGAGGAAAGTACTTCACTTTGCGATCTTGTTGTGGATCGGGACAGACGGCGGTCTCGCGCGAGTAGGCCAGCGGCTGGTCGTTGAGCACGAAATCCAACGTGTGCGGAGCGTTGTGCAGTGGATTATCAGTGGCGGTCCAAACCCCGTCCCGCACTTGTTCATACTCGGCATAAATCTGATTCATCGCCCGCGCGAAACGATCCAGCTCTTCTTTCGGCTCACTCTCCGTCGGTTCGATCATTAAGGTTCCTGCGACGGGAAACGACATGGTCGGAGCGTGGAAGCCGTAGTCGATCAACCGCTTCGCAATATCGTCCACCGACACTTTCGCAGCTTTGTCCATCGGTCGCGTATCAACGATGCACTCATGCGCCACCAAGCCGTGGTTCCCCGCGTACAACACGGAGTAATTCGGCTGCAATCGGCGAGCCAAATAGTTGGCATTCAGGATCGCGACTTGGGTCGCTTTTCTCAAGCCTGCCGCTCCCATCATTCGAATATACATCCACGAGATCGGCAGGATGCTGGCGCTGCCAAACGGAGCAGCACTGATCATCGCGCCGCGGCGCTGCGGGTGAATTCCGTCTTTCGGGAGGAAAGGCGCCAAGTGAGCGGCCACGCAAACGGGACCGACGCCCGGTCCACCACCGCCGTGCGGAATACAGAACGTTTTGTGCAAATTCAGGTGCGACACGTCCCCGCCGAACTTGCCCACTTTGGCCAAGCCGACCAAGGCGTTCATGTTCGCGCCATCGATGTAGACTTGTCCACCGGCTTCATGTACCAAGCGGCAAATCTCAGTGACACCCTCCTCGAACACGCCATGGGTCGAAGGATAGGTGATCATGATGGCGGCGACACGTCCAGCATTTGCGGCGATCTTTTCTCTTAGATCGGCCAAGTCGACATTCCCATCCGCGTCGCATTTCACGACAACGACTTTCATATTGGCCATTTGAGCGCTGGCGGGGTTGGTTCCGTGGGCACTGCTAGGAATCAGGCACACGTCGCGATCAAAATCGTTTCGCGATTCATGAAAGGCCTTGATGGCCAAGAGGCCCGCGTACTCTCCTTGGGACCCGGCATTCGGCTGCAGCGATACCTGATCGTAGCCGGTAATCTCGCATAGCATCGCTTCGAGCTGATCAACCATTTTTTGGTAACCAATCCATTGGTCAACAGGAGCGAATGGATGAATACTGTTGAACTGTGGCCAAGTGACTGGTGTCAATTCACTGGCTGCATTAAGTTTCATCGTGCAGGAACCGAGCGGGATCATGGCTCGATCCAACGCCAAGTCCATTTCGGAAAGCCGACGAAGATATCGCATCATCTGAGTTTCGCTGCGATTCCCATGGAACACGGCTTGGGTTAGATATCGATCGCTGCGGCAATCCATTTCCGTAAGTGGTGACTCGATGCTTTCGACTGCGAGTTGCACTCCAAAGCAGCGAAGCACGGCGGCGAGGTCGTCTCTGGTCGTTGTTTCATCGAGCGAGATGCCAAGACAATTGTCCTTGATTTGCCGGAAGTTGTATCCGGCAGCCAAAGCTTCTTCGAGGATGTGCGGAGCTTTAGCTCCACAATCAACCGTTAGCGTGTCGAAGTACTTGTCCACCAACAGCTTGAAACCCGCAGCCCGCAGAGCCGCTGCCAATTGGGAAGTCAGTCGGTGGACGCGATCGGCAATCTCGCGTAGGCCTTCAGGCCCGTGATACATGGCATACAGGGTGGCCATGATCGCCAGCAATGCTTGGGCCGTGCAAATATTGGAAGTCGCCTTTTCTCGGCGAATGTGTTGCTCGCGAGTTTGAAGACTAAGCCGGTAAGCCGGGTTGCCGTGACGATCGATCGATTGGCCGACCAACCTGCCTGGGATGGTTCGCTTGAGTTCGTCGCGGGTGGCCATGAACGCGGCATGCGGACCGCCCAACCCGAGAGGCACACCGAATCGTTGAGCACAACCGACGGCCACATCTGCCGCTAAACTTGCGGGAGATTTTAGCTTCGTTAAAGCCAAAAGGTCTGTGGCCAGCACCACAAAAGCACCCTGGGCGTGCGCCGCAGCAATCAATCGCTCGTAGTCATGGATTTGACCACTGCTGCCAGGGTATTGCAGCAAGACTCCAAAAACACCGTCCCAGTTCTTTACTCCTGCATTTTCGCTGAAAAGTTCCACCTCAATTTGGAGTGGCTTGGCGCGCCCTGTCACAACCTCAATCGTTTGCGGATGGCAGTCGTTAGCGATCAAGAAGCGAGTGCGATTTCCTTTGCTGCTGCGTTGGCACAACGTCATGGCCTCGGCGGCCGCCGTGCCTTCATCCAGCAGTGAAGCATTGGCGATTGGCAAGCCTGTTAGTTCCGAGATCATGGTTTGGAAATAGAACAAAATCTCGAGCCGCCCCTGAGAGATTTCGGGCTGATACGGCGTGTAAGCCGTGTACCAAGCCGGATTTTCGAGGACGTTGCGTTGGATGACTTTCGGCGTGTGAGTGCCGTAATAGCCTTGGCCAATATACGATTTCAGAACGCGATTCTGAGCGGCCAAAGCTTGGAGCTCTTGCAGTGCCGATTCCTCGGATACACCCGCGGGCAAGTTCAGCAACTGGTCAAAGCGAATCTGCGGCGGAACAACCGCTTGCGTCAACGAGTCCAAGGAGTCGTATCCGAGCACCGCGAGCATTTCGCGAATCTGATGATCGCGCGGTCCAATATGACGTGAAACAAAGGGGGGTAGAACGCCGACCGTAGCGTGACCGGAAGCAGCCATCGGGAAGACTCCGAAGTAAGGGGCCTTCATTGGAGGCCCAATTAAGGGACCCCATCGGGAAGGCCCAAGTTGGGGGAACAAGTTGGGGGAAAGAGTGGGACAGTGTCGTTGGTTCGCAGCCTTGAACCGCGATCTGAGACCGCGATCTGAGACCGCGATGGTGGACCGTAGAGCAATCCACGTCCACGCAGGCAACCAATCAACCCCTCTGTCCATCTACCTGAGAGTTATCGTCGCAGCGAGCGACCGTCCCCTTCGGTGGAGCCCACGCCGATAGCGGGACTCGCTCTCCAGAGAAGGTGTTTCAATCCCGGCGGTCCATTTGCCTGAGCGATTCAGGGTCTGCTTGCACCTTCGGCGTTCCCAAGACGCACCCGCAACAACCGCAACTGACGTGGAAATGCACTCGTTTCACGTCAGGTCAATTGTCTGATCGCGTCCGGGAAACTCTCCCGCCGGATATTCACCTTAAGTCCAAGTATAGCCGTCGGACCCGTACTTTCCAGTAGGACCCGCGCAAATGCACTTCACAAAATAGGGGAAACGGATAAGCTGCTACGGACCGTCGGGAAAGGGTCCTATGGCTGGGACCAATGGCGGTTCACGCAGATAGCGCCACCAGACGCCTCAAAGCATCTCGACACGGATTGGGAGTTTCGTATTTGATGAGTGGATCTCTGACGGACTTCACAATCCTTCCGCAGCCTGACGAGACCACTTGCGGGCCAACCTGTCTCCAAGCCGTTTTTCAATATTTTGGTGACGAACTGGAACTGGACCAGGTCATTCGCGACACACCGAGTTTGGATGATGGTGGAACGTTAGCAGTGATGCTGGGGACTTTGGCCTTGGAACGGGGTTATCGAGCCAAGATTTTCACCTACAATCTCCGAGTCTTTGACCCCTCATGGTTCACCCCGGATCGCCGCAAGAACGATCATCGCAAGGACGAGTTCCAGGCACCCTTGGAGAGGTTTCCTCAGGTCGACTTGATCGCGAAGCTGAAGGAACAAATACGCCTCAAAGAAGGTCAGAAGCTGCACTTGGCCTGTCGAGCTTATGCGAAATTCATCAAGTTGGGCGGCGAAGTACGAATGCACGACTTGAATAAGGCGTTGATTCGCCATTACCTGTCCTTGGATATTCCGATTCTGACTGGATTGAGTTCGACTTACTTGTACCAGTCCGCTCGTGAGCGTCAACGCGACATGAAGCCGGACGACTTGCGAGGAACACCAACCGGGCACTTCGTGGTACTGTGCGGGGAAAAACCGCCACCCAAGAAAACCGTGCGAGTAGCTGACCCGTACGTTCCGAATCCGTTTGCGGAAGACCGTTACTATGATGTCAGCTTCGACCGCTTGATCTGCGCGATCTTGCTAGGGGTTTTAACTTACGATGCCAACCTGCTGATTATCCAACCGAGTAAATAGATCGATGTCCGTTCTGATTGTGACCAACCGCCCTGATGACTGGCCGGCGAGTATTCCTGGCGTCGAAGTCGTCGATGACACGACGTATTTGACTGACAGCAAGTTCAGTGAACGACGGGGCGTCAAAGTCTTCAACCTTTGTCGCAGCTACCGTTACCAGACCTCAGGATATTATGTATCGCTGTTAGCAGAGGCGCGGGGCCATAAGCCGTTGCCCAGTGTCGCGACCGTGAGAGATCTCAAATCGAAATCCGTGATTCGAATGGTATCGGATGAAATCGATGAATTGATTCAGTCCAGTCTTCAGTCGTTAAAATCCAGCGAATTCGAGTTAAGTATTTACTTCGGGCAAAACATTGCGGCGCGATACCAAAAGCTCGCGTTGGCCTTATACAATCAGTTCCAAAGTCCGATGTTGCGGGCCTACTTTTCGCTCGGGGGGCGGTCGCGCTGGCACCTCCGCAAAGTCGATTCCATCTCCGGCAATGAAGTCCCTTCGCATCATTGGGAGTTTGTGATTCAGTCGGCCTCCGAGTTTTTCGCCAGTCGTCGCAGTCACTCGAAACGTCGGGCCGCAACCCGTTTTGACTTGGCCATCCTGCGGAGTCCCACGGATCCCCAACCGCCTTCAAATGAGAAGGCGATCAAGAAGTTTATCCGTGCGGCAGAAGCCGTGGGAATGTCTGCCGAGATTATCACTAAAGACGACTACGCGAAGATCGCGCAGTTCGATGGTCTGTTCATTCGGGATACGACGTATATCGAAAACCACACCTACCGATTTGCTCGTAAAGCGGAAGGAGAAGGATTGGTGGTGATGGACGATCCTCAGTCTATCTTACGATGTACCAACAAAGTTTATCTGGCCGAATTGATGGCTAGGCACGGGGTTGCAATTCCGCGAACCATCGTCGCGCACGAGGGCAACGCGCATGAGATTGGCAACGTTCTCGGCTTTCCGGTGGTCTTGAAACGTCCGGACAGCGCTTTTTCGCAGGGCGTCATCAAGGTCAAGGACCAAAGCGAATTGGAATTGCAACTAGAGAAGTTCTTGGAAGATTCTGACTTGGTCGTGGCTCAAGAATTCCTTCCAACCACGTTTGATTGGCGGATTGGTGTGTTGGACCAACAACCGCTGTTCGCCTGCAAATACTTCATGGCGCGTGGCCATTGGCAAATCATCAATCACAACGACAACGGCAGCGACCACTACGGCAATTATGAAACGGTGCCGGTCGATTGGGCTCCACGAAAAGCGGTTCAATTGGCGGTTAAAGCCGCGGGCTTGATCGGCAATGGTTTGTACGGTGTGGACGTCAAAGAATCCAACGGCAAATTTTATATTATCGAAGTCAATGATAACCCAAACATTGAAGCTGGGATCGAAGATGAAGTACTCAAGGACGATCTCTATCACCGCATCATGAGCGTCTTCCTCCGTCGCATCGAACAACGAAAGTCGCTGCATTATTAAGGCCGATCCCCCGTATTTGGCGATACACGAGTTGTTACAAGGAATGTAAGAGACATGAGCCAATATCATTTGTTCGAAGTTTGCGGAATCGAATTGGAGTACATGATCGTCGATCGCAGGACGCTGAATGTACTGCCGATCGCCGATAAGTTATTGACGCGCGCTGCCGGCGAATTGACCTCGGATTTTGAGGACGGCCCGATCACTTGGTCCAACGAATTAGCACTGCATGTGATTGAGTTGAAAACAACTGAGCCTGTTCGGTCGCTGGTCGGCGTTGCCCAGCAGTTTCAAAAAAGTGTTGCCAACCTTAATCATCTAGCGAATGAATTCGACGCGACGTTATTGCCGACGGGCATGCACCCGTGGATGAATCCGTTCCAAGAACTCAAGCTTTGGCCCCATGATTCAGCGGTCATCTACGAAGCATTCAATCGTGTCTTTGACTGTCGTGGGCATGGATGGGCCAATTTGCAGAGCATGCACCTCAACTTGCCGTTTGCCAACGATGAAGAGTTCTCGCTACTGCACGCCGCCATTCGCTTGATCCTGCCGCTCTTGCCGGGCTTGGCCTGCAGTTCTCCCTACGCCGACGGACGAGCGACAGGCTTCTTGGACTATCGCATGGAAGTTTATCGTCACAACTCGGCCAAGATTCGACAGGTCGCGGGGCAGATTGTTCCGGAGCCCGTGTTCAGTCAAGCGGCATATCATTCGGAAATCTTCCAGCCCCTGTACACCGCCATCGCCCCGTATGACCCCGAAGGCATTTTGCAACAGCCGTTTTTGAACGCCCGCGGTGCCATTGCCCGGTTCGATCGCGGATCGATTGAGATTCGGGTCATCGACACGCAAGAGCATCCCGGCGCGGATCTGGCGATCGCGCAATTGGTTGTCGCGACCCTGCAAGCGTTGGTGGGCGAACGATGGAGTTCAAGCCGAGAACAGCAAGGGTGCTCGACGGACTCCTTGAGCTCGATTTTTCGTGACGCGCTTCGCGCTGGCGACCAGACCTTGATCGAGGACGCGAGATACTTGAGTCACTTCGGGATATCGACGCCTCGAGCGACCATTCAAGAGGTCTGGCGACATCTAAGGCGCGAAGTGGCAACGACCGCTAACTCTCTGGCGAACGAGCCCAACCTCAACTTGATCTTCAACCATGGACCATTGGCCAGGCGAATTTTAGCCGCCGTTGGGTCGGAGTCTGCCGCCGGGAGCGAGGTGAACCATCAAGCGTCCGCCTTGAACACCGCCTATCGTCGATTGGCCAATTGTTTGGCCGATGGAGTTTCTTTCCAATCTTCGGCATCTTGCTGAGCCAGAAAGAGGCCTGTCAATGGAAACGGCCTTGGTGCTTTCTTGTGAACATGCGACAGCGGCTGTTCCGGCAAGGTTTCGGTCCCTGTTTCAAGGGCAGCAGGAGGTGCTCCAGAGTCATCGCGGTTGGGACCCCGGTACCCTCGATCTGGGGAAGAAACTGGCAAGCCGATTTCAAGTTCCGCTATTTGCCACCAAGGTCTCCCGGTTGCTGATCGAAGTCAACCGTTCGCTCCACCACCGACGATTGTTTAGCGAGTTTACTGATTCACTTTCCGCGGCAACCAAGCAGCAATTGATTGGGCAATACTACGTGCCGCACCGGACAGCAATCGAACGGGATGTACGTAACAGAATGAAGTCCGGTCGGAGGGTTTTACACGTGTCGTTGCACAGCTTCACCGGTGTCTGGGAGGGCGTGCCACGCACCGCTGACTTGGGGCTGCTCTACGATCCCCAGCGCGCGAGCGAGCGGGCCCTGTGTGATGACTGGAAGCGGTTGCTGGATCAAAAACTTCCCCACTTAACTGTTCGTCGTAACTATCCGTACTTGGGGCGTGCGGACGGATTGACCACCGCCTTGCGGAAGCTGTTTCCGGCCACACGTTACATGGGGATCGAACTCGAAATCAACCAGAAGTATCCGTCGGCTGGTCCGGAATGGTCTAAGATCGCTCGCGCTGTAGAAGCGACGCTCGCGGAGTTGCTAAAGTAGACCAGGTGGTCGTTAGCGTTGGGTTTGGTACTGCTTTTGGCGGTCAGGGACGGTTGCGACGACTTGCTTGAATTGTTGCTTGGTCTCCGGTTGAACTTGCGATAGTTGCTGCACGAGATGCGCAACCCGTTGTGGATCGTTGGCGGCAGTTTCGGAAAAGGCTTGTAGGAACAACAGCGATTCATTGAAATTGTGATCGGCCGTGCGTCCGACCATGGGCTGCAAGGTCCGAGCAATCATGTCGGCGGCCAGGTTGTCAACTCGCAAAAAGACATCCAGCTGATTGGTCAAAGCGTACTGTTGGGCACCGGGGGTCATGTCGGTCTTGAGGATGGCAACGCAGCGGCCGGTTACTTTGCGCTTGAACACCGGCCCCTCGTAAGTCCCGCTCCCAACATAAATGTGTCTCTCTTGATCGCCGTAGATTAACTCGGCCGTACAATCAGTTCCCGCTCCGTCGTCGCCGGCAAATGTATAGGGCCCGGTTCGCTGCAAGCCCATCGAAGTTACGCCAAAGGCTTGCCACAAACCAACGATGGTTTCAGGATTGCGGATCGAGAACTGATAAAATTGTGGGTCACAGTGGATACGGCTGACCGGCAAACGACGATACATCGACGGGTTGTCTACGATATCCTTGATCTTCTTGCGACCGTCAGCATTCAGTTCGTTCCAGGGTATAAGCGATAACGCCTCTTGTTGAGCTTGTTTGTTGGTGCTGGCCGGCGCGAGCACTTCCACCGTGGGCGAGATGTATCCGGGCAGGGTCACGTCCGTCATTCCTGCCGGTGACATCACCGCTTCCCCCGTAACGGCAGCCGAAGCAGGTTGTGGATAGCTTGGTCGTTCTACGGTAACGCCGTCGTTGGGCGTCGTAGCCGTGGGGACCCGGCCGATATTCGCAGGAGGCCCCACCGGCCGCGGACTAATTTGGTGAATCGGAACCCCAGACACTCGATTGCCGTTTAGTGTTTGCCCATGCAACAGGTCATTTTGGGTCGCTTCAAACCCAAATGCTGCCATCGTCAAGCCCAATGCTAGGCCCACAGGTCGCGGTAATCGGGATACAAAAACCATTACGTACCTCGGCGGGTCTCGGTAGAAACAGCATGGCCCTTGGGGCACGTCCTATCCTGGGGCGCACCCGCAACGCATAACCGTTACGTTCGTTAGCTCTTCATCGGCAGTCGTTTCGTGCTGGCAACAGTGTTTTCAACTTCAAACCTCACCGGCCCAAGTTTTGCTAGCAAACAGGCGTTTGAGTGGGGTGTTTGCCCGCAGTGAGGCAATTCGTTGGTAGCTGATCGGCGAAAAATTGTTACTCCATAAAATGCGTCCAGAATGTTACTTGGGCGTTGACTGACGTTTCGAACCAAATACACTGGTGCGAATTGTATCGATGGTAGCGATTGTAGGCAGGCCGATCTTCCCTTCGGTGCGCTTCCGGCAATTCGGTTGCGGGATAATCAACGGTTGTCTTTTCCCATTTCCTATTTGGTCGACCCAAAAATGAATCGATTCTATTCTTCGCTGTCGGCTTTGATTGTCGTGTTTTTTTGCCTGACGGAAGTGAATGCCCAGCCTCTCGACATTAGCCGTTGGGATGGTGGTACCGCGTTGACGCCGGGCCAAGGTTACGGCATGGGCAACCCTTTGACATTGACGTGGGGTTTTGCAGCGGTGAACACGTCGATTCCTTCGTTCGGTGTCGGTCCGAATGGGAACAATAATCTAATCGCAAGAATGGATGCGATTTACGGATCCGGTCCTGGTGGGTCTGACTTAACGCAGCGTCCTTGGTTTGGACTGTATCAAAGCACGTTCGATCGTTGGAGCGCTGTCAGCGGCATGAGTTACATTTATGAAGCGGCAGATGATGGAGTCGCATTTTCGGGCACCAATTCGGCTGGAAATCGCGGTGTATTGAACGTCAGGGCTGATGTGCGAATTGGCGGGCGAAACATTGACGGCAACTCAAATATTTTGGCCTTCAATTTTTTCCCGAATGTTGGCGATATGGTCATCGATACTAATGACAACTTTTACAACACCACCACGAACAACTCGCGAAGATTGCGAAACGTGGTCGCTCACGAACATGGGCATGGTTTGGGAATGGAGCACGTGGAAACGGCGGCGACAGCGCGTCAGCTTATGAATCCGTCCGCCGACACTAGTTTCGATGGTCCACAACATCACGATATTTTGATGGCCCACCGTGGATATGGCGACTTCTTCGAGAAAGGTTCGGGCGGCTTGGGGAACGATGTGGTTGCTCGGGCTACAGACTTGGGTACCCTGAACAACGGCGGAACGATCTCCTTGGGGGATTCGGCACGCACGTTTGCTGTCGCCGGCGATGCCACTGATTTTGTTAGTATCGACCACTCGAACGACACAGATTTTTGGTCATTGACCGTCAATAGCGGCGGAACCATTGATTTGTTGGTGGAGTCCTTAGGATTCACCTATACCGCGAATAGTGCGTCGTTCAACACCAAACAAAGAAGCGATCTTTCATTGGCATTGTTCGATACCAACGGCACGACTTTATTGTCTCTGGCCAACGGTACTGGCTTGGGCGGAAACGAGTCGATCAATTTCAACCTGGCCACTGCAGGAACTTATTTCGTCCGCGTGACCGGCGCCAATAATCCAGATACGGTCGCGATCAAGACGCAGTTCTATGGATTGACAGCCAACTTTACGGCAGTCCCGGAACCAACGAGCGGAGCGATTTTGTTCGCGGTCGGTTCGTTGGTGATGTTGCGTCGAAACCGTCGCGCTGCGGTTCAGCGTTAAGAAAGGTGGCGGCTCATTTCACATGAGCTAACCATCGCCTAGGACTTGACAACGGGTATCGGCCCCGTGCAAAAAAGGGTCATGCCGGGGACTATTCTGTCGCGATGGTGGCGGAACCAAGAATTGAAGCGAATCGAGTTGCCTTTGATCCGCAGTTACAGATTGGGTCGAGAGGTGATCACACCCGATTCGGGACTGGAAGCGGTCGCGTAACGATTCTTGGGTATGCGACCGGAGCGCGCGGCCCAGTAGCCAGCCTCGGTTGCGAGACGCATCGCGATAGCCATGGGAATTGGCTGGCGGGCATGAGCCACTGCGGTATTGAGGAGCACGGCATCGGCCCCAAGTTCCATCGCAATAGCAACGTCGCTCGCCGTGCCGACGCCCGCATCGATAATGACAGGGTAGTTGGGATCGTCGCCTTTGAGGAATTCCAAGATAATCGAGAGATTGTTGGGATTCAAAATACCTTGCCCGGAGCCAATCGGACTACCGGCGGGCATCACGGCCGTTGCGCCAGCCGCTTTGAGTTTGCGAGCGAGGACCGGGTCATCGCTGGTGTAGACCAGAACTTCAAAGCCCAACTCAACCAAAGATTCCGTGGCTCGCAAAGTTTCTAAAGGGTCAGGCAGTAGGGTTTTCGGATCGCCCAGACATTCCAGCTTGACCCAGTTAGCACCCGGGTTTTCCAGACTCTGCAAGATCTCGCGTCCCATCTTCGCACAACGAACGGCCATCACCGCGTCGTAGCAGCCGGCCGTATTGGGCAGCAAGCAATAGCGAGTCAAATCCAAATAATCCAATATATTCTGCCCGTATTCATCGAAGAGACGTTCCCGACGGACTGCGACGGTAACGCAGGAGGTCCCGCTGGCTTCCAACGAATCTCGCATTTCGATCAAGTTGCGGTAACGTCCAGATCCCAAAATCAAGCGGCTATTCAGGCAGTGGGAACCGACCTGTAACGGTGGGATAGAATAGGCCGAAGCTTTCGTCGGTTGATCGTTCATCAAATTCGAGTTCATCGGGGTGACATCATCCTCCGCCCGTCAGCGACACAACTTCGAGGTGATCGCCGTCTTTCAGCCAGGTCTCCTCGTGTTGGGCCTTGGGCACGAGGTCTTGATTCAGTTCCACCGCCACTGGCCGACCCGCCAAACCCAATTGAGCCAACAATTGCGCAATGTTCAATGGGTTAGGGTACTGCTGGGATTGGTCGTTTACAGTAACATTCACGGTTGGAAACTACCTTGGTCTTCGCGTATGGTGGAGCTACATATTTTGCCATGATTGATTGTTTGGTGCTAGGAACCGGAAACCGGAAAAAGTTGCGAGAGATGGAAGGACTTTTGCAAGGAACAGGTCTGCGCCTCCAAACGCTGGCTGATTTCACCGGAATCACCGAAGTGGTGGAGGATGGGACTTCTTTTGCCGAGAACGCAGAAAAAAAGGCTCGGGGATACGCATTGGCCACGGGTTGCTGGACCGTCTGTGACGACAGCGGCATTTGTGTTGATGCCCTAAACGGAGCCCCCGGGATTTACTCGGCTCGATTTGCCGGGGAACACGCCAACGACGAGGCAAATAACCGGCTGCTTTTGGAGAAACTAAAAGGCGTCCCCGACGACGAACGAACCGCCTATTACGTGTGTCATATTGCTTTGGCGGACCCCACCGGCACGATTCGGATTCGCAGTGAAGCCATCTGTCGCGGACGATTACGGCAGGAGGCCGATGGGCAGGGTGGTTTCGGATACGATCCATTGTTTGAGCTATTCGAGTACCATGTGACGTTTGGGCGGTTGGGCACCGCCGCCAAGAGCGTCATTAGTCATCGGGCGCGGGCGCTGCGGGAGTTTTGTGGTCAATTGGCTCGACTTCAGCAAACGCTGCTGAAAAAGGAAGTGTCTTCGTGAGTGCTGCTATCTTCGTTAACGGTCAGATCACGATCGAGCCAGACGAGTTGTCGGTCCAATTCGTCCGGTCGCCGGGTCCAGGCGGTCAGAACGTGAACAAAGTCAATTCAAAGGCCATCGTACACTGGAACATGGCGGCCAATCAGGTTTTGGGTGCCGAAGTCGCGGCCAGGATTCGCACCCAGGCTGGCAACCGGATCAACAACGAAGGATGCTTGGTAGTTTCTAGTCACCAGTCCCGCAATCAAAGCGAAAACTTGGCCTTTTGTCATGCCAAGATTCGACAGATCGTTTTGCAAGCGCTCGTGCCCCCGAAGATCCGCAAGCCAACGACGGTTTCGCGGGCGGCCAAGCAGCGCCGTTTGTCGGCCAAACGACAAGTGTCCGAGAAAAAAACAAATCGCGGTCGCCAGGATTGGGGCCGAGATTAGCCAGTTTTCCCGAATAAATCGACTCGTTTGCAGAAGAATCTCAAAAACCACTGGCTTCGGCGTTGACAAGTGGCCGATGCCGTGAAAGACTTGAGGCAGTAGTCGAGTTCCGGCGGATCGCTCTGATCGCGGGAGCTCAGGACTAGACGGTCTAGGGGTTGTTCGTCGAGGGTTGGGCAACTCTCCGGCTTTCTTTGTTTTCTCTTCCAGACATCCACGGTTGGCTGCCAGATTGCCGCTCCAAAGCACAGGCTTATTCTGCCCAAAGTTTTGCGAAGGTATCTGTTGGGGGTCCGATTCCGTGGAGGCGCGTGCGGCGTTGTCGAGCGGGCGGCAGGTCGATAAAGCGGGCTTGAATGAAGTCGAGAAAGCTGTATAACTAGGCGAACGCGGTAGCGAGCTGATGCTTGTTAATCTTTCGTTGCCAGCGTCTTAATGGTTCGGTTACCGCCGTGACAATCTGTTTTCGGTTTCGTCGGTTGCCGGTCAAGGCCGATGCTTGTTTGGTTGGGGCAAATCCCTTCTGGCTGTTCGTTCGGATGGAACTCGTTGTTTTATCGTACGGAGAATGGCGTCTGAGAATGGTCTCCGAGGCTTCACTCGGGAAGTTCTAAGTTTGGGAAATTCGGGGCTCGGAAAACAGAGTTTCGTGAGAAGGTCGTTCTATCTGCGTTGGGCAAGTGGCCCGCGAGTAGACCTTCGACTTTGTTTTCTATCTTGGTTTGGACATTGGTTGCCAACGACATCTTCTGTTGATGATGGGTTTGGGTGGCCGATTGTATCGCAATGACACGGTGATAAATAAATGGGAAAGAAACGAAGGAAGAGTGAGGAGCTAGATGCTACTCCCGCCGAGGCATCTTATTCTGCTCCGGCCTCTGAGATTCCAGGTCCGGGACCACGCGGTGGCTATGACGATGGATACGACAGTCCGCAAACTGGTGCTTCTCGCCCCCGTCGTGGTCGTCGCAATTATGCCAATGAAGATGTCGTCGATGGCGATATTCCAGCTCCGGGGCCGACGCCAATCCCAACGTCCATCCCAGGCCCGGGTCCTGGCCCGGCACGTCGCGGACGGCCAACCGGGCGGCGACGAAGTGAAACCAGCGACACGGATACAGAGGACAACTTTGAGTCAGGGTATCGGTCCGCTGGTTATCAAGAATTGGATTCTCGCGCGGCTGACGACTTCGATGGTTCTCCACCGCGTTTGAAGCGCCGTCCTCCGTCGCGAGGACCGGCCGACACCGATCAAAGTGCAGGGGATTATGCCGACTTCGATCGTGGCGCCTCTGATCGTGGTGCCTCTGACCGTGGTAACGTGGAACGCAACGCGGCGGAGCGTGGCGGTGCGGAGCGCGGCGGACGTGGTCAATCGCGTGGCCCTCGCGGTGGTTCGGAGCGAGATGCGGGCGAGCGAGGCTCGGCCGATCGTGGCTCGGGCGACCGTGGCTCGGGGGACCGTGGAGGCCGGAACAGCGGTTATGGACGAACGTCGTACGATTATGAATCGACGTCCGAATTGGATAATCCAGACTTTTTGAGCGATTTCGGCGACGATCGCGATCTCGACAGTGACAATCCCTACGCCAACTCCCAGCGCAACAGCGGCCGATCGGGAAACCCGCGTGGTCGGCAGGCGGGACCGAACAGTCGCCAAGGTGGTGGCCGTGTTCCTGGTCCGGGTCCAGGTGCGAGCCACGGGAACCGACACATGAATCCACGCGGTTCGAATCCGCGTCATCAACCGCGTTCGCAGGGCCGCCCAGCGATGGGATCGGGGCGTCCCAATGGTCGCTACAATCCAGGTGGTCGTGGACCAGGACCGGGCGGTCCGGGCCCGGGCCCCGCGCAACGTGGTGGTCGACGAATGCCGGGGGGACGTCAATCGAACTATCGTGGTCCTTACCAAGCTCCTCGCGCCAACGATCCTTACATGCAAGAGCAGGATCGCTTTGATGATGCGTCGGTCGAGCTGCACGAAGAAGTCGGTATGCTGGAAATGCATCCGAACGGCTACGGGTTCTTGCGGAAGTCCGCGAACAACTACTCACGCGAACGAACCGATCCTTTTGTGCCTGGCACCATGATCGAGCGATTTGGGCTGCGCGAAGGAATGATGGTACGTGGCATGATCCGACCTGGTCGTGGTCAAACCGGTCCACGCGTGAAGGAAATCATCGACGTGGATGGCTTGGAGCCCGAAGCCTGTTTGGACATCAAGCCGTTCGACTCGCTGACGCCAATCAATCCCGAAGAGTGGTATCGTTTGGAGGTGGGTGCCAAGCCGCTGACAAACCGGGTGATTGACCTCTTGGCACCGATGGGCAAGGGGCAACGGGCATTGATTGTCGCTCCACCTCGTAGTGGAAAGACGATCTTGCTGCAACACATCAGCCAAGGGATTTCGAATAACTATCCGGACACCAAACTTATTGTATTGTTGGTCGACGAGCGGCCTGAAGAAGTCACCGACATGCGTCGCAACGTCAATGGTGAAGTGATCGCCAGCAGTTTGGACGAGGAGATCGAAAGCCACGTACGGTTGAGCCAACTCGTCATTGAACGCTGCAAGCGTTTGGCCGAAATGGGTAAAGATGTCTTCTTGCTGATGGATTCGATCACCCGTTTGGCACGTGCGTTCAACAAATGGGTGGGAGATTCCGGGCGAACGATGTCGGGAGGTGTGGACATCAAGGCGATGGATATCCCGAAGAAATTGTTTGCCACCGCTCGTGCCTTTGAAGAAGGTGGGTCCGTCACGATCGCTGGGACAGCCTTGATCGATACCGACAGTCGGATGGACGAACTGATTTTTCAAGAGTTCAAGGGAACCGGCAACATGGAGTTGGTCTTGGACCGCAAGTTGGCCGAGCGCCGCGTGTGGCCGTCCATCGACATCTCCAAGAGCGGCACCCGACGTGAAGAGCTGTTGTTGCCTGAGCGAACGTTAACTGCCGTGACCGCATTGCGACGTACCTTGACGCAGATGAACCCCATCGAAGCGATGGAACAATTGACCAAACAATTGGGTCGGTTCGATTCGAATGCCGAGTTCATCCATTTGATTAGTGGCAAGATGACCAACGACTAGTCGTTGGTTTGTTTCCCCAGGAAGCACGTCACGTATGGTTGCCATGCCTGCTCAAAAACGCGATCGATCGTTGGGGTTCAACATGACCCCAATGATCGATGTCGTATTTCTGCTGATCATTTTTTTCTTGATCTCCAGTCATTTGACGCGACAGGAGCAGCAGGTCAAGTTGGCGCTACCGATTGCCAAAACGGGGGCTCACCCCACCAAAATGACGAATCCACGCTTGATCATCAACTTATTGGCCGATGGTCGCGTGGTCATCCAAGATGAAGAGGTGCCGCGCGAGCAACTTGGCGCGCGGATCGGCGAGGCGCTCCAACGCTTGAACGAAAAAGAACGCGAGAGCTTTGAAGTTCGTATCCGCTGCGCGCGAGAAACGCCTTACGAGTTTGTCCAGCCAATTCTAACCGGCTGTGTCCAGCAGGGCATCTGGAACGTGACGTTTGCGGTCTATTCGCCGGAGGAGGCACCAGCCTCATGAGAGTCACCCGCTCCCATCGCGCCGACTCCCTGGATATGAACTCGGCCATGACGCCGATGATCGACGTTGTGTTTTTGTTGCTGATTTTCTTTGTGTGGACGATCAGCTTTCAAGCGATCGAACGCTTGCTACCCAGCAACGTCAGTCGCGAGGCGGGAAAGCTGGAATCGAACTTGGACGACTTGGATCCCGAGGTCGACTTCGAGCGAATTGTCGTTCGACTCACTGGGGAACCGACCAACCCGCAGTACCGTGTTAATGACCAAGCGTACGGCAGTGCTGCCGAAGTCCGTGACTATTTGCAAAGAATCGTGACGATCAATGCGGAAGCGCCAGTCGTGATTCATCCTGACGATCAGATCGAAATTGGCCCCGTCGTCGCCTTATTAGATATCTCGCGTCAATGTGGGTTTTCCAAAGTTTCATTCGCCACAAAATCGCCTTCCGCCCGTTAGGAGTTGTTGGATTGTCCGAAGTATCACGAGTGCTTGAGCGGGTGGACGCCGGGGAGACAGCAGCTGCCGCAGAACTCTTACCGCTGGTCTATGACGAACTGCGAAAAATGGCCGCGGCCAAGATGGCTCAAGAGCGCGCCGATCACACACTGCAACCGACAGCGTTGGTGCATGAGGCCTTTATTCGGCTCTGGCGCCCCCCTTCGCAAACGGGACCGCAATCGGCCTGGCAACCTCGTAGCCGCAACCACTTCTTTGCGGCGGCGGCCGAAGCCATGCGCCGGATTTTGATCGAAGCGGCGCGACGACGGCGTAGCGACAAACGTGGTGGTCGTCTCAAACGAACCGAATTGCCAGAAGAAATTACTTTGGCCGATGAAACGGATTGGGAAGGCTTGCTCAGTCTCGACGAGGCGCTCGCCAAATTCGAACAAGAGGATCCGGCGGCTTACCGCTTGGTCATGTTGAAGTACTTTGGCGGATTGACAATGAGCGAAGCAGCCGTCGCTATGGAGATTTCCGAACGGACGGCCCACCGTTATTGGACGTACGCCAGGGCATGGTTGCAACGCGAGATCTTAGGAATGGACAACCACCAATGAGCTTCGTTTCCATGATCGTACGCTGGTCGATTTTCGGACTCGTCTGCGGGAGTGGCCTAATTTCAGACCTTGCCGCTCAGCAGCCAAGTCTGGAGTCCGTGGTGACAGATGTTCGCGCTGCCGTTAGCCAAGATTGGCAGCGAGGCTGGATCCAACTGTTTGATCGAACCACGACATTTGGTTGGCGCGGTATCAATCCCAGTTCGATCAAGGACGGCAAGTTCGAACTGCGTGCGGGAGATGCACCACGAACCTCGGCCCAATTCGGAGGCTTTGCCTTGCACCTCAGATATCAACTTGATCCGGGTGGGCAAGCCGAATTACGACTGTTGGCCAACCCCGAAGGCCGTGCGGCCAATGTGGATCATTTGTCGCTACCACTAAAGCCTGAATATCCACAGCTGGTGGTCCAAGTGGAACCACCGGCACCGTCGCAGTCGAATTCGACGATTCGGTTTTTGTTTCTTAACGCCACTGGCCAGGCGGACACAGAGCCGCAGCAGGTCGAAGTGGCTCTCGGGCGGGGCTACCTTGGCTTTCGAGTGGCAGCAGGGACGTTGCTGGTCGAGCAAATCTCTGTGTTGCCGCTGCTTCCGACTTCAGAGCAATTCAAATCTTTGACCGCGGGGGCGGGTTTTGATTCCAGTGGCCTCGCCAACGCTCGGGCGGAAATGAATGCGGAGGGGCTCGCCTTGCGTGGAGGACCAGGGTACTTGGCCACGACGGCCAGTTTTGGGGACTTCATTCTGTCGGTGGAGGCGCGAACCCAGGCCGGAACGAACAGCGGCGTCTTTTTTCGTTGCATACCTGGCGAGAATCTCAATGGCTATGAAAGCCAAATTCACAACGGCTTTGTGGAAAATGATCGCAGCCGTCCCGAAGATTGCGGCACAGGCGGCATTTTTCGTCGCGTCGACGCCCGCCGAGTGGTCGCCGACAACGGCCAGTGGTTTCGTAAAGTCATGGTGGTTTGTGGCGGCCAGATTTCCGTCTGGGTCAATGGCTACCAAGTCACCGATTGGTCCGACCAGCGTCAGCCTCACGAAAATCCTCGGCGTGGCAGGAGACTAGAAGCCGGCCCCATCATGCTGCAGGCTCACGACCCCGGCACTCAAGTAGATTTTCGAAACTTTCAAATTTCTGAGTTGCCGGCGCGCTGAATAGCATCATGGCTCGCCGAGTTGGTGTTGTGAATTCTCTTGAGATTCGGTCGTACGTCTGGAGTCGTCCCGCTACCGGTTCGTTGATTTGTTGGGCCCTCGTGGCAACACCAGTCGCCTGACACAATCCAATTGACCATTTTTTTGATCCGGTTTAGGATTGCCCGCTTAGCATTGGGTCGAATTCAAAGCGGGAGGCTTTGATGGACTCTCCGGCCGCAGTAATCTCTTGGTGATTGCCGAACGATGATTCACTCAATTAAACGTGGTTGTGATCTCCCGATCTCGGGTGAACCAGAACAAAAAATCGACTCGAAGAAAACCGTGACCTCGGTTGCGATATTGGGTTCTGATTACGTGGGAATGAAGCCCACGATGCTGGTCAATGAAGGCGATTTTGTCGCGGCGGGCCAGCCCTTGTTTGCCTGCAAAAAGACGGAGGGCGTGCACTATTCGTCGCCGGTGGCGGGGGTCGTCAAAGCCATCAATCGCGGCGAAAAGCGGCGGTTCATCTCGGTCGAGGTCCAAATCGCTGACCCACCGGCGGGACAAGCGGCGAAAATTACTTACCCAACGTATGACGATCTGAGTAAAGTGCCGCGTAATCTGATTTACGATAATTTGTTGAAATCAGGTGCATGGGTCGGTCTGCGGACTCGACCCTTTGGCCGCGTGGCCAATCCGAAGCAACTGCCCCACTCGATTTTTGTAACCGCTATCGATACAAACCCCTTGGCGGCGGATCCTCAAAGCGTTGCCATCGAACGACCGGCAGACTTCGAGAAGGGCTTGGAAGTCTTGACGTGTCTAGGCGATCAGGCCGTCCATGTTTGCACAGGTCCTGCGAGTCGCGTGCCGGCCCCCAAACTCAATGGCGTGAAGTATCACGAGTTTGCTGGTCCCCATCCGGCTGGCTTGCCAGGCACTCACATCCACTTTATTGATCCGGTGGGACCGAAAAAATCGGTTTGGTACATCAATTATCAAGATGTCATCGCAATTGGTGCCTTGTTCCGGACAGGTCACGTGGATGGGCAGCGGGTCATCGCATTAGCTGGTCCACGGGTCAAGTCACCGCGACTGGTTCGGACTTATCTCGGAGCGGACTTGGATCAGTTGACGCAAGGCGAGTTGATTGGCGAGAACAACCGCGTCATTTCCGGCTCGATCTTGAGTGGTCGCCGAAGGAGCGATCAAGAGCATCACTTGGGACGCTACCACCAGCAAATTGCGGTCTTGGAAGAAGGTACGGAACGTGAGTTCTTAGGTTGGCAAATGCCGGGCGCAGACAAGTTTTCCTTGGCGAAAATCTATCTGGGGTCGCTGTTGTCAGGAAAGCGATTTGACTTCACAACCTCGACGGGCGGTAGCAAGCGGGCGATGGTTCCCAACGGTAGTTATGAAAAGGTCATGCCGTTGGATATCTTGCCGACCCAGTTGTTACGGGCATTGATTACGAAAGATACAGATCTGGCTCAAGCGTTGGGAGCGCTGGAGTTGGAGGAAGAAGACTTGGCACTTTGTACCTATGTCTGCCCAGGAAAATACGATTACGGTGCGGCATTGCGTCAGAACTTGACTCTGATTGAGAAAGAGGGTTAATCGCTGTGTTGAAGTGGATCGGCAAGTTTATTCGCGGGCAGCATGACTATGTGGAGCGTTGGTTTCACAAAGGTGGAAAGTTGGAGCGGCTGTACCCCTTGTACGAAGCTCACGACACCTTTCTTTTCACGCCGGGTGAAACGACGAAGGGTTCAACCCATGTCCGGGACGCCATCGACCTCAAGCGGATGATGACCGTGGTTGTGGTGGCCTTGATTCCGTGCGTGTTCATGGCGCTTTACAACACCGGCTTCCAGGCCAACTTGATTTACGCGACCGCGATCAAGCAAATGCAGGAAAAGCAAGGCGATAGCTTTGACTTGGAGGCCGCGAAAGTTGCCTTGAAGATTTCGCCTCCAGCCGATGCGACAACCAATGACTATTTGCTCAGAGTCTTTACGAGCAACGAAAAGCTACCGAATTGGCGGATGCCGATTCTCGAGTGGTTTGATTACGATTGGACCGATGCCGGAACCTTTCGTGGCAACTTTTTAAGTCCAACACATCTAGGCAAGTCGTTGCTGCATGGCGCCTTGTATTTCTTTCCGATCTGGTTTGTTGGCTTGGCGGCAGGTGGTCTATGCGAAGCCTTCTTCGCGATGATTCGGCGCCATGAAATTAATGAAGGTTTTTTGGTCACGAGCTCGTTGTTGCCGCTGACGTTGCCGGCGGATATGCCGCTGTGGCAGGTGGCTCTGGGAATGATTTTCGGTGTGGTTGTCGGCAAGGAAGTCTTCGGTGGAACCGGGAAAAACTTCTTGAATCCGGCTTTGACAGCCCGTGCGTTTTTATACTTCAACAACGCGCCGTTTATCTCCGGTGATAATGTCTGGACTTCTGTCGATGGCTATTCCGGGGCGACCGGCTTGGGAGCGTTGGCGATCAAGGGAACGGGCGGGAAAGTCACCGAGACCTTGGCAGGACTTCAAGGGTCGGTGGCAGGCCAGGAAATCGCCCAACCGTTGACCTGGTGGGATGCGTTCATCGGCAATATGCATGGTTCGATGGGTGAGACTTCGACTTTGGCTTGTTTGTTAGGAGCGATCGTTTTGATTGCTTCGGGCATTGGCTCCTGGAGAATCATGGCGGGTTGCGTGATTGGTATGGCTGGGTTCAGTTTCATGCTGAGCCAAGTGCCGTCCGATTTAGGGATTAGCTCAGCGACTCCCGAGTGGCATTTGGTGCTCGGCGGATTCGCATTTGGTACCGTGTTTATGGCCACCGATCCCGTTTCTGCATCAATGACCGAGGCAGGTAAATGGGCTTATGGGATTCTGATTGGCTTCATGACCGTGCTGGTGCGAGCCTTGAATCCTGGCTACGCCGAAGGAATCATGTTGGCGATTTTATTCGCCAATTGTTGTGCGCCGTTTATTGATTACTGCGTCGTTCAAGCCAACATCAAGCGGAGGTTAGCGCGAAATGCAGCGTGATAGTATTTCCTACATCTTTACTGTAGCCGGAGCAGTGTGCGCGGTTTGCGCTCTGTTGGTTTCGGCGGCAGCGATTGGCCTCAAGCCCCAGCAAGAGAAATGGGTGCAAATCGACACGCAGCGCAACATTTTGTTTGCCGCCGCGGCCGATGACGAAGAGCGTACAAAGTTCAAGAAAATGAGTGGACAAGAAGTGAGCGACTTCTTTGCTGCCAATTTTCGAAACATTGTGGTCGATCTGGCGACTGGTGAAGAAGTCACCGACCAATATCAAGGTCGCTTGGCTCAGTACCGCCAGATCGAAGCTGCCGAGTTGCGGAAGAAAGATCAATACACGGATATTCCGCTAGAATTGGATTACGGTCAAATCAAGCGACGGGAAAACCATTCGCACGTTTATCTCCGGACGGACTCGACCAAGCGATACGTGTTTCCCGTTCGGGGAAAAGGCCTCTGGTCCACCTTGAAGGGATTCGTGGCGTTGCAGCCTGATCTTAAGACGGCAGCCTACCTGACTTTTTACTCGCACGCGGAAACGCCTGGCTTGGGTGGTGAAGTCGACAACGCCGGTTGGAAGGCTCGCTGGAATGGAAAGGTCGTCTTGGATGATCAGGGCAAAGTCGTTTTGACCGTGGTGAAAGGCGACAGCGCGACGGAATCCCAAGTCGATGGTTTGTCGGGTGCGACCATAACGAGCAAGGGTGTAGAGAACATGATGCGGTATTGGATGGGCGAACAAGGGTTCGGACCATACCTGCGCCGGATACGACAGGAGACGTTGTAATGTCGAGCCCCAAAAAGTCCCTCAGTAAAATCTTGTTTGGTCCAATCCTGGACAACAATCCGATTGCCTTGCAAATCCTGGGTATTTGCAGTGCCTTAGCGGTCACGACCAAACTGGACAAGTCGTTGACAATGGCCATTGCGGTCACGTTAGTAACTGCCGTTTCCAGCGCCGCGATCGCTTCAATCCGGCAATGGATTCCGGGCAGCATCCGCATCATTGTGCAAATGACGGTGATTGCTTCGATGGTGATTGTGGTAGACCAGTTTCTCAAGGCCTACTTGTACGATGTCAGTAAAGAGTTGAGCGTTTTTGTTGGGCTGATTATCACCAACTGCATCGTGATGGGGCGGGCCGAAGGTTTTGCGATGTCCAACAATGCGTCCGATAGCTTTTGGGACGGGATTGGAAATGGGCTGGGCTACAGTTTGGTTTTGATGGTCATTGCGGTGTTTCGCGAGTTGTTTGGTTCGTGGAGTTTGTTTGGCCAACAACTAGTTTCGGACGAGTTCAAGCGAGAATTCGCGCAGGGATTGATGCTTCAATCCCCAAGTGCCTTCTTCTTGATTGGCTTGTTTATTTGGATTCTCCGAACTGCCAAACCGGCTCAAATTGAAAAGGCTTAGTGACATGCTTGACTTGATTTCAGCGGAAGACGCATTCCGATTGTTTCTCAAATCGGCGTTCGTCGAAAACCTCGCCCTGGTTTTCTTCTTGGGCATGTGCACGTTCATCGCCATTAGCAAGAACGTGAAAAGTGCCGTTGGCTTGGCGATTGCGGTCGTTGCGGTCCAGGCGATCACGGTTCCTGCCAATAATTTGATCGATTACTTCCTGTTGCGGCCGGGCGCGATCAGCGACGACATCGACTTGAGCTTTTTGCGGTTGATCTCCTTCATCGGTGTGATCGCCGCGATTGTACAAATTCTCGAAATGGTGCTTGAGAAGTATGTGCCGGCGTTGTTTAACGAACTAGGAATTTTTCTGCCATTGATCACCGTCAATTGTGCCATTCTGGGTGGTTCCTTGTTCATGATCGAACGCAGCTACAATTTTGTGGAAAGCACCATTTACGGAATTGGCTCGGGGTTTGGTTGGGGTTTGGCGATTGTGCTTCTGGCGGCAATTCGTGAAAAACTAAAATACTCGGATGTACCTCCCGGTCTGCGCGGCTTGGGAATTACCTTCGTCACGATTGGCTTGATTGCGTTGGGTTTCTTGGCGTTCTCCGGGATCTAAAGGTATTTGGTAATGGATGTCCTTCCCATCATATTGGGTGTCGTATTCTTCTGCGGCATTGTTTTGGCCTTGGTCGGCGTCATCATGGTCGCGCGCAAGAATTTGGTGAACACAGGTAACGTCAAAATCTTGGTGAACGATCAAAAAGAGGTCTGCGTGGCCGCCGGTGGAAAACTGCTGGGTGCTTTGGCGGAAGCCGGGATTTTCGTCTCTTCGGCCTGCGGCGGTGGTGGGACTTGTGCCCAGTGTAAAGTTCGCGTGTTGGAAGGTGGCGGCGAAATTCTGGCCACTGAAACAGGGCACATCAACAAACGGCAGGCGCGTGAAGGTCAACGGCTCAGTTGCCAAGTCGCGGTCCGCCAAGACATGAAGGTGGAAGTTCCGGAAGAAGTCTTCGAAACCAAGAAATGGCAATGCGAAGTCATCTCGAACAATAACGTGGCGACTTTCATCAAAGAGTTGGTCCTCAAACTTCCCGAAGGCGAAGATGTTCATTTCAAAGCGGGTGGCTATATTCAAATCGAATGCCCACCGCACGTTGTGAATTACAAAGACTTTGTTATTGATCCCAAATTCCACGAAGATTGGGACAAGTACAACATTTGGCAATATGTGTCCAAGGTGGATGAGCCGGTCATTCGAGCCTACTCGATGGCGAACTATCCTGGCGAGAAAGGCATCATCATGCTGAACGTTCGCGTGGCCTCGCCGCCACCGAAGGTTCCCAATGCACCTCCAGGCAAAATGTCATCATATATTTTCGGGTTGAAGCCCGGTGACAAAGTCACGATCAGTGGTCCTTACGGCGAGTTCTTTATTAAAGACACTGACGCCGAAATGGTCTACATCGGTGGCGGTGCCGGTATGGCTCCTTTGCGCAGCCATATTTTCGAGTTATTCAAAAACCTAAAGACGGGCCGAAAAGTCACCTACTGGTACGGTGGTCGGAGCTTGCGCGAGTTGTTTTACGTCGATCACTTCCGCAAGATCGAAGCCGAGTTCCCGAACTTCAAGTTCAACATCGCGTTATCGGAGCCACTGCCTCAAGATAACTGGACTGGCTATGTCGGGTTCATTCACAATGTGTTGTATGAGAAGTACCTGAAGACGCATCCGGCTCCGGAAGATATCGAGTATTACATCTGCGGCCCGCCGATGATGAATCAAGCCGTGTTCAAGTTATTGGATGATTTGGGAGTCGAGCCGGAAAATATCGCCTACGACGACTTCGGTGGCTAAGCGATTTTCGCGACGAATTGCTCTCTTGCCCCTAGCGAGTGAGATAGTCCGTTGTAGCAACTGGTGTCTGTTGCTGGTGGGTCGTGCACGGCATGGAACTCTTGGTTCACGCTTGGCTTACTGCAACTTCCAGGAAGAGTAACGATGCGCGCCGGTTTCAATCTTGAACATTGTTGTTCACTCCAACGCTTGGCGCGAACGCTGGCCGTGATTTGTGAAGGGAACGGTCGCCACTTGGTGCTCTGGGCGGTATTTCTCCTAATTCACTCGTGTTGTTTGGCAGCGGCGAGTGTTTCAGCGGACCAGCCGCTAACGAGCAAGATCGAGGGAAGCTGTTTTGGGCCAATCCGCTTTCAGGTAACCGTGGGCCAGGTTTTAACCGCCGATGAGCAACGTTCGTTGGCGTCTGCGGTCCAAATTCGATTGGATGAAATCAATCGAAAAATGTCGACCTACACGCCTGATTCCGATATCACCCGCTTCAATCGCGAATCATCAACCGAGTGGTTTCCCGTGGATTTGGAAACAGCGCGCGTGGTCGAACTTGCTCAGCGAATCAGCGAAAAATCCGAAGGAGCCTTCGACGTAACGGTCGGACCATTGGTGGCCGCTTGGAAGTTTGGTGCGGCCAACCCGGACGGTGAAGAGGATCATCAGATTCCATCCGCCGCGGAAATCAAACAACTTCTAGATCGCGTTGGTTACGCCAAGCTTGAAGTGCGACTGGACCCGCCGGCACTGCGGAAGCAGGTTGCCAATTTAGAGCTGGATCTATCCGCCGTGGCCAAAGGTTACGCTGTTGATGAAGTAGCCAATGTCGTTGCTGGCTTGGGTTATGAGAGCTATTTCGTTGAAGTGGGCGAAGAAGTGCGAGCGGCAGGTCGGCATCCGGCTGGGCGAACGTGGGTGTGTGGTATTGAAAAACCGCTGGAACTGGAAAGAGAGATTGAACTCAAGGTTCCGCTAGAGAACTTGGCCATCGCGACCAGTGGAGACTATCGTCAGTTTCGGATGGTCGAAGATCGGCGTTACTCGCACACGATAGATCCTAGGACCGGTTATCCGACGGATGGCCAA
The DNA here is from genome assembly GCA_016794985.1 of Planctomycetaceae bacterium. Classification (GTDB taxonomy): domain Bacteria; phylum Planctomycetota; class Planctomycetia; order Pirellulales; family Pirellulaceae; genus M30B19. The sequence continues at coordinate 11,776 of JAEUIQ010000029.1, read as the reverse complement.
GTCGCACTGGCCAGTATCGCAACTTCAGAATGTAGTGTTGCCGATGCCTGGGCGACGGCCGCCATGGTCCTGGGCGTCGAAAAAATGTTGGAATTGTCGGAGCAGCATCGCTTGGGTTTGCATATGGTAACTCGTGATGCGCAAGGTCAATTGACCTCCCGACAAAACGCGCGTTACCCCAAGCCGATTGTCGAACCACAGGTCGCCGGGCCGAATTGGGTGGTCATGGTGGGAGCCACGGTCTTGGTTTTTGGGTTGGCGTTGGCTGGAATGAGCGTGGGCGTCATGTTTAAACGCAAGCCGATTTCTGGCTCGTGTGGCGGACTGGCCAATATGCCGAACCAGGACAATCGCTCGCCTTGTGAGCTCTGCTCGAACCCCAGTCAGGAATGTCGGGAACTAGGGCGTGGTGCCAAGGCGGCCCGAGAAGCTCGGGAGGCCGCCGAAGCGGCCGAGCACCGCCATTAAAGCCGGCGCGTTCAGTGCTACTTATCGACTCGAAGGCCTCAAATCTGAATTCAGCTGGGGAACTCGACCGGCGGTTGTCGCGTCTGACTGGGGTTACCCTGTTCAGGTAGCTTCCTTAACTTTTCAAAGCTCAGGATCTTTCGATGAAATCCCCTCGGGTTGCTGGACGTTTTCGCAAGCTTGGTCATTGGATGTTTGTTTCTGCCGCGGTGATTTTGCTGATCGGCATGGGAGTGGCCAGTACCGGTTTTCCGCCGGGACAACGACTTGCAGCGGCAGAGGAGCCCAGATTGATGTATCAAGACCAGGATCAACGCGTCAAGCTTTGGCAACAAGTCGACGAGGCTTTGGGTGCGGGTTTGCCACAGACGGCCGTCGAGCACCTCAACACCATCCGCCAAAGTGCCGAGCAGGATGGCGCCCAGGCCGAGGCCTTGAAGGCGCTGTGTCTGAAATTGGCGCTGGAAGCTTCCTTGGACCAACCTGCCGCTCCCAAGATGATTCGTGGCTTGGAAGCCGCGTTGCCCGAGCTTCCTCCGACGATGCAGCCGTTGGCCAAGGGTGTATTGGCGACTTGGTATTTCAGTTACTTTCAACAGAATCGTTGGCAATTTGCCCAACGTAGTCAGACCGAATCTCCGCCGAGTGATGATTTTGAAACTTGGGATCTTAAGCAATTCCTAAAGCATGTCGATCAACTTTATCGCGATGCTTTGAGCGCGGAGGCTGAGCTGCAAAAGATCGCGATCGGAGACGTTGCCGCCATATTGACCGACGTTCCGGCGGCCGATGAATTTCGTCCAACCCTCTTTGATTTTATCGCGTTTCAATCGCTTGACTTTTATCAGCTTGACGAACAAATCATCCGGCAACAAGGTTCTTTCCAAGTTGCCGCTGACAGTCTGGCCTTTAGCTCCCTGGACCAATTTATTGCTTGGATGCCCGAAACGGAAGATGAAGATTCGTATGTCTTGCAGGCCATTCGAGTGTATCAATCGCTCCTGAAGTTTCATGCCCAAGACGAAAACAGGAGCGCGCGGTTGGACGTGGATTTACAGCGTTTGGAATTCATGAATCAAGTCGCCTTCGGAAGCGAAAAGACGGCTCGATACGAAGCGGCGCTACAACGCTATGCGGACCAACATCAGGATCATCCGTTGTCGTCACTGGCTTTGGCTCGCTTGGCCGGCAGCAAATGGTCCAACAAGAACGCCAAAGAAGCGCATCAATTGGCATGCCGTGGCCGGGACCGCTTTCCAACGAGTCGAGGTGCGGCCCAGTGCCGAAACTTGATCCAAGAAATCGAGGCCAAGAATCTATCGATTCAGACCGAGCGTATTTGGAATTCGGCTGGTCCGACGTTGCAAATCAGTGCCCGCAACTTGGACAAAGTATATTTTCGGTTGGTAGCGTTCGACTTCGAAAAGTGGTCGTCTTGGGGCATGTATCAAGATCCGACCAACATGGAATACGAAGAGCGATTGAAGTTGGGAACGCGGCCCGCAGCCGCGTCGTGGACTGTCGAATTGCCCACGCGCGATGATTATCAATCGGTCTACAAGGAAGCCGGGCAACTGCCCGATGTCAAACCCGGTTGCTATTTGTTGTTGGCCAGTGCTCACCCAGACTTCGTCGTCGAGAATAATCAACTTTCCCTCACAGAGATTTGGGTCAGCGACTTGGCCATGCTGATTCGCGAAGACTACAAATCGAACGAGGTGATTGGGCAAGTCGTTAACGCGCTGGACGGGCAACCACAGGTCGGTGCCACCGTGACCGTTCGCGCTTGGAAACAAGACGGACGCAACAGTCGTGAAGAAGTTAGGCCGGACTTGACGACCGATGTCAACGGCTTCTTCCGGTTGGCTCGAGAACAGCAAGTCACCTACAAGTTCGTTGCCAAAGTCGATAGCGACTCGTTAGGTTTCGTCGACAATCGCTGGTATTACGGCCAGGATCGCGAAGATCGCAGCACGCAACGCTTCGCCATGTTCTTCACAGATCGTTCGATTTACCGCCCGGGCCAAACAATTCAATTCAAAGGAATCCTGCACGAAGCTAATCAATCTGAAGCCGTCTATCGAGCCGTTGGCGGCCGTCGGGTTAAAATTGGGCTGTGGGACATGAATAACGAATTGGTGGATCAGCTACAGTTGACCAGCAACGAATATGGCTCGTTTAGCGGTAGTTTCGTGGCGGCCCGCGAACGGGCTACTGGTCCGATGCGAATTGGCATGCTCGAAGGGCCTTTCGAAGGCAATCACACCGTGCGGGTCGAAGAGTACAAACGACCGAAGTTTTATGCGGAAGTCGCGAGTCCAGAACAACAGTTCCAACTTAACGAGCTCGTGACGGTAAAAGGAAAGGCCACGGCCTATACCGGCGCGCCAATTGATGGAGCAAAAGTCACTTACCGCGTGGTACGCGAAGTTCGCTACCCCAACTGGTGGATGTGGCGCTGTTGGTACTGCCCGCCAATGCAAGGCGAGTCCCAAGAGATTGCCAACGGGACCCTTCGCACGCAACTCGATGGTTCTTTTGATATTCCGTTTCAGGCTCTGCCCGATTTGAAAGTCGATCGTGGCAGTCAGCCGGTGTTTTCTTTCACGGTGTACGCCGATGTGACCGATTCAGCTGGCGAGACCCGTTCGGCAAACACGACGATTCGTTTGGGTTACACGTCCTTAGAGGCCTCTGTTACGGTTGACACCTGGCAAACCACATCATCGCCGACCGAGATCAAGTGTCAGGTTACAAATTTGGATGGTCAACCTCAGAGTGTCGCAGGGTCTTTAAAAATCTTCAGCCTAAAGGCACCTGAAAAAGTCCAGCGTGGTCAACTGCCCGGACTCTATAGTTATCGCTTGAACTACCTGGGGGAGCTTGCGCTGCGTGGTTCCGCAATCGATGGCGATCTCACGAAACCCGACTTGTCTCAAATCAATTACTGGCCATCAGATGCTGAAGTCGTGGCGGTGGAACTCAAGACCGACGGCGAAGGACGAGTCAATCATCAACTGGAGTTGCCCGAGGGAGCTTACCGCGTGCAATGGCAGACCGTTGATCGTTCCGGTCAAAACATTTTGGCCGAGGAAACCTTTCAGGTGATCGACAAGAACAAGGCCAAGTTTGGCATCAAGATTCCACACTTCTTGAGCGCTGAAAAATGGTCTGTCGAACCAGGAGAAAAATTCTCGGCGGTGTGGGGTACTGGCTACGAGAGTGGGCGGGCGTTTGTGCAATGGGTACATCGCGGCAAAGTGATGCAAGAGTTTTGGACCGATGCCACAACAACTCAAGTGCCGTTGGAGTTTACTCCGACCGAAGAGCATCGTGGCGGCTTCCAACTGTTGATCAGCTACGTTCGCGACAATCGTATTTATTTGGAATCACGCACGATCAGTGTGCCGTGGACGTCAAAACAATTGACTGTGAAGTGGGAACGCTTCGTGTCCAAGTTGCAGCCCGGACAGAAGGAAACGTGGACGGCCGTGATTTCCGGACCAGAATCCAAGACGGCCGCCGCTGAAATGGTGGCGACGTTGTACGACGCCTCACTGGACGCGTTTTCGCCGCATGGATTCGCGTCCACGTTTGGTACCTTTTATCAAGATTACTTGTACTGGAGCGTTTCGCACTCGAATCGCTTACAAGTCTTTAACGTCTACCACTATGGGTGGCATGGTGAGTATCACGATCCAAACTTTTATTATCGACAATTCGATCAACGTCTGTTGCTCGATAATTGGAGCTATGGCGACATGGTGTTTGGCGGCATGCCTGGAGGAGGAGGCGGTGGCCGCATGATGCGGATGCGCGGTGGGTTGGGTGGTGCAATGGAACAGGCCGAAATGATGTCCGATGCCGCACCAATGCCCGCGATGAGTGCGGCTCCCATGGCCAAGAGTGCGGAAGCACGAACCGAGTCGATGCAGTTGGGTGAACAACAAAACCAACCAGGAAGCTCCTCGGCGTCTCCCACGCCGACCGCTCCCAACTTGGACCAAGTCCAAACGAGGCAGAACTTGAACGAGACTGCTTTCTTTTTCCCGCACGTCGTCTCGGGAGATGATGGTGTCGTGCGTTTGGAATTCCAAATGCCGGAAGCTCTGACCAAGTGGAAGTTCATGGGTTTCGTTCATGACACCCAATTGCGTTCAGGCTTGTTGACTGATGAAGTTGTGACGAGTAAAGACCTGATGGTTCAACCTAATCCGCCGCGATTTCTCCGCGAAGGTGATGTGTTGGAATTCTCGGTCAAGATCCTCAACCAATCGGCCACGCGCCAAACCGGACGTGCAAAGCTATCGCTCAGCAATTTGCAGACCGACGAATCGATGTCGCAGGCCCTTGGTTTGCCAACCGAAGAGCAGGAGTTTGACATCCCAGCCGGCCAATCGATCAGCTTGTACTGGATGTTGAATGTGCCAGACTTCTCGGGTGTCTTAGGTTACCGTGTGGTGGCGGCGACCGAACGATTGTCCGACGGCGAAGAAGGGTTCTTGCCCGTACTTAGCAAGCGCGTGCTGGTGAAAGAAGCGTTGCCATTGCCAATTCGCGGACAAACCACGAAACAATTCGAATTCCAATCGTTGTTAAAAGCGGGGGAAAGCGATTCGTTGCGTCATCAATCTTTGACCGTTCAAATGACTTCGAACCCGACGTGGTACGCCGTGATGGCGCTGCCGTACTTGATGGAGAATCAGTACCCCAGCAGCGAGAGTATTTTTAGCCGCCTGTACGCCAACGCGTTGGGGCAACACATTGTGGGAAGCAATCCGCGGATCGAGCGGATCTTCCAGCAATGGGAAGGCACGGATGCGCTGGACAGTCCGTTGGAAAAGAATGAGGATCTCAAGAATATCCTGATTCAACAATCGCCGTGGCTACGCGATGCCAAATCTGAAAGTCAAGCACGCCGCCAAGTCGCGGTCATGTTTGACAAGAATCGAATGCAGGCTGAGTTGGCCAATGCCCAACAGCGTTTGGCTCAAATGCAGTACAGCGATGGTGCTTGGCCATGGTGCCCCGGTGGTCCCGCCAACGATTACATCACGCTGCACATCGTGACAGGCATGGGACGGCTGCGCCACTTGGGTGTCGAAATCGACACTGCGATGGCCGTCAAAGCATTAGACCGTTTGGATCACTTCGCTGACCAGACTTATCAACGAATCCTGCAGAACAAGCATGAACAAAACAACAACTTGTCCTCAACTATCGCGATGTACCTGTATGGTCGCAGCTTCTTTTTGCAGGATCAAGCGATTGATGCAAAATACAAGCCTGCCGTCGACTACTTTTTGCAGCAAGCTCGCGACCATTGGCTAACGCTGGATGCGCGCTTGCCGCAAGGTTACGTGGCGATCGCCTTGCAGCGATTTGGCGATTTGCAGACTCCGAAAAAGATTGTGGCTTCCTTAACCGAGCGCAGTTTGTCTGATGAAGAGATGGGGATGTTCTGGCGCGAAGGGCAAGCGCGCTGGCGTTGGTGGGAAGCCAAAATCGAAACTCAAGCCATGATGATCGAAGTCTTTGACGAAGTCGCTGCGGATGCCGAGCGTGTCGAAGAACTGAAGGTGTGGCTGCTGAAACAAAAGCAAACACAGAATTGGGACTCGACCAAAGGCACGACCGATGCGATCTATGCCCTTTTGTTGCGCGGGACATCAGGCTTGGCCTCGACGCAGTTGGTTGAGGTTCAATTGGGAACGACCAAGATCGAACCTCAACAGACGGAAGCCGGAACTGGCTTCTATCAAGAGCGATTGGTGCGCGGCGAAATCGATCCTTCGCTGGGGCAAATCACCGTCACCAAGAAAGACGCGGGAGTCGCTTGGGGCAGCGTGCATTGGCAGTACTTGGAAGACATTTCCAAGGTCAAGGCCTACAGCGAGTCCCCACTTAACTTGACCAAGTCTTTGTTCAAGAAGGTCAACACGCCGGAAGGACCAGTGATTCAACCGGTCTCAGGCCCGCTCGAAGTGGGTGACCAAGTGGTTGTTCGCTTGGAATTGCGCACCGATCGGGATTTAGAGTACGTGTATTTGAAGGATGATCGCGGCAGCGGAACAGAGCCCGTTGATGTGTTGTCGGTCTATCGGTATCAAGATGGACTTGGCTATTATCAATCGACTCGGGATACCGGCAGCCACTTCTTTTTCGAATCTTTGCCACGCGGTGTGTACGTGTTTGAGTATTCGGTCCGAGTGCAACACCGTGGCCAATACCAAACGGGCATGGCGTTGCTCGAATGCCTCTACGCTCCCGAATTCAACGGTCATAGCCAAAGCTTGCCGATGGAGGTCAAATAAGGCTCGTTGGGTGAATGTTGGACTAGTAAAACGCCTTTTGCAGTAAGGGGCCCGCTACGTCCCAAGCTTCAACAGTCTTCTCCCAGTCGACATTCATCCAACGCACGTTGTCTTCCGGCAGCAGCGGCGAACGTGCTGCAACCCTTCGATCTAGGGGGAATTGGGCGCTTGGGCTGCGCGCTAATGCCTCTTCCACGGGTCCGGCCAAGACATGCTTGAGCATCGCTTGAGCATGTTGTGGATTCTTCCCGCCCTTGATGATGGCAATTGTGTTGGGCAGTAGCAAGCAGCCCAACCCGCCGTCTGCTTGATCCGGATACACCAATGCAACAGGACTCCCGTCAAGTTTCTCCACATGAAAGTCATCGGTATCAGTCCAGCCCCAGGCGTATTTTCCCGCAGCGACGTCAGCGGCGACCTGACGATTGCCTGAAAGGACACCAACCTCGTTGGCCCGCATCTGGGCGACAAACTCAGTAAGTCGGTCCGTTCCCCAACTTTGATGTAGCACCGCGAAGTGGGTCGCCGTGGTTCCGAAGAGCGGCTTGGCCAAGCATGCCTGACCGCGCCATTTGGGATCAACCAAATCTTGGATGGACGTGGGGTACTGGGCCGGATCAGGCAAGAGCTTTGTGTTGACGATCAGAACTCGAGCCCGCGCCGCAAGTCCGTACCAATGCCCGGTCGCTGACCGAAACTCGGCCGGAAAATTTTCTGCCTCGGCGAATTCAAACGGCACTAACTTCCCCTCGCGCTCGAGCCGCAGCGTATGCAATATCTCGTTGTTCCAGAACACATCGCAGACCCCGCGATCTGCTTGCTCCAGGATTTGATTCGCGAGTCCAACGGTCTTGGTCGACTCCGTATCGTACTTAGGTTGGACAACGATCTTGGTCTGTTCGGTAAAGCCTTGTAGTTGACTCTCGCTGAAAGCACGGTCCAACGAACAAAAGACAATGACTTGATCAGGGTGCTGTTGGACACAGCTGTTTGTTCCCAGCAAAATCAAAAGACCCAGACTACAGCCTAACCATCCGATGCGCCTCAACATTTTATTCCTCCGAAACAAGGTGACTGATGTTTTGGTTGTTGAACAATAATGCCGTTCAATGAACGGATGTTCGTCGACACATTCCATGTGACGTGGCTATCACAAAGCTTGCGTTTCGCGGGGTCGGCGAACGACATAGGGCGTTTGTCCGCCACTATTGGAAAGGGATTTTGTTTAACGGCTGGTCGCGAGCGTACTCGCACACCAGAGAGTCCGCCAGAGAATCACTACCAACTGGCACCATCACTTCAACTCAGCAAAATCACCAGCCCGCCTCGTGACTAGCGTGGCGAATTCAAACCATCACGAATTCAGAAATTCGCGAATCTCGTGCAAAACTTCGTCGGGAGCATCTTCGACCACATAATGCCCGGCTTTGGGCAGTTCTCGAACCCGCGCCCGTGGAAAGTGTTCCCGAAACTTTTGCAAGCATTGCGGCGTGAAGCACCAATCTTTCATGCCCCAAATCAACTGCACCGGCCGATTCGCCAAACTGGCTAATGATTTTTCTAACGCCTCGAGTACGGGATAAGTGCGATGGTTGGATCGCCATGGGATATCTTTGACAAAGGCATCCACCGCGACTCGGCTGGCCCAATCGTGGTACGGTGCGATCAAGCCCGCCCGAACGTCTGCTTCGAGCCCCGCGGGTCGTTCGGTCGCCATCGTCAACGCAGCTCCGGCAAAGGCGTTGAAGCCTCGAATGGCCACGGTTCCCAACACCGGAATGCGGCAGGCCTGAATTCGACGCGGGATGTAGGGCGGTGGGAATGCCCCCGTGTTCATCAGAACCAACCGTGTGAAACGGTCCGGTCGGGCGACGGCGGCTCCCAATCCGATCGCGCCGCCCCAATCGTGTGCCACGAGCGTGATATCACGCAAATCAAGTTTATCGATCAATTCGACGAGGTTCTGCGTGTGTTGCTGCAATGTGTAGTTGTACGTCTGAGGCTTGTCACTCAACCCGCAACCAACATGATCTACCGCGACACATCGCAGCCGATCGCGTAAACCAAGAATCAAGTTCCGCCAATAGAAGGACCACGTCGGATTGCCGTGGACGAAGAGGGCGGACGCCGACGGTGGATCCGGTCCTTCTGTGGCCCATTCATCCAGGTAATGCAGCCGCACGCGATCCGATCCCGACAAATCCAAATAACTCGAATCAAAGGGATAGAGTTGGCGCCAACCGGGTTCGCCTGGACGGCGGATATCGGAACGTAACGAGTCAGGCTCAGGCACAAGCAAACATTCGGTCAAATGCTATGAACGTGGAGACCGCGTTTGCGGCGTTCTTCGCGGCGGGCGTTGTCCACCAAGTCCGCAACTTTTTTGGCGTTGGGGATTCCCCACATCACGAGCTGTGGATGACTTACGTCGCTAGAGACCACATGAATGTTGCCCACGTTCATCAAGCTCTGAATCGGTCCCATCTTCAATACCACATCGCTCACGTCAATCAATTCGATCCGATCCATCGAGCGGAACAAGAATCCCTCCCGATGTTTCAGACGGTGTGTGGTCAATTCGTAGTGAAAACTATACTTTCGGTACAGCGAGACTCCGAAATAGCCGATCCAAGACAACCCGATAATGCCCATGATCACCATCCACGCGGTTCCCCCCGCGCCGATGACCACTCCCAACGCCACCGCGGCCAACGACAGAACCACTAGCGAGAGCCCCAGACCCGCCATCGCCTTCATCGAATAATCGCCACTCCAAAGTTCTTGTTCGTCGGCGGTGGAGTGCCCCCCGGCGGCGTTCATCATCTTCTCTTTTGCGGTGGCGGCATCCGGTGCTTTAGTCGCGGCCGGATTCGGATTGTTATCGCTCATTTTTGTCATCCTTTGGGAAATGGGAGTAGTTCGAGCATCGACCGAACCGACAGCCCTCCACGCATTCCACAGCTCGGAATTCTACGGGGCGAGGCGCCAGGCGCCAACTTGGCAAACGGAAGGATCTATGTTTCCATTTGATTCTTCCCAACCGCGGCAGGTTGGATGCGAACGGCCTCGCACGGCCCCTGGGCCACGAAAAAAACCCAACCGTCAGCCCACGCGGCCAACTTGGCTGATTGTGTCTGCGGTGCAATTCGAATAACTTTGTAAAAGCTTGGCGGAAAATACCCGGTCCCGGCATCTAGTTCCATTTCGCCATTTCCACACTATTTAGGTCCACTTTGTCCTATGCGTTGTCCGATTTGCCGGGAAGATAACGACCGAGTTATCGACAGCCGCACCAGCGACGATGGGTTTGTGATTCGGCGGCGTCGGCACTGCAACCACTGTGGGAACCGCTACACGACCTTTGAAAAAATGGCCGAATTGCAAATCTCGGTCATCAAAAAGAACCAGCAAAAAGAACCGTTCAATAGCGAAAAGATCATGCGCGGCGTGATGCGAGCCTGCTGGAAACGTCCGGTGACCCAGGAGCAAATCGAAGAACTGACCGCGTCGGTCGAGCGAGAAATATTGACCGATCACCAAGGAGAAATCGAAAGTTACATGATCGGGCAAATCACGATGCGATACTTGCTGCAATTGGACCAAGTTGCTTACGTTCGATTCGCCAGCGTCTATCGAGAATTTAAAGACTTGCAGGATTTTATCACTGAAATCCAACGCTTCACAACAGGCGATCGATTCTAAGCTCAAGTTCACTGGGCCCAACGCTGCATGGCGTGATCCGCTAATGTGGGTGCGATGCGATCCAGCAGCACAAGCGATTTGCCACCTAACGTTAAGATTACGTCATGGGTGCCTTTACTCATCGCTCGAATCGTCGCTGCTGCAACTTGCTTGACCGAGGTAGCGCCTCGGTTCTTCCACGTCTTTTGAGTGGTGTCTTGAATGGCATGCTCAAAGAAATCTGAATCCGTCGTGCTGGGGCTGATCATAGTCAAGTCGATTCCCAGCGGCGCTAATTCAGCGCGCAAGGCGTCGCCCAAGCCATGGAGCGCGAACTTGCTCGCGCAGTACTCGCTTTTGAGTGGCACGGCGCGATGGCCCAAGACGCTGCCCATATTGACGATGATGGGCTGCTGGCCACGCTGCAGCAACGGTATTGCCAAGCGAATCAACTCGACCGGTGCAAAGAAGTTGACTTCCATGACTTGTCTCAATGTTTGGGGGGTCGAATCGGTAAAGCGCCCCATGGCTCCCACGCCGGCGTTGTTCACCAGCCCGTCCAGGCGCCCCCAACGATTTTGGGCCAACTCGATCAAGCGAAACCGGAAGTCCGGATCAGTGATATCGCCGGCCAACGCTGCAACGTCCCGATTGGATTCGTTGCTTCGAATTTCGTGCACCAACGAGTCTAGAAGTTCGCCCCGTCGGGCAGTGACCAAGAGTCGCGCACCTTTAGCGGCCAGTTGTATAGCCAACTCTTTACCAATCCCGCTGGACGCCCCCGTAACCAAGAGGCGTTTGTCGGCGACTTTTCGGCGCAATTTTCTCTCCCAAGTCTGAACTACTCACATCGGGCTGCGACAATCGCCGACGGGCCTATTCGCGGACCTCACGATTGCTCCTCTTCGATTATCGTCACAATTTCATGTCAGGCCAGTGCGAAGTTGGTCCATGAAGAATTGATAAGTCCACCGTTGGCCGAGGTAGCCTTCGTTTGAGGCGGATTTTAGTTTTTGGCGAGCACTCGTATCCGGGGACACCCAGCGGGGGAATCCAGCGGGGAATATCCGGGGACGGGAATATCCGGCAGTAGGTCCCATGTTGTCTGTCCCCAGTAGAGGGAATATCCGGGGACACTCAACTTTCGTTCGGGGCGGGGGGAGGGCATCCGGGGACACTCAACTTTCGAAGGCTCTAAGAATTTTTCGCCAACGGTCTTGGTTTTCAAAAATCGGCTGGCCTCTCTGAATCAGAGGGAAAAAGTTAGGCCCAGTTGTCTGTCCCTAGTAGGTCCCATGTTGTCTGTCCCCAGT
>JAEUIQ010000027.1 GCA_016794985.1 Planctomycetaceae bacterium | reverse complement strand
GAACCTCGCCAATCGAACGACCGCCAGCCAAGAGTTGCTCTGCCCCGTCCAAACGGCCGCCTCACAGTAGCCGAATCCAGGACCGCTTGAGACCGAGAACATCAATCGGCTCAAGTGACGCGACAGGGCAACTCTTGTTTTGGGTTTGACCCGGCTGCCGTTCGAAAAAACAAACTCTCGATCAAATATGTTATCATGCACGACACGCGGGTTATGCTTGTGTGCCATTCGGGTGGAAATGACTAAGGAAAGTTTATGTGCATGTGTTCCCGACTCGTGCGGTCGGTTGCTTGGGTGGTCGGATGTATTGGATTTGTTGGCGTATCGATTTCCGACGCGCAAGATTCAGCGACACTGGATGTTATCGAACTGGTGTCCGAAAGTGATTTGCCACAGGGAACTGGTTTGGCGGCTCGATTGAAGTCGGTTTCGGGTTTCGATTCGCATCCGTCAATCATCTTTGCCGATGATTTTGAATTGGGCGAAATGGGGGCAAAGTGGGACGAGATCAGTGACCGCGATCAGCAATCTTTGGCCTGGGTAGACGAGTCCGCAGCGGACGCAAAGTTAGGCAAACGTTCGTTGCAAGTAACTGCTCGACTGAAGTCTTCAACCGGCGGCGGATTGACGAAGTGGTTCGAATCCAGTGATCGACTCCATATTCGCTTCTACACCAAGTTTCATCCCAACTGCGACTACGTTCATCACTTTTGCACGCTGCGGGCCAACAAGTCGTTGCAAGGCGGCGACCGTTGGAGTGGGTTCGGCGGGGCAGGGCAGTTGCCCGATGGCGAAGGTCGCTTCTCAACCGCAATCGAACCATGGGGAAATTGGGGCGAGTGGAAGCCGCCGGGGCAATGGAACTTTTATTCCTATTGGCACAAGATGAGCGCCAGTCCCGACAAAAAGTATTGGGGCAATGGCTTTCGACCTGCTTCACAGCCTAATATTGAACGGGGTAAATGGGTCTGTGTTGAATTCATGCTCGTACACAACACGCCTGGCAAATCTGATGGCCAGCAGGCTTTCTGGATCGATGGCGAATTACGTGGTCATTGGCGTGGGTTCAATTGGCGGACCAATCCGAAGCTGATGGCCAACGCATTCACTTTGGAAAGCTACGTCACGGATCGTTGGACGAAACAAGAAGAGAACATCGTCTACTTCGACAACGTCGTGATCGCGAAAGAATACATTGGCCCAATCGACAACGATCGGTAATCTAGGCTGCCATTCCCACCGCTGCTATCTCCACCCTTGTGTTACCAGTTGAATGCAAGTCAGCCTAGGTTCCCCAGAGACGCACGTTTGCCTCGAATATCAAATTTCATCGGCGATCCTTGATCATTCGTCGTATTGTGGGGCTTCGCTATCGTAGCCTGAGTCCTCATCGCTCTCTTCGTACTCTTCGTACTCTGCGTCTTCTGTTTCTCCGTCTTCACTCTCTTCCCAATACTCTTCTTCTAGTGAGTGGTCGAAGGCTAGGAATTCCTCGTTCCCACGGAACGGGATTGGCAAGACACCCAATTGGCGAGCTGCCGCGATGTCGATGATGCGATAATCAGGTTCGGCCGGATCCGAAAATTTGTCTTTCGATTCGAGCCACTTGCCAGTGCCCAACTCCAGGGCCTGCACGAAACTGGGCCAAGAATATTCACCGCGTAGCGACTCGTCGACGGCGTTCAGCAAGACTTCTGAAATCTGTTCTGGCTCTTCCAGTTCTGAACCGACGAGTGTCGTTTCGATCGCCAAAATTTTCGTCTTCTCGGCATCGAGATAAAAGCCGATGTAACAATGTCCCGGTACGAGAATCAGGAACGACTCGATATCGATTTTTCGCAACATCGAAACCATCAATACCGAACCATCAACGCAATTTGCTTGGAGATTGTTGATCGTCGATTCAAGAAGCCTGACGTTCTGACTTAAAATTTGGCTGGAATCGCTGGAAGTGGTCGTGATATTGCTATATCGCACATCGCGAGATACCAGCAAATCCCAGATCGCATAGACCTGACGCAAAACTTCTTCGTCACTATTCGACTGGTAGCCGGTAAAGGCGTCCACAATTCCGATATCCAATGCCTCGCGAAGCAATTTGTCCGTATAGGGGTGCTGCTCGTTGACGTACGTCGCAAACGTGAAGCTGGCATCGACGATCTCATCGCCAATCTGAATCTTGATTGGGCAGTCGTTAATGGGCCGCACCGTGATGGTCACCGTTTTTTCAATCACCTCCCCACCATTGATTCGTACACGATAAGTGACGTTGGCGGGAGTTGCTTGATAACACTGACTCATGGCATCATAACGGTATTTCATTTTTGGGAAGACGGAATACTTTTGACCAGCCTGGGGGAGTCTCCCGACAAATTGACTGGGCGCTGCGTACTCGGAGCACTCGATGGTGACCTCGACATTGGTGTTGTCTTCAGGAGCCACAATCTCGACTCCCAACAAGCCATTCGAGTCTCCCAGCACAAACTCGTTGGCTTGAGTTTCTTCCGTTTTCAGGGCGGCTGTGCCGATGACAAATGACGGAAACAGTTGCTTGTCCCAGCCAGCGATCGGAGTGAAATCCGCTCGCACTTGGGAAACAAAGGTCAGACTCAGCAACAGCAAACTGAATAAATGGCGTTGGTTCATGGGGGATCAGTGATTCAAAAGGATGATGGGATTGTTCTGGGGGACTTGGGGTTGTTGTGGCAGTGAACCCATGTCAAATAGTCAAATGGCTAATTGAGATTGTGAGTCTCTTTTGCTTTAGGACTCCACGCGATTACGTCCATTTTGCTTGGCCTTGTACAGCAAGGAATCGGCCTTTGAAATCAGTTGGTTGGGGGTTATGGCGGTCGAACCGCAATAGCTCGTCACGCCAATGCTGACGGTCATGGGTATCTGAGTGGATTCAAATGTCGCCGGTGCGGCCGCGACGGCTTGGCGAATTCTTTCGGCGGCAACCAATCCGTCTTGCAACGAGGCTGGTGTACATAACAGCGAGAATTCTTCTCCACCGTACCGAGCTAGAATCTCACCACCGCGCAAAACCGACAGCGCTCGGCGAGCGAATTCGATCAGAACGGCATCGCCCGCCAAGTGCCCGAACGTGTCGTTGATGGACTTGAATTTGTCCAAGTCCATCATCAACAGACAGACCGACTGCAAGCCCCGTTGCGCTTGTTGAAGTTCACGCTCCAAAGAGTCGAGCAAGAACCGTTTGTTGTATACCTGTGTTAGGCCATCGGTCGTCATCATCTTGAAGATCACTTCGTGGTACTTCGACTCCAAGCCGTCAAGCGTGATGAACTTGAAAATTTGATTCCCAAAACGGATTCGATCGCCGGACTTGAGGGTGGCGTCGAGACAGCGTTGTTCGTTGACATAGGTCCCGTTCGTGCTGTTTAGGTCGCGAACTAGCCATTTTCCTTCGTGGCAAAACAATTGCGCATGCCGACGAGAAATTGAATCTTCCTCTAACCGCAATTCGGCGGACTCGTCGCGACCGACCAAAACCGTTCGATCCGACAACTCCAGCGGTCGATCCAGTGGGCTTGCGGGATGAATGCGGATCAAAAGACCACCATTCCACGTTGGCAAATCTGGGACAAACAGGGAATTCGAGAATCGTGTCGCTGTACTAATCATGAAACGTGCTCAGCTTTTGATCATCGGTGGGGGACTGGTTTGGAATTTGCTGCAAGGGCCGTTTGCTTGGCAGCGACGCACCACGGGCACTCTGAGTCACTTGTGGTGTCAGTGTTCTGGTGTTTATCGGCCCGGGCGTGTTCGGCAGATCGGCACTTGGAGGCGGGGCGACTGACGTCGCCGTGGGCTTGGTTTCAGACTCTGTGAAAGTAGTGGAGTCGTCTGGTTCATCAGCCGAATCGAGGATTGGTTCGTTGAATGTTATGGTGGGCGACGACGGAGTTGAATCGGTGGGCCAAGTCGCCCAAGCTGCAACCAGCAATCCAGCAGAAACCGAAGTGCCGACGAGCCATTGCTTGCGTCGCATCTTGGAAATGCTGTGGTGGACCGGTTGGGACGTGGTTTGGCAACTTTGGAGTCTCGCGATGACCTTCAGTCGTTCGATCAGATCGCAACAATCCGTTGGCCGCTGGGAGATTTCTTTCGCGACCATGGAGCGGATCAACGACGCCAGTGGTTGTGTCGTCGAATCTTTCTCGGCGTCCAACCAAGCAGGTTGCGAATTCAAGTGTGCCTGAATCTTGGCAACTAGTCCGGGATAATTTGTGTCAGGAAAAGGAGGTGTGCCGCTGAGTAGGAATATCAACGAGCAGCCAAGGCTGTAAATGTCGCTTTGGGCGTTGGCATTGCGAGGATCCTGGGCCTGTTCTGGAGAGAGGTAGTCCACAGATCCCATGAAACAGCCCGTGCGGGTCTGCGATTCACTGGTATCCGACCGGACCAATCCAAAGTCCAGGATTTTGACCGTGCCATTGGAATCGAGAAAGAGATTGGAGGGCTTGATGTCTCGGTGAAACAGTCCCAACTCGTGGGCCGCTCGCAATCCACTCGCGACTTGCAATGCAATCTGTATGGTCGTGTCGGGTGCGATTGGACCGTGAATGACAACCTTGGTCGCCAGATCCATTCCCTTGAGTAATTGCGTGACAAGGTACGGTCGTCCTTGCCATTGCCCGGCATCAACGGCTTGGACAATGTTGGGGTGATCCAGCATTCCCAGTGCTTTCGTTTCGCTCAAGAAGCGGCATACGGCCTCGCCGTTGTCTTCCAGTTTTGCCGCAATCAATTTGAGAGCGAACGATTTCTCCAAGTTCAAATGCCGAGCTTCGTAGACCGATCCCATACCGCCTTCACCGACCAACCCGACGATTTCATAGGGACCGATTCTTGTACCTGGCCCACAACGATCTTGGCCATTTCCGCTTTCCGCACCGCGCGCAGGAACCCCCTGTTGGTTTGAGGGGCCAATGTGTCGGGTTGGTACTTCTTCGTTCATTCTTATGCGCCAGCTGCCGTCGATTGAATGGACCGGATTGGTGCTAAAAGATCGCGAACTATAGGTTCACTGGTTGGTAATGAGTGACGCAGTCCCAACCAAAACACGGTATTCTCGCGGCCAAAATCAGCTTTCAGCGATTTGTAGCGATTGTGACGGCTGAAGCAGGAGGACATTGATGCTGGCCTCCGCCCAAATTCTGGAGGTTGCGGATATCACACGGACGATCCGGATTTCGCGGACGAAGCGCAAGAAGAGTGCGGACAGAAGAACTGGTAACTGAGTGAAAAAGATGGCGAGCGCGGTTTACGGATTTGCATCAAGTGCAGAAACGACATGGGTTTCTTTTATTTGTTGCAAACCAGCGGCGCCCCCAACCCGCAAGGCTTCTCCGAAAACTCTTCATGCAGAAGCTTGATGCCAAGAGTCAACTAATTGACTCGGCCAATACTTGCTGGGAAGTGGGATGTTGTAATACGGTGGTTTGGGGGCGACCAACAAGGGGAAAAACGGTAGGGATAGAATTCGCGTCGGTAGATGTTTACGCGTGACAAAGGTCGAGGCCTCGTACAGGTCCACACGCGGAGAAATGCTGCTCGGGACCTTCAAACCAAACGTTCTTGTCGTTTCATCGGTGAGATTATCGGCAAACTCTTTGAGGTCGGCTTGACTCGGTGCGGTTCCCTTCAAGCGAAACAAGGCTTGCGCGACCTTGCCCAGGCCGCTGGGCTTCAAGTTCAGTGTTGTATCCGGCGAAAACACCACCGACGCTGGGCAATTAGCCTTGCCAGGTTCAAATAGCAGGCAATTTGCTTGAATAATATGCGCCCAGACCACGACTCCATTCTCTAGCAGTTGCTGTTGGTTCTGAAAAACGGCAAACAAGTCATCATTGCTGTCGCACCAACTTGGGGTTGGAATATGGAGGTAAAACATCTTGTCAAGCCAAGAAAACTTTCGAGTACCCGGCGGGCCAAAGTTGCGACGAGCCGTTTCCAGTAAATGCTGCATGGGAGCTCGATCCGAATTGAAATCGTCCTTAAAAAATCGAAACAACTTGTCTACGCGAGAAACGAGGGCAGCGAGCTGAAACAGAGCTGGTCACTCGGATAGGGAGGCGATTCTAAGAGTACTCGATCGCAATTTCAACAAGTTTTGACGTGAATTTGTGAAGAGACGATAATTTGGCAGCCTTCCGCGTACCCTGCGTGCATCTCGTCAGCCCACGCTGACAGTCACTGGCTTGCTCAAACACCGGGGTTAAAGATTCTGTTCAGCAGGTCCCAGGCAAAGGTTGGGCAGGCCTCGGGCGCGAGAATGCCGAGTAAGAAAACTGGACATGAAGGAAACATCGGGCTAAAGTCACGGAAGCTGGTCGACTTCCATATCAAGGTCCTGAAAGTTGCCCGAACGTCAGCCACCGACCGGGGGATTTTTCGAGATGCAACGGCGTTCGAGACGAAAGCTGCATGTTGCGGCAGCGGTACCCTAAGCTACCACGAACGGATTTGGTGATACCCCCAAACGGCAGCAAGAATACTACGCAAATACTCCGAGAGAGAACGTGGAGAGGATCAACCAAGTCAAGCAGTTGATAAGTGAAATCAATCGTCTGCATCTGGAATTCGCAAACGACTATTTTGAGACTGAAGCAATTGAAAAGATTAACTTGTCTAAGACCACTAGGAATGTTCCGGTGTCTCATATCTATAAGTACCGCTTGACCCTGCATGAAAGCGTCAATGATTACTTGCTGACTGCCGAAATCGACATCAAGCTTTTTTTATCGCGTCAAGACTCGCGAGAGCATTGACGACAAAATCCAGCGATTTTCCGAGTGTGAAGATCAGTATCTCGTCAACAATTGGCTCAATGACATTTTTGGCGCCCGGATCATTTTGACGGCAAAGGAGATCAAGGAGAATCTGGATTTGGTGGACGATTGGCAAGACGAATTCGGACTGAAGAACTGGTTTATGCGTGAGAAAGACGGTTATCGGGGCTTGCATATTTATTTTAAGAATAAGGGCAACTTCTATTTCCCTTGGGAGCTGCAGATTTGGGACCAAGCGGACCTGCACAGCAACATCCAAAACCACGAGAAGTTCAAGCGGAATTTCGTGTAGAAACCGGGAATCGAAACAACGCCATTCGAAACAGACATTTTTGGGGGTTGGCGAAACCGGCTTGGAATCTGAATGGGCATTGCGTCACATCGAATTCGAGGTCGGCCGCACCACCACGGATGATGGCAACCGGACTTCGACCCAACCGCCATTCGAACGCGGCGCCGGGCCAGTGGTGGGTTAGGGCTATAGCATTGCCTCGAAGAGGATTTCTACTGGGTGTTTGGCGATGCGTTGGGTGCCGTCTTTGATTTGGTGACGACAACTGGTGCCGACGGCGACGATTTCGACTTCAGGTGGTTGTTCTCGTATGGCGGGGAACAAGACCAATTCGCCAATTTGCATCGATAACTCGAAGTGCTCGTGTTCGTAGCCAAATGAACCGGCCATTCCGCAACAACCCGATGGAATCAATTCCGCGCGATAGTTGACTGGAAAGGTCAATATCTTTCGCGTCGCGGCCATGTTTGAAAGCGCCTTTTGGTGACAATGTCCATGGACTTTCATCAACTTGGCTTCTGAAGTGAATTGCTCTTTCTGAATCTTGCCGGCTGTAATTGCATCCGCCAAGAACTCCTCGATCGTTTTTGTTCGCTGAGCCAAGGCTTTCGCGCGGTCTTGTTCTTCGCCCCGCAATAACGAAATGTACTCGTCGCGAAAGGTGAGGATGGCGGATGGTTCTGTTCCGACCAAGATCTCGTCGGGCTCCATCTGCTCGCTGAATAAGTTAACGTTGAACCGAGCCAACTTTTGGGCCGGCTTCAACAACCCTTTGGAAATGTACGAACGACCGCTTTGGCGATGTGGCAAGAGGCGGACACGAAATCCCAAGCGATCCAACAATTTAATCGCCGTGATCCCGATCTCGGCGTCGTTGTAGTTGGTGAATTCGTCAATGAACATACAAACCTTGCCCGATCGCCCCTTGCTGGTGGGCACGAAACGCCGTTTGAACCAACGTGTGACGGTCTGCCGAGCCAAGTGGGGCATGCTGCGTTCCGGTGCGAAGCCAACCAGTCGCTTGAGCAATCGGCCTGGAAACGGTCGCGAAAACATCCAGTCGTACATCCAAGGCGCAAAGCTGGATAACCACATCATGGTTTCAAAACTGCCAATCAGCCGAGTCCGCAGCGGAATACCTGTGGCCTGGTAGTACTGGTGTTGCCACTCTGCTTTTAGTTTCGCGACGTCCACGTTCGATGGACATTCGGACTTGCAACCCTTGCACGACAGACACAAGTCCATCACGTCTTTGATTTCCTCGCTGGCCAGTGGTTGCGGTCGGTCGCTGCGAGTTAACATTTCGCGGAGGATATTCGCTCGTGCGCGGGTCGTGTCTTGTTCGCGCCGCGTGGCCATGTAACTGGGGCACATCGTGCCACCTGACAAGGCCGTCTTGCGACAATCGCCGGACCCATTGCATTGTTCGGCAGCGCGTGCAAACCCCATGGCCTCCGAAAAATCCAACATCGTTTCCACGTCGGGTGTGGGATTGCCAGCGGGAAAACGCAAGTTCGTATCCATTGGGGGTGTGTCGGTGATTTTTCCGGGGTTGAACAAGCCTTGCGGGTCCCAGACACGTTTGATCTCTCGACACAGTTCGTAATTGTGCGGCCCCAGCATCAGCGGGATGAACTCGCCGCGCAATCGCCCGTCGCCATGTTCGCCCGACAGCGAGCCGCGATACTTTTTGACCAAGTGCGCAATCTCTTCTGCGATCACACGGAACAGACGCACGCCATCCGCAGTCTTTAGGTCGATGATTGGGCGAAGATGCAACTCGCCCGATCCCGCGTGCGCGTAATGGACGCTGTAGAGTCCGTGTTTCGTCAGGATCTGATTGAAGTCCGCGATGTACTGTGGCAAATCATTGACAGCGACGGCAGTGTCTTCGATAACGGGAACCGGTTTGGCATCGCCAGGAATGTTGGACAACAAACCCAAGCCCGCTTTACGGAGGCCCCAAACTTTTTGAGCTTGTTCGCCCTCGATAATCGGATAGGCGTACCCTAGCTTTTCGGATCGCAAGGCCGCGATCAAATTCGCGGCCGCGTCATTGGCTTCCGTCTCGGAGTCTCGCAGCAATTCGACCACCAGCAACGCCTGGGGATGCCCTTCGACAAACCAGCGATACGGAGCATACATGACGTTGCGTTCTGTGGCCTCCAATATGTAGTGGTCCATTAGTTCGCAAGCTGACGGCGAAAATCGCAAGGCAACCAAGTTCGCCCGCAGCGATTCGTCGATCGAGTGGCAGTGAATACAAACCAAGCGTTGGTGTCGAGGCGGCAGTGGCGACAAAAGAAGTTTGGCCGTTGTGATAAGCGCCAAGGTTCCTTCGGAGCCGGCCAACAAAGTACAAAAATTGAAAGGACTGCCGCTGGGGTCGAACGGACGTTGTCGCAGCAACATGTCCAAGGCGTAGCCCGTGTTGCGGCGTGGGATTCCAGGCTCCGGATAGCCAGCTCGAATCTCTGCGCGGTTTTGGGGGTCTGTCAACATCTGATGAACTTGTTGATAGACGGCGTGATGTTGAGGACTGGCCGCGTTTTGGCCCCGAACCAAGTCGTGAAACTCTGCGTCACTCGTGGCTTTGAAATTGACGAGTGTTCCATCGGCCAGGATCGCATCGACTTCCAATAAATGTTCGCGAGTGCTGCCGTAGACGACAGAGTTGGAACCGCAAGAATTGTTGCCGATCATGCCGCCGATCATAGCTCGGTTGGCGGTGGAGGTTTCCGGCGCAAAGAATAGGCCGTGAACTTGGAGGGCTCGGTTCAGATCGTCGCGTACGATACCAGGTTGGACGCGGACCCAACGCTCGGTTGGGTTGACTTCGAGGATTCGATTGAAGTGGACGGATAGATCGACGACGATTCCCGAGCCAACGACTTGTCCGGCCAGCGATGTTCCGGCGGTTCGCGGAATTAGGCTGGTCCGATGTTTGGACGCGAACTGCACCAATTCCAGCAAGTCTTGTTCGGTTCGCGGAATGGCTACCGCCAGCGGCAATTCCCGATAGGCCGACGCATCCGTCGCATACAAGCGGCGGGTAACTTCATCGGTCAACAGTTCGCCTTGCAAACGAGCGGCAAGTTGAGCTAGGTCGGGATGATCGGGCATACAAATGGGGATTCTGGCATGGTGAACGGAACGTTCTTCGCGAACGAGAGCTGTTCAGTTTAGCTTGCTCTAAAAAATTTGATAGCGCCACTTGTTGCCACACCGGGGTTTGAATTTCCTGAGACACTTGAGCAGTCTTGCGGCGAAGGGCAGGTACACCACTAATGAACACTAAATCCGACGAGGTGTGGCAGCCGTTGTACGAATACGCCTATCGACTAACTGTTTAACTTTGCGCCCGCCAAGACATTTCGACTCAATCACTTGCAAGCTTGGCGGCGAGCCCGGTCCGGCAACGCGGTGAAGTATTTCAAAATGCAGAGGCGTGGTCATTGTGTCGGCCCTTCAAGCCCTGTTTCGGATGAGATGTCGCGCTGACCGGTGGCTCTCGCGCACCAGCTAAGGTTGTGTCGGCCCATGCGGGCCGATGCTCGTGGGAGAAAATGCCACACCGAGTTGCGCGTTGTAGCCACAGCTATGGGGTGGCTAGATTTTGATCGTTGGACTGAGGGGTCGGACTGGGCAGTTGGGCTGAGAAGTTGAGTCGAGTAGTAGAACGGAAGAGCGGGGCTGAGCGGCTGGGTTTAGGTTCGGGGGTTAGAGGCAGGGTTGAGAAGTAGGGACGAGAGGTAGGTCTGCGTCAAGCCCCGGTTCGCGAGCACTGGACCTACTATTTTCCAGGCGGTCGCAGCACATGCTGCAAAGTACGCCTGAACAATTGCGAAATTGAACGGGTTTTTGACGGGGCGACTGTGGTATATTGTGCCGGAAGGGGCATCGATCGAGCGTTGGGGACGAAAGCGAGAGTCTGTTTTGAATATTGGTGTGTTTGGCGGTTCATTCGATCCGGTGCATTATGGGCATTTGCTCTTGGCCCAACAATGTCTGGAAAGTGCGGCTTTGGATCAAGTCTTGTTTGTGCCTGCGGCCCATTCGCCTCTGAGGCCGCGCGGTCCAATTGCGGACGGTAAGACGCGGGTGGAGATGCTGCAATTGGCCATTGCGGATCACCCGCAACTGGCAATTTCAACCTTGGAGCTGGATCGCGGCGAAATCAGCTACACGGTCGATACTTTACGAGCCTTGAAGCAGGCGGCGCCGGACGACAATTTTTATCTGTTGATGGGGCTGGATTCACTGTTGGATTTTCCTCGTTGGCGGGAACCGCACGAGATCCTTCGACTCGCTCGCTTGTTGGTAGTGAACCGACCCGCCATCAGCGGTCCCACTGCGGCAGAGGCGTGGCAGGTGTTGCGCGGCTACGCGACCGAGGAGCAGATCGATGCGATTCGATCCTCGCTCGTGGACTCCCAGCAATTCGAATTTAGCTCGACCGATATTCGGCAGCGAATTGGCAGTGGCCGCGGTATTCGCTATCGCACACCTCGGGCCGTGGAAAAGTATATCGAAACACAGGGGCTCTATCGAGCATGACACCCTTGAGCTATATCGATTTTGTACCGCGTCAAGTGAAGGCTCCTGGCATCATCACGGAAGGTCAATACGAAAGTTTCGATGCGGCCGTGAATGCCGCGAATCGATGGTTGGCCGAGCATCCTGTCCAACTATTGCAAGTCGAAACGGTGGTCTTGCCCAATTTATGGAACGATTGGGAAGAAGGTACTAAGGACGGTAGTATCTCGACGAGTGGTGACGCTCCAAGTCGGTGGCATCAGTTCTTGCGCGTGTGGTATCAACCGCTTCCAACCCATCCTCTCAATTGATCGATCTGCTTCAGCGGCCAATCTTCATGGATCACCAATTGGATGGCGGCCTCCAATGCTTGCAGTTGGTCTGACGGGTTAAGCGCGAGATCCACAAACAAATGGGGACGTTGGTTCACTTGGCAAACGCCGCCACCGCGTCCGTGCATGTACTCGAAACGAACCTCGATTCCGTTGGCTTTCGCCAACCGTAATCCTTCGTTGAATCGTGTTGTGATAAGTTGCTCCATCAGAATGCTCCTGCTTCGAGGAAACGGCGTGTGGCGATTGTAGGGCTTTGGGTTGTAGAATCCTAGGTTGATTCGACGATACGATTAAGGGCGGCGAGCGATGATGACGAGATTGGCTTTCCTAGTTCAACTGAAGCTCCTAAAATTCCATGTCGAAACCAGAATCCACCCAAGAAGAATTGCAAAGACTCCGTTCTCAAGTCGCGCAGTTGCGCAACAAAGCGGCGCTTGGGGAGTTGTTAGGAACAACAACGCACGAATTCAACAATATTCTGATGACGATCATGAATTATGCCAAAATGGGGATTCGGCACCCTGATCAAGCAACCCGGGACAAAGCTTTAGATAAAATCTTGGCTGCTAGCGAAAGAGCGGCCAAGATCACCCACAGCGTTTTGGGGATGGCCAAGAACCGCAGCGGCGATTTCGCCCCCGTGGATCTCGCTCAGCTATTCGACGA
This sequence comes from Planctomycetaceae bacterium, assembly GCA_016794985.1. GTDB lineage: Bacteria > Planctomycetota > Planctomycetia > Pirellulales > Pirellulaceae > M30B19. The sequence goes on along the minus strand of JAEUIQ010000027.1, from coordinate 106,491 downwards.
AACGATGGTGCTGTTGAGTCGTGAAATGCAACAGTTCCGGGTTCAAGTCGAAATCCAAGTCGAACCCAACCTGCCCAAGGTGCATGCGATTGGCAACCAAATTCAACAAGTGATCTTGAATTTGTTGACGAACGCCCGACAAGCGATGGACAAGGGCGGTCAAATCACGATCAAGCTGTTTCAATCGCCTCAAGAAAATTATGTTGGCGTCTCGATTCGTGACTACGGGTGTGGTATGCCACCTGAAGTTCTCCATCGCATCTTTGAACCCTATTTTACCACGAAAACGGGACCAGACGCTTCAGGTAAAGGCGGTACCGGCTTGGGACTATCCGCTTGCAAAGACGTCATCGAACAGCATCAAGGAAGAATTCGGGTCGACAGTTCCGTCGGCAAAGGGACGATGTTCACCTTGTACTTGCCAATCAGTCCGGCCAATGAAGTTCGCCAGCCCAGCGAAATGTTGGCCGTTCCAGCCAAGTAAAGATGGGAACCTAATTTAACTTCTTCACGAATTGGCAACCGACCAACCAGCGTCCATCCTCGACCTGCTTGGAATGTCGAATGCTGGCGTGAATGAACCTCAAAGGAACGGTTCCAATCGCAACCGTGATATGAGAAGCGGTTGGTTGGTGCGGGCTAAAATAGGCAATTCCGCTCGAGCTAATGTCGAAGCATTCTCGCTTTTCAAAATCAGCGGAGGCCAATCGAGTGGGATCCTCGCCGCATTCAGCAACCAGTTGGATCGTTTGAAACGACTTGCGACCTAACTTCCGGCGTTCAAACGACTCGGCCCGCCCTTGCTCGTCGAGCAGGTAATGCAAGTGTTCGAAAACGACTGTGTCATTGCCTTGCAGGCTCATATGGTTACCCGAGTTTTGATAAGCCGATGGTGGCTTTCAACTGGGAAAAGATGGGTCAAACGAGACCAAGTGGTGAAGCTGGCTTCGCGAATCTCTCACTGAATTTCGGTGCCACATCATGATCGCACCGGTTGTGTCAATTTTGCAGGCTGAGTTGCCAATAGACTGACCAGAGCATTGCGTCGGCGACAAACCGATGTTTCGGCCAACGCTGCTAATAAATGACGACTAGCGAACGACACATTGGTCGCCTTCACACACGACTTGCCCCGCTGTTTGCCCCGCTGATTGTTCCGCACCCGGAAAGGATGGTAGCGCCGAACTTCCGCTGGTGGCCCGTTGCCCGGTCGGTGAAACTGAACCAGGTGAACCTGGCAATCCACCGCCGTTCGGTCGAGGTGTTCCACTGGGCTGGGTTGCCCCTGGTGGCAATGCTGTTGCCGGTAATGTAGACGGTGCCGATACAGGAGCGGTGGAGCCCGAGTTTGTTCCGGGCCATGCCGGAAGGCCGGGAAAGGCACCGTGCTGCGTCTGCTGGTAATTTGGTGTCGGATTTGCTTGCGCTGGAACGCCAACCGAACCAGGCCGAAATCCGCTACTTGAGTTCCCCGCCGAAAGTCCGCTCGAAGACGCCTGCTGATTTGGTGCAGCATTCGGTGCGCCGGGTTGCGATGCCGTGGGATTTGGCCGTGGATTTCTCGACATGGCGTCCGGATTTATTCCATTTGCGACCATAGAACCGCCGGAATTGTTCCCGGCTTGGGTCATTGGCTGCGTTGTTTGCCCCAGTCCATTGGTTGGGTTGGTTAAGCCAGCGGAGGGTAGGGCATGATTGACACTGCCGTTGTTGGGAGCGGCCGGCAATCCAGAAGTGGGTGGCAACGCCGAACGACCCGCAGGCGGCAACCCACTTGCGGCTGGTAACCCACTTGCGGCTGGCAAGCCGCTTGAGGCTGGTAACCCGTTGTTTGCTGGCAGCCCGCTTGCGGAAGGAAGTCCACCAGCGGACGGAAGTCCGTTGTTTGAAGTTGAACCGCCCATTGGAGCTGGTGGCAATCCGCCAACATTTGACGATGGCGAAACGCCTGGCGTCGACGTACTCCCACCTAAAGGATTGCCTAAGCTACCTCCCGGAATGCCTCGGATGTCGCGTTGACCACTCGGCGTTTGTCCGCTCGGCAACAGCCGGGAATTCACAACGCTGTTATTGAGACCGGTTACGGAAGAATCACTCAGCACAGGGTTCGAAGAGGAACGAGCTGATTCACTTTCGTTGTATCCAACTCGACCAACACTTCCGGGAGATGCCGGGAGTTGTGACAATGAGGAGGCCGGGGGGCTGGGGCTTGCGCCGCCGTTTGTTCCCGCGAGGCTTGTTCCCGCGAGGTTCGATCCAGCGGGGTTGGACAGTCCTTGGTTCGGACGATTGCCCGCCATGGAATCGTTTCGTGTTGGTGCGGGAGCAAGGCCAGTCGACGCGGTCCCGGTTGCACTATTTGGCTCTTGAAAAGTGTAGGGGGCTCGTGGCGGAGTCGCGCCGCTTCTGGTGTCGCTAGCTAATTGCGTCGAGTTGCCCGCGGCGGACTGATTGTTGGCTTCGCCCGGTTTGAAGCTGAGGGCCGGGGGCTCAATTTCTTCTTTTGGTTTGGAACCAAAAACCAGGTTCGAACCGCCGAACTTTGGTAGCTTGGGGGCCCAGGTCTCACCTGAACGACAACCACTGGCTATGAACAATGCGAGAGCCAGGCTCAAAACCAAAACTCGACTCAACGTCCCAATGGGGCAACCGATTCCATGCATCGTTTTGTGCCTTCCTGGCTGTGCTTCGCTCTTTCGCGGACGAATCCATCCATCCGCTGCTGGACAATAGAAGTTTTAAGTAACCTTGTCAATTGAAAATCTTCAAACACTGGTCACCGATTCCATGACCCAGCGGTTCGCATCTCGATACACTTGGTCGCACCCCGAATCGTCGCAAGGATATTGACGCATGGTCACGGAAAACCCAGCTGAATGGAGCAAGATTAGGTTTTCGCACAATCGCTGTTCAGAGAAGTGGCGTGATTTGCGGTAGTGCGCCAGAAGTACCGGAATATGTCGAGCCACCCTCAATCGTGACAACCAAGGTCCAGAGTTAGGTAGTTCGCCGTTGATGGATATCACTCCCGCAATTCGTTCGTGGTACAAGAATGCCAAACGAATAGCCATGCTTCCGCCAAGTCCCGCTCCAATCAAGAAAATCTTCTTGTCATTGATATTCAATCGCGTCTGAGCGTTGGATACAACTTTGGAAAGCGCGTCCAAAGCGGAATAAACAATGGAATCGTTCTGTTGCCAGGCCCGGCGGTTGCCGTTCTGGCAAGGGGAGGTGAATGCGCAACCTGCGTAGTTTTGCAAGCTAATCTGAGGCATGACTCGGTGCAATTGGCTTGCATCTTGGCCAGCATCATGCAAATAAACCAGTAGCGGGTAAGCGTAATTTCGTTCGTACCCCGCAGGGATAAACAATCGGTGATTCGCCCGTTCTGCGGTCAATTGCTGACCAAAATTTGAAGCCGCCCCTTGGCCGCTCGCGCTCGAATCAGACGAGTGCAATTCATTGGCTGCCATTTCCATCATTGCCAACGGGCCATACTGAAGTCGATTCATAAGACCTATTCTCGCGAAGTCAATCGTCGAAAGAAAACCGCAGGGTTAGAAGTTGTTTGCGTGGAACAACTTCCGAGGTGCTGGTTGTAAAAGACCAAGAGGGCCTCGTCAACGTCAGGCACTGCAATCTGGGTAGGCATAACGCTAGCGGCGCTTGGGCCCCTCTTGAAATTTAGCGGCGGGCAGATTAGTTACCACCGACGCGCGATCTCAACCCTCAACGGCCACAACTAATAATCAAGATGTATCACTACTACGCAACGATTTTTCTCTTGATGCTCAGCAACGCATTCATGACGTTGGCATGGTATGGACATTTAAAAAACATGTCGACCAAGCCATGGATCGTCGCGGCACTTGTGAGTTGGGGAATTGCTTTTTTTGAATACATGATTCAAGTACCGGCAAATCGAATTGGCCATCAAGTCATGACGATTGGGCAACTAAAAATTTTACAAGAAGTTTTGGCCTTGGCTGTCTTTGCCCCATTCGCGGTTTGGTACCTCAAAGAGAAACTGACACTAGATTATTTGTGGGCAGGATTATGTTTGGTCGGTGCCGCGTACTTTATCTTCCGGAAGGACTTGGCGGGCCATTGAACGCTGCCAGCAAGTCGGTCCGGGTCGGCAAACCTCACAAGCTTCACCGCCATTGTCCGCCGAACTTAAGCAAGTCGCCATGCGACCAATCAAAACATCGACGACACCCTGTGCATCACCTAAAGGCGCTGTGACAATAAAAGGCAGTTCATCGAATTCTGCGCACGCCGCACGGGTCAATTGCGGAATGTCTTGCCGCCAATGACGTCCTGGTAATAGAAAAAATGGTACCACCACAATCCGTTTCGCGTTTTGCGCCACGCAACGGCTGACTGCGGTGCGAATCGAAGGTTCCGCCAGTTCCATGTGAGCCGGTTCGACAATCGGATGTTGCAATGTGGCTTGGAATCGTTGGGCAATCACCAACAAGGCCTGATTGCTTTCAGCGACCCGCGAACCATGGTCGACGAGAATAACGCCATCGTGAAGTCTTAGTCCCCAGTTCACGCTAGGTCCCTGCCTGGTCTAAGCCGGCAACTGTCGGAAGTTGCGGTGCTCCGGGGCGACCGCTCCAACAACAATCCAAGGGACAAAAGTCGTGGTTTGCCGGGTACTGTCCGATCGCCAGTCTAGGAGCATTGGATGTTCGTTCGCGAATCAGGTCGACCAAGGCCGCGACAAACTCAGGGTCACTGCCGACGGTTGCCGCGCGAAGGAACCCGATTCGTAATTCCTCGCACACGGATTTGGCCTCGGTATCCAAATCGTAAAGGACTTCCAAATGGTCTGAAACAAACCCGATTGGTACCACCAGCACATCTTGTAGCTGTTGCTCCGAGTGCAGCTGTCGGATGCGATCGCAGATATCCGGTTCCAACCAAGGTTGAGTCGGCGGGCCGCTCCGACTTTGAAAAACCAATTCCCATTGTGACTCAGGGATGCCCACTTGCTCAGCTACCAAGCGACTCGCCTCGCGCAATTGAACCTCGTAGGCAGAACCATTGGCCATGGCGTTCGGGATACTATGAGCACAAAACAAAACTCGACCACGACTTCGTTGCTCGGGCGACCAGGAGCGGTAAAGTGCCTCTGTTTGACGAGCCGTGGGTTGGATAAAGCCTGGGTGATTGAAGAAGACTCGCACTTTGTGAATGACAATACCGCCCCCAACCTGTTCCAACGCTTTCGCCAAGTCTTCGCGATACTGGCGGCAACCGGAGTAGCAGCTAAAAGCACTGGTCATCAAGGCGAGGCAACGCGTTACTCCATCTGCTTTCATCTGTTGCAAGGTATCTGCCAACAGAGGATGCCAATTTCGATTGCCCCAGTAAACGTTGAGTTGAGGACCGACCTCCTGCAAACGCTGCTCGAGCGCCGCCTTCAGTCGCAGGTTTTGCTGGTTGATTGGGCTCACGCCGCCAAAATGATAGTAGTGCTCGGCAACCTCCAGTAGACGTTCCCGTGGCACGTTTTTGCCGCGCAAGACATTCTCTAGGAATGGGATCACGTCGTCGGGACCATTCGGGCCACCGAAGGAAACCAGCAAAACGGCATCATAACTCAAGGATTTGCTTTCACTAATCAACACAGAAAGGCGTCAGGAACGTTCTCATCGCGCGGAGCCATGGGATCAGTCAACGAGCAATCTCGCCCCAAGGCAATCGACTTCTCCATCCACGGGTCCAGATCGTCGAAAATTCGTCCCGGTTCACCTTCGAAAACTTTGCCAATCAACAGGTCGGTCAAGTTTGGTCCGTACTGTGGGTACTCCTTCATGAACGCGCCGAAGCTGAACTCATTGCAATAGAAGGCATGGACCAATTTTCGAATCCAGTGAACGCCCTGATCAAACTGCGGCGTCCATCGTCCCAATTGTTGGGCGGAGAGGTCATTCGTTCGCAAGCCCTCCACGATTGCATCCGCCGCCCATTCGCCGCTCTTGAGCGCCAAGTAAACGCCAGAGGAATACACTGGGTCAATGAAACCATAAGCATCTCCAACCAAAACCCAGCCGTCTCCAGCACGTCGCGACGTGGTGTAGGAGAACTCTTTTGCAACCCGCAGGGGCGTCGTTAGTGTGGCACTTTCCAGTCTTTTCAAGACGCCCGGGCACCGTCGCCGTAGCCATTCGAAGCGATCTTCCGGCGACATCCCGCTTTTCAGCAGGTAGTCATTGTCGCCGACCGCGCCCACGCTAACCCGCCCATCACTGAGTGGGATGTACCAAAACCACGCGAGTTTGTCCTCCGTATGTAGAATACAAGTCACCTCGGGTTCGATAACGGGGTTGCGTGCCGCATCAGAAAAATAGCCCCAGATGGCTGCCTTTTTCAATTTGGGATCCACATTCACGAGGCCCAAGCGATTCGCAATCAGCGCTTGCTGCCCAGAGGCATCCACCAAGACTTTTGTCCAAACATGATGACGACTGCCATCGGGAAGTTGCACGTTGACGCTGTGTTTCCCATCGCCGTTCGGATTCAACTGGAAGTCGATGATCCGTGTGAGATCGCGGCAGTCCGCACCATGCTTTGCCGCTGTGTCGAAAAGCAGGCAATCCAATTCCGCTCGTTCGACATGCCATGTCATTGCCGAGGCTCGCGGTTCATGCTCGGAAAAAACGAAGGCTCGTGATTCTTTTCCATCACCGCTTACAAACTGAACGCCATATTTTCGCGTGAAAGCGATTCGCCGAAAATCCTCCAAAACACCTAATCGCTCGAACGTCCAGTAGGTCTCTGGCATCAAGCTTTCGCCCACGTGAAAACGCGGCATCGGGTCGCGATCAACGAGCAATGTTTTCCAGCCCTGCTGAGCGACGAGGGACGCGACGGTTCCGCCGCCCGGGCCCGCGCCCATCACAATACAGTCGTACTGCGGTTGAACAGAGCCAGTCATCCGGGGTTGGCTCTTGGCCTGAGGACCGGGGTCAAGGACCATGAAGTAAAGCTCCAAACTGAGTGAAGGGTGCCGAGAAAACCGCTGGAATGGGTTGCCGCCAAGTCCATGATCTTACCTGCGATTCGATCCAAGGACAAATCGAGCCTCCCGGATCTCTGCCGCCCAGAGGACCGTATTTTACGGGCGTCATTCACTCGCCTCGCTGGGAATCGCACCGACCGACACGATTCTGGCGTTAGGTAGGTCGTTTTGTCGCACTCCAAGAACGGCTGGGGCGTTCCCAACGGCCGGCTGACGGGGCTTAAGTCTCCAGATAGTCCGGTCTTGAATGATCCCAGCCGCCCCAAAATTTGCCCTTCCGTACAGAAAAAACTTAGACAGTCGATAAGTTTGACCTACAGTCCCTCGGGTTCTGCCCCGATAACGTCCGATTTTTCTGAATTTAACGAGTGGCGTCGTCATGTCGCTTCGCATGCAATTTGGGTACTTGTTGGCCGCCCTAACATCGGTTTTGGTCGGTACGATTTTTTTGGTCCAACTGTACGTGATTCTGCCAACTTTCGAAGACTTGGAGCGAGAAAGTGCCCTCGCCGACGTGCAGCGATGCACGGCGGCACTGGACCGGGAAGTCGAACTATTGTCGCACTTTTGTCGGGATTGGTCCGCTTGGGACGACTTGTACCGCTTTGCCTCAGACCGCAATCCCGAATTTATCGAAAGCAACCTGAAAGAAAAGTTCTTCGAGATTGCACATGTCAATCTCATCTGCATCCTGAATCCCGAACACGAAATAGTTTGGGGTGGGTTTCATGACATTGACACGCTAGCTCCACTCGACAGTCAGGAGTTGTTTTCAGTCTTGACCCAAGCTCAGCCATGCCTCAATCAATTTGGAAGCCTTGAAGACAGTAAATCCGGTCTGATTGGTACGAGCAGTGGACCACTGCTCATTGCAGCTCGACCGATCACGACATCGGATGTTGAAGGACCAAGTCGTGGTACCATGATTTTTGGCCGGCTATGCAATGAGAAGGCCATGGCCGGGCTCCGAGATCGCACGAACGTTAATGTAACATTGTGGGATTTGCAGAATAAAGATCTACCTAACGAAATGGCGTCGCTTCAGGAATCTCTCGTTGCAGGTCCGATGACAAGGGTTGTGAGCAAGGACGAAGTAGATGCTTTCGGGTTGATTCGGGACGTCTTTGGAGCCCCGCTGTTAATGATGCACGCCAAACTTCCGCGTCCCATCATGGCCCAAGGTCGTGTTGCGGCGTACTTCGCCACCGCATTCATGGCCATTGGCGGGTTGCTTACGATGTTGGTCCTGGCTTTTGTGCTACGCTCTCAGATCACGGAGCCTCTTACCAAGATGGCCGACCATGCCGTCAAGTTGACCCACGCGACCAGCAGTCGCGATTCGAAAGAGCGTTTGAATCTTGGTCGCCGTGATGAGATTGGTGTCCTTGGAAAAGAGTTCGATCACTTGATCGATCACTTGGATCAATCGCGAAAGAAGCTATCCGAAGCGGCCCATCAAGCGGGCATGGCCGAACTAGCCGGCGAAATTCTCCATAATATCGGCAACGCCGCGAATTCGTTGAATTGTTCAATTGCCCAATTGGAAACTCGTATCTCGGAATCGAAAATCAACGGCCTCAACCGCTCCATGGGCTTGCTACATGACCATGCGAACAACCTCGAACACTTTTTCCTGAAGGACCCTCGCGGGCCAAGATTGGTTCAATACTTGTTTGATGTCAATCAAGCCATTCAGGAAGAACGGGTTGAAAACCAGCGCGAACTGGCTCGCATCCGAGATACGGCAAATCATATTTCCGAGATTATTCACGCGCAACAAGCTTTTGCCAAACGTACTGACTTTCGGCAAGAGATCGATCTCCAATCTTTGGTATCTCAAGCCATCGCCATCAACCAGCAGTTGATTCAAGCGATGGGCGTGCGTTTGATTCAGAGCGTTCCGGACCTTCCTGAACTGATGCTCAACCGCAATAAGATCACGCAGGTTCTCGTCAACATGATTCGCAATGGCTTGCAAGCGATGCAAAACCAGCTACCCAATCATCGTTTGTTGAAAGTCCAGTGCCGTTTGGTTGATCAACGAGATCTGGAAATCGAAATCTCTGACACGGGAATTGGCTTTGACGAACACACTCAAGCCAAGTTGTTTACTCATGGCTTCTCGACAAAAACAACCGGAAATGGTCTGGGCCTGCATTACTGTGCGAACGCCATTCGTGAAATCGGCGGGACGATTTCCGCCACCAGTCCGGGGCCGGGAATGGGTGCGACGTTTCGCATTCGTATCCCCAAGGTCCTCAGCGACGGTGATTCACGATATGAGTTCGAACCGGAATTGTGTGCGGCTACCTAGACGGCTTAAGGCATTTTGCATCGGGTCTGTTTTTACATTGATTTTATTGCTGAGTCTACTTCCATGACGACAATTTTAGCTCCCACTCGAATTTTGATTGTTGATGATAATGCCGCCATTCACGACGATTTTCGCAAAGTCTTGGCGACGTCCAAAGCCGATCAATTGGCAGATGACGAACAGTTCTTGTTTGGTGAGTCGCAACGAACCACTGAATCACATGAGTTTGAAATCGATAGCGCGTTTCAAGGTGAAGAAGGCTTAGCGAAAGTACGGGCTGCCGCTCGGTCTGGGAGGCCCTACACTATGGCCTTCATCGATGTTCGCATGCCACCGGGATGGGACGGGATCGAAACCATTTCGAGAATTTGGGATGAGTATCCCACCTTACAAATTGTGATTTGCACCGCGTACTCGGATTATAGTTGGCACGAGATCTGTGAGCGTCTGCCGCATCGTCAAAATTTGTTGATCCTAAAGAAGCCCTTCGATGCGATTGAAGTGATGCAGTTGGCGTATGCATTGACCGAAAAGGCACGACTGGCTACCGAAGTCGCTCAACACGTCGCATGTCTCGAACAACGAATTCAAGAGCGAACCTTAGAGTTGCAGCGTTCGAATCAAGAACTAAAGTCGCAAGTCGCACAGCGTGAACAAGCGGAATCGCATTTACAGCATCTGGCGTTTCACGACACGCTGACTGGTTTGGCCAATCGCCAATGCCTACAACACAATCTGCAAGAGTCCATTGAATTGGCCCATTCCAATCCATCTGAGAAGTTTGCAGTCATGTTCGTGGACCTGGATCGCTTCAAATCCATTAATGACGGGTTAGGTCACGAGGTTGGTGATGAATTGTTGAAGGTCTTTTCTTCACGAATCGAAAAGACCCTGCGGATGGATGATCTCATGAATTCGACGGGCGCAGAAACTTTGGCCGGAAGATTGGGCGGCGATGAGTTCGTGATCATCTTGAAGAAATTGCGAGAATCGATTGACGCCATCCACGTTGCCGAGAGATTGTTGCGGATCTTGGATCGCCCTTACGAAATTCAAGGCCAGACAATTCATGTTTCGCCAAGTGTTGGAGTTGTAAACTTTGATCCGCGTTACCAACACTCTAGTGAAATGCTACGCGACGCAGATACGGCGATGTACGAAGCGAAGTTGAAGGGCGGTGACTCGTTTGTGGTATTCGAACCCAGTATGCAGGCCGCCATTCAAGTTCGCTTGAGCATGGAACACGATTTGCGCCAAGCCATCATCGCGGGTCAATTCTGGCTGGCGTATCAACCGATCTGGAGCGTGCAAGATCTCAGCTTGCAAGGGGTCGAGGCCTTGATCCGCTGGAGCCATCCCGAAAAAGGGATGATCCGCCCCGACCTGTTTATTCCCATCGCCGAACAAACCAAACTTATCGTCCCCATCGGTGAATGGGTCCTCCGCGAATCGTGCGCCCAGTTTGGAAAATGGAAGCGGGCAGGATTGCCTCAATTCCCGAAATACATCAGCGTCAATCTTTCTCGGGTTCAATTGATGCAACCTGGGTTGATCGACATCGTTAAATCGACATTAGAAGAGTCGCAGATGCAAGGGTCGGAACTTCAGTTCGAAGTCACCGAGTCGATGATTATGGAAGATCCCCAACAAGCGTGCAAAGTAATCTCGCAGTTAAAATCTTTGGGTGTTCGGTTAGCCATTGACGATTTCGGAACCGGGCATTCGTCGTTGGCCTGTCTGCACGAATTTCAATTGGACGTTCTCAAGATTGATCGTTCGTTCGTCAAGCAAATGAACGAGGGAACGGCAAACCCGGCATTGTTAAACGCGATTGTGCGCTTGGCCGAAAATCTCGGATTGGAATGCGTTGCCGAAGGGGTTGAAGAACGCGAACAACTTCAACAATTGGGCGTGATTGGGTGTCCGAGGGTTCAGGGTTACTTGCTTGGGAAACCGAAGTCTAATGCTGATTTCGTGAACGAGTACTTACTGGCACCACACCTTTCCGCTTCCACCGTGGCGGCCAATGTTGAATGCACAACTCCGTCCGGGTCGTTGGTGTTCGATGCGAATCTAGCACCATCCCCGAGCCTTCGTGTCTGAGTCATTCGCTCTGGCACGCGGCCGACGGAACACACACGCAGATCTCGCGGCAGCCCGTGTTGTTCGACTTGGTTTGGTTTTTTGTAGAGCCAGAGTGACCGATTTTGATCGTTTGCGATGTGGCTGAATCGAATCGCTCCACTTGAGGTTGACGAGTTGGCTGAGTCATTGGCAAGCGAATGCTTTTTCCAGGCCGGACGGGCTTACCTTCCGAATTTCAAAACGCTTTCGTAACTACAATTTCTGGCGGATCCATGTTAGACTGAGCCTCCGCATTCTGGGGTTGTTGTTTCCGCTTCGTCGCAGGCTCGCCAAAAATGCAGCTCACTATCTCTGCTCGTTACCGGTCACGAACGGCGATTTCCCGCTGGTCTTGTTTGCCGCGCACGCGATTTTCGATCGGGTTGAACCCGATGTTTTGGAGCCTGATTTGTGGCTTGACGATGGTGGCGCCTGTACTTGCCCAAACCGCGAGGGTAACCACAAATCGTACCGCAATTAGTTTCTCACGAGATATCCGACCGATCTTGGCGGAGAATTGCTATGCGTGTCATGGGTTTGACGAGCACACACGGCAGGCCGACTTGCGACTCGATAACGAGACGGGAGCCCATGCTTCGGCAATCAAGCCGGGACAAAAATCCGAGAGCGAGCTTTGGTCGAGAATCACTAGCACCGATGCGACGGTGAAAATGCCGCCCGCTGATTCTCCACTGGCATTGACCTCGGAGCAAATCGAACTCTTGGGGCGTTGGATCGACGAAGGCGCGAACTACGACGAGCATTGGTCCTTTGTCAAGCCGACACGCCCCGACCTGCCCGTTAACACAACTGGCCACGATTGGGGCGAACATCCTATCGACCAATTCGTTCGTCAGAGATTGTCAGAGGAAGGACTTTCGGCCAGCCCACGTGCGGATCGAGCGACGCTGCTTCGTCGATTGTCGTTGGACTTGACTGGCTTGCCTCCGTCTGCGGACGACATTCGACAGTTCGTGGCGGATGATGACCCACTGGCCTTCGATCGGGCTGTGGACAGGTTGCTGGAAAGTCCGCATTTCGGAGAGCGGATGGCTTTGGAGTGGTTGGACGCCGCGCGTTATGCGGATACCAACGGATTTTCGATCGACGGCGGTCGCCAGCAATGGCTGTGGCGTGATTGGGTCATCCAAGCATTCAACGACAACTTGTCGTATGATCAATTCATTATTCAGCAATTGGCGGGAGATTTGTTGCCCGACGCTTCGGAGGCAAACAAGATTGCGACCGGGTTTCAACGCAACAACATGGTGACCCATGAAGGCGGCACCATTCCCGCTGAGAACTTGGCCAACTACAACGCTGATCGAATCAAAACTTTGGGTGAAGCCATCATGGGGTTGACCTTAGGTTGTGCCCAATGCCACAACCACAAGTTCGATCCGATCACTCAACGTGAATATTACCAGTTGGTGGACTTCTTCAATGGATTGGGTGACCGTGGTTTGGACGGGGACGCTGGCATCAACCCGGCGCCTTCGATCGAAGCTCATTCGGTCTTACGAACGGATGAACTGGACGAGGTCCGTTCGCGAGTTCAAGAACTCAAAACGCTGTTAGATCAAGCTGATTTAGCGATCTTGAAATCATGGGAGCAAAAGCAGCACGATCGCTTGGCCACTCGTGGACGCGAGTTCCAGTTGCTCCCTGTTGAACTCCTGAATTTGACCACCCCGAACCGCGGCGGCGGGTTTGCGATTGATGGCAAGAATTCCGTTCGTTTGGCACTGGGGGGAGGCCTGGCGGCTTACGACATGTCCATCAAATTACCTGAAACGGAAGCGCCCATCCGCGGAGTTCGAGTTACTTTTCATCCGTTGGCCGAGGCCGTTGGCGGTGGTTGGGGCGGCGGTAATCGGAAATGGCAAAACGGTGAAGAAGTCAACGAGAAAGGGACGTTTGTCTTGACGGCAATTTCCGCCACGGCGGACCAAGTTCCATCTCCACAAGTGAACTTGCATCAACTGTTGGCGTTTGCTGACTTTACGGCCAGCAGTTGGGAGCCTGAATTTCCCCCGGTCGCCGTACGGGATCCTCGCAACCCGACCGGATGGTCGCCGTCCTTGCGGGAGAAGGGGCCGGTTCATTTTTCGGCATCCTTTGCCTCACCCATCGCTGTCCGTGAGACTCCCTATCTGACCTTGCAGTTGAACTTTGGGCATGGTCAATCGCTGATCCCCGGACATTTTGAGATTCAAGTCTTTGCGGGAGTTAATGACGATTGGCATTTGCCCCCAGACATTCTGCAAATTTTGCAAAAGCCGATTGAATCGCGGACTCCTGCGGAGCAGTCCGAGTTGTGGGATTACTGTGCCAACGAGTGCGACGAATTATGGCATGAGCGGATCGAATTAGCGAATTTAGAAGAACGACTGAAAGTTCTCTCGGAACGATTCGCAGTGATGATTATGTCCTCGGCCCAGCCTCGCGAGACCTACGTTCTGCATCGAGGTGACTACTCGCAACCCCAAGAAAAAGTTACGGCAGGTGTGCCGTCGGTGCTTCCTCCATTGCCCGGCGATGTCGCACCGGATCGTTTGGCTTTGGCTCGTTGGTTGACTAGCCCTGAGCATCCATTAACCGCTCGAGTCGCAGTGAATCGCATTTGGCAAATGCTGTTTGGGCGTGGCATTGTGGCGACCGCCGCGGACTTTGGAGCACAGGGGCAATGGCCTTCGCATCCGGAATTGTTGGATTGGTTGGCGGTTGAATTTCAAGAGAGCGGCTGGGATGTCAAGCGACTGCTGAGGCTAATCGTTACAAGTCAAACTTACCAACAAGCTTCACACACAAGTCCCGAGTTATTAGCACGCGACCCACATAATGAATTACTGGCCCGCGGTGCTCGCTTTCGATTGCCGGCCGAATTGGTCCGCGATTCGGCGCTGAAAATCAGCGGCTTGTTAGTGCCACGGATTGGTGGTCCGAGCGTCAATCCTTACACGCCTGGAGATCCATGGCGCGAAGTGAGCCATTACGGAAGCACTCCTGCCACATCTCAAATATTTGTTCAAGATCATGGCGAGAAACTGTATCGTCGCTCTTTGTATACCTATTGGAAACGCACGGCCCCGCCAACCAATCTGACGGCGTTTGACGCGCCCAATCGTGAAGTCTGCGTCGTGGGACGACCTTTGACAACGACTCCACTGCAGTCCTTGGTGTTGCTGAATGACGTGCAATTTGTGGAAGCCAGTCGCGCGTTCGCGGAACGCATCTTGCAGCATGCGAATGATGATCACTCGCGAATGGAATGGGCCATGCAAGAAGCATTGGGACGTCCGGCAAGTGACTGGGAGATCGAACGGTTGCTGGCAAGCTTGGCGACGCAGCGAACGATCTATCAGCAGGACCCGAACGCCGCTAGGGCCCTCCTGGCGAACGGCGAGTCGCGGCGAAATGAAAGCTTGGATGTTACTGAACATGCCTCGTGGTCGATGATCGCGAGCTTGATTTTGAATTTGAGTGAAACGATTACGCGATACTAAAGGTTTTCGAAATGAATGCTGATCGAAATATCCTGCTGCAGCAACGTCGCTTGTTTTTGGGGCAGTTGGGCGTAGGCGGGATGGCCTTGCATTCCTTGCTCAAGCCAGCGCCGGTTTGGAGCCAATCATTTCAGGACACGACTCCGAATCCTTCCAATGGTGGGCTGCCAGGACTGCCGCACTTCCAGCCCCGCGCCAAAAGAGTGGTGTGCTTGTTTCAATCCGGCGGCTTGTCCCATGTCGACTTGTTTGATGACAAACCGACACTGCATCGCCATGCTGGGCAGGAGTTGCCGCCGTCGATCAAAGGCGAACAGCGCTTGACTGGTATGACCTCGGGGCAAGCAGCTTATCCTGTGGTTCCGGCGATTGGCGGTGGAAAGAAATGTGGTCAAGCAGGATTGTGGATTAGTGACCTGCTGCCGAATCTGCAGACCGTCGCCGATGATCTCTGCTTTGTCAAATCCGTTTACTCGGAAGCGATCAATCACGACCCCGCGATCACGTACTTCAACACGGGCAACCAGCAACCGGGTTACGCCAGCATGGGCGCTTGGATCAGCTATGGATTGGGAAGTGAAAATGCCAACTTGCCGACCTTTATCGCCATGGTTTCTCAAGGTACAGGGAAAAACCCAGGGCAACCGGTGTTTTCGCGATTATGGGGGAGCGGCTTCTTGCCGTCGTCTCATCAAGGCGTTGGTTTGCGGCCGGGTGCGAGTCCGGTTCCCTATTTGAGTGATCCGCCTGGAGTCCATCGCGCGCAGCGTCGCCAGCTTTTGGATGACATGCAGGCAATCAATCGGGGATTCGCCAATGCCACCGGCGACCCCGAGACCATCGCGAGAATTGACGCCTACGAAATGGCGTTTCGTATGCAGGTCTCTGTGCCGGAGCTAACCGATATCAGCGATGAGTCGGCCGAGTCATTGGCGGCTTACGGTCCAGACGTGAAACGTCCTGGGAGCTACGCGGCAAATTGCTTGCTCGCGCGAAGGCTACTAGAACGTGATGTCCGATTCGTCCAGTTGTTTCATCGCGGTTGGGATCAGCACATTGCTCTGGGCCAGCAGCTGCCGCGACAATGTCGCGATGTCGATCAACCAACGACGGCCTTGTTGCGAGACCTCAAGCAACGTGGGTTGCTGGACGATACTCTGGTGTTGTTTTTTACCGAGTTTGGCCGGACGGTGTTTGGGCAAGGAGCGTTCGGGGATCCGGGGATGGGGCGAGATCATCACGGACGATGTTTCACGATTTGGATGGCGGGCGGCGGCGTACGCGGCGGTCTCGAATATGGCGCCACCGACGAGTTTTGTTACAACATCGCGGAGAACCCTGTTCATTTGCGTGATTTGCACGCCACGGTATTGCATTGCCTGGGGATTGAACACGCCAAGCTCAGCGTGCCGTTTCGAGGACTCAATGTTCGGCTGACTGGCGTCGAAGAAGCGCACGTCGTGAACGCAATCCTCAACGGATAAAACTCCGGCGTGTTCCGTTCGAGTGGCCGTTTGGACTTACGAAACGACAGCCGAGTAAAGATCATCCGCACGGATTAATCGGAATCATCGTATTGGGCGGTCGAGGGCTTGGCGATTCAGCCTGGCAAAGAATGAGCCGGAAGATCATTGGATGGCGTTTTTGGGCTATGGTTCCCAAGGATGAAAACCGTTAAATGTAGTCCATCCGCCCTGAGAGCAAACGATGTATACCGGACCGATCGAATGTCCCAAGTGCGACTTGCCGCTCGAAGTTGGGACTCAAATTTGCCCCTATTGTTACTCCACGGCTCCGGCCTCAGCGCCTTGGAACTACGGCGCCTGGTCAAACGTTGCGATTATCGGCGTGATCGTCGCCGTACTCTTTGGCATCGACACATGCGCCGGAACCAAAATTCTGCCAGCCATCTGGAGCTCCCTCCAGGCCAACGCTAACTAGCGATAACCCGAGAAGTAGCTTTTTAGCGATCCAGTTACAATCGTAGCCAGTTGAATAGCCAAGAACAGTTCCCGGTTTCAGTTCGCGTTCCGTTCCGCAGAAGTATGATGTCAAACGAAGTGTACTCGAAACCGTTTGACATCTGATGATCAAAAAAAGCACTAACTTCTTGTAGCGACACCTTGGGCATGCAATCGATCCGGCTCGGCAAGATCTGTCAAAGTGTAGAATCCGTTCGGATCAAATAGTCCGGCGTATCGTTGGTGGTGTAGGTAGTTCGGAAGCTCCGCGATTATTGGCGCGCGATACTCCGCAAGTTGCAAGAATTGTTGCTCCTGCTCCAAGGCAAGGAGTTGTTTGGTGGAGCAATCCAAGACCTCAGATAATTCTCGGGCCATCAATTTTGAGTTTATTCCAAACACCTGGATACCACAATTGTTCACGATGGTCTGCCACCCCGACGGATAGCATGACTTGATTTGTTGCAAGTCTTGCCAAAAAGTCCAGACTCGAACTCCATAGCTGCGACACAGTGTAATCGCAGTTTCAAGCATCGGGAAATGTCCCAAGCTTGCTGCCTCATCTAGCAAAAGCAATGTTCGCAAGGAAGGGATTTGTTGGCGACTGAAGATTGTCTGTAGAAGTGTGCCGATCCACAAAGAGACAAGTGCGGCGTGACTTGACAAACGCTCTGGGGGGATCACCAAGTAGATCGTCAACGGCATTCCTTTACGTAAATCTTCCAAGTCGATTGTAGAATTCGCCAACGCTTCGCTAACTCGAGCAGCGTCCAGACATTTGACAAACGACTGAGCGGTGGCCAGCGCCGAAGGTCGAGTATCCCGCTCCGGTAGCTGCAAGAATGCGGAAATTTCACGGTAGGCTAACCGCGGAATTTTCTTGCCTTTAGTGTCTAAGAAAACAGCTAGCTGATAAACAACATCATCGCCGAACAGCATGTCAATCATACGTATCAAATTGCGTCGCGTGTTATCCTCGTCAGTAGCTATGCTTGTGAGAATACCAGCGTTTAGACCATTGGCGGTCAAGTGCCAAAAAGGATCGCGATTTGATTCTTTTCCGATAGACAAGAGTTTTGCCAGCGACTGGCAATCGGTTTCAATGTCGGCCCCAGGAAGTTTCAGTATGTCTAAAGGGTTGAGTGAATCGGTCGAAGCATCCACAACGCGAAACGGATCAAGACGTATGACTTGTTGTCCCATCGCGCGCCGGGTACGATGCGTGGTCGTATACAGCTCGCCTTTAATATCTAGTACTATTGCTTGGCCCGGATATTGAAGTAGTGTCGGAATGGCAGCACAGGTTGCTTTGCCAGCCCCTGACGGAGCGATCGATAGGAGGTGTGGCCCGTTAAAAGTTATCACGTCTGTTCGCGACTCGTCGGCTCTCCGGCTGAACCCCAAGGAGCGCTTGGCTGGTGCCTGCCAACCCAAGAATATTCCATCATTTGTCATTCTCTGTCTTGAAGTTTTCATCGCTTTGCTCGCTTTAATCGAAAACAGATCCGCAGACGAATAAGTCACGAGCATCGCAAATTTGGGGCGAATAATCAGCCATTTCTGTGTGGTTTATTTAAGTCCACCGTTATTCATTGGCTAATCGGGTCGTTGGGGTCATTACGTTCTTGTCTTGTCACTCGCATGCCACCAAAGTGACACCAGAAAACGCCTTGCGCATGTTTAAAAGTTTCCGAGATAATAACAACCCAAATCAGCCGACCGCATGACTTCATACCAATGTGCTTGTCGGTAATTACCGATTGGCGATCGGAATTTGCCCCGGATACTGTTCGGATTTTTTTCCTCCTCGCCGCCGAGCGAGTTGACTTCCAAATTCGAACTACGTTGAAGGGAGTTTTCACTAACCCTGAAGGAAACAGCCATGGCGCCCAATCGTTATTCGATTGAAGGATTCTTTGATGAACTGGAACTGAAGTATTTTTCCAGACAGGATGATGGTGATTCGAACTGGGTCTTGTTATTCCCAGACGGGTGTTTGCATATTCGATTAACGGCGAATTCAGAGGTCGTAATCTTCCGAACTTCCGGCATGGCAAGGTTGCATCTTTTCACAAAGTCGCAACAAAATCGCTTGTTGCGGCAGTTGCTCAAACGCAATAACGAACTCTTGGTCGGGCATTACAGTGTCGACCGCGAAATTGTGTTCGAAACCACGCTTCCGATCCATGATAGCGATTTGTCGGCGGCGCAGTTTGGCCACTGTTTGAGTGCGATGATTTCCGAGATTAGCTACTTTTCGAAATCGGTGAGTACGATGATCAAATCTGCCCCATCCGAAGCAGGGGTGAAAGAAGTCATGCGACAACTTATGGACGAAGTCGAATCGATTGCCGAAACCCCATCGACCACGAAATCCCATGAAGTCGCTCCGCCGACGGAGGCAATCTCGGATGACGACGGATTTCAAGTCGTCTTGACATCCATTGGCAGTTCGAAACTCGAAGTAGTCAAGGTTGTGAAGCATTGTCGGCAAATCTCGTTGCTTGATAGCAAGAGAATCGTCGAGTCGGTACCAGTTCCAATTGGCCGCTGGCAAACCCGGCCCGAAGCCGAGGCAATCGTTCACGAATTAAAATCCGCCGGAGCCACCGCTGTTATCATTTGATCGATCAGCGTTCCCACACCACCTCAGACTAATTGTCCCAACGCGACCCAGAGCCAAAGGGGCAGTGGCTTTGGGTCGCGGGATACTTCCAATGGTCCGCGGGTACGGTATGGTCTTCGCAGTCCAAACATTTGCTTGATCCATGAAACATCTAATTTTAACAGATCTGCGGGGCCGCGAATCATTGAAATTCCTCGTTCCGAAGGCGTAGTTGAAAGTCACTGAACTGCTATCATTATGGATGACGCTATAGGCGAGGAACGCTGGCCCCGTATATCGTGTCGAAAGGAAATCGGAAGGGAAATATCGAGAAGTCCCACCCGAATTCATCAAGACAACATGACGCGGATATGAACGCAGGACTCAATTTCCGAGATTGGCTCGAGAAAACGAAAACGAAGACCGAGATTAAATAGGGTTCGGTCGCGCCGGCATTAGTGTTCAGGAATTACATAAGTGCGAAGTATTATCGTCTATTTTTCCGACTCCATACTGTCGCAGTCCGACGGACCTGCTTACTCGGTACCGCCGGGCCTGCGTCAAGCACTCGAACTTATCAAGACCAAATTTCCTGCTGTCTCCGTTGGCACCGTGTTGCCCATGCTGGGTGCTGCCCACATTCGAATTCCAGAATCCATGATCAGTTCCTTTTCCGGCTTTCTGAAAACCGAATCCATCGGCTTCTGTGAACTCGACGAAGAACATAGTGTGACGGGGGCAGCTAATTCTCGTGTTACGAACCCTTGAGCCAACGCTCCGCTTCTTCCAAGTCAAGTTGCCGAGATTCCTTCGCAGTCACTTGGAGGGCCTCAACCACTTCAAGTGCCGGACGGTTCGCGCATTCACTCAAGACGGCAACAATACCGGATAAGGTAGCCGTTGAAAACGATGTACCACTGTACTCCCCCAGCAGGTGAGATCCCAAGATTGGTAACGAGGGTTGAGTGCAAATAACATCGACACCGGGTAAGAGCAAATCGTAGGGAGCCAACGTATTGTCCCATACCTTGCCCTTCGAGTCACACGCTCCAACATAGACGCCTTTTGTTCCAAGTCGCGAAGAGTGATGCGGCCCATTTCCAGATGCCAACAATACCGCGACACCATAACTCTGCAATCTGTCCAACAGTCGATCAAAACACGCAGCAGATTCCTTGGGTCGGGTCCTGTCCGGGCTCGTGACTATTGAAGCACTCAGATTACAAATGTCAGGACCAGTCCAAATGCCGCTTGAATTGTGGCTACTCATACCAACGCGACGGCAGGCAACATACTCCAAGGCTCGACCAATTTGGATGGCGGTGCCACCTTCGCGGCACGCATCTCCGCCCAACGCTTTGATCGAGATTGCCGCAGCGCCTGGCGCCACACCAAAACGCAAGCGAAACGGAATCTCAATGCCAAGGGATAGGTTATCAATCGGACGTGCCATGATAGCGCCTTGTACTTTCGTACCGTGGCAACCCGCGTCACTCGCATAATGTGTGGGTTTTTCATTTCCGTAAGCGTCAAGGTACTTGAATTCAGTAATCGACTGTTGATGTGCGGGATGGCTTTCGTCGCATCCAGAATCGATGATAGTTACCGTTCGACCGACGCCACTGTGACGTCGAATCAAGCCTCCCAGCCCAGCGACTCCAAAATCATCAAAATATGCGAACTCATCATGGCTGCATTTCTTCAATCGTGCTTCAACCTTCGCGAAGTTCTCGTGCGGATCGTGTCCATTGGCGGCCAAAATTTTCTCGGTGTCACGTTCGGGAACAGCGCAGGACTCGTTCAAAATGATTCCGGAGATCGGTGACCGAACATCAAACGCATCATCGCATTCCAAGAAACGAATCAAGTCATCGGCTGGTGCTCGAACAATGCATTGGCCCGTAACTGGCAATAACTGCATGTGTTGATAGAAGTGATGGTTCGAACCGTAACGCTGCCACTGGTTCTTCAAACGCGTAAACAGTTCCAAGCGGCAATCCAACCCGCGACGTAGCTTATCCGGTTGAGAGAGGTTGTTGTTTAGCCAAATTGCGTGCTCGTGTTCGCTTTGCCGCAGCAGAAAAATAATTTGCTGGACACCTCGACGATTACTAATGAACTCGACGGCTTCTTTTCGGGCATCGATTGATGCAACATGGTTCCAAGCCTCAAATTCTAGCTCACGATCGGTCTTGTTTGCGTTATTGAGTTTTGCCTTGTTTGCGGGAGAAGAATCCGCTTGCTCGCGGTTGTCTGGGAGATCGACGATTCGCATTTGTCACTCCTTGATTAGGTGGGCATCCGCCATTCCTGACGAATGATTTAGAGAGGTGGGCGTAGGTCAACCCGAAGCCGCCAAATTTGGAAGAGTGCCCGTGCATTCAGGTCACTAACCGACGATCGCATGCGACAAGCTTGCCTACTCGAAAGTAAATATATCAATCGTGTAACAAAAAGCCACCGTTTTTCGCGACAATTTTTTCAACAATGAAAAGTGGTCAATTTGACCATGGCAATTATCGGAAACACGTATGTTTCGAATACACATTCGACAAAACTGAATTCGGCCAAAGAATTCCCCGTTTGCTAGCGGTATCAGTTCGAAATCGGGCGTTTAACCGCAGGAGCAGAGCTTGGGTGAGTTGGGATCCTCGCTGGGCACTCGACTCTCAACCCACCCAAGCGCCGCTCCGCCAGCTCTTCCATTAGAACAGACCCACCGCGCCGCGTGTTAACTGCGCCAACAGGACAAACCAAAGCGCCGCATCGCTCGCCAGCTGCGAAAATTAGGAGTCCGGTCGCCCAATACGGCGTCGCGAAGCGCGTGGCTGTTGGTGTAGACTTAACCTTCCCGACATGCCGATCCCGATGGATCATCCACATCGATATCGCACCGACCATTCCCATCCCACCACAACAGCCATGCCTCAAAAATACGATTCCCTAAGCAATGCTGGTAAGAAACTGGCGCGGATACCGCGTTTCGGTCGTTTGTTGGGGCAGATGACAACCCGGCAACTGGAGCGGATCAATACTCGCGCGGCGACTTATTTTGAGTTGTTTAGCTATGTTGGTCCAACAAACGACAAAGACAAAACCGGCTTGATCGATAGTGGCCTCAACACCAAGGGAGCGGAGTTACTGGGTTGGACCGGAAAGGACACGGACGATCCTGGGCCCAACAATCCGAAACCCAATCGGAACAACCATACCACCCGCGTGTGGCAGAGCCAATTGGCGATGCGAATCTTGGGTGCGGTGGCGTTCGAAATGTATTGTCACAATCAAAAGCTGGGCCGCCCCCCCACCCAACCCATCGATCAAGATTTAGTGACGTTCAAGCAATATGTCTGCCAGCGTTGTGCCGATTCCGGCGCTTACGTTGATCAATTAAGGCGCCCAATCAACGCAGTCAACCTGTTCGAAAACGATCTCCCGCGAGTCGAACAAATGAACTCCCATGGACTGGAGTACGCGGTATTGAGCAGTACTGGCGAGGAGACACGGCACGTCATGGGCGATGCTCGGCGCCCGCTGTTGTTTTTTGCCGACGTCTCAACGCAAGCGTTTTTTGCAGCGTATTGGGCGCTAAACTGGTCCAACGGCACGACGGATGTGCAAAGCGTCTCGCACTGGATACCCGATCCGATTTCGCAAGAAAACAACGCCTACCTTGAGTTCTGGGAGATGCTGCTGGAGATGCCGGAAGCCAGCGGTGTGGGTCTCCAAAGTCTGCAAAACCTTTGTTCGGTGTTGTACGACCGCAGCAAGCAGCCCGATCCCACGCGTCCGATCCGTTCGACGGAGTTGATATATCGGACATGGGGCTTGATGCAAGGGACGGCGGCAATGGCTGTGTATCGAAGCGAGTTTGCCCAAATGTTGGCGGCCGGCAATCCGGTCGCCTTAGGTTTGTTGTCTGACAAAAGCGGCAAGTCGTCGTTTATCCAATTGGCAGATCGCCGTGACCCACGAGATGCCTGGGACACCGGAGAGTTCATGATGGGGGATGAGACCTCCGGTAAGCTCCGACCGCAAACGGTGGAACCGTTTCGTTTGCATCGTTATTGCGTGAGGAATAGTGAGTACGAATTGTTTGATCCCCGGCATCAGGACCACCGAGCGTTCGCGGATCAACCCGACATTTTGGAACATCCGGTGGTGAATGTGAGTTGGTATGATTCGTGGTGTTTTGCACGTTGGATTGGCGGTTTCGAGCTAAAGTTTGGCAACAAGACGAGAAAGTACACGGTGACGTTGCCGAGCGAGACGCAGTGGGAATATGGCTGTCGCTGTGGCGAGACGACACCATTCACTTGGTGGGATCGCCAGCATGGAGATCAAATCCGGAGTCGGGATTGCAATTTTGATGGCAACTATCCATGGCCTAGGCCGGAAGATGCCGAGTCGAGAACCGGTGGTTTGTACCTTGGACGAACGATTCGCGTCGATGGCGGAGATAAGAAGTTGCAGTTAAAACCGAACCCATGGGGCTTGTCTCAGATGCATGGGAACGTATTTGAATGGTGCGCAAGTTGGTATACTGAAGGCCTGACCCGCGTCCTGCGCGGCGGTAGCTGGTTCTACCCCGGCGGGGATTGCCGGTCGGGTTACCGCGGCGGGGACCAGCCCGCGAATCGCAGCAGGGACTTCGGGTTCCGCTTGGCCGCAGTTCTTGTGAGTCGAGACGAGTAGCAGTCGAGTAAGGCGTAGCGTAGACGTAGGCTGGTAAGGTCGGAGGCGTGCGGTAGCACCCGACCTTACCAAGCCGTAGTCGTAGCGTAGCCGAGTGGGTAAACGAGTACGGGGTCTAGGGCGCAGCCCCAGAGAAATTTTATAACCGAAATTGAGATGGCGCTTAAGTTTTTTAGTATTCGCGTATTTGAAGCCGATTCAGCGTGTGAGGCGCTGAATCTGTTCTTAGGTTCTAGAACGGCGAATCGCAGTCTGCACGTTTAACCGCGCCGCAGAGCGTCAGACTCGTCCTGCGGTCTCGATCAGTTGTCGAGCTTCCGGTTCATTCAGTGGACCAATGCGGAGAAAATTCCATTGGGCTGTGGGCACCATTTCGCACAAGACTTTTTCGGTTGCCCGAAATGCGTAGGGACGCCCGGAAATCCACACGGGGTTGTCTTTCCAGTGCCCTGACAACAAAGGCTTTAATTTGTTCATCGTCGGACTGTCCTCC
Source organism: Planctomycetaceae bacterium (assembly GCA_016794985.1). GTDB lineage: Bacteria > Planctomycetota > Planctomycetia > Pirellulales > Pirellulaceae > M30B19. The sequence goes on along the minus strand of JAEUIQ010000027.1, from coordinate 81,760 downwards.
CAGGCACCCGCTTCATCCAAACTATCCAGTAGGAACAAGACTCGACCTTGCTTCAATAACCGCAAAGCCAATTCGGCCAAGCGATCCTTATGGCGATCGTCCGCCCTTTCTTGCAACACATGCTTGACGAATTCGGGCAACTGCTGCGAAGGTTCCGGGCCAGCGGGTAGATTCCGCAGGTGGGTAAAGATCGCCAACAGGCGGCCGCGGCTGTCCTCGTGAGCATTGACCTGGGACGCCAACCATTGCAGGTTAGCGGTTTTGCCCAAGCCGGCTCCGGAAACCAAGGCGACGCGATGCCAAGGGCGATCTGCGACCCTCGCATCGTCCGACAACACACCGGCTACCAAGGTGTCGCGGGACAATCGCGTCCAAGGAATCTTGTCCGGCGGAGCGTCCTCGCCTCGCTGCCTTTGTCGTTCGTGCAGGATATGGACACCTTTTCGTGGTCGATGTTCGTCGTCTTCACTCGGATCGTCTTCGACCACGCCCATTTCCCAACGAAGTTCGGGATTGGGTTCGTTCAATTGCCATATGGGTTGTTCGATGAGGAAGGCTTGGGTCATGGTTGGTTCTTTCAGGGTTGGGGCAATGCGGTGACGCATTTTCTTATCGCACTTGTGTCGGCCCATTCGGGCCTTTGCTGAACGAGTGACCATTCTAACCGGTGGCTCGCGCACACCGGCAAGGGTTGTTGCGACCCATTCGGGCCTACTATCGAACTTCGAAATGTTTCACAGCGATGCGGTTGGGGCAATGCGGTGACGCATTTTCTTATCGCATTTGTGTCGGCCCGTTCGGGCCTTTGCTGAACGAGTGACCATTCTAACCGGTGGCTCGCGCACACCGGCTAGGGTTGTTGCGGCCCATTCGGGCCTACTATCGAACTTCGTAATGTTTCACAGCGATGCGGTTGGGGCAATGCGGTGACGCATTTTCTTATCGCACTTGTGTCGGCCCGTTCGGGCCTTTGCTGAACTAGAGCCCATTCTAACCGGTGGCTCCCGCACACCGGCAAGGGTTGTGTCGGCCCATTCGGGCCTACTTGCTCGCGTCGATATAGACCTGATCGGTATGAGTTGGTTTGAATTGTTTTTGCCACTCATGGACCTTGGTCTGTTTGATCGATTTCAACACCGGCGAGGTGGATTGCAGGATTTCGTAGGCGTCGGTCAACTTGGTGGCGGCCAACAATTGCAAACCGGGAGCATGTTGCTCGGCAAAGTCCTTGTACCTCTGTACCATTTCTTGAGTAAGCACCAAGCAATGCAGCCCGGCCTCGTGGCAGGCCTTGATCTTCGCCTCTAAGTATCCCACGTCTCCGATGTCTCGCCCTTCATCGCACGTTGCCGACACCGCCGCCATGGGATCAAGCACCGGTCGAATGGTGGTCTTCTCGCCTAACGCCAAAACCAAACACGCGGCGGCCGCTTGAATTGAAGGAGAAGCACCGAAGTCCACTTCCAGCATGTTTTCATCGTGCCAGCTCCTGCCCTTGTGGTACGAGTCCAGCCACCACCTGATTTGGAAACGAAATTTCTGCAACCACAACACCTTTTGCATAGCAGATTGAATCTGTTTCGAAAGCTCTTCGTCGCGTCCCAATGGTACCAATCCGATTCGCGGCCAATGAGGAGTGACGATTGGCGGGCCGGGCAAACATTCCGCCACAAGCTTGATAATGCGTTTCTCTTTGGTAGAACCGAACAGCAATGGGGTCTCTTCTTGAACCGTTCCGACCGGTGGAACCCCCGATTGGTTCAGACGATCCAACACAAAAGTCAGCGTTCGCCAATAGGCGACCGACCACCGTTCAACTGCCGGTCTGCACAAGCGATCAAGACACTCCGAAACCTTGCGGTACCAATCCAACTCATCAACCTGCGGTTCCAGTTGCAAGGTCTCTGAGCTTGTTAGCTTAGGGGCTGATAATAGTTTGATGAGCGGATTGATCGTATAATTCTCGGCCAAACGCAGATTCGCGAACTCCGTCAGTCGATCGTCGCGCGAGGCTTCGCATAACTGCTGCCGCGTTATCCGGGCAGGCAACAGACTTGGTTCGCCGGCAACGCGGCCTATCGCATCCAAGTACCAACTATTGGGCCCATAAAATGCGTCATACTTGCACGAAGTATGCAACCGGTCCCAATGCTGGAATAGGCTTAGTTCATTCATCACTGATTACTTTGCTAAATGATTTCAAGAACGAATCGGCTGCTGCTTTTTGCGGACCTTCATCCAATTGTTGCACAAAGTTCCGAATTCGTTGATTTTCAAACATTGGCCGAGTTGCATCGCTTGCGATGATCCAAAACGTACGTACTTTGTTTCGCCGGGGATGGGCTGCAAACAGGATGTCGATACTAGCCTCCCAGAACCAACGACCATTGATGAGTTCGAGTTTCGGTTCGATTCGCAGCATTCGATCGAGTTTCGGCTTTATTACTTTTTGACCATTCTTCACGGCAACTTCTTCCTGAACGCTGCAGACGGTCAAAATACACAATCCATGAGGGATTTTTACACGTGGAACATCCAACATGATTCGTTCGTGAGCCACAATGATATCCTCAGTCCCATAGTCCGTGGACCTGGTATCCTCCGCGGCACCACATAAGGCGGGCGTCAGTTGCAAGTCTAGTGCGTTTACGCTGTATTGTCGTGTCAGAGAGACGTATTCGGACTGGTTATCGCAGCATGCTATAAGGTTATCCATCAATTGCTCGAAGCGATCTTCGGCGACTCCGGACGCGGAATCTTTGTCGGTCGAGTCGGCGTACATAGCATCATGGGCCGCCAGAATAGCGCGGGGGTGTTCGCTGATTTGGATTAGCTCGGCAAATGTCGTCCGATCCGCGTGCAATGCCGGGATGACACCGAGTTCGCGGATTGCATCAATGGTCGAGGCAAACCGCGAAATATCGCGATCCCATTCGTCAATTGCAACCTTCGATTGAAGTTTTCGAGCCAATAACGATTTGATTCGTTGGCTTACTAGATTCGGCTCACAGATCAGAATCTCAAGTCGGTCTTCTGCTTCCGTCGGGTTGTTTCGGTACAGTTCAGTGAAGTTCGTTTCGTCGATTTCGGAAAAACTAATTTGGATGTTCATGTTCGGTTCTCGGTGGTCAAAGTCTGGGCTATTTGAGGATTTGGCAAAAAAAGCGTGAGTAAATGGTTTGCTAATCAAATCCCAAGTAGTCCTTGAGTTCCTCTTGCAAATACTGTTTCGCCTGTTCTTCGCGTGTTCGTACTTGATCTGGCGACAATCCCGTAAGCTCGGTTATCTCGCCGCGGCTCAAGTCGTCGTATTCGCGCAAATAAAAGACGATTGCTTGTTCCCAATTCTGCTCCGCAAGCTGGTTCAATATCGTGTAAACAATTCGGCGAGTCTCCCTTTGGACCGATTCGATGTAAGGAGTCTCCGTCGCACCGGGAAAGGAATCGTAGTGTTCTTGGCCGCTAGACTCCCGTGGTAAATGCTTGCGATCCGTTGCGGTGCAGTATTGTTTTTTCTTGAGGTTGAGTGTCTCCATTTTGATGAAGGTATGCGCGATATTCTCCCAGCTACGTTCGCCACATGAAAGTCGTTCCTTTATACCGTCTTCTGACTCCCATTTTCGCAGTTTTTCCATCGCAATTTGTAACAAATCATCTTCACCATCTTTGAGCCGGAACTTTCTCACCAACTGACTTGCGTGATTAAATAATCGATTCCATGTCGGGTTTTTCGGATTACCCGGCGGGTGGTGAATCGCCATTATCCATTCCTCGCAACCATAGAGCCGACCGTAATCAATCGGGTCTTGGGGAGGAGCTTCTTCTGTATTTGACTTGGAACGCAAGCGGGACATTAAAGGGCTCCATGGTGCTAATGAATGGTTGGCAATCGTCTTAATACGAAAGGGCTCCCGTTTTGGGATAAATTCTCCCAAATTTCAAGAAAGTCTCAAACTTGGTGACAATCGACCCGAAAACGCAGCTTTGCAGCCACTGCAACCTAGCGGATTACGCAATGTTCGCAGGGTTGTCGGCCTCGAACGTACCCCGATTCGATGGCTAAATCGGTGGGGGATCGCCATGTTAGGCGGTGCCAGATGCTGCCAGCCAGTTCGCCCGACTGGTATTGTAGCCAAGTTTGGATGCCCACCGATACCGCCAGAGCGTTTAGGGTAACCAGCGAGCCCAATCGCTGTTGGTTCCAAGGTTGCATCTGGTCCGGGGTCAAACTGCTCAGCGGAGCAAATCGCTCGAAGTTTTCCATTTCCTTGGTCGCCTGACCGCCGACGCAGACCAAACAGCCCTCGCCCGGCAGAATCAGACGAACGTCCGCTCGGAGTTCTCGCCCAGTGCTAGATTCAAGGCGAGCGGGCTCCGCTGCTGACTCCGGATTCATGCGCGCGCCAACGGCGGTGACTTGGGTGGCGATATCCAAGTGTGGTAGCAACCAACGCGAGGCGAGACGGGCCGCATGACGGCGAGCAATCTCGTCATCTACACAACTGACCATCAAGTCGCACAAGGCGGGCAAGCGCAAGTTGGCGTCGCGGATGGAGACCGTCAACGGATGGATCGCCATGTCCGGACGATACTGATGCAATCGCTGGCCGTTGACCACCGCTTTCGACCGCCCGATGTCCGCCGGTGTGGCCCAAAACATGCCATCCAAGTTGTGGGTCTCGACCAGATCAGGATCGATTTGGATTAAACGAGCGATGCCCAAAGCTGCTAACTCCATCGCCGCCACTGAGCCCGAACGAGAAGCCCCGATCAGTAAGACCGTTGCGCGGCGGACCGCGTTGTAGGTCGAGCCCAGCACGGGTTGCAAGCGGCTATAACGATCCTCGTTGGGAATGTCCAAGCCGGAACGGTCCGAAGAGGACACCTGGCGTTCGCTGATGACCGGGTTTCGACCCACAATTTGAAATCCATCCAATCGGCGAATCTCGCCGCGTTCCACAATCCAACCCGACCAACCCGCCGTCGGACTTTGCGCGTCGACGCACAAGACCACCAACTGTTGGGCGTGCCGAGGTCGGAAGCGGTTGCTTATCTGCTCCGCAGACCAAGGCGATGTCAACCGATCCATCCACACGATCACGCACCACGATTCTAATTCGGCTCGGTCTTGGCCTTGTGGAGCGGTTCGACTGGATTGAAGTTCACGCAAACACAACAAGTTGGCTTGAGCCGAAGTGAGGCAATCGAGCGAACCGACCGCATAACAACAGTCGGGTTCACGCAGCGATTGACTCAGCGCAGCTGACCATGTGGTCTCGGTGGTACGCAAGACGTAAGTTCGCTCGGTTTGGAGCATCATGTTGATCACCGTAATGAACGGATTGGAATGAAATCTCGGACGGGTCGGTCATCGAAGGAGTTGAACGGCGGGCGTTTAGCCGCAAGAGCAGACCTTGGGTGGGTCAGGGGCCTCGCGCCCAAGGGCGGATCCAGGCCCACCCAAGCGCCGCCCCGCGCGTTAGCACTGCACTCTGGACCGACCCGACACCAAGTTGGTGGGCGCGCATGAACTGGACCGTGGGAACGGTCCACGACAATCGGTCCACTCCCGCTATCGCGCTTAGCGACGCAACGTTGCGCAGTCGGATCGAACATAAACGTCAAGCACCGCCCCGCGCGACAGCACTGCACTCTAGACCGACCCGACACTAAGTTGGTGGGCGCGCATGAACTGGACCGTGGGAACGGTCCACGACAATCGGTCCACGACAATCGGTCCACTCCCGCTATCGCGCTTAGCGACGCAACGTTAGGCGGTCGGATCGAATATCAACGCCAAGCACCGCCCCGCGCGACAGCACTGCACTCTAGACCGACCCGACACCAAGTTGGTGGGCGCGCATGAACTGGACCGTGGGAACGGTCCACGACAATCGGTCCACGACAATCGGTCCACTCCCGCTATCGCGCTTAGCGACGCAACGTTAGGCGGTCGGATCGAAAATAAACGTCAAGCACCAACTCGCGCAACACGGCTCTGCGGCGCGGTTAAACGATTAGTCCGCGCGGGCCCGCTCGCGGATGGCTTCCAGTTGTCGTAGTCGCTCGGCGCGACGCTCGGCTTCGACCCGCATCTCAATTTCCGCTCTGACGCGGGCCAGCTCGGGGCAGGGAGTCCAATCCAACTGCGTTGTGTCATGGACCTGATCCAGGCGTTCGGGGAGCACGTTGTCCGGCATGGTTGGTTCGGGAGTCGATGGTTGATGAGCCATATCAGCGGCAGCGTTTGCCGGGACAGTGGCGCTGTTGACCTGCGTGTTAGGGATAATCATTGGAGCGATCCTCGGAGTTGAAAAGGTGTCGGAAAAAACTGGTTTCTGGGATCTGTGTGGTTGATGTTCAAGTCGCTGACACGCTTGGACTGCGGCGCGGTTAAACGTCGGGGTCTCGGTTAGCGGTTGGCGGCGTGGAGTTCGGCGATCTGATGGAAGAGCCGTTCGAGCATCTTTTGGATCAGGCCGAAGTCCGCGTCGGTTGGTCGAGTGCGTTTCTTGACCTGAGCCACGTACGACTCCAAGTCTTCCAGAACGCACAGGTCGCCGGCCGCTGTCCGTACCGCATCAAACGCTTCGAGCAACGTTTTCACTTGCTCGGGTTGTGCCAATAGGGTCGCCAACGATTCGGCCAAGCCCCGTCCCAGATGCAAGTCTTCATCCGGTACGCTTTGGCATTCGTACATCAATTTTTTTCGCTCGATTACGGACTGCACGGAACGGCACTCCGTATTCAGTTGAAATTGGTTGAAAGCCAAACCATTCCATTGACTTGTTAGCGGGCAAACAAGTGTATTTGGATCCTTGTCCAACGACTGCAAGTTGAAGTAGTAGTGCGATCCTCGCCCCGCGATCCAGCCGTAGGCCAAGCCGACGGCAAACGCGAGTTCCCCATCACTAGCGCCCGCTTTCGGCAAGAGCGTTCCCATCTTGGCCACGAGTTCAGCGTTAAAGATATGAACTGACGGTCGCCCAGATTCATTCCAAGAGTCGTAGCATTGCTTGGCTTCACGAATCTCGTTCAGATAGTACCAACTTGCGCCCGATGTGCGGCGGATTCCGTAGACGCGTCTCAGGTCGCCCGTCGTGACGATTTGGATTTCGCCGTTATACTGCCCGTCCGCATGGATTCGACGACTGCCAATGTTTCGAATCGCATTGACAACAATCTCGCGATTGTGTGGCACGTTGGCGGCCGGCAAACCAATCAACACTTGATCGCAGTATTCGACACCCACTTGCCCCGACTCGGCGCTCCACAGCGGTTGCAGATTCTCGAGCAGATGTCGCAGCCGAGTCATCGTGTTGGACTCTGTCTGGGGATCCAGCAGCAACTCGGCCAAGACATCCACGACGCTCAGTTCGCCAGCGCGATCTCGGAAGTGTTCGCGAGCCAACTCTAGAGCTGTTTCGTAGTTCTTTTTGTCGGCGACCAATACTCGCATCGCCTTCCCAGGAGCCACTTCCAAAGATTCTGCCACCAATCCTTGGAACGCATCGGACGCTAGATGGTTTTGAGCATAGAATCGTTTGTCCAGCTCGACGGTGGACAGGTCCAACTCCGACAAATAGTCGGTGGTCAGTCGTTGTCCGGCTCGAGTTTGCAGGCCGGATTCACGGGCCTTCGTGTGATAGCTGCGAGTGGCATTGACCAACTGCTCGGCCGATTGTTTCAAGCCGGTGACTTGACTCAACAATAGGGTCAGCAATCGATGGGTTGCCAGATGAACTTGGTGGTTGGTTGCAGCCGAAATCGTAGTCGTAAGCAGGTTGGCAACTTGGATCTGTTTGCTTTTGCTCGTGAACAGTCCGCTCCACCAACCCGACAAAGCGACCATCATCTCGGCCAGTTTTTGAGCTTGCGCCTTGGAACGTGCCAGCTCGCTTTCTGCCGAGGCTGGCAGACCTGTTAACATCGACTCCAAATGCTTGCTCAAATCTTGACAGAATTGCAACATCGCCACGAACCCCAACGCTTCGCCAATCGCATTGACCGTTTGCACCAAGCTGCTTTGCAGTTGTTGGGACAGGGTCGCAACGATTTCGTTCAACTTCGCTTCCGCAGCGGGAAGTTGAGTTTGCATGAAGTGTTGCTGAGCGTCGCGAACTCGTGGCACAAACTTTCGGTTACGGTAGTGCAAGCGACTCGACCCGGCGACGGCACGGAACACGTTGCGGTTGATGGTCTCCGCCGGCACAGCGACGGACTTCAACAACAGATTGATGATGCTATCTGTCCGCACGGTCATCGACGTGGTCGCTAATGGCTTCGCCAAATAGGCCTGAACTTTAGTCGTCACTTCTTTGGAGGATTCCGTTCCCAGGGCCAACTCCAGGAGCGCGCGAACTTGGCGCGTGGCGCAGTGCTCCGCCATTCGATCAATGTCCAGCGCCAAGGCTTGACCGCCGATGGAACCAACGTGCCGGGGAAGCTTGGTCAGTGGATCCGGTACCAATCGCTTCAGACTCTTCTCATTTTGTTCGTCCGCTACTATTCTGTCAGCGATCTCGGTTCCGATCACGCCCGCCAAGTGCATGGCCACCGTACTGTGGACCGCTTCCAAGCTGCCAAGGTCTTTGCCATTGGCTTGTTTACGGCCCGCGACAAAAACCTCGTTGAAAACATTTGCCGGAATCGACACACTACTGTCGGGCGAGATCCCCAATCGCGTGTTCTCGCGAACATACAAACCCAGTCGTGCCGCTTCCAGTTCAGCAATCGTGCCATAGCAGTTGGCTCGAATGCGATGCAATTGCTCTGGCTTGTTCCCCAGAACACCATCGAAGGCCGATGGCAACAACACATAGGCCGTGATTTCGCATGGCGTTTCTTTGGTCAGTTCACGGATCAAGCTGGCAACCAACAAAGCCATCGAGGAACCAGTTCCACCCGAGGCCGAGAAAACGATATGAAAACACAGCCGATTTCGGAACTTGATTTGTCGCTCGCGATCCAATTGAGCATGAAGTGTCGCCATCGCCCCTTGCAACTCCGCGATTAAAGATTTTAGTGCACCTCGAATTGCTACAAACGTCGTCGCCGAGGCCAAATATCCGAAACTGCGGACCTGGCCAGCATGTTGCAGGTCGTCATTGATCAAAGACCGATGAAAGTGCAGGCTATCGGCATCGTCCAATCCAACATGGGAACACATCATCTGATGTCGTTCCGGAAAATCCAGAACCGTCTTGACGCGTCGTGGCTCGGCGTGCAAGAACGAATTCTCGGCAAATGGTTGGCCATTGGTCGCCCCGCTTTGACTCGCGTCCTCGGTTTCAATCACTAACGAGCGATAAAATGCATCGCTCTTTTGCTGTGTCAACAACTTATCGACTTGAGACCCAATCATGGCTCCGGTGCCGCCCAGGTAAATGAGTCCGGTTGGTTGAATCGTCGTTGCTGTATGGACAGGACGCGGCGATTTCTGTGGTTTTCCGTTGGCATTGATTCGAGCTTGTCGCAGGCGGTTGGCCTTGCTGGTCGAGATCGGCTTGCGGATTTCGTTATTCGTGTCCGAATCGGACATATGATGACGTTGAATCATGATTCATTCCTTCACAGTTATTGGGAGTTAGATCCGAAAGAAGATCGTTTGGTGCAAGAAAGGCCGTGGGCGTGCTTCGCCGCACCAAACGAATTCTTCAACTAGGGGGGCATCATGCCAGCACGGCCGGAGCGGCCGTATACAAGTACTCGTAGTCGCCGATGGTATTGGACTCGCCGGGGGCACAAGTCCGTGTTGCCTGACTAACGCCATCGATCAACAGCTCGACTTCGATCTCGCCGCTTTCTACCTGATTCAGGCAAGTCAAACGCAGCGTCGTATTGGGGTCGAGAGCAACCGTTTCTTCCACGGAATTTCCATAGAAGGCAAAGTTTTGTGTCTCGAATGGGCGTCCTATGGGATGAACTTGCAGCTCGCCGCTCAACATCGAAGCACGATTCAGCAAGCTTTGCTCACGAAACGACTGCACCGCCCACCAAACCCCGGCTGCACAGACGACCGACAACGGAATAACCCACAGCAAAGCGAGCACCCATGTTGGCCACGGGGTCGGCACGTGAAACGTTTCACTGGTCCATACAGACGGTGCGAAGCTGGGTTCGGCACTGAAGGCGGTGACTCGAACATGATGTAAACCAGGGCCAAAATTCAGCACGATGGGTTGCGTGGGTTCGAAGCGTTGAGTAGGTGCTCCATCCCCGGCGTCAACTTCGAAATACGCGACATCACCTTCGCATTGATTGACTAGTCGGAGGTTTAACGTTCCATCCAAGATCGCTGTTTCGGGCGAAAACCTAGCCCGAGGTGGTGTGAATCGCGACGATACCGTTGCCTCAGTCCAGTTCACTACCGTGCCGCCAGGTCCAGTTACTACATGCTCGACGCGAATTCCACCCAAGTCTTCACAGGGCCAATCGATCGTGCGAATAATCGTTGGGTTCAGTTCGAACGCCTGCGGCTCGGTCCCGTCGCCTCGGTGGATACGGATCCGTATCGAATCGATGGAGCCCGTGGACTGATCGATAAGACGCAAGACGTCACCTTTGAAGAGTTGCTCGGAACTCAGGGACAGTCTACCAACGGGTTTGGCATAAGGCTTCACCTCGAAGCGATGTTCTTCGGACACAGAGCCTGCCAGCGAACTAACTTCCGCAACCAATTCGTGGTGCCCTGCGGACAATGCTTCGAGTTCGAGGCGTGCCTGTTTCGTTGATAGGGGGCGTCCATCAAGCTTCCACACCAAGGAAGTTTGGTCGTATTGGCCGACAATGTTGCAGACGGCAGCCAGCTTCGTTCCGGCGTCGATAACATTGGGGGCAACCAACGAAATGGTTGGTTTTGCCAACGGCAAGACATTAAGGACCATCTGCGATGAGCTGGTCTGTTGCCACCGATCGGCTGCCAACAATTCGATGCGATAGTCTCCTGGCTCGATCGGAGTGAACTCGTAGTTACGTTGATCAGAAACAACTTTTCCATTGAGTACCCACTGGAAGGAGACGGCCGATGGCGGGGAGTCGTTTAGAAACGCGACGCGTGTGCGACTCGTTGGCTCGGGTGTCGAGGTTCGAAACACGGCCTCAGGCTTCCTCGGTAACGGCACCTGGAACCTGTGAGTAGCTCGGTCGCTCAGTCCATCGCCATGAACTTCCAAGACCAATTCATGCTCACCGGGAACGCTGCTCCAGGTCGCCGCCGCCGTTTGAGCCAGCTTTTGTCCATTGAGCAACCATACGACTTTCTCGACCGGGCCAGTGGAGGCATGATTGAAAACGATGGCGTTGCCCGCCTCGATTTTCCCAGGGTCAACCAACTTCGCGCTCACCTTTAACTTTGGAGCAATCAACACGTTCCGCGTCGCCTGAGCAGTTTGCTTCCATGGGTCGGTACCGCGTAACAACAGTTTGAATTCGCCCTCGGTCGCGGGTGTCCATTCGAGATGCTTCTCACGCGACACCAACTGGTCGTTGGCATACCATTCAAACGTCGTGGCGTTCGCAGTCGATTCGTTGAAACAGAAAAACGTTTCGCCAACTTTCCCTTTTTCGCCGACAGTGCGAAAACTAATCTGGGGAGCGGCGGGTGGGCGAATCACGATCTCCACATTGTCGGAGCTTGACCGATCGAACGAGTCGATTCTTTTTAGCTCCAACGTGGCTGTGCCAACCCGATCCGCCGGCAGGGTCAGAACGCTTTGGTCACCAACGACTTTTTCATTAAATAGCCACTGCACCGACTTCGCAGGAGCACCGGAGATGTCGGTCGCGACCATTCGATCGCCAATCGTGAAGTCATGTTTGTCGAGCTTCAACTTCGCCTTTACGAGCGGTGGTTCACTGACAACCACTGTCCGAGAAAACTTCTCGCTTGAATGCGAACCTTTGGCTTCAACTCGCACCGTAAACGAACCAGGGGTTTGATAAACATGCGTTGCAGAACTCTGCAGGGCTTCCAGAGGAGAGCCATCACCCCATGTGACATGGGAAGTGAATGCGCCAGTGGAGTAACTTTGATTGACAACGGTCACCATTTGGCCAACCGTCGCGGTATCGTGATCTAGCGAAAACGCGGCGACCACCACGTCCAGTTTTTCCGGAATGTCTGCTTGCACGAATCGTACACCCGCGTCACTCAATTGCGACTTGACTTCGGTTTCCAAGTCGTAGCCGATGCACATCCAGTCCACTTGGACATTGTCCTTTAGATAGGCCCCGTACTTGGCCAAGATCGTGTTTTGGTCGTACTTTTTCTCCTCGTCCTTGCCATCGCTGTAGAGTAGAACGCGGACGCGGGCGTGCTCGGGGGATTCGATCAGTTGTTTGGCTTCGTTAAGACCTTGGTCCAATGTGCGCCACAGAAACGTCGTGCCTCCATCTGTCCTGATGTCGCCAAACTTTTTGGCCAGTTGCCCACGCTCGTGATCGGAACGCAATTCGTCGTCGAAGATCTTGGTAACCCGATGATCAAACGTGTAGGCGATGACTTTGGTCCGAGTGGGAAGATGCTCGGCCAACAGCCCCAGCCGCCGGCGGACATCGTGCAACTTCGTCGAGTCCTTCAGACGAGTTTGCACGGGCGCTGGGAACGGATCGTCCATTGAACCAGAAACATCCACCAGGACTACAAACACAGACGGGGTACCGGACGGCTGATCCGCCAGCATGATGTTGTGGCCCATCCCGGCCAGCGCCACTAAGCCCAACAACATCGAAATCAAACGCCCCAAAACCAATTTCAAACCTTTCATCGCACTCTCCCTCTCAAACCCAAAAACACCTGTGCCCGTGAATCTTTAAGTCGCGACGGCGGTGGATTTGGGGCGGTGATGACGAAATTTTTGAGAAGAAATAAAAAAGCCTCACGCAGTGAACCTGCGCGAGGATTTCAACGGATGACTGCAACGCTTAAATCAAACGATCGAACATCATTAACGCCACGCTGCCAAGACTCGCACTCAACACCAGGATTCGACCAATCGAAATAGGAATCGAAGAGGTATCTGTGAATCGTGGGGTACGTGACTTCTTGGCTTTATACGTTACAAACTCTGTTCTGTAGGCGCCGAACTTCGGGTACCGTTGTGAAGTACGTTCGAAATTTTCCGACAGCCATTGCTGCAGCGAGCGACTCATGACAAAATTCCTTGGGAACCGGGGAGGGATCTGGGTTCAACACTGTCACAGCTAGAAACTGTGGCTTGCCATCCCAATTAAGTCCGGGTCGCCCTAGATTTGGGGTGTCGTCGCGAACATTTTTTCGAGAGTAGATTCAAGTTATTGAAGGTCAGGAATTCGAGACGCCGCTAGGCTTTGGCAGCGATGACGATGACGCGATGCTTCGACATCGTCCAACGCTGCGGATCGCTCAAGATTCGAGCTTGTACATTTTGATAAATGTCGCTCACGAGTTGTTGGGCGCGAGATTCAGGAGCCACTCCATGAAGCCACTGCATCAAAGCCACGGAACTGAAACCGCGAACAAACTGAGTGAATTCAGATGCATAACGCTGACGGTCCCGGTCCCGTTTGAATTGCTCAAAGTATGGGCATGGCTGATAAGCCAATTGGCATTTTTCGAGAACCAGAGAAAGCGATCGGTCTTGGAACGGGCGGCGAATTTCCGGTAAAGTGCGTAAATAAATCGGAATTGCCAGGCGGAAATCGAGTTGCTCTGGTCCGACCTTTTCGTGCAAGACGTCCCGGATGGCCAACTGCAAGAGTTGAAGTGGAACATGTTCGGCGGCAGCGCTATTTCGTCCAACAAACGAAACGATGAGTTTGCCACCTGGCGTCAGTTCGGCCGCAATATTCTGCATGAAGTAACGCCATTGAATCGCAGCGATCTTGGCCAAACAGTGAACATTACGCTGTGAAAAAGCCACGCGTTCCATTGTCCGGTGTTTCAAGTCCAACCAGTGCAATGCGGCGTTGCTGGTTACTATCGTGACGCTGGAGCTCGGCAGCAACTGATCCAAGAAGGAACCGCACAACAGTCCTCGATAGATTCTTTCTTGCGATTCGTTTTGATGGTAGGTCGCTAAGCGTCCGAACGTGTCCGGTTGACGCTCGTTGCAATAGGTGATCACCGCACGTCTGGGATCGTGCCTGCGAACGGTTTGAGTCAGCCGATCCAACAGAATTCGACTGTTCGGCCCCCAACCACTACCGCGATCGACCCCCACGACTGGAAGGCAGCGATTCGAATCGCCCGCGCTGGTCTGCGATTTTAGGATTTTTCCAGTTTCACGGGCAATGATATTGGCCAAGAATTCAGCGTCTTGCGTCTGTGGCTTTATTGAACCTGGCTGGATGACGGTGTCATCTGGTTGCCTCGGCGGATAAGTTGAACCTTGAGTAGCCGATTCGTAAGAGAGTGTTGAATTCATGCTCTCAAACATAATCTTCCTCCACCTTCTTACACTAGTTCTATACCAACGCCCACTCGCTTGGGTAACGAAGCAGCAGTTAAACTCCTAGCTCGCACCGAAACTATTCTGCTTGCGGTGCGAGCTAGGACTTATCCGTCTTCTGTAGTCAATTCCGACTGAACTGAATCTCTGGCGACCGCGGCATTAGTAGTTGAAATTGCTTTGCTACGAACTCCAAGTTGGTCTGCAGGTCATCGCAGCGGGTAAATCGAGCGGCGTGTCGCAGGGCTTGGTTTACTTCTTCGGAGAGAACGACCTGCGAGTTCTTTTTCTCCGTGGTCTTCTCGGATCTGACTGGAGCACGATACTTTTCACGCAGTTGCGTTAAGCTGAGTTCGGCAACTTCCTGCATCAACACGTCTTTGTTTGCTGATGTCACGTGTTTGGCAATTTCCGCCATCTTGCTCCAGCCGCATTCGGCCAACTTTTCCGGCGGGATCGAGTGCTCGTCGCACATACGCCGAACCTTTAACAGTTGGCGGGACGTTGATTCGGCCAAGCGGAGATGTTCTTGTACAAACTGTTTGAAGCTCTGGGAACCGACCGACCGCCACAGTTCTTGGCGTTGAATCTTTTCCAACAGTCCCGACAACTCCCAATGAAGGTTTTCACCTTGTCGGGCGACTTCGATGGCGCGTCGACAATCTTGATCTTCTTGCTTCGAATGATAGTTCGGCATGGTTCTCCTCACAGGGTTCGCGAGCATTGCACGAAGTGCTTCGTGTTACTCTCTCAAGTCTCTAGCAAGGCGGATTTGGGGTCTGAGGATAAAACTTGTTTTAAAAAATAAAATTGCTAGAGTCATCAACAAGACTGGCGGATGGATTCGCACGTGACCGCAACTCACATACGCGTCATCCTTTGCCACGTTCATGGTGGTCCTAGAGAAGTTTTCGTTTCCATCGCGCAGGCGCCTGCGCCGATCCGCACAACTGTCGTTCGACTACGAGTTTTACCAACCCAAAATAGTGGGTGTGCCGACTTATCTGTGCAAAGACTACCCGAGCCGATCAACGGAGAGCAGACGATGGTCCAAAAGTTGTTGCGCGAGTGTTGGCTTGATCAGCAAACTCGGTTGTGGATCACCTGCGACCAGGACAGTTGCTTTTCGGACCAATCCGAACCAGCTCCGATTCTTCTGGCAGTTGGCGATATTCGGGTGGGACGATCGATTCGCTTTGGTTCCAGACTTTCGCGATCTCGTCTACGCATTTTCCAGGATTAAAGAGCTTAGTTTGCCGCTTCCGATGGTCGGTCGAACTTCGCTTCTCGGCTTCCCGTCGATTCTCGTCACACTTGCTACGAACTTTGCTGATTGCGGTATCTAGTTCATTGTTTTCGATCAACCAACATTCGAGGAGTTCGCGAGCATGTTGGTCCAATGGCGACTTGGCTCGAATCGACTTGTCGCCATCGCAAATGATCTGGGCATGCACGGTACGGCCCAAGCGTTGGCACCACTCCGGCAGTGATGCGGGGAGAATGTCAAACTCGCGACATAACTGTTCGGCCCCATGATCTCTCAGGAGCCACGATTCGATGAAGTCCAATTCCAGTGCATCGATGGCCTGATTCGAGAACAAACAGGTTGTTGCAATCAGCAAATCGATCCTTTGATCCGCGTGCTTCATTCCTCGCTTGCCGCCGGCGATACGTGACTTCCATACGGCCCAATCCGCTTCCGTCATCACGCCAGCCTCGGATAGCTTTTTTCCAACCAGGAACACGGCCCAACGTCGGTCCATCGCGTGAACGCGATCGTTGATTTGATCGCTTGTCAGTTTCAAGCCAAACTGAGTGTTCAACTTGGATGCGAGTTTTTCGTCACTCAGTTTACGGATGCTTTCTTGCGATCGCAGTCGGGATTTTAGTTTCCACGCCTCCAAGTTCACAGGTTCAGCGTTCATTTCTTTTTGCAGGTCACAGAATTCGTTTACGAGTTGGTTGGCGGCAGTCCAAGTCGCTTCATCGGCCAAAGTTGTTTCATGATTCTGGTGGCTGATGGGGTCTAAATTCGGATTATCGTCCGTTTCGTCAAACGCCAAAGAATTCTGAAACAACACCATGGGTTTTGTTGTCTTGGACGCTGCGGTCGACTTGTCTTGGTCACTTGATCCGGTGCCAGAACTGCCTTTATCGGGATAGAATTCGCGTTTGGTTTTACCGCTTGCGATCCGAACAAATTCCTTTCGTTCGTTTTCCATTACCGTTGAAAAGTACTTTCGGACGGCCTGGATGCCGCTCTTGCCTTCCCGGATGGCGTCTGCTTCGATCTGTTCCAATTTGTCCAAGATCTTGCACATCTTGAAATGAGCGACGCCGAGGAGATACTCTACTTTGTCACGTTTGTCACGCGGTTTGTCACGATCAACACCGCTATCAAAACCCGGCAGCGAAGCATTTGAAACTTGCCGTACTAGAAAATCGTCATGGAGTATCGGCCACATCCGGGTCGCTCGTTCGCTAAAGTTGCTGAACTCATCGCCGGGAGAACCGGCCAAGTCAAAAGGGGTTGGGTCTTTCTTAGCCTCCGGTTCATCGACCCAACGCACAAGTATCGAATTCGCGTTCTCTTTCAGTGAGACGGAAGTCGCGTTGCGAAAAATGGCTTTACGAGAATTCAGGTGGCCGACGAAGACGTCATAATCCGACGCGGACAGAAATGACGAGACGGCGTTTGGTACAAATTGTGCGTCACCAGGAAGGTCGACGACCTCTTCGGCTCCAACATTGCGCAAGTAGAGTTTTACTGGTAGTTGCACTCCATTTGGCAACGTCGGGCGAATCGGGACTTGGGACTCGATGCCCAGCACCCAGGTTGGTTCTGCAGTCGCCGCTGAGGACAATTCGAGTTGACCAAAGATGGGCGGATCGAATCGTTTAATATCGCCGTTTTCATCTTCAAAT
This sequence comes from Planctomycetaceae bacterium, assembly GCA_016794985.1. Classification (GTDB taxonomy): domain Bacteria; phylum Planctomycetota; class Planctomycetia; order Pirellulales; family Pirellulaceae; genus M30B19. The sequence goes on along the minus strand of JAEUIQ010000027.1, from coordinate 64,406 downwards.
TCGACATGGATCAACACAGGAAGTCGCGAAGGGAGCGATCGGTGACTGCGCAAAGTAAGCAAAAAATCAGCAGCATTCCAATTCACATCCCATTGGTCGCGGTTATCGAATCCAATGAGGGGGATATCGTCGTCGGAAGAGGCGCTTAACGTCCAGTTCGCCGCCGTTACATGTTCGCCCCAGAGGTCAGACAAATCCGAGGCTGGTGAGGGAGGTTGCAGCGGATCTATGGCGGCTAGCTCGACCTCGTATTCGAGTCGAGCGTCGGTGATCAAGTTGCCGCACAACAGGCTGAGCGGTTTTAGACAGGTTGGCCACTGTCCCAACACAAGATCGTGGGAGTTGGACTTGTCGGAAGCCTGATTCGACGCCGCATGGACAGGTCCGCAATGGCGAATCGTTCGATCTGCTTGTCGCCAAGTCATTTCGTAACCCGGTGACCCGTCGTCCAATTTAATGAATCGGACAACGGCAAGTCTCGATCGGAGCAGGTCTGCCGTCAGTTGGTCCAACGAATTGCCGGGATAGCACATGGTTCGAACCATGCCGGAAATGGTTTGCGGGTCGGTTTCAGCCAGTATCGAACGCAACGTGCGGTTCGGGCGGTCCATAAACGCTTCTTTCGAAAAAGGGGGTGCGAATTCATGTTAGAGCGACGCTCTTGAACCCGTCAAGTTTCCGGCTTTGTCGATTTGGGGCGTTGGAGTGTAAGAAATCGCTTTTTTTAGCGAGATTGTCGGCCACACCACGAATGGTAGCGCGTGTGGACCAATTGTTATGGACCGTTTCTACGGTCCCGTTCATGTGGGGCGACTGATACGGTGTCTTCTCGTCATCGGTCGGCAGAGCTGCCGCAGAGTGAATTGTGGGGCTGTTCTACTGGGAGTGATAAAACAGGGAGCGATGTCGGCCTTGCCTAGTGGCAGAGCTAACGCGGAGTGGTACTGGTCAAGGGGCTTCGCAGGGGCGCCTTGGCTCCCGACCCACCCAAGGCTTAGCTCCTGCCGTTTAATGCCCAAGCCCTGCTACTATAGAGAATCGTCCACCGCTTTTATTCTCGGCAAAACGTTCACGACCATCGTCATAAGAGTAAGAGGCCAACGCTAACTAGCTTTTGGCGTAGGCTTTGCGAGGTGGGGAGATGATGCCTAGCGAGACGCCGCTTACCTTGGCGTACCGTTCCTTCGAACCGTCGGCCAAATAACGGAAACCAATTCGCGTCGGCTTGCGAGTTTGAGGGCAGACGACCATCACGTTGGATGCGTCGATCGGCATTTCCATGTGCAACCGACCACCCTGAGGATTACGTTGGCTCTTGCGAACATGCTTGTATACCATGTTCACACCTTCCACGACGATTCGGCCAGTCTCATGATTGACAGACGAGACTCGGGCAACTTTTCCAGCACCTTCGCCGCAAATAACTTTAACAGTATCGCCAGTGTGAATCTTCATTACGAAACTCGCTGCAAATCAAAATCGCTCGAAATAACGCTTCCGGCCGAAAACGGCCTGAAGTCTGACCAAAACACGCCCCGGATCGAAAGAATTCGGAACCCAACGCTACCAGCCAGGGCCCTGCGCTACCGCAGCCGCTGGTTAAAATCCGGTCGGGTATGATCCCCAACCACTGCCAAGTTGTCAAGTGGCAGTTTTTCGGGGGTTAGGGAAATACGGAAGTGGACCGTGGGAACGGTCCACGACAAACAGCCAGGGCTGTGGGACGGGCTAGGGCAATGAATTGGACCGTGGGAACGGTCCACGACATTGGGGTCCACGACATTGGGGTCCGCGACAAACAGCCAGGGCTGTGGGAACGGGCTAGGGCAGTGAATTGGACCGTGGGAACGGTCCACGACATTGGGGTCCACGACATTGGGGTCCACGACATTGGGGTCCACGACAAACAACCAGGGCTGTGGGAACGGGCTAGGGCAATGAATTGGACCGTGGGAACGGTCCACGACATTGCGGTCCACGACATTGGGGTCCACGACATTGGGGTCGACGACATTGGGGTCGACGACTTTGCGGTCCACGACAATCGGGGGACGGTCGGGTTATGCCAGTTTTTCGATGGCGGCGATCAGGTCTTTCACGGCTTGGACGCTGTGGTTGAACGCCGCTTGTTCCTCAGCTTCCAGCTTCAGCTCGACGATCTTCTGCACGCCGCCAGCTCCCAGAATCACGGGCACACCAACATAGTAGCCGCCGACTCCATACTCTTTGTCGCAGAAGGCCGCGCAGGGAATCATGCGCCGCTTGTCTTTAACGACTGCTTCGACCATCTGAGCGGTGGCGGCAGCCGGAGCATAATAGGCGCTGCCGGTCTTGAGTAAGCTGACGATTTCCGCGCCACCATGTCGAGCTCGATCGACGATTTCGCTGAGTCGCTTCTCATCCAGCAAACGCCGAATCGGCACGCCACCGACACTGGTGCAGCTTGGCATTGGAACCATCGTGTCGCCGTGCCCGCCCATCAACAAGGCCGAGACATCTTCAACACTGCAACCCAGTTCCATGGCGATAAACGTGCGGTAGCGCGCCGTGTCCAAGACACCCGCTTGGCCGACCACCTGTTTCGCCGGCATCCCGCTGACCTTCTTGAATTGTTGGACCATCGCGTCCAGGGGGTTCGAAACCACGATCACGACGGCGTTCGGGCTGGTGGCTTTCACTTGTTCGGCCACATTCGAAACAATCTTGGTGTTGGTCGCCAAAAGGTCGTCTCGGCTCATGCCTGGCTTGCGAGCAATCCCGGCCGTAACCACCACGACATCGCTATTGGCCGTATCGGCATAGTCATTGGTGCCGATGATTTTGGAATCAAAACCCATGATGGGCGACGATTGCATCAAGTCCAACGCCTTGCCTTTGGGGACATCTTCCAGTGCCGGGATGTCGAGCAACACAATATCCCCCAACTCCATGGAAGCACACCAATGAGCACAAGTGGCTCCGACATTTCCCGCACCGATGATCGAAATTTTGGCTCGCGCCATGACGGTTCTCCCTTTCAGCAATTCAGTAATCGTTGTTGATCAATTCGTCGACTCATTGGTTTGCGGCCGGCTACTTTTGCCATTCGCACCCAACCAACGCCGACGAATTATAGGACAAGGTCCGCCAGGCTATAAGGTGACAGTTCCGGTTCATCGACGAAGTCCGCGAAGTCCAAACACCAACAAGAACAGGAGGCCGAACCCCACAGGAATCAACAGTAAGCCGCTGATCGGCCACGGAGTAGAGGTATCGACCGGAGGACCCGCCAAACGCAAGTCGCCGGCTACCAAGAGCGGGGCAAATTGATCGACGCCGGCCTCTTGGCTTCGTAGCGACTGATAACTCCAAAGTTTGAACATTCGACCCTGGCCTTGCACCCATAGTCGCGATTCGTCACCAACCGCCACGCCGTCCGGCAATTTCAGCGTGGCAATCACCACCGGAAAATGCTGTCGATACTCGATTTGCTTTTGCCCATCAAACTTCAGTTTTAGCGGTCGCTCCAGAGGAATCACTCCATGCAATAAGTAGTACTCGCTGATTCCAAGTTGCGCGGCCCGATCGTCGGAGTCGCTGGGCACTTTCGTCACCTGCTTGATGGTGACGTGAATGGCAAACGAATGTCCAACCCAACTCTGGGGATCGCGAATCAGGTCCCGAATCGGCAATGCGATCCCAGGGGCACTGGGCGAATGGCGGCTGGCCGAAAGCAGCTGATAAAAAGGTTCGTTGTCGCCGGGCTGCAAAGGCCGACGTTGACCATTTGCGACGGCACCCCACAGACCCAAGTCGAATCCCACCGATCCCAGCCCAATCCATGCATTGGCCGTTTGTTGGTCGTGCTGGTTGCTCGACGTGGCCGAAGTTTGGTCGGTGTCTTTGACCGAAGCGGCCCCAGCGATTTTCTTCCGCTGAAAAAGCTCCACAATCGAGGTACTCGAAGTCTCGGGCCATTCGATTCGTTTGGCAATTCCGGTCAGAATCCGCGGCTCCGAGTTTTCGTCCGTCGTTTCATTTTTTGCAGCGTCAGGCGTCGAATCGCCGTCCAATTCACCCGAAGCTATTTGGTTTCGACCCCATTGTTTTTGACCCAAATTGATCACCACCGCCGACGCGCGGAGCTGCAGGCCGACGTCCCCCGTTTTCCATTCTGCTTCGCCACTGGTAGAAGGCTGCCACGATAGGTGTTGCCACAATGGCGGAAGGTGCGCTGTCAACACACGCACCGTTCTCGGCCCAGTGGATGCGTCACGATCAGAAGGCTCCACGCGAATCAAGCATTCGTAAAACGACGCGGCGGTTGGTTCGCCGACATTCGGAACTTTTGCCCCGTCCAGCGAAACATCGCCGAGAGCCTGAGCTTTGAACCGATGCCGAATCAAGCACTCAACGGAACCGGTGACCCGCATCGACTTTGCTTCGAAATCAGTGACGGCGGTCTGCGCAGGCAAGCGGCGAAATGGTCGTTCACCAAGCTGCGCGATGGCGAGCTGGAGAAAATCATCATTGGTCGATAAGGGATTGTTGGAACGCAAGTATCCATATTCACTTGGTTCCAGTCCCAATAGATCTGCCATCTGTTGCGACTCGTCGAGTTGCTCTTGCGCGCTCCCGGATTGGGTCAGCATTCCACAGGCCAAGGCCATTAGTCCGCACGCCAGCAGCCAAGAGTTCGTTCGGGTCAAGAACCGGTGCAGCACAATCATGCGAGTTCGCCTCGATTCTCTTCAGCCGCTAGGTTTCGTAAGGTCTCGCTGGGTGAAGGGATCTTTTGATTTTCTAGCCACTCGACCTGCGTCGCAGCCCGTTTTCGAGCACCTAAAGGGTTTGCCGAACGATAACGAGTCGAATACCAACCGGCTGCTGCAAGTCCAATGGCAAATAACGAGATCCCGGCAATCACCATTCCCCACTGACCGGTGCTCAACATTACCGACGGCGCTGTTGCCGTTGGCTCCGTGAATTCGAGTTTATCGGTAATCAATAACGGGCAGACAGCGGTTTGGCCTTTTTGGGCGGTGTAGGGATACAGCTTGAAGAACCAACCTTCCACCCTTGCGGGACGTCGTGGGTCGGGGGCGGTCGCGGCCAACTTGGCGACCTCGGAATCGTTTGTGCAATAAATACAGTACGGACCTTGGCCACTGACCGACGGCTGCAACCAGACCACCGCATATTCTGGAGCGCTCATGGACTTGGCTACGATCGGATCTGATTGACGAATCAACTCGATGCGGCGAATCGTGCCCCGAACCTGGACTCGTTGGCCTCGAAACAACTCGGGTTGTCCCATGAGGTTTTGGCGGGTAACCGTTTCGGCAGGGGAGGGCGGTTCGAAACCATTCAACAGGGCGGTCACGCTGGAATTTGCCCGGACTCGAGTTTGCTGAATGAAGGACAACCAAGCAGCGCGTTCCTCTGGGCGTCCTAGGCGACTGCCGTCAATGATGGTCGCCAACAGTTGTGGCTCGACAAACTTTGTGCGAATCAATTGCCAATGATCTCGATTAGCGATGGCTTCCGAAAGCAGAACGGAGCGGTCGGCCACGCCATCGTTTGTCACCAACGCGTCTGGGTCCGCACGAAGTAAAGGGTCCCAAAAACCTGCCAACCATCGCGAATGGTCGGTCAGAGATTGGACAGCGTTGGCGTCGATGGAAGTTGGGAGTTGGAATAAAGCTCGCGTTACCGCCGTCGGGCTGAGGCCAGGAAGTTCGCCGTCGGCTTCGTCTGCTTCCGAGTCGGTCGAAGCACCGTCGCTCGCTTCGGTCGGATTGGCGGCAATCGGTTCGGTGGGCAGGTCCTGGGAAATGCCCGGTTGCGAATCGGTTGTTGATTTTGACGGTTCGGCGGTTGGCAAGTCGCCCAACACCATGGCCGATTTGAGTTGCCGATCAAACAGTTGGCGAAGGTTGGATAACTTAAGTAACGCGGATTGCAAAACGGGGTCCGGCGAAATCGCCGGGGCCAAGTCAGTTGCCCATTGATGGGTTGCATCGACAAAAGCAAAACGTTGGTCGGCGGAGAGTCGTTCGATTGCAATTCGCCAAAATTCGCCTTCCAGCGACCTGGGCAATGGAGTTGGACTGTCGGGTTTGGCCCACGGGTTTGGCCAAACCCCATCCGGGGAACCGGCCTCATGAGCGAATTGGCGCTCGGAGGGGGACGTGGCAGCATTCGCACTCGATGGATCGAGGTTTGACTTCCGGGAGGAATCTGTTTCGCTGCCGGGATTCGTTCGATTCGCAGCGTCCTTCCGGGCTTTCGCCGCTTCGTCCAATTTCACGAGCCAGTTCCAGGTTTCAGGTCTCCCGGCATATTGCATGCACCAGATGACGGCAAACAACGAGCCCACGAGCATCATGAGTTTGAATTGCATGGAACGAGAGCCGTAATCAGGGGCTCGGCGTGGCGATTCGGGGCTCAGGAAACGAAACGAGGACGGTGGCATCAAGTACCTCAATCATGAACGCGGGCTCATCGTGGTCCCCGCTCATTGTGGCCACTGAGTGGGGGTAGTTCGCAAAAAACGTGGGAGAGTTGCCACTTCTAGTGTACCAAACTTCGTCGCGGACGATAGAATTGATATTCTTCTTGCAACCGCCTCAGTCGCCCAGAACGGCCTTTTCCGAGGACGGATGCAACGAATCGCCAGGGATGCCGACAGAACGCAACGATAGGCGTTCGGCACAGGCGCGGAGTCGATCGTTGCCGTCGATGGCTCAGGCTTGGTTTCGTCGGTACTGGCACATAAGATGTTCGCAACACGGGATGTTCGAAACACGGGATGTTCTGAACAAGGGATATTCTGAACACGGAATGTTCTGGACGATCGAGTTGGGAATAAGCCGAACGATTGCATTGGGTATCGCTCGACGATCGAATCGGTTGAGCCGGCCAAGGAGTTGGAAATTGCCGCGAAGCGTAAATTTTGGGTTGTCGAAAGTACTTGGCCCAAGTGAGTTGGTTCGCACGGGTGGATCTGCGGACGTCGGTAAGTCGCGTACGAAAGCGGGACTGGGTTTGTTCCAGTGCCCGGGGGGCATCTTTGCTTGGTTGATGCTGGGGTGGGTGCTGGGTTTGGCGTGTTGGGGGACGAAGCCCGTCTTGGCGCAGGTCACTCCGGAACGAGTGGATCAGTTCTTGCAAGCTGCTCGGGAGCGCGGTTTTTACGACGCGGCGGAGTATTACTTGGAAAAGTTAGCCGCCGATCCAAATGTTGCGGCTGACTTAAAAGCAGAAATTCCTTTTCGTCGAGCCCAGGTCTTGTTTGAAAAGACGAAGACCTTGAACAACGTGGAAGAATTGAAACAAGCTTGGGGTGAAGCGGTGGAAATCGCGAACCAACAAGTGGCGAACTCGGCAGATTTGAATCGGAAGTTGCAAGCGATTCAATTGATCACACAAATTCATGGTGGCTTGGCCGAGTTTCAAAGACGTCAATCCAAGTTGCCGTGGGAGCGCTTGGCCGAGAGTCCGGTCCATGCCGAAGAGGCTCGGAAGGAACTTTCCAAAACGGTGGAAGCGCATACAAAAGCGACAGAACTCTTGCTGGAGGAATTGCGGGAGTCTCGTCGAAGCACGGATGCAGCTCGACGAGCAACCTTCGAAGAAAACACCAACCGGTTCTTGAATCACTTGGTTTCGAAGATGTTGAACCAAGATCGGGTGGCGATGACCTATGCGAAGTCGAGCCCGGAGTTCCAACAGCTTATGGAAAAGTTGGTGACGGAGAATGCCGAACACGCGACCAAGTACAAGATTCGGCCTCCGTATGATTCGTACTTTCAGATGTATCGCGTCCGAGCATTGATGCAGTTGGGTAAATGGCAAGAAGCGGCTCCGGTGATCGACGACATCTTGTTGTTGGAAGCCAGCTATTATCTTCCGTTGAAGCGTGAAGTTGTGCTGTTGGGCTATGAAATTTGGTTCCGCGAGCAACCGTTCAAAATCGAATTGGCATTAGCCCAATTGGAAAAAATTGCGGCGGAATTGACCGATGCGGACCTGAACGGCGACTTGGCCCAACGTATCAAGTTGGCACTGGCCAAGGCCCATCACGAACGGACCGTTTTCACCGAATCATTGGATGTCCCGACTCCTGAGCAACGCACGGCCGCGAATGTTTCGTCGCGAAAACGCACGGAGATCGCACGACAGTTGTCGAAGTTCAGCTCGCCTGTTGGCGACGAAGCACGTGAATTGCTGAAAGGATGGGGCGTGCGCGGGCCGGCAGAGAACGTGAAAGAGGTGAGCACGTTTGGCGAGGCCAAACAGGCTGCGCTGGAGATTTTGATGCAAGCCATCGAACTACAGTCTCAATTGTCCAAGTTGTCGGAAAGCGACGCACAACTGCCCGAAAATCAAGCGTTGCGAGACGAAATCACCGCTCAGGCCAATGCGGCTTTGAATTGGTTGGATCGTAGTTTCGAATTGGTCAGTCCGGAAACACGCCGAGTTGATTTGAATATGGCGCGCTTGTACCAATGCCAAGCGTATTGGTTGAAAGGTCAGTATTTGGAGACGGCGCTCATCGGTCAGTTCCTACTGGATCGTTTTCCCAACGAATTGGGTACTGCCGAAGCGGCGGCCCTGGCCGCTCAAGCCTTGAGCCGTTTGGTAATCTCTCGGAAAGCGGAAGGGGCGGATGTCGAAGTCGAACAACGTCAAATGGTCCACATTTGCCAGCAAGTTTTGAAACTTTGGCCAGAGCGAAAAGAAACTGGCGATGTGGCGTTCATGTTGATCACGACGGAACTAGATCGCAAGAATTTTGTGACGGCCCAGGAAGTATTGGGCCAGTTGTCGGCGGAAAATCCCAGACGACCAACGGCCGAGCTGCGCATGGGGATTGCGGCGTTGCAGGAAGCCGACGCCATCAATCGCATTGAAGGAGCGACGCCCGAGCAAATCAAGCAGCGCGATGAGCTCCGCCAAAAGGCCCAAGAATGGTTGACTGCGGCCTTGGGCAAGGCGGCGGCGGAAGTCACGACGTTGCATTTCGTCGGAGCGGCCGCGTTGGCCCAGGTCTTTAACGACCAGCAGCGTTATGCCGATACGCTGCAACTACTAGAGAATCCGCCGTTATCGGGATTGTCTCGCATCGAGCAGAGCGATCCATTGGTGGCAGATGTCAGTGTTCAGACCAACATGATTCAAAGCGCGGTCATCGCGCATATGGGGCGGATGAGTGAAAGTGGTGACGTGGCTGCGGCGACCGATCGAGTGGCGGCCTTGTTGTCGTTATTGCAACAACGATTGCAAAATAATCCTCGGGCAGTCCAGATTTTGCAGTCTTATTATTCTTTGACCCTGAGAAAATTGCGCGAACAGGTTGCGGGCAACATCAGCGATTCGGCACGGCAGAATTTGACGACGGCCACGGTCAAGATCTTTGATCCGATCATTGGACCGTCGGACGATTGGCGATTGGTTTCCATATTGGGGGAAACGTTGTTAGGGATGGCGGAATCGCTGCCTGAATCGCAGACGGCTCTGAAAACACAGACGTTCGAAACCGCGGCTCGATGTTATGAGCAGGCCCTTAAGTTGACGGCTGCCCAGGCCCAAGAAGCCGACGTCGCCAACTTCCGAATGATGTTCCAGGTCAAGTCGGCGGCGGCCCTGAGGGGGCAAGGCAAGTTTGATCCGGCGAGCAAGCAATTAGCAACCTTGTTGAAGGCAAATCCCAAGAACCCGTTGGTGCAGATTGAATTGGCGGAACTGTACCAACAGTGGGGAATTGTGTCCAAAGAACGAGGTCACATCCGCACCGCGCTGATGGGACAAGACAAAGGCAAGGACAATGAGATGTGGGGTTGGCAAAAGTTGGCCCAAGCGACCATCTCGGATGCGAAGAATAAGAACACGTTCTACCAAGCATTGCTGGGGATGGTCACCTGTCGCTATCAATTCGGAAAGATCGATGGCGATGTCAAATATATCGAGGCGGCGCTAAAGGCGGTCAAGGATCAATATGAGCGGGACAAGACTTTGGGTGGTCCCGAATGGTATGGAAAGTTGGATCGATTGGTTAAGGAGATCCAACAACATGCCAAACGCACGGCCAACGGAATCCAGGGTTTATAGATCAATGAGGATAAACAATCAGATGACTTTGGTGAGAATCTTCACATGGTTTGCGGCAGTGACCGGCGCGTCCTGCGGAGTTGCTCTCGGGCAATTGGAGACGGTCGTCAAGTTGGACGACTCACGTTTGACCGGCAAGATGCTGGAGATGAACGCGACTGAAATAAGTATTGAACGGAATCGTCAAGCTTCCAAAATTTCGGTGCAAGAAATTGATCATATTCGGTTTTCGGATGAGCCCAATCGGATGAATCAAGTGCGCGAGCAAATCAACGGACGTCAATTCGAACAGGCCGCGAAAGAGTTGGCTGGGATGTCTTGGGAGGGCTTGCGACCGGAGACAGTGTTGGATGGCTTGTATTACTCGGCCAAGGTTAAAGCCGAATTGGCTTTGATGGGCGTTGCGGGGCACTCGCTGGCGGATGCGGTAGGCTTGTTGCGAAAGTTTCAAGAAAGCGGCAAGAATCATTATCAGTACAATCGCGCGATGTTGTTGTATGGGCAACTGGCTTTTTCCGCGAATCGCTTGCCCTTGGCGATCGAGACTTTTCAGGGTTTAACGGGTGTTGCGGACCAAATGACGGCGATTCAAGCATATTTGGAACTTGGGAACGCTCAGTTGTTAGACAACAAGCCGGTCGAGGCCGCACAATCATTTAAGAAGGCCGCCGAGTTTGATCTGGCCGATGCTCAAAGTTTACGACTGAAACAAACTGCCAAGATCATGGGGCATGTGGCGGAAGCTGGGAATGGTGGGATTGAAGCGTCGGTATCGGCGATTCAAGCGATCATTGCCAACGAGAGTCCCGATGATGTTTTCTTGAACGCCGTGGCTTACAACGCTTTGGGCCGACTTCAGTTCGGAGCGAACCAAATGCGTGATGCGGAGTTAGCCTATCTACACACGGAGTTGTTGTTTGCCTCCAATCCTCAAGCTCATCCGGAAGCGTTGTTCCACTTGATCAAGATTTGGTCGGACGCGGGAAAGACGGACCGCGCGACGGAGGCTCGGGAAAAGCTAAAGGGACGTTACGGTGGTTCTTATTGGGCGACCAAATTGACGAATTAAGCGAGGCCGATCCGTTCCCAAAAGCGGGATGGGCTGAATCCAAGATTTTTGACTGCGGATGTATGCTTTGCTCAGCTCGGCTGGTTAAAGTAGAGAGATCCAACCGCCTTGAATATCTGGAATCAGGTTTTACAAAGCACTAGGATTGGGGATCGTCAGGGAATACCGAGTTCATTATTATCAAAAGCAGTTGCAGGCACGGGCATTGAAACCCTCATTGAAAAAGGTTGAATAACGAATGATTTGGTTGGGTAATAAACGGGAAAACGCTCGCTGGTTGGCCGTTGTCGCGATGGCCTTTGGGATGGCGCTGGTCGCTTCGTTCGGCGTTGCGTGGTTGGATCTGGCGACTGTCGCTTGGGGACAAGACGAGGCGGCGGCAGCCCCGGCAGCCCCAGCCGCTGCCGAGACAGGTGGCAATCGAGTGAACCTGCTTCAATGGTTGTACCAGGCGTTGGGGATCACCTACATTTTGGTGTTCATGATCCTCAGTTTTACGTTAGGTGCTTTTTTTGTGATGAACTTCTTGTCCTCGCGCCGCGGAACCATTTGCCCGCCGCAGTTAGCGGAACAGTTCGAGCAACAACTGGATGCCAAGCAGTATCAAGAAGCCTATGAAACCGCGAAGGCCGATGAATCGTTCTTGGGCCAAGTTTTGGCGGCAGGGATGGCCCGCTTGCAATCGGGTTATGCCAAGTCGTTGGAAGCCATGCAGGAAGTGGGCGAAGATGAGGCCATGAAGCTCGAGCATCGGCTAAGTTACATGGACTTGATCGCTCGAATTGCTCCAATGGTGGGACTTTTCGGGACGGTTGACGGCATGATTCGGGCCTTCCAGAAAATCTCGGAATCGGGTGGAACACCTGACCCGACTCGGTTGGCGATGGATATTGCGACGGCATTGGTGACGACCTTGTTGGGCTTGGCGATCGCCATTCCCGCAATGGTGGCCTTTACCGTATTGCGAAATCATGTCCACCGACTTGTCTTGGAAGTCGGCATGACGGCACAGGAGCTGATGAATCGCTTTGAAAACGTTTCGACGGAAAAGAAATAAGTCGGCTGAATCCGTTTCCGGGGAATGTTGTTCCGTTGTGACTGGCTAAAAGGAGGACCGTTCCATGAAATTGGACCGGCGTCAATCAGAACCAGAAAAACTGGATCTGACTGCGATGATCGACATGACATTTCAATTGATCGCATTTTTCATGATCTTGATCAATTTTTCGGAAGTGGATCGCAGTGAAGATATAGAGTTGCCTCTGAGTGAGTTGGCCAAACCACCTCGCGAGGCGGCGGATCATGAAATGGTTTTGAATCTGTTGCCGGAAGGGAGCGTGGTGTACTCCAGTATTTCGTTTCCGCGAGGCGACAAGTTAAAGCCCTACTTTGAACGTAAGATTCGCGATGCCAAACGCGAAGGCAAAGAGCCTGCCGACATTCGGATTGTGATACGGGCTCATGAAGACACCCCAACCGGCAAAGTTCAGGAGCTGATGGCGGAGTGCGAGAAAGCTAGTCTTTCGAATTTTGCTTTGCGTGTCAAAGAACGCGTCTTGGGAGCTCAGTAGGTTATTGAGAGGTCATCCCGAAACACTCGCATGTCGAGAGAGGCTCGGGAAAGTGTCGTCACGCGAATGACCCGTCAACAAGTGTTGCAGCCAAAAGAAGGTCGACATGTTTAGTAAGTCGCTCAAAGGAACCACGCAAACGCCGGAGCTGGAAATGACTCCGATGATCGACATTGTATTCCAGTTGTTGGCCTTCTTTGTCATGACGTTTCGCATCACAGCACTCGAAGGTGACTTCAACATACAAATGCCGATTCAATCGCAAGCCCAATCTGAAATTGAAGATTTGGACCAACCGATCGTGGTGACTTTGCGATCTGGGGTCAATCGACGCTTGGGTGGGATCAAGGTGGATGATTTGCCCGAGTTTGTGGGGGAAGACATGTTTCAAAAATTGGCGGCCGAGATCCAACAACGGGCCGAGCGTCAGCGCGACCCGGCGTCCGACAAGAAGTTGATTGTGGAGTTTGTGATTGACTATGACCTCCGATATTCGGAGACCATTGGGGCGGTAACCGCCGTCACGGGGCGAAAACTCCCGACCGGCGAGACTCAACAATTGGTGGACTCCATCAAGTTCCGTGATCAAGGCGCGCGACTGGATTAAGTATCTGATTTGGTAAATGCTCGGACTGCCAATTCCAGCTCGCGGCTCACTTCAGTTGGCAGCCATTCGTAACGGATCGCTGTGTTGATGGAATGGACACGTTGCTTCGGAGATAGCGAAGTAATGGTCTGATCATAAACGTTTTTGCCGCGGGCGATCGTCAGCACGTAGAGCACGTGATAGATCGTTCTCAGAAGACCGTGCTCGGTCTGGCTTTTGATCCGAGCCAACTGCTTGAGCATTTGTAGATCATCAAGCGACGGCCGCTCGGCAAAAATGAGTTCCTCGACCGATTTGATGTTGGTTGCGTGCGGCGAGTCTTTACTGCTAGAACTTGAAAAATACTCGCGTCGCATCAACAGATTCCAAAGTTCTAGTTCGTCGCGGGCATCAGGGTTTGAGGCCGTGGGCGTCAATAAGTCGATCACCTCGTCATTTGGTGTTGATTCAAAGCTGGCCAACGAAAACACGTTGAATGTTTCGAGCGTCGATTCGGCTAGCGCGCCTTGCGATTCCGCCAATAAGCTAGGCAGAGATACGCCACCAACAATCAGGGCGCACTTCAGTTCTTGAAACAGCGACTCAGAATCGGAATCGGGGCATGAATCGATGATCGCTTGACGCAGGTGGCTGGCGAATAGTTCACGGACTTGCTGAATCCGGTACACGGCTTGATCGCGACTAAGGCGCAATTTCTCACCGATCTCCGCAATCGTTAACTTCGGTCGTCGTGTCGACGACGAGGCGAATTGTTCTTCAAAAATCTGCCAATTCAAAAGGCCATTTGTCCCGGGCGTGGCGGCTCCTTGATTGGCGGCTGGGTCGCCGATTTGAGAATACTTGAAGTCTAGTAACGCGACTTGCAGCAAAGAAACGGCCCAAGTGTAGTCGAGCGGATCGAGTTTCTCTCTGCCCCGGTCCAGTTGCTTTGAAGCTGAATCTCCCAGGGGAAAGACGGTGGGTTCGGTTCGGCTCCGCTTTCGCCTCTGATCGATGAATTGATGTAGGACGCAAGCTTTGAGAAAGCTTGTGACGCGCTCCGGCGTCTGCTTGACATGGATCCAGTAATGCAGGCGGCCGTGAATGGACCGCTTTTCCATTTGCTTGACGACGAAATCCTGGACCGCGTCCTCGGCCTCGGACCGGGTCGCACCGCGCTGCAGCAGGTAGCTCTGCAAGGATGAGCCGAACTGCCGCATGACCTGGTTCAATAATTCGCGAAATTCCGAGGCTGTGCCTTGAAATTCGGCATTAAATTTCTCGCTCGATGATGACTCATCGTCAGGATCGCCGTTGTGTTCGTGGGGATGCATCCAGTCCTCTTCGAAAAGTCGCCCTATGGATTCGTCGGAGGTGGTCAGTATGGAAGACGGGGCCTTTGATTTCAACCACCACAGGCCGTTCCTCGCCAACTTCGTGACAAAACTGATTTTTCGAGTTTGACACGGTCAAGGTGATTTTCGCAGGCAAAAATTGGGATGGGGAAAGCAAGAAACCACCACGAATGACAACTTTCGTAGTGGCGAGCGGTGCCATTTCGCGGTACACTTAGACTAGGCAATTGGTCGACGTGGTTGCGGGCCGAATGCCAGGAATCTTGTTGGACGGTTCGTTTTTTCGCTCATAGGAGAGTTTTGATGTTGAAATCGATGGTCGTTTTGGCGGCGTTGGCTTGTGCCTTTATTGCCCCGGTTGCTCAGGACACAGATGAAGTCAAACCGGAATTGTCGGGAGTCAAGTGTTTGTTGATGCCCAAGAAGGATGTCAAAGAGACTTTTTCGGTTGACTACGCCGGCGCTAAGGTTTACTTCTGCTGCAAAGGTTGCGTTGGCAACTTTAGCAAGGATCCCGCGAAGCACGCGGTTGGCGCCAACAAGCAGTTGGTCGACACGAAGCTGTTCACCCAAAAGGGTTGCCCGATTTCGGGTGGCAAATTGAACGACGCCACGGAGATTGAAGTGGCTGGAACGAAAGTGAAGTTCTGCTGCAACAACTGCAAGGGCAAAGTTGAAGGCGAGAAAGACGCGGCAGCCCAATCGGAACTGGTGTTCGGCAAAGACGCCTTCGAAAAGGGATTCGCCAAAGTTGAACCAAAGAAGGACTAAGTCCTTGATTTCTTCACTCGGAGTCGAGAGAAGTGCTATCAACGGCTCGCTGAGAAATTCAGCGGGCCGTTTTTTTTGTGCATTCGTCTTTTATTGAATTCAGAATCCTGGTACTGATAGTTGATCTTGAGAGCCGGTTCGATTCGATATTAGGAATATGGGGCTAACGGATACGAAAGGACTTGGAGGATGAACGGCAAGCTTGGTTGGTTGGTACTGATAACTTTTTTGGCAAGTGCCCAGATGGGGCAAGCCCAGTGGTCCGCGTCTGAGAAAGGGACCTTATTGGGTGCGGTTGCCGGCGGTGGAGCGGGCGCAGCCATTGGAAAGAAGTCAGGAAATCCAATCACGGGCGCGGTCGTGGGAACATTGGGCGGTGCGATCCTTGGAAATGTGATTGGTGACCGCGTTGATCAGCGACGAGCTGAAACTTATTACCAGCCGCAATACCAAACGCAGTACCAACCAATTCAGCAACAGGTTTACCGAAATCCGGGAGTGACCATCGATCAGGTGATTCACTTGACTCGCAGCGGCGTCGGCGACGATCTGATCATCTCGCACGTCCAACAAAACGGGTTTCAGCAATCGCTGACGACCAACGATTTGATCCTGTTGAAGAACCAGGGTGTTAGCGATCGAGTCATCATGGCCTTGCAACGTCCGACAACTTACGCGGCTCCTCCAGTTTATGCGTCTCCCCCGGTTCGTTATTCTCCACCGGTGACCGTAGTCGAAGAGGTGCATGTGGTACCGGCTCCGTATTACTACGCGCGGCCGGCTGCCCCATACGGCTACTATTACCGATAGTTCAGGACCATTAGAAGCCTTCGGCCTGCGATTCGTTGCATGAGAGTCTTTATTTCTGTTGGAGAACCGAGCGGCGACTTGCACGGCGCGAATTTGGTTCGAGAACTGCAGTCCGAAGGTGTTCAGTGTGTTGGATTTGGCGGCCCGCGAATGCAAGAGGCGGGCTGCGAAATCTATCAAGATTTGACGCCATTCGCCGTCATGTTTCTGCAGGCGTTGAAGTTCATTCCCCAAATGTGGGGTCATTATCGCCAGGCCGAGCGAATCTTCGCGACAGGACAAATTGATGCGGTCGTGTTGATCGACTTCCCAGGTTTCAATTGGTGGGTTGCCAAAGCCGCCAAGCGACACGGGGTTCCGGTTTTCTATTACGGCGTGCCGCAAATGTGGGGGTGGTTGCCATGGCGCGTTCGCAAATTGCGTCGTTTGGTCAACCATGTTTTATGCAAGTTGCCCTTCGAAGTGCCTTGGTTTGCGGCCCGCGGTGTTTCGGCGAATTATGTCGGACACCCTTACTTTGATGAATTACACACGCGGCAGTTGGACCCTGAATTCCTGCAAGAGTATGGCGATCAACGCCGGCCTTTGATCACGTTGCTTCCGGGTTCTCGAGACCAAGAGGTCCGTGGAAACTTAGAGTGGCTGTTGGAAACCGCGTTGCGAATCAAGCAAGAAGTACCCGCGGTTAGTTTTGCGGTTGCCTGTTATCATCCGGCGCAAGCCGAGTACGTCCGCGAAGTGGTCGCCGCGGGACATTTGCCGATTGATGTGTTCGTCAAGCGAACGCCGGAATTGATTGAACTCTCGACGATGTGTGTGGCGTGCTCGGGTTCGGTATCGCTGGAGTTGATGTACCATTTGAAGCCGTCGATCATTGTTTACCGTCTGAAACGGGTTCAAGCCATTCTCAAGTGGTTTGTCATGACTTGTCGCTTCATCACCTTGGTGAACTTGTTGGCGACGGACGATATTAGTCGTCGAGCCGGGCGAGCGGGCGAAGCAACCGGGGGCGACCCCAGTGTTCCGTTCCCGGAGTTCGCGTGGCAGAAAAATCCTGCCCCAGAGATGTCAGCGATTGCGGTCCAATGGCTTCAGAATCCCGAAGAGTTGGAACGAAGGCGGCAACAGTTGGTTCAGTTGAAAGCGAAATACGCGATTCCAGGGGCATCCGTTCGAGCGGCCCGATACGTTTTAGAGCAACTGAAAAGCTCGCGTGCGGGTGCTGCCGGTGTGGCCGGAGAGGCGATGGCCGCTGACGGTGCAGACGACGATCTTCCGGCCTCTGTTTCTGTGGCTGCTGCCACGATAGCCCGTCAGGTTCGATTTCAGTCGCCTGCATCCGGTTCTACCGGTCGTCGCGCCGCGTAGATAGAATCACCGGCGTCAGTTCGGTTTTTGAGAACAATGGCGGAGCGAAGGCGAGCTAATTCTATGTTTATGTCGGTCCAGGACACCGGGTTCGAAATTCGGTTTCGCATCTTTGGTATTCCGGTCATGGTGCACCCATTTTTTTGGTTGATGGCCTTGATCATGCTCGGGAATGGTGTTGTCACTGTCCCAGATGGGCATCCCGTCCTCAATCTAGTGGGGATGCTCGTCATTGTTTTCGTTTCGATTCTAGTTCATGAACTGGGGCATTCAGCACTGATGGCCTGGTATAGGATTCGATCCGAGATCGTACTGTATGCGATGGGTGGTTATGCAATGCCGGTTGGCGGCCGGGGAATCATGCGTGGGTTATGGGATCAGGTTTGGATTTCGTTGGCCGGTCCGGTGGCTCAGTTCTTGTTGCTGGGATTGGTGATTGTTGGTGTTTGGTATTTGCCGCCGTTACCTCCGAACCGCTTTATTTCGTACCAGGCGATGGTGTTTGTTGCGGTGTACTGCAATCTCGTCTGGCCAATTCTCAACTTGTTGCCAATCTTACCGCTGGATGGAGGGCGTATCTGCCAAGCGTTTTGTCGCATGTTTCAAGGCCATTATCAGGGCGATATTACTGCGTTGTGGATCAGTATTATCTTGGGCAGCGTGTTGGTTGCGATGTCGTTTCAGTATCAGCAATTTACAAGTGGTATCTTTTTGATTTATCTAACGATTCAAAATTTTCAGGAGTTGCAACAACGAGTGGGGCGCTGGTAATGGAATCAATGGATGTCACGCGCCACACGATTTGATCAATGCCATGATAGGGAGCAATGCAACTTCGAATCGCAAACAAATCATATGGCTGTTGCGAGTCATAAAAAAAATTTTGATAAAAATTGCGTTCAAGAGCAAAAAACCTGTTGAAAAAAAATCAAACGCTTCGTACAACTATGTCGTGGATCCGATGGGATGTGGATCGGAATCATCTACCAAGTAATGAATCGCAACGACATTGATGTTATTGCGAGTCATAACAAGGACGGACGAGATGGTTCCCAAGATCACTTGATCGAAGTTGGATTTGCTGTTGGTTGTTTCGCAAAGTGTCTTCGACACTTTTGAAATCTTCGACAGTAAGTTAGATGGAGATCAGGTTGATTGGTAGACACTGACATCGGAATGGTTTTGGAAGCCGGCGACCGATTGTCTTGCGTTATGATCTTGTCGACGAAAGTCGAAACAGATCGTGGTTCGACAGGATGCTCGGATTGCCAAGTTTGTTTTTACGGAGGACGTCATCATGGCTAAGAAGAAAGCCGCTGCACCGAAGAAAGCCGCTGCCCCAAAGAAGGCTGCTAAGAAGGCTGCTAAGAAGGCTGTCAAGAAGAAGAAGTAGTCTAGGTTTTGAAATTGGTTCAGGGATGACCAACCAGATTTAAGTCTTACGGCTCTAAAACTTTTGGTCTCTTAATTCCCGTCTCAGACACGTCCCGTGCTCAATTCTTGACTCGGTTCGCTTCTCGGGTTCCCAAGCTACTTTCAAATAGACACTTTGTCTTGAAACAACGAGAAGAGCCCCCCAGTTTACTGGGGAGGCTCTGTTTTTTTGTTGGATCGCGGAATTTGGCCGGGAGATTCACTAACCCAATACCGGCAATTGAGGCGTGGCCGGCGCCATTCTGGTTTGATCCGCGATACGACGCGCCACTTGGTAGGCAATTCGATCGATGTAAGGTGCGATTTGAGGATCTCGCAAGTTGTCTTGGGTGGTGCCGTCGTCGCCACGTTCTCGCATTTGCAGCGTGATGGGTAAATCGCCCAGGAATGGGATGTTCGCGTCTTCTGCCATTTGGCGCGCCCCGCCAGAGCCAAAAATGTCATAACGTTTGTGGTTATCCGGACACAAAAAACCGCTCATGTTTTCCACAACACCGATCAGGGGGATCTTCACTTTGCGGAACATCGCAATTGCTTTTACGGCATCAAGCAGCGCCACTTTTTGCGGAGTGCAGACGACGACGGATCCCGACAATGGCAAGAGCTGTGAAAGTGTCAGCGCCACGTCTCCGGTGCCAGGTGGCATGTCAATGATCAGATAATCCAATTCGCCCCACGCGGTATCACGAATGAACTGAGTCACTGCCGAATGCAGCATGGGGCCGCGCCAGATGATCGCTTGGTCGGCAGGGACCATGAAACCAATGCTCACGATGGGCATACCGTCCTGCATCATTGGTTGAATTTTGCCGTCTTGTTGTTGGAGATTCCCGGATGTGCCGGTCAACTGCGGTACGCTGGGTCCGTAGACATCGGCGTCCATCAACCCGACTCGGCTTCCCATTTTTTTCAGGCTGTAAGCCAAGCTGGTGGCCACAGTGCTTTTCCCAACACCGCCTTTTCCTGACCCGACGGCGATCACACTACGGCAGCGCAGGCCAACTTGACCGATTTGGGGGACGATTCGCTCGTGAGGGACGATTTGAACTTCAATGATTGGTGTTTCGGGAAATGATTGGCGCAAGCGTTCGGTCGCGAAGTCTTGCACGTCCTTCTTGAGCGGTGCCGAGTGCGAGGTTAGACCGATCGACACCCGAATACTCGTATCGTCACACTGGATTGATTTCAGTTGATTGGTTTGCGTCACGGGACGCCCGGTTTCGGGGTCTAGAGTCCCCTGCAATGCAGACTGGACTTGGGCGGTTTCAATCATTTCTCTTCCCTTGTGGGTGTGACGATGGGTTGGTTCAGCTCGCACAAAATACCGTTTGGCGAATCATTCGCAAACGGCTGTGGTCCGAAAAGCTCCAACGATACAGATTTTTTTCA
This sequence comes from Planctomycetaceae bacterium, assembly GCA_016794985.1. GTDB lineage: Bacteria > Planctomycetota > Planctomycetia > Pirellulales > Pirellulaceae > M30B19. Next base: position 43,961 of record JAEUIQ010000027.1, on the reverse strand, counting down.
GGCGAAACGGAACTCGCCTGTGGCTTGCGTTAAAACCGAATTCCCTAGGTTTTCTCGACACGCAGATATTTGGTATAGTTGGCAGCGGTGACGAGCGGGATCCGGTGGGCGTAGGGGTGTTTTTTACGAATCAAGTATGGGACGCGAAAAGATCTTCAGCGGCGACGACTCCTCAGATAATGATGAGCCAGGGGCTCCATCTTCTGGAAAAGAGGCCTCGTGGACGCCGGCCGCCTCCGTTGAGGACAGCAATTTACGACCGAGCCGACTTAGCGAGATGATCGGGCAAATGGATGTCAAAGAGCGACTTCAAATCGCGATTGACGCTGCCAAAAGACGTGGGGAATCCTTGGGGCATATCCTGTTTGATGGCCCGCCGGGTTTGGGAAAGACGACGTTCGCGACGGTGATTCCTCAGGAAATGAATGTTCCGGTCGAGTTTTTGTCTGGGCCGGTCTTGAAGGCTCCGAAGGACTTGATTCCTTGTTTGACCAACCTGGTTGCGCACCAAGTTTTGTTTATTGACGAAATCCATCGAATTCCCAAAGCCGTCGAGGAATATCTGTATACTGCGATGGAGGACTTTCGAATCGACATGGTCATCGGCGAAGGGATCAATGCCCGAACGCATTCATTCCAACTGCGACCGTTTACCTTGATTGGAGCGACGACCCGGGCGGGCATGCTGTCGGGCCCGCTCCGCGATCGATTCCAAATTCGGGAGCACTTGGGTTATTACAGCCATGGGGAGCTTCAGCAAATTGTGCATCGCAATGCCACGATTTTGAAAGTGCAAGTCAACCCGGACGCGGCGGCTGAAATCGCGAGCCGCAGTCGGGGAACTCCACGGGTCGCGAACAATCGTCTGCGGTGGATTCGTGACTATGCTCAAAGTCGCGCCAACGGACTCGTCTCGTTGGAGGTGGCTCGCGATGCGATGAAGATGGTGAAAATTGACGAATTGGGTTTGGATCATCAAGATCGAAGTTACTTGGAAGTTCTGATTCGGATTTGTGGTGGCGGTCCGACGGGCATCGAGACGATCGCCGCCACAATGAATGTTGCGCCCGACACGTTAACCGATGACGTGGAGCCATTTTTGTTGCGATCGGAGCTGATTCTGCGGACACCGCGCGGGCGGGTCGCGACTCCGAAGGCCTTTTCGCATTTGAAATTGCCGGTGCCTTCGGACAACAGCTTGAGCCAAAAGACGCTGTTTGATTAGGACGCTTTGGCTCTGGGTGCGGCGTCCGCCATCCGCGATCGACGGCTGATTGGTTTGGGTGGATCGATCAGCCCATTTCTGCTGGATTGTGGCGCGGTTGGTGACAATAACGGCCACTATTTCTGAGGCGATCCTAACTTGCCCGTTCTTCCCATTCGGTCGGCAGCATTCTATAACTGCGGGTCAATACGGGGGTGGGTTTGTGGTTTTGTCGCGTCTTTGGGATTGGTTGCGTCTGTGTCAAAAATTGCATTCTTGTTTCCTGGTCAGGGTGCTCAATCGGTAGGAATGGCAACTCCATTTTTGGATGCGTCACCGAAGGCTCGCGAGCTATTTGAGCGAGCCAACGAGGTATTGGGCTATGATTTGTTAGCCGTTTGTCAGGAAGGTCCGACGGAACGATTGGATTCGACGGTTGTCAGTCAACCGGCTCTATTCGTTTGTAGTTTGGCAGCGCTCGAAGTGTTACGCCAAAAAGAGCCAGAAGCTGTCTTGAGTTGCCAAGCGACGGCGGGGTTGAGTTTGGGCGAATACTCGGCCTTGGTGTTTGCCGGGGTAATGAAATTCGAAGATGGCCTGCGCGTGGTCCAGGAACGAGGGCGGGCCATGCAAGCGGCCGCGGATGCGAATCCCTCGGGCATGGTTAGTGTGTTGGGGTTGGAGCGACAGCAGGTCGAGCAGATCTGTCAGGAAGCGCGGGACGCTGGGCAAGTTCTAGAGGTCGCGAATTTGTTATGTCCCGGAAACATTGCGATCTCTGGGCACACCGACGCTTGCGAACGAGCAGCTCAGTTGGCAACGCAAGCGGGTGCCATGAAAACGGTGCCGTTGGCTGTGGCAGGTGCGTTTCATACCTCCTTGATGTCGAGTGCCGTCGAACGGTTGTCGGTCGCATTGGCAAATGTCGAATTGAAGCGTCCGGAAATCATGGTCGTCTCGAACGTCGATGCCCAATCGCACGCGGAACCCGATGAGATTCGTCAATTGTTGATCCAACAAGTTTGCTCGCGAGTTTATTGGGAAGATTCGATTCGTTTCTTGATTGCCCAGGGCTTTGACTGTTTTTACGAGGTCGGTCCGGGACGCGTCCTGCGGGGGCTGATGAAGCGAACAGATCGCAAGCTTCCGTGTCGTGGCGTTGTGGACTAGTTTTGAGTTGTCGCCGACCGTCATCAAGGGATGGCGGTGGTCTTTTTTGTACGTCGTGTTTTGATGGATAGGTGATTCGATGAGTGCATACGGCTTGACCGTGGATTTGAAGGGACAGGTAGCGATTGTGACAGGTGCGTCACAAGGCTTGGGGCGATCGATGGCAATCGCATTGGCAGCAAATGGGGCACATGTCATTTGTGTCGCACGAAACGAAGCCAAGCTATTGGAAACGCAAACGGCCATCGTGGAAGCGGGCGGGCAGGCTGAGATTCGTCCGTGTGATGTTAGCCAAAGAGAGTCGGTCGATGCATTGATTGATTCGGTCGTGGAAAAATATGGGAAATTGAGCATCTTGGTCAACAACGCCGGCATCACGCGAGATACCTTGCTGCCAAGTATGAGTGACGATCAATGGGACGAAGTGCTGCAAACCAATCTGCGCGGGGCGTTCTTGTTCGCTCGGGCGGCGTCGCGGGTCATGATGCGTGCTCGCTACGGCCGCATCATCAACATTGCCAGTGTTTCCGGCTTGATTGGTAACGCGGGGCAGTGCAATTACTCGGCCTCCAAGGCTGGTTTGATTGGCATGACGCGGTCGTTGAGTAAAGAACTTGGGAAACGCAATGTTACGGTCAACGCAGTGGCCCCGGGTTTTATCGAAAGCGACATGACCAAAGTGCTGGGGGCTGCAATTTTGGACGAGGTCAAGAAGAAAATACCCGCGGCTCGAATCGGCAAGCCGGAGGAAGTTTCGGCATGCGTGTTGTTCTTGGCCAGTGCGGGTGCAGCGTATGTGACCGGCCAGGTCTTGACGGTCGATGGTGGTATGATCGCCTAGGACTGGGGTCGGGGTTAGGTGGTGTTCGTTGGGCGTTTCGGAATGGAGCATTTTCGATCCGTCCGAGGGCGTTGAGCCGGGCAGCTACTCCCGAAACCAAATCCTCCGAAACCCGACCCGTTAAAGCGGCTGTTTAGGGTGGTTTCGAGTGGAGCGAAGAGGGTTGATTAGGCCAAGGTAGCCTTGACCACCGTCCCGAAAATCCGATATCCTGGGACGCTGGCCCAAGGACGACGGTTTTCGGTCTGGGCACGTTTTGTTGGAAGAATTGTCCGTTTCACACAGAAAAGATAAGGAGGGCGACCCGAATGGCGTCCCAAACCCACGACAAAGTCGTTGACATCGTCGCTGAACAACTCGGCGTAGACAAAGATAAGATCACCCCCGCATCCAACTTCATCAACGACTTGGGCGCCGACTCGTTGGATTTGGTGGAAATGGTCATGGAGTTCGAGTCGCAATTCGGTATCCGAATTCCGGAAGACCAAACGGACAAAATTCAAACCGTCGGCGAAGCGATCGAAGCGATCGACAAGGCCATGGCCGCCTAATTTGAACGTCGGGAATAACCGGCCAAGGTAGCGCGAAATGCGCGTGCTTCCTTGGCCGGTGTTTTTGTAGCGGGAAGGCTCCACATCATGAGACGTCGCGTTGTCATTACCGGTCTGGGATTGGTATCACCTTTGAGCAGCAAGGTGAACGAATGTTGGACTCGGATGCTCAACGGAGAAAGCGGAATCCATCGGATCAAGTTGGTGGATGTTTCGGATATCCGTATTAATTTTGGCGGTGACGTTCAAGATTTCGACTGTTCCAATTACATCGACAAAAAAGAAGAGAAGCGAATAGATCGTTTTTCTCAATTTGCTTTAGTTGCCGGCATTGACGCTGTGGTCGATTCGGGTCTGGACTTCACGCAAATGAACCCGTATCGGGCGGGCGTCGTTTTGGGTTCTGGAATTGGTGGCTTGCAAACCATCGAAGAGCAGATGGCGAAGTTGATCCAAGAAGGTCCACATCGGGTGTCGCCGCTGACCGTTCCCCGCATGATGTTGAACGCCGCGGGTGCAAGTCTATCGATCAAATACGGATTAAAGGGCCCCAACTTTTCTACAGCCACGGCCTGTGCCAGTGCCACGAACGCGATGGGCGATGCCTTGCGTTTGATTCAATACGGTGCTTGCGATGTGATACTAACGGGTGGCACCGAAGCGGCGATGACTCGAATGGGACTGTCTGCTTTCCAAAACATGAAAGCGCTCTCGGGCCGAGTCGACGACCCGCAAAGAGCGAGTCGGCCGTTTGACAAGGATCGCGATGGTTTTGTGCTGAGCGAGGGCGCTGGCATTTTGGTCTTTGAGGAAATGGAATTTGCCAAAGCTCGTGGTGCACGTATCTACGCGGAAGTCGTCGGGTTCGCAACGACGGCGGACGGGAATCATATTACACAGCCTGACTTGGAAGGTTCGGGTGCGGCCGAGGCCATGCGTCAGGCCTTGGTGGACGCCGATTTGGCTCCCGAAAAGATTGATTACATCAACGCTCATGGTACGAGTACTCCGTTGGGTGACAAAGCCGAGACCGTCGCGATCAAACGCGTCTTTGGGGAGCATGCCTACAAACTTAGTATCAATAGTACGAAGAGCCAATTGGGACATTCTTTAGGTGCCAGCGGTGGAATCGAGTTGTTGGTCTGCTGCAAGAGTATCGAAAACGGAATCGTGCCACCCACGATCAACTTGCAAACACCGGACCCTGAATGCGATTTGGATTACACGCCGAACGTGCCCAAGAATCGAAACATTGAATATGCGATGAGCAACAGTTTCGGATTTGGCGGGCACGATGCATCGATCATCATTCGCAAGTTCGTTGGCTGATGCTCAATGGATCAAGATCCACTCGTTTCCGAAATTGGTCTCGAACATTCTCCCTCGGTTGCGCTTCGTCAGTTTTCGATCGGCTTGTGGCGCATTTTTCTTGGCCTTGTGATGATTTGCATCGGCGTGGTCCTGCCATTTCTGGTGCTGGCGACGAAAATACAGATTGACCCGAAGTTTCTGTGGGTTTCCGTCGGACTCACGATCGTCGGGGCTTGGGTTCATCTTTCTGGCAAGCAGCATTGCTGGTCGTTTGCCTTGCCAGTGCAAAAACGCCATTATTTGACCTTGTCGTTTGCATTTGACATCGCAGCGTTCGCTTGCCGCATGGCGAGAAACTTGGATGGGATTGGCCCGATCGCGAAACCGCTTGTGTCATTATTTGCCTTGCTGAGTCTTTGCTTCCTGATTGGGTTCATTGGATACTTGGCTAAAGTTATCGACGCGAAGTCTGCCAAATTGATGGTATGGGGGACGTGGGTTTCCATGAGCTTCGCAATGGTCACCGCTTTTCTGTGGGGGTTTTTTAGCGGTCTAGGAAGGCCCGAGTGGACTTTTGCGCCCATGGTCTTGGCGATCATCTCGGCTGGCCTATCCATGGTTATGCTCATGGCTTTGACAGCAAACATGTCGATTCAATTGAAACAGCTTAGTGATTTCTTGGAACGTGAATCCGAGTAGCGTTTTCTCGTGTCAAGCTTCGCGGGTACCATGGGGGACCGAGTGCTGCCGTGATGCGAGGATTCTCAGGGTTTCGCCCCGGTCCATGACGGAAGCACTTGATCGCTACCGAACACAAGCACTTGGCGACAATCCTCAGTTGCCATTAGACTAGAGGCGATTCTTTGATCGCCCCGGCTTCCCCAGAAAGCGTTCGATGCCTTCGCGACACCTTTTGGTTATTTTGTTGGCTGCCATTACCAGCTTTGCCTGTTACCAGATTTCGGCCAAAAATCGGATGGCCAACATTGTGGCAACAGCGGGCGAGCTGATTGCGACCCAATCGCTGTATGAAGTGGAGCGCGAGCAATTATTGACTTCAGCCGTCAATGGAATGCTCGAAAATCTCGACGTGCACTCGTATTATCTTTCGGGAACAGCGGCGGATGACCGAATCGAATTCTTGAACCAAGCCTACGCAGGACTGGGGATCCATATCCGACTGGAGCCGACAAATAAGTCGGTCTTGATTCTCAAGCCGCTGTTCGGCAGTCCAGCCATGGAAGCTGGGTTGCAAGCGGGTGATCAAATTCTACAGGTGGATGGTCGGTCCGTTGCGGACCTTAGTTCGGACCAAGTTCGCGCGCTACTCAAGGGCCCCGAGGGTACTGCCGTGCAATTGGATGTGCAACGCTGGGAACCAGAGACGCAGGCTTGGCGCGCATGGTCGGTTAGTGTGACACGTCGATTGATTCCGACGTTTACGGTCGTTGGTGACCGACCCGATGACCAAGGCGGATGGCATTTTTCGTTGGAAGATCATCCGCGTGTGGGCTACATTCGAATCAAGCAGTTTGGCACGCGCACTGCTGAAGAACTGACGCAGGCTTTGAGTAACATCGATGGTAAAGTCGACAGCCTGATTTTGGATTTGCGTGAGAATGGAGGAGGGTTATTGGATGCGGCAATCGATGTTTGCGACTTGTTTTTAGAGAGCCCAGAGCAGGTGATCGTGACCATCCGCGACCGTCAAGGTCAGATCCAACAAACGTTTTCTGGGACCCCCACGAAAGGCCTCACGCAATCCATTCCGATTTTGGTCTTGATCAATGGTGGCTCGGCAAGTGCGAGTGAGATCGTGGCGGCGTGTTTCCAAGATCACAAGATCGCCAAAATTGTTGGCGAGCAATCTTTCGGCAAAGGAACGGTGCAAACTCAGTTTTCCTTGCCGCGGGCACGAACGTATCTCAATCTGACAACGGCAAGTTATTGGAGACCGGATGGTCGAAACATCCACCGAATGCGTTGGCGATCCGAGGAGAAAAATGGAGCAGAAAAGAAGTTGGAGCAAGATGCCGATTGGGGCGTCCGACCGGACAGCCTGGAGCTGACATGCAAGTTGAACGTGCGAGATCGATCGATATTGGCAGCGCTTTGGGATCGACGCGAACTTGGGCTACCATTGGATGAAATCGAAGAGCGAATGAAGGAGACGGCAGCGCAAATTGCCGCTGCTGAAAAGGCCGCTCAAGAGGCTGGCGAGTTGCCGCCTTCGCCGCCGGAAGACCAACCGGCCGACCAAGTCCAATTTGATGATCCTCGGCCACTTTCGCAACGAGACCCTCAGTTGAAACTTGCGATCGAGGTTTTGTCGAACATATCGCCTCAGGTCGTTTCTACCCAACCTTAGAAAGTTTTGCCCAGTGAGAGAAGAAGGCCGCGATTTTTTGTATCGCCTGTTGGCGACACCAGGTGTTTCCGGTGATGAGCAACGAGTTCAAGCGGTCGTGCGAGACTATGCGGCCACGTTTTGCGATTCTGTTGAATTCGACTTGCATGGGAACTTGATCCTGGGAATCAATCCTCAATCGGAATTCAGAATCATGCTGGCCGGACATGCGGACCAAATTGGAATGCTGATCTCGCAAATAGATGATAATGGGTTCTTGAACTTCCAAACGGTCGGTGGTTGGGACCCCCAACAGTTGATTGGCCAGCGGGTTCAAATATGGACCGACAACGGCGGTGTCGCCGGGGTTATTAGTCGCAAGCCGATCCACTTATTGGAAGAAAGCGAACGGAATACGGTCGTCAAATTCACAGACATGTGGATCGATATTGGCGCGACCAATCAAGAACAAAGTCGTCAGCTTGTTCGAGTGGGTGATCCGGTCACTTTGCAAATGGGTTACCAAGAACTTCGCGGTGGTGCCATTACCGCAGTGGCCCTCGACAATCGAGTCGGCGTTTGGACCGTGGTTGAAGCTCTCCGCCGCGCGAAATTGCAAGGCGCGAGTGTGGCCGTGTATGCCGTATCGACGGTGGCTGAAGAAATCGGTTTGCGTGGCGCGACGACCTCGGCCGAGCGGGTTCGTCCCCACGTGGGAATCGCGGTTGACGTAACGCATGCAACGGACTGCCCGTCAATCGATCGTCGGCAGTTGGGGCAGGTCGCGCTGGGCAAAGGGCCGGTGATCTTTCGCGGCCCGAACATGAACCCAGAAGTCGCCCGTCGATTGCGCGAGACGGCGGAGAGCTCCGGGCTCAAACATCAGATTGCAGCTTTGGGACGGGCGGCACCCAACGATTCCAACGCCATACAAATTAGCGGGCAGGGCGTGGCTGCGGGGTTGGTTGCCATTCCCAATCGTTACATGCACAGTGCCGTCGAGGTTTGTCATTGGGATGACTTGGAAGCTGCGGCTCAACTCTTGGCTGATTTTTGCGCCAAGGTGCAACCGACAGATTCGTTCGTACCTCGGCCACCCAAACCCGCTAATTCTGGAGCGAAGTAATGTTCAGGCGAGCGTTGAAGTTGTTGATCGTTTTGTTTGGATGTTCGACTTCGTTGAGTCACGCTCAGACGGCACTAACGGAAAACACCCTGAAATTGGATGATGGAGCCAAGCCAGCAACGGTCGAGTTGGACAAGTTCCAGTTTCTGGTGGGGCGATGGGTGGGAACAGGTCTGGGCGGTGAATGCGAAGAAGTATTCTTGCCGATCTGGAACAACACACTAACGGGCAGTTTTCGCTACGCCCGCGAAGGGAAGCTGGTATTCAGCGAGTACTTTAGCATGCACTCGGACGACAATGGCGTTGCACTTCGATTGAAACATTTCCACCCGGACATGATTGGCTGGGAAGAAAAAGATGGCATGGTGAAGTTCCCGCTGATTCGAGTGGAAGAAAATGCCGCATACTTTGGAGGGTTGACTTACAAGTTAGTTGGCCCCGACGAACTTCATGTTTGGGTCGCGATGCGCGAGAAGCCGTCGAGTGAGCCTAGCGATGCAGCGTTTGTCTTCAAACGCGCCAAGTTGGAAGAATAGTCGACCATCATGACCCGCGCGCTGCGATCTCCGACCGGAAGCGATTCTCGCCACAAAGTACTCATTGTGGGCGGGGGGATTTCTGGGTTGGCGACTGCGGTACGGTTGGTTGAGCTGGCCCAAGCCCGCGATGAGTTTTTTCTCGAAATCACTTTGTGCGAACAGAACACCAACTGGGGTGGTGTATTGCAAACACAGCCCTTGAGCGATGGTTTCGTGGAACGTTGTGCCGACATGTTCACGACCAAATTGCCATGGGCCTTGCAACTCTGTAAAACGATTGGTTTTCTCGACCAACTCATCCCGACCGACGAAGGACGTCGCGGTGCACTGGTGGCAACAAGGAACGGTGTCGCTCCGATACCGGCTGGCTTCTCGCTGTTGGTTCCGCAGCGCTGGGACACGCTGTGGAAGTCCGATATATTGAGTCGCTCGGCAAAATTTCGGATGCGGATGGAACCGTGGATCATGTTGCTGCGACGGAAGTTCCGCCCCGGTTTGACCGCGGATGAATCCTTTCAGTCGTTTGCGATTCGGCATTGGGGGAAAGAAGCTTACGATTGGTTGATTCAGCCATTGGTTTCCGGCATCTTCACCGCCGATCCGGCTAAGTTAAGTATGGATGCTGCGTTGACCGAGTTTGCTGACTTGGAAAGACAGCATGGAAGTCTGCTGAAGTCTGCAAAACGGAAGGCTCTAGATTCCGCCGGTACCGATCATTCTTCAGCCCAATTGCAAGATGCCCTGACTGCCACTTCCGGCCCCGGACAACCCGATAGCTCGGGTGTGCGATACGGTCTGTTCTTGACGCCGAGAGAGGGGATGAGTTCGTGGGTGCATGCGATAGTCGATTGGCTCGATAAGCGAGGTGTCCAGCTCGAGATCGGAACGCGTGTCGAACGCTTGACTCGTGACAAACACGATTGGTCGGTGGTTCGTTTCCGGCCCGCCGCAACTGAACCAACGATCGAAAATTTTGATTCCGTCGTGTTGGCGACGCCGGCTCAGGCCGCTTCCAATCTCATGAAAGACATCGATGTTGACTTGGCCAACCGATTGCGAGAAATCGAGTATGCCAGTGCCGCCATTGTAGTGTCGCGATTTCGACGCTCGCAATTCGTCAACGATACTGAAAAGCTCGGCTTTGGGCTCGTGGTGCCAACGATCTTGGGCAGTCCCCTAATCGCCACCAGTTTTGCTAGTCAAAAATTTCCCGGTCGTTGCACACCAAGCGATCTGTTGACTCGTAGCTTTTTCGGCGGTGCACTGAATCCGGATCATGTCGAGTGGGACGATCAAAGACTTATTGATTGTGCCAATCGTGAATTGTCGCGCTGGATACCATTTCACGGCGAGCCGCTGGAAAGCCAAGTCGTTCGCTGGCAGAATGCGATGCCCCAGTATCATGTGGGACACCGGGATCGTGTCGCCGTTATTAATCAACTGCTCGCCAAACAACCAGGCTTGGCGCTAGCGGGAAACGCATACGATGGCGTAGGAATCCCGCAGTGCATAAAGAGTGGCTGGGACGCCGCTGCCCAGGTCTTGAGCCGTTGATGTTGCCAAGCTTGTTCGCAACTTGAATGCGAAGAAGCGATTTTTCGTACGGCAGCTTGAGACTTTCGTCAGGCGGCCGATTTGGTGGATCGCACTTCCGTCCGCACGACAGCTGCAGGTGAATCCGAAATCGAAACGGAATTCTCCAGTTCAGTGATACTAACCGGCATGGTCATCAGCCATTGTTGGTCGCGATAAACTTTCATTTCTTCTGTATCGCTGAACCAGATACCTCGATAATTGCCCCACGTCAGCACATGACCGACATAGAAGCCCTCACGTAGGAGGAAACGACATTCAAGGGCTTCGTCGAGTCCTGCTTGCCATTTGGCAACCACCGACTTGAAGCGTCGTGTTATCTCTGAAACGATCGCCAATGCCATCGACAACCTCGAACCTTGAATTGCCACTTCAACCCACAGGATTTCATCGGCACAATGGCTCGGCCAACGAAAGCTACATCTTAAAGACGCTAAAAGTTATCTCGTTTGCCTATTTTGTGATTTGACTTGGCGGCGGCATCGGCGATGAATGTCATGGAAGGGGAGCATGTTGGGCTGACCATCCTAGACTCAGAAACGACAGATTATCAGTGGATCCCAAGTCATTTAACGTAGGAGGTTTGGCGATGATGCGAGCTCGTTGGTTTGGGGTCCTGGTGTTGGCCGTTTTTGCTGGGTTGCCGAATGTTTCAATTGGTCAAGATTCGGGCCTAACTTGGAAAGACGGAGTGCTTTATTCCATTGCACCGGATGGACGCACAACCGTCATTGGCTCAATTTCGGGCTTCATTGAAGAGAAATTGCCGGACGGAACGACCGGACTGATTCGAACCAAACAAATTTCGCCAGACTTCAATCCGATTCCGCAGGAGAATGAGACGGAGGAGATGCGAAAGCAACGACGCGAAATTGAATCGTTGCAAGGTGCTGCTGCGGAGATAGGCCGCGTCATTGGGGAGCAATATGATTTTGGTAGTGAAAAGCGATTGACCAACGATGGTCTGGTATTCCTGATCTACGAACGTGAACTTGCAACGAGTCTGCTCGATTTGTCGGCGACTCAGATTGGTCGCGTTGAGGAAGTTGCCAAGTTTTTCAATGGCGAACTGGAGAAGATCAGGAAAAGGAATTCCCCAGCTTCCAACGATCAACAGAGCGGTGAACTGGCATCGGCGGAATTGTTGGTTGAACTAAAAAATCGGGCGATTGCGGATCTGTCAGACAATGTTTTGTTGCCTAGACAAATTCGGGTCGCCAATCTACAGGGTCCAGCGAATTCAGGTGTGATCCGGAAGATTGCTCGAACACCGGTCGGAGCCGCCATTGGTCTTTCGCCATCGCAGCAACAGAATATTTCGGTGGGTGTGGCGGAGATTTCCTTGCGCGTCCAGGAGCAGCTTGAAAAAGCTCGACGGGATGTGGAAGATTTGCTGGGGAAAGAACTTGAAGAGTCTCAATTGAAGCGATTAGAAGAATTCTATCCGGGCATCTTGAAGCACCAAATTCGTTTATCTTCCGTGGAACAACTACTGCGATACCTCGACTTCCAACCACAGGCTCGGGGCAAATAATTTTGGTAGTCTTGCTTGAGGAAGGCGGTCCGCATTCCTTCAACAGCGTCACCGATAGTCGAAAACCGGAATGGTTCTGGTACTAACGCGGCTGTTGTTGAGTCAAGCAATGGAACGATCCCAGCCCGTCCGCCAGATACTTCGAAGGCAGTGGTTGGATTTGATGGTTAGGGAAACAGACTCGAAGTCGCTCCACGGCCACGGCATCATTCGGATCGTCGAATTGCGGTACTAGCACGCGGCGATCCGTAATATAAAAGTTCGTGTAACTGGCCGGAAGTGTTTGACCGTCCATCTCAAATGGTTTGGGCATGGGAAGCGGTACGACTTCCCATTTTTTCGAGTCCGCCGCGACCAATTGCTGCAAGGCTTCCATATTCTCGGCGGCTGGCTCAAAATCCGGCAAATGTGGATCTGAGCAAGTCGCGATGACAATGCGATTCGAAGGCGTGAATCGAGCAATTTGATCAATGTGACCGTCGGTATCATCGCCAACAATCGGGCGACCCGGCAACCACCAGATATGCTGAACTCCCAAGGAATCGCAAAGGATCTGTTCGACGTCACGTTCGGATAAATTGGGATTTCGATTTTCATTGAGGGCACAGAATCGAGTCGTCATCAGACGCCCTTGTCCATCGGTCTCGATCGCGCCACCTTCAATTACCAACGGTGGCGAAAAACGTGGAACGCCGACTTCTGCCGCAATCCGAGTGGCGATCTTTTGATCATCGTCAAATGGCGGATACTTTTCGCCCCAGCCGTTGTAGGTGAAATCGACGGCTGCCAACTCTTTGCCCTGAGCGGTGTGACGCACGACAAATGTGGGGCCGTAATCACGAACCCAGGAATCGTTGGTCGGCCAGTCCCAGAGCTTCACTCGTGAGCAATCGCCAAACTTTGATAGACGCTCACGAATGGTCGAGTGTTTCTCTTTTCGAGCGATCACATTGCAAACTTGATCAGCAGCGATTGCCGCGACCATGCCGGCGAAATCGCCGGTCGCCTGTTCGAAACAGTGTGGCCAAGTCGCTGGGTTGTGGGGCCAAGTCACCCAAGTGGCGGCCTGCGGTTCCCATTCCGCTGGAAATCGGTACCCTAATTGACTTGGTGTGGGCGACATGAAGGTTCGACTTTCTCGAAAGTAATCGTAGTGGACGGTTAGCACCTGCGGCCGTCGCACGACTATAAAGTATCGCGAGCCATTGGCTCTGAAAACCGGGGCAACTCCTTCGAGGGCTGCCGCATTCGCCTAACTCACGAAATTCTAATCGATACTTGCAGCGAGCCAAGCCGCTGAAAAAACATCGGCATCATTCCACAGCACGCGCACCCGCGTCAAGCTGCTTTGATCCAGACGAAAATGGCAGCCGGCTGATTCGCTGCGTGTGCGAAAATACAAGCTTAGCGAAGGATTGTCCGCCACGTTGTCGGAATCGCAATCGTTGGGTGAAACATCCGTCAAAATCACGTCTTCAAAGTCGTAGAATTGATGAACGATTGGGTACCAAAGCTTGAAGTAAGCCTCTTTGGCCGAAAACATCAAGGTCGTTTCTAACTCGGGCCGTAGGGATTGGTTGTTCAAGAGAGACCATTCCGACAGCGAACCGATTTCTTGCCGTACCACCTCGTAAGAATCCAAGCTGAGAACTGCTTCAGTGTCAATTCCGACATTTTTTAGCTTGTTCAGTGGGGCCGCGACGGCCCAAGTCCAATTCGGACTGTGCGAGATTGATCCGACAAATCCTGTTGGCCATATCGGAGCCCGGTCGTCGCCTACACTAATGATTTGGGTCAGCAAATCCGACGACAACTCGGTTATCGCAACGGAAGAATTCAAGGCTTCCAATTTGGATCGCCAACCAACATCCATCAGGGCCTGGATCGCGCAGATGCGGCCGGCTCGCAACTCCTGTTCTCGCTTCTTGCTGCCCGATATAGTCGGCGAGAGTGGCATACCAATTCTCGAACTGGGGGCCATGCGAATACCGACGTGGGGCGGTAAGAGTGGCCGAAGTCGCCGATCGATCGTGAATAAAGCTTCGTCGGTCATTGGATAAGCCAAGTCCGATGTGTTGTCGCCATGGTTATTCGAATTCTGTAATCACGGCGAATTGGAGAACGGTGACCTGTTGGTTTCAAGCAGCGCGGGTTTCTCGATTGATGTATGCCTTCTCGCGTGGCGCGTAGCCATACTCTCGGAGTTTGTTCGTCAACGTGCGGACGCCAATTCCCAAGGCCTCGGCGCTTTTTTGGCGATGGCCTTGAAAGCGTTCGAGCGTGGCCTCGATCATTTGTCGTTCCATAGCTTCTAAACTCATGCCGACCGATACACTTGGTGGCGGCGGGGTTAGGCCTTGAGTCGTTAATGAAACTTGCGGTTCCGTTGCGATTAGCCACGGCTGAATATCCAGCTCACGAATTTCATCGCGCCCGCCCAAGACCGTGACTCGGGTCATGATATTTTCGAGCTCACGCACGTTCCCTGGCCAGTGGTAATGCATCAAGTATTCTTGGGCCGAATTCGAGAGTGTTCTTGGTTCTCGTCCAACTCGTTCGGCTGCTTTGTGTAAGAAGTGTTGGGCTAAAATTGGAATGTCTTCAGTTCGGCGGCGAAGTGGAGGTACTTGGATCGGAATGACGGCTAAGCGATAGAATAGATCTTCGCGGAAGCGACCGGCTCGCACGTCTTGATGCAAATCGCGGTTCGTCGAGGCAATCACGCGAACATCGACGGATCGGCTGACGCTCGATCCCACTCGTTCGTATTGTCTTTCTTGGAGCACGCGAAGTAGCTTGGCTTGCAATTCCAACTCAATCTCGCTGACTTCGTCCAACAAGATGGTACCGCCTTCTGCCAACTCGAATCGCCCGATTCTGGGAGCATCAGCGTTGGTGAAGGCTCCCTTTTCATGACCAAACAATTCACTTTCCATAAGTTGCGGTGCCAAGGCGGGGCAATTCACACCGACCCAAGCTTGGTCGCTGCGATTGCTGTAGGCGTGGACGGCGCGCGCGACAAGTTCTTTTCCCGTGCCGCTTTCACCAGAGATCAATACGGTCTCGTTTGTTGGAGCGGCTTGTTGGATCAACTGGCGAAGCTGTTGCATGGCCATACTTTGCCCAATCAACTCGGGCAGTTGCTGAGCCAACGCCGGCATGCTGCAACGACGCCCCATCGCCCGACCGTGTGCGAGCGCACGCCGAGCGGCATCTTCCAATTGTTCGGCAGTGAAGGGCTTTTCGATATAGTCAAACGCTCCCAGCCGCATCGCTTGAACTGCTGTGGCGACGGACGCATGAGCTGTGAACATCACGATTTGACAATCTGTCTTGCGACTGACAAGCGACTGGATAAACTCCAAGCCATCCATACCTGGCATCATCAAGTCAGTAAAAATCAAATCTGCGGCTTGTGTGCTGAGAACTTTCAGGGCTTCGGCAGCGCTGCTGGTCGCGGTCACACGATATCCGGCCCCACTCAAGATATCGACGACACTTTGCCGGGCCGAAGAGTGGTCGTCCACTACCAAAATATGCGAATTCTGATTCCAAGACGGGTTCACCAACCTACTGGTGTCCGCACCTGGTGAATCGTCGGAACGCTGCGTGTGCTTGGCAATTCGAATCACGACCGAGTTCCTTCCGAAAGGTGAGGGAGTGCAATCAACGGAAAGTACAGTGAAAAGCAAGTTCCTTGTGGGACCCGTGTTTGGACCCGAACAACTCCAGCGTGACTCTCCATTATTCTCTCGACGATCGACAGTCCCAAGCCAGTTCCAGTGGCTTTTGTGGTGAAGAACGGATCAAACAATCGAGCTTGGAGTTCCGGCGGAATCCCCGGGCCGTCGTCAACGACATCAATTCGCAGAGCCTGTCCGTCCCGTTGAGCGTCCACCGTCAAAGTACCGCCATCAGCCAACGCATCGACGGCGTTCAATAACAGATTGCGGATAGCGCTGCGAACCATGTCGATATCGGCCGACAAAGTGACCTGTGGCGCGACCTGGGACGATAGTCGAATTCCATGCGCCGAACACTGGGACCGTATCTCATCCATCAACTCGTCGATCAATCCACCTAAGTGAAAGGTCGTCCATTGTGGTTGACGATTGGCGGTAAAGTTCAACAAATCGTGTACCATCGTTCGCATGGAATTTAGATTCGTGTCAATCTTGTCCAAGAGTTGAAGGCTGGTGAAACCTGACGTAGATGCCGAAGAGCTTGCGGTCTGCTGTCGCCGCAAGAGACTGAGGTAAAGCGTTAACGGAACCAGATGGTTGCGAACTTCATGCGCGACATGCCCTGCCATCTGACCCAAGTCAGCCAAACGATTCTTTTTGGCCAACTGGCGGTTCTTCTCTTCCAACTCGGCGGTCAGGCGTCGCACTTCGGCCTGGAGCGTCAGGTGGGTCTGTTCGAGTCGAGCGGTCGTTGATTGCCAGATCTCAAGCACGGATTCAAGCGTTAATTCTTCCGTCAAATCTGTCATAGGGTTATCCTTCCGAAACAAGATCCAAGCGATGTTGGGAAGTGCCCGACGTCTGGTTTTGTTGATAAGCGCGGCTGACTTGCCCAGCAGCCACGGCGCCTTGCAGTTGTTCTCTGGTCTTTTGTTGTTGCTGCTGCAAGACCATCGAGCAGTCGTTCTCAATCAGCAAGACTTGGCGAAAAAGAGATTCGCACTGATCCGCTTCATCCCGGCAGGCATTGCGGACTTCGGTGGACTTCCAGATTCGGCGATCCGGATCCTGCTGGCGAAATGGATCCATGGCTCGATCGACTTCGTTCAATGTTTCCAAGACTCGCTGTTTAACCGCCAGCAACGGAATCAAGTCGACTTCTTGGTTGCGAATCATGGTTTGTTGTTTGCTGACGAGTTTATGAAGCTCTCGCACCAGAATAGACTTTTGGTGGACCAAGTGAGCAAGTCGCTCGGTAGTCAAGTCAACTTCCGCTTCGTCACTGGAATTGCGGTCGTTCGGGAAGGGATTCATCAGACAGCCCTCCCGAGAACGGCGGGAGCGATGGTCAATGTCGCCAGGATAACGAGGACTTTATTCATTTTGATCAATCTTAAATGGTGGCTAGCCAATCCAACATCAAAATCCATCGTTCCCGAGGAAAGCGGGTAGTGGCCTCGAAATCGGCGTTGGCTGGAATTCGATCTCGGAGCAGTATTTTAGCTTGATTGACAACACGCACCGCATCTTCGTTTTGGTTCAAGCGTCGATAGCAACTGGCAATTTGAACATAGGCCTCCAACACTTCCGGTTCGTGGATCACCATATTGCTCACCGTGCGATACATTTGGATGGAGTTTTCAAATTGTCCAAGGCGATAGTACAATTGGCCACGTACAAAGTAGCTGTTGCGGAGCAACCGTTCTTGAATCGAATCCAGCGGTTGTTGTTCACGGACTTCTTGTAGTTTTTCTTCCAATTGCCCCAAGAGCTCGATCGCTCGTTCGTCATCGCGTCGAACCGTCTCACCGATTTTGACTCGTTGGGAGGAGATGGTTGTCAACTGGCTTTGCATCTCGTGCCATCGATTTCGACGGCGATAGGATTCAGCCAAACAATACAATCCTTCCAGAGCCAAACGGGAGTCTGGCGCCCGTTGGAAGGCTTCACTCAGCCGATTAATTGCTTGTGAATAGTTGACGCCTGCCTGTTCCATGAGAGCGACAGGATCCTCTGAGGCGTTGGCATTCGTTTCTGAGGCGGCCAAGTTGCTACGCGATTCAAGGAGCTTTCCTTGGCCAAAGTACAATGTTCCTAAGGCGTATAAAGAGTCGATCCACTCTTGAGAACTGGGGGTTAGTTTGTCGTTGTCCAGATTGCCACGCAGAATTTCTTCCGCCAATTCTGGCTTGCCCAGTTCCAGATAGCAATCGGCAGCCTGCAGGCGAGCTTGATAAATGATCGGGTCATTGGGAAATAGAGTCCAACAATTCTCTAACGTCTCGGCGGCTACCGGATATTGCCGCTGGGCAAGTTGACTTTGTCCAATTCTCATTCGCGCTTGGGCGGCGAACTTCAGATCGTTTGATTCCAAGTATTGCTGCAAGGCCAAGATCGCGCGATGGTAATCTTTTGCCAAATAGAAAAACTCACCGGCCAAGTAGAGATTGCCGGTATATTGATCCGAGGCGTAACGATTGACCGCCAACGAATACAGTGAATGAGCGTAGTCGCTGTACTTGTCCTGCAGATCTTGCTCGATCTCTGCCCGCTCGTTGTATGGGACCTGTGCCAAACGAGTCTCCAGCACCGAAACCCACTTCTGTAACGCTTTGACACGCATGCGAGCCGCATTACCCAAGGGAATCGGTGGGTTTCGATTGGCCGATACTGCATGGAACTCGTCGGCCAATTGAACCGCTGTCGCGCAATCACCCACCTCCACGTAACGATCGATCGCGGTCTCCACCAATTTTGTCAGCGATTCTTGATTCAGCCATTCGTTATCGCTTTGATGATTGGGCCGAACGGTTTCACGCAAGAGAGAACTGAATAGACGAAAAGCTCCGGCAAAATCGTCTTTCTCCAATTGACTTTGTGCTTCATGGAAACCGGCTGCGATGCCGATCGAATCATCAAAATAGTGACGTCTCACATAAGTAAAGTTCTCAAATGATTCTGACTTAAGGCCAGCTCCGTTTTGCGCGGTCGCCAGGAGAAACAAAACACGACCGCGGTCTCGATCCTCGTCCAATAATTTCGAGCGTGCGATTGACAACGCGTCGACCGCATCGGAGTAGGCTTGCTGGATCTCCGCGGCGTCCGCGCGGAGTTCTTCTTTGGCTTTGGCTTGATTCAAGTAGTAACGACCCAAGGCCAATTGAACGGAAGTTTTGGAAATCGCATCGTCGGGAAGTGACTGCAGAATTTGAATCGCCGGCTCCAGCTGTGCATCCAATAACAACATTTGCGCTTTTAGTCCCATCGCTTGGTGCCGGTCCCCGGTCGCAAGTTCCGGCTCCTGCAGCAGCTGATCAAGATACCCAATGCCCTTGTCTCTCGGCAGTTTAGGGTCATGCAGATAAGCTTCCCCGAGCCACATCAAGATTTCACGTCGATGTTGCGGATTCGAATTCAAGGCGCGTTCTAAAGGCCCGCGAGCAATTGATGCCTGTTGTGCCAAAACCAAGCTGCGACCATTCCAGTAGTCGACGTCCGCTTGATATTCAGTTGGTACGCCTTGCAGACTGGCTTCTTCAAAATACCGAGCGGCAACCATGTACAACCCGGCCCGGCGGTCGGGGCGGCGTTCTTGTTCACATTCCAACCGAACGAGAGTCAGGCCCAACAAGTAGGCCAAGATGCCACGCTGATCTGCTGCAAGTGTTTTGGTCTTCGCCAGCTTTTCCGCAGTTTGTCGTGCTTGCTCGAATTCTGCGAGTTCCAAATGTTTGAACGATGCCTCAATCAATTCTTCGGGAGTCGCTTGTTTTTCACCACGAGAAAAATAGGCCACGGACCCGATTATGCCGCCCAAAGTCAAGAGACCAACCGCCAAGATCAACGGACGCCCAAACAAGACGCGAGTCAAGCGTCCCACGAGGCTGGGTTTGACAGAAGTCTCGGACACGGCCATCCCGTTGGTCTCATCTGGAAATGGTTTCTAGGCTTGTTGGCAAACTTCGCTCGTGAGGTAGGCAGGCGGAATCTTTCTTGTCCCGGAGGGCTTCTCCCCCGGCAGCCGACTCCCATTTCTTGAGCAAATCATCGCGCCTTTTACAAAATAATGGATCATCGCGTCAATCCGAATCTAGAAGACGCAAAGAATCGAGTCTTGAAACGAGCGAAGTGGCAGAACAACTGCGAGCCACAGTTTGAATGGGCTAGCGCCATCAGCGCCAAACCGCGTTCCGCTCAAACGATAGAATATGCTAGCAAGATGGGCTATGATTTAACTCAGCAAGGATAGCGCACCAATGGACCGAACGTATCCACGCGGTGGCGTCGCATCTGCAAGTGCGAATCGTGGACGAGATTCCCAAACAGTAGGACAAGTATGAGCTGGTTAACCGAAGATTTTTTGTTGCACAATGAAGTGGCCAAACGTTGGTACGGAGTTGCAAAAACCCTACCCATTATTGACTACCACAGCCACTTACCACCGGACGTGATTGCGGAGAATCGCCCGTTTTCCAATTTGTATGAAGTCTGGTTGGCTGGAGATCATTACAAATGGCGAGCCATGCGGGCGGCCGGTGTTCCTGAGTCGCACTGTACCGGCGCTGCGACTCCTTACGAAAAATTTCAAGCCTGGGCCAGAACCGTTCCCCAAACGCTGCGCAACCCGCTCTATCATTGGACTCATTTGGAACTCCAGCGATACTTCAACATTCGCCAACCTTTGAATGAATCCACTGCCGCAGCGATTTGGGAACAAGCCAATCAACGTTTGCAAGAATCGGACCTTCGCCCGCAGGCCATTTTGCAGAAATTCAATGTCAAGGTGCTCTGCACCACGGATGATCCGGCTGATGACTTGCCTTACCATCGGCAGCTGGTTTCCAACTCGGCTCTTCCGTTTCGGATGTATCCAACCTTTCGGCCTGACGTCGCTTTTGCGGTTCAACAGCCCGATCGGTGGCGTGCGTGGGTGCAACGCTTGTCCCAAACAGCGAATATCGAAGTTCGTAATTTGACAAACTTGTTGGCTGCGCTCCGCCAACGTCATGACGAATTCCATCGGCTGGGGTGCCGCTTATCGGATCATGGTTTGAACCAGTGCTTTGCTGTGGACGGAACCGAAGCCGAGGCCACGCAGGTGGTCGAAAAATTGCTTTCTCCGAAATCTAACCTCATCGACGGAATACTCGCGGATCGTTTCGGAGGCTTCTTGATGCGCCAGTTCGCCGAATGGGACTTCGAAAAAGGTTGGACCAAGCAGCTTCATTTGGGGGCACGCCGAAACAACAACCAACGCCTCCGCGAACTAGTTGGAGCAGACATCGGTTGTGATAGTATTGGCGACTGGCCGCAAGTCGATCGACTATGCGAGTTTCTCAACGACCTGGATCATCGCGGTACGCTACCGAAAACAATCGTGTACAACTTGAATCCGGCGGATAACTACGCCATCGCTACCGCATTAGGAAATTTTCAAGATGGGTCGATTGCCGGTAAGCTCCAATGGGGAAGCGGGTGGTGGTTCCTGGACCAAAAAGAAGGCATGACTTGGCAATTGAACGCTCTGAGTAACTTGGGGCTGCTTTCACGCTTCGTTGGCATGTTGACCGACTCTCGCTCCTTATTGTCATTTCCGCGCCACGAGTACTTTCGACGACTGTTGTGTCAGCTCATTGGGCACGACGTTGTCCAAGGAGAATTGCCGGACGATGACGAATTGCTCCAGCCGCTGATCACTGGGATCTGTTTCGAGAACGCGCGCGATCTGCTGGGGTTGAAGCTGCCTTAGGACTCGCCAATTCCGTGAACCGCCAATCACTCTAACGGAAATGCGACCGGTAAAGAGTTTCCGAATCGTTTGAAGTCGTGAAATGACCACACGACCTTTTTGTCCGGGCTAACCTCTAATAACTGAGGTTGATCCGGCCCCGCGTGACAATTGACGATCCAAGTGTTTCCATTCGCCAATCGATCAACCATCGTGATCCACCCGAGTTTCACTCCAGGAATCTCTTCGGACTTCAGTTCCCAAACTATCTCTTTCGTGGGGCTGACTTCGAGTACTCGGTTGCCATCACCAGTACCAATCAGTGTGTTACCGTTTTCCAGACGGACAGCCGAGTAAAGTTGGCTCCCTACTTCGAATTCCCAAACGACCGCGCCATCCCGCGCATACTCGCGCACCATTCGCTGTGACTCGTGAGCGACAAGAAATGTTCCCGTTGGCGTGGGACGCACCAACCGAGTATCACGGTGCGGATCGGCCTTCTCCACTTTCAATGGAATAGATTTGACCACTTTCTTCTCTCGATCGACCAGCAAGATGCGGCTTGTCCCGCTTTCGGCAATCATCGTCAGACCGTCCGGCAAACGCCGAAAAGCGTGAATCTCGACGCGCGCTCCCGAGTCGGTCTGGCCCGCATCATACCGCCAAACTTCGTTTCCTTGCGTGTCAAGCTCCACAACTTCAAAGAAACTCGTTTGCAATAACCAGCCACCAGCGGGTAGTTTTTGGGCATCGTGAATATCACGAATTGGAATCTGCCATGACAACGAGTTGTCGGCTTCAACAATTGCTGCCAACTTTTTCTCGTAATCGGCGGCGAAGAACCGTCTTGCAATTCCAGTTTGTTGAGCTGGAGCAATCACAGGAAATTGCAATAGCGAGATACCCAGCAGCAGCAAGGCGAACTTACGCCACTTTGGTTTTCGGATTTGAGATTTCATGAATGACGTTCCCGATGTGAATTCTATTTTTTTTCTAACAATACAAAATCCAAGCCCACCATATGCGACTTCACGGCTTGCGGATTGGCTCCCGTGATTTCCATTGTAAGTTTGTGTTTACCAGCCGTCATCGCGTGCGTTCCCAGGCTCAGCATGCCCGTGTTGACCACTTGGTTTGGATGGAAGCAATCAATCGAATCGCCCGCTTTTTGATCATCCCAGTACATTTGCACAATGCCATAATCGATAGCTTTGGTCAACGAAATCGAGATTTCGTAGTTTCCGGCCTCCATTACTTCGATCTCGACTGCCAAACGATCGGACGGTTTTCCCCCGGTCCACCATAAATGGTCATTTCCACTCCAGCGATCCGCATTGAAGCCACGCATGTCCTGGCTACTGGCATTTCCGGCGGTCTTCTCGATCAGTTTCAGCTTTTCTCCTTCGAAGGCACCGGGAACTTTGCCCGTCGCATCAAAGGGCGCTTTGCGGCCACGAATGTCAACCTGATTCGGACTGGCCAGATATGCCACCAAGTCCCCAAATTCTTCGATACTTAAATTGTCGATCAAGCCAGTCGGCATCAACGACAACTCCGACAACTGTCGTTCCTCAATATCGTCTTTGGCAACGACGACCGTATCGTTGATTGTGCGGAGCGTCACGGCACTGTCGGTCTCTTGGGTAATCAGACCAGAGACAACTCGCCCGTCCACCAACTGAAGCAAGGTCATTTGGTAGTCTTTTCCGACAACGGAACTCGGCGCCAAGATATTTTCCAATACGTATTCCAAGTTGGCTCGGTTGGATCCAGTCAAATCCGGACCGACTTTTTCACCAGCTCCAAACAGTTGATGACAAGAAGCGCAGGCCTTTTGAAAAATCGCTCGACCATGACTCTTGTCCGCGGCTTGCAATAATTCTGGCTTCAGCAACTCCTTGTAACGTGCGATGGCTTGTAGTTCGTTCTCTGAAGAACGGCCAATCGTTCCCCACGAGGCTTCCAATCTTTTAATGAGCTCGGCATCTCCCAAAGCTTGGATTTGTCGCACGTGGTAGGCGTGCAAGTCGGTCGTCGGAATGGATTTGGCTTCCACAGCGTCCAATAATGGCCGTACAAAAGTCGCTCGTGCCACCAAGGTTGAAATTACATCGGATTTCACGGAAGCCGAAAAGGAATCGTATCGCTTTAACAACTCGGTGGCCGTTTGTGGATTGGCAGAAGCGGCCAGACCGCGAACCGCGGGTCCTTGCAACTCGGGTTCTGCCAAAGCAGCATAAAGTGCCGGCTCGGCGGCCGTGTCGCGACCCGCCAACAAAACTTCCAAAGCCAATTTACGATTAGCAATGGGTGCAGTTGCGTCCGCCAAAATCGTCCGCAAGTTCGGGAAAACACGCTGATCGCCAAACTGAACACCCAATCGCAATGCGAGTTCTCTAACCGATTCCGATTTTGAGGCGGTGAAGATTGGATAGGCCGCTTCCCAGGCCGGCGGCATTGCCACATTGACGCGTCCTTCGAGAGACTTTTGTATTTGGGTCAGCACCAAACCCTGGCCTTCGTGATCAAACTTCGACGCGATCGTAATCAGACTATTGAGCGAGTCAGGGTCCGCAGCGGCGCGGCGGATAATGAATTCTCTTATTTTCGGAATCTTGCTCTTGGTTGCCAATCCAATAGCCCGATCAGGATCAATCGCCACCAATGGTTCGACCGCGTACCAAATCAACAGAGGCAAATTCTGATCTTTGGCATCTTCTTCGTGACTTAGTAAACCCTCCAAGATGTCCCAGCGCTGACTGGCGTCCAAACGTTGAAGTGCAGACGCAACATAGAGCCGAACGATTGGGTCACCACTCGCGCGACTTGCCAATTGTTGGAGCTTTGACAGCATGTCCGCCTCAACCTGTCCATGTTCACAAGCCAATTGGATGCTCCAACCTTGCACATATCCGGAACTGTGTGAGGCCAGTCTTACCAGGTCAGAGTTCTCTAACAGTCGGAGAACGTGGCCCAACCACATGCCGCGTAAAACGCGAGTATCATCCGCCGAAGCCAGTAAGTTCTCGATGGTGGCACGTACCGCTGTTTTGTCAATGCGACTTGTCGCGGCTCGTTCTTGCAACACTCGTCGAGACTGACGCACGTACCATTCGTTTTTGTTCCAGGCCATCTCGGCTAACTCGACGTCACTCAAAGCCCGCAGATTCACCGTTCGGCGTTGCGGTATCCCGTAACTGATATTGTAAACGCGGCCATTGGTTCGATCCCAGATTTCAGGATTCGTGCGATGACAAGCATTCCGATCGTACCAGTCGATCAAATACACCGTTCCATCATGGGCCGCCCGCAGATTAATGCCACGAAACCAGCGGTCATTGGCCAGCATCAAGTCGTCCGAATGCCGACCGACATAGCCACTGCCGATTCTCGCCAAGCGATCCGCATTCACACGATTGCCATGAATGTTGTTAAAGAAAATGGTATCGCGAAAGCGGTCAGGCCAATTATCACCCAGATAAATCATGGCCCCGCAGTGGGCATGTCCGCCACCGGCATCCGACGTGTCGTCCTTTAGCGGTGGTTCATTACCCCACCAGGCGTGGTCCTGAATCGCACCCGCGTAGTGTGCATGATCAGCAATGGTTTTGATGTCTTCGTAGGTGTGTGGATTAAAATGGTTTCCCGCTTGTCGGATGTAGCGTCCACCTTGAATCACGTGATACAAATGTGGGATCACACACGCCGTAATAAAAGCTTGCCCGTGATCGTTGAAGTCGACGCCCCAAGGATTAGATGTTCCTTCCGCAAAGATCTCGAACTCGTGCCGCGTGGGGTGATAACGCCAAACGGCCGCATTCATCGGTGTTCGCGCGTCGTTAGGAGTTCCCGGTTTACCCACGCGGCTGTGCGTGAAGACGCCGTGACAACCATACAACCAACCGTCCGGTCCCCAATTGAAGGTATTCAAAGTCTCGTGTGTGTCCTGATAGCCGAAACCGTCCAGCAATACTTCTGGTTCGCCATCCGGCACATCATCACCGTTGCCATCGGGTATGAACATCAAGTAAGGCGCGGCTCCCACCCAGACGCCGCCAAAACCGACCTCCAACCCAGAGACCAAGTTGAGACCTTCGGCGAATTGTTTTCGTTTATCAAATTTGCCGTCGAGGTTGGTATCTTCCAAGATGATGATTCGATCCAATCCCGCGGCTTCTTTGGCTCGGATTGGGTACGTGTAGGCCTCTGCCACCCACAATCTGCCACGATCATCAAAGGCCATCGCTACCGGTTGGTGCACATCGGGTTCCGCCGCCGCCAACTGGACTTGAAAGCCTTGTGGGACCGTCATCGCCGCCGCCGCTTCAGTACCACTGAGGTCTTCGGTTAGTGGGCGCCGCGGCTTCGGTTGAGCGATCTGATACTCTAACTCACTCGCTTTTCTAACCGTTTGGGTTAACACGTGGCAACCCAACATTCCGCCAGTCACGATGTCCAATTGACCATTTCCGTCCACGTCGTTAATCACAATCTGCCGCCCGATTCCCGCAGCATCATCTGCCAAGTAAGGAATCCATTTTACACCCTCGGCGGTCCGAGTCAGTCTAAACCAGTAAACGACCGCACCTGCATCCCAACCTGGGCTTTGGCGATGATGCGACCAAAACGTTTTGCCCGTGACGATATCCTTGAGCCCATCGCCATCCATGTCTTGCAACGCCAGCGAATGCAATTCAGAAAAGTAGATTCCGAACTCGTTCTGTGACGGAACGCTGCCCATGATCACATGCTGTTTGAATTGTGGCTGACCGTTGACAGCATCCAATTGTTGCCACCAAACCAATCCGTACTCGTGAGCGGCTAGACTGGTGATCACGTCATTCTTGCCGTCACCGTCTACATCATAGGCATACATTTCTGCACCGCCGGGACCAGAAAACAAGAACGGAACGAACGGCCAACGTTGTCCAATTTCCCAATTCTCTGGTTGTTCGAACCAACCATCTTTGGTAATCAAATCATTTCTGCCATCACCATTGATGTCGCCAATGCCCAAGCCGTGGCCAAAAGTTTTGGTCGCTACCGAATCGGAAATCGGTACGAACTCCCAAGCTTCGAAACTCTGTGGGACCGGTTTCGCGAAGCCATACATCCCGTCGCGAGTGAAGACCAATTCTGGATTGCCGTCGCCCGTCAAGTCCTTAAACTGTGGTGATTCGTTCGATACCCAATCCATTACTTGATGCTTCTTCCAATGCGTATTGGCATCGGCGCCAGGGTTTTCATAGACAAACGCTGGAGTGCCGGGAAAGCCAACCGTCAAAACATCCACCCAGCCATCGCCGTTAAAATCGCGAGTCCAGGCAAAAAAATGATCGGCATATCCATTCATGTTTTGAGCAACGGGCGGATAAATCTCTGTCGCCGACTTGTAGTCGGGACCTGCGAACCAATAAGGGCCATAGACCACATCCTGAACCCCATCGTTATTTAGATCACCGACCGCCGCTCCTTCACTGAAGTACGTGCCAGTAACCGCTTGTCGCGAAAACGTTCGAACAATTCGCTCCGCGTTCGAACCATTCACGTGGGCAGATGAATCTAGATCTTCACTGGCAAAAGCCGAAGCCGCGACGAACGATACAAATCCGATCGCTAGTGCGGAGATCCCTCGCCCGAACGGATGTCCTGCAACACGCGCACACAAGTTGGTGGGCGCCATCGGGTTGAAAAAATCAGTCAGACGCGGCATCGGAGTCATCCTCGGATTTAATACTTCATGTGGCCCAATCGTTCTGTAGAATAACACAGTCACTCCAGACTGAGAACTTCCCCAGCCTCAATTCCTGCATTGAAACAGGCAAGATCATGTCCCCGGAATTTGAACCCTTGTTTGGCTACAGTTCGATGTCCGTGCACGATATGCAGCAGGCCGCGTTAGAGAACCTAGAAAGAATGCGCCGTCGTCGTTCGGTTCGCGATTTTTCTCCAGTGCCGATTCCTGATTCGGTGATCGAAAGTTGTTTGAAGGCCGCAGGGACAGCCCCAAGTGGAGCGAATTTGCAACCTTGGCATTTCGCCGTCGTCCGCAGTCCTGAAGTCAAGCATCGAATTCGAATCGCGGCTGAAGCGGAAGAACGTGAGTTCTACGAACAACGTGCCCCGCAAGAATGGTTGGATGCCCTGGCGCCCTTAGGCACCGATGCAAACAAACCGTTTCTAGAAGTTGCACCCTGCTTGATCGTTATCTTTGCCAAAGCGTACGATTTGTTACCCGATGGACGACGCGTCAAGAACTACTACGTCAGTGAATCCGTTGGGATTGCGACTGGCTTTCTTATTCAAGCACTGCATCAAGCGGGCCTCGCTACGTTGACGCACACTCCAAGTCCCATGGCGTTCCTAAACGAAATCTTGGATCGACCCTCTAACGAGCGTCCCACGATCTTGTTGGTGGTGGGATTCCCGTCCGAGAACGCGATGGTCCCTAAAATTGGCAAAAAAACCTTAGCCGAATTTGCCTCGTTTCATTGAAAGTCGCAAAACTTGCCTCGCGAACTAGATTTGAGAAGTACGTGGCCTATAGATTCGGTAACGAGTATGGGCTAAGTTATTTTTTTTGTAATTCCGTCCCAAGACATCGTTTACCCCATTGAGAGCAAAAAATGAATGACCATCGATACACTTTAAATGCGTTTCTAGAAAAGTCCGCCGATCGAGACTTGAACCAAGGATTGTTCGAACTGGAGTCCGATCGAATGTTGGACATCAACCTCAATGGTTCGGTTTGGATCAAGATGGGTTCGATGGTGGCCTACACG
This sequence comes from Planctomycetaceae bacterium, assembly GCA_016794985.1. Taxonomy (GTDB): domain Bacteria; phylum Planctomycetota; class Planctomycetia; order Pirellulales; family Pirellulaceae; genus M30B19. The sequence continues at coordinate 15,552 of JAEUIQ010000027.1, read as the reverse complement.
GGGGACATCAAGTTCGAACGCGAGGGAATTTTGGAGCAGGGAATTGGCAACTTGTTTAAGAAAGCTGTTTCCGGAGAAGGCACGCGACTAACACGAGCCACCGGGCGTGGTTCGGTTTTCTGTGCCGACTTCGGTAAGAAAGTGACGATTCTGAGATTGAATAACGAATCGATCTTTGTCAACGGGAACGATTTATTGGCCTTTGAAATGTCTTTGCAGTATGAAGTAAAACTGATGAAGAAGATCGCGGCGATGTTGGCTGGGGGGTTGTTCAACGTTCGATTGCAAGGGACTGGGATGGTTGCCATCACCACACACTATGATCCGATGACTTTGCCTGTAACTCCCCAATCACCGGTGGTCACCGACCCAAACGCTACGGTCATGTGGACCGGTAATGTTGAACCGGAATTCAAAACGGACTTTCAGTTAAAGACGTTCTTCGGTCGTGGTTCCGGCGAATCGCTGCAAATGAAATTCACAGGACAAGGTTATGTCGTCGTGCAACCTTACGAAGAAACCTACGCGCAAACATCTGGTTAATGTCGTGGGGAACGCCGTGCGGATGTCACCGTCAGGGCGAACAAGCCACACGCTGATTCCCATCACCAGTTCTTTGCGTCTTGGTAGGTGCGACTTCCGAAATTCTCCGGTAGATGACTTACTGGGTTGGAGCCTGACCGGGTAGGTGCCTGACTGGGTAGGAATCAAGACGCGAATGCCGTGCCTGATTCCTACCCATCGATCGCGGCAAGTCCGCCTTATTGTTTGGCTTGGGCGGACTCGACCGTGATTGCCATCACGACCGGAGCCGTTCCGTCTGGACCTTTGATCAGTTTGATGCCGCGCAATGGTGCAGGGCGTCCTGGAACCACATTAAAGTAGCGAATCTGACGACCATTCAAGTCGAAAGCGAAAACGGACTTATCCACCTCGACCCGCCGAATATAGTCTGCGAAATGCTCGCCATTATTCAGGGGATGGTCTTCTGTCTGGCCGTCTTCGTATTCCAAGCGGACGATCATCGATACGGAAACCTCGTTCGCATACGGGAATCCCCACCCACTGACACCACTTAAGAAATGAATCGCTTTTGCTTGTCCCGAGCAGGGGAGGGCAATCTCCTCAGGCAGGTTCGCCGTCAAGGAGTCTCCTGGTCCGCCGCGCAAGATGATGGAGTTGTTGACTTTCCCTTGCTGCGGATCCAAGACCTGAAATGGAACGCCCTGAAATGTTTGGGTGCCCCACTTCTCGAACACCAAACGTTCCACTTCGGCGTCGCGGTTGTAGAACATCCCGCGGTCCGAAGCCGTTGTCGCGACTTTCGCCAAATCCAAAGGAACAAACTGACCACGCGCCGTCAGGAACTGAAGCAGGTCCGTCATTTGTTGAATGTTCAATTCCTTTTCGAATCCTTCCGGCATGAGGCTAATTCTCGAAGCTTTGAATTCCTCGATGTCCTCGCGCAAAACTGTCGTCTTTTCGCCTTTGGTGTCGATCAGTTCGATCGCGACACGCGATTCGGAACTCAACATCCCGGCCAAGACCAACCCGTCCAAGGTTTGGACGTTGTACATTCGATAATTGCTTTCGACATCCCGATTCGGATCCAAAATGTGAATCAGCAGTTCGGTTTTCGGATGAACTGCCATGCCGGTTAGGTCAGGGCCGATGCTGACGCCGGCGCCCGAATGTCGATGACACTTGGAGCAAACATCCATGTAGATTTTTTTGCCGCGCTCGACATCCCCAGTTCCTTGAGTTGCAGCTGTGTATTGTTCTAAAACTGCAACCCGGTTCGCGTTGGGAAGGGCTCCACCACGTTCCAGCACGGCTACCGCACGTCGGCGTAAGTTTTGGTCGCGAACTTCGCCCAATTGTCGGCGTTGTTCCAGGCTCAAATCGGAGACCAAAAGTTGCCCTTTCTCGATCGCATCCAACATCGCGCCGGTCCATCCGCTCCTGCGCAAGAGGACTGAAAATGCTGCCTCCCGAACCTTAGGCGACCACGCATCGGCACTCGACAATAAAGCGTCACCCAGATCGTCGGTTTGCATTTCACCGAGCGCCGTGACCAACCGGACCGCATACTCGGCCGTCGTTTGCGGAGTGATGCGTTCCAGGATTTGATTGGCCGTTTCTGGATCGCTTGCTCGGAAACCGATCAATCGTTCTGCGGCAGCTACTCGTTGATCATCCGACACGTCGGAATCCAAGATGCCCAACAATTCATCGACGACCGCCTTCATGAATCCTTCCAAGCGACGACTGCCCCATCGATTTCCTAACTGCAACATCGAACCGCGATCTGCGGTCGGCAATCGCTCGATAACCGCCAACAAGCTTTCTTCAACTGATTCATTAAGTTGAATCTTCGTCGACGCTGGCCAACCCGCGTACAATCCGCGTGCTAAAGGAGCGACCACGGAGGGTTCGGCCGAACTCATCGCAGTTAATAGATTTGCAACATCCACCTCTGATTTTCCAGCTTGCGAACGAGCAAAATGTTCGGACACGATTTCACAAATCGCTGAGACTTCGTTGGGTAGCTGCTTGTTCTTTTGCACCTCCACAAGGAAGCTGCCGGCATGACGTGCTGCGGCACTCGTAGCCGCATCACGTAGCCAACGATCGGGATAGTTCAGCGGATCCGAAATGGCAGTCGCGACCATCTTTCCGACTTTGGTTGCATCCACGACGGCTGCATCGCAATCGGCTAATGCCAAGAATGCAGCCAAGCGTACTTGAGGTTCGTGGTCGTACAATAAGTTGTGTTTTTCGATCGCCGCAGCCAATGCGGCGTTCTTGATGGCCACCTGAAGTGCATTCCGTCGGACACCGGCCGAAGGATGATGCAAAGCGGCTTCAACAATTGTCGTTACATTCGCTTGTTCTTCGCGTATCGCTCCCATTCCATGCAGGGTCCAAAGGGCATGTATCGCCCCGACATTCAGTCCAATTTCATCAACCGTCCGGTCGGCGACCATGGTCAACAAACTTGGGATCGCCTCTTGGGCTTGGCGTTCCACCAACAATCGCTGTGCATGTTTCCGCCATAAGCTCGTCGGATGTCGCAACGTCTCGACCAATTGAGCGGTGCTGGCGTTGGCCAGACTGAGTGGCTTCGGATCGGCCGTCGGTCCGACAATACGATAGATTCGCCCGTGTTTCTTGTCGCGCAAATCGGTTTCGTATGCATTGCCCTTTCCGGTTTCGAATCCATGGGGTGTCGGATTGTGTTGGATGATGTAGTTGTACCAATCGATCATCCACATGTTTCCGTCTGGCCCAATCTCTGTCATGATCGGAGCCGACCATTCGTCGTCACTAGCGATTAGATTAAATGGGCTTGTGCTGCGGAAACCCGCGCCATCGGGAGACAATACGAACGTCCCGACCAAGTGTCCCGTAGGTCCATTTACGAATGCAGCCCGATTCCAATATTCCTTGGGATACGCTCGCCCCGTGTACAACGCGTGTCCGGCTCCTGCGGTGTAACCGCCGTGATGGTCCATTTGACGAATCTTGTCAGTGATTGGTTTGAATAAGTGCGTATCGGCGATCGTGGCCAAAGTCAAAGAGGCCCGCCAGCCCAATACTTGCTCGTAATAGCGATTCGCAATCGGCATGAACACGCTGGGGTTGTGGTTGGCCGTTGACCCAAAGATCAATCCCTCTTCGCTAATTCCAAGTCCCCAAGTGTTGTTGTCGGTTGGACGCACAAATTCCAACTCGAATCCGCGCGGGTTGAAGCGGAAGAATCCTTGACGAAAGTTCTGATAAGTGGTGTCCCCATGACGAGGTGTCGAGCTGTTGTAGCCCTGCATCGACCAGATCCAGTTGTCCAATCCGTACTGGAAGTTGCTAACGCCACCGTGGGTGTCGCCTAAGTTCCAGCCAGTGTAAACCACCTCTCGCATGTCCGCTCGATCATCACCATTGGTGTCCTTGAAATACAGCGTCTCCACGCCGTTTTGGACCAGCACGCCGCCGCGCCAGAATGCCATGGCGGTGGGGATGCTTAGATCTTCAGCGAACACGGTAAACTTATCAGCCTTCCAGTCTCCATCGGTGTCTTCGCAAATGCGAATCCGATCCCGTCCCTTTCCGGGCGGCTGCAATTCGTTTGGATAATCATAAGTCTCACAAACCCACAGCCGACCGCGTTCGTCCCAGGCCATTGCGATCGGTTTACCGCCGATATCTGGTTCGCTGGCGAAGAGTTCCACGCGAAATCCTTCCGGCACCGAAAATCTCGTTTGCGAAATCTCGGGTGGCAAGGGCTTTTGCATCAGCGAGAGATTTTCACCTTGGGTGCCCCATTGGCTGGTGGGAGTGTAATTGGGGATCTTTGCGCCCACGTCGATATAATCGAACGGAGGTTGACCCTCAGGCAGCGGCGTCATCGCGGGTGTTGGGAAGGGACGTTCCGCCAAGTAGGCTCCTGCCTCGGCGGGGTCCTGTCCGGCAGCCCACCGAATTCCACGTTCCAGCAAATTGTGAAAACCTGGGCGACTCCAGGTGCGTTGATCATGTCCCCATGCCGTATAAAACACTCGGCCTTTACCTTCGTCACGTACCCATGTCCATGGTTCTCGTCCACGTTCGTCGACGCGGTAACTCAAAACCGTGCGATTTTCTTGGTTGTGGAGATGGTGGACGTAGGTCTCGTCCCAACTCTCAAAGCCGGCGTAGGAGCGATTGATCGGATGATCTCCTTCGATCTCCGCACGAAATACGCCAACGCCATGCTCGCGAAATTGCGCCCCGATCAATTTGACCATTTCAGGCGAATTACGAAAACAAAAGCTGGCCGAATGAATCGGGACAAACCCACCGCCTTGCCGAACATACGTCAGAATTGCTTGCTCCGATTCGCGATCGATGGCATCAATGTTTGCGTAGACCAAGAGTGCATTGTATTGCGATAGTTGTTCGAGCCGAATCTGCGTCATGTCCTCGGTGTAGACCAGTTGAATTCCGCGTCTCGCAAAAATCGGAGCGACCAAGTCAAACCGTTCACGCGGGCGATGTCCTCCTTGATCTCCCAAAAACAAGACTTTGAGTTCAGTGGCAGCGGGAACGCTCTTCCCACCATCCAGTTGGACCGCTTCGCTGGTTGCTTGAGCAACAGCCAACGACCCACTGATCAAGAGCCATACCAAAAACACTCGCAAGATGACACTCATTATTCACCACTGTTTGAAGGGGATTTCTTTGATGCTTAGAAAAAGCCGCTACGACTAGCTGCCCCGTTGGGTTCGTGTATCACTATTCAATAGGCACGAACCCAAACTTGCGCAATCCAGGCATAAACAAGCCCGCGGCAATCGTCCATCTCCAGCCGATTGGACGATCTCGTACTATCTTATTTGCACCAGGCGTTATTTGCCCAGTGTGAATTCGGGCAGATGAACAATTTGCCCGCCTTTCTCCGCTGACTGATGGGCGCAAATGCCAACGCAGGTCCAATTGGCACTGGTAACGGCATTCGGCCATGGATCTCGGTTTTCAACCAATGCGGAAACCATCTCGTGGACCATGTGCGGATGCGAGCCACCGTGTCCACCACCCTGAATGAACGACAAATGTTCCGCGTCCTGAATCGATTGCGTGAACTTGCGAATTGGTGCAGGCAATAAGTGGGCGTAGTCGGGCACGTCAATCAATTCAGGGATCTCGTGCTCGGGCTTCTTGGCAGTATGCAGAACATGCTTACCACCCTCCGTCAGCGTCCACTCAAACGATTTTTTCGAACCATAAACGTCAATGCTTTCGCGATACTGACGTGCGGTATCATACAAGAACCGCCAAATATGAGCCGATAGGTCACTGTCTAACAACTTGATGTGGCACGATTCGACTGCAAATCGATTGCCGGATTTCTTGCGAATGTCTTCACGTACTTCGCCCGAACCAAAACACGACACGTACTCGGCTTTGCTGTTGGTCAATCCCAGAACTGGGCTGACCACATGCGTCGCGTAATGCATCGGAATCATGTATTCCCAGTACTCTGGCCAACCGTCCATGTCCTGCGGATGGGAGGCCGACAGATATTGCAATTTGCCAAGCTCGCCCTTTTCGTAGAGTTCTTTGATGTACAAGAACTCGCGACTGTACACGACCGTTTCTGCCATCATGTACTTCAGCCCCGTCTTCTTGACCTTATCGACAATCTGTTCGCATTCGGCAATCGAAGTAGACATTGGCACCGTACACATGACGTGTTTGCCAGCATCCAAAGCTTGCAACGTCATTCGTCCATGATCCGGAATGGGGCTATTGATGTGAACGAAATCGACCAAAGGATCATTCAAGACGTCTTCATAGTTTTGGTATCGATTCTCGATGCCAAAAGTGTCACCAACCTTATTCAGTTCTTTTTCATTTCGTCGGCAGATCGCGTGAACGTGCGCGTCAGGATGTGCTTGATAAATCGGAATAAACTCCGCTCCGAACCCCAACCCAACCATCGCTACGTTCACTGGTTTCTTCATCGTTCATCCATTCTGGCAAAAAATTAAACCACTCTTCTCGGTTCTGCCACCACTTCGCAAGTCGATTATACCCCAAGTTCGATAAAAAAGTTTCGACCAAAACTCCAACAACATCACAATCTTCTCTCCCGTTAATTTCGCCGCCCTTGAGTTGCAGGCGAATCTACCTTGGAGAGGCGTCCTCGTCCCGCCCGAAAAACATCATGTGTTGCCATGTCAATCCGTCAAACTCGTCCACGAGTTTGAAGCCGTTCAACGGCCATTCCTTCATGATTTGGGTTTTGCTCATTTTGTGCAGTTCTTTAATGGGGACATTGGGATCTTCGGAGCGGAATTCCAGTAAAATCGCCAATCCATTGGGTTTCAGAGCCTGTCGCATCTCGGCCAACATTTGTTCCGGATGCGAAAATTCATGGTAAACATCCGCCAAGAGGATCGCGTCGATTTGATTCGCGGGCAAACGCGGATGATGGACCGAGCCAAGGATTGGTACGATGTTGTCGACACCACGACGCTCCATTTCATCTCTCAACAAAGCCAACATTTCCGGTTGGATATCCACGGCATAAACAATTCCCTCGGGGCCAACCATTTCAGCCAAACGAAACGTATAGAATCCGTTACCGCAACCCATGTCGCAAACGCTCATGCCGGGCCGGATTTTGCAATTCGCCAACATCAACGAGCATTTTTCTTCCGACTCACGCTCTTCGCGGGTCAACCACGGCGCGCCCATGTAGTGCATTGTCTGCGCGATCTCGCGACCTTGGTAATGCGTCAATCCAGCCGGAACGCCCGCCGGACGTTTCTCTTGCGACTCAATCGTGCCCTCTTTCCGCAATTGTTGGATACGCTGACGTTCACGCAATCGAGCCTCACGCGGATCGGCGGCCCGCTCCTGCGTCTGTTCTTGCGTCTGTTCTTGCGTCTGCGTTTCGTCCTGTGATCGCTCGGCTGTGGTGCCTTGATGCGCAACGACGGAAACCACCTGTCCGGGAATCGCAAACAACAACCACCACCATCCGGCGCATCCTAGATGCATTGTCGTCAGGCGAAGAAATTTTGACATCACTGAGTCTCCCAGGAACAAGAGGCGCCCGCTTGCACCCGCAACCAAACTACTTTGCGACCAACGCTTTGAACGCTTGAATCAATTGCTTGGTCAATGGGCCAACCTGTCCAGTTCCGATTGGACGAGAATCGACTTTGATCACCGGGATAACTTCGGCGGCACTGCCAGTCAAGAAACACTCGTCGGCAACGTACACGTCATGTCGCGTCAGAGTGGTTTCAGCCACCTCGATACCCGCTTGCTTGGCCAAGTCGATCACCGCCCTCCGCGTGATTCCGTCAAGAATCCCAGCATTGACATGCGGCGTCGCAATTCGTCCGTTCTTGACCAAGAAAATATTGTCGGCCGTACATTCGGCGACCTCACCGTTGAGGTTGAGCATCAGGGCTTCGTTGCAACCCGCTTTTAATCCTTCGATCTTGGCCAAGATGCTGCCCAAGTAATTCAATGATTTGATACGTGGGTTGACAGCGGCGGGATGATTTCGGACGGTGCTTGCCGTGACAATCTCCATACCCTCCTCATACAATTTGGCCGGATACAGCGAGATCTTGTCGGCAATGATGATGATGCTGGCTTTCGGGCACAGATTAGGGTTGAGCCCCAAATCACCCACACCGCGCGTTACCACCAAACGAACATAACCGTCGGTCAATCCATTCAATCGAAGCGTCTCGTAGACTGCTTCTTCCATCGCTTGTGGCGACAGCGGGATCGTCAGGAAAATTGCCCGAGCGGAATCGTATAAGCGATCCAGATGTTCCTTCATTCGAAACACCTTGCCTCCGTAGCTCCGCATCCCTTCGAACACTCCGTCTCCATACAGCAAGCCGTGGTCAAAGACGCTAATCTTCGCGTTCTCTTTCGCATACCATTGGCCGTCGATATAGATTTGCAACGCCATCGCTTAACTTTCAAAAGTGCCTTGTTCCGTTCGGTTGGCCATCCCGTTACGCCATACGACGCCAAAAAGTCGGAGAATTCCGGGCTAAGGGCCACCGTCTCCCCTTTCGGGGCGATCCGGCCCATTGTAGAAGATTTGCGGGCGACGAAAAGCACCGATGATTCCCAGCGATTCGGGCCAGCGAAGGTTTCCTTGTCGCTCGGCATCAGTTTTTTCGAGTCAGGAAATAGCCGCCCGCAGTTGTCTGTTTCGGTCCAACCGTGTGCTCAAGCCTCAGCTGAATCGATTCGTATCCCAGTCGTCTGCTGGGCAGCTTTTATGGTCGATTCACACCTGGGCAACAACCTGCGGTGGAAGGATTACAATCGTTATTGTGTCAACAGGGACGCAACATGGATGTTGTGCCGTGACTTGATCAACGCGTCGATGAATCTCAGCCCGCGAGTTCGAGTGGGATCTCCCGATTACAGAATCGCCATGCTCGCGACCAGAGGGTTTGTATCTGTGCGTGGGACGCAAGAAGTGAGTCGCGTTTTACTCGTTCGTCAACTAACTCTCCACACGAGATGTAACGCAAAGTCTACAAGGACGGATAAGTGTTCGTTTCAAAGGCGTCTCGAGTTCCACTGGACCCGCAATAATCGAAGGCCATGCACACAAGCCAATGCAACGTGATCTGAACATATGAAAATGCGATCGACGATGCACCTCCAGGCAATTTGCTGGTTGAAATGTTCACAAAGTTTGCGGCCCAAAATTACAGTAGGGACCGATTGAAGGGACAGTGCGAGTCGCCGCGTCGCGACTGTGACGCGGTGGGGAATACGCAGATCCGTGGGTTGACACCCACGGCTAAGATGTGTCGCCGAGTTGCGGCTATTTGGGGCGCGGGCTGCAACCGAAATTTATCTCGTTCAATTCGATAAATTTTGTGACTAGGTTTTCGATCGGCCTCGTGTCAATGCCAGCTCTCTACCGCTTCTTAACGTTATCGATCGTTCGATTGCTAATGTCAGAAATCGATCACGTACCTCCAAGCGATCGATTTTCCGTCTTCCAACGTGATCGATTTGCAACGTACCGATGTCGTCGATCCAAGCGACTGGGTTTACAGCCTTGGGCTCCATTGGGGCCGGGCGGTTTGGGGAAGAAGACGTGGCAGGATTCGGCGTGAAGGTAGCTCGGTGGGTGGAGCTTGTGGTTCCAACCATTGGTCCGATGTCCATGTCGGCGAGCCCATCGACTCAGTCCCTTGTTCGTATACTTCATAACCGCTGGCGGTGCTGGGCCAGGCATCCGATGCAGACCACGAGCTTGGGATGGAAGTATTGTTCGAGTTGCTCGGCAGCCGGCCTAGCAGGCCGCCTTTGCTTCCCGCTCCACTGGTACGTTGCAGTGCTCCCTTGACACCCAACTGGGCCGGGTCACGCGCCAAACTGTCAGCGAATACTCGAAAATCCGCGATCAAGGGCTGGACCTGTACGGTGATTCGTTCGATATTCGCCAGCGAAGAATTTAATCGTTCGTAAACTTGAGGATCGGTGAACAACTTGCCGACGGTTCCGTCCTTTTGTTTCATTTGGTCGGTGAATTGCTCCACATTGGCAATCAGGGTTTCGATCTTGCCGACGGACGCTCGAATATCTTGAATCACGGCGGGGCCTTCTTCGCCCAAGGTCTTGGTGAAGTTTTCGATCTGTTGCAAGTTCAACTCGGCCCTTTCACCCACACCCTTGAATGGTTCAATCGCAGCACGGACTTCCACCAAGGTGTTTTCCGCGCTCTTGACCAATTCAGGAATCCTACGCACCGTATCCGCGACACTCGATTTGAGTTCCTTGTCGCCCACCAATTCACTAACGTCGGCCATGACAGAATTGAAATTGTCGATTGCCAATTCGGATTTGTTGCTCAATCGTTGGGCGGTTTTGACGAACTCTTCGAAGTCGCCTTGACCATCGGCCAATACATCACCGACGAGGCCTGTGATCTTCGCGATATTATCGCTTGACGTCTTGACGCTATCACCCGCTTCCGAAACAGAATCTAACGTTCGGGCTAAGTTGTCGCGTAAGTCAATAAACACATCAACGATTTCCAACGGATTGGGGGCCACCACAACATTCTTCACAATCCCACCTGGTTCTAGTTTGGTGCGAGTCTGACCTTCGGCCAGTTTGCCTGGCAAGAATGTTAACTCCGCGTCGCCCAAGAAACTTGCGGTCTTGATTTGGCAAACTTCGTCTTCAAAAATCGAAGTGTTGTTGTCAATGCCACAAGTAATCAAGACGCCGTCGTCGAGCAAGCGAACCGATTGAACGCGACCAATTGTGACCCCATGTTTACGAACCGGTGTATCTTTTGTTACCCCCGGGGCTTCCAAGAACTTGATGCTGATCGAGTATTGTCCTTGAAACAAATCGCTGAATAAGACCAGCATGATACTGAAGGCCACCGTCGCAATAACGACAACCATTCCGACCCGCCAAAAGTACCAACGCTGTTCGTCCATGATTTTTCTCGTTCTCTGATTAGTTGCTGGTGTCCCCAGCCAACTCCAACAATCGTTCGCCGGCTTCACCATTGACGAACTGACGCACGCGGCGATCGGTTGTTTGATCCAATTGCTCAGGCGTTCCGTCGAACAAGATCTGTGGCTGCCCACCTGCCAAGCGAGCATACGGTGACAACATGACAACGCGATCCGCGACCCGGCGGACGGTATGCATGTCGTGAGTGACAACAATGCTCGTGACAGGCGTTCGCCGTCGAGTGCGAATAATCAACTCGTTGATCACGTCACTCATGACTGGGTCGAGGCCTGTCGTCGGCTCGTCGTACAGAAGTACCTCGGGATTGACGATCAGCGCGCGAGCCACGGCGACTCGTTTTCGCATCCCGCCGGACAACTCGGCCGGGCTCTTCGTGACGACGTTCTTGGGCAAACCCACTTCATGCAATCTCTCCAGAACTTGCTCGCGCACTTCACTGGGTGAAAAGTCTCCAAGTTGTTCCAACGGGAAAGCGACGTTTTGACCCACTGTCATGCTGTCAAACAAAGCAGCATTTTGGAAAACGAATCCGAACCGTTGTCGAAGCCCTGCCAATTCTTTCTCGTTCAACTTGTGCATGTCGTGACCGTCGAACTCGACTTTGCCTTTGACCGGCTCGAGTAGTCCAACCAAAGTCTTGATCAATACGCTCTTGCCACATCCGCTTTCACCAATCAAGGCCAATGTTTGGCCATCGGGAACGGCTAAGTCAATGTTCTTAAGCACGGTCTGATGCCCAAATCGAATCGTTAGCTTTTCGACGCGAATCAGCGGCTGTTCAGCTGTATTAACCATATCAATCATGATGAAACCTTGCTTAGAGTAACTTGGTCCCACCAGGGTACAAGAACGATTGCAAATTTTGAATCGCAATTCCCAGGAATAAGTCCAGAATCAGAATGCCCACAAAACTGTAAACGAACGAAGAGGTTGCGGCTTTGCCAACGCCCTCTGCACCGCCCTCACTATTGAACCCCTGATAACAACTGACCAATGCGATAGCCCCACCGAAAAACACGCTCTTCGCGATGCCTGATATCAAGTCGAAACCGGTAACAAAGACTGCCGAGTTCTCTAGATAATGAAACTTGTCGATGCCCAACACGATCACGCTATAAAAGAACCCGCCGCACACTCCCATGAAATCTGCCATGATCGTCAGGATTGGGATCATAAAGAAGCAAGCCAAGAATCGGGGTACCACGAGGTATTTGATCGGATTGACGCCCATCACCGATAACGCGTCAATTTGTTCGGTAACTCGCATGGTCCCAAGTTCCGCTGCCATTGCGCTACCCACCCGACCGGCCAGCATCGTTGCAGCGAGCACCGGTCCCAACTCGCGAACAAGGGACAGATTAATCACGGCGCCCAATCGAGTCTCCAAACCCAATTGTCTAAATTGGGCATAGCTTTGCACAGAAAGAACCATCCCGATAAAAGTACCGGTTAGCGCGACCACTGGCAAACTGCGGACGCCGACTTGATAGAGGTTGGGCATCAGCGTATCCCAGCGAGGAACACTCACCAACAACCAATACCACAAGCGGCCGACAAAAACCGTGAAGGCTCCCAACGAAACCAGTGCGTCGTGGACGGTTTCGCCAAGGTCGGCGATCCAGTTGAAACTAGATGCGACCATCTGGTTCCAGCGAGTCGACGGCAGAGCCGAAGGATTGGCCACGTTGCAAGGTCCAATGACAGTGAATATTCGCGGCCCGCCCAAGCGCACCGCTCCCTGGGTAAGTTGTCGTCTTGGACAAGGTCTTTCGATTAGTAAAATTCTTCCGGTTAGTTTGACTTGGGGTAATGGGTAGTTTGGGTGGGGCTTGAGAGGTCTAGCGGAGAGATCAGCGCTAAATCGCGGCGTCATCTGACCGAATTTATTGGCAGCCCAACGTTGGTCGCTCCTTTTTGTAGTTTTGTTTGTTTGGATCTCGATTGATTTCGGACCGCTAACCGCAGTTTTAGCGAAATCAGGTGCCACCTAAACCGGGGCACGACCAACGAGCGTTCGGTCCGAAATTCGTCTCTTATTCTTAGAAAATACTTCGATGGGAAGGGCCACTTTAAACTCTTCGCTTCCACCGAGAAGCCTTGATCCTAGCAGCCGGATATGCCGTCGATTTTCAGCGTTACTTTTGAGGTGAATTCGGCAAGTTATCCGTGCCGAAATCGTGTACTAGGCGGGGTGGAGTCACGCGGCGATTTCTCGCCAAATTCTTTCGCAATGACTTATCCCATTAAAGTTAAATCTCTTGTAAACTAGGGGTTATGGATAAATTCGACGAGCATCACGACAAAAGCTGTGGCCCTGATCACCAAGCTCAGATTGAGGCGATCTGCCATGCGTACGAGTTGGCTTGGGAGAATAACGAGAATCCCGACATTGAAAGTTTTGCGGGGCGTGTCGAATTGCCCGCACAGAAGGATGCGTTTGCGGTCCTGATCCTGCTGGATGTGAGGTTGCGTTTGGCGGCTGGGGAAAAACCACAACCTGGTGAATACCTCAATCGCTTTCCCGATCAACAGCGGACCATCGACTTGGCGTTTAGTGCGGCAAGCACACCGCGCGAAGAATTGATGAGTGTTGGGGATCAGAGTACTTCAGAACAAGGGGACTACCCGAGGAAACTTGGTCGGTACGAAGTGGTGTCGGAGTTAGGAGCCGGTGGCTTCGGCGTTGTGTGCTTGGCACGCGACTTGACACTGGAGCGGAATGTGGCCTTGAAGTTTGGGCTCCGCTCCAGGTTTCGCACCGACGCCCATGTCTCGGCATTTATTCGCGAAGCGCGAACGATTGCTCAGTTGCAACATCCTGCGATCGTCACCATTTATGACGTGGTGCAAGTCGATCAATGGCTCTGCATTGTGCAGCAGTTCGTCGACGATGGTGATCTTCGCCAACATCTAAAGACTGGGCCGTTGACGTTTTCGCGAACCGCTGAGATATGTCGGCAATTGGCCAGTGCCCTGGCATTTTCCCATTCGCGAGGTTTTGTTCACTGTGATATCAAGCCAGCAAACATCTTGATCGACAAAGCTGGGAATCCGTATATCGCGGATTTTGGGTTAGCGATCCATGAAGTCAATCGTGCTGAAAACGGCGCTCGAGCGGGAACCCCACGTTACATGCCGCCCGAAGTTGTGATGGGGGAAACGCATCGAATCGATGGTCGCGCGGACGTGTGGAGTCTGGGCGTGATGATGTACGAAATGTTGACCGGGATCGCGCCGTTCACGGGAGCAACGCAAGAGAAACTGTTCGACGATATCCGCTACACTGATCCTCGTTCACCTCGTTCATTGGTGCCGACCTTACCGCGGGAATTGGAACGAATCTGCCTGAGGTGTCTGTCCAAATCGGTGCTGGAGCGATATCGATCGGCCCAAGAGCTCCAAGACGATCTCGAACATTGGATTTTACAACCGGAATCCGAAGAAGTTGGTGGTCCCGACATGGCGACCACCCGGGTATTGGCCGACGAAGTCGATTCGGCGCGATCTGAACGTGATCCGAGCCTCGCCGGTGGGAATCTGATCCCGGTCGTGCCGCGTGGTTTACAATCGTATTCAGATCGAGATTCCGAGTTCTTTCTTCGCTTGGTACCAGGGCCACGCGATCGCGAGGGCCTGCCAGAATCGATTCGATTTTGGAGAAATTGGGTTCGCGACAATGATCCACTCAATAACTCGGTAGGACTCTTGTATGGTCCCAGCGGTTCCGGGAAATCCTCGTTCGTGAAAGCGGGATTACTGCCCAAGTTGCCTGGTGACGTCACCGCGATTTATGTCGAGGCGACGCATAACGAAACGGAGGAGCGTTTACTTCGCGGCTTGCGTAAAGCCTTGCCTTCGATGCCGCGCGATCTCAGTTTGCAAAAGATTTTGGAACAAGTTCGCGATGGAAAGCTGTTGCCGTACGGCAAAAAGTTATTATTGGTCTTCGATCAATTCGAGCAATGGCTGAACGACCGATCAATCAATACTCAGCAAGAGTTGGTGCGAGTCCTGCGACATTGCGATGGTGAACGAGTGCGGGCATTGATCTTGATTCGCGATGACTTTTGGTTGCCGGCCAACCGGCTAATGCATGAACTGGACATCGAGTTGAATTTGGGGCGCAATGCTAAGTTGATCGACTTGTTCGACAAAACGCATGCCAGGAAAGTCTTGTATGAGTTTGGCAGCAGCTACGGAGCCTTGCCTCGTGATAGTAGTCAATTAACGAAGACCCATCGCAACTTCGTCAAAGCTGCGGTGGATGGGTTGGCCGAACAGGATCGAGTCGTCAGTGTTCGATTGGCGATTTTTGCCGAGATGTTCCGGGATCGACCGTGGACGGTTGCAGAACTGACTCGCGTGGGAGGAGCGCAAGGGGTTGGCTACAAGTTCTTGGAAAGTACGTTCGAATCGATGCACGCCAATCCGCAACACCGGGCGCTCCAGCAGGAAGCTCGGTTGCTTCTGGAGGCCTTGGTGCCCGTAACCGGGGAGATTCGCGGCCGAATGTTGCCGGTCGAG
>JAEUIQ010000017.1 GCA_016794985.1 Planctomycetaceae bacterium | reverse complement strand
GTCGGTGGGAGCGTAAGTTTGGTAGCGAGAACGGCCCCACGCGAACGAAGCGGTCGAGCAAACGTCTTCACAAGCAAATTCAATCCAACCGAGACCGCAACAACTGCGTTCCACAAGCAAGCACCCCGGCGCAGCCAAAGCTAAGCAGAGGAATCTGGGCACAGGAATGGTGCGCGCTTCATAAGGACGCATTTTACAGTCCCCCACAGCAGGCTGTGGGGGACTGTGGGGGCGAAAGCGGCAGCAGGCTGCCGCAGTCCAAAGCGTCCCGCCAGATGGCCGATAACAAAATGGTCGGGAATCCGAAGTTGCAAGAGAAGCTGGCGCTGCTAAACTGCGGTCGAGTGGGGTATACTAGAAGTTGTCCTGCGTTCCCTGTCCTAATGGCTATCGGAAGTATTTCGCCTCGTCTCAGGCCTGAAGATTGCTCAATACCATTCGCTTGATGGATAGAGTCAGAAATTGGATAAATCGACGGTGAAGCTAGATCAGATTGACGACGAGATGGCTGCCCTGCTTGCCACCAAGACCGAGGCCGAACGCTTGGCCATTGCCTGGGGAATGTGGCGAGCGGCTCGGCGGATGATCGAGCGGATCGTCGCGGCGGAAAACCCGGACCTGACACCGCCAGAGCAAGAACGGATCGTCGCAAACCTGATGTCTCATGGAACCTGATGTCTCATGGAACCTGATGTCTCATGGAACCTGGTGTTCTCTTAGCTGCGATCGCATCTGCCTGTGAAAGATTGGGGATCCGATATTTTGTCACCGGCTTTACGGCGACCATTGTTTACGGTGAACCCAGATTTACCAATGGTATTGATACGGTAATCGAGCGACGTGCCAGTCAAGCGAAGGCACTTTGTGAAATGTTTTCGAGTGACGAATTCTATCTTAGCGAGACCGCTGTGCTGTCGGCAATCAAGCATCATTCTCAATTCAATTTGATCCACCCTGCGTCTGGATTGAAAGTTGATTTTATGGTGGCGGCCGATACCGATTTTAATCGATCCCGCATGAGTCGTGCTCGTGACTTACCCGTGCTCGAAGGGCGAACGGTGAAATTTGCATCACCTGAAGATGCGATCTTAATGAAGTTAAAATATTATCAAGAAGGCCAATCCCAAAAACATCTGCGAGATGTTCGCAGCGTTTTGAAGATCCAGAACGAACGAATTGACTTTGAATAACTCGAATTCTGGGCAAACAAACTTATGGTTGCAATGGAATGGAAGCTCGTCCTTGATGGAATGAAACCATAGGACTCGTTGATAAACGGATTGGCGCTCCCTCCAACGGAACAAGTCAAATGGCAAGTGGCCTTGAAGCTGTACGAGCGCGAGCGGGAAGTCGTCAAGCTTATTCAGGAGCACCTGTGCCATGTTTCCAGTTGAGGCGTTTGAGAACTTATTCCGGGCGAGTTGCAGCGGTCGCAGGCCATGGAGTTATTTGCTGGAGTTTTCTTGCCCGTCGTGTCGCGCGTTGACGCTGCGAACTCGAAGCTAAATTCTGGTCGAGGGAGGCGTTGAAAACAACGCCGACTATTGTGCTTCTTCACGCCCGTCGATGATGATTTCGCGACCGCTGGTGACGTTTTGTTTCGTGACTTGGGTTCCATCGAGAAACCGAACCATGACGTCGACCGTTTGATGTTGGTCGAGGCCAAAGTGGAGGATCGGATCGTCTTGCGCTAGATAGCCACAATTGCTGCGACTCTCACGCATGCCTACCAACACCTTCACGCCATCGATGCCGGTGACATGGACAAAGGTCTTCGCGCCGAACGTACCCGCTTGGCCCTGTGGACTGGTCAGTTGAACTTTGAGCAAATTTCTTCACCCCGGCAGTTCCGGCAGATCGTTGCGAAACAAAAAGTTTCGACCCGCTCGCTTGTCGCCGATTGCAAAATCAAGATCGCTATCCCCGTCGATGTCGGCAAAGGCCACCGCCCGAGGGTCTCGGGCCGCCGTGATCGGCACTGGCGAACCAACGGTAAATGTCCCGGTCCCGTCGTTGAAGCAGATCTTGGTGTCACCCGCAAAGTACAGGTCCAAATCGCCGTCGTTGTCCAAGTCGGCAAATCCGCCGATGTAGCCAGGGGTGTCCGCGAACGATTGGTGGTATGTGAAGTTTCCCTGGCCATCGTTTAAATAAAGATGAGCGTCTTGGCCGCTACCCGCCTGCAACAGATCTAGATCGCCGTCGTTGTCGCCATCCGCCGTGGTGATCCCATCGCTTGCACGATGCTGAATGCCAAGAGAAACTGGATCGACGACCGCAGAATGACCTGAGCCATTGTTGCGTAGCATGGCGATCGTACCACTGCGATTGGCGGCCAACAAATCGATGTCGCCATCGTTATCGAAGTCGGTATCGGTCGCACCTTACCCCAGGCGGGCTAGTTTCAATTCTCCGCCATCGATTTCCGTAAATTGAAAGTCACCATCGTTGCGATAGACTTCGTTCCGTTCGCCCGCCGGATCATCCGAGCCCAGATAGCCCGTAACGGCAAACAGATCCAAATCACCGTCGCCATCCATATCGAAGCATAAGACGGCTCGGGTTTCATCGCGCCGGGCCTCCAAGGCCGCCGATCGGAACCTGCTGAAATGCCCTGTGCCATCGTTGCGAAACAGGTCGTTAGCATTGCCACTGCCGTTGTCCAACGTGGTGCCATTGATCAGATCGTAAACGCCATCGTTGTCCAGATAACACCAAGCCGCTCCATGCGAGCCTCCGACCAAATCCGCAATCCCGCGTCGCTCGCCTTCTTCCACAAACCGACCACCGCCGCGATTGTGCAAAAATAAATCCGGCAGGCGTTCGGCGAAGATCAATGGTTGGTACACATCGGGAAGTCCGTCCGCATCAACATCGGCCCACATCACACCGGGACCACCAATCGAATCCGGCTCCGTGCGGAGTTCCACGAAAGTCTGTTCGACGCTGTTCGAGCTTTCCGCATCGGACTGCTTATCGTCATGATCATTCGCACCGCGATCAATCTCCCCTTGTTTCAACGCACCGTGTTCGAACGAACCGATCGCCACCACCCAATCGGAAACATAAGGCAGTTGCAACGGGCTTTCATCTTTGGCCAGTTCGCCCAGGTCCAACTCGGCGTAGGACCGCTGCGTCTCGACCGCGACCATTTTCATTCCGCCCGGGGCATTCGGCAAAGCAAAAGGAATTTGATCAGTGGCTTCGTGATAAAGAATGCCGCTCCGCGAACTTGGGCTCCATAACACTCGTGTCTGGCCAGCCTCTGGCGTTTGCGCGAGTGGTTCCAGATCGGCGATGAATCGCTATTGATCGCGGAAGAACGTGGCATAGGTGCGAAGCTGTTCAACATTCGGGAAGCGGCCTCCGGGCGATATTTTTGGATCAAACCCCCAGATGTTGCCGACTCCGCCGGCCATCGTCGAATGATACAAACCGCGTCGCACAAGGTCCGGGCTGTAGTCTTTTTCTGGGTAAGGACTTTCGCGAATGCGAAATCGATCCTCGGAGAGGACGGGTTGGCCCGGCCAAGCCGCGATCGCTACCGCATAGACTTCGAAGGTGGGGCGATGATGTTCGTAGCTGCTGTAGTCCAACCCTCGATTCCAATCCGCATCAACCGCATGGTCTAAACCCAAATTCGGTCCCTCGGGACGCCCGCCGAGGAAATGGTGCCAGCCCATAAGGCCATGCAGGGAGTCTCGCCACGTTCGCAATTCATCGGCAGTGACCCATTCGTCCAGATCAAAGCCATACCCCATACTCCAGCCCCAACCGCGCGGCGATGTATCGTTGCAAACGCAGATCGATTGGCCCACCTAGGCTTCAAGCTGCGCGGTGTTTGCCGTCGTTGGTGGTCGCCCCAGGCCCATAGATGCACCATGCCACCGGCGGCATGCGTCTTGACGATCAAGGTTTCGAGAGCCGCAAAGGTTCGCGGATCAGGCGACTCCATGGTCGCAATCACTTGATCCGATTCCGCATCGCGATCGAACCATCGTCCGCCGATGACCGGTAGATGAACGCCATCAAATCCGTGTTCGGTCAAGAACGTTTTGAGAGTTGGCGCAAGCCAGTTGTTCGCTGCGGCCCATTCACGCAACGGTCGATTGGTTGCGACATAGTCCCACATCACAAGCTGCGGGACAAAAGGAGTTTCCGTTCCTTCCCAGCCCCATTTGCCGTGAATGTTTTGGATAAAGCCATGCGCATTTTTGTTGGGATTCGCAGCAATATGGATCGTGCCCAAATGTCCATCCAGATGTTGATCGGCACTGGATGTTTGCAGTGTCCATGTGCCGGGCTTGGTTGCTGTAAACCGGAAGGACCAAATGGATTCGCCGTTGTAAAACATCTCGGTGCGCCGGACTTCACCGCTGGCCGCATGTTTGAATTCGACCTGCGCCCTGACGTCGAATGGGTTGCCCTCCCAGTCCGGATTCTGGATGTCCCATTGCAGATAGGGACACTAGACTTGACCGTCTCGTTGCCCCAGATCATCTGCTACTGCGAGGTGAGGAATGAGCACGAACCAGTTGAACATCGAGCATAAGACAAAAATCGAAGCAGCAACACGAGTTGCAAACATAATCAGGCACTCGCCGACAAAGGGGATTGTTTCTAACGCCAAATTGTCCAGAAAAATCGAACCGATCTCATCCAGAATTCCCTCCGTGTTCATCCACGAGCAATTCCCATGCCATTCATTCCTCTGCCATCAACCAGCGCCTTTTCGATTTAGATTCTATTGCTAGGTCGGAGAGGTGCCAAGCTATTTCGTAATCGTTCAGGAAAGGTAGATGCATGGAGCAAGTCGCCTTTCGAAATGCACCAATATCCGATTTGGTTAGCAACTCGAGCATCGAGGCAAAACGTCTGCCTTATTAATCTTCTTACCAACATCTTCTTACCAACATCATTGCCAATGACCTAAATACTGGGTATCGAGATCTTCCTTTTCACACCGTATGGCGTACGGGATAGTTTGGTAAGAAAATGGAGGTAAGAAGATGGCAAATATTGACAATAAATGATGGAAATGCTACGATGTACCTCGAAGGAGAATTTGCATGGCATCCACGCTCAATTTGTCACTGACGAACGAATTGCGAAATTTCGTTGATCAACAATCAGGCGACGGGACTCTTTACGCGACACCGAGCGAATTTGTTCGCGACTTGATTCGCAAGCACAAGTTGCAACTGGAAGCGGAAAAGCTACGGACCGGCATCATCGAAGGACTTCAAGATGCCAGCGAAGGGCGGGTTCACCAGTTCAAGGGAAGCGTGCGACAGCTTTTGAACAAGAAACGCAAGTAACCTGATGAGGAAAAAGGCTAAGCTTTATCTGGCTGAACGGGCGATACGTGATTTACAGGAAATCGAGTCATACTCGATTGGTCAGTGGGGCAAGGTCAAAGCCGAAGAGTATCTGGATGCTTTCGAGCGTTTCTTTTCATTAGTCGAGTCACAGCCCGAAATTCTAATACCGATACCGAATTTGAAAGCACTGCTCACGCATGCCGTGGAGAAACACGTAGTCGTCTGTACGAAGTGGAATCAAGATTTGTTGGTGCTTACCATTGTTCATTCCAGTCGCGAAATCCTTGTCTATCTCGATAAACTGTTGCCGACACTAAATGCCGAAGTGAATCGGATGAAGGACAGGCTCGACTAGCGAGTCGCCTGTTTGGGCTTGGTGCACTAAGGTAACGACAGTCAAAACGCCCGCCATATACGGACCCGGATAAATCACACCCACCGCACCAAATCTTCCAGAGTTAAGACTCGGTCGAAGTAGGCTCGTTCTTGTAGTCCTTTGGTTGTACCTGAGGCAGTGATCAGGACTTTGTGAATCGAGCGTCTGCGCGAGGCTGGCAGTGACTGCAGCTTGCGTTCCACTTCGGGAATGACATCGACTCCAATGGGTGCGTCTTGATACTTGACCTCACAAACCGTCCAGACTTTATCTGCTCGATCGTACAGCAAATCGATCTGAGCCCCAAAGTCGGTCACATTCCCGCGACGGAAGTAGGTTCCGGCACGAAATTGCACGGCGCTAAAACCCAGGGCCTCGGCAATAGCCATAGCATGTTCACGGCAATATCGTTCAAACGCACTGCCCAACCATTGCCGGTAGCTGCGAGTGTCCATCGCGCGTTGGGGAAGACGCTGAAAGTCGCCGTTTTGAATGGCTGAGCGTTGAGGTTCGATAAACCGAAAATAAAAGTGCAAATAAGGATCGCGGATTTGATAATAGCTCAGCAAACTCTCTAGTGGCTTATCCAACGGTACGACTCGTTTGATGAACCCGCACTCCTCCAAATCGACCAACATGCGCGATAGCGTTCCACCCGAACTAAGGCCCACCGCTTCCGCTAACTGCTCGCGAGTTGCTTGACCCTTTTGTCCCAACCAGGCCACGAGTTGGCGATAGGTTGGGTGATTGCCGAAGCTGCTAACAAAGACTTTTTCAAACTCGTCGGCAAAGAACCCATTACGGCGAAAGCTCTGTTCGCACAAGCTTTGGTAAACCGAGTTGGCCGTCAATCGCCGCAGATAGACAGGAATACCACCAACGGAAAGATAGGCGTCGAACAGCGTCGTCAGGGTGGGTTTTCCAAGAAACTCCGCCGCTTCAGTGATGGAAAACTCGTCCAAACGAAGATCCAGGCTACTGCGGTTATGCAAGGAGCGTGACCGGATGACTTCTGATAGAAAGAACGAAGGCGAAGAACCGCAAAGCACAACGATCAGGGAAGGGTTTCGCCGCAAGCGATTGTCCCAGATCGCCTTGAACTCGCTGATCAAGTCGGGCTGATAGTTGGCCATCCATTGAAGTTCCTCCAAATAGACCGTCCACTTGCCTTTGGCAACACAATCCGCCAGCAGCTCGAAGGCTTCGGTCCAAGTCAAAGGAGCGGCTTGTTGGATTTTGGCCTTGGGGAAGTGCTGACGTAGAGTCGCCATAAACTGAGCGATTTGAAACGCCTCGGCCTTTCCTTCGATTCCCTCGAATTTGAGCAAGCGACGATCATGAAAGGCATGTTCGATGAGTGTCGTTTTTCCCACGCGGCGACGGCCATAGACCACAATCAGAGCTGCTTCGCCTGATTGCTGAGCGGCATCAAGTTGGGCCAGTTCGTCGCGTCGTCCAATAAATTTCACGGCACCGTCTCGCAAGGGCATGGGGCTCTTGGCGGTCAAATCCCTACCCGCCAGAACGACCGCTCCAGCCAATTATAGCACAAAAGGATCATATTTGGCTAATGCGTTTAGCCAAATATGCATATTCTATAGCATATTTGGCTAGGAAATCTAACGGGCCGTATTCACGAATTCCTCGTAGTTGGCCAGCCACTTATTCCCTTGCCATCCATTCCTTTGCCATCGATTGACGCTACCGCCAGGCAGATTTTAGTTCGTGGACCTCGAGCCAACGAATCGTGGCGGTCCCGCCGCGGGTTTCGAAGAATAGTCGCTGATTTTCGCGATTCGTGTTGTATGGCATGGGCATGTAGCATCGCCCGTCGCTGGCAAAAACTTCAACTCCGGTTCGGTCGCAGTAGATAACGAGTCGCTGCTTGCCAGCGATCAACGGTGCCGGAGCCCGATGACCCGCCACGCTCAGCTCTTGCTTCACGCAATCGTACTCGACCATCACGTCGCGAATATTGAACACCACCTCTGTGGCATCGCCGGGTTCGAACTCGACGCGAACTTCCACCAGCTCCGCGCGGAGATCGTCCAGCGGATTCTTGTCACCCGGCTGCAATGAAGTCAATTCAAAGCGATGTGACTTTTCACGCAGGGCCTCCAGTTCCTTTACAGGTTCAAACGTCATCCGCGGGCCATCGTCTGTTTGAGTCAGCTTCAACTCCAGCGGTACGGTCATGCTTTGGTTAAACGGCATGCCTTTGGTTTCGGTTTGCCACCAACCGATCAAAATCCTCCGCCCGTCCGGCACATCGCTAAACGACTGAGCCGCGTAGAATCCTTTGCCACGTTGGCCGATCAAGCGTGTGGCATCGGGCAAAAATTGCTTTCCATCAAAGGTGCCAACCGCATAGTTACTATCCGCAGCCAACAATACCCACTTCTTGCGAGCGTCATCGCCATCCATCGGCAGCTCGAAAAAGTCGGGACATTCGAATAAGAACCTGCCGCCGGGTGCATCGCCGTTGGTGATGCTGGCCAATTGCCACTCTTTCAGATTCTGCGAGGTGAAGAAGTGGATGGTATGTTTGCCTTGCCATTCGACGTAGAGCACCATGACCCATTGTTTGGTTTCTTCGTGCCAGAAGACTTTGGGGTCGCGATTGCCGCCGGTGATTTGGCCCAGCACGGGATTGCCCGAGTACTTAGTAAATTTTCGTCCGTCGGTGCTATAGGCGATCCCTTGCACCGTGGGGTTTCCTGCCGCCGTGTAGATCAACACCAAAGGCGGTTGCCCATCCTTGCCAAAGCCACTGGTGTTATTCCAATCGACTACGGCACTGCCGCTGAACATCGGGCCCATATCGTCGGGCAACAGTTTATCGCCCAGTTCTTCCCAATGAACTAGGTCTCGGCTGACGGCATGACCCCAGTGCATGTTGCCCCAGCCCCAACCATAGGGATTGTGCTGGAAGAACAAGTGATATTCGCCGTTGTAGAACACACAGCCGTTGGGGTCGTTGTTCCAACCACGTCGGGGCGAAAAGTGAAATTGACCTCGGCCGATTTCGCGATAGAGGTCGGTAGCATCTTTGAGCGAGTCGCTAGTTTCGATGTTGGCCAGGGCTCGGGAGTCTTCAGGCAACTTGTCCACTCGAAGTGTCAACGTCTGGCCTTGCCAGGCTTGCACTTCCATGGGTGCCCACCAATCGGGTTCGGCGTCTGCCAACTCGATATCGTTGCGCACGATGGGCTGCCCATTCACCAGCAATGTCACCACGCGTTTTTTCGCCCCGTTTTTGATCGGGAGGTGCAGGTAGCGCGTGGTCGCTGGGAATGTTCGCTCGACGTTGCTGGCCAGGCCTTTGGGTTTGGTGTCGGTTTGGACGATGTGGTCAACGTTGAGGTGACCCCATCCGCCCGTCGCTTGATCGATGATGCGAATCACGGCCTTTTGGCCAACGAATTCGGTCACTTCCCAAGATTGTTGTTCAAGTGCCTCGCTGCCCCCTGCCTTGTCGTTAGGACCCGTGGAACTGCGCACCACTTGGCCATCGACCAGCAATTGCAGCGCCAGCTTGTCCTCGTCCTGGCCGCCGCCGATCAGGAACGCGATGTACTTGCGTCCGATTTGAAATTCAGGGGAGGTCAAGGTTCCGATGGATGAATCACCCTCGAAGTAAGAATTGACAAGTCCTGAGCCCAAGAATCCTTCGACGATCATCTGATGAGGCAGTGTTCCCCGAGCCGGCCCAGGCCCAAAGGCGGTGCCCGTGACCGCCCAATCGCCGTAAGTTTCTTGTTCAAAATCCGCGATGACTATATCCTCGGCACAGCAGATACCGACCGGGAGCCATAACCAAAACGCCAGGACCAGACGCATTTTATCCATGTTGTTATCTCGCGAGGTTTCGAGGAAGGAATTGGGTTTTCCACGTTAGGTCTGTTTTGTTATAGTCCACGGCGGACGACTTCGCGCGGGTAGGTACAGCGGAAGTCAGACAGTGGAGGTATGCCAAGTTTGGCCAGGGCCCGCTTCGAACGGGCTGCGGAAAGGTACGAAGATCATGTTGAGTCTAAGGACGCCGATGGTGAGATTGCTAGCGTTCGCGATTTGTGGGGCTTTGGGGTTTGAGGGAGTGTCGATGGCCCAAGAGGCCGACAAGCTCAAGCAGGCTTTGGCCTATCGACCGACACAAAAAGGCGTCGAGTTTGATCTGCCGACTGCGGAGGAATCTGAGAACGTCCGCTTGGAGAACGCCAGCACGATAGGCCAGACCGGATTTGTGGTTCGCGACGCCGAGAACCGCCTTCTGCGGAGGTTTGTCGATTCATCGGGCAATCGCAAGATCGATACGTGGGCGTATTACTCCAGTGGGTTCGAAGTCTATCGCGATATCGATACAGATGCCGATGGAAAGCCAGACCGATTTCAGTGGCTGGGGCCCAGCGGGACTCGCATTGGCGTCGACACCAATCAAGATTTGACAATCGATCGCTGGGAGCGAATTTCGGCGCAGGAAGTCACTCAAGTGGTTGCGGAAGCGATCAATGCCAAGGCGCCGGCCCGGCTCGCGGCGCTGTTGATTTCCGAAGAGGAGTTGAATTCACTCAAACTAGAGGCGGGGTTGGCTCGCCGCATTAAAGATCGGATTCAACAGACGAGCCAACGCTTGGAGGAAGGTGCCGACAAGACAGGTTGGCCGTCGAATGTCAAATGGCTTCATTTTAGTGCCGCGAGCCCGGGCTCGATTCTGAGTAGTACCGAGAGTGCTTCAGCGAATACGGCACAAGTCATCGAAGTTCACGATCACGCATCGGCGATTTTGGAGATTAGTGACAAGTCGCAACAGCTCTTGGTTGGGTCGCTCCTATGCGTCGGCGATGCTTGGCGAATGATTGATTTTCCGATGGTTGCCGGAGATGCCAATGCCGCGACCGTGGGTGGCATCTTCTTTCAAAGCGAGGCGGTTGGTGGAAGCAGTAATGCAACGGCCAGTCTGTCCTCGGAAGGCATACCTCCCGAGGTGTTAACCGCCTATCAAGCATCAGAAGAAGCGTTGCGTGAGGCGATTGGAAAGCGGACAGGTCCCGCGCTGGCTGTCCTACATCAACGACGAGCGCAGGCGCTCTGGAAAGTTGTAACGGCGGCTCAAGGTGGCGAACGAGAGCCGTGGTTGCGTCAGTATGTCGATGTGGTTACTTCAGCCTATCAAATGGACGAGTATCCGACGGGTCTGGAACAATTGGAAAAACAGATCGCGGAAATGCAGACGCAAGGCTTCGATGCGGAGTTATTGGCCTACGCGGAGTTCCGTCACCTTAACGCGTGGTACAGCCACTCGGCGGGTGATGCTGAAAACGCAGAGACCATCCAAGATCAATGGCAGAAAAAACTCAAAGACTTCGTTGCCAAGTATCCCAGCAGCCTGTTGTCCGCCGAGGCGATGTTCCAATTGGCCAACATCGACGACTACTTGGGCGACGTGGAAGCAGCGACCGCCGTTTATCGAAAAATCGTGACCGACTATCCCGATGCTCCGATGGCGCCTCGAGCTCAGGGTGCGGTCATGCGTTTGACCAGCGTTGGCAAGCCGATCAAATTTGAAGGCACGAACTTGGCGGGCGAGGCGTTCAAGCTCGGTCAACTACAAGGCAAGACCGTACTCATTCACTTTTGGGCCACGTGGTGCGAACCGTGCAAAGCGGAGTTCGAAGAACTACAACGGCTGCACGCCAAGTATGGCAAAGACGGTTTCGAAGTGGTCAGTGTTAGTGTGGATGAGTCCAAGGAGTTGGTCGAAACCTATCTGCAACAAAACCGCTTGCCCTGGATTCACCTCTTCGCGGAAGGCGGCTTGGAAGGGAGCCCTTTGGCGGCCCAGTTGGGGGTCATTGCTTTGCCGACCATGATCATGATCGACCGCGAAGGCAAGATGATTGAACGAGGCTTGAGTTTGACTCAGGTCGAACGTGAGCTGAAGAAGCTCTCTCGTTGATTCGGCCCCTGTTGAGAAGACTCCGCATTCAAAAGTCCCAAGCCCAATCTGTGCGACTGCGATAGAAGTTAGAACGTTGATGAAGTTGCGGGTACGACACCGCGCCGAAATCACCGTAACGAAAAGGGACCTTCGTGATTTGGGGGCGGATGCCGGTGTTGGGTGTCGTCACAGAGGGTGACTGCCAAAAAGCCAAGCCTGTGGAATTTGCGTCAAGGCAGGGCGTCGACTCGACCGCGGAAGGGCCGGTCGTTGGCGTGCTCACCCAGTCTTGTCCGTGCAGCCAGTAGGAAGAGGCCAGCCAACCGAGTGTGCCGGCGATCGTCATGTGAACGAATCGTAGCACATGCCGACGGTAGTTTTTGGAAGGGTACGTGATCATAGTTGTCGCTCCGGAGGGCGCCCGCGATTTCCCAAAGGCTGCGGGTAGGCTAGACTACAACACCGCTCGCCTTGGCCGGTATTCTGAGTCGGAGAGCGAGTTTCAGTGAGTAAGGTGGGGCGTTGAAGATGATTGTGTCGGTTGTAGGGGCCTTGGGAAGGCTCCGAGGACAACCCATGCGGAGAGCTGCTTCCGAAAATGCCCATCGAGATCGCTTGTGGAAACTGCGGAAACTCGTTCGGCGTGGAGGCCGGTTGGGCTGGGTTGATCGTCCAATGCCCGTTTTGTTCGGCCACCGTTCAAGTTCCGGAAGAAGTTGCTGCGTTTGCGGAGGATGTTGCCACTTCTGTCCCGAGCCATGGTTCCGCGAACGACGATTCGCCGCCCCCTTCATCAAATGCTCTTGAGTCGTCAACTCGGCCGCCGACTTCGCGTTCCGTAGAAAGATTCAAACGCACCGACGACAAGGCGCGTCGACCTGGGGTGGTTGAATCGAACCATCCACCAACGAGCCCGCCTTCCGGCGCCGGGCAAAAAAATCGTGCACCATCTGTTAAGCCGACGCCATCTGTTAAGCCGACGCCTGTGCCCGAGAACTTGGCTGATCGGGAATATGTCGACCGGGACTTGGCCGACACACTGCCAGCCGGTCTGGACGAAGCAGCACCTGGACCTGTGGAATCTAAATCACCGCCCACACTTGCGGGCGCGCCCACAGCTGCGAACGCACCTCCACCCGCGACGCCGGTTGAAACAATCATCGAAGTGCCCGTTGCGCCGCCTTCACTATTGCTGCCGCCATGGACCAGTCCACCGGTTTGCGAGTGTTTGCTGGATTCGAAGGACTCGCTGAAAATTCAAGTGGTTGCCCGCGAAGGTCTAACGACCATTCAATACCACGGACGAAAATTGGTACTGCGGGACCAACCGGAAGCGGCAACTTGGTACGGTCGAATCTCGTTTGCGATATCGCTGGCCGCATTGATTGCGCTGTTGACCTGGATGTATTACGTTTATAGATAAAAGGTTGAGGATGAGCGGAACGAAACGAAATCCCTCCGACACGTCATTGAACTTGCAGACCGACTGGGACGTAGTGATCGTTGGCAGTGGACACAATGGATTGGTGGCGGCTGCGTATTTGGCCAAGGCTGGCCGTTCCGTGTTGGTCTTGGAAAAGAACGACTATTTGGGTGGGGCAACGACGTCGCAGCGCGTCTTCCCTGATTATGAGGCTCACTTGTCGCGTTATGCGTACTTGGTTTCGCTCTTGCCTCAGCAAATCATTGCCGACTTGTCGTTGAATTTTGAAACGCGGCGGCGACAGGTTGCTTCCTACACACCATGGATCTCCCCAGCGGGTGCTGCACATGGCTTGCTGTTGTGGAATGATTTGCCGGAGAAGTCTCGCCAATCATTGGCGGAGTTGAGCGGTGATGATTCGGCCTGGAACGGTTATCAGCGATTGATGCAATTGGAGACTGCCATTGCGGAATTGGCGTGGCCGACGTTGCTTCAGCCTTTGCAGCATCGAGAGTCATTTCGAAAGCAATTGCATTCCGCGGATCAAAAACGAGCTTGGGAAGCGTTTGTTGAGCGGCCTCTTGGCGAAGTCTTGGAAGAGTTGATCCCGAATGATGTCTTGCGTGGACTACTTTTGACCGACGGCAAGATCGGTGTCTTTACTCATCCGCACGATCCCACGCTGCTGCAAAATCGCTGCTTCTTGTATCACGTCATCGGTGGAGGGACCGGCGAATGGCGTGTGCCGGTGGGAGGCATGCGGGCCTTGGTCGAGGCTCTGGTGACTCGGTGTGCGGCGTTTGGGGTTCGCTGTTTGGCCAACACGCCAGTCACCTCGATTCAGGTTGGAACACGATCGCATGAAATTTATTTTGATACCGGGGACGGAACATCGAGCGTGCGAGCCAAACGCGTATTAATCAATGCTGGGCCGCGCACGTTTGCCCGGTTGTTGGGCGAGGTCTACGAGCCGCAGTCCACGGATGAAGGCTCGGTCATCAAAATGAACATGCTGTTGCGGCGCTTGCCGCAAGTTAAAGCGATGGGTGTCACTCCTGAGCAGGCTTTTTGCGGTTCGTTGCATTTGGATGAAGGCTACCAGCAAATGCTTGAGTCGTACGCGACGGCCAACTCTGGGCAACTGCCGGAAAGACCGCCCTGCGAAGTTTATTGCCATACATTGACGGATCCCTCGATCTTGTCGCCTGAATTGGTCGCTCAAGGTTACCATACTTTGACGCTGTTTGGCTTAGACATGCCGTATCGATTGTTCCAAGTGGAGCACGACCAGCGCAAGGCAATGGTGCGCGAAAGATACTTGGACGCTTTGGATCGGATGTGTCGCGAATCCTTCCGGGATTGTTTGGCGCTGGATCGCAACGGACAGCCTTGCGTCGAGGTCAAAACACCGCAAGAGTTGGAACAAGAAGTTGATTTGGATTTGGGCAATATCTTTCATAACACGCTCAGTTGGTTCTTCACAGACGATCAGGAGCAGGTTGGGCAGTGGGGAGTCGAGACCCGCTATTCGGGGATCTATCGCGCTGGGTCGTCGGCCAAACGGGGCGGCGCGGTTAGTGGAATTCCAGGCTACAATGCCGCACGCTGCGTCCTAGAACAATGGTAAGGAATTGGAATGCAAACCTATAAGCTTGTGATGCCGGGTGATCTCAACCACTACGGATTTTTGTTCGGCGGTAACTTGTTGAAGTGGGTTGATGAGGTCGCTTGGATTGCGGCCACACTGCACTACCCTGGCATGAACTTTGTAACAGTTGCGATCGACAACGTGCAATTCAAAAAGAGCATTCGCCAAGGATCGATCTTGCGATTCGAGTGCGAATTGGAGCGGCAAGGCCGGACCAGTGTTCAATTTCGCGTCCAAGTCTTTCGCAACTCGCCTGAAGAAACGGAAAACGCCGAAGTGGTCTTTTCGACGGTCGTCACGATGGTCCGTGTCGATGAATTGGGCCAAAAAATGCCGTTAGAAGTGGCGGTCGCACCATGATCAAAACGTTTGCCAATGATTTCAGTTTTCTGCAGCAACATACGGATACCATCTTGTTAGGCGATCCGAGCGAGGCGGCGATCGTGTTGGTTCCCGCCTATCAAGGACGTGTGATGACTTCGACCGCCGGTGGGGCGGCGGATCACAGTTTCGGTTGGATCAACTACGACTTGATTCGTCGTCGAGAAATAGTGCCACAAATAAATCTGTATGGTGGTGAAGAGCGATTCTGGTTGGCGCCGGAGGGTGGGCGATTTTCGATTTTCTTTCCGCCCGCCGAGTTGAATAGGCCGCTGGACTTTGCCGATTGGCGAGTGCCGCCTTGCATCGACACCGATCCCTTCGGGATCGTTCAAGTAAATGCGACGTCTGCGCGCTTTGCTCATCAAGCCGCCATACAAAATCGGGCCGGCACCGCGTTCGACTTGGGGTTCGAGCGGCACGTAGAATTGCTGAATGCCGAGCAAGTAGCGGAGGCGTTGGAGCTTGATCCCGCCGATTTGCGCGGCGTCCCGCTGGTCGCACACCGCAGCCACAATACGCTACGCAATCTGGGCGCCAAGGCTTGGGAGCCAACGACAGGGTTGATGTCGATTTGGGTTTTGGGCATGAACGCTCCTTCGCCCAATGCCACTCTGATCGTGCCTTACGCGACCGATGGTGTTGCGGCAAACGAACCGATCGTCAATGCGGACTATTTTGGCGTTTTGGGCCCGGACCGGTTGCTGGTGGATCAGGATCGGCAAGTGATCACTCTGCGGGGTGATGGAGAATATCGTAGCAAGCTAGGCTTAACCCATCCACGTGCCAAGCCATGCCTTGGTGCTTGGGACAAACAGCGGCAAGTTTTCACCTTGGTTCACTATAAACTACCCAGAATGTCCTCGGGGAACTCATCGCAGACCTCAAAATCACACCTTGCGCGGCGCGCCGATGGTTTGTTGGAGTTGTCCGACCGTTTGGCGTACGTTAACAACTTATGGAAAGTGGTTGACGACGAGTATCAAGGTGACGTCATCAACGGTTACAACGACGGCCCCAATGAAAGTGGCAGCAAGCTCGGGGGCTTCTTCGAGTTGGAATCATTGAGTCCTGCTTTGGCCTTGGCGCCTCAACAGGCCTATACCCACACGCATCTTACGGTGCACTTGGAGGCCAGAGACCAGGCAGCCTTTCAGCAGATACACAACTTGAGCCAGCGACTGTTGGGCTTCAAATTGACTTGAAAAAACGGTCTTTGGCTTCGGTGTCGCCCGCAATGACCAATTGGTCGCTCGTCTCAAACGGGCGGTGGGGATTGGGATTGGTCAAGAGGGTTCCGTCTACAGTTTGTACGGCCACCACGTTGCAGCCGGTTTCTTGGCGCAAGCGCGCTTGGGCCAAAGAGCGACCGACAAGCCAAGACGGAGCGTTAACGCGAAACATGTCCAAACCATCGGCCAGCAGCAAGAGTTCGGCACCTTTCAAAAGGTTGAACAAGTGGCTGGCACCTATGGACGCATAAGACATGACGAAATCCGCCCCCGCGCGATAAAGCGTGGAGACATTGCGGTCTTGGTTGGCGCGAGCCAGGATCTGCACTTCAGGTCGTAGGCGTCGGCAGTAGATCGCGAGATAGATGTTGACGTCGTCGTCATGGGTTGTGATGACGATGGACGAACATTGATAGATCCCGGCCCGTTCCAGGACTTCGATTTCAGCGGCATCTCCGACCACATAGTCAGCGGGATCCCGAACTCGTTCCGGATTTTTCTCCACGATCTTGTAAGCGATGTCTTTGGCCTTGAGTTCCCGAGCGACGGCGCGCCCGACACGACCGCCGCCGATGATAATGACTCCCTGGTCTTGGCTGCCATAGACACAAAACAAGCTGTTGTATTCGTCCAGATCGGCTGGGGAGCCGGCCAAGAGTAAAACCGAACTGGACTCGATGAGTGTCTCGGGACCGCCCAAGGCAAATTTGCCACGATCCCACACGCCCACGACATTGACCTTGGCGTGGTTGTTCATGCGAACATCCTTCAATTTGCGATCAACCAATGGCGTGCGGGCCACCGCCGCTTCGGCAATTAGTAGATTATCAAATTGGCCCACGACATGAGCTTGTGCATCGCGGCCCAAAATTCTTCGTGCCAACGCTTGACCCAATATTTCGCCAAGTTGGAGGACCTGTGTCGCGCCTGCCAATTCCAAAATGTCCACGGACGCAGCGAAGGAAGCCGAAACGACCACCGGCACATCAGCCGCAATTTCGCGAACGGTGAAGGCGATGTTGGTGTTGGTGGTGTCGCGCTGTAATCCCACGACCAAGGCAGCGTTTTCGCAACGGCAGTGGATGTAAGACTCCGGGTCATCAGGAGCCCCGACCATCACGGCAAAGCCCTCGTCGTGCAGCTTGAGTGCTTCGGAGAGTTCTGCGACCAAGACGACATAGGGGATCTTCGCTCGCTTCAACATGCGAATCAGTGTTTTCTCGACCGACCCCACTCCGGTCAAGACAACATGGTTCTTGGTTTTGCTTGAGAGTTCTTTAGGCGCACGCGCCGCCGCTTGCGATTCCATCCAGGGGACATAGACAAACTGAATAAATGCGAACGGCAATAG
Source organism: Planctomycetaceae bacterium (assembly GCA_016794985.1). Classification (GTDB taxonomy): domain Bacteria; phylum Planctomycetota; class Planctomycetia; order Pirellulales; family Pirellulaceae; genus M30B19. The sequence continues at coordinate 9,488 of JAEUIQ010000017.1, read as the reverse complement.
AACCAACATAAATGATGATCCCGTCACCAGAACGACAATCGAAAACAGGCGGCCAGCATCCGAAGTAAAAGTAATGTCGCCAAACCCCAGTGTCGACATCACAACCAACACCCAATACACAGCCGTGGGCCAAGAGTGCCGTTGGCCCTCCAACTCCATCAAGTAATGAAAGATGATCGAGAACACAAGGATCGTCACAAAGAAGCTGGCAAGCAACTTCAGTAGCGTGATGACATTCCGGCGACGGCTAGGGTCCGTCAAGAAGCTCAACACAATTCCTAAGTTCTTCATGGACGTCAATCGATGCTAAAGTGGAGCCGGTAAATCTCGCCGCTCGAAGACTCGGCTCGAGTGCCAAATCAAACTGGCTCCGAGCCCCAACAAAACCAAATTGTAAGTCCAATGGCTGAACAGCAAAACATCCTGCTTGCCGAGAAAGTAAAGGCTCCAGACCGCATTCGGGTCGGTACTCGTTTGGCTGATAAACAACGCGGGTTCGAACGCGGAGAAAATCGATAACCATCCCAGCCAGGCCACGGGTGCATACGACATCGATACCACCTTGAGTATCGACATAAGGATTAACGTGATGGCGACGCCACCAATCGCTCGCCAGCGAAAACGGTCGTACGCGGAAAAAACGGTCGCAAATCCCAGCATGGCGACTCCAACCGCAAACAAGTTCACCGCACCTGGCCAGAAATCTCGCCAATCGACCAACTCGGACATGGGAACACGAGTCTCGATGGGCTTGGCAAACGGGATTGGCAGGGAAGTCCCAACCAGTGGAATCTTGATTGAAGGGTAGTAAGCTTCGTTCGCTTGAATGGTTGCGACACCCAACCAAGTACCCACCAAAGACACCATTGCCAATAAAGTGACACCGGCCAACGCATACAACATTGGAACAAAGAAAGCCCGCCGCCGGGAAATCGGTTGGGCCAACAACATTTCCATGGTTCCACGCGACAACTCGCCGCTGACCAGGTCCGAGCCACGCGAGATACACCAAATCGCCATGATCAAGACCACCATTGGCTCCTCGAATCCAATGGATACCCGTCCGGTGTGCGTGACAATAAATGAAAAGTCCACTCGGACCAAAGAACGAATTTGGTTAGGCAATAGCTCCAGTATTTGCTGGAACCGCCCCGAATCCAGGCGGGATACCAACCAAACTCGCAACCAAAAGAAAAAGCACATCAACACCAAGCAGCCGCCCAACAGCCAACGTGTCTCAAGCCATGTCTTTCGCAACAAAGGTCCGATCATTATTGCCCGCTCCCCGCGTCTTTGAGCTGAAAGGCCGCTGCATCAGGCGGGCGATAAGACAAATGCTGATGGTAGATGTCCAGTAGACCCAAGTTTTCGATCTTCAACTCGCTTACTCCCAAACTCAACAAGCTCGGCAGCAACTCTTCAAGCGGTCGATAACTTTGCCACTTGAAGCGACCAGGTTCCGTCCAGTCAATTCGCTCGCCAGGAACTTCCAGCTTCGTGTTTGATGGCAGCTTGCCGGTAATGACGCTTCCTTGCTGCAACCTGTGCATCTCCGACAAGCCCACCAATCTTCCTTTTGCCAACACAGCCACCCGATCACAGATTTGTTCGATTTCGGACAACACATGTGACGAAAATACTATGGTGGTGCCTCTCCTGCGCAAGTCATCAAGTTCTTGCAATAGTTGCGACCGCACGTCGGGGTCTAGATTCGCCGTTGGCTCATCCAAAAACACCAGCGGTGCATCCGAACACAACGTGGCGGCAATCGCAAGTTTTTGACGCATGCCCGTCGACATCAACGCCACCCAACGATTTAAATCCAACTGCAACCGATCCGCCAATTGGCACGCTCTTTCAAATCGGCGCGTGGCTGGCGAGGTTGTTGATTCAATCGCTGTCGTCGTCGATTCTCGTCCAGCTTCTGAAGGCATGGGTGGCCGCACGTCGGCAAAAAATCGCAACACATCTCGCGCTCGCATGAGACGAGGCAGTTGGGGTTGAGCCGGCATATAGGTCAACAAAGAATGGGCTTGCGTTCTTTGGGTCCAGCAATCAAATCCGCCGATTCTGGCTCGACCCGAGGTCGGGCGAATAAAGCCCAACAAGCAACGCATCAACGTCGTCTTTCCGGCTCCATTGGGTCCAAGGAGGCCAAAAATTTCACCGGCGTGAATTTGCAGCGAGCAACGATCTAACGCCGTAAAGTTGCCGTAGACTTTGCCCAATTCCTCGACTTGAATTAAGGGCATTACATTGGTTTCGCTTGCCATCTGGCCGACCACCCGGCACCTTTCCGTTTCTCGCAAATGGACTCCGTAGCCCTCCTACTTTAATCACAGGAGTTTTCTCCAGTCTGGTGTTTGGTCACACCTTGAGTTCAGGAGAGGGGAGTCCATCCAAAACCGACTCAATCGGTAAAGATTTACCCGTTGGCTTGCCTGGCGACCCGTTGCGCAAGTTGCAACGGAGCAGGGGGCCGCTCCACCGGACCGCTGGTCGACCATCATGCTAACACGAAAAAGAACGCGGTCCAAGGAAGGCCCGCAGCGTTCACTTTGCTTCGGGTGACGCGTCGGCTGTTGGTGGCGGCGTGGGCCGTAGGTTTTGCGGGATGCTCGCAGGGATTTCCACCAAGCGATTGATTTGTCCCGGCGCTGTCTTATGCAATTCGAAAGCATCATACAATTCGCCGATGGCCGTCTTGGCTTCAAACCGCAGCCGATCGCCTTCGATCGAGATAACTTGGTACAACTGGGTGTCCTCCCCGATTCGTCTCATGAATTCCATCCGCGAATGGTCGTACATTTTCGGGCCACTCACCGAGACTACATAGATGGTACCTGCCGCATCCATCGCTTGAACTCCTGTCGGCAAATTGACTTCGCTTTGATTCGAGATCGCGACATCCTGACCGGCGACTTCGACGGTTAGCACACTCGGTACTTCAAAACCTGTTCTCCCGTAGGTGTGATCATGGCCCGTCAACACCAAGTCGACTTTGTATTTGTCAAAGAGGGGCTTCCAAGCCGTTCGCAAAGCAGCGTTGTCGCGTTGCTTGCCGGTCGAGTACACAGGGTGGTGGAATGTGCAGACGACCCACGGCGATTGATTGGTGGCCAAAACTTGCTCGAGCCAATTCGCCTGCTCCGCCAACTGGGTGTTGCTATTCAAAGCAATCAGACGCATGTTCTGGTAGACCAATGTATAACACGTTTCCTCCAAGCCCGGCGGTCCGTTGATGGGCAAATGGAACGATGGACGCCATAGTCCAGATAACCTGCGAGAGTCATCTTCATTTTTTGCGTACTCGTGATTGCCCGGTACACAAATCGTTGGCGTCATTGCATGAAGCCATGCGCCTGCCGCGAACCACTCGGCCCATTCTGAATCGCTCTCTGCTTTGTTGATCAAGTCGCCAGCATGCAAGATAAACGCCGCACGCGGCGCATCGCGGTACGCTTCCCGGATGACTCGGGACCACATCGAGCGAATTTGATTTTGTGCGTCTCCGAAGTAAATGAAAGAGAATCCGGTGGGTTCCCGAGAGGTTGTTTGAAATTGAAACCACTCGCTCCAATTGCTGCCATCTCCCACTCGATAGACATACGCGGTGCTCGGCTTCAGGTCGGACAACGTGATGGAATGAAAATGAGCACTGACGGAATCGGCTGAAACCAGTTCGGTCGTCGCCGCCAGTCGCTTGGAGTGAGCCACGAACAACGGACCGGCCTGGGCCTCCGCTACCTCAGCGTAAGCGGTGGTGACTTCGGTCGATGTTCTCCAGTTGATTCCGCGCGTCGTACAGGGATCGTCCGCTAACGACATTACAATCCGATCTGGCATCAGCGTGGGCGCATAATAGTCGGTCAAAGAGATGGTTGGGACAATCGGTTCTGGCGTCGTCAAAGCGGGCGATTCTTGGCCGAATCCACAGGACTCGAACAAGAAGAGGCAAGTCAGAGCCATTGAGAAGGAAATCGATGAGAAGGAAATCGATCGAGTCAATCCGAGCCGCATCTCGCCACTCCACCCAGCCAAACAAGGTTCACTAGATATCTCGGCGTGGTCGGGGGTGACGGAGACACAAACGACCGCCAACCACGCCAGCTCCATTGTACATTGGCGGGGCGATGGGGTCGTTAAGATGGGATGAAGTTATGAAACGAGATCACTGAATATTGGAATTGCCGCAAAACGGAGCTACACGGCCCCAAACTCGTCCATGCTCGCGAAACAGTTCGTCGCAGCGGCGAGACGGCGCTAGACTCGATGACCTGGAATACGAACTGCGGCTACGGCAATTGGGAGCCTTCGCTCATTTCGCGGAAGTAGCGTTCGATCAGTTTGCGGTATTCGGGAGGCAATTGCTCTTTCACAGCCGAGTTCGCCGGATCTCGATCTCGATCTCGCAATTGACTCCAAATACTTATCGGGCCGTTGTCGAAGGATTGCTTGGAGGCCGAACCATTTGCGTTGCTGCTTTGACCGGGCGATTGACCTTCACCTTGTTTGGGCTTCTGATCTTGGCCGGGTTTCTCGCCAGGCTTGTTGCTGTTCTCTTTTTTCTCGCCTTGTCCGCCTTTGCAGTTGCCGCTGCATTCTTTTTTCTCGGCTTCTTCAATCAATTGATTGAGGATGTCGACGACTTTTGCCTGCTCGGTTTGTGTATCGCCGTCCGGCATGGCTTGCCCCAAGCGTCGCTCGGAATAACCCATGCGAAGTTCGGCGTCCGCCAGTTGATTCTTCTTGGCTTGATCCAAGCGAACTAATTGGTTGTACGCTCCCTCTTTCAAGCGTTCGGGAGCGGCAGACTCGGTTTGGAGGAACTTGATCAAGTTCTCCATCGCGGGTTCAATCTGCAGCAATCCGGCTTGAGCTGTTCCCAAGTAGTACAATGCTTCACCGCTTCGCAGAGTCGAGTTCTGAAGTTGATCGACCAATTTCTGCAGGTGGGGGACCGCGTTTTCATGTTGACCTGCCAGCAGGTAAGTGCGTCCCAAAAAGAACGACGCGTCCGCCGCCAGAAAGCTATCACCATGGGAAGTTAGCGCGCCGAGGCTTTTCAGTCCGTTTGCTAAATCATCGGACTCCAAGGCAGACATCGCTTGCCGGTATTCGGGATGGGCGATTTGTAAGCACTCGGTAATTGCCTCTGCAGCCGGTACGCCTTGAGCGGTCAGTTCTTCGTAGCGACTCAAAACTTGTGACTTTACTCCCGCATCCAAGTCACTTTTGTCGATCGCCGCTGTAAAAGAGTCGGTTGCTGCTGCCGCGTGATGTGAATCAAGCCCATCAATCAAACCGACAATGCCCATCGTCAAGCCACCAGCCATCAACCACTTGCAACCGGTTAACCAAACTTTCTGCATCGCCAATTCCTTCGTTCCACAGGCTTCCACGGGCTGACTACAAAGCGTTGCCATGCTCCAACCGTTATTTCCAATTATCCGCGATTTTTTGGGGCCGGGCAAGCTTCATTTTCGCAATTCTGTAAAAACCCGCGAAAACCGATTTGATTCGTTCTATCTCAGATTTTCGCCAGATCTCGCCGCGGCGGACGTTTTTTGAAATGGTCCCAAAGTCAGTGCACCAGCCGTCGTCTTTGCCCACTCGCGATTGGCAAATTGTACCGGTTTTCCATGTGGGAGCGGATTCACCACCCGCATCGTCAAATTGTAGGTGCCAGCCGGCAGGTTGGAGAGGTCCAGATTGGCACGAATTTCTTTACCTTTCGAATCTGGCAGAATCTTGGTCAGGTTTGATTCTTGCCTCCAACGAGCAAGAATACGCCCCTCCGGGTCCACTGCGGCAAACTCCAAAGGCCAAGCGTGATACATGGGGGCCAGGCCGTGGTTTTGGACGACAACGGTCACAGGTAGTTCATTCTCAGCAACAACTTTTGCAAATTCACATTCAGGAACATAAAACTCGTAACCCAATTTGGCCACTTCCCGCAACGCATTTCTCAGCCGAGGTTCCGCGCTAGGCTCGCGGAACATGCCGGTGTCCATGGTCCAGGTCAGATGCAGGGCGGCCGCGCATTCGGCAAATGACTGAGCCTGTGGAATATCGACGGCATCGTCGAAAATTTTACCCCAGACTTCTGGACGGATCTCGCCTCCGATCGGATGCGTTTGCCATTTGTTTACCGCCGATTTTCCAGCCGCCTTTAAAGCTGGCACAAAAAACCAATCATCTTCTTCGCGCCCAGTTTCCAAGGTTGCCCAACACAGCGAGTCATCGTGGTAACCAAACGGCCGAGATGCATTTTCGGTTTGAGCATAATGTTTCTTGCCTGCTGGATAACGCAACAAAACGGGCGTTGCGCGAAAATGTTGCTGGTAAGCGTCCAACACCTCTCCTTGGGTGCGGTGACTAGCCCAAAGTTCGGTTCGGGGATAAGTATGCCACTCGCCCCACGTCCCCAGGAGTCCGGCGGTCAAATAGCCTAAACGAGGGTCACCATCGTAACGTTGCCCAAACTCTTGGATAAAGTCGCGTAGCATCGCACGTAAGTCCGGATTCTCGTAATCTGGCGTCCAAACCTTTTGAGGCGGAAACGGGGCAGTGTTTTCATTCAAGTATTCGTGGATTTTTAAGCCCCGCTCGCGCAAATAGCTCGGAATGCCGTCGTCTTTTCCAGGATACTCCATGTAGAGTCGAAGAACCGCTTGGTTTCCTCGGCTTGCGATGTCATTCAAAATCGTCTCGATGGGTTTCCAATCATATTTGGCTTCACCCACGACAACATGCCCCAGGCCGATATAACCAAATTCCAAGCTATGCGGAAAACGTTCAGGGGCCGGATTGGCGTACGGAACAAGCCCCTGCAACGGATTACCGATCGGCGACTCACCACGTTCGAGAATGCGAACCTGAGCAAACAGCCGCGTCGAATCGAGGTTCCCGCAGAACACAAGCACAAGCAGCGTCATCGTTATGATCGGCACCATCACCACAGGCCGGCTCACGGCGCAAGGCGAACATCGCGCACAAACCGACTTCTCAATCGCACGGATCATGCCGATCATCATCAATCTCCGAAATAACCACGGACCGAACCTGTCTACCTCAAATCTTCAATCTGGCACAGCCTTTGCCCGATCGCAAGCGTGGCAAGTCGCGATTGGGACCGAACAAGCTTTCCAAGGAGTCTCAGCATGTTGTTGGCCGTTCGAAATGAAATTGATGCCCTGACCATTTTCCCATTGCGGGTACCTGGTTTCTTGAGTGCCAACGAGATCGGAAAATTTCTGGGCTGCTTGGACCGCCACGAAGACAAGTTCGGGAAAATCGATGGAAACCAAGACTACTGGAAAGGGCGCACGTTAACTCCCAGTGATGTTCCGGACCAAGAGGTGGTGCAATTGTTTCGTGACACTCGAGATCGAATCTTGGAATTGGTTGCAGGGCAATTGACTGAGAACTTGGGACCTCAACCACCGTTGTATGCCGACGTCGTCAACTTTGCACGTTGGCCCGTTGGTTTCGAACTGCATCCCCACGCCGATGCCGAAAATCCCGGCGGCGCGCCTCACCCGTTCCCCTGGCGCAATTTTGCCTCCGTGATCTATCTCAATGACAACTACGGTGGGGGTGAGATCTATTTCCCAAACTTCAATCTGGAATTGAAGCCGAAACCCGGAACTTTGGTTGTCTTTCCAGGAACCCTCAAATACCTGCATGGCGTCCGTGCGGTAACCAGTGGCATGCGGCACACGATCGCTTCTTTCCTAACCTATGACCCGACCAAAGAGTACCGCTTTTGACGCGAGCTTGTAGTAGGCGATTGTGAATTTTGGAGTCGAGACCGTCCATCACGGCGGCCGTTGGGAGAATAAACAACTTGTCCAGCGAACCACGATCGGGCTGAGTAGAATCGCTGGCGATTTGGACGAAGGTATCGCTCCAACTCGTCGTTCCAACCGTTCAAAAGCTCAGATCCATCTATCCGATTAGGTTGACCATTCAAACGGAGAGTACCATGTTGACGGTTCCCGCAGATACCATCGCAGTGGTTCCCTACGACGATTACTATCGGGGACAGCACGACCAGATATTCTTCAACCTGCGCGGACACAACAAACGAGATTGGTTTGTTCGCCATGCCTATTTCTGCTTGCCATTGGTGATGGGGAACCAACATGGTTTTGCCATGAAATCACTCTTCCACGCGACTCTGCTGTGGAACGGCGGACCAGCAATGGAAGACACCGTCGTCACCATTCACAACACCGAGGAGCAAAAGAAGTTCGGGTGCCTCCAATCGATCTCGTCACACTTCGGGTTGGGCATTGTCACCGTGCAAACGGCCTTTTCACTCCGAACCCCTCCCAATGTGAGCTTGATCACAATCCAGCCTCCTAACTTCTTTATCGATGGGCTGCAGAACCTGACAGGAGTTGTTGAAGCCGACAATTTGCGGCGGGACTTTACCTTCAATCTGAAATTGACTCGGTCAAATCATCCAGTCGAAATTAAACCAGGCGATCTGTTGTCAGCCTTTTTGCCCTATCCAAGAATGTTTATTGATAACTTCGATCTGGCCGACGCCTACAAGATTTTTAGCCCGGAACTCGTTCAAGAAGAACAACAAGTTGGAAGGGATATGGGGCGTGAGCGGGAAACTCGCGACAAGGCCAATCGTGACGGCGTCGGTCGTCGTTATTTCAATGGTGAGGACGTTTACGGAACTCCGTTCCAGCATGTCCATCAAAAGCTGTTCCGCAGGAAGTCGGAATCGCAGGCGGAAGTTGGTTGTCCTCTTGTCAGCGCTAATGGTGGCTCCGCCAACACCAATGTCACCTCCAATCCGTCCATCAGCCGCTCTACCGACGCCAACACCACCGAAAGTGGCTGTCCCCAAGGCGGAAATGGTCCCCATGCTGCTCGCGAAGGTGCCTGTCCCCGTGTCGGGGCGGCCAAGAACGGGTTACCAGTCGAGCTGGCGGACTTCAACGAGGCAACAAGAAATCCCATCGGATCATGAGAGCAAAGGTGTCTGTCCCCATACCGGGTCGCCGAAAGAGCCTGTCCCCAAGCCGGGGAACCGAAAGAGCCTGTCCCCAAGCTGCTGGCGAGTAGCGCAGGTGTCTGTCCCCAAGTCCCATGCTGCTAGCAAAGGTGTCTATCCCCATACCGGGGAGCCGAAAGAGCCTGTGCCCAAGCCGCTAGCGAATAGGGCAGGTGTCTGTCCCCGTGTCGGGGCGGCCAAGAACGGGTTACCAGTCGACTTAACTGACCACAACGAGGCAACAAAAAATCCCAGCGGATCATGAGACCCGCTGGGATGTAAGCAAAACGCCGTTCGGCGAGCAGTTAATTACTTAACGCTCTTGGACGCGGTGGTGTCTTTATCTTTGAGCTTCGAGATATCCTCGGCCTCTGGGATGGCATCGGCCTTCTCCGGAATCTTGACTTCCGCAGTTCCGCATCCAACAACCGACATGGCACAAAATAGGGCTAACCCAAATCCAATCACGCGC
>JAEUIQ010000099.1 GCA_016794985.1 Planctomycetaceae bacterium | reverse complement strand
AGAACGACAAGACGCCTCGTCGCAGAACAATTGGACGATCACGTATGTTCCAATCGAGACGCCGAGTGGTGGAATTGCACAGACGATCACACACACCAAACCAGCAGCCGACAACACAATCACCATCCCGAACCAAGGCACCAATACCACGGTCGCCCCAGGCGGAGAAAACCACACCGGCACTTCAACACTGAGCACGCACCTCACCGTGCAGAAGCCACTGGCGGACTTCATGGGTGCTATTGCCACTTCGGCCGGTTACGAATCACCCTCCGACAACTCTGCCGGTGCGTCGAGCGGTTCATCTGAGGATAGCAGCCAGACCAGTGGCAGCGGTGGGAATTCGGGAAACGGGACCGATAACACGGAGTCGACGAGAGTTGAATATGACGGCATAGGTCCGAGCATGATTTGGCAATACGTGACGCAAGGAACAGTGTTTGAGGGCACAGTAAACGTTTTATCCAATCTAGACGTCATTCGGTATGTAAGCGGTCGATGGCGCACGTACTTCAACCAAATGGCGAATGATGGTGTATTTACCGCAACCGCAAGTGCGTCGAACGGTATGTTGAAGAACCTAGGTGGATTCGGTTTTGTGTATCGACCGTGGAGCCGGTATTTCATCAACATAGCGAACAACGGGGTTATTGATGCAACTCAAGCGGCCGCAAATGATCTGTTCACGAATGACTCCGGCGGGATCGGTATCGCGTATCGTGGGTTAGTTCAATTTGGTCAAAACCTTGCCCGAGGAGAATCAATCCCGGTTGCCTATTGGCAAGCAGCGATGAATGAAGCATTTGTAATTCGGAATTTCACGGCGATTTATGAATGGTACACAGGAAAAGAATACAGTGGTTCGAGTCACGGCGAAGATTTGACTTCGACTCAAGAAGCGAGTAAACTACTGTTTGGCGGCATCGGGCTGGTAGGCGATGCGTTGGTTGTGTTCTCCGTATTTCGGGCGATCGCGCCGGCATCTCAACCGCTAAACGCTGCCCAAAACAGTACACTGAGCCGCGGGGCACAACTACGGCAGAGGTTCGGAAGTACGTTCGACGAGTATGCTCGATTCCGCAGTCAGGGTTACTCTCCTGCTGCGGCCAAGCGACTGACCCAGCCCTACACAGGCGCAGGTCAGCACTTTATCCAACAGGCACCGATTAATCGCGCCGTCGCACGATTTGGCGAAAATTCCGTTCGCGGGCGACTCCTCACTTGGTATCGCGACAGTGCCATTAACGTTGTCAGCGGTCACAATATGAACACGGGACGATTCTACGAATACCATGCGCGTATTCATGGACTTCCCGCGTACGGAAGGCGTACTGCCCAAGGCATGCGAATGCTCCCGGGTGAACCCTGGGTTGCATCCAGGGTTTCGCCCGCTTTGGAGCCTTATGGACGGCTTGGATATCTATGGCATGGAAGTCCAACCGCATTCAAGGTTTTCGCTGGCGGGATTGTGATCACGACGTGCGCTGGAATATGGGGAGTGTATGAGTACTTCGATGATTGATGGAGGTTCGATTACGATGTCCAACGGACCATCCGAAAAGACGATTGCAGTGGTTACTTCGACGTCGTTCGATTTTGAAGGTCCGGATGGCGACTACGATGAGACGGTGCCACCCGGCCGAGCGTTCGCAGACTTTGTGGTTAACCGGTTGGTCAGTAATGGCGCAAAGTGTATCGCTAACCCTGTACCAGGCGAGGAGGGTTGGACCTTTGATGTAACGATCGTTAATACACCTTACCGAGTCTTTGTGCATTGGGCCCCGATTGGGAATCCGCCTACGGATCGTTGGGTCATTCAGCCTGACGTATGCAAGGGGTTACTTCGATCTCTTGTCGGGAGAAGAACCAGCGATTCGGAAGTTGCGCCGATAGTCGTAGAATTGCGGCGTGCTTTGGACGACGCGGCAGAAATTGACAACGTTGACTGGATTACGCGCGAGAAGTTCACGAATATGTACTAAACTTGGAAACTTGTAGCCCCAAGTAGTGTAGTGACAAATAAATAGACACAACCTGGGGACACACACACACAACTGTTCGGCACGCCTTTTGCGCTGGGGCAGGCTGGTCAGTTTTCAGCTATAATTGGCACCTGAGGTCGGTGATCGCACCTCGGGCTGCTTTGGCGAAACAAGGGCCAAGTAGGGCACGAAGGTTGGAGTCCGCGCAGCAGCGTACGGCCTCGGTGCGTTGAACACGCAGAGGTCCCTAAGGGCGACACCAACCGGGGACACCCAATTTATGGAAGAAGCCAAGAAGAAGCCAAGACACAACCTGGGGACACACAACTTTTGTGACACGCAGGACTCCCATTGTTGCAATCACGCGGGCAGAATCGTCGTCCGGTCTCGACCTGGCCGTGTTGGTAGCTCACTAAGACACCGCCGTTTCTTTGCTCGTCGGCGATACTTCCGGTTCCAGAAAAATGGAGTGTCCCCAGGGTTCGGGTCCTTTAGTCAAACTCTGATCGCACCGGTCATCGAGCAACTTCAAGCGAAAATTGCCGAACTGGAGGCTCAGCTTCAGGAGCTAAAGCTCCGCAGTACGATCGTCGCACCAACTACTGAATAA
>JAEUIQ010000097.1 GCA_016794985.1 Planctomycetaceae bacterium | reverse complement strand
GCTATCCTCAGCTGAGCCACGGTTTTTCCAACTTTTGCCGCTGCCGCGGCGCCCAACGTCAGTGCGAATTCCGCAATGGCTCCCGCTGCTTCCTTTTCATCTTCGGTCAACTCGAAGTCCGAATTATTGGTTGTTGTCTGACGAAAGCCCCCGGGGACACACACAATTGTTCGGATCGAAATTTGCTAGCCGGCTTTTCGAAGTATTGCGGTATTACGGACGTGTGAGAATCTTGTGTGGTGCATCCGGGGACACTCAACGCTCTAGTGAACAAGAGGTTAGTCAACGAACAAGTAGCGGGCAGTGCACGATCGGGGCGAGCGTTTCTTGCTGGGGAAAGTTGTGTGTGCCCAGTTGGTTCCCTCCAGTTGGTTCCCGACAGGGCAAGCTTTACGAATCAAAAGGGACCTCTTCCACCGCGGTGTCATCAAAAGGGCCCTGGCGCAATAGGACAATTGGCTTTTGGGGCCATTCAAGCGAATTTAGCCAAGGAGCCAATTTCTTGACTAGGGCTACACAGTCGGGACAACTAAAGATTAGTCGAGTCTTTCCCTTTCTAGTGGAACGACCTTCCAAACTTCCATAATAAACTTCGTCCATCGACCGAAGAACTAACTGTGCGTCGAGCTCATCCTGGAAACGAGAAACTGCCTTCTTTTCTGACAGCGATATTTTGTCGTCTTTCAACGATAACTCAATTATCAAGGACTGTCCTTTCACCTCCATCAGACCGGTTGGACCGACAACCCTCTGGCCGTGTTCACGCCTTCGCTTGGCATCTTCCATTGCATAGTCCACTCCCTCGGGAAACGGCCATACCTTGACGAATTCAAATCCGTTTAGCCCTAATTCCAGGACCCGAGAGCGGAACACGTCTGTAACAAAAACGCAATTGCAGAGTTCTCGCATCCGGAATATTGACAAACCAGATGTTCTCTCGCTTTTCACAGCGAACCTACGAATGGCAAGGGCTGGCATTGGTGATGGGCCTTCGCCCCACAACGCTTTACATTTCTCGCGATCGAGTATCTCCACGATTCTGGTGCAATTGTAAGCGAAGTATTCTCCCTTATCATATTCAAGCTCAAGCAACTCGCCATTGAGCTCTAGCATATCGCGTAAGCCGTCTGCCGCACGTCTACTGAAAGCCGGTATGGTCAATGAAATACAAGGAAAATCATTGAACGGAACGACACGTCCAAGTACCCTCAATGGTTGCCATAAAGTCTTCAGAGGAACCAGCGTCCAATTCCAACCTGAACCAGCAACTGGATAGAAATCATCACGTATAGTTGATCGCCCCAGTAATGATGGAAGTTGTCCTGTGCCAAATCCTTCAAAAACTGGGTTATCGGTAATCGGTTCAAGGAGATAGATTGAATTCGCCGCTTTGGCCATTAATAGATTCCTGAAAACAGATCGTCTCTTATCGAATCAAGAATATCTTGAACCTCCGACTTGCTTGTTTTTCCTCTCAACGCATTTCCCAAGCGAAGTAGAAAACGATCCGTATGGGAGCCCAAATGCCGGGTGCTCTTAGTCCGAAAACCGTTGGTGGGGTCGTTAACATCAATCCCGACGCGTGTCAACGTTGCCCGAGCATCATTACACGCATCAACGACGCTTTGTACACGACGACTAAAACCTCGCGCTGGAACAATATGTCCGGCAGCAAACCCTAGCTTCCGAAGACTTGCCGCCAATGGCTCATGCCCTCCCGCCATGTTTCGCCCTAGTACCTTGCTGCTGTCACACGCATTATGGGCGAGAACGCCTTCCTTGCCAACGTAATAAACATGCTCATCATGAACCTCCAGGTTATAGACAGCTTCAGGCCCTGGTCTGGGGAGTTTTTGTTGGACCCAGTGGATGTCGCCTGATAGGGTTTGGAGTCGCTCGCCGATTTGTAACTCGCCCGCTTGTACGAACTCGGCTCGGTCTACTGACCAGAAGGGGTGGTTTGCAGTGACGCCGATGGAGTCGGTTGGCGAAGAGCTAAGAGCAGAGGGCGGAGAGCTTAGGTTTGTGGGCGGCGTGTTGGTTAGGACTAAGTCCAGGACGTTGGCGCTGGCGTGTTTGAAGGTGGCGGTGACAACTTGGCCTGGCCCTGCCGGGACGAGTGGGGCGGGTTCCAGGTCCACGATCCACGCCGGACCGGAAATGCCAAGCTCTGGCAAGTCCAGTTCAACGACCAAGCCCAACACTTCGTCGCCGTCCAACTCGGCTGCATGCCAAATAAGACGACTTCCACTCACCGATAGTCCAGGTGGGCTGCCAAATATTTTTTACCTCACATCTTTTACCAAATTACCAAACCTAGCGCGAAAAAAACGCTTGCATCTCAGAACCGACGCATTGAAACGAAATTGGAATCCACTGGTTTCCCTGTATCTGCTGGAGGATGTATCAACGATCCGACCGCATGAATTCCTTTGCTATCCATTCCTTTGCCAATATTGATGTCCGGCCCACAGGCAAAATCAGTACAGCAGATTTTCACAACCGGAGTCGCGATTGTGACCAATAAATATTTGCGTATCAACCAAGGCGTACCGATCCAATGGTAAAAGATGGTGGGTAAAAGATATTTGAAATGTAAGAGTCCACCAGCGACGTGGTTGGGTTTTTGAGGGTGGAGGGGTCGGATTGGGCGTGAAGTGGGTGAATCGGTGTGCGAGGAGCGAGCGTCGGCTCGAGCGAATCGGCCAGCGATGGCGGACTTGGCTGGGAATGCG
>JAEUIQ010000089.1 GCA_016794985.1 Planctomycetaceae bacterium | reverse complement strand
CGATCGCCCCAAGTGTTTATAACGGCCTCCGTAAAGCAATGGCGTACAACGCGAATAAAACAAGGAGGAAGTCGAACCGATCGCCCCAAGTGTTTATAACGGCCACCGTAAAGCAATGGCGTACAACGCGAATAAAACAAGGAGGAAGTCGAATCGGTCGCCCCAAGTGTTTATAGCGGCCTCCGTAAAGCAATGGCGTACAACGCGAATAAAAACAAGGAGGAAGTCGAATCGGTCGCCCCAAGTGTTTATAACGGCCTCCGTAAAGCAATGGCGTACAACGCGAATAAAAACAAGGAGGAAGTCGAACCGATCTCACCAAGTGTTTATAATGCCCTCCGTAGCAATCGCGCTGTTGAAGAATCACACGGCACCACGATGAGGCAGCCACGCTCATGACTTCTGCTGACCACCCACCCCGACGGTTGACGATTAGAGTTCTGTTGCCGTGCGTGATCGGGTTTTGGATGAGTTGGATATTGGCGGTATGGACCATACCGACGGCTTCGACGCGGTTCACAGAAGTAACACGAGATTCCCCAGACCATTCCCGAGAAGTTGTGCGGTACTTGAGCCAGGATCTTGAAAGTACGCATCTTACCGACCGGACCGTTCGGCTCCTGTGGAGATTGCCGTTCTTTGGGCTGCTACCGCTCTTGTTAGTCGGGTTGAGTCTGTTCGCGATGACGCCGGCCAATTATCGCGGCCATCTTGGCATGGCGATGTTTGCGGCTTTGGGGACCGTGGCGATCGGCATTTGCGCTCAGTCGCGTCCGGGCGCACCCTTCGGTTGGCAGATAGGTGAGTGGTACTTTCCAACCTCTATTTTTGTCTCCGAAAGACAGGTTTGGATTTACGACTTGATCCTTGCGGCGATCGCCACGGGCGCGATTCTGTTCGCATCAAGTTATAGTTTCGGGGTTATTGGTCTGGGGCGGCCAGTGGCGAATCGCTCGGAGCCAACCGCGGAAAAGACCAAGCCCAACTCAAGACACAGTAGAATCGCCGTCTTGGCGGTTGTCTTGTTCGTTTTGCATTGGAGCGACATGACTCTGGCGAAGTACAAGGCCGGTTGGAATTGGCTGCCTTGGTTCTCGATTGCCGCAATCACAGCAGCCTGGCTTTACTTCACGCTTTGGGTGGCGGCATTCGTTCGTAAGGCGTGGCAGTCATTCCTGGTTATGGCGATTGGACTTTACGCTCCGATGGTTCTGGTCTTCGGTCTTTGTTGGGTGTTCGCGGATTCCTACCGAGTGAATAAATTTCAGTTGCTTGTGGCGCTCATGTGTTACTCGGCATTGATATTGGTTTCGCTAATTGAACTGATGCGGACGGGGCTGCGGCCCGCATTTGTCTCACATGCGACGCAATCAAACGGACACGTCCCGTTGCCGATGAGGAACCATTGGTCGGCCGCTGCGATTTGCTTGACCATCTGGGCCTGCACTTGTGGTGTTGCCGCTTGGGTTCCACAACAGCTGGATGTGTTCACGTACATCACGGCCGCTCGAGATGCTTGGGATCGAGCGAGATTCGTGGCTGGGTTTCAACGCCTCAAACAAAAATGGCCAGCAGCTGAGGGTGTCGCTGAATCGATGGCCATTCCCCAAAGCTGGGACCGCAGCTTACTACCAGATGAATGGACGACGCATCAAGTCAGCCAAGACTTCCAATCGATACAAACGGCCGACGATGTCAAAATATGGCTTCCTGCATTGAGGTCCGACCCGCGCCCAATCTTCGATCTATTACAACAGCACAACCCCAAGCAGACAACGGTCAACTTCATCATCCGGCAGCCATTGCAATCCAAAACGATTCTGCAGGAACTACTGAATTACCCAAACGTGCGAGTACATGCCGGCCTCAACGCGATTCACGAGCCGGAAATCCTGGACCACTTGTCTTCACAGAATTTGAGGACTCGAAGCATCCAGTTCGCCACGATTGGACCGCAGGCATGGCGAGCGGTGAGAGAAAACAGACCGTTTCAACTTCAACTGTATCATTGCGAACTAGCATTTGATGTGGTTCAGATAAATAGACTGGACCACTTTCGACTCGACTATTGTACCGCCTCAACAGAAGACGCTTGGAACGTGCTGCCCAGTGGGCAACCACCTACGGAACTAACCTTCTTGGAAGCGCCTTTGCCCTTTTCGAGTGAAACTCTGTGTCAACTTATCGAGAAACACTCGGTCTTCGTTCATGGGCGGCAGCCCATTCGTTTGGCGACAAACGAATCAACGGCCATTTACGCCCGGATTCCCCACGAGGATTCGCGACATCCACGGTTGGGACTGTCACCTCGAGAATGGTTAAAATCAGCATCGGCGTTTCGGGACGCCGATCAGCACAAGGTGGATCACATTCCATTTGTCTACCTGGACGAGGCGCGGTGCCCCAATACACTCGTACTAAACGCGGAATGGGACACCACAACAAGCGCGGAATGGGAAATTCATGAGAGCGTCACGTCGGTCGTCGTGAAGTTTCCGGTCGGGTGGCACTTGCGGCGTCTGCACGAGCGATTGGCGACCCACACCGCCCCCGAAATCCCCATGCAATGTTTCCCTAACGTCGCCCACGTTTCTATCGAGCGCCAACAGCTTCGGCAGAACGAACATCGCAGTAACGAGAGCGAAGAGTTGCGTTCGCGAATCATCCGATCCGTCATTGCAGCCAAACCGCTGCAGACGTTGAGCTTCTCGTCCCAGGATGCCACCGTCTGGGAAATTCTAGCTGAAATCGACAAACTTCCAGAACTAGTAATCTTTGGTCGAGGGCTGGCGCCACTCGTTGGGCCGCCAACCTCAAGGTCAAAGGAATGGTTGAACAAACTAGCCCAACTCCAACCCGGTACAAACGTGTGTCTCGTGCTTTTGGATGAAGACCATTGTGCAGACCCTTACGCAATCCACACCACAGCTGTTTGGCTGAACCCACTCGATAAGCTGCTAAACTCCAAGCCGCCGATACCCAACGCCCTTCGGTCGTCCTGGCTTTCCGAGCTTCAGCAAATCAATCCGAAGTTAAACTACACCGTGACGAAATGAGATCCAATTTGGCCGAGGAATGCCTGGAAGTTCAAGTCCTCGATGTTACGACGAATGTTTCCTAATTCACGACGTTAGTGATTTTGTTCTGATCGCGAACTTAATCGTTATCGAGATCATGGACGCCACTTATTTGTAATAACTCACTGGCCGAGGTTGAACGCCCAGTTGTTCATAGTGGAAGCCACTGTCGAGCGGTTCGTAACTGCCCACGATCTCGACGCTGCGAGTTGTCGTGATGTCCCCCTCAAGTTCGACACACCAATACGCTGCATTGACGACCAAGCGACGCAGGCCGGGATTTTTAAAGTCGATTCCACTGCCCATCGTGCAGTGAAACACGCGGGCCTCGACGCCGTGACTCGTACGCCACGGTTTCACCCACGCCACCGGCAAGGGCTCTAGTTGACCGTTGGGCAAGTCATCAGGCTGACGACCCAGCAGCGGTTGCCCCCACACCAGAGCCGTGCAGTCGTCAGGCAAGCGACTTCCCTCTTCGTACGTGCGATAAACATCCGTGTCACCCCAAATGTCGTTGACTCCGATCAAGATCGGATGTTGCGTTTGTTTTTGTTCCAAAATGCCACGGGTGGAATCGGCTTGCCAATTCCCATGATGATTCAGAAACGTTCCACCCAAGACATCTTCACCCCAGCGCACTTGTTTGCCATCGATCTTGTAGGGCAGTGGTACGCGAAAACCATGATTGGCGGTCCGCAGCGCGATGAGCGGTTTGCCGGAATCCGCGTATGCTACGATTTGTTCTTGTTCGGACTTGGGCAGAGTCAACAAGCGAGTGCAGAAGACAACCAAATCAGCAGACGCCAATTGATCGAGTCCTGGAATGTGATGTTGCTTGAATTCCGCTTCTTGGCCCTGCTCCGGATAGACCGGCATCGTCGGATCGACTTCGCCGCGTTCATTCACGCCGAACAGTACCGTGCAATCGAAGCCATGATGGGTGCTGAGGACCTTGGCCAGCATCGGCAGGGATTGCTCGCTGCGATACTCCTGCTCGGCTGCGATGAGCACGATGTGCTTGCCTTTACCGGGGCCATCGCCGCCGGGATATTTCAGCCATTGTTCGGCAGACACGCCCCAAAGCTTCTCTAATAAAGCATGCATCTCCGGATCGTGCTGAAGCAGTTCCGCTCGGGTAAAGGGGAAGAAATCATTTCGCGAAAAGTAGGCTTCGGTCGTCTCGGCGAAGTACTCCATGGCGGTCGTCATCGCATAAGCGGGTTCGAATGTATTGGGCTGATCGTTACCGAAGGTTCGTTCGACGCGATCGTACAAGCCACTTTGTTGGGCTCGGCGAAACGCGGCTTTGATTTCGGCATTGTCAAAACCATCGGGCAGGAACCGGAAATGATAGGCATGTGCCAATTCATGCAGAGCAAAGTTCGGCATTCGCCGCATCTCGGCTTCGAAATCATGAACTCCCGAGAATTCGACGCCTTGGGCCATTACCGGGTCGCGACCGTTGTCCAGCAACCACTCCGCTCCCGGATGAAATTCGGCTCCACTCAGCCCAGCTTGATAGGCTGGTGAAAAGTAGAGTGGCACCTTTTTCATTTCTGCCACCGCGGCCGCTGGCAAATCGCGCACGATCTCATCCAACATCCGCTCCAACCCGAGTAGTGCTTTGGCCGTATCTTCCGCTTCCGTCTCGAGGAGTTTCTTCGCGACATGGACTTGCCAGCCAGAAATGTCGCGAGTTTCGCGTTCGATCCGAGTTGTTGATGATTTGACATCCTCTTGTGCCTGAGCATGCTGCGGCAGCAAACTCAACAGACAGGTGAACGCCCAGACCCGTACGCATAACTTGGCCAAAATACTCATCGCAATTTCAACTCCCAACACATTGTTTTGTGCGGACGGATCACTGGAAAGCGGGCCAGCCGAATGAAAATCGATTTGACCACGTGGGCGGAATAGCGTGTCGCGACCCAACGAATCTACGATATCTCCACGGGACGGGATGGTCTTGCCCGCATGCGGCAGAAACAACGCAAAATGCGCACAATCTTTCTTTGATTTTTATCCGTTGCAGACAACTTCACCCGATTTTTGGAGTTTTTCAGTTTCTCGTGATAGACCGTGGCCTTGGGGTGGGTCTTCCCAATAGACGTCAAGTTGATGACTTCCGGGCGAGCCTTTTTGTGCTGGAAGTCGCCTCGCAGTTTCAACGAAGAAAACGCAAGACAGACCACCGCTTGAAAGAAGAAACTATGAAGTTTTTAAGTATCGCCGCCTTTGTCGCGACACTCGTCGCGCTAGGATTAAACACCACCGCTTCTGGGCAATGGACAGTCACGAACCTGCACCCGTCTGGTCCGAACGCGTCCCATTCGTCTCGAGCGCAAGCCGCAGGCGGTCAGCAGGTGGGCTATGTCAAGCCGTCAGTTGGGAGGAACCGCGCGGCCATCTGGAGCGGAACCGCCGGTTCGTATGTCGATCTCCATCCGAATGGCGCGCTGGATTCCGTGGCCTGGGGCGGCGGTGATGGCCAGCAGGTGGGGTCCGTTTTGTCGGGCGTTTTAGGTGAAGGCAATCATGCGACCCTCTGGACCGGTAGTGCGAGTTCGCGAGTGGATCTCCATCCGACGGGCTGGGCATCGTCCGTAGCATTTGCCGCGCGAGGCGGCCAGCAAGTGGGGCGCGGAACATTCAATTCTCTCACGTTTGATTCCGCAATCGTTTGGAATGGAAACGCGGCATCGTTTGTTGTTCTTGATCCGCTAAATGCGGGCGGCCATTCGCGCGCTGAAGGAACCGACGGCGTGCAGCAGGTGGGATTTTGGACCAGCCAAGGCGGTGGCGTACGCGCCGCTTTGTGGTCCGGGAGTGCCGCGTCGCACGTCGATCTCCACCCGACGTCGGGTTTTGCGAGTTCTAGGGCAGTGGCTGTCAGCAACGGCCAGCAAGTTGGCTATGCCAGAACGGCTGGGCTTGGTGCTCGCGATGTCGCCAGCCTATGGAGTGGGTCCGCCGCTTCGTTCGTCAATCTCCATCCCGAAGGGGCGTTGTTTTCCCGGGCCCAAGGTGTGTTAGAAGAGACGCAAGTGGGTTACGCCCGTTTCGGAAGTTTTGATCGGGCGGGCTTGTGGAATGGATCCGCTGCGTCTTGGGTCGACCTGCAGGCCCTGTTGCCCTCCGAGTTTGAAAGCAGCAACGCGACGGGTATCGCCCGAGATGGCGAAAACTTGATAGTGTCTGGCTTCGGCTTCAACACGGTCACGAACCGGACCGAAGCGCTGATTTGGACAGCCCGCGCGGTCCCGGAACCGGGCACCGGAACGTTGCTCGCGTTCGGCGGACTTCTGGGAATGCTCCTGAGACGTCGAAGTAGAAGTCTCGGAACGAAACTCCTCGACTAAATGGTGTTGCAGTTCGAATACAGAAGCAAGGCTGAATGCTCTTCAACAATTTCCGCTGAGGGACGGACAAATCGGATTCGCGGTTTGGGTTGTTGTTATGCAAGGAAAACGTAGGATGGAGTGGAACGTGTCAGGGATTCAGTTGTTCTCGGCGTCTTCGTCGACGCGATTGATAAACCCAGAATCGAGTCGCAGGATCTAAAAGCCGAAATACGATGGAACAGCCGACGCGAGCAAGTTTGATTCTACGCCTGCAAGACGCTGGAGATATGGCGGCCTGGAATGAGTTTGCGACTATTTACTCGCCCACTATTTATCGCGTGGCGATTGCGCGAGGATTTCAGCCGGCAGACGCGGAAAACCTCGTGCAGGAAGTGTTGGCGTCCGTGGCGCGCTCGGTGACCCAATGGCTAAACCGCGCAGAGCGAGGCGGCTTTCGCCGTTGGCTATTAACGATTGCGCGTAATGAATTGATCGACATGTTGACGCGGCGTGCCACACGTCCCCTAGGCCAAGATGGAGAGACCGCCGAGCAATTCTTGGCCGCAGTTCCAGCTCCTTCAGAACTGTCCGGGGCCATCGAATTAGAATACCAAAGAGCGGTTTTTCAATGGGCGGCCGACCAGGTACGACATGTGGTCGAGGAGGTCAATTGGAAAGCCTTCTGGATGACCAGCGTCGAAGGGCTCTCCGTTGAACAAGCTGCCGCCGAACTAGAAATCCAACCAGGACAGATATACTGTTCGCGGAGCCGAATCATGGCCAAGATCAAGAAATTGGTTCAACAGCATGAGGCCAAATCATGAACCGCCCCGCTTCCCAGTGTAATGATCGTCAGATATTGGCCATGCTGCAGGATGAACTCGACATCCAGCAGACCAACGCCATCGCCGAGCATGTTTCCACCTGTCGCCAGTGTCAGATGCGCTGCGAAGAATTGGCTGCATCGCCCGCCGAATGGCGACTGGTTGTGGATGCCTTGAACTCGCCAACGGATTTGACCCATTTTCGCTCTGCCAGCAGTCCCAACGAAGAATCGTTGACTCCATGTTATTGGGACGAGTCGATCGTGAAACAACTGCTCGATCCTCCTTCCCATCCGGAGATGTTAGGACGACTGAGTCGATACGAAATCGAGCGGGTGATTGGCATCGGTGGCATGGGCGTCGTCTTCAAAGCCTACGATTCGGAACTTGGACGACCGGTTGCGATCAAAGTATTGGCCCCTTTTCTCGCCGGCAATGCAACGGCAGTGCAACGCTTTGCGCGGGAGGCACGCGCCGCTGCCGCCGTAGTCGATCAGCATGTGGTTCCAATCCATAACGTGGAGATCAATCAACCGTCGCCGTTCTTGGTGATGCACTATGTGGCTGGTGAATCACTCCAAGAGAGAATTGATCGCGTCGGCCAGCTCGACTTGGCAGAAATTTTGCGGATCGGCATGCAAGTTGCCTCGGGGTTGGCCGCGGCTCATCAGCAGGGCTTAGTACATCGCGATATCAAGCCATCCAACATTCTGCTGGAAGCCACCGGCGTCGAACGTGCTCTAATCAGCGACTTTGGTTTAGCCCTGGCGGCTGACGACGTTCAAATAACTCGGACCGGTGCCTTTATGGGCACGCCTCAATACATGTCGCCCGAACAAGCCAGAGGAGAATTGGTCGATCACAAAAGCGATTTGTTCAGTTTGGGGAGCGTGCTTTACACCCTCTGCACAGGTCGTCCGGCGTTTCGCGCCGCATCGACACTGGCAACCATGAGACGAATCACTGACGAACAACCAACTCCAATCCGACAACTGAACCCCAACATTCCTGATTGGCTATCGAACATCATTCTGAAACTGCTGTCGAAGAACAAACAGGAACGATACTCGTCAGCGCAGCAATTAGCAGATCTTCTGGCGAGGTGCTTGGCCCACGTTCAACAACCGACCTCGGAGCCTTTGCCTTTAGAAGTAGCGAAGTTATCGGCGGCTACCTCATCAACCACGGGGCTGGCTCGGCCAAAAGTCGCCATCGCGGGAATGGCGCTCCTGCTGCTCGGAATCATCATTGCCGTGGTCGCTTGGCCGTTCTTGGACCAGCAAAGTTTCACCGCCTCCAAGGAGGTGAACCCTGCCCGTGAGGACAAGCAGTCGACGGAAGTGAGTTATGTTTTGGGACATGGCTACTCCCGGTCCAACGACAAAATTCTGTACAAAGATGTCCCGATTGAAGACTTGGACCGCTATCAGCAGGATTTTGAGCAAACCAAGGAACGCGGATACCAACTGGCGAAACAGGTCGACGTCTCCAGTTTTGTTGCGTTGAGCGAAACGTACACCAAAGATCGTAACCAAGTCTACTTGAAGCTAGTCAAGTCTGGAAAAGACTTCTTCGTTACCTTGCCCGAGGCAGACTCGAAAACGTTTAAAATTCTTTCCAATGAATTGGCCACCGACCTAAAGCACGTCTGGTGGCAGGGTCAGAAGATTCCTGACATCGATTCCAGATCGCTGCGGATCGTCCACGATGGGTTTGTCTGGAAGGATCGTCGTGGCGTTTGGTTTCAAAACTATCAGATCAAAGACGCCGACCCGTCATCCTTTGAGCATCTGTCTCAACATTACTACCGTGATGCCAATCGGGTTTACTGGACCACTCGCCCGATCCTCGAGGCCGATCCGCTGACCTTCCGAGTGTCGGGTAACGATTTACCCTATGGATCGGACCGACATGCCGTCTGGAACCGAGAAAAGAAACTCACAGATGTCGACCTGTCAACTTTCAGCGCTGTTCATCCAAACATCTACAAGGACAAAAATGGCGTTAGTGCAAATGGTCAAACGATCTCGAAAGCGCGGCCAGAAAGCTTTCGCTTGCTTGCCCGACTGGATGATCGACTGGACACCGCGCTGTTGACTGACGGAGAGCAGCATTTTATTTACTTGTCACCAATCAGCGGCGTTTATCAGCTCGAATCAAGCGGCGAATCCCTAACCTTGACGCGAGAAATATCCCGGCGTGGCATTGAAACTCGGGAAGAAATCGACCAAATCCGAGTGGTCCTCGACTCCACCGGTCGGAACACCGAGCCAGTATTGGAAGAATATCAAAGCACCGTCGACCTGATGCTCTCCAGTCATCGCGAACATTTGCGGAAAGCCAAGGATATTCTGGACGAGCGCAAGAAAAACCTCAGCTTCGAACGGATAGGCGTTCCCGGCAACGTCGTGGCCATCAGTGGTGATCAGAAGACGCTTATTCTTTGGAATCGGCCGGGAGTCGCGCACTCGATATTCGGGACAGCCCACGCTGTGGGACCTGGAACAGCAAAAACAACATTCTGTCTTACCAGAGTCAGACGGTTGGAATTGGAACTTCGTTCCCAACCGCGACCTTTGTCTGGCGGTTTCTCTCGCAGAGGGTCGCCTGCGACTGTGGGATCATGCCGCGCAAGAATGGTTGGGGGATTGG
Source organism: Planctomycetaceae bacterium (assembly GCA_016794985.1). GTDB lineage: Bacteria > Planctomycetota > Planctomycetia > Pirellulales > Pirellulaceae > M30B19. The sequence goes on along the minus strand of JAEUIQ010000089.1, from coordinate 22,551 downwards.
ATCTCAACCTTGGCCGCCGAACATCTGGAACAATCCGTCGATCCGATCGCCCCGTTGAATTCCATCGTGTCTTTCAGTGCCAACGGAAAAGTAATGGCCTTGATCCATGAGCCGGGGCAGCTGCAATTTTGGAACCTAACAGAATCCGGGCCGGAGTTGATCCATATGTCCACTGGCCAAGCCGTGGCCGAACATAACAATCTCCCCAAATCTGCGTGTAGACTCATGTTTTCCGACGATGGAAGTTTTTGCTTCCTGAAAACGGACGAACAACTGACGGTTTGGGATCCATCGACTGGCAAGAAAGTAGCCGGACCTTTCCCGCATCGCCTTGATGACTTTGTCTATCAATCCGAAACAGGGCAGTTGGCAACTGTGGATCGGCTCAGATCCGACAACGACTCGACCACAATCACATTCCATTCTGCCAAAGATCATTGGGCCACGCTTCGTGAGTTCAATATTCCCGGCCGCCTGGAGTCGGCACAATGGCTGGGCGATCAGCACCTGCTGGCCACGATAAAGTCCTCAACTCAAACACAAACAGACTCTCAATCGGCAGCGTGGGCTGTCATTGTTCCCACCGCTGCCGATCAACCGGGTGATCTGAAACCGATTCGAGAAGTGATTCTGGCGGTAGCCGTCGCGGATGGGAAACGTTGGATTGGAATCAACGGCCACACGGTATTTTGCCTGAGCCTCGGGAACCCAGAACCACTGTGGGAAAAACGTCTGGAAACCTGGGAGAGACAGGATCCAGCAGAAATCCAATACCAGGCCTGGCTCAATGATCTGGCGTGGGTCGCCATTGAGCAACGAACGCAGTTGGGCGTGCTAACGGTCCTGGATTTGAACACAGGCGTCGAAGTGTTGCGGACCACGGGATATGTCAAAGCGTTTGTCGAAGGCAGTAGCATCGCAGAAAGCTACAATGTCCATCGCGACAACATGCGCTCTTGGGTGAACACCGCGGAATGAGAACTCCCGCTTCGAGCATGAGCATGTCGATGCCGGGGAAGCGGATCAAAACATTCCGAAAAGTAAGATAATGCCGAAACTTATGTGAGTCAAAAATAGACGCACAAGCTCCCAATGCATGCGCACCGTTATTTGTGACCCTTTTTCATAGCCCGCGTAGTTCGCGATTCCTGGAGTTTGAAAGGGCGGACGTTTCCCGAGGCCAGTGGGTGGGCGATGACTGAATAAACTGGCAGGAAATAGGCAATCGTGCGATTTCTCGAAAAATTAACGCATCGGACTGTTGACTACCCCCCCCCCCCGCTAGAATTTACCGGTCGGCGAATCATCACTCGCTGGCCCAGGGGCTCTGTGATACTTCGAGACACTGTTAGGGAGATGAAATTATGTTTCGGTTCGTAACCTGGCTGAGCGGGTCATTAACATTGCTTTTCACGTGTGCTGCAATGATGCCGCAAGAACCCCCCGTTGGGCAAACGGTAGGGACAAAGTGCATGCAAGGAGTAAATTGCGAAGGGTGGATTTGGAATGGCAATAGACCGTTGGGTTGTAGTTCGAGCTGTGTTGGAAATTGCACTTATTGTGCCACGGGAGCAAATGTGAACGTGTGTAGGGAAACGGACGATCCGATGGATCAGTGTTCATCTCAACATGGTCCTTCGGCGCCCGTTTGTGGTTTGATGTACGCGCCGCCGTGTAAACAGATTGCTGCTGGCTGTTCCTGTGAAACAGATTTGACTGAGACCGAAGTGATTTTAGGAGACGGGGTAACGCAAGCGCAGTGTCGTTGGAATTGTTCTTAAGAAAAAAGGCGAACAGTCACGAATTATCGGAGGGGAAGTATGTCTAAAATCTTGAGATTAATCGCGTGTCTTAGCGTTTTTGCGTTAACATCAAAGGTTCTTGGTGTACAGGGCAATCCTGATAACTTGTGGCACAGGTATGTGGCTGCCATTAGTCGTTTGCAGGATGTGGAATGCTCATTTGAGCTGCATGATCGTTTGCGGGGCATTGGCGAGGGTTTTGCTAGGGGCGACGGCTACTACCTCAACGGCGAATACAGTTTGTTTCGATTTAATCTGCCCCATTATTTTTGGTACGTGAAACGCAAGAATTTCGAATACGAGTACTTGCCGCCTCACGATTGGACTGATCGAGTCGAATATCATTCGGATCAAGGTGGAGGAGTATTTCTTGAAACCGAGTGTACACTCTCGCGATCGAAGAGCCACATACCCTATATGGTGCCGCATCCCGTTTGTTTCTTCACCGGAGGGATGTTCTACTCTTTGGATCGATTGACAAACGCAGCAGAATGGACCATCGGTGAAAAGGGGGGGCGGCTGATCCTGGAGAGCAAAAGTGAAGATCGACGGATCGAATTAGAACTAGACCCCGAACACGGTTGGTTACCGAAACTTGCGGAACATCATTATAAAAGCGGGATGGTCGCCCAAGCCGTCGACGAGTTTCATAATGTCAATGGTCTTTGGTTCCCAATAAAGATGCGATCGATTCGCTCTGATCGAAAAAACGAGGAGTTGGTTGTCTCGCGATATCACGGCCATCGCTTGATCGTGGATAAGTCATCCCTGAGAATTAATCCGCGGCTGCCTCTGGAATCCTACCGATTTCAACCGCCCGCAGGTTCAATTATTCATGACCTTGACAGCCGAGAATCAATTCGCGGCGAGGTTGGGTTGGCGAAAATGGCGGAGTTTCGATCCGCTGTGCGATTGCGGAATCAGGTCGAGCCAAGCGGTTGGTCCATGACACTTTCAGCCTGGGTCGCATTGGCCAGCTTCGCAGTTTTCATGATTTGCTGCATCTTCTGGCTGCTAAGAACAAGGGGCAAAGCACCGAAATTGGCGTGCGTATTGTTATTCGGACTTGGTGCGTTACCACAACTCGGTTGTGGTGAATCGAACGAATCCAAGCAGTACATGAAGTCTTCATTGCAGGCCAAAGAAGTCACGCGCGCGGTCACCGCGCCACCGGGCGTCGCTGTTGAGGGAACAGAGTTGTTTCTGCTAACAAATACGTCAGAGGGTAATGTTGAACTGTTGGAGCCGATCTCCAACTGCAGTTGTATCAAGGAAATGAAGTTTGACAAAGTCAACCTTCAGCCAAATGAAACGGTTCAATTGCAAGTTCGTTATCTCCAAAAAGTTGGAATGAACCCGCAGAAGTATCAAATCGGATTTTCTGCTAACACGATCTCTGGAAAAGAGGCTCACCGCGTTTTTTTGCAAATCGTCCCGGACCGTAACTGGGACGTTCATTTGCCTAGCCGCCTAAAATGTACGATCGGAATCCCGACGGACTTCGAGTTCTCAGTGACCTATGATGAGTCGGCTCCGGAACTACTTTCCATCGTCAGCCCAGAAGGAATCCTCGTGTCTGACAACAAGCATGACGAGAAAGCAGGAACCGACACGGACAACCGTGTCGTGCGATATCGAGCGACGGCCAAACTGGAAGGGCCGGCTCGGACAGGAACAGTGGAATTCCTGTTTGCTGCGAGCAACAAGCGGCCGGTCCAGTTGGCGAAGCCGATTTATTTGATTGTTGATCCGCCACTTAAATTTGATGCTCCCTCTTACTTCTGGGATGGCGAATCGGTCCGTTTGCCAATCATTCACCCGACGTCGCAGGTGGTCACGTTTATCGGCGCCGACGAGGCGTTACAGGAAATTCTAAGTACGACTTACGACTCGACACGCAGCGAGATCTTGGTTGAGCGCCGCGGCGAATCTGCGATGAGCGATGTCCTTCCATTGACGGTTCGAATAGACACCGGCTCATCAATTGAAACAATCACCACGACCTTGGTATTGAATCGCTAAACTTCAATTGTTGGGCAAGCTACTGTGGTAAGCTGGAAGCCGTTTCATCGGATAGTCGGTCCGTTAGTTTGTCTGACTCCAACGGTTTCGGGCGTCATTTTGCTGTTTGCGGTGCTCGCGAAGGTCTACTCGTGGTCGTACGAACCGAACTTCGATAGCTTAATCATGGGCTCGACTATCGTTACCTTAGCTGCGTTCCACTTAGAAGGCTTCATCGCAATTGCGTTGTTGCTAACCAAATCACGCGTGGCGGTAGTCGGAGCGATGTTATTGCATTTAGTATTTCTTGGTTATGGAATCTACCTGCTGCTAAGCCACCAAGACTCATGCCGGTGTTTCGGCAGTTGGACGCCACCGAACGAGTGGATGATTTTGCTAAACTTCACAATGGTAACTGGGCTTTTTTCCGTAGCGTGTCTTGGTCGTGGTAAGCACTTGCCGAATAGATCTTCGCGGAGGCGACGCGCGATCACTGCCGTTGGCCTTGGCTTGACAGTTTCAATCAGCTCATGCTTCGCCCTGCTACGAACGATAGAATCATCTGTCAACGTTTGCCGGGATTTGTCGGCCGGTCGCCTCACCATCTTGCGTCCAAAGGAATGGACGGGGCAGATGCTTCCGGTTCTCAATTGCGTTGAAAGGGCCCCACGGTTGTCGGAAGGTGATTGGACCGTTTTGATGTATTCAGGCAAATGCAGCGAATGTCTTGCCCTATTGTCGACTTACAAAGATCATTCCGCCCCGAAATCTCGATTTGTCGCGATTGACTTGGATGGTGGTCCGTCAGATGGAGTTTGTATTTTGCATTCCGAGTTATTGATCGTACCAGTCCCCACGGTTGTCAGACTTCGTAATGGATTGGTAGAAGAGGTGCTTGAACCCGAACAGCTCCGTTTCTTGAAGGACAGGAATTTGCGATGACTAAGCAGAACAATCGATATGAGCGCGGACTACCAGAGACGCAAAGGTTCTCGTTTGGTAGGTATCGTTTCGGTCTTACCGTTATCGAAGTTATAGTTGTCATTGCGATTATTGGAATATTGACCTCGACGTTGCTGGTCGGTGTTCAAGCTGCGCGAGAATCGGCGAGAAAAACGAGCTGCCGGAATAATCTACGGCAAATCGGGTTAGCCGTTCAGGCACATGAGAGCAGTCGTCAATATTATCCAAACAACGGTTGGGGTTTTCGTTGGTTACCGGACGCCCCGATACACCCGCGTTATGGACAGGCAGGAGGTTGGATTTTTCAATTGCTGCCGTATCTCGAACACAAGGAACTGCACGATCTGGCTTTAGTTGGCGGTTCGGCGGATGTTGCACGTGGGAATAAGTTAGGATTACTGACGACACCGGTGGCTGTCTTTAATTGCCCCAGTCGAACGATGTCGGTAATGATAGAGCAAAGACAGGATCCGGAATTCTACTTGAATCTGCCCCGGCCTCCTGAGAAAGTCGCGTCGTCCGATTACGCGGTCAATGGTGGTACCTACTCGATCTTTCCGCTCAGGCATCCAACAGAACAAGGTCCGAGGGAGCTGAGTAGTTCTTACTTAGAGCGGTTCCCTTGGCCCACAGCAGCACAAAACAATGGCGCTGCTTTCATGCAAGTTCGGCTTCGCGCGTCAGAATTTCGAAGGGGAACGTCCAACGTTCTTTGGGCAGCCGAAAGGTTCATCAAAACCAACAGACCGGCGGGACTTGATGATGGCGGAAACGATCAAAGCATGTACAGTGGTCATTGCTCCGACACGATTAGATTTACCGCACAACCCCCGCGTTCCAATCAACAATCCGGCGATCGACGAACATTTGGTTCGTCACATTCGGGGGGTGTCATCGGCGTGCTGATGGACGGAGCGGTCCATGATTTCGCTTTCGATATTGATGAGGCTGTATTTCGGGCCTATGGACGACGTAACGACGCTCATCTTCCTTTGTTGGATTTTTAAATGCTTCCCTTTTTTTGCGACTAAAAATCCTGTGAAAGGTTTAGGCGCAACTGTTTGATGGAAAATTTGTAAGGATTGAAATGGAACATGCGGAGATGCACCGATTCCGCAGTTGTCCTTTGATAACAACGGGTGGAGCGTGGGCTCAGGTACCGATTCATTGTTGGACAATCACCACGACCTCCGAAATTGTGGCTGTTACTTCTATCGAGAATCGTGCCACGAAGCATGAGTATCCAAAGAACTAGGCGAAGTGATCGGAAACGATCGCTTGAACGATCTTTATCGACTCATGGTAGTTTCGGACCATCCTCGTCTTTGGCTTTTTCTTGCCCGACGTCGGCACCCGCCTGATCCCCAAGCTGGCGATGAACTTGGGCCAATCGATCTGCCAGAGTGCTAGAAAATTTGTCAAGCGCGGCTGCAAACTCAGGTTGCTGATTGAATTTACTTGGGTACTTCTCGGTATCCGCCAGACACTCCACGGCTTGCAACAACCGTTCTTTCGCCTTGAGGTGATCACCTTGTTGCTCAGCGATATCTGCGAGGTCCGCCAGGATCGATGACCGTCGGGTGCCATGGAATGTAAATTTGCTGCAGATACCGAACGCCCGACGAAGCAATTGCTCAGCTTGGTCCAATTTCCCCTTCTGTTCGAGGCAACTTGCCAGCATCTGCAAGTCATCCACGGCAGTGGCGAGTTTCTTTGCCGCTTGTTTCATCAGAGCGGCGACCGCTTCTTCGATCGACAGCGACGGCTCCCCGGAACTCTGGCTCGTTGCCACCATCAGGCAAGCGACCGCATGGGCCAATTCCATTTCCTCTTGTTCGAACGGCGTGGTTGCTTTTTCGCCGTCGGTAAGTCTGCTGCCGAGTTCACAAGACTCGGCCAGGGTTTGTTGTGCCTCGCTGTGGCGCCCACGTCGCAGACGAGCCAGCCCAAACTCGCACAAAGCGTTATACAAGCTCGCGTTGTCCCCTTGTCGGCGAAACGACTCGATGGCTTGCCGGACCAGCTGCTCTGCTTCTTCCGGTTGGCCCAGGCGGTCGAGTAGGTGTCCCAACTGTGCTTGGCACTTGGCCGTCAGCGGACCATCATTCGTCTGGATCGCAATCTCCAAGAGTTGCCGATAGCGCACTGCGGCCTGCTCGTAAAGGCCCAGGATTCTAAATGCGTTGGCGACGTTGCTGAGTGAGGACCGTGTCTCCGGGTGTTGCTCTCCAAGCGAACTCCGTCTGCCAAGGAATGCCTCTTCGTACGACGCACACGCGTCCCACCAGCGAAATTGTTGGCCGTACATTTGAGCCATTTGGATAACATACTGCAGCGTAAATTCATGCTGTTCACCGAGAGTCTTTCGCAGTTCGTCAACGTACTCCTCATGCAGGCTGGTCGCTACCTCATAGCGACCGATCCTCCAGTTCGACCGGCTGAGCCAGAGCTTCAGATAAAGTTGGTTGGATGTGCGGTTTTCGCTTGGATCGTTGTCATCCGCCAGCCGCTCGCGGGCTCGATCCAGGAGTTGGCTGAGGGTGATGTTAGGATCAGCGACCTCCGGGTCAAACATCTGCCGATCATTCAGGAAACCAAAAAAATGTTTTCGCAGAAACTCATCAAAAGCTCGCAACTTCGCGGCCTCGAGTTGAGCAACGCGTTCTGCCTCGGCCGCCTTTTTTGCTTCTAGTTGAGCCGCCTGTTCTGCCTCTGCGGCCTTTTTAGCTTGCTCTTTGGCCAAGTCCCGCTCGGCGTTGGCCATTCGTTCGGCCTCGGTCGCCCGCCACGCCTGCCACGTCGTGCCGGCTAGTCCCAGAATCAACGAGACCAAGACGAGAGCGGTCGTCAGGACCGCCAACTTGTGTCGCTTGAACGTCTTGTGAAAACGGTACATCAGCGACGGAGGGCAGGCCTTGACGATATCGCCTTTCAAGTGGCTGTCGATGTCTTGCGCCAATTCCCCCGGAGAGGCGTAACGTCGCGCGCGATCCTTCTCGAGCGCTTTCATCACGATCCAATCCAGTTCTCCGCGCACCATTATCGAGAGTCTCTGGCGTTCTGCTTGAGAACGTTTCCCCTGAACGGTGTCCGCGGCAGTATCACCATTGCCGCGCTGCCAATCCGACAGCCGTGTGCTCGGTAGCGGCGGGTCTTCCTCGCGGATGATTCTCAGCATTTCGTCCCAGGCGGCGGTCCGCAAGCGTGATTTAGGGATCGGTGTGCTGCCAGTGATAAGTTCGTAACACAAGACTCCCAAGCTATAGACATCCGACCTCACGTCGACATCCAATTGATTCATCCGCGATTGTTCGGGACTCATGTACTCTAGGGTTCCAACAATTTGCCCGAAGCCCGTAAACAGCGTGATTTCGGTCAACGGATTTTCAATCGCTTTTGCCACACCGAAATCGATCACCTTGGCAACGGGTCGACCATCGTACTCCGTCACCAACACATTCGAGGGTTTTAAATCGCGGTGCAGAATTCCCTTTTGATGGGCGTGTTGGACGGCGTGACAGACGGTCATCAACAGTTCCAACCTGTGACGGATGCCCAGTTCTTGATCCTGACAGTACTGGGTGATCGAGCGTCCTTTGACCAATTCCATCACGAAGTAGGGACGCCCCGATTCGGTGGCGCCGACATCCAGCACCTTGGCAATATTCGGGTGATCCATCAGCGACAACGCTTGCCGCTCGGCAGAAAACCTAGCCAGCACCTGCTTGGAATCCGCGCCCGGCTTGATGATCTTGAGCGCGACCTTTCTGCGGACCGGCACAGACTGCTCCGCCATGTAGACGATCCCCATGCCTCCTTCGCCGATTTTCTGCAGCAATTTATACGGGCCGATTTGCTCGCCCAGGCTCATTTCCACCGGGGCGGGAAAAAGTCGTTTGTCGAGGACCAATCCATCCGCCGAGTCGGCCTTCAGCAACTCGCGCACCATTCCGAGGACTTCAGGATCGGGACATAACTCGGCCAACAAATTTTCCCGCTGCGACGCCGGGGCGTCCGTCAACAGCTGAAAGATCCGTTCTAGAGATTCGATATTGGGCTGAGCATGGTTAGCTGGCAAAATCGTCACCCGTCATGGAGTTGTTAGCAGAATATGGACCGTCGAATCGACCGACAATGATGGACTCCGCGCCACGGTCGGCTCAACTGCTGTACGCGTCAATTGAACCTGACGCCCTTCACAATTAGCTGGTAATTCTTGAGCGCAACCAAGCCCGCGCGAAACGCCAACGTCGCTCGACCGAAGAGAGGCTGACTCCCAACAGGTCGGCACATTCGGGAAAAGTCAATCCCGAGAAGAAGTGGAGTTTCACAATCTCCGCATGTTCTGCGGATTGCTGTTCCAACTCCGTTAACGCGTCATGCAAGTCCAGTAACTCAAAATCCCAATCCGATTCCGCCAACTCTATCCCAGATAGAGATTGCCTCACCATCTTTCCGCCACGCTTGTCGCGATTTCGACGGCGAGCGGCATCGACCAAGATACGCCGCATGGCCTCGCTGGCGACCCCAAAAAAATGTCGCCGATCACGCCACCCGCTTTCATGTTGCATGAGCCGCATGCAAGCCTCGTTCACCAACGATGTGGCCTGCAACCATTGATTACCCTGTTCGCCCCACAGGCGATTGCGAGCCAACGACTTCAAGTGTTCATAGACCAATTGGTAGAGCTCGTCTTGCCGCTCTGGAAAAACTTGGAGCAACGCGGTGATGGCTCCTTCGTCTAGCTCATCGTCGCTTTTTTCATTTTGATCCGAACCAACCACCTGGATTCTCCCTAAAGCCTGCTCTTACCGAAGTTGACGTTCAAGCATAACTGGCTTCCAAGCACTTTGATTCAAATTTTTAGGCTGAGGATGGACGTTCATAAATTATTCCAAATTCGTGAAGGGCAGTGAAGCCAAACATCGCGAAAGTCCGGGAACTTCCACACGGAGAAACGCCATGCCTCGCCAATCAAACCACCTTCGCAATGCGTTCACGCTGGCAGAATTGATGGTCGTGATTGCGATCTTGGGCCTGCTCATGGGGTTGCTGTTGCCAGCGATCCAATACGCCCGGGAAGCCGGGCGACGAATCCAGTGCAGCAACCACTTGGCCCAACAGGGGTTGGCTTTGCAACAATTTGAGTCCAGCTTCAAGTGCTTTCCGGCCGGTGGGGAAGCGGGCACATTGCATGCTTGGTGCACCCGCATCTTGCCGTACTTGGAACACGGCGATCTCTATCAGCAGATCGACCTGAAGTTGGGCTGGGATGCCTCCGGCAACATCGCCCAAACGAAGCAGACGCTGCCGATCTTCAGGTGCCCCACATCACTCAAAAGTTACGCTGGTCTGACGGACTACAGCGGAATCAGTGGCTCATCGCATCAGGCGACCTCCGACGGCGGCCGCAACGGCATTCTGTTCTTGGTCAATCCAAACGACCGACCGGTAAACATTTCATCGATTTTGGATGGAACCAGCAACACAATCGCCATCGCCGAGTGCCTTGCAGTCGGCGAGGACAATTTTGGCTTCTGGGCGTGTGGAGCCAATTGTCTCGGGCACGAGGAAGGCCCCATCAACAATCGCCAGGGCAGCTTGGATGAGATCGCTAGTTTGCACCCCGGCGGTGCCAATGCAGTGTTTGCCGATGGCTCCGTAAGTTTCTTGAGCGAGACGCTGTCGTTGGACATCGTCGCGGCTCTCTGCACGCGGAACAACCGAGAGGTTGTTGCCGAGTTTTGATCCCCGTTTTTTGTCCCGCGTGATCGCTTTTTTGGCCGGGGGTACCGGTCGGTCGCGACCCGCATTTTCCGAAGAGGAAGAAAAAGATGTATCGATTGTTTTTGCTGACCGCATTGGTCCTGCTCAGCGCCAGCTTCACCGGCTGCACCCCGAATCCGCCACAAGCCCCCGGTGGAATTCGGGTCAACAATGTCAACGGCGATATCCCGAATGAACGGATTCGCCTGTGGATTCTCACTGAAGCCCAGATCCAAAATCCACCAACGACCAAGGCGCAGTCCGAGGCTTTGGAGAGCTTCGTGATTCCTCGGTTCCGAACCTTTACGTTCAATCGCCCGGCCGGAAAGTACTTCGTCGTCGCCAGCAATGAAACTCATTGGCAAAGCCTGCCGGACAATGATGCATTCGAGGCGAATGTCGACTTCTCGCTGCTTGAGATCGATGTGGCCAACACCCTCATCCCAGTGGAGGTCTTCAACACAAATCGACCGAATCGGTTACCACAAATCCGACGTCGCTAACCGAGCGGCTAGTTCGGTGATGAGGAAATTGGACGGCCGTGACATCACGCTTCTGCAACCCCGAAGCCCAGGCTTGGCCGCTGAAGTCGATCAGGATCGCGGTATGTAGTGGTTCGCTCCGCGAACCAACATTGGAGTGTCGTATTTCGCTCCGCGAATCAACGTTGGAGTGTCGTGGTTCGCTCCGCGAACCAACGTTGGTATGTCGTGGTTCGCTCCGCGAACCAACGTTGGAGTGTCGTGGTTCGCTCCGCGAACCAACGCTCCATCGGCGTTCGCTCCCAGACCTTGGCCGGTCCGTCCAATCTCGATTACGATGCGAATAACCGTTCACTGGCTCAGCCGGTGGGCGGTTGATTCGTATTTGAAAGTGTTATCAAAAAACCAGCATCGGTGAGACAATGAAGACGGTCCAGAATCGTCCACAAATTCAACGAAATCGAGAGTCATCCGATCGGTCATTCGAATGTCGCGAAAGCTTCGCAGGTGAAATGTCGTTTGACCCAAGAAGATTGAAATGCAAATTCACGACCATCCTCTGATTACAAAGTCCGGCAACGAGCTATGACCAATCTTCAACACAAGAATCTTGCCTGGGCCCAGGAAAACGGTTGCGAGTTCAAAGCCAACAGCGACGGGGTCAGCTTCGCAGGTGCTCGCCACCTGGATGTGTTTCGGAAGGCGAACAGTTTTCGGAATCACGCCCACGGAAGCTTTCGCAACCGCCCGTTCGAGATTCTCGATGTTCAGTTTGAAGAGATGCGTGGCGGTGAGTGCGGCAACGTCTGGAAGACCGTGATCGTGATTCCCACGGCGGGACTCGATCTCCCGAATTTTGACCTCTTGCCGCGCCGCGAGACAGGCGGAATGGCATTTCTGGGCATCAAAGGCTTGGACCTGAAACTGGGGCCCAACGCAACACAGGATGAGAGGCGATTGGTCGCTGCGTTCAACAAAAACTACAGCCTCTTCGGTGGTGGCGCTTTCGAGTCGATGGAGGCATCCATTCTTAAATCTGCAGACCATCTCGTCCCCAGCCTTGCGGACATGGCCGCGATCTGCAAACCGAGTGTCCTGCGGTTCCTCTCCACGGCCAGCACCGGATTCATCGAAGTGCAGAACGGATATTTGGCGATCCGCGCACCGCAAACTCGGATCATCACCGGCGCATTCAGTGACATCGTCTTGCAGGGAAGGGAACGCGAGAGCTTGCTCAACGTCGCGAACGATTTGCTCGATGTGCTGGCCAAAGCAATCAGCGAAGCGCCGCTGAAAGCGTTAACCTTGGAGAAGACATTCAACCCTGGCCAGGTGTTAGGCGGCGTCATCGGCGGTGTCATCGGCTTCAGCTTGGGCGGCTTTGCGGCAATTCTGCTGCTATTTCTTCCCCAAGAAAGCGACTCCTTCCTGACTGTGGCTCTGGCACTGGCCCTGATCCCAGTGTTGGCAGTGGGTGGTGCCGTCCTCGGCCGCTTCATCGGCAATACGTTGTTGCGGTTCAAGTGACGGGAAGAGGCCAAATCTCGGGTGGGCTGACCAGACACATGGCTCTCTCGGGACGGTCTCACGAATAGCGAGTTGTTCCCGCTCTTCGTTAGCAGATTGGCGAACCATCACACACCGGTTTTCCGTCAGGAAACGAACGGCGATCCGAGCAAGTTGTAGGCTCGTGAAGTGAAGGATTTGTGAAGTTTTGCGGCGCGGTGCAAACGCCAGGCCTCACGAAACGAAAGTTGCGAGTAGTTCGGTTGCGGAAACTGCAATGCTGCGGAGCGAGCAACAGAGACTGTCATTCACTGATTGGTCTTCACGGCGACCGACTTGCGGATCGGCTCAAACCTCATCGGTTCAAACCTCATCGGTTCAAATCAATCGAAGGACAAGCTGAATCCATAGCTACGAATTCCGCAGGGCTGCCTGGGTAACCGCTGATTACATTACCCGAACTGGAGATGAAGTTTCGCCGCTTCTACCCCCGAGGTGGCCGAGAACTAACCCGCGACCAAAAGCTCGGCCGGTCGAAAGGGGCGGCGATCTCCGACTTGGAATTCCAACCAACCGTGGTGGAATCGACCTGAATCTTGACACTTTCGTGATGACTGGAGACCGTATGAACCGATTTTTCCTCGCCTCGGCCGTGAGCCTTGGGTTCAGTGTTTTCACGCCCGCAATGGCCGACGATTGGCCTCAGTTCCGCGGCCCCAGCGGGTCAGGAGCGACCGAGGGGGCGGCCGTACCAACGGAATGGTCGGCGGACAAGAACCTCGCTTGGAAGGCGAAACTGCCGGGCACCGGTTTGTCGCAACCGGTGGTTGTTGGTGACAAGCTGTTCGTCACCGCCGCCGTGGCTGACAATCTCGCCAAGCCCAAGAGCTTTGGACCGGGAGTCATCGAAACCGGTCGCGAGCGGCTACCCAACGTGGAGATCGACTGGCAGGTCGTGGCCCTGGACCGTACCACGGGTGAGACGCTCTGGGCGAAGTCCGCGACGATGGGCAAGCCGATGTACCCGGTCCATGCGTGCAACAGCTACGCTACCGAGACACCTTGCGCCGACGCCGAGCGGGTGTATGCGTACTTCGGGGCAACAGGGACCGTCGCCGCGTTCGACCATGCTGGCAACGAGTTGTGGAAGGCGGAGCTCGGGGCATATCCGACCGTGGCCAATTGGGGCAGCGGTTCATCGCCAACGCTCGGCGCAGGCAAGTTGTTCGTGACTAGCTTCAGCCAGGAATCGGCATTCGTCGTCGCCCTCGACTGCCAGACGGGCAAAGAGGCTTGGCGGTTCAGTTGGGCAGCGAATGATGTAACAACGGCATGGAGTTCGCCGATGGTATGGGCGAACAGCAAACGCACCGAGTTGGTCGTCTGCGGCCCTGATGGGGTGTCGTCGCTAGACCTCGCAACCGGTGACGAACTTTGGCGAATGAGAGGCCTCCAACCCTTCACCTCGTCCCCGACCGTCGACGGCGACACGCTCTACCTCTCCAACGGCAGCCAGAGTTCCAGCGGCCCGATGGTCGGCATCAAGCCCGGGGCCAGTGGGGACATCACCACTGAGGAGGGCGAAAGTCCCAGCGAGTTCGTGGCGTGGAGCAAGGCCGGAGGTGCCGCCGGTTGGAGTTCCCCGTTAGCGCACAACGGGTACATTTACGTCCCAGGTAAGGGCACGCTCGCGTGTTATGACGCGCAGACCGGAGAACAGCAGTACATGGAGCGCGTGCCGAAGATGAGTCGATTGATCGCTTGCCCGGTCGCAAACGGCGACCAGGTACTTGTATTGGACGAGTCTGGGGCGGCAGCGATTATCAACGCGGGCCCAACGTTCGAGGTGGTCGGGACTGGCAAGCTCGACGACGTTTTCTGGGCTTCGCCAGCGGTCGCAGGCGGTGACTTGTACCTCCGCGGTGTCGAGCACGTGTACTGCGTGCGGCAGGCGGCTTCCAGATAGTTTGGCTGCTCAGCCATGACGAGGTGGCAATTGGAAAAGCGTACGTCTCGTTCGCCAGATTCTTTACGAACTCGGGCGATTAAGGCAAACGCTGGTGATTAAGCTAGGCGTGATTGCGGACTCGGCGCTCGGCATGTTTTCGGGCGCCTCTTTATCAGGGTAACTCCATGAAGTCGTTGATTCCATGTTTGCTGGCTGTGGTGGTGTGGCTGTCCGCCGTACCGGCTCGGTCGGCCGAACAGGAGAAAACTCCATCAGAGATCGAGTTCTTGGCCAACGAATTGGTCCGCCAACTTGGTAACCCCAAGTATTTGGAGCGGGAAGCCGCGAGCCGAGAACTGACAAACTTGGGCCTGGACGCTCGCCAAGCGATTGAACAAGGTTGCAAGAATCCTGATCCCGAGATCGCAGCGCGTTGCGAATCGCTGATCCCGTTGCTTCGCATGCTCGAACTCCAGCGTCGTGTCGATGAATTCGCCACCAATCCGGAGGAACGCGTCGAGAATACTCTTCCGCTGGGTGCCACCTACGAAAAAATCTGCGGCACGGATCTGAACGCTCGCAAGTTTTTCGTCGAGCTATGCCGGAACAATCTGCAGATGTTTGATGAAGCCGCCAGCAACCCGAAAAAGACGGGTGCCACCTATTTCGGCTTTGTCTTCAAAACCGTTAACCGCAGCGATGAAGTCTCTTGTCCGGCGACGGGAGGCGCCGCGCTGCTGCTGATGGCTGCCGACGAGAATATTGGTCCATCCATAGATGAATCGAATACCAAACAAGAGAAAGGCGGCGACCGCAACTATCAACGGTTGATCGGCATTTTTTGGACACCAGAGTATGAGGCGGTGATGAGCGATCCCAACAAGGGACTTTATTTCCGCAAGCTGCTGTTCGCTTGGGCCAAACGAGTTCCCGAACCTCTGGCCATGCAATCGTTCCTTTTCTTCGTGCAAGACATGATCAATAAGCGGATTATGAATCTGCAGAGCGATTCGGACGCCCTCGAATTCCTCATGCATTTCGCTGCCTCGAGAACCTCACAGGGGATGCCGTACCAAAAGGTAATCGCGATGTCGATGGTGGCAGGGTCCAGCTTGCCCAAGAACGATCAAGTTGCGTATTTTGAGGAGAAGCTGTTTAAGGATGAGACGATTTTGCGCTCCGAAGTCGAATTTGATTTGAATGATGGAACGAAGATCACAGTCGAAACCCGTGCTCGTGATTATGCGTTGGCGATCTGCGTGAAACTCAGCGGGCAATCCTTTCAGGAATATGGCTTCGACATTCTCGGCTCGAACAGCGAGAAGTTCGACAACTGGGAATTCGCCGGTTTCACGAAAGACGAAACCCGCCAAGCCGCCTTCCAAAAATACGCAGAATGGCGCAAAGCCAACCCGATCCAAAAAAAATAGCCAAAGGGAAGAAAGTCGCATCATGCTTTTGATATTGTCGCAGAAGATTGGCGTGATGATGGGCGGCTCGGAAAAGGCGATTGGATCGGTGTCCACATGATAGCGCTACCATTCCTGGGTGATCATCTCTTTGCCGATGATGTACTGGGCGACAAGTTTGGGTCGGAATGTCCCTCGCATCTATTCAGGAGAACTGAGACAGGCTGTCGGCAAGTAGTTTTGAGGGTCGCCCGGTCGATTTTGCGACCCTAACAGGGGACCCTAACAGGGGACAGTCACTTTAGTCTTTTAGAACTGGGGTAGAATTGGGGGACAGGCAACTCCGAATCCCGAATCGGGGACAGGCACTTGGCAGATGGAACGTCTGACTGGTGACTGACAGGGGACAGGCACTCGACACGGAGAACAGAATTGCGGGCAGGCATTAGGCCGGAGGTCGCGGGAGATCGTCGGCGGGGACAGACAACGACGACTGGTAATCGGGGACAGCCATTTGGCAAATGGAAGCTTAACTTGGGAAGAGCTGAGACCGGGACAGACCCTATACTGTGTCACTTTGGTTTTCTGTTGCGAAGCGCTGATCCCGCTTGCTCGCGTACTCAATGAAACATGAAGTATCGAGGCGTCGTAATCGGGCGTAATCGGGGACAGGCACTATCTGGTGCTGAATACTCGTCGGAATCGGAGGTTTACCAATGGGGCAAGCATTCGACCGACGCAGACATTTTGATTTGTGAAAAAAAAGCTTGCAATGCAAATTACAACTGGTAAGATTTGGTCAGACCTCGCATGTTGCCGATGGGATTCGGTGGCTTTGTTTACTCGCAGGTATCTTCGTCAATGACGCCGAAGGTGGCTGTCCCTGTTTGAGTGGGAATCCCATTATGGCTAGAAAAGCTCGCAAAGAATCGCTTAATCCGTCCGTATCACAAGTAGTTCATGTCTGGAACCGATGCATTCGCGCGATGTCACTCTGTGGAGTCGATCCGCTCACAAAAACTGACCGTGAACATCGACGCCAATGGTCACGAGATCGCCTCGAACACCTCGCCGGGGTTTTCGCCGTAGAAATTTTAACGTTCGCTGTGCTACACAATCATACCCATCAGGTTTTACGATCGCGGCCCGATATTGCTCGGCAATGGTCACCGGAAACCGTCGCCCGACGATCGTTGATGATCACACCGAAACGCGACCGCGACGGAAATATCATCGAGCCAACAACCAAGCAGATTGAAGCGATCACATCGAAGCCAAAACTCGTTGAGAAACTGCGGCTTAAGTTATCCGATATCAGTTATTGGATGCAAAGCTACGCGCAGTACATTGCGGTAAGGTCGAATCGCGAGGACAAACAAGTCGGCCATTTTTGGGAATCCAGATTCAAAGCCCATGTTTTGCTGGATGCCAGTTCCGTCCTGCGCTGCATGATGTATGTCGATTTGAATCCCATCCGAGCCGGCATGGCAGAATCCATCGAGGAGTCCGACTATACGGGTGCGAAGGAACGCCTGGATGATCTACGCGTGCATCTCGCGACGCAGGGTGAAAACCAGATATCTTTGCAACTTCATTCGGGTTCGGATTCGGCGCAATGGGAACGGCTCGATCATGCGTGTAGTGGTTGGCTGAGTCCGGTTGAAATCGACCCGCAGGATATAGAATCGGCTGAAAAGTCTGCTAGTCAGGAGCCTGCTGGCCAAGAGGCTGCGGTAACGTATTCATCCGCTGACGAGACCTTGAACAGCCAAGCAGCGAAACGTGCTCGACGAGCGAGTTGCCGAGGCTCGATCCGCATGTCCTTGGTCAAGTACTTATGGATTTTGGATTTGGTGGGTCGGCAACAGAAGGACGGAGGTAGCGGTTTCATTCCCGCCGAGGCAGTACCGCTACTTCAGCAATTGAACATTGAGCCGACTGGTTTTTACGAATCAATCTGGCTGTTTGGCCGTCGGTTCAAAGCCTCAAGATTTAATCAACTGAAGACGGAGGTGAGTGAGAATCAACAGCAGCGGCAGCCAGTCGTCGCGCTGTAATCAACTGCCATGGCCTGATCATTCTACTGGTCCAGATTGTAAAGTCGCCGTCAATTGTTGAACCAACAACAACTTGCGATAGCAAGGCTCCATCGATTGGCCTTCTACAACTCGACAATGCCCAATTCGGCCTCGCCCACCCGAGTAGTTTAAAAAAAAATCAGCAACAAAGGGTCCGGTCGGGTCCCCAGTCGTTCTCCAACTCGGGGACAGGCACCAAACTCTATTTGCAAATCGAGGACCGGCACCGTCGCATTGTGTCCCGTCACTTTCGTTGGAGTGGGGACAGGCACCGATTCGCTTTTCCCTGCCCCGACCGGCGTTCCTCCTAAAAGCAAAGTCTCGTTGGGGACAGGCACCTTTTCTTTTCCCGGTCAAAATGTCTGTCCCCCAGCGATTCCCAACTCGGGCCAGGCAACGTCGCGCTCCCCAACTCGGGGCCAGGCAACGTCTCGCTCTACCAACTCGGGGCCAGGCAACGTCTCGTTCTACAGCGATTCCTGCCTGTTCAGAAAACCTCACCCATCCGAGGCGCAACAAAGCTACTGGGGACCGAACAGCAACAATACCTCTCCTGCTTCCAATTCTCGCCGATAGACAGCGACTTCGTCGACGTCGCACGGAGAATCGCACCAAAGCAACTCTTTAAATAGGGAATTGGTGTTTGTTGTAATTGTAAGCCCTAGATCGGAATCCACTTTTTTTCCGTTGACAAACAATCGTACGGATCCCGTGACATCGCGAGTTAGTACGACATGGCTCCAATCGTTTTCAGGAGAGAATGGTGCAGTCAGTCCTGGATGATCGCTGCTCGGCGAAAGTACCGCCAATCTCACTTGAGCCTTGGTAGCTTCAACACCCGAAGAAACGGTCAATTCAAACTCGTCGTTCTTGAGCATCGTCGCGGAGCCGGAAGGACGGATCCAAAACGATATCGAGCATGCCAAACTATCATTGCCCGTTAAACGATCCACAATCTCACTGAGATCGATCAACGATTCCGATTCCCCGTTCTCTCCACCCTGAAATCGAGTAGCCGTGCCACGAATTCCGTCTGTCCCCTCGGTTCGGCCGCGAATAGCGCCCACTGGACTACCTGTACTTCCGTCAATAAGCCGCCCGTTCCGTGTCACGTCCATAGGTAAATGTAACGCATTCTCATAGAGCCACTTCGGGTCCTTCGAGGAACGATCCGAAGAAACGCCCGCGATCTTGCGAATTTCTTCTTTCGAGAGTGCTCGCTGAAAAATCGCAAACTCGTCAACACCACCAACGAATTGGCCACCACCGAACTTCAATCCGTTTAAGTCGGAGAGGTCCGCTTGTGGGCCGATTTCCGTTTGGCCCACGTCTACACCATCGATGTAAAGCTCAATCCTCTCGAGGCTATCACTTAAAGTTCGACTCAGCGCGAAGTGATGCCATTGCCCGTCCGATGGAACAGGTACATCAATACTGTCGCCCGAGGGCCAATCCAACTTGGCATGATTCGCGTAAAGAGCAAGGCGTATGTTTTTCTTTGTTGCCGAGGTGTTTGACGGAAACGCCGTAAATAGATTGCCCGTCATTTCGCGTGCACAAAACCAAAGGGTAATCGTGAATGGCTTACCATTCAAAACACGAAATGCGTCAAGATCTTGTACATCGAACTCATGTCTCGCTACCGGAAAGGCTAGTCCAACTCCACTGGCCCCAAAGCCTGGACGAACTGGCTTTTGCAGATTGCCGAAGAGCTTCCCACTCACGCTGTCCTTGACCGCTATTTCTCGCACATCATGAATACTGAATGAGAATAGCAATCGAACCTCGGGATACGCGTCAAGCAGCGGAAGTGCTTGCGCAAGTCGCTCCACGTTTTGAAACCACTTGTTGAATTCCCCGTCAACCCTCAACATTTCGAGCTCGTCGCGCATCGCCTTCAATTCTCGATTGGACAGTTCGACCGTTGGAGTCGCACCACGCTCAGCAGCTCGGCCGAGCGGGTCGGGATTCGTCACTTTAAAAGAGTCGAAAAATGTGACGACGTCGGGGCGCGTTGCGTTTATTCCATCTCCAAACGCAGAAATAGTAAACAATCGTCCTTCAACCACGACGAATCTGGCGACGACAGATTCGCCAGAAGAATCTGCCGCAGAAACTTCAAGACCATCTCGGCCATCGAGCGTTATGTTACGGCGAGAGATTTCAACCATACCCGGTAACGCATGCGCAAATCCCGTCGCGTATTTCGTGATAACGTCCCAAGCGTTACTCGCAGGATCAAGATCGAGAAATCCAATCGAAAAATCTTGCTCCCGGATACTTGTCGAATAGACAACCGATGATCCCGGAAGTTTCTCCAACTTAGGACGACCAGGCAGTTTCACTCGGCAACCACCGTTCGGCAAATCAAATGATTGCCAATTCGGGGCTGAGTTGTCCACAATCCAAATCGCGGTCCCAACAACCACGAACAAAAGCAAGAATATCCAAGCAACCACTGCTCTAACGCGGCCATTTCTACTGTTGGGGACTCCGCTTGTTTTCCCCGTTCGAGTGTGCCACATGATGAACCTCGTTTTGCTGGCCCAAACAAACCCAACAATTGGTCTAACTCAAAAGTAACACAAGTTCACAACAATCCGCCCTCGACCCGTTCACGCTCGAATGTCAGATCGCAATGAAAAGGGATTGTCCCAGAAACTAACGTAGCTTGAAAAGTGGTCTCCCGCCGCACGTTCATCGCACAGTCGGATGTAGCAAGTTCTCAAGACAACGGTTGTCGCCGTTGGGGGGACCACCCTGAAGGATTGTAGTTTTTTGGTTTCGTTGGGACAACCTGCGGGTCGCGAAGCCGTAGCCGTGTTTGAGTGTTTCATCCGAGGTCATGTCCGGTCGCTGATTTGCCGGAGTGGAACAGGAAGACATTCATTCTTGATGGAAAAGCCGTGTGTCCGGACGCACATGTTTGCAGTTGCAGATGCGCGACGTTGGCACCCAAACATTGTAAGGGAACCAACTGGGGACACAAACGCGTGCCGTGCGCGTTTTACCACTAGGCTCACTCGGCTGGTTTATTCGATCCCCACCGTCCAGTACGATATCGGTGTTCCTCCCAACACACTCGATCCATCCAGCTAGGTCGTCATGTCTCACAAAGTCTCTCGTCGGAAATTTGTTCAAACCACAGCCGCATCCGTTGGGTTGCCGATGGTCCTGCCTTCAGGACTGTTGGCAAGACAGTCTGCCAATGAAAAACTCTCGTTTGCCTGTATTGGGATGGGTGGGCAGATGCGAGGCTATCTGGTTCCAGAGCTCAACAAGCTGGATCAGAAGATTGTCGCCATTTGTGATGTTGACAAACGACAGCTCGACAGTGCCAGGCAAGTCAACGAACTGAAAGAGGCTCGGTCGTATCACGACTATCGCGATCTGCTTGAGAAAGAATCGGGAGTCGATGCCGTGATCATCGCGACACCAGACCACTGGCATGTGCCCATCTGCGAAGCGGCGTTGAAAGCTGGCAAGCACGTCTATTGCGAAAAGCCATTGGCTCATTCCGTCGCCGAATGTCGGGCGTTGGAGCAGCTGGCTCTGAGTCATCCAAAACTGGCGACTCAAACGGGTAATCAAGGTTGTTCGACCGAGGGATTCCGCCGCAGCTACGAAGTCATCCAATCGGGGCTGCTGGGGAATATCACCGAAGTACACGTTTGGCATCCGGCTCATAGCTGGCCGAATGGAGTGGATCGACCGGCAATGAGCGATCCGATCCCGGAAGGACTCGATTGGAACTTCTGGCTGGGCTCGGCACCGGCCAGACCTTACAACAACGACATCTATCATCCTGGCAAATGGCGCGGGTGGTACGATTTCGGTGGTGGCTCTCTGGCTGACTTTTGCTGCCACGGTTTTCAGCTTGCTTATCGTGCGCTAGATCTGGGTGCTCCCACACGGATCGACGCCACCGGCGAAAACCTGGGACATGAATCCTTCGCGACACGCTGCACTGTTAACTTTCAGTTCGCGGCCAAAGGCAACCGGGGCCCGGTGAAGCTCATTTTCTATTCCGGCGACAACAACCTGCCGCCGCAAGACGTGACTCAGGGACCTGTCGATACAACGGGATGTCTGATTGTGGGCAGCGAAGGAACCTTGTCCGCGGGACTTTGGAATACCGGTTGCAGTGTGCGACTCCGAGGGGCAAAGGATTTTCGTGGAGCTGATCAGCCAGAAGTAGCGAAGATCCCCCGGACTCAACCTCGCATCGATACTGAAGTTCTGAAATGGGATCCCTCCAAGGCTGCCAACGGCCAGCGACCACGTTGGAGCAAAGTCAATAACTCGCACATGTTCGAATGGGTGTTGGCCTGTGCGGGCGATGCGAAGACGTACTCGCCGTTTGAGATCGGCGCGAGAATCACCGAGATCGGCATGTTGGGAGTTCTCGCGTTGCGACTGCAGAAACCCATCCTGTGGGACACAGCAAACCGCAAAGCCACCGGTCTCCCAGAAGCCGATGCGATCATAGACCCCAAGCCGTCAACGACCGAGTATGCTCCACGGTAGCGGCTTCAACCTTCTACGTCGCCGTGAAGACACTTCCGACTTGGCGACGTCTTTAAAGGTTAGCGCGCT
>JAEUIQ010000078.1 GCA_016794985.1 Planctomycetaceae bacterium | reverse complement strand
GTCAACGCGAGTCAAACGCCGAATAGTTTCACATCCTTGAGCTACGTGACTTCCGTGCGTTGACGGCGATCAAGTTCCATCGAGCCTCGACCGGGGCGTCTTTAAAGGCGCTCCTGTCGATCGGCTCCCTCCACCGAACGCACATTCCCAGCCAAGTCCGCCATCGCTGGCCGATTCGCTCGAGCCGACGCTCGCTCCTCGCACACCGATTCACCCACTTCACGCCCAATCCGACCCCTCCACCCTCAAAAACCCAACCACGCTGCTGGTGGATGCTTACGGCTGCTGGGAAGTGTTTCGGTGATGATCTGCAGCCCATTAGAGATACCGATTTAAACGACGGTAACCGAGTTCGTGTTATATCCGAACCGCTGCACCTGTAAGGAATAGATGTACGATTGCTTCAGCAAGTTCCCGTGTCAGGTATCGCTTGGGGCGGGTTTTGCGCGAGAACAGATTCAGCGGTTGATCCACCATGCTACAAAAAGAAAGTGCAAGGAACTCTGCATTCGAAGCAGAGAGTTCACCGGTCCGCAAGCCATCCACCATGATGCTAACGACCAGTCGGAATCGTTTCTCCGTCAACTTGTCCAACACACCATCTATCTCGGGGACCGTCGGTCCGAAGTAGGTCTGAAACATCAGTCTTGGTACACGAGGGTCCACGCAACAATGCTCGAAAGTTGATATCACAAACGCCAGAAGTTTGCCAACAACCGTCGCCTCCTCCGCGATAGTTTCAGCTAAACGTTGATGGCTCTCGCCGTAGTGCCGTTCAATCAACGTTTGTAGCAATGCCGCTTTGTCGGCAAAGTGATGATATAGCGTCGGCTGGGTAACACCGACTGCCCTAAGGATGTCACGAATTCCAGTTGCTGCATATCCTCGTTGTGAGAACAGGGTGAGCGCTTCATCCAACAGCCGTTCTCTGGTTTGGGCGGTCGCTTCACTTCTGGTGCTCATGGTGATTGCTTGACATCCTTACGATTCTGCTTCAGATCATGGCCCAAGTTATCGAAGATCGTGTGAATCAAGTCTTCGGTCTTGTTCGCTGTCAGCAAGAAGAAGCAGAACAACATCTCGTCAGTCGTCTCCTCACCCCATGTAACTCGCTTCGGTGGAGAAGATGGATTCGATGGGTTAGCCGCTGAGTTATCAAAGACCGCTTCCACGACCAACTTGGTGCCGGCTTTTAGTTGAATTGGTCGCTCGTAGTAGTATTCGTCCTGCCAGTTGTAGTTCCAGGTAGGTATGTCAATTAGAACTTGTGGCTGTTTTTCGGGTTCAATCGCAGTTACTCGCATCGATTTGCCAAGTAGGTGCATGTGCGGAACGATACCTACCATGATCACATCTTTGGGCAATGTGTAAGAAGTTGAGCGTCGATAGTTGGCTTCACCCGCCGGAATATCCATTTCATAGTTAGCCATCCAGATGCTACCAACGAGCTTGGCTGACTCTCTGAGCGAATCGGCAACAGGTTTATTGACGAAGTAAATTCCGATCTCAGACTGGTCAACCTCTGTCTTGCCCGTGGGATGGTAATGAACTTGAACGACCAAATCACTCCCCTTCTTGAGATACCTTCCCATGTCGTTTGGAAGACGCCGGGCTGTGTTGCCAACGGACCAGCCTCCCAAAGCGCCACTCGGCAAAAATCCGGGGCCGCCAAAATTGCCATACCCAGGCTCAGGTGTCGCAGCATCGAGCTTTCTGGCTTGCCCTTTATCGTCGAGGAATAAAACGGCGTGATGGACCACCCGATTGTTGCCCGGATGGAATTCAACAGCGGCGACTAGTTTGTCCTCTGGAATATCGATTGGGAGTACGAAGTTCTGAAGTACGTCTGGACCATTGGCGGGCACCGTAAATGGCTCCTGCATTTTTACAACAAGATCGGGAGTGCCTAACTGCCAACCCTCTGAAAAAGTGGCTGGTGGCGGCAAATCTGCTACATCGCCAAGCATACAACCAGCCCTAACCCAATCGGTCAGCAGTTTCAACTCTCGATCACTCAGCCATCGTTGTCCTACGAATCGATGCTCTGTCTCTGGGCCTGGAATCCAAGGAGGCATGATGCGTTGCCCTGTGACTTCTAGAATCATTTCCGCATGCGACTTCGCTTCTTCGTAATTGGTTAAAGAGAACGGAGCTACTTGGCCTGGACGGTGACAATTCTCACAGCGTTGTTGCAGGATCGGTGCGATATCGCGAGCGTAGGTTACATTAGACTCTAACACATTCACTCGATCCGGAGGAAGCACGCAGCCAACTGGTTTGGTCTGGCCGACTACCGGCTTCTCGTTAGCTGCAACAGCCTTGATCGCGTCTTCTAGATAGTGACTCTCGACATTCGCTCGTCTTCGTCCAATGGCTTCGTAGGCGTTATCGATCGCTCCGCGATAGACAACGTCACCAGTTGAACTCGTGACAAACGCTTCAGGCACATGGCTTGGTTTCAAGACACCGGTCAGAAGGCCAGACGCGTCAAAGAGAATCGGGAATTCCGCTTTGTATTCTGTAAAGTGTTTGGAAACGCTGAGTCTCGTCGTGTTTGGTTCGTACACGACGCCAAACAGCTCGACATTTTTAGGCAACGCCTTATGCAGTCGATTGAGCTCGACGATGTACGAGTTTGCGATTGGGCATGTGGTCGTCAAAAAGACGAATGCGCGATTCAGTTGCTTGTCATTGTCGGACAGCGTAAAGAGCTTGCCATCCAACGATTGGGCATCAAAGGAAAATCGCACACGATTCGAAAGCTGGCCGAAGGCAGTTGGACCGCATGTACTTAGAGCTACCAGAAAAAGACAAGCCAAGAGTCGCATTCCCAGTACCTATCCCTACACCCAAGATTCAGAAACGCAGAGTATACCGGTCGGTATACGCGGTCGTGCCTAGCATATCGAACGGTAGAGATAACGTCAAGCATCGGCGCGAAGATCGGGCAAATCGGAAGGCGTGGCCCGACTGCGGGCGATCCTGGACATCTCGGGGTCTCAAAACCGATCTTAGGCAGAGTCCGCGGGTGGATCATGAAATATGGGCCGGTTCGTTTTCGCGGCCGAAAAATCACTGCTCTGAAATTTATCGTTTTCGCATGACCAGAGGTTGCAAAGGGGTAGCGTCCAATACTTCCACTACATTATCAAAATCGCGCAATTTGGAGACGCTGGCCTTTAACGAGTCTCAAGGATGCGTTTCGGCAGGAGTGAAAGAGTGGAGGCACGGTGCGATCAATTTCGCCATTGAGACGATGATCCGTTACCCGGAGGAACACGATCAGCCAACTCGTCTTTTTGCCACTTCCAGATACTTTCGTTCTTTCTCGATGTCGACCACCTTCGAAGCTCCGTTGTCCAGTCCAGCAGCCAACATCGTTCCCGATCCACAAAACATGGCCAGCAGAACTACTTTAGGCGGCAGAATGTATCGGCTCCACCATGCCGCAAGATCATAAGGTGTTGAAGCAGGATGGCCTTCCGTTTCGTCCGTGTTCGCGTTTGGAATCGGCAGGAGGTTGAAGGGAACGGCGCCACCACGCATCGCTGAAGTCTGTACCGTTCGTCCTTCTCTCGCAATGTAACCACTGGGGCGATTTTGTAGCGCCCGATCCGACCATTTCCGAGTCGAGGGTTTTTCACTCGCCTCCCACAGCACGGATTCCTGGTTGCGATAACAGTCCGGGGGAGCCCAGCCATAGGAATGTCTTGACACTTTGCCGCATGAGTATCACGCGCGCTCGATCAGGCTAGTTTTTTCAGCGGGTATGGAGTCTCGCGGTAAGTTTCGCGTCTGGCGGATTGGCTGGATCAATCTGAGAGGACGCCAATTGCCGTTCGTTTCAAAGCCTCAGCTTGGGAGCACAACGATCGACATGAGAATTCTGGAATCCCGTCCCGACGTGGACGATCTGCCGTGAGCCGATGCCTCTGTTCGGCGGCAGTCTATTGCCGTGATCCTTCTTCGGGGGAGCGGTTGTCATGACGCTCGAATCGCAGATTCCAACGACGAATGAAGTCCGCAACAAGTCAGCTTCATAAGTGGCGGCTTCGCCAAGATTGGCTTCCCCAAATTGCGGCTTCGCCAGGTTCGGCTACTTGCTTGGAACAAGTCGCCTTTGTCGGTGCGAGCGAGGCATTTCGCGGATCATGAAACGCCCGAGCGCTGCGATTCTCGGATCGTTTCAACATGCCCTGTATTCTTGGGGTTTTGTGCGGCAAAATGACGCAACAGCCCAGCGATTCGGAGTGAATTTCGTTATCCTGGTCCCAGTCCGACGGGCCCTATCCAAATGGGTTACGACGAGAAGAACTGTCTTCGAAAAGGTGATATTTTGCTGCGAACACGTGCGAACACGCGGTCCAGATGGTGGGGCTCTGGTGGACTCGATCTATGGATTTCAGTCAAAAGAATGGCAATTTTGGTTCTTTTGGGCGGGTTTGTGGGCTGTACACCTCCGCCGCAGTTTCGCGAAAACGCTCTGGAATGGCATAAGCAAGCTCGGACCGCCGGTTTGAAGCCGGGTGAATCACTTCCCGACCACCATCGCCACGATGTCAACGATGTTGTTTCGGACTGGTTTGGGACCCCGGATCAGCCTTCAGTTCCCCTGGTCGAGGGGACAGAGGATCCGTTGATGCAGTTGTTCTCGCCGGAGGGCCTGATTCGCGCTGCGGGTCCGGTGGTAAGTCGCGATGAGAAGAGTAGTTCGGGATTGTACCGCCGTCATTGTTCCCATTGTCACGGGGTTACGGGAGACGGGCGCGGTCCGACGGCAACGTTTCTTTCACCGTATCCGCGCGACTTTCGGTTGGGGAAGTTCAAGTTCAAGAGCTCACCGACGGGAACGCCGCCGACCAAAGCCGACTTGAAGTTGTTGCTGCAAAATGGGGTGCCCGGAACCTCGATGCCGTCATTCCGTTTGTTGAAAGACGAAGAACTGGATGCATTGGTCGATTATGTGATTTATTTGTCGGTGCGCGGTATGCTCGAACGCTTCTTGATTGCGGCGACTCGAGACTTGGATGAGGACGAACGATTAGTCAACTTGCCAAAGGAAATGCGTTATCGGGACTTGCCTGCGAAAGCCCGAATGGAAATTGGTGTGCCAGTTCGTTCGATTGTGGAGCCCTCTCGATCCGTCGAAAGCGACCAGAGCGTGACTCGATCGGAAGCCGCCGAATCGCCCGACAGTAAAATTGAATCGGACGAAGCGGGCGCGGAGTCAACGGAACCGCTTGAACAGACAACTTCCACTTACGATCCGGAAACCGTGGAGGAAGATGTGACGTTCATGGCGGAGGAGTACTTACTTCCCATCTCGGAAAAGTGGTTGGGGATTTTGGAATTCGAAGCCAAGGAAGTTGACGTCCCGGCGTGGGTCACGGATCGAACGCATGTGGAACGAGCATCCCAGTTGGAAATCGGACATCAGCTGTATTTTGGGACGGCCAACTGTGTGCAATGCCACGGGGAAACGGGAGTCGGAGATGGACAAACGAACAACTTTGATGATTGGACGAACGATTGGCTGAAGGTCGAGGGAATCAACCCGGCCGATCCCGAAGCCTGGGCCGAGTATGTAAACGCGGGGGCTCATCCGCCGAAGCCCATTCTCCCGCGAAATTTGCGTCTCGGTGTGTATCGCGGGGGCGATCGCCCGATTGATCTCTTTCGGCGTATTCAATACGGCATCGAGGGAACGCCGATGCCGGCCAGTTTGACGTTGACGGATGAGCAAGTTTGGGCCTTGGTGGTGTACGTGCAAGAAATGCCATTTGAGCCGATAAGTCGGCCGGCAACTGCGAAGAAATCCGAAAACCAACGGCCCGTTCGTTAGAAAGTGGAACCGACCCATGATGCATCGATTTTGGGCGATACTGTTTTCCTTGGTGCCAATATTGGGGATCGGGCTCTATGTCTTGGCGGCTGTAGGGAAAGGTTCTTTCGGGGGATTCTCGCTGTCGGGGTTATGGTTGCCCGAAAATGGCAATCCCTATGCGGTAACGATTGACCACTTGTTTGACTTGGTTCATATCATTTGTGGGGTTGTCTTGGGCATCACGACCTCCGTCCTCGCCTACGTTGTCTGGCGTTATGCCGATCACCCTGGTCGAAACAACGAGGCAGCGCAGTATGTCAAGCACAATACCTTGTTGGAGTGGATTTGGACGGCCATTCCGGCGGCGATTCTGATTTTCTTGGGCTTTTACCAATTGCAAGTTTGGGCCGACAACAAGATGAATCGTCCGACGGAAATGGTCGACGGTCACAAGCAAGCCATCGAACCGATGGCGTTGGTGGTCGGCAAGCAATTTGGTTGGGAAGTTTACTACCCGGGAACCGATGGTCGCTTGGGAACCTCGGACGACCAACGAATCGAAAACGAACTAACGGTTCCGGTCGGGAAACCTGTCGTCCTACGAGTCGAGGCGCAAGACGTGTTGCATAGTTTTTCGATCCCGGGCTTACGCGTCAAACAAGATGTTGTTCCGGGCATGACGCAACTGGTTTGGTTTCAAGTGGACAAGCCGGGCACCTATGAGATCCTCTGCATGGAGCTATGCGGTTGGGGACATTACAAAATGAGGGCTCGAATGAAAGCCGTGTCAACTACTTCTGAGGCGACGACGGGTACTGAGCAAGTAGCCAGTCCTCCAAGCCTTTCGCAAGAAGGGGGCGAAAATTGAGTTTCCTCACGCGTTACGTCTTTAGTTCGGACCACAAGGTGATCGGAATTCAGTTTCTGATTTCGTCCTTGATTTGGTTCTTGATTGGCGGCTTGATGGCTGCGGCCATGCGATGGCAATTGGCTTGGCCGTGGAGTGATATGCCGATTTTGGGTTCTTGGTTGTTCGAGGGCGAAGGCGGGCAGATCTCGCCCGAGTATTACACCATGCTTGTGACGATGCATGGATCGGTCATGGTCTTTTTCGTAGTGATTCCAATTTTGGCGGGGGCATTTGGCAACTACTTGATCCCGCTGATGATCGGGGCCGACGACATGGCTTTCCCCAAGCTCAATATGTTGAGCTATTGGTTCATGTGGCCGGCGTTTGTGTGCATGATGCTGTCGTTTGCCGCACCAGGATTTGGTCCGGCAGCTGGCTGGACTTCTTACCCGCCCTTGGCGGTTCTGGAAGAGGCTGCACCCGGAAGTGGGCTGGCCCAAACTCTCTGGTTGGGCGGACTGACTTGTGTGGGTATTTCCTCCATGATGGGGTCGATCAACTATATCACCACGATTGTTCAAATGCGTGCGCCCGGCATGACATTTTTTCGGCTACCGATGACGATATGGGCGATGTTGATTACCGCCATCTTGCAGGCGTTCGCGTTACCGGTTTTGACGGCTGCCGTCCTGATGCAGATTGCGGATCGTTTGTTGGGGACGTGTTTCTTCATTCCCGAAGGACTGATGGTCGCCGATGCTCTGCCGAAAAGTGGCGGCGGGCAAGCTCTACTTTGGCAACACTTGTTTTGGTTTTATTCCCATCCTGCGGTGTACATCATGTTGCTGCCTGCCATGGGAATGGCCAGCGACATTTTGAGTTCGATGTCCCGCAAGCCGTTGTTTGGTTATCGCCCGATGGTGTATTCGATGCTGTCGATCGCTGGGTTGGGTTTTATTGTGTGGGGCCACCACATGTTTGTGTCCGGGATGCAGCCGTTGGTGGGGGCGGCATTCATGTTGACGACGATTTTGATTGCCTTGCCGTCCGGGATTAAAACCTTCAATTGGTTGGCGACGTTATGGGGCGGACGGTTGCAATTGACGACCGGCATGTTGTTTTGTTTGGGATTCATCGCCATGTTTGTGATTGGCGGTTTGTCCGGTGTGTTGATGGCGGTGGCAGCAGTGACTATCTTTCTTCACGATACCTATTACATCGTGGCTCACTTTCATTACGTTCTGTTCGGTGGCACAAGCCTCATCGTGATTGGCTCGATCTATCACTGGTATCCCAAGATGTTTGGGCGAATGATGAGTGAAACTTTGGGGAAATTCCATTTCTTTACCACCTTTGTGCTGATCAATTGTGTGTTTTTCCCGATGCACTTCTTGGGCGCCCAGGGTCTTCCGCGACGCTACGCGGACTTTACACATACGGACAGCTTTGTTCATTTGCAACCGATCAATGAGTTCATCACCTACAGTGCGTTTGCCTTGGTTGGCGTGCAAGTTGTTTTCATTTTGAACTTCTTCGGCAGCATGCTTTTCGGAAGAAGGGCGGGGAACAATCCATGGCGGGCAAACACGCTGGAGTGGGTGGCGCCGTCACCGCCACCGCATGGCAATTTCTTGGCGCCCTTAGAAGTTCATCGTGGACCGTACGAATACAGCGTCCCGGGTCGGGCTCAAGACTATTGGATGCAAACCGATTCGGAGTTGTCCAATGGCTAGTCCAAACTTGAAGTCCATTCAACAGTCGCCGAAATCTGGTGAGTTGACTACCAGCAAGAGTCGCACTCCCCTGGTTCACCGACTGGTCTGGCTAACGGCCTTAACAGTCTTCCCACTGATTTGGGCCGGAGGTTTGGTGACGACGACGAATGCGGGGATGGCTGTCCCTGATTGGCCAGGGACTTATGGCTACAACATGTTCCTGTACCCTTGGACCACGTGGTTCTTTGGGCCTTGGGATTTGTTTATCGAGCATGGTCATCGATTGTTGGGGTCGTTGGCTGGGATTTGGTGTTTGTTGCTGGTCGCGGCAGCCTGTTTGTGGCGTTCACCGTTTCATGTACGAATGTTGGCCTGCGGCGCACTGGCATTGGTGATAACTCAGGGAGTCATGGGCGGCGTTCGCGTGTTGAATGTCGATCGCGAAATTGCTCGCCTTCATGGATGCCTTGGCCCTGCTTTTTTTGCGTACTTGGTAGCGATGGGTGTGATCACAAGCCCTTGGTGGCAGCGCGTAGCCACGGCCGCGCATTGGAAAGGGCCGGATCGTGCGAAAGATGCTTCGGCAACGTCGTTGGGTGAATGGGTAAAAGCAAGTCGCTTGGTAGAGCAGCGGTTGCAATCTCAGCGTTACATGACATTGGTCGTTTTGGGCTTGGCCTATCTCCAGTTGGTTCTTGGGGCGAGCATGCGTCATGTGCCAGAATCAGCGGATCCAAGTTATTTTCGCGTTTTGGTGTGGTTTCACATTGCGGGCGCGGTGTGTACCGCCATCTCGACGGCAGCGCTATGCCTGACGCCGCGTTGCTTGGTTCCTGGAGTGAACGCTCCGCGTTGGCTTTTAGCCGGATTGGTCGGCCTGCAGATTGGACTGGGATTGGGAACTTGGGTTCTCAAATATGGCTTTCCAGATTGGTTCGCGGAATACGGCTTTGCTCAGTCGCACCGGATCGTAAGTAACGACTTTTACCAAGTCCAAGTGGTGACGGCCCATGTTGCCATCGGTAGTTTGATCTTGGCGGTCGCCACCTTTTTGCTGGTGCGGTTATGGCGTGCCGAGTTTTGTTTGCGAGCCTTTGTCTTCGGGTTACGGAGCGAGGAGTCAAACTTGCCACACGGTACTATCGAGGGAGCGGCGTCACCGAACATCATGGCTGGGAGCGAGAACTTAATCCCATGTTAGAGAATCAGGCTTTGGAAATGAGTTCAAACGAATCGACGGTGGTCCGACACCGCCGTCTGAGTAGCTACATGCAAATCGCCAAGCCCCGAATTAGTTCGATGGTTCTGTTTACGGTATGGGCGGGAAGCGTCGCGAGTGGCTGGGCTGCAAATCATTGGGAATGGTTGCACGCGATGATTGGTACCTTGTTGGTTGCGGCCAGTGGTAGTGCCGTTAACCAGTACCTGGAACGCTACTCTGACTACTTCATGAAACGAACGTCGCAAAGACCATTGCCGGGCGGCAAGCTTTCGGCGCCAGAAGTGGTCGCATTTGCCGGCGTCAGTCTCGGAGTCGGGGTCGCCTATTTGTTGGCCAATGTTCATCCGGTCGCAACGGGGATCTGCATGGCCACTTGGGTGTTGTACGCTTATGTCTACACGCTGTCGAAACCGCTCACGGTCTGGAATACATTTATCGGTGCGTTTCCTGGTGCCATGCCGGTCCTTGTCGGCGCTGCGGCATACGACGGACAGATTGGTCCTTTGTCATGGGTTTTGTTCTTGATTCTGTTTTGGTGGCAGTTTCCACACTTCATGGCGATCGCTTGGAAGTACCGCCAAGACTATCGAGAAGGCGGACTCAAGATGATTACAGTCACTGACGGTACGGGGCGAAGCGCTGGTTGGGTGGCAGTCGCCGTCTCGGGCGTTATTATTCCGACCTCACTGGGAGCCCTTCCATGGTTGGCCAATCCTGTTCCCTACGTGTTCGTGGCGTTGGTGTTGGGTGGGATGTACTTCTGGTATTCCTGGAAATTCCTGGTAGACCGTACCGATCGCACCGCCCGGTCGTTGCTGTTGGCCTCTTTGGTGTATCTGCCGCTACAAATGATAGCGCTGTTGATTTGCATGTAGGTCGTCGTTTTTGGCACTTTTGATTCCAAGTAGAGAGTTACACTTCGAATGAAATCCCAAACGAATCACGACTCGGAGGCCAGGCCATTGCCCACGCAACATTCGGATCACCACGATGATGCGTCGGCAGGGCATGCCCATGTCGTGTTGACGTATCAGGCTAGTTTGCCGATAAGTCGGGGGAAATTGGCCCTGTGGCTATTTCTTTCAACCGAGATCATGTTTTTCGCGGCATTGATTGGATCTTACATTGTGCTCCGTTTTGGAGTGCCCGAGGGAACGTGGCCAACACCTGACGTCGTTCATTTGGTCGAGTCGGTTGGCGCGTTGAACACCTGCGTTTTACTGTTATCCAGCGTAACGGTCGTGTTTGCGTTTGAAGCCGCGAAGCAAAGCCGTTCGCAATTAGCCCGCCGTTGGTTGATCGTCACCCTGGTGCTGGGCTTTGGTTTTTTAGGCATCAAAGCCTGGGAGTATTCCGGCAAGTTCTCGCACGGGATCTTCCCGCAACGTCCTCGTAGTTTGATGTACGAACGAGCGGACTTGAATTATTTGTCGGCAGTGAAGAAACGATTTGCTGATTTGGTGGGGACACAAGATAAAGCGGCTTCGGATTCCCAGACCAATCAAGTTGCGGAAAGCGATCGCCAATCGTTTGGTAAAGGATCTGGGCCGTCGTTCACTCTCACGAATTGGGAGGCCAGCGAGGGCGATAAAGCCAGCGACGACCGCTTGATGTTTCTGCGCGAAGCGACGGTTGGTTGGACAGAGCGACGTGTCGGCCGGGTTCGGAATCCATATGTCCAACAGGAGATACTGGATTTGTTGGCATTCATGATTTACCCAGAGGCGGCGAATTGGAGCTACATCGAGGGTTGCTTGAAACGCGAAAGTCTTCGTGTGCAAGAAGAAATAGTGAGCTTGGCGGCACAACAAGAAACCTTGAAGGAAAGGCTGGCAGCGATCCCAGGGATTGATTCGAATGAGGACCAAGCTGCGGCCTTGGAACAAGCCAAAGGAAAGGTCGCGATCGAGAATGAACTAGCAACCGTGGCTTTACAATTGGGACAATGGAACAATCGAGCCAAGTTGTTGGAAGAGGTGAGCCAGGCCGGAAAAGGTTGGGAAGGATTGAATGATCGCTATCATTGGGGACTGCCAATGGTTCTTCCGAATGGAAATACATGGGCTAGTACTTATTTCCTCTTAACCGGGTTACACGCGATTCATGTCTTAGCAGGTTTGATTGCCTTTGTTTGCCTGTTGCCAACGAGTCTGGGGCCGACCGTGGCACCTTGGATCGAGAACATGGCTTTGTATTGGCATTTTGTCGATATTGTTTGGATCTTTTTGTTCCCGTTGCTGTACCTGTTCTGAAAGTGAAGCCCCCATGGCGGATCATGCCGAAGTGGACCGTACGCCATTGTTCGTTGGCGTGTTCGTGATCTTGGTTGCTTTAACGCTGGCCTCGTTCTGGGTGGCCAATGCCGAGAATCTGTTTGCTTTGCCGCAAACCAAGTGGCAGGTTATGATTGGAATTAGCTCCGCGAAAGCAGCGCTGGTGGTGTTGTTCTTTATGCACTTTTGGTGGGAACATTCCTGGAAGTATCTTCTGACCATACCCACATTGTTGATGGCCGTTGTCTTGGTGGTGGCCTTGATTCCAGACATTTTGCAGCGGCGCGAAAGTTACAGTGACACGCGGTTGAACCATTCGGCAGCGGAGGAGGCGTCCATAACGAGCAAATAGGGGCGAATGGTGCGGCGATATTGGTTTTTGTGGAATTGGTCGATGGTTTTATCTCTGGGTGCGTTTCTTTAATCGATGGCGATCCGTTTCCGGGACGGTCAGAATTCCCCAATCTAGGGCCTCGTCTTGCTCGTAGTTTTTTCCCAAATGCATTGCGGTCATGGCTTTGCACATTTCGTACCCCAAGTAGAACGCGTGACTCGGATCAAGATTGGGAGGTTGATGTTGCATGATTTGATCAAACAGTTCGAACGGATCCTCTGCCAACCAGAATTCGCCTCCGCCCAAGCAAGCAATTTGTCCGTCCACGATAAAGAGTCGAAAATTCCAATCGCGAATCTCGGATGCCATCTTTTTTAGGACATCCCGATCGTGTCGTTTGATTTGCGTGTCGCGCAGCATTACCAAATCAGAAGCCAGTCGTTTGGGTGGAACACGGTGGTGAATGCTGTGATACGTCAGGCGACGACCCACCGCCAGCTCGCGAACCGCCGTTTGCGCCCAAGGAATCACTTGCGTGGTGAGCACACTGTGAATCCGAAGTTCTTCGCATATTCCCAAGAGCAACAGATTGACGCCGGCCGAGTCAACGTCAGTCAGCTCCGTGAGATTTCCGACGCCCATCATGATGGGGCATGAGGGCCACTGACGTCGGGCTTCGCAGTAACGTCTCAACGATTCGGCAAAGCCAAAACCGATTGGCTCCAAGATGGGGTCAATCCGAAATGGGACTTGATGCGTTTGCAGATACTCAACAGTTTCTTCCAACGATCGCCAATCGTGGGGCTGATCAGGGATCGCCACCACCTCGACACCCCATTCCTGGGCCGCTGTTCGGTTGGATTGGTTGACGCTGAGAACGAGTTCGGCACCCACGGCGCATCCGGCTTTGATTTCGTCGACATCCAATGAATCGATACTTACCCGACAACCGAGGTCTCGAACGGCGCGCACGGCGTCCGCCACACCATTCCAGGAGTACCCGGGTTCACAACCGATATCGATCACGTCGGCACCAGCAGCAGCGAGCTGTCTCGCTTGTGAGACTAGCTGCTCACGCGAAAGTTGTGGAGCGTGATTGATTTCGGCAATGATCTCGATGTCCCATCGGTCCAACGATGGACGCTGGCCCGTCTGCCCAAACCAACTGGGCAATTCGCGGAGGTCCTTAGGGCCGCGCAGAACGGGGCAACGCATTTGTTGTTCCAATTCGGCCAGTTCGCCACGACAATAGCCTGGCAAAACGACCAGGTCCGTGGAGTCTGTCGCGGTCAACCGTTTCGCCACCCACGGCACGGTCAACAGGGCTGCGACAGTAATGGGCAATACTTGCACCTCATACTTGAAGCCCATTTTTTGTGCCAACGCATGGACCTCACTGCGTAAAGCTGGCTCGGCCAATCGGCCGGTAACAAACAATATCTGCCGGGCGTTGGCGACTATCAATTCGGAGGAATTGGCCAATTCGTTGGCTGAATCTTGTGGTGTCATCGGATCTTGTTGCGGGGTAATCCAGTGGCTCAGAACCAAAAATCAGGAGTGGGTCGACTCGGAACGAGGCAACTTGGGTTAAGATAAGAGCTTAGCATTGCTCTGTGCTGGGGTGAAGAAGTTTGACGTCTTTTGCTGGGAAGGTTTTGGGAACGCATGAAAGAAATGAAAGCACTAAGATATCTTCGCCGCATGATTCGTTTCGATTCGACCAGCAATCGGAGCAATCGCTACATCTCGAAGTTCCTGGAACTCAAACTCATCAAGCACGGTTTTTTTATCGAAAAAATCCGATATCGCGACGCCAATAATGTGCAAAAAGTTAGCTTGGTCGCCAAGAAAGGACTGGGGAACGGCGGACTCGCGTATTTTGGCCACACGGACACTGTGCCGGCTCCGACATGGTTCACGAAACGGGTCACGCCATGGGAGCCAGTGGTTAGTCGTGGGCGATTGTATGGCCGTGGCGCGTGCGATATGAAAGGATCGCTGGCTTGCATTTTGGACGCTGCCCAACAAGTTCCGTTCGAGAAAATGGTTCGACCTTTGTACTTGGTCTTTACGGCCGATGAGGAAATCGGATTTGGCGGCGCGAAGAAAGTCGTGGAAGAATCCAAACTCTATCGGGAAATGATCAATCACGGAACCGTTGGAGTGATCGGCGAACCCACCGAGCTGAGTATTGTTCATGCCCACAAGGGATCGTGCACCATGCGTTTTCGAACCATGGGTGTCGCAGCCCACTCGAGCACACGTGCTGGGAAGAACGCCAACTGGGCGATGATTCCTTTTCTACATGAAATCTGGAAGATTCGGGAAGAAACCGAGACCGTTACGGATTGGTTCGACGATCGCTTTGACCCACCGACGATGTCCATGAATGTCACGGTTTCCGATGGGAACTCGGCGGTTAACGTAACAAGCCCACGCTGCGATGTTCAAGTCTATATACGCCCGATGCCAAACATGGATTGCGAATCTATTTTGAAGCGTATCTCGCACGCGGCAAAGAAACACGATGTTCAAATGACGGTGCGAAAGAATTGCGAGGCGTTCTGGAGTGATCCGAATTCGGACCTTGTAAAGCAAGCCAAGTCCATCATGAACACCAACGAGGTGGAGACGGTTGGATATGCCACCGACGGGGGCGTGTTAACGGAAATGGAGCAAAAGATCATCTTTGGTCCAGGTAGTATCGCCCAAGCTCACACGAACCAGGAATTCATTACGTTGGACCAAATGCGACTTGGCATTGCAGCATATCGACAATTGATTCATCATTATTGCTGCGAATTACCGATCCAACCCATCCGCTAGGGGAATCAGTTAGGAATCATGAGCGAACAATTAGAGTGCGAGTTCCATTATCGGCGCGCCACCGTCGGAGACATCCAGGCAGTCTACGACTTCCTCCGCCCTTTTATGGAAAGGCAGCAGATTCTAACTCGAACACCGGAGCAAGTTGCGGCCCTGCTGCAATATAGCCAACTGGTTTACTGCGGCGACCGCGTGATTGGCTTTGTCGCCGTCGAAATTTATTCCCATAAATTGGCGGAAATTCAGTGTTTGTGCGTGGCCCCGGACTTCCAGCGTCAAGGAATCGGCAAGCAACTGGTTCGATTTTGCGTGGAAGTTACTCGTGATGAGGGGATCTTGGAATTGATGGCGATTAGCGCCAGTGACAAGTTCTTGATGGATTGTGGGTTCGACTATTCGCTGCCAGGTCAAAAACGGGCCTTGTTTATCCAGCCGCAAACGATCGATTGAGTTTGGGCAACAAAAAAGCCCAGATTCCGTATGCCGGGATCTGGGCTGATTTTGTTGAACTCGATGCGATTTAGAAGCGAGCATCCAAACCAAAGGTGACACCGTAGAATCGAGGTGCAACGGTGTTTAGACCGGCGAAACCAGTGCCTGACAGTTCAAGTTGCGAAGGCGCTGTGGCAATTCGGTTCAAGAAATGAGCCTCACCGCCGACGAAGCCGTACAAGTGGCGTTCAAAAATCTCAAAGTTGACCCGGACTCCGGTTTCGCCTGCGAACGAAAGCTGTGATCCGTCAGTCACGGTGGTCGTATCTGTGCCTAACAAGTCGTTAACCAATCGTGTACGTTGCTTGGCAAAGTTGACGTAGCCACCGGCTCGCAAGAACGAATTCACTTCCAGTCGATTTCCCAGTTGCCATCCCAGATCCAATCCTGTTTGCAGACCTAACATTGGATTGGACGCTCGGATGTTGAAGTCTTGCTCAAAGTCCGCTGGCGGAAACGGAAATGGCAGTACGGCTTGCCCGTTGCCAAACATCCTGAGCTTCTCTTCCAAATTGATAAAGCGAGCTCCACCCAACACATTGAACCCCGGGCGAACCGTTCGCTTGGCATTGAATTCCAAACTAATATAGTCCGATGTATAGTCCGTCTCGAAGCGGCTAAACTCCAGCCCCGCTGCCCCCGTCAACTCCATGTTGCCAACGTGCGAGGATTGGTCATTCCAGCCATAGTACCGGCCACGGAATTCGTAGTGGAACGTACTGGCATTCGGGAAGTACTGAATACTCAGATCTGGTCCAGCTCCCGTACCCGGATCCGAAAGTTGCTCGCCGTTGATGAATGTATCGCCGTTGAGCAGACTTCGCAGGATCGGGGCGGTATTGTTCTCATCGCCCGGACGATCCATGATCGATACGCCGAACTCGACTCGATATGGGTTGTGTTGTTGGTTTCCCCACTGGGCTTGACCAGTGCTTTGAAACCCCAGCCATAACAGGCTGGCCAACACGAAGATCGATCTTTTCACAGTACGCTCCTTGGCAAAGGATGAGCCAAACCTGGCAACAAGCTTTCCGTAACAGGATCGACCGGAAAGAACCGAAATATTAGCAGGAACCGCATTCACGGAAAACTTTTCGCGTTTTTTACATTCGATGCAAACGCCCTGTCTTATCTATGCTTCCTGGACAAGCGTGTTATTGTCTTCTGTAGCGGAGCATGACCGGCATAAGCGTGAGCCTTGAAAAAATGGATAAATCGTTTGTCAAGACGACGATAAACACACCAGCGTTCGAACGCGATTTGGTTGGAGTCATTACCGCTCCGTTAACAGTGGCAATAGGTCTGTTCCGAAGGCGGCGGCTCCCTGAAAGCAGGCGTTTCTCAGGTTGGCGGACGGGATAGGTAGCGGACTTGCTAAACTTTGAATGGTCTTGCAGATAAGGCAGATAATGGAGACTCACATGTTAAAGCAACTTGAAATGCGTCTGGCTTCCTTCAACCAACATCATGTATTGCGGTTTTGGGCCGAGTTGGACTTGGAGCAGCAGCAGCAGCTGGCCAGGCAGTTGGAACGTGTCGACCTGGAGCTAATGGCAAAGCTGTTTCAGAAAACTCGCGAGACAACCGATTGGTCCGGCCTGGCGAAGCGCGCCAATTCACCACCTTCGGTCACTTTGGCGAATCAGGCGGAACCAAAGTTACGGCGTGAGGCGATCGCAGTTGGCGAACAGGCCTTGCGTGCGGGAAAAGTTGGGGCAATTTTGGTGGCAGGCGGTCAGGGAAGTCGTTTGGGGTTCGAACATCCGAAAGGGATGTTTCCGATCGGGCCGTTGTCCAAACGCACCTTGTTTCGAATGTTGATTGACCTTCTCAAGGCTCGAGCAGCGCACCATCAAACGCGAATCCCACTATTCGTCATGACCAGCCCCGCCACGGATCAGGCGACTCGTTTGCACTTCGCGGACGAGTTGAACTTCGACTTGCCAAGCGAAGATCTACGGGTCTTTTGCCAAGGGACGATGCCGGCGGTTGATGCCGCAACGGGCCAGCTCCTGCTCGCAAGTCCCTCCGAGTTGTTTCTCAGCCCGGACGGCCATGGTGGGATGTTGCAGGCCTTTCACGAATCCGGTTGCCTCAACGAGGCTCGGGTTCGTGGAATCGAGTATCTATTTTATTGTCAAGTCGACAACCCAATCGTTCAGCTGTGCGATCCGTTGGTCATTGGTCTGCATCTGCGGAATCAAGCCGATGTTACAACTCAAGCCATTCGAAAATCTCATCCTCTGCAGAAAGTGGGAAACATCGTATCGGTTGGTGACCGGTTGGAAGTCATCGAGTACAGCGACCTACCGGAGGAATTGGCGCACGAACGATTGCCCGATGGCAGTCTCCGCATCTGGGCCGGGAACATAGCGGTTCATGTCTTTAGCTTAAGTTTCCTCGAACAAGCGGCCCGAAACGTAACCAGCACCGGTTCCGGCTTGCCCTTTCATGTCGCGAAGAAGAAAGTTCCCTTCGTGGACGAGCACGGAAGATTGGTTCAACCTGCAACCGAAAA
Organism: Planctomycetaceae bacterium; assembly: GCA_016794985.1. Lineage (GTDB taxonomy): Bacteria > Planctomycetota > Planctomycetia > Pirellulales > Pirellulaceae > M30B19. Next base: position 38,859 of record JAEUIQ010000078.1, on the reverse strand, counting down.
CGCATTCAAGTTCGAGCGATTCATTTTTGATTTGTTGCCGATGGCGAAACGCGCGATGGTTGTCGAAGTGGATGCGGCGGAGGGTTTTGCCGCAGTGAAGAACCCCGATTCGTCGCCAACGGAGTCGCCGACGACGACACAGGCCGCGATCATGGCGCAGCAAATTCGTTGGTTGAAGTCAGCGGGCGTGGAAGTCGCCAATGGCGTCCGAGTGGAAATCCATCCGTCGGTGGCGCACGATGCCGAAACGGTGCGTCAACACTTCACCGGAAGCGGGCCAATTACGAAGGATTCTTACTTTGTCCGCAATTGATTGCCCGAGCAACGAATCGATACAGCGACACTATTGGCGGGTTGCGTTTTGATAGAGTTCCGCCAGTTCCACGTTGCCAACCTGACGGTAGCATTCCGCTAACATTTGGTGGATGCGGGGCAAGTCACGGTTGCCATTGATCGCTATTTCCAAATCAGCGATGGCTTGGTCCCAGCGACGCAAATTGAAATAAACGGTTCCCCGCGTTTGACGGAACAGTGGATTATCCGGATCTAAAGCGATTGCTTGTTCGGCATACTTTAAAGCAAAAGGACGCCGTGGACTCGAAGTGCTATTTAGGACAAATGCTAAATTGTTCCAAGCGTTAGCTAATTTTGGATCAACTTCGGTCGCGCGAAGCAACAGTCGTTCGGCATCATCCCAGCGTCCAAGCTCGGCAGACAAACTACCGAGATGTGCAACGGCAAATGCAGGAAACTCGGATTCTTGCAGAAGTGATTCGAACAATCCCGCGATTTGGACATTTCTCTTGGATTGGCGTGCGATTGAACTCAATCGATCCAAGACCAACAAACGATCATCTTCTGGCAGTGTCGTCGCTATCGAAGTCAGCTTACTCCTAACTTCTTCGATAGGCATTTGCTCCGGATTTTTCAACCAGATGTCAACTTGTCGTAATTCGAGTGTTGCTTGTCTCCGCATGGCAGCTGGACTAGCCGGATTGGCTCGGTACCAATCCTCAACCGCCGCATTTGCGACGGACTCATCTCCGAGAGCCAGATGGGCGGCGGTTAACCAGATCTGTTCTTCGTTGGTTAGTTCTTTGCCTTCATTGACTCGTTGTTGCAATTGCCGACTCAAAGTCACCGCAGTTTTCTTCAGAGCGGTGATATTTTGTTGCTGATAATATAGTTCCAATAAGAGCGCGCTTGCCGGGGAAACATCGCCGCGAACGCTTTCCAATGATCGTTGCGCGCGATCCAAGCGGCCCATTCGAAAGTTCGTCAGTCCCTCCAAGAACAAGAGTTGATCAGCCTCACCAACCCGCGTTCGCAATTGGGCGATGTGCAGGAGCGCCAATTCCAATGCTTGCGAACTTGGCATGTCCAACTTCCCGTCCAAGAGATTTTCCACGATCCACAAATGGGCACTTGGAAATCCTGGTCGCGTTGGTGGCGCGATTTCCAACATTAGTTCGTAGGCTCCCCGAAAGTCACCGGTCTCGGCCAATGCCATTGCCGTACGAAAGTTGCCACGATCGGTACGAAAACCCAGTTGCTCCAATTTCAGTCGAAAGCGATCCGCCTCTTCGGTACGCCCGGCTTTAACCGCTTCGGCCAGCGCGAGTTCGTAACGCCCAGCTAATCGGGAATTGTCAAAGAACGAAACTTGGAAATAGACGGAAAACAACAAGGCCGTCGCGAGTGTTACAGGGACGCCCCAACCTACCAAAGCCAGTGTTCGCGTCCTGGCATAAGCGAATGCAAAGTTTACGAAGCCAGTCGCGGGAATAATCACATAACGGCCAATCCGACCGGGCAACGACTTGGCCAGCTTGTCGCGATGACGTTTGGCCGCGATGCTGCGTTGTAGCTGTCGCTTGAGTTCCTCTTCTTCTAACTTCGGATCCGCTACCACTATTTTTTTCGTCTTCCCGAACCAACGATCGATTCGCTCCGACGGGAAACGCAAAACCCAAAGAACTCCCAAAAGGAACCGCCCCATGGTCCCTTCGGCCCGCGCCATCAACGAAAGTTTTTCTGGCTGTACACGTCTCGAGGGTCGAATTTGTCGAAACCATTTCAATGGCAAATCGACGAGGGATGTGAGCCAGACGAACAGCAAAAACACACGACGATTGAAAGACGAGAAAAACTGTCCCAGCGACCCCGAAGTGGCGCGCGATTTAGAAAATCGCAAATCCAATCGACGCAACCACCGCGTGGGCCGATCCGTGAGATCCGCCAAAGCCTGCAAGACGCGAATGAATCGATTGCCGGACATTAATTTCGGCGCCTGAGAAGTTGCCGCTCGTAAACATCGGCCACCGAGTTATTACCCAGTCGTCGGTGCGAATCGGCCAACGCGGCATGAACCGATGCCAGTTCGTTAATTCCATTCGCCGCGATTTCAAGATCGGCGATGGCTTGTTCGTAACTGCGCAGCTTGTAGTAGATCATCCCGCGAGTCTCCCGATAGTCCGGATTATCGGGTTGGAGCGTTACCGCTTTGTCCGCATAACGCAAGGCTTCGTCTAGACGATTTGGAAAAGCGGCACTGATCACATAAGCCCAATTATTCCAAGCATTCCCCCATTCCGGACTCGCGGCCGCAGCTCGACCCAGAAGTTCGTCCGCTTTCGCCCAGTCCTGATCTACCGCCGCCAACGTACCGAACGACTCAACAAAGATTCCTGACAGGTTCGGGTCGCTCAACAATTTTTGGTACAAGGATTCGATGACATTGTTCTGCTTTCGCAATGTGCCAATGGAGTTGGCAATCGCCGACAACATACCGGCTTGTTCTATCGGAACGGTCGCGGCAGCTTGGGTCAGGTTTTGGTGCATCTTGTCCAAATCAGCCGACTTGGGGTTCCGACTCCACGTACTTACTTGTTGCAACAGAATTCGGGTGCGATTGACGCGTGCCTCGACGCTGTTCGGATTGGCACGATACCATTGCTCCACCGCATCCGCAGCCAACTTGGCATCACCGATGACGCGCGTGGCGACGGTCAGCCACTTTCTTTGGTCTTCATTCAGCTTCTCGCCCTGGTTTTCCGCTTGAGTTAGCTTCCGATGGACATTTTGCGCTTGGATACGGGCTTCCGCCTGTTTGCCTTCAGCAGAATAAATTTCCATCAACAGAAATGAGGCGATAACATTCGAGTTGGCGATGGGTGACAGCGCATTTACCGCCGCCCCGGTTTGCCCCAATCGCGCATAACCAAGGCCCTCCAGGAGGCGAATCTCCGGAGAATCTCCAGCGCGCGTTCGCAATCGTTCCAGATGCTCTAACGCCAGGGTTAGGCTTTCAGGTTCCCGAACGCCCAAGCGACCCTCGATCAGGTTTTGCGCGATCCAAAAATGCGCGCCCTCGAAGCCAGGCTGCCCAACGGGAGTGAGCTTTTTCATGATTTCATAGGCTTGGACCAATTCCCCACGATCGGCCAAAGCCAGAGCGGTTTGATATTCGCCGCGTAGAGTTGAAGAGCCCAATTGAGCCAACTTCAAACGATAAAGCTTGATCTTGTCCGAGTCATTTGCCTTGATTGCTTGACTCAATGCCGCCTCGTACCGAGCTACAACTCGAGGATCTTCACCGAACTGAGCAAAATAGAAAACGACGGCCAATAGCCCGACACTTAGCAAGATTGGAATACTCCACAGCCATAAACTCAAGCGACGGCTCGAGAGGAACTGCCACAAGAAATCGACACTTCCTACAACCGGTGCTTGGGCCACACTTCCAATGCGACTGATCCAGGTTTGCTCAAGCGCTTGACGCTGAGTCGTGGTCCTAAGCTCTCGAGACAATTTTTTCTCAATACGACGCTCTTCGGCGTCAATTTGCCGTTCGTCAAAGGATCTTTCTTGCCGCTGTCCCAATCGATCGAGCCAATCGACCATCCAAAAAAACGGCCAAAGCACCCAACCGAGCCACCTTCCTAAGAAGGACTCGCCGAGCGACCCTCGAGAAAGTCGTCGATGAAGTCTCTTCTCTTCAGCATCGATCTCCCGCTCATCAACAGCATTTTCGCGAGATCGGCCCCATTGCCCAAGTCGATCCAATCCATCCAGCAACAGATAGAACGGAAGAAACAACCACCACATCAAGCGTCCGAACAACGAAGTCGACTGACTCGACAATCTTCGGTTCAAGCGACGCTCTTCGGCCTCAACGTCGCGTTCATCAACCGCTCGTTCACGCGGTCGCCCTAGCCGTTCTAATTGGTCCAAGAAATAGTAAAAAGGCCATAGAACCCAAGAGATCAATCGAGCCAAGAAGCTTTCAGGGTTCATTGCGGCGATCCATTACCCAGAAACAACGAGGTTCGAATCTGAATCATCCTTGTCAACTGAAACTTCCTGACGAGACGGAACCCGGCCGGTTGTCGGTCGATACTCAGGCACCGCATCTTGCAACATACGCCGAACCACGGTCGGTGACTCATGAACGCAATTCATTAAGATTTCGATGGAGCGACTAACTTGATCGTACTGCAACGTTCGGTGCTTCGCAGCAAAGACTTTTTCGTGCGGTGTCGGGATCATGGTCTCTTCATCAAAATACAGCTCTTCGAACAGCTTTTCTCCCGCCCGCGCTCCAGTGAAGCGAATTTGAATGGCCGACTCCGGAAGCCCCGCCAAATGAATCATCTTTTTGGCCAAGTCCACGATCTTTACCGGTTCGCCCATGTCCAACACGAAAATCTCGCCACCATTTCCCATACATCCCGCTTGGATGACCAATTGCGAGGCTTCGGGAATCGTCATGAAATAGCGAGTCATCTCGGGATCGGTTATGGTTATCGGACCGCCACGCGAGATCTGCTCCTTGAAAATTGGCACCACGCTGCCTGCCGATCCGAGAACATTGCCAAAGCGAACTGCGATAAATCTGGTCGCCGATTGAATTCCCAAAGCCAACACATAGCGCTCGGCCATTTGCTTGGTGCAGCCCATGACGCTAGTTGGATTTACCGCCTTGTCGGTTGAGACCAACACAAACTTAGAAACGCCAAATCGATCAGCCAAATCGGCGATGTTTTTGGTTCCTTGGATATTGTTTTGAACCGCTTGCCCCGGATTCTCTTCCATCAAACCAACATGTTTATGGGCGGCCGCATGATAAACAATCGCGGGTTGGTACTCGCGAAACAGCATCTGCATTCTTGGAAGATCCAGAATGTCTCCCACGGCGGGGATCAAGCTTGTGTTCGTGTTGGGAAGTGACAAGAGTTCATTGTGAATCAGAAAGACACTGTTCTCGCGATGGTCCACCAACACGAGTTGCTTTGGGTTGAACTTCATCAATTGACGACAAATCTCTGATCCGATGCTACCGCCTGCTCCTGTGACCATAATGCTCTGGCCTTCGAGTTGGCGATTGATCAATGAATTATCGAGTTTCACACTGTCGCGTTGGAGCAAGTCGTCAATGACGATTTCTCGCACTGGGATGAAGCTACCGGACGGACTTCGGTCGATCGCAGCCGGAATCACCAAAGTCTTCAAGCCAGCTTCATCATACAAAGTCTTGAGGGTAAGTAACTGCGGGCCAGGTATCGAACCGGCCACTAACCAAACTTGATCAACATTCATTTCGTCCTTGAATTTTGGGGCATCGTCTGGTTTGCCCAAAATCGGAATACCCGCTCGCACGGCTTTTCGTGGATATTTGTTCGAAGTCAAAATCCCCACTATCTGAGTTGCTGAGTTGGTCTGACTGTTGATCTGATTCGCGAGAACCAGGGTATCGTGATGGTTGCTGATCATCAGCGCCCGACTTTTGGCGGGGCGCTGTTTCTTGAATGGGACCTTTGCCTTACCGAGCACTTCGCTGTAGATCCGCCAACTGGACCGAGCCGCCATGATTAGTAAGCCGCTCAAGACAATGTGCAAAACGATGATGGATCCCGGAATTTTGGCAACGCTTACAAACTGCCCGCCGATCCACAACAACAGTCCCGTCACAGTTAAGGGAGCCACGAACGACAGCAAATCGCGAAACGTGACGTACCTCCACCAGCCGTGGAACGTGTTGAAAACCCAAAACGTCAGAATCTGAGTCGCAAGGACATACGGCATCATTCGCCACAAGTTTGCCACATGATCGGCCGGGATCTGAAGATCAAATCGCAATTCATACGCCGACACAAACGCGATGGCAAATAACACCGCGTGGCCAAACACTAATAATGGAATCCGGAGCGACAACAGCCAATCCGGAAACTTTGCATTGGCGAAACCGGGTCGTTGATCCACAGTTAGACTCACGAAAAATGCCTAGGGACGCGTCGCAGTGCTTTGCAGGAGCTGCAAAGGCGAGTCTAAAACCAAATTAGCTGGTACCAATCTTCTCTTGGTAACGAGAATTCCGTGACTCGTAGTAACTTCCGTTACCGTAGCCATAACCATACCCATAGCCATAGCCGTAGCCATAACCGTAGGAGCCGTATTCGTTGTAGTGAGGATTGTCATCAACCCCATTGACGATAACGCCCAGCAAATTGGCACTGACCATGTCCAATTTTTCTTTGGACTTGGCCGAAGTCACAACAATGCCCTTGCGAATACGAATCACCAGATAGACGCCATCAACCAGCGACGAAATCACTGCTGCATCAGCGACCGGTAGCAGCGGTGGCGAGTCGATCAAAATAATGTCAAACTTCGCACGCAACTCAGAAATCATCTTGCCGAATTCGACCGAAGTCACCAGCTCGCCCGGATTCTTGGGTCGGCCACCGCAGGTCAGCAACGACAAACCTTCTTGCTCGGAAGACTTGATGCAGTTCTCCAAGGTCTCGGTTCCCGCCACTGCTTGCATGATACCTGGCTCCATCGGCTCGCCGAAATAAACATGCACGCGAGGTCGGCGGAAGTCGGCATCAACCAAAAGAACCTTTTTGCCAGCTTGAGCCAAGGATACGGCTAAGTTGCCGGTTGCAGTCGACTTTCCGTCACCCGGTGACGGAGATGTGAACAAGAAGACCTTGGACCCATCGGCCTGAGCGGTGAACAACAGCGAAGTTCTCGCCGCACGGACGGCTTCCGCCATTTTTGAGGTCGGTTTGTGCAAGCATAGCAACGCTGGGTTGGTCTTTCCGGATTGCTGTTTTCTTGGAACACGAGCCGCGGGAAGCTTGCAAATCACCGGAACCTTCAGTCGTTCGAAAATTTCACCGGGGTTCCTAAACGTCATGTCCGAACGGTCGATCAGGACAGCCAAGCCAACGCCCATCAATCCACCCAAGAAAATTCCAACTGCCGCAAACTTCCACAAACTCGGTGCCACTCGAATTCCAATTCCCGGCCGGTCGATCACTCGAACTTTGGTCTCACTAAAATTCGACGAAACGACATCGATTTCGGACAGCTTGGCAATCACGCCATCGATATTCTTTTGACTATCCGCAATTCGGGACTTCAGAGCATTCAACTGCAAAAAGTCGTTGGAAACTGCCCGAGACTTTTCTTCCACATCCGCCAAATCCGCCTCCAGAAGAGCCAACTTGGCTTGAAGTTGGGTTTCGGCAGCTCGAATGGCTGAATAGTAGACATCGATCCATTGCTGCTTGGTTCTTTCCAAACGAGCGTCCAATTCAGAATTGGCTTCTTCGTCAATGGTCAACTGATCGTTGGTCTTCTCGAATTGAACTTTCGTTTGTTCCAGCAAAGCACCCGTGGCTGCTATCTGACGTTGCAATGCCACCATGGTTGGGTGCCCATCCGCCAAGGCCCGTGCTGTGGTATCTCTCCGCAAAATCAGGTCGCTAAGCTCTTTCTCCAATGCATACAAGCGAACGGCGATGTTCGATCCCAAATAGTTGTGGGTCGCCAATCGGCTTTCAATCACCGTGTCTTTGGTCTCGATGGTGATTCCCAAAAACTTCTTAGCTTCAGCGACAAGATAGTTCAGGTCCGCAGGCGTTGGGGCAGCAAAGATCTTCGTAGCCGTCTCAACTCGGCTCGTACAATCTCTCAACTCGGAAAGCACTTCGCTCTTTGCCTTGGTCAATCGTTCGAGTTCTGCAATAAACGGACTAACCAACTTATCGCCATGTTCAAGATTCGGCAAATTCAATCGAGACAGGATTTCCTGATACTCTTTCTCCGCCTGCCGCTTTTCTTCTTCTAACTGCTCGCGGAGTCGAGTAATCAACTGTAAGTTTTCTCGTCCTGATTGCTGAGTGTCTTTGGCGATCTCATTCTCGTATGCTCGAATAACGGCGTTCAAAAGCACTGGCAATTCATCAGCGTACTTGCCTTGTGCTGCAATCGTCATCGTCTCGTCTTCCTTCTCGCGAGAAGGCTTGATGAGCAAAACTGATTCCTGCAACTCGCCAATCAGTGTCTCAGGAGCGGAGCCCTGGAACATGTTCAAACTGCTTAGTTTCGCCGTCTCAATCGCGTTACCTAAAACCAGTTGACTAACGATTAGTTTTTGATGCTTGGGAATGGCCACTTTTTGCTGAATCGTGTTGCCATCGACCAAAACGGGAGGCGCCTGAGTCGAAACCATCAAACGAGCCGACGACTCGTAAGTGATCTCTTGACTGGAGTAAAACAAAAGACTGATGCCACCACCGACCAACGCCATCAAAACCACCAAGAACTTTCGGCGGAGGATTGGTCCAACAATGTCGAGAGCTGCCGCATTGCCACCCGGACCGCTTGGCGCTGACCCATTTCCGACAACCGACGGGACCGGAGGTGCAAACGGGGCAAGCCCACGTTGGCCGTTCCCCAGCGGCCGAGCAACCGGATAGTTCGGAGCGTAACCATTCGGATGATTATTCGACTGCGGGTCGAACGGTTGCGATGACTCAGGAAGTTGCTGCTGTGACATGGCCATAGTTTCTTGCCCGTGATTGTTGCGGCGAGACAGGTTGCAATGAATGTAGTTCCACCCCAGACCCGTCATGAATCGGGAGCAGTGACCATTCCATTATACCCCAGCCCCTCCGCGATTCTAGTACTAAACCTTACCGGGACTTCAGCGAAATGAGGCAAAAAAGGCGTTCGATTGGGAATAATCGTAAGATGTAACGATTATGCGGATCGCTGAAGTCGACGCGGAAGTCTAATAACCAGTGCCAGCCTTGAATGCGGTAGCCGTGGCAAACCTCAAGACGCTCCTATCAGTAGTCGAGACACTGTGCGGGCCGCGAGCGAGCCCGCAAAATACGACTTTTTCGCGGGGTTCCACTCCTAGGAAGTGCCGACTGACGTCGTTCCTCGAGCGCATTGTTGATAACAGCTAGCTAGAAAATCATTCAATTTGGTATACCACACCTCGCAAACGCACGACCAGATCTTCATCCTCAGCTTGTTCGGCCAGAATCTGATTTTCGATGTCGGTGTTTTCTGAGACCAAGGCCTGCCATTCATCAGAGAACCGCTTGATAACCTTGATCTGGGAACGGTTCTTCACCAAATCTACATCAACTGCATTTTCCGCGAACAGATGTCGACCTCGTTTGTAAAAAGTTTGTGAACCGGCCTGGCGAATTCCACTTGCAACGCGAGACGACTGTTCGGAACCAATAAGTCCGCCCGCCGCGGCCGGGTCTAATTGTCCGGGACTTGCACCGGGGTTGCCGGGAAGCCCCGCGCCTTGACCACTTCGACCAGAACGTCCACCCATGGCGGGGGCCGCGTTTCGTTGCTGGAGGCCCTGCAAATTTTCGGCCAACTTGTTGGACTGTTTGAAGCTGCGGCCATCAAAACCTTCGGCGCCACTTTCCACGGAAAGCTGACTCAAGCTTTGATCGGCAAGCGCCAACTGTCGGCCAAGATCGGCCAACGGTACGGAATTCTCGTCAGCCAAGTAGGCCGTGTATGGAGTGACGATACCGTGTTTCAGTGACAATTGTACAAGCTCGTTGACCAATTCCTCTTGTTTCCCATCCAAGTCGATTTGATCAATCAATTCGCCAATCCGGCGCATCGCCCAGAGTTTGCTCACAAACGGGTACTTTTGACATTCACCCTTTTTGGCCAACTCGAGATCGAAGACGAATTCTTGTGTTTGCCCGCCTAGGGAGCCCTTGATTCTGATCTTGGTCGGCCCGCCTTGCCGATACCGGCCAACCAACACTAATTGAGTTCCCGCGTATAGCTCACTGTGTTCTTGCGGATAAATCCGATTTACTACCGGTCCATCCTCAACCTTCAGTCCATCCAGCTCATAAGAGATTGACATGTTGGTGATAACGGGTGCCGAAATCTTGGAATACAACCGAGCGACCGACGCTTCCAAGTTCTCGTTCGGAAGAACATACTCGGTTTGTCCCCGATTGTCGCGTGAAATCCGATCCAGCAATCGGCTATTGACGTCATAGCCGACGCCAAACGAAATAATCCTCGCTCGAACCGAATTCCATTGTCGGCAATTGGCTGCAATCTTCATTTCGTTCTTCTCGCCAACGGTGGGCATCCCGTCGGAAAGGAAGACAACGTAACTTGGCACGGTTGCATCCGTCATCTGTGTTAAGGCACTCTTCATGGCCTCCTCGATGTTGGTCATGCCTCCCGCATTGATTCCGTTCACAAACCCGAGTGCTTGCGAACGAGTCTCGTCGCTGAACCGCAACATTTCCGGCGACATGACATTGACACTTCCGTGATACGAAATGATGTTGAACATGTCGTCAGGTCGAAGATTTTGAATCACGAACTTGGCCGCTTCGCGTGCCTGAGCGATCTTGTCGCCGCTCATACTGCCGCTCTGATCGACGACAAACAATACCATCTTTTGCTGGGGAGCCACGGTCCCCGGATCAAACGAGGGACTTGCCAGCAGCACAAAATATCCTTGTTCCTCACTCTCGGGCCACGCCGACATCAAGTTGGCGGCCACCGGGCCTGTCGCCGAATCATAGACGACTCGGAAGTCAGTTGCCGGAACGACATTGGATTGAATCGACGTCAACGTGACATTTCGCGCGTCGTCTCGTTTGACCTCGACTTGATGGGACGGACTATAAACATTCTTTATCTCCTCACGATCCGAAATAGAAACTCGAAATGAAAGCTTCTCGATTGGGGAGGACGTATAGCGACTCGTCGCCAACGGAAACAGGTAATCCGTCAAACCACCATCCCTTCGCAACAGTTGCGAATATTGCAGCGTGACCGTTCGGGACGCTCCAACTGGTATCGGGAACACGCTCGTTTGGAACATCCCAGTACCGACCCATTGCAAGAGTGCGGGGTCTTGGTTGCGTTGCAGATAATCTTGGTAAATGCGACGGGCTTCATCCGCGGGGAACAATTTCGCTGAATATTCCTGGCCGTCAACGAGAAAGGTCATTTGATCCACCGCCCCTTCGTAAGGCAACGGGAAAATGAACCGCGCTTCAATTTGGGTTGAGCCCGTGTTTTTGAAGACTTGGGTAACTTGCGTCACCGCAACTTGGTTGTTGATCGCGGCATTCACAGAAAACTCGGTGATCGCGTAACTTGTGGTCGGTGGATTTGGTCGAATCGGGCGAGGACGCGGCAAAACAAATCGACCGCCACTTTCGCTTTCATCGATTAACATGCCCTGTCCATGGGCGAAAGAACTCGCCAGTCCCACTATCAAGACGATCCAGTAACGAACCCAATATCGTCCTAAAAAATAGTTGGGGCGTCTCATTGCACACTCCTTGGGATCGGCCACAGGCCTAGTTAGCGGACGAATTCACGATTAGCGAGGCAATTATTGTGACAAGCAAGAAGTGAAGCAAGTTCCTGAGAAATTCAATCAATTCCAGACGAAAAACTTGATCGAAAACGAACGTCAGTTAGAATTGAGCCTTGATACTGGCATGAGCGGCGTCGGCGCGGGCCGCGTTGAAAGTGCAGTCTGGTTCTCCCCAGGAACTGCTATTTCACCCGGTGGAAGCCGACGAATCTCAGCCGGAGTCAATACCTGTCTCTGTTCCGACCCCGTCATCAACCAAGAGCCAAGCCTCTCCGGCGCAGCTCATGTTGCTGGCGGGTGTTTTATTTCAAGCGTGTGCCGCGTCGCGCGCTATTGGCTGTTCCGATACCACGCCTTGACGCGTTCGAAGAATAACTCCGTAAACGATTCGACTTCGTGCGCTGGGTAGAGTGCCGCGACTTTGGACCGAATTGCTTGTTTGGCCTGTTCACTATGGAAGAACTCGGCTGCGACGGTATCCAGATGCGACAAATGACGATCACAAAACTCTTGAAACGCCGTGGTTTCCATACGTTGGTGGCCGATTGCGGCATATTTGGCCAAACGCTTGGAAGAGTCGGGCTCCGCTTGCAATACATCGTAGTAAGGGTCCCAATCCAATGTCTTGCGAAACTTCTTCTTGGTTGCGGCCACAAACAACGACCATTTCAAATTGGAAAGCACCAACCATGGAAAATGGAAATGCAAGGACGTCACCTGAGAATCGGGACAGGCGTTGGCAAAATCGATCAAATGCCATTCGCCGTTTTTACGTATCGCTTCGCACGAGTTGAATTCCCAGCCAAAAAAGCTGTTGATCGTCATCGTCATATCGCGAAGCTGTTGCGCTTCTTCGGGGCTAAGAAAATCCCTACTCATGGTATAGCGATCATGCAGCGGGGCTGAAGGATCATACTTCACGATGTGAAACTGTGGCCCAAGGCCAATGCAGCGCACGAACAAGTCAAATCCATCGATACCTTTCTGTAGATGCATCAGGCTCTTACCGCTCGCGTCATACGCATTCTTCAGTCCTTCGCTGTTGTCGATTCGACTAACGCCACGCCAAGCACCGCCATCATACGGCTTGAGATAAGATGGATATCCCAAATCATCACCAATGGCCGCCAGGTCAAACAACTTTGCATATCGTTCTAAAGTGACTTGTAAGTCGGGCTGTGGTTCATAAGCTTTAGGCGGGATCAACCACGTTCGTGGGATTGGCAACCCCAGTTTGGCCATCGCGCAATAGGTCGTGTGTTTTTCCATCGATTGAATCGACCAGGGGTTGTTGAACACATACAAATCATCCATCAAGATGGCCTTCTTGATCCATTCTCGGCTTGTGTGATACCAGTGTGTCAAGCGATCGACCACCACATCGTACTTGCAGGGTTGATGGATTTCGAAGGGCTCGATTGTGACTCGATCGGTTTCAAACCGAACGTTGCCAGCGGGCGTCGGGATGTTCAAGTTTAGGCGACGGAGTAATTCCTCATAACAGATGACCCAGCACAAGTCGGCGCCGAGCGATAAGCCAATTCTACGAACCACGGTCTGAGACATACGCACGTCATTCATAATAAAACCAAGCAGGTACAGGAAACAGCCACATCAAGCCATTTCGCAAGCGATCACGCCAGTTTTCCCAGTTGTGACCATCGCGAGCTTCTTCGAATTTTACTTCAAACCCCGCCGATTGCAGTAGCGGAACCAGCGACCGGTTCTCATAAATCAAACTTTCGTAGACTCCACAACTCAAGTAGAACTTTTTAGCCGGCTTCCCGATCGAGTCACGGAGGCGATTCATGAACTTTACCACCGGATCGAAAACGGGCCCCCGGGTGTGATGTCCGATGTCCGTAAACGCAAACGAGCCCGATTGCAACAACAGCATGTCGAAAGTGTTCGGGTAATACCAAGCAGTTGCCAAAGACGCGACCCCGCCGAAACTGGCTCCGCCGAGGCACCGCCCCGACGGTTCGCGAATGATCGGATAGCGTTTTTCGAGTTCGGGAAGTAGCTCCTCCACGACAAAGGTGGCATGGCGTCGGTCAGCTCCGTACTCTGTCAAGCGATCTTGTGGATTCAACAAACCCACCACCAAGGGTGGAACCTCCCAGCGAGTAATGAGATTGTCCAACACGGCCGCCAAGCGTGAGTAGCGAACGTAGTCATCTCCATCGTGCAGTAACAACAAGCGGTGGCGTCGATTGGGCCGATACCGGGGCGGCAGATACACTCGGATCTCGCGATCGCTCTGCAATGCTCGACTGGGTAGCGTCCAGGTCTCGAAGGTTCCGCGATTCCCAGTGGTATGAGGCAGGCTCCACTCCGGTTCTTCATACCCCGTCATATGGACCACGGAATTGCCGCCGAACGGGTCGTGGGCAATTCGGTCGTTCCGTGGATCCAACAGCCATTCTTCATGACCGTGACGGCGGACCACGAGTTTGTATTCGATCCGTGAGCGGCGCGGCAAATCCAGGCTCAAGATCCACCACCGCGTTCTTGCGACGCGTTGCAATTCGATTCGCGAGGGCAGCCCGTAAACCCAATGTTGCAAGGCTACCGAATCGGCTTGACCATGATAAAGAAATGTCGCCCGACTATCGGAAACGATCGGGACCCGCTGGTTTTGCAGCAACATCGCGATCGTTGCATCGCCACTCTCGATGGCGGCACGAAGATCTTCTGGCGTCGGGACCATCATGGCTTCCACTCCTGAACTTCGCCGTTTTCGTCGACATAACGCACGTGGTTGGCGTAAGGGTGACCATCGGCCGACCAACCGATTTCTGACCGCTCGTCCAGCAACAAGCACTGACACTTGAGTCGGCGCGCCAATAGGCCAAGTTCGCACGAATCATGCAAGGACAGCCGTTGGTTTGCCCGTGGAAACACTTGGACTCCTGTAAATAGTCCCATACCACGACGGGACAGCTCGATTTCACGTTTGGTGTGTGGGAGAAAATGGTCGTAGAAATAAACGCACTCGCCCAATGCCATCGCGCCACCGGACCAAGCAATGATGGGTAACTGGACATGTTGGAGTAACCGGCACAGATTCAAGCGATTCAATAAGACGCCGACATGCCCGCCAGCAATGAACAACGCCTGGCATTCTTGCAAACGCTCCAGCACTCTCGCGCGATACTCCAACACGCTCGGCCGTTCTTTCGGAGCGATTCGATGATCGTATTCGGCAATCACTACGGAAATGGACTCGAGGTAGGAGCGGTCGATCTCCTGGATTTGTTCCATGGTTTGCCGCAGCGACGTGGCCGCTCCGACATGCGTTTCCAATCGGCGCCACAACTCGCGGGCCACCGTTCCAAGATGTTCGGTTTGTAGTTCATTGATCTCGCGAAGTTCTCGCAATCGATCCTGCCGCTCCCTCAACAGTTGGATAACCTCGGGATCCCGTTGAAACAAGTCATCCGCGAGCGCGTACAAGTGCGAGTTAACGACCGGGTTATCCACGGCGTCGCGAACCCATTGATCGTCATCTTCATCTTCTTCCCAACCCGCGGAGACCAAACCAACGGGGCCCGAAATCCCGCGTTGCTCCAAGACCGCTTGCAGGCGAGGTATCTCACGTTGTTGACCCAACAATACCAGCGGCTGTTGAAACTTGGGGTTCCGTTCACAAGAGTTGGGCATCGGGTCGCTAGATTTTACGCGGTAATTTGGTCCAAGTACTGGGGCAACATCGCTCGCCAAGTTGGCCAATCATGATCCCATTTCGCGTCCCATAAGTCTACCCGGTTCGGGACACCGCGTGCTCCCAACGCATGTGCGGCCTTCCACGAATCGCCCGGACT
This sequence comes from Planctomycetaceae bacterium, assembly GCA_016794985.1. Taxonomy (GTDB): domain Bacteria; phylum Planctomycetota; class Planctomycetia; order Pirellulales; family Pirellulaceae; genus M30B19. The sequence goes on along the minus strand of JAEUIQ010000078.1, from coordinate 23,346 downwards.
CTCCCAGCGGCCCTGCCCGGTCGCCAGAATAATCGCCCGCTGCCGAAGTCGCTGCAAGCGATCGCCTTCCGGAAGATGTGGCAAGAAATGTACCGGCGAATAGTTGTAGAACTCAGAGATCCGTTGACCACCGAGCCAGTGCTCGATGTCGTACGTGCCACTCATTCCGATGGCATGCGAGAATACATCCGGGTGACGACAAATGGTCAACAATGCGTTGTAGGCTCCAATCGACGCTCCGGCCGTCAAGAGTTCGATCGAATCGGATTTGCAGTCCATCCGAATTGCAGGAACAACTTCATGTCGAATGTAGGCGTCAAATTGTTGTTGCACCCAAACACAATGCTGTGGATTCGAGCGGTTTTGAATCCATGTTCGTCCGGCGTAACTATCAACCGAATAGACTTTGATTCGTCCCCCATCAATCAGCGGCTGCAGATGGGAAATCAAGTGCATTCGCTCCACTTCCCAAGCGTCGCCGCCCGCCGTCGGAAACAACAATAATGGCCGGCCCCAATGTCCCCACCGAACAAGCGGCATATCGCGTTGCAAGCGTTCGCTGTACCAATTCGTTATCTCTGGCATGCATCATCATTCACGTAAAACTTCGCTGGTTCACCAATCCGCTCGGTTGGTTCCGATGGTCAATGATAGTTGAGGAATTTACGTTCGGTAGGCGACAATACGGCCACAACGGAGGATTCTCCCGCCCGAACACGGAAAATCCGTAATGATCACCTTGTCGCCGTGCCATTCGGCCATCGTGGCTGCCATTCGGCACTCTCGGTTCGGGCTTCGGAAAGGTAGGCTTCCAACTTGCTCTTTATATCTGGGAAACGCGAAGCGACATTGGTTGATTCGCCTGGGTCGCTCTGCAAGTCGTACAAGGCCAGTTCCCGTTTCGCTCCTTGACGAATGCCCTTCCAGCGACCGTTCCACAATGCGGCTTGCTTGAATCCGCCTTCGTGAAACTCCCAATAAAGAAATTCGTGGTTCCGCTGCTCGGTACTTTGACCACGTAAAGTCGGCACAAAACTTATGGAGTTGGTGCCTTCTATGGCACGGACGCCAGCCAATTCCGAGGCGGTAGCCATCCAATCGCCAAAATAGCCAACATGGTCCGCGCTGGTATTTCCTGCAATGGTCCCAGGCCACCAAGCAATCATGGGCACCCGAATTCCCCCTTCCGTCAAGCTTCGCTTGATGCCGCGGAAGGGACCACTCGGCGAAAACCGCGTCAGATCGTGATTGCCTTCGTCATGGGGGCCATTGTCGCTGGTGAAGATGACCAAAGTGTTTTCCGCAATTCCCTGTTTTTTCAGCTCTGCTAACAATCGCCCTACATGCGAATCCAGCCGCGTTATCATTGCGGCATGTCCTTTGTCTTGCTCCGTCCAATCCTCGTGTTCATACGGTCCGAAGTCAGGAACATGCGCACCATTCTTCAATTCCCGTGTTCGTTCGTTATTCGCGTGCGGCGTTACGAGACTCCAAAACAGGAAAAAACGGTTCGATTTATTTTGGGCCACAAATTCCAATGCTTCATTCGCGAACAAGTCGTCCGCAAACTCCCTGGCCTGGGTTGCGTAGCCACCACCACGGTTTCCTACTGGAGCAACAATGTTCGTCAAGGGAACCTTGTTCTCGTCTCGCCACAGATAGTCTGGGAAATGGTTGTGCGCGTGCACTTGACTTAAGTAGCCAAAAAAATAATCAAAGCCCTGGCGACGCGGCAATCCAGAATCCGCGGGCCCTTCATCTCCCAAGCCCCACTTTCCGATCAACGCGGTACGATAACCCGCCCCTTTCAAAACTTCGGCGACCGTCACATCCTCATCTCGCAAAGCTTGGGATTGCGGATTCTCGGTTCCGGCATTGCCACGTACACGTGTCCGACCGTGATGTTGGCCGGTCATCAGAACGCTGCGAGAAGGAGCGCAGACGGTTGCTCCTGCATAGAATTGTGTGAACCGGAGTCCCTCGGTTGCCATGCGGTCTAGGTTTGGCGTTTGGATGACCTTCTGTCCATAACAACCAAGTTCCGCATAGCCGAGATCGTCAGCCATGATCCAAACGAGGTTCGGTTGTTGTTGCGCCCACGAAACCGCGCCAGATAACAACCACGCAAAGGCTAGAACCAGCAGTGTCATGCGGCTCGATTTCGTGAATGTCAACACCAGCTCCCTCAAGGAACAGCCCAGCCATAACCCGCCAATGCCCTGCGTGTTCCAGGGCACTGGCGGTTCGGAAATCATCCAGCAAATGGCGGAGAGATTAAGCCCCGATCTCCAAGCTCCACGGGGCCCGCATCTTCGGAGTCAACAAGCCATTCGCTTCGGCGTCGTTGATTACTTGCTCAGCGACTGGATCCCACTTGAGCGGTCGTCCCAATTGGATGGCTAGATTATTCAAGTGGCAAATCGTGGCCGTGCGATGACCAATTTCGGCCGTTGCGAACGGGTCCTTGCGAGTCTTGACGCAGTCGATAAAGTCGCGATGATGCCCAAGGCTTCGACCTAATTTCACCAGATTTTCGCGTTCGTTTTTGGCCTCGTCCAGTAATTCGGGGTGACTGCTTTCCAGGTTGGCCCCGTGGATGTGCATCATCAACCAACCGTCTTCGCCGATAAACTTCAGGCCGCGGGGCCCTTCGCTTTTGCCCACCATTCGAACTCCATTGGCGTAGGTGTTTACAAAGTTGTATTCCCAGTAGGCATCGTACAGGCTTCCTTGGGCACGGTCGCCCTTCGCGTCGAAGTGAACCGGTCCCGAATCGTCCATTCCCAATGCCAGTTGAGCCAAGTCGATGATGTGCGCTCCCCGATCGGTCATTTCGCCACCACCGTACGCCAAATTGAATCGCCACCAAAAATGTACACGACGAGGAATATATGGAACGGTCGGTGTATGCCCCAACCAGGCATCGTAGTTCAAGCCTTCAGGAACTTCCTCGACCGGTGGAATATCCGTCAACTTTTTCGCTTCAATATGATGTGAATCGTCACACGGCAAGTTGATTTCCACCGTATGGATTTTGCCTAATCGTCCGCTACGCACCAACTCACACCCGTAACGAGCCCGATTGTTTGAACGTTCATGGGAACCGCACTGAACGATGCGACCGGTCGCCAGCGACACGTCGCGCATGGCTTTGCTTTCCCCGACGCTATTGGCCAACGGCTTTTCGCAGTAAACGTCTTTGCCGCCCCGCAACGCTGCAATGGTATTTAACGCGTGCCAATGATCCGGGGTCGACACGCAGATCGCGTCAATATCTCCGCGTTGACACATCTCTCTAAAGTCGGCAATGCTGGCGCAATCTTGGTTTCCGTACTTCTGGTCCACCATCGTTTTTGCAGCCTGTGCGTGGTTTCGATCTACGTCAGAAACTGCAACGACTTGACAATCCTCGAATCCTAAAAACTGCTCCAAATTGTGACGCCCTTTTCCGCCCGTTCCGATTCCTCCGATCGTGATGCGATTGCTCGGCGCCACATGCCCGCCCAACCCCAAGGCCGAGGGAGAAACGAAATATGGGATTGCCAGCGCCGCCGTACCAGCTTTGAGCAGCTTTCGACGACTTATTGGGGTGAGCACAGCGACCGATGAAGTGGTTTTTTTTGCATTTGAGGCGGGATCGACCACGGCAGGACTCCTTTAAGGGGCGGGAATTGGCTGTCAAGCGACCGCCTAATTGTCCCATGTCCCCAGTCGAATTGCAACAATGGTTCCCCTCCTTGTTGCCAATGTTGTCACTTTTTCATATCATCGAGCAGAACTTTGTCGGGACGAAGATTCTTCGGTTCAGGACTCGAGGTGGAAGGCAATTTCGTTGAGCAGCATCGACCCAATCGTTGATTTTTCCCTTTTTGATCAAGCGCGGCCAATTGCGACTTTGCACGAGATAAATGGTTGCAACCACCAGCGATTCGAAATGGGCCAATTAGACGGAATTCTGTTTGAAGAGTTGGCCACGCACCGCTGCGTCGGTTACAAAGACACAAGCGTTAACGATTTTTGGGTCCGCGGCCACATGCCCGGTTTTGCATTGATGCCTGGGGTTGTGATGTGCGAGGTCGCCGCGCAACTGTCGTCTTATTTTACGGTCAAGAATGACCTGCTGGGCTGCGATGTGGTTGGACTGGGAGGAATCGAAAACGTGCGGTTTCGAGGTTCAGTGTTTCCTGGGCAACGATTTACGATCATGGTTCAGGGCACGAAACTGCGTCGTGGTGGCCTGATAGCCTGCGAATTTCAAGGCTGGGTTGATCAACGTCTCGTGGTGACCGGGGAACTGAAAGGTGTTCCGTTGTTTGAGGCCAGCAAAGTGCTGGGCCGCGCCAAACCGTAACACCGGCACGGGATTCTTGTTACAATCTGCCCTCGGGGCTCAAGTACACATCATAAAAGTACTCGACGGGGGAGTTTGCTCGAATGCCATTGGCACGTCTGAAGACATTTACTTTGGTCGGCATCGACGCGTTTTTGGTTGATGTCGAAGTCGATATCTCTGCCGCAGCGGTCAATCGCACGACCATCGTTGGACTGCCCGACACGGCAGTCAAGGAAAGTACGCATCGAGTTGAACGTGCGATGGTCAACTCGGGTTTCAACTACGTTGACGACAATATCTTAATCAACTTGGCCCCGGCTGAACTGCGCAAGCAGGCTGCGACTTTCGATTTGCCAATATCGATTGGGCTGTTGGTGGCCAGTGGACAAATGTCTTCTGACTTATTGGAGGAATATGCGATTGTCGGCGAGTTATCGCTCGAGGGGCATACACGCCAAGGTCGCGGTACACTTTCCATCGCTATGGAAGCGGCAAAAGTCGCCGGACTGAAAGGTCTACTTATTCCGCGGGCCAACGCGCAAGAAGCCGCGGTTGTGGAAAAGTTGGCCGTTATTCCCGTTGATTCCTTGTCGCATGCTGTCAGCATTCTTTCGGGCGACTTGGAACTAGAGCCCGAACAGTGCAACGTCGATCGATGGTTCGTCGAACATGGTCGTTACGAGGTCGATTTTTCAGACGTGCGTGGCCAAGAGATGGTCAAGCGCGCACTGACCATCGCCGCCGCAGGTGGACACAACATCCTGATGTTGGGACCACCAGGTAGCGGCAAGACGATGCTGAGTAAACGGGTTCCAACCATCTTGCCGCCATTGATAGCCGAAGAATCAATCGAAACCACGCGGATCTATAGTGCAATGGGAAAACTAGCCCATGGCCAACCGCTGATGGCTGTTCGACCGTTTCGCTCGCCGCATCATACGATCAGCGACGCGGGTTTGGTGGGTGGCGGCAGCACGCCCATGCCAGGCGAAATCAGCTTGGCACACAATGGCGTTTTGTTTTTGGATGAATTGCCCGAGTTCAATCGCCGGACTCTGGAAGTCTTGCGCCAACCGCTCGAAGATGGCATCGTCACGATTTCACGTGCACTCAACACGATCACTTTTCCCGCCGACTTCATGTTGATCGCCGCGTTGAACCCTTGTCCTTGCGGCTTCCGTGGGGACCCGCGAAGGAAATGCAATTGCTCGCCACAACAGGTCGAGAAATATATGGGGAAGATATCGGGCCCACTTGTGGATCGCATTGACATCCACGTCGAGGTTCCCGCGGTTCCGTTTCAAGAATTGACATCGAAGACGGAAGGGACAAGCAGCGCGACGATTCGGGAACATGTGGTGACCGCTCGTGAATTGCAATCACGTCGGTTTGCTTCAAGAAAGACGCGGCAGAACGCTCAGATGAGTTCTCGGGAGATCCGCGAGTTCTGCATCTTGAACCCCGAGTGCCAAGATGTAATGAAGAATAGTGTGCACGATTTGGGGCTGTCCGCACGAGCTCATGACAAAGTCCTGAGAGTCTCACGTACCATCGCCGATTTGGAAGAATCCGCCGAAATTGAAGTCCACCATTTGAATGAAGCCGTCAACTTCAGACTGCTCGACCGGCAAATGTGGGTGTGAGTGTTGAAAATTGGCTTGCGACTGAACGAGAGATCCTATGTCAGATAATCCGTATCAAGCCCCAATTGAAATAGGCGAAATCAAGGAATCTCCTCCGCCGAAGAAAAATGATCCTGGCGTTGCAGCCTACAACATAGTGTCCGATACGATTGTCGGCCCAAACCTACGTTGGCGCGACAATCTCTTTCAAGCGTTGTTTATTTTTGTCTCTATTCTTGTATTCGCCTTGGTCGGAGCCATCTTGGCGTTCTTTAATCCGCGCTGGAATTTGCCGTGGTTCGGCGGTGTAATCTTTGGGGCGTTCGCGGGTCTCCTGTTCGGCACGTTTGCCAGCGGCATCTTCCTGATGATTTACCGTGGGCTGCGGCATCTCAAAGGAAAACATGATTAACCAGAGATGATGGGTTGCGGAATGACGCTCGACGAGCGCCGAATCCCGGAGCTCATAAGTACCGACCTGACTTTGGCGAGACGGTCCCGTTTGCTAGAATGGAATCCGGGCGATTTTGGATACTGGCCGTTCCTCTGCTCCTGACCTGAGAATCGATGCTTTACCACAACTTCTGTCGAATGAGACTCGCGATGACTCGACCCATGGACTCTCGGTTTCTGCCGTCTCTGTGTGCTGGTTGTCGTCGCATTCCGCTGCTGATTTTCGTGATGACTTTGTTTTCGGTCCTTGGCACATATCTCAACGGTCAAGAAATCGACAGCTCCCAAGAAGAATCGTGGTCTCGATTTCGTGGTGTTGGTGGACTTGGGGTATTAGAATTTCCGGCTGACACCGCGGTACGATTTCCGCAAGAAGCCACTTGGAAAGCGAAACTTGCCGGCGCTGGGAATGGCTCGCCAGTGATTTTCCAACAACGAGTCTTCGTGCAAAGCGCGGACGCGAAGACGGCGACCCAGTTTTTGCATTGCTTTGATTTGCAGACTGGAGCTGAAGTTTGGACCAAACACTTTGTTGGCGAAACGCACGCGACCCATGCGTGGGGATCGCTTGCTTCTTCTACTCCATCGGTTGATTCGGACCGAATCTATTTTTGCTGGGGCAGTCCAGGCCACACTCATTTGGCGGCATGCACTCACGAAGGAAAATTAGTTTGGCAGCGAGACTTGGGGCCGAATCGATTCGAACATGGTTTTGGCAGTTCACCTACCTTGGTGGACGGTCGCTTGATCTTCTTTCATTCGCAGGACGCGACCGATCAGGAACTGGCGCCGAAGTTCAGTCGCATGTTGGCATTGGACCCGAAATCCGGTGCGACTATTTGGGAGACGCCGCTCGAAAAGACGACGCGAGTTTGCTATGGAGTCCCGGTCGAAGTAAGACTTCCGACTGGCAAAGCGGGAATCTTGGCCGCGGACACCGGGCACGGGATATTCTGTTTGGACGCCGAAACGGGCAAATTGCTCTGGGAGCAACCGGTGATCAAACAACGAGCGGTTTCCGGCGCAATGGCAGTGGGTGACATGGCACTGGCCAGTAGCGGATCGGGCGGTGGCGGCAACCAATTGGTCGCCATTCGCATGAGCGATCAACAGGAGATTTACCGCATGACTCGGAACGCCAACTATGTTCCAATGCCGGTCGTTGTCGGGCAAAAACTCTTCGTGGCCAACGACAAGGGAATCCTCTCGTGCTGTGACTTGGCCAGCGGAGAAGTATTGCAGCAGCAACGTCTCGACGAACGGCGATTCAATATTTCATCCTCACTGGTCGCTTTCGGCAGCTTGTTGTTGGTGCTCAGCGACGAAGGTCAATTGAAGATCGTTACCGCCGACGTCGATCTCAAGAACCTGCAAACCATAGAACTGGGCGAGCCGACTCGGGCCACTCCGGCGCTGAGTCCTCAGGGCGTGGTTCTACGCACGGACACTCAGTTACATGGTTTCCGGATCACTCCGTGAAAAGTTCGCGGCCATGATAACGCTGGGAACGGTCTACCGTTACTGCCCATTTAGCCGGCGACCTAGCGCTTGGTGACAACCAAGATCTGGAGTTGATCCGCAGCGGGAGTGGTCGACGCCAAGGTTAGTCTGTGACAAAGCACCAGGCATGAATGGTTATTCATTAGCGTGCATTAGTGTTCATTCGCGGTTTTCCACCTTTTACTCGTGGGCTCGAACAAGTGCGATTGGGTTACACCGCTAATTCACACTCATAAACGCTAATAACCGGTCATCACGTCACGTTTTGGCAATCTACTGGAATATCCGAAAAAATGTGACTGAGAAAGCGTTTGTCACAACCAAGATTTGAAGTCGATCCGCAGCGGAAGTCGTCGACGCCAAGATTAGTCTGTGACAAAGCACCAGGCATGAATGGTTATTCATTAGTGTTCATTAGTGTTCATTAGCGGTTTGCCACCTTGTGTTCGTGGGCTCGACCAGTGCGATTGGGTTACACCGCTAATTCACACTCATAAACGCTAATAACCAGTCAGCACGTTACGTTTAGGCAATCTACTGGGATAGCCGAAAAATGTGACTGACACATCGCTTGGTGACAACCAAGATCTGAAGTCGATCCGCAGCAGAGGTCGTCGCCAAAATTAGGCCGTGAAAAAGAACTGGTAGTTCCATTTACTTTTTGTACTAGTTCTAATCGTCCTGATCGAAGAAGCCGTCATCCAACTTCAATCGACCATGTTTGGTTAAGCGATCGAGTTCTCGATTGCGAACGTGTATAAGTTGAAGCATGCGAGCAAAACATTGCTGGGCTTTGGCTTGTATCTCGTTGTTTATCAACGCGTTGAATTCGGATTCTTTGGTTCCCGCCTCGAGAGCCAACGTCAATGACTTTGTCTCGTTCTGGTACCATTCTTCGAACAGCGACACATAGCGAGGATCAAGCGTGATCTTCACGTGGTCCAACTCGTGCAATACCAGCGGAATTGAAAACATGTCTTCCCGAGCATGATCACGTGGCAGAAGTATTTGATGGAACAGGTCGAACTTGGTTGGACGATGATCGACCGTGACTAGAAGTTGACGTTTCCCGTCATTCCGTGTGACTCGCCATCGGAATTTCACATCCAGTTGGTACTTTATTGCCATCCGAGTTTCGCCCGTAAACTTGCGTTGAATGAGAGTGTCGTCGTAGAACTTGAATTCAACTTTGCCGGATTCAATAACTTGCGACGTCGCTTCGTCGGGTGTTGGTAGTTTCTCAACTTCGAACAACTCGTCTGGCCAAGGCTCACTGCCTTCCACCGTCAGCCACAGCCGTTCGTCGAGCTGAGGGCGGGCGTCCTGATGCTGGGCGATCGCGGAATTGGGCAAGAACGCCAGAAGCGTTAAAAGAACGCTTGACGGCACGTGCATGAAACAAAAAAGAACGAAACGATATAGCTCGCGCATTGTTGGACTCAGTGGCGTTGGTGTCCCTTGCCAATATTCTAGCCGAGCGAACGGAATTTGCGAGTCACGATTGTGGGCGTGATGACAACAACCGCAGGGCGCTGCATGTCTGCTGGTACGAAGCTTCCAAATCTAGAGAGATCGCGTGATCATTGTCCAATCAGATGGGTAACACTCGGAACCGCTCGTCCGCGAGCATGGGATAGGCCCAAGACTCGAACCGTGACCGATTTGCCACGCGATGACTGCGACACGTTACTGCAGAGGTCGGCGGAGGTTGGGACGAAAACGCAGGATCGGTCTGAGCAAAAATGTCGAGCACTTCACAGAACAGGTTGAAGTTCTTCACCGTTACCAAATCAACAATCGAAACGCAGATCTTCTTTGGCAGCAAAGCCGCGCCCTTGGAGACAAACGCGAGTCGATTTTCCAGGCGGTCTTTGTTCGCGGGACTGAAGAGTTCAATCGTGGCCACAAATGCTCGACCACGTTGCTGGTCGAAGATCAGAACATCGTATTCTTATTTCTCAGCAACTCCTCGAACACCATTGTCGCTAATTCGTTCCCGTCTGGGAATGGAAAACGCTGATTGCCCGTTTATCATTCACTATGCATTATTAAATGTTGTGAGGCATTTTCCTTCACAAATGTGTCGGCCGTCCAGGCCTTTTATTGATGGAGGTGACGCCTTAACTGGTGGCTCGCGCACACCGGCGAAGGTTGTCGCGGCCCATTCGGGCCTACAATCACCCCAATAAGTCGTCGCAGCGTGGCATATTCTCCACTCGCCACTTCACACTTCCTCCTTCCTACTTCCTACTTCACCTCCAGCTTGATACTCGCACCGCTCGAGCGATTGGCGGGATCGTAGTACTCGTAGACCGTACCGCCGGTGACACTGACTTCCAACGGCATGGTGGCTCGCAACTGGTACCTTAGTTCGATCGGAGTTTTCTGGCGAAGGACTCGCAGGTACACTAGAACTTGCCCGGGCTTCAATTCGAATTTCTCAATCGTGCCTTGGAAGACCATGTTCTGCAGTTCATCCGTCTCGACTTCGAACCCGGGCGGGATTGGCAGATCAACCATCACCATTGGAACCGGCGTGGCCCCATCCTGCGAGATCGTTGCTGTGGCTCGAATGGTATCGTTGACGGCCAGAGTTTGTCGATCGTACTGAATATCGAACTCGAATGGACTGGTCCTATTTTCAGCGGCCTTTTCTGATGAAGAGTAATGTCGAAGCGCGAGTTGATATTGCAATGGCATCCGACCGTCACTTTCCAAGCGAACGCGATAGGACTTCCCGGCTTCCAGATCCTGTCCCAAGGGAATAATCTGCATCACATCGCGCTGATCCTGTCCGAGTTGCCACTGCCGTACCACTTGGTCGTCGAACCAAACCTTCAATGTGCAGTCTTGCTCACCAACAAACGCCGGCACGGGTCCTGCGTTCATCGGCGTAAGCGCCTTGAGGGCGAGGATGGTCGCTTGAGTCGAGTGCCAAGTTCCGCGCCCGTCCCGTTGCTTGCTGAGCCATACTAAGGCTTGTTCCACACAAGCCCGATGATCTGGGCTGGGTTCAAGGGCCAATGCCGCCAAAGCCGTTGTTTCGATCGTGCCGCTCCGTCCGCTGCCGTAGAACAGCGTTCGGTAATTCTCGGCCCGATTCCACCAACCCGAGGTTCCATCCGAGGACCTTTGTTGCAGTCCAGCCAGCTGTTCGCGTAGCCTTGGCAACTGAGCATGATTCGGTTCGATGGCAACGATGGCGTGTATCAGCATTGCCAACGTGTATGGCGAATCGGTCCTCGAACGACTCAGCAGATAATCGAGGGTTCGGCTCGCTTGGGTTGGATTTGACGAGTTGTTTAGAAAGACGGCCGTGGCGACATAAGCGGTGGTTTCCACCTTCGAATCGTTTGGAAGTGCTGACATTCTCGTGTCTACGGGCCAACTCCCGTCCGCCAATTGCTTGTCCAACAGCCAGTGGCGCGTGCGTTCGATCACCTTTGGGTCAACTTCGTGGACTTGTGCCATGTCTTGAAACTGCATGAGTCCATAGGCCGTCAAACGAATATCACCGGGGTCCTTGCCAAACCATTCGAAGCCGCCACTGCGACTTTCGAAAGTCAACAATCGTTGGTATCCAAGGTGAATGTATTGCCGAGCTTTCAGTTCTACGTCCGGTCGACTTTGTCCAGTGCGGCGGAGATACTTCAAAGCCAATACGTTGGGATAGGTCGTGGACGACGTTTGTTCAAAGCAGCCCGACGGCAATTGGAAAATGCCGTTCAGACCTTCGAGCATCTGGCTGAACTTTGACGGATACAACTTCAGGATGGCGGAACCACTTTGCTTGGTGGCACTTTCCGGCACTTCGATGGTCCATTCGGTTGTTCCGGCGTTAACGGCACCGTTGAAGGTCTCCTCTTGTGGCAGACCTTCCGGCAATACAGACAGGTGTTTCTGGAACGCGTCCGATTCGGTCTCCCCAATCGCTTTAATTTCGAGCACATGCGAGCCTGCTTGGAGAGCTCGAATGGGAAGTTCGATCGAGCGCACCTGACCGGGTAGCAGTTCGATTTCGACCATCCAGGCATGATCGTCACTCGTCGATGAATCTTGGCCGATCGCTTCAAACCAAGTTCCCCGCGCGGCCGACAACGTTACGGTTTGCTTCGAGTCCAGATAGTTATAAAGTACGACGGGAATGTTGACTTGATCGCCACGCGTCAGTGAATTCGGCAAGTTCAGATCCACGAAGAACGATTGAAACACTCGGATCGGAAACTCACGAGCTCCGAGACGCCCATCGCCGGTTACTGCCGTGGAGGTCACGCGCCAAGTCGTTATCGAATCGGCCAAGTCGAATTGAAGAGTAGCAACACCGTTCTCATCGGTGATCAACTCAGGGCGCCACAGCAACGTCTCCGGAAACCATTCGCGGACTCGGGGCGTCGCAGGTGCCGATGCTGCGGTTCGAGGCGCGGCAGATTCTGGAGTTTGTTGCTCTCGCGATGTCGTCATGTCTGCGTCGCGATCCGCGAATTCATGTGACGACTTTGGTGGGGGCACTGCCGCTCCACATCCCAATGCAAACAGCAACAGCGCAACGGCGAACACCAGGAACAAGACCATGAGAACTGCCGACAAACCAAACATCAGGTTCACGAAGGCTCGCGGCTTGCTAATCAGGAAAAGTCCAACGAACAACGCGCACCAGGCGACGGCTAGCCGAGCCAGCGCCGTGTCGCGAGTCAGTTGCAGGGCCAGGCGGTTCCGAGAATAAGTCTCGCCGAACAAGTTGTACGGATTCGCCGAGTCCTGATTTGTTGAACTGGACGTGCGATCCATTGGCTCTTCACCATTGCTGGACGATCTTTTCGAGAGAAATCCAGAAATCGTCGCAAACCCGTAGCTTTCCACCGTTGCTGTCAGCGAAAACATGGCCTGCTGCCAAACAGCCTGCTCATTAACCGGGATGTCTTGACGTAGGCTCGGCGACCAATTCGGATAACGCTCGAAAATTGGCTGGAGAGACTGTTCCTCCAACATAAAAAACGCTTGTTGCAGGTTGGTTCGCTGACCCAGTACCGCATAAACGGCCTCGTCGACAGCGTGCAGACTCAACGCACCGGCTTTTGGGGCCCCGGTTTCGTCGCGAAGTTGAAATTGGATTCGTGCTTGTTCGCCCGGTCGGAATTGTTCTCGATCCATGGTTGCTTGAATCTGCAATTGCTTGGCGGGTTCAACCAAGATTGTCCGGGAGCGGCGAATCGGATAGCCGCCGGTCGAAGCTCGGAACGCGACGATCTGAACCGTTCCCGCCAATTCGGTTGGCAAGTCGATCTCGACTTCGCCATAGCCGCTGGTGATGTCAACAGAATGCGAACCCAGCGACTGTCCATCCTTCAGCAAGTCGATAAACACCGGTTCGGATCCACTGGCCATCACCTCGAGGGTCATCGTCTGCCCACCCGAATAGATCGCGCGATCAGGCCTTAAGAGGAAGTCGCCATCCTTGGTGGTTCGGTCGAGACGTCTTTCCGCGCGTCCACTTCGTCCCTCCGCGTCTGTAGCTCGGGCCAATACCGAATTGTGTGTGAACGATGGAGGAAGTTCCAACACAGCCACCCCAGCTGCGTTCGTTTGCAGTTCCTGTTCGTAACCGGAGATGACGACACGACAGAAGGCTGGTTGCCCGTCCGCATAGTGAGTCACCACAAATATTCGGTTCGTTAGCCCACTGCTCAACTGACCACCTTCTGGAATTAGCAATACCTGAATGGGGTGAACCGCAACGATCCGACGGAGTCCTGTCGAGTGTTGTTGCCCGGCCGAGTCCACGACCGTGGCCGCCACTTGAAACTGGGCGTTGCCGTGATCGGACTCGGTTCCAAACACTCGTTCTGGCAACTCAAAAGTGAGCTCGCAATCGCCGTTTGCGTCCGTCTCGGCCTCGATCTCGCGAATCGGTTGTTCGCCAAAGCCAGTGGAACGAACCGCGACCAGGACCTTGCCGCCGACCACCGGTTCGCCGAAGAAGTATGTGGCCTTCAGTTGTGCCTTCACGGTTTGACCGGGTCGATAGTAAGATTGATCGACCGCCAGATCAATCTTGAACTTGGGCAGAGTGTACTTCTGGACGCGAATCGTCGTTTCGGATTTCGTACCGCCAACTTCGCAAATCACGCGATAGTCGCCTTCAGCAACTTCGCGTGCCAATGGACAATCGACGGCCGAGATCCCAAATCGACTCGTGACCTCGCGTCGTTTGAAGATCCAGTTTCCTTTTGGATCTTGGATCGAGAAGTGGATGTCTTGTCCGGAAACGGGATTCAGGCTCGGCTTCTTTAGACTTAAAGAACGAACATGCACGGTTTGACCTGGTTGGTAGACTGGCTTGTCGGTGGTCAACAACACGCGCCAATCGCGTTTTAGTTTGACGACTCTTGATAAGACCTCCGATTTTCCTGGAAGTTCAGCTTCCACTTGCAATTCGTAGCTGCCATCTTCCCAATCCGGCGTCTGAAAGCACGGCGATAAGACGCCGTTGTCGTCGGTAACACCGGTGGCCAAATCAACTCGACTCTTCGTTCGAGGATTGACCAAATGAAAGCTCACATTCAGCCCTGGATGTGGCGCCGATGTTTTCATGTCCCATGCCGCGACACGTACCGACACTTGGCTGTCAGGTAGCCAGGTACTTTGGCCCAACAATCGCAAGTCGAGCGAACTGGAACTCAAGTTCCAATAATATGCCGTCATGACTCCGATAATGATGGTCGCAGCGATCGCCAAGACTCCGACACTCTGGCGGTAAATCGATGACCACTTGGCATCGCGTTGAGCAAAGTCCGCGACCGAATCCAACGTTCGCTGGATAAGTTCTTCAGACGCAACTGTTGCCGGCAAGGAATGAAACAAAGCGTATCGTTGTCGTGCATCGTCCAGGGCCGCTTGGCCGAGCTTGGATGTTTCACAAAACCGACCCACGAGGGCAGCGTCTCTTTCGTTCAACAATCCATGTACGTAGTCGTCGACATAATCGATCAGATTGTCTTCGGGTCCAATCACGAGTGAGACTCCATGTATCGGCGAATGTTCTTGAGAGCATGATGCAAGTGGGAACGAACGGTCGCGACCGTACAGTCCACGACCTTCGCGATTTCTGCGTGTGGCATTCGATTCCAATGTCGCATGACCAAGACTTCGCGTTGCTGTTCTGGCAGACGTGAAATAGCCAACTCCAAAGCCCGCTGTTGTTCGATGATCAGCGATTGATCGAGAGGTGTGGGAGTGGTGCAAGGAACCGCCGGAATGGAATCACTTGTGTCGAACATGACCAATCGTCGACTTCGGCTTCGTAGTGATTGACGGTGGCAATTGGTAGCAATCGCAAATAGCCAACTGGCAAAGGTCCCGGTTGCGGCAAAGGTCTCTCTTCGGGCCCATACGGCGAGGAAGGTTTCTTGTAAGAGGTCTTCAGCTGTATGGCGCGCCCCGGAAATGCGATGCAAATAGGTCAACAATGGCGTCGCGTATCGGCGGACCAATGCTTCTAGGCAGTCTCGCCGGCCGGTCTTGACTTGCTGCATCAGCCATTCGTCGGATTCTGCTTTGTAGTCCATCCCGTTCTCCAACACGTCCGCCCAGTTTGGGTGATGCCATGTTGTATGATGCCGAGTCCTCGAAAACGTGGAATAAAAAAAGCAATATTTCAAAAATGTGACAATCGACCTAACGCACGGTTTTCCCTCGTGGACGGCCCTCTTTCTAACGGGCGGCTTCGTCGCGTCTCAGGAAGCTGGGAAAGTCGAATCGTTTGGCGTTTTCATCGGATCGACAGAAATCCGCAAGATCCCTCCCGAACGCTTCGCTACCACATGCCCCGGAAAATGGAATTCACTGGGCCAACGATCAGGCGAGTTCGCTTCGGAAGTTCGAAACGCGATCCGCGTCAAGCGGCACCAGTGGTCGAAGTCCATTTCCTGCAAAGGAAGATTCGCACGCTCCCACCAATAAATCAGTAAAGACCGAACAACGTTCTCCGGCAGAGCCGACCACGGTCGGACATCCACAACCAGCGACTGATTGGTCAATTCGAGTACCGCAGCACGATTCGTTTCGGCTAGGTACTGCAGCATTTTTTGGTGGTCGCTGGCTAACTCGCTCAGCCGCAATAACGATTGATCGATGTCAGTAGAAAAGTTTTGACGCAACCAGGGAAGTACGGAACAGCGAACGCGATTTCTGGTCCACCGCAGATCGGTGTTGGTGGGATCATCCCAAAATTCTTGGCCAATGCTGTGCAAATAGTCGCGGAGGCGTTGCCGAGTTTCCGACAACAATGGTCGAATCAGCCAACAGTCCTGGTAAAACTCACGCTGGTTTGGGATCCCCGCCAACCCCGAGATCCCGGTTCCTCGGGCGATCCGCATCAGAACCGTTTCGACTTGGTCATCGCGAGTATGTCCCGTGGCCACGAAAGAAGCCCCGGTCGCTCGAGCCGCCAATTCCATGGCTGCATATCGACAACGTCGCGCATCACCTTCCGACTGAGGACCGTCGACCGATGTCCCGCAAGGAGCAGATTCGGAAGTTTTGCCGTCGTCGCGACGGCGAATGATCGTCGGTACGCCATGAGCTGCGAGGGTCTGTTCAACCCAGCTAGCCAAATTTGCCGAGTCCTCATGCCAGCGATGGTCGAAATGAAAGGCGAGCAATTCGGGAACAGGTTGCAGCACGGCTCTTCGTTTCCGCGCGTGTTGCAAGGAAAGGGCCAAGGCCAACGAATCGCTGCCGCCGGAAACGGCAACCAACACCACACTCGACTGCCAGAAACGGGCGGGAAGCTCCAGACGCAATGCGTGTTCATCGGTCGTTGAAGTTGGGGGCTTGGCCATGAAATTGGTGGCGAACTGAGATAGGTGCGCTGGTCAATGGATCGAGTGAATCTAGGGTTGGGCCCGCCAACGGCAACGCCTGGGGTATGCTGAGCCGTTGGGTTGCGAGTCACGGTCGTTGTGATATCATCTTAACACGCCTCGGGAGCAGGGCGGAGGTGACTGCGACACGGCCTGAACTTGTGACGCACGGTTAAGATCTTCGGATGACTGGAAGTTGGTTTTCTAGGTCGGCTGGTCCGACCCAACAAACGGCTAGTGTTTCCCCTGATTGATGATGAACGCGTTGACTTGGATCCTTATCGTTTGGCTCTTGCTTGTCGACCGACTTGTGCGGTTGGTCGAACCGGGCATGGTGTTTCTCGTGGACCGGTTGCGGTTGGTGGAAGACCCGGCGGGGCTGGTAGCCTCGGCTCGATTGGTTGTCACGGACTGCACAGGGACAGAGAATCCCGTTGACTCCTGGAATGGGCATTCCTGGCGGTACCGTAGTGACTGGTCGGTTAGAAACTGGCCGGTTAGAAACGGGCCTACCAGAATCGAGCCTACCAGAATTGGGCTGGGGCGATTACTAAAATTCTTCGCGAACCATTGTCGAGTGGAAACACGAATTGCTGCACGGATTCTTCGTAGGCGTGCCACCGTTTGCTCATACTCGTGAACCGAGTCGCCGCAACTTTCTGGTCATTCCGTTTCATATAACGATTGAGAATCGGAGTGGTTGAACATGGGTACGGAAGCGATTGTAGGCGCCGTGATCGGCATTTTGATTGGAGCCGCTGGCTTTGGCGGTTTTCTTTATGCCACGCGTATGACCGCCAAAAAGCAAGCGGACGATATTATCGAGGCTGGAAAAAAGAAAGCCGAAGAGATTCACCGAGAAGCAGAACTCCAAGCCAAGGAGAACTTGTTAGCCAAGAAAACCGAACTGGAGGAGATGCGTACCAAATCTTTGCAGGAAGTCCGGCGCGAGCGAGACGCTATTGAACAAAAGGACCAGCAGCTAAAGCAGCAGATGGAAGGCTTGCGAAAGCAGGAAAAAATGGTCGAAGCGTCGCAGCGGCGCGTGACTGAAAAACTGGAACGCAACACGAAGCGAGAAAAGGATCTGGAAGAACTTTTAGAACAGCAAAGACGGCAACTGCATCAAATCACTGGGCTGAGTCGTGAAGAGGCGACACAACGCTTGCTGTCCTTGTTGGAAACGGAACTATCCAGCGAAATTGGTCGGAGACTGATGCGTCACGAACGCAACATGACCGAACAGTTGGAACAAAAATCCCGCGACATGTTGTTGATTGCGCTCCAGCGATACGCGGCTTCGCAAACTTCAGAGGCCACGACTTCGTCGATCGACATTCCCAATGACGAGTTGAAGGGACGCATCATCGGACGCGAAGGCCGAAACATTCGGTCGTTTGAAAAGGAAACCGGGGTTGATCTCATCATCGACGATACTCCCGGGGTCGTCATCGTTTCCGGCTTCGATCCCATTCGCCGCGAAGTCGCACGCATGTCGCTGAGCAAGCTGATTGCCGACGGCCGAATTCATCCGACGAAGATCGAAGAAGTCGTCCGTGAAAACGAGAAAGAAATCAAGAAGGTCATCCGCCGAAAAGGCATCGAGGCTGTGGACGAAGTTGGTTTAGGCGGAGTCCATGAAAAAGTTATTGATTACTTAGGACGACTCCATTTCCGAACCAGCTACAGCCAGAACGTGCTACGTCATAGCATTGAAGTCGCGTTCATCGCTGGTTTGTTGGCGGAAATGGTGGGCTTGGATGAGAACTTGGCCCGGCGCTGCGGTCTGTTGCACGATATTGGCAAAGCCGCCGACCATGAATTGGAGGGCGGGCACCCCAAGATTGGTGCCGAGATCCTGAAGCGGCACGGTGAAGGTCCGGATGTGGTTCATGCAGCCCTGGGTCATCACGACGAAATCATCACCGAGTACCCATATACGGTGCTGGTCGCGGCGGCCGACGCGTGCAGTGCGTCGCGGCCTGGTGCACGACGTGAATCCTTGGAACGGTACATCCGTCGCATGGAAGAATTGGAAGCGATCGCGCGTGAATTCAAGGGCGTTCAACAGGCGTTTGCGATCCAAGCGGGACGCGAGATGCGCGTCATTGTTAGTGCGGAGGAAGCGGACGATAGTTCGGCAGCCAAGATCTGTCGCGATATTGCCAATTCTTTCGAACAACGATTGACGTATCCTGGTGAAATCAAAGTGACCGTGATTCGTGAATCTCGCTTCTCTGAATTTGCGAGATAGCGAATGAGATTTGGTTTCATCGGCGATATTGTGGGCAAGTCCGGCATCAGTTGCGTCGTGTCCCAAGTTCCGGCCTGGCGACGTCGGGCTGGACTGGATGTGGTGATTGCCAATGCTGAGAATGCCTACAACGGATCGGGACTCTCGCCCGGCCAATATCACAATTTGGTCGCGGCGGGTGTCGATCTGATTACGTTGGGAGATCACGCCTACAAGAAGCGGGAGATCTATTCGATTCTCGGGACCAAGACGGACATCGCTCGGCCTGCGAATTTTCCCGCGAACGCGCCGGGCCGAGGTTGGGCCACGATTAAGTTGGCTGACGGACGACATTTCTCGGTCATCGCGTTGTTGGGTCGCGTCTTCATGCGCCCTGTCGATTGCCCGTTTCAGTGTGTGGACACGATTCTAAAAAGCGGCGAATTGCCCCCCGGACCGGTCTTGGTTGATTTTCACGCGGAAGCGACCAGTGACAAGCAGTTGATGGGGCACTACTTGGACGGGCGAGTCTCGGCGGTGCTGGGCACGCATACGCACGTGACCACGGCCGACGAGAGAGTCTTGCCAAAGGGCACCGCGTTTCAGTGCGATGTCGGCATGTCAGGACCGCACAGCGGTGTCATTGGTCGAGAAACCAAACAAGTCTTGAAGACGGTCCTCACTTTCGAACCCACGTCGTTTTCGGTCGCGGAAGGCGAAATAGAGGTTCATGCGACCGAAGTCGAAGTGGATGATCAGACGTTTTTAGCCAAGTCGATCCAGCGTACAATCTTGCGAGATTGATCTCAAAGGACAGCTCAGCGCACGAGCGAATCCTGCCTAAACAAAAACGGATTGGCGCCCGCGCGCCAATCCGTCTCCTTTGGGTGGAACCAATACTTACCGAGCTTGTGGTATGCAAAGGGGCAAGCCGTGAATTCGCTGTTGCAGCATTCTTGCCAGGACTCAACAGCGAATTCATTTAGTCTACACAACGGCGGACGCCGCTCTGCAATGCTGACCGGATCCTTGAGTTCAACAAGGCACTAACCAACAACTTTGTCCCACGACTTGCCTGGCTGCATGATGTTGTAGCTCAGGTCCTCGTTCGGCAGGACTGGGGGAACATCATCAAACGACTTGATGTTGTCGAAATCAGCTAGGGCGATCTTGCTGTTGAAGGCTTGTTCCCAAGTGATCTCTTGACCGGTATAGGTTGCCATACGGCCCATGATCGCCGTCATGGTGCTTTTCGCACCGTAGTCGCCTTCGTTCGGAATTCGACCTTCGCGTAGATCCGCAAACAAGTGATGATGTTCTTGCTGCCAGCCATTCACGTTTCGCGGTGCCCGCCAAACTTCTTGGCCGTCCTTGTCATAGATTCGTCCGCGAGACAAGTTCGCCCACCCCTTCGAACCGTGAGCATATTCATCGACCGAATTCCAACAACCAGGAATATGTCGACATTGGCTGAGCATCACAGCGTTGTCGCCGTAAGTGAATTCAACAAAATGATGGTCGTAGATTTCGCCATGCTCTTTGCCGGTTCGGACTTGCCGACCGCCTTGGCCTTGGGCTTTGACCGGGTAGTCATCGAACAACCAGTTGATCACGTCGATATTGTGAATGTGTTGTTCGACGATGTGGTCGCCGCACAACCAATTGAAATAGTACCAATTTCGCATTTGGTATTCCATTTCCGATTCACCGGGTCGTCGCGGGTTGGTCCAAACTCCATCCCCGTTCCAATAGGCTCGGGCAAAGTTGATGTCGCCAATCGCGCCGTCCTTCAAACGAGCAATGGTCTCGCGATACATTGGCTCGTGGTGGCGTTGCAACCCAACCTGAACGGCCAGGTTTTTTGCTTTGGCAATTTCATTTGCCGCCAACACACGTCGGACACCGGCCGCATCGGTGGCAACGGGCTTTTCCATAAAGACGTGTTTGCCAGCATTGACGGCGGCTTCGAAGTGCAGTGGGCGAAAACCTGGCGGCGTTGTCAAAATGATCAAGTCCGCATCGCTGGCCAACACACCTTTATAGGCATCGAAACCAACGAACTGATTGTCCGGCGAGACCTTGACCTTGTCCGGATGTCCTTTAGACAGTTCTTCGAGGCAGCCCTTCAATCGTCCTTCGAAAGCATCAGCAACCGCAACCAACTCGGTCGAGCCCTCGGTGTTCATTGCGTTGGTTGCCGCACCGGTTCCCCGACCACCGCATCCGACCAAGCCGATCTTAATGACATCTCGACCAGCGACATGGAACGCCGGAGCCCCGCTGGCGGGCGACGTCAACATCGACCCCGCCGCGACCGCAGCAGTCGTCTTCAAGAATCCGCGTCGCGCGGCAGAGGCAGGGCCTTGGGGAGAGTTTTGACTCATGAACGATCTTCCTATCGATAGGCGGGAATCGAACGATGGACCTCATCAGGCTCATCGTGAACGGATTAACGAATTCCCAGAAGCTGAATTGCCAAACTCCCGGGGTTCCACCAGAATAACACCGCCGCGACAGGGTTTCAATCGCCGCCCTTGTTTCACATGGAATGGGAGTTTCTGGTGTCCTATCGTTTTTGGACTCGTTTTCGGTGCTGGTTGATGGTCTGGCTCTTTTGGCTCCCCATGCTGAACATCTGCGGCCCGGCAGTCGCGCAAACCGTCTCGAACGCCCCCATTTTGCAGGGCTTTGCTAAGTCAGAAGTTCACATGGGCGTCCGGTTTCAAATTTCGCTGTACGCGGCTGACGAAGCCGTCGCCGAACAGGCCTTTGCGGCGGGGTTTGCCGAGATCGCTCGGCTCGAACGGATCTTCTCGGATTATCAACCTGCCAGTGAAACGCGGCAGATCGACGCTGCCCCGTGCGAGACAAAGATCCCGCTCTCGAACGACATGCGACGATTGTTAGAAATGTCGCGCACGCTGAACCGAAATTCCAATGGATACTTTGATGTAACCCTGGGAAAATTAACCAAATTATGGCGAGTCGCGCGTCGCGAAAAGCAGCCGCCCAGTTCGGAGGCGATCGCATTCGCTGCGGAACGGGTCGGTTTTGATCGCCTGGAGGTGTGCACCGAATACTTGTTGAAGCGTACACCCGGTGTGGAGCTTGACTTTGGTGGGATTGCCAAAGGTGACGCGGCCGATCAAGTCTTGCGACTGCTAAAGGACAAGTTGGAAATCACAAAAGTCTTGATCGATGCTTCCGGCGACTTGGTTGCTGGCGATCCACCACCAGGCCAAAAGGGCTGGGTGGTCGGACTCTCACGGCCTGCCGATGATCCAGGACCAATGACTCGCGTTTATCTTGCCAATCGCGCGCTGGCGAGTTCCGGCGATTCAACGCAATTCTTGGAAACCGATCAAGCACGCTGGTCGCATTTGATCGACCCCCATACCAAGACTCCAATCCTTGGCCAAAACCTGACATTGGTATGGGCCGACGACGGAGCGACTTCCGATGCGTTAGCGTCCGCGTTGGCAATTTGTCCGCCGGAGCAAATGCCGGAGATTGCGGCCCGGTTTCCCACAGTAGCGGCTTGTGTCTACCGACGCAGGGACCTCGAAACCCCGACCGAAGTCTTGCAAACAGAGAATTGGACCAGCGAAATCCGCAAGAATCAGGTCGAGGCGAATCAAGATGAATGAAAAGCTTCGTCGCTTGTTGAAAGTCTTGACACCATGGCTCCTCTTTTACGCCTGTTTATGTTTGTTCGTCTTTTGGATCCAACGTTCGCTGTTGTATTTTCCGTCCCATCGTTCGCCAACCGGGCCACTGACTGCTTGGGTCCATGAAGGCAAGACCATGGGCTTTGGTCGCGAATTGAAAGAGCCGCAAACCGTTTGGCTCATGCTTCACGGCAATGGGGGCCAAGCTTCGGATCGCGATTATGTCTTGAAGAATCTTTCGTCGGAAGATGCGCTTTACGTTTTAGAATATCCGGGGTACGGCCAGCAGCCGGGTTCCCCCTCTGAATCGGCGTTCAACCAAGCCGCGCTCCATGCCTACGAGATTTTGTCCGAACGATTTCCTGACACGCCGATCGGGGTTATCGGTGAGTCGATCGGCAGCGGCCCAGCGTCCCAGTTGGCAAACGCTCACCGCCCGCCAGAAAAGATTGTTCTGATTGTACCTTACGATTCCCTGTTGGCGGTCGCCGCGAATCGCTACTACTTCTTGCCAGTCTCGTGGCTATTGCTGGATGGGGATGTCCCATTAATTGTTAAAACTCATTGGTGGTCTCTGAATACGGAACAGCTTAGTGATTGCTGGAATGTGTTGCAAGTGGATTCGCCCCGGGTGCCGTGTTCTTGCCTTGAGCCGTAGGCGAAAGGCAAGAACACG
>JAEUIQ010000073.1 GCA_016794985.1 Planctomycetaceae bacterium | reverse complement strand
GGTTGTTTCGGCCCATTCGGGCCTAAGATCATCGAGCAAGATACTTAGGCTCTGCGATTGTGTCGGACATTCGGGACTATGATCATCGAGCAAGATGTTGGCCCGCTGCGATTGGTGTCGGACATTCGGGCCTATGATCATCAAGCACCATGTTGTGTGAGATGAAACTGTGTCGGCCCGCCAGGCCTTTTTTGGATGAGGCGTCAATCTAATCGGTGGCTCGCGCACACCGGCAAGGGTTGTTTCGGCCCATTCGGGCCTACGATCAGCGAGCAAGATACTTAGGCTCTGCGATTGGTGCCGGACATTCGGGCCTATGATCATTAAGCACCATGTTGTGCGAGATGAAACTGTGTCGGCCCGCCAGGCCTTTTTTGGATGAGGTGTCAATCTAACCGGTGGCTCGCGCACACCGGCTAAGGTTGTTTCGGCCCATTCCGGCCTAAGATCATCGAGCAAGATACTTAGGCTCTGCGATTGTGTCAGACATTCGGGCCTATGATCATTAAGCATCATGTTGGCCCGCTGCGATTGTGTCGGACATTCCGGCCAATGATCGTTGGGAAAAATGCTTCGGTGCGTTGGGGACAAGAGGCGGTTCTAGGGTGCAGTAACTGACTGCTGGCGAGGGTTGTGTTTGCGGTCTCCAGCAGAGGGCGGTTGGGCGGAAGCGGCAGCAGGCGGCCGCTGTCCAAGGGCTTCGCCCTCGTCGGGTAGTGAACACTGCGATTGCCACGCTAAAAGCACTGGTTCAGCAAACAAAAAAGCCCGCGTGGACTTGCGTCTCGCGGGCGGAAAGTTTTTGTTGCGACGTCGGCGGTGAATCGACCGACCATCGCTTCCAGCCAAACTGGGATTAGTCTTTCTTGACCTCGAACTCGGCGTCGATCGCTTCGTCGTCGGCAGGACCACCGGCAGGTGCTCCCGTCGCCGCGTCGGCTGGTTTGTTTTTCTCGGCCTCGTACATCATCTTGCTCAGTGCTTGCTGGGCTTGCTCCAGTTCCGAGACAGCAGACTTGATCTCCTCAACCTTGTCGCCCTTCGCTGCCGCACGAACTTTCCCGATCGCTTTGTCCAACGGCTCCTTGTCCGAGTCCTTCAGCTTGTCGGCATGGTCCTTCATCAGCTTCTCGACTTGATAACAAAGCTGATCGGCTTCGTTACGAGCGGTCGCCAACTCGAACTTGCGGCGATCTTCCTCTGCGTGAGCTTCGGCATCGGATTGCATGCGTTTGATCTCGTCAGCAGAGAGACCGCTGGACTGTTGAATCTTGACATTGGCTTCCTTACCCGTACCCAAGTCTTTGGCAGTGACGTTCAAAATACCGTTCTGATCGATATCGAACGCGACCTCGATTTGCGGTACGCCACGAGGTGCCGGTGCAATGCCCTCCAAGTTGAAGCGATCGAGCAATCGGTTGTCCGATGCCATTCGGCGTTCGCCTTGGAAAACCTGAATGGTCACCGCCGTTTGATTGTCCGAAGCTGTACTAAAGGTTTGCGTCTTTTTGGTTGGAACGGTCGTGTTGCGTTCGACCAATGGGGTCATCACGCCACCTTCCGTTTCGATACCCAAGGTCAACGGAGTCACATCCAGCAGCAACACGTCGGTTCGATCGCCCGCCAACACGCTGCCTTGAATGGCGGCACCGATGGCCACGACTTCGTCGGGATTCACGCCTTTATGAGGATCCTTGCCGAAGATGTCCTTGACCATCTTCTGAACTTTAGGAATCCGAGTGGAACCACCTACCAGGACGACATCATCAATATCGCCAGGCTTCATTCCCGCGTCTTTCAACGCTTGCTCGACCGGTCCTCGGCAGCGGCGGACCAAATCGTCGGTCAGCTCTTCGAACTTCGAACGAGTGATTGTCACTTGCAAGTGTTTCGGACCAGTGCTGTCTTGAGCGATAAATGGCAAGTTGATGTCCGTTTGCGGCACGGACGACAACTCCTTCTTGGCCTTTTCGCACGCTTCCTGCAACCGTTGCAAAGCCATGGTCTCTTTGCGCAGATCAATCTTGTTCTCGCGTTGGAATTCGCCAGCAACGTAGTTGATCAAGACGTTATCGAAGTCGTCACCACCCAAGTGAGTGTCACCGCTGGTGGCGATCACTTCGAAGACTTGCTTGCCATCCTCGTTGTTCAACTCGAGAATCGAAACGTCGAAAGTACCACCACCCAAGTCGAAGACAACGATCTTCTGATCGTTCTTCTTTTTGTCGATGCCATAAGCCATCGCGGCAGCAGTTGGCTCGTTGATGATGCGGGCAACTTCCAGACCGGCAATTTGGCCCGCATCTTTGGTTGCTTGGCGCTGCGCGTCGTTGAAGTACGCCGGAACCGTGATCACTGCCTTGTTGACCTTATGGCCCAAGTAGCTTTCGGCGGCTTCCTTCAATTTGATCAGCACCTTCGCACTGACTTCTTGCGGAGTGTACTCTTTGTCGCCAATCTTGATTTTCACGTAGTTGTCGCCGGAACCAACGACGGTGTAAGGCACCATCTTTTCCTCCGATTCGACTTCCGCGTGCCGACGACCCATGAATCGCTTCACCGAGTAGATGGTGCGCGTGGGGTTCGTCACGGCCTGTCGCCGCGCCGGATCCCCGACCACGATCTCACCCTTTTCGGTGTAACCCACCACGCTAGGCGTCAAGCGACTGCCTTCGGGGTTCGGGATAACGGTCACTTCAGAACCTTCCATAATGGCGACCACCGAATTGGTCGTCCCCAGGTCGATGCCGATGATTTTTTCGCCTTGAGCCATTTTCTGCTCCTCCAAACGTTGGGTATGGATGTCCGTGTGCTCGTACCAAAGCACACTTGAATTCTTTTTGCCAGTGGTTCGCACGACGAGTGGGGCCTGCCGAGCCGTCGCTGGAACTTTTCTTGCGCCTGTTCTTGGCGGACGGTCCATTCTCAGCAAAACCAATGCCAAACTACCAAAAGCTTGCTTTTGTGGTAAATATCGGGGATATTGAAGGAGAATCCGGGTTGTAGCACCCACTGGCAAGTGCATGGTTCGCGGGGGCACCGGGTTGTCGATGACATTTTGGCACCGCCCTGATGGTGTCGTGCCCGGTGCGAGGTGGCAAGGTGAATCGTTCCGTTTCCGCCAGTAACTGGCCATGGCACTTGAAACGACAACTGCCCGAGCAGCATCACGGAAAAATTTGGCTGGCCCGGCTCGAAGACTGGCTGGCGCTCTGGACCAAGGTTCCGATCGCGACGTTTTGCCGACCTTTGGCCGAAGTTGAAACGCTCGATGGTGTCGCGCGGGCCTATCCCTGGGTTGTGGTCGTGTTACCAGACCCACGCTGGGCCGAGGAGCTAAGAGATAGCGGCATGGAAACGCTCTTGTTCGCCAGTAGCCGGATTGGCAACTGGCAAGAGCGAGCGGATTTGGCCCCGGTGGTGCGTCATTGGCTGGCTCAATTAGGGGCGACGCGAGGTCATTTGGTGACTGGCCGCGGAATGACTTGTCGCTCGATGTCGATTCACGCGAGTCATGTGTATGGGTTGGGATGCTGGGAGTGGCTCCCGAGCGAAACCCAAATCTGGAGCCGTTGGCTCGAGGCCACTCTTCATACTTGCCGAGAACCAAACCTGAGTTTTTACCACGCGAGGCTGCTTGTGACGCCATCGCACGGCACGCTTTCATCACAACCCCCTGTCGTCGATCGTTTGGCGTTTGCTTCGGCTCGACAACTCGTCATCCTTTCGCTGCGCAAGGAGAGTCAGACATGGTCGTTGGCGCAAGAAACCTTGTCGAATCAGACAACGACCGGTCGTCTCCATGTTTTGCTCCCCGCAAAAAACAATGCCGAAGCGAAATCGCTGCAAGAACATCGGGTCGTGGCGCAGCAGTTGATGACCGCCGGGGCCATCGGCTGGCACTTGACCCCTTCGCCTGCGGAAGCCGAACTTGATACCGCAATGTGGCCCACCAGCGAACGAAGCCTTGAGACGAAGAACGCCAACGGTCGTCGACCGGTCGAGTGGCTGAGTCCCGGAATGTCGGAGGGATTTCTCTGTCACCACACTAGGGCCACTTCGCGTCAATGGCCCGAGGAAGTTGAAGGCGATTTCTGGTGGCGTTGGCTGATGGACGGCAGCAACCATTGTGGACCTTGGGATACGCTGTTGAGGATCGCATGTCAGCAAAAACTGAGGGCGGGGCGTCGCTTGATTCCGGGACAACGACCAGTGGTTTGCTTTAGTGGGCGGTGTCCGCGACAGACCTCGGAACTCAGAACGTTTCGCCCGCATTTGCGCCGATGGGATTACGAACCTTACGGAATTGCCATTCGACGGGCCTGGCTAGAACAGCATGGTGTTCGCCCCGTTGAGTATTTGGAAACAGGTCAACCGAAGAATCATTTTCAGCAAATTCGGTACTCGAAAGGCGCGGCGACATCTCGCGTAGACTGGTCGTTGGAACAAGAATATCGTTGGGAAGGCGACCTGGACTTGCGTATCGTTCCCGTCGAGGCGATGTTTTACTTTACCTGGACGGCGGAGGAAGCGCGACGGCTGGCGAATTACACGCCATGCTTGGTCAAATTCTTGGAACCGGTCACGGCAGAAACCGGTAATCACGATTCACTTGGCGAGCATTTGACGGAATCTAGTTAGGAACAACGATGTCACAACCCGTTCCACCCTACATGCAACAGCCCTACCAGCCTCCCTTCGCCAAGCCTACTGGTCCGCAATTGTCGCCCAGTGCGGGACTAAAGTATGGGGAAATGTTCTCCCATATTTTTCAAAATCCCGACTGGTTCACGAATGTGTTGTTGTGTGGTGTTTGCTTTTTGATCCCAATTGTTGGCCCGATTGTGCTGCTGGGTTATCGCTACGAAGTAATCGACCATTGGAATCGGCAGCCGGGCTTTGGTTATCCGAACTTTGACTTTGGCAAATTTGGCTTGTATTTGGGACGCGGGATTTGGCCGTTCTTGGTTGGAATGATTGCGGGCTGTGTCACCCTGCCTTTGGTCTTGGTCGTTTATGTCATGTTCGTACTTATCGTAGGAATCGCTGGATCGATTGGACCCGATTTCGCGTTTTTCGGTGTGGTATTTGGCTTTCTGTTCCTGATGCTGGGCATTGTTCTCTCGTTGGCGGTGGTTGGTATCATCACCGTGCCCATGGAAATCATGGCCGGAATTCGCAAAGACCTAGGGGCAAGTTTCGATATTGGATTTATCAAAGACTTTATACGCTTGACTTGGAAAGAGACTTTGCTGGGGTTTGTGTTTCTGTATATCGCCAACATGGCCTTGGCGATTGTTGGCATGTTGCTGTTTTGTATTGGCATTTACTTCACGATGGCGATTGCAGTGATGGCCCAAACGCACTTCGAGCATCAACTGTATTTGCTCTATCTGAGTCGAGGCGGACGCCCCATCCCTGGCCCCTACAATACCGGAGGACAATATCCCGGTCGTGCTCCATCAGGTTGGTAGGCGAAAGAACTCGGCCCATACCAAACGTGGAAAAACACAAGCGTCGTGCCAATAGCGTTTGGCCAAACGTTTGGGCTCGCTGAGCAAGCGATGCAGCCATTCCATTTTTAGAGCCTGGACCCACTGAGGAGCGCGTTTCTTTTCACCCGCGAGAAAATCGATGGTGGCGCCCACGCACAAGGCCACGCGTGCCGAGAGTCGATCTTGATGCTTGGCCGCCCAAAGCTCCTGCTTCGGCGCGCCCAAGCCCAACACCAAAACTTCAGGCTGGGCAGCGTCAATACGAGCAAGGATCGAATCGCATTCGGATTCCGATTTCTCAAAGCCTAAGGGTGGACTATAGGTGCCAACAATTTCAACACCAGACCACGCTTCTTGAATTTTGCTGGCGGCTCGATCCGCGACGCCGGGCGCTGCACCCAAGAGAAAGACTCGCAGTTTTGCTCCGGAGCCTGCAGGGCTGCGTAGGTATCGCGCTTCAGCTGCACGAAATATCTCCGGTACTAGATCGGAACCCGGCACACGCTCCGGCAAGGGACGTCCGACCCAGCGCGACGCTGACACCACCGGCCAGCCATCAGCCAACACCAGGCCCGCTTGCCGATAGGCTTGTTGCAATCCAGCGTTGGTCTGCAACTGTACGATGTGGTCCACGTTGGGAGTAACGACGATCTGACACTGCGGCGGCGGCTCGACGATCCAGTCGAACACACGCGACACGGCTTGTGTCATCGTCAAAGGATCGATTTCGATGCCAAACAAAGCCGTTCGACCTACCGAGGCCGCGCCCGCATTTTGTTTGGTCTTGGTTCCTGCGGGAAACTGAATCAAACCGAACATGCCGAATCTTTCGAGCTAAACTCGTGGGGAAGAAGACTCCAAACTGTAGGTTGGAGAATGCGAGCATGGATTCACCGCCATGTTCTAGAACGAAGGCTTTGCATGGGCCCGACCACGTTTGCCGATTGTAGGGATTTTGTGTTGACTTGAGGGCCGTATGCTTGTCTTCAGGACCGAGATCACCCACGGATCAGTAGCATCAAACTAGATTTCATCATTAGCCGTGATCCGTTTCGCAGGCTTGGTCCTTCCGTTGAGCAATCATCCCAACCTTTCGTGATCCGTTATGAGTTTGAAATCTGAGATATTGATCGAGGCTTATCGCTTGGCCTCGCAGCCTTGGCGATGGCTGCGGCAATGGCGGTGGACTCGCTCGGGCAGATACCCGATCGTGGTTTTGTTTTATCATCGGGTTGCGGACACCAACCCGACGGATTGGACCATATCGCGTGCAGGCTTCGCCCAGCAAGTCGATTGGCTACAAAAGCATTTTGAACTTTTGTCAATGGATGAAGTTCACCAACGCATGCGGAAGGGGTACAACGACCGTCCGAGTGTCGCAATCACTTTCGATGACGGCTATGCCGAGAACATGGACTACGCTTTGCCGATGCTGGCCGAGCGAAAAATTCCATGCATGTATTACGTGTCGACGTCGTTCATTCTCAATCAAACTTACTTTCCGCATGACGAGCAACTCGGACTGCAACTCCAACCCAATTCCGTACGGGATCTCAAGAGAATCGTACAATGGGGTCTGGACATCGGAGCCCACACGCGAACCCATTTAGACATCGGAAAAGTCACCGATGTCCAGCAACTGGAATACGAGTTGGGTGGCTGCCGTCGCGAGTTGATTAACTTATTGAATGTTCCGGTCGAACATTTTGCTTTTCCGTATGGTCAGAGCCACAACTTCACGGCACAAGCCATCGAAGTTGCCCGCCGCCTTGGTTACAAAACTGTCAGCGCCGCCTATGGGGGCTACAACCACTTGGGCGACGATCCATTTTTTATTCAAAGAGTTCATGGCGACCCCAGCCTGACGCGGATCAAGAACTGGGTGACTTTGGACCCCCGTTGGACGGGCTTGCATCCAGATCCGGCGTGGTTGTCTGCGGCCAAGCACACGACCGCCGAGGCGTTTCGTCCGTGGTCAGACGCAAACCCCACTGCCTCAGAAGAAGCGTGGCGACCAACGCTAACCAG
Organism: Planctomycetaceae bacterium; assembly: GCA_016794985.1. GTDB lineage: Bacteria > Planctomycetota > Planctomycetia > Pirellulales > Pirellulaceae > M30B19. Next base: position 10,627 of record JAEUIQ010000073.1, on the reverse strand, counting down.
CTCGGCTTCTTCAACCGCCACAACTGAAACGTGTGGAACCGCCACCCGTTCGGCGATTCCGACTTCTTTGTTCGAACATTCTCCACAGCAGCCCGGTTCCAACTCGGTCTTTATCTCAGGAAGATAACCCATCATGAATGCCATACTCCAAACACGACTGCCCATCGTTGGCCAACAACCGTTGAACATTGGATTTGTGATTACCAGCATGCCAGTGGGTGGCGCCGAGACCCTGTTGGTCAATTTGATGCGAAGTTTTGACAGTTCGCGCATTCGGCCACAAGTCATCTGCTTGAAGGACAAAGGAGTGTTGGGCGAAGAAATTTCGGGCGAGTTCCCAGTTCACAGTCAATTGATCCGCAACCGCTGGGACGCGGGAGTTTTATGGCGATTGCGGGACCTGTTGCACCGCGAGCAGATTTCGGGCATCGTGACCGTCGGTGCCGGAGACAAAATGTTTTGGGGAAGATTAGCGGCTCGCTCGTTGAAGTTACCGGTGGTGATTAGTGCCCTGCATTCGACCGGCTGGCCAGACGGCGTCGGCAGAGCCAATCGCCTATTGACTTCGATCACGGACGCCTTTGTGGCAGTCGCCCATGCCCACGGCCAATTTTTGGTCGAGTTCGAGCGTTTTCCAGCGGAAAAAGTTCATGTCATCCCGAATGGAATTGATACGCGCCGATTTCATTATTCGGCTGCAGCGCGTGAAGCCCAGCGAATCGAATGGGGTTGGGACGAATCGACTCCGGTTTGCGGTGTCGTCGCGGCACTCCGACCGGAAAAAAATCTGCAACTCTTCTTGAAGGCAGCGGCTTTGGTGCTGCGTGACTTGCCGACGGCGGGATTTGTGATTGTGGGAAGTGGACCTGAGGGAGAAGGCTTGCGCAACGCCGCACAGGAATTGGGAATTGCGGATCGGGTGCGGTTCTTGGGTCTGCGAAAAGACACACCGGAAATCCTGTCTGGTTTGGATCTGTTTGCGCTGACCAGCGACAACGAAGCCAGTCCGGTATCCATTTTGGAAGCCCTAGGTGTTGAACGCCCGGTGGTGGCGACCCAAGTTGGCTCCGTCCCGGAGACCGTCATCGAGAACGAGACCGGTTTTCTGGTTCCGTCCGGCCAAGCCGAACCGATGGCCGCCGCTTGGTTGAAAGTATTGTCGGACCCTGAGTTGGGACGGCGACTCGGGAAAACAGGGCGAGAACGCGTGGTCAACCACCATTCTTTGCAGTCCATGACCGACGGATACATGGACTTGATTGAATCCATCTTTACTGCCAAAACACAAAGAACGCGTTTTCTCGGCAACATGTCCCGGCCTCGTCGATAATGAGCAGGCTTGTTAGAATCTTCGGCTGGAAAAGGGCACGTCTTTTGCCAACCAGATGATCCGAAGCGGGCCATGAACCAAAGTCAAAAGCTGACCAGTGCGATCTTGGCGATCACGGCCAAGCTTTTGAGCGGTGCGACGGTGCGCTGGCGGGGCAGCGAGCCGGATGAATGCCAACGGGTCTATTTTGCGAATCACACCAGTCATCTGGACGCGTTGGTACTTTGGTCTGGACTGCCACGGCAATTGCGATCTTTGACGCGACCGGTGGCGGCGGCAGACTACTGGGGGGCCGGTCGAGTGCGCCGTTATGTCGCTGGTTGCTTCAATGCGCTATTGATCGACCGCCACGACATCAGCGTAAGAAACAGCCCACTGGATATCATGCTGCGCGAAATCGGGGATACCTTTTCTCTAATCGTGTTCCCCGAAGGCTCGCGTAGCGTGACGGGCGAGTTGCAAACATTCAAAAGCGGCTTGTATTATTTGGCCAAGAAACGCCCCGACTTGGAATTGATGCCTGTGTATTTAGACAACTTGAATCGGATCTTGCCACGTGGCGAGGTCTTGCCGGTCCCGTTGCTCAGTTGCATCACGATTGGCGCCCCGATTTGGCTGCACCAAGGTGAAGGGAAAGACGAGTTCTTGGAACGGGCGCGACAAGCCGTCTTGCAGTTGAAAGATGAGCAATGATGGTTCCAATCGCATCGACCATCATCGACAACGAAGTCGCCGAGGCGCTGAAGAAGTTGCTTCCGCCGATCGACGGGTTGACGATAGGTTTACTCTTGATCGTGATCAGTCTGTTGGTCGCGGTTTTTGGTTGGATGAACTGGCTGAAACGGCGTTATCATGACACGATCGATCCAGCGATGGTCCGGGTTTTCAATCGCCGGATTGTGGCGTGGCTGACGATCTACGTGTTGTTGGGCTTGACGGTGTTTTTGGGCTCGTTGACGACGCTGTGCTTTTTCTTAGGCGTTTCGTTTTGGGCGTTGCGAGAATTTGTGACCATGACACCGACACGGCGTGCGGACCATCGCACGCTGTTTTGGGTTTTCTTTGTGTTTGTACCGCTGCAATATGTTTTGGCGGCTTACTCGGGAGATCGACGTTGGTTCATCGCCTTTGCGGTCTTGATCCCGGTGTATGGCTCGCTGTTCATCTCGGCTCGAATTGCCTTTGCGGGCGAGGCCCAGCGGTTTCTGGAACGAACGGCCAAGATTCAATTTGGATTGTTGATCTGTATCTACGCCCTGAGTCACGCGCCTGCACTTTTGTATTTGGACTTGATTTATTACGACACGGGAAGTGGTGAATACCTCCCCTGGGATCAAACCAAATCGCGGTTGCTATTTTTTCTCGTGTTGATGGTCCAATTAAGCGATCTACTGCAATTTTTTTGGGACCGACTCTATGGACGCAACTTGATTGCAGCCCCCATCAATTCGACCAAGAGTTGGGAGGGTCTAATTGGAGCAGCCATCTGTTGTGGTGCCGCCGCATTGATCTTGCAATGGTTGACAAGAATCACGCCGTTCACCACCTATGGTGCTGCGATCATGGGAATGGTGATTTCGCTCATGGCAATTTCGGGTACGATGACGATGTCGGCGATCAAACGCGATCGCGGCGTGTCCGACTACGGTACCTTGGTTCAAGGTCATGCCGGCGTGTTGGATCGGATCGACGCCATTTGTTTCGCGGCGCCGATTTTTTATCACTTGACTCGATTCTTTTTAGGAGCGGCAGTCGCCGACTAACCGAAGATGGATAACTGCTCAGACGCCAACTCGACCGACGAGAACTCGACCGGCATGTCGGCGACCTCCACCAACTTGGCCGAAGCCCTGCAGCGCTGGCAGGTGGCCGTTCCGGCAGAAGCGGTTCCCAAGTTGGAACGGTACTGTGAATTGTTGTGGCAACACAACGAGGTCTTGAACTTGACTCGACATACGAACTTCGATTTGTTCGTCACGCGGGATTTGGTCGACACGCTGAACTTGGCCCAACAACTCCGGCCCGATGAGGACGTTTTGGATATTGGTTCCGGCGGAGGCGTTCCAGGGATCCCGCTCGCTATCTTGCGGCCTGATTTACGAGTAAGTTTGGCTGAATCGGTGGGGAAAAAGGCCAAGGCCTTGGAAGAGGTGGTGGCGGAACTTCAGATCCCGGTAACCGTCTTTGCAGATCGAGCGGAAAACCTGGTTGAAGATTTGCGTTTCGATGTGGGCGTGGCCCGGGCCGTCGGGTCGGTCAGCAAGTTGGTCCAATGGTTTCGCGGGAATTGGGTCAGTCTGGGTCGCTTGTTGGCGATCAAAGGACCGAAATGGGTGGACGAGCAAGCCGAAGCCCAAGCCGCAGGGCTGCTTAAGAATTTGCAAATCAAAGTTGCCTCCCAATACGCGGTCCCTGGTCAAGCCTGGGAAAGCGTGATCCTAAAAATTTGGCCCAAGGGCAATCGCGAGAAATAGAGCATCCCCAGCTCAGGCTCGCCACGCTGCTTGAACAAATCGAGGAATCTTGCCGATGTCGAACAAATCAAAAATCTTCGTGAACTTCATGGACCGTGCCCTGCGTGGCCTGGAGTGGCTGGGGAATCTACTCCCGCATCCTGTGACGCTGTTTGGAATGTTCGCCGTTGGCACGATCTTGCTCAGCGGCATCGGCGCGTATTTTGAATGGTCGGTAACCGACCCACGTGACGAGTCCAAACTCATTAGCGTGGTCTCGTTGCTCGACTCGGAGGGACTGAGAAAAATTTCCACTGGTTTGGTCAAGAACTTCACGGACTTCGCTCCGCTGGGAACCGTCTTGGTGGCGATGTTGGGAGTTGGGTTAGCCGAACACAGCGGTTTGATTTCGGCAGCCATTCGCAGTTTGGTCTTTGGTGTGCCTCGCAGCTTGGTCACGGTGGCGGTCGTGTTTGCGGGAGTGATGTCCAACACCGCCTCGGAGATTGGCTATGTCGTGTTGGTGCCGTTGGGTGCGGCCGTCTATTACTCACTAGGGCGGCATCCGCTAGCCGGTCTCGCAGCCGCTTATGCCGGAGTGTCGGGAGGTTACAGTGCCAACTTGCTGCTGGGTACCGTCGACCCCTTACTGGCGGGCATTACCACCAGAGCAGCCAACTTGTATGCCTCATCTGAATACGAAGTTAGCGCCGCCTGCAATTGGTACTTCATGATGGCCAGCACGTTTGTCGTCACCGCAGCCGGTGCGTGGGTCTCTCTAGGACTCGTCGAGCCACGATTGGGAAAATACGATCCCGCTCAAAGCGATGGCACTTTGGATGAGAAACCAACTTTGAGTCGCGTGACCGAGCTAGAAAAAAAAGGGCTTTGGGCAACGGCAGGTTTGTTCCTGGGAATGTGCCTGGTCTTGGCATATCTGTGTTGGCCCACGGACGAGACCACGTCCGAGACTTTAAAATCGCTGCCGTGGTTCGGTGCGTTGGGGATCACGTTGCCTGGCAAGAACGGTCCTGTTTTTCTGGAAGGCGTGGTGACGATCATCTTCGTGGCGTTCTTGGGATTGGGAATTGTGTACGGAGCAATCGTGGGAACAGTGCGTAGCGACAAGGACATCATCCAGTCGATGACCAAGTCAATGACCTCGATGGGGTCTTATGTGGTGCTGGTTTTCTTTGCAGCTCAATTCATCGAGTTCTTTAAGCTAAGCAATCTAGGGGCCATAGTTGCCGTGTTGGGAGCGGACGGCATCATTGCCATGAACTTGGACAACGCCAGTGTCTTCGTATTGTTTATTTTGTTGTGTACGACGGTCAATTTGATGATGGGCAGCGCCAGTGCCAAGTGGGCATTCATGGCGCCCATTTTTGTTCCCATGCTCATGCGCATTGGCTATAGCCCGGAAATTACCCAATGCGCTTATCGCATCGGCGATTCCTGCTCGAACGTGATTTCGCCAACCATGTCGTATTTTGGCATGATCTTCCTGATCGCCGTGCGATACGACCGCCGTTTTGGGATGGGCTCGATGATCAGCCTGATGTTCCCCTACACATTCGTCTTTCTGATCGTGTGGACCGCGTTCTTCTATGTGTGGGTGTTTGCGTTCCAGTTGCCGATCGGCCCCAATGCACCGATCACGTATCCGGCGCTGTAAGTTTAACCCGGTAGCCGCAGGTCGGCGATGTAGAAACTGCCATAAGTGTGGACACGATCTTGGGGATGCAATTGGGCCGCCAATTCGCGATGGTAGTTGAGTAGCTGCGGCGCCTTGTAGGCTCGGCCGCCGATTTCGACTTCGACTCGTTCGATGAAGTCGGTCTCCAAACCGCCACTGCGCCAAATCATGCGTGTTCCTGGGGCGGCCGAGTTCACGATTGCCTGCCATTCCGATTCGAGCAACGGAAACATGTTGTCCGACAACCAATCCATGTGGTCCAACAAGATAAACTTGGAGATCTTGCCCGGGTGTTTTTCCAGGAAGCCTTGAACCGAATCGGTATGCGTCGAGACGCGATCGACTAAGCCGTTCTTGAGTGCTGCAAAATTGGACTCTTTAACGTACTCTGGGCAACAGTCTGCGGTGTAGCGGCCAGTCAAGTAAACTCGCCAAAAATAATTGTCATGAATCGGAACTTTGGTGAGTACCGATTCCAGGCTGTCATGGATGAACTTGGCGATTTGACCTTGATACTGCGTCTCCAGTTGCCGGCGCTGTGCCTTGGGTACCCCCAGCATGGCCATGGTCACATCACGATTGATAAAGAACTTGAGCGGTCGCGACCAGAATTTGGGATAAATTTGCTGTTTATAGATCTCGGCTTGTTGTTCGAGCGTTTCTGCATTCAGCAATTCGTTGATCGCAGGCCGCACTTTCGCCACATGATCGACGTAGTTATTGATCAAACGAGCAAAAGAGCCGCTAGTACCGCGAAAATAGAACGACAATTTCGGGTGGTCGAACCATTTGATCCGCTTGTCCCAAAACCGTTGGCTCCAGTTCGACAAATGTTGGCGCAGCTGCCGTTCGTAAATGCTGGCGACACCTTCCAACTTGCCATGTCCAAAGAGGCGGAAAAACTGCGGGTAATCCAGCTCGCGAATCGCCGCTTGCTTCAATTCCAAGAGAGCGTTCTGTCTGGGGTTCATGTCCACGGCATACACATGATTGGGTTGGCACAAGGCATAATCCAAGGCATTGCAACCGGCGCTGGTGATGACCAAAACTTCGTCGTTGGGTTTGAATTCCAAAGCGACACGATCCAAACGGGGATCTTCCCAGCAAATGTTGTAAACGAGATTATTGCCGTGGACGGCTGAGAACACACGACGGCTGACCCACTCCAGTACTTTTTTCATTCTATTTCTAACTCGTGTTGGCTCGTTAATTCGTTGATAGGCTGTCGCAGGACCATCCAGGGCGGATGCTGGCCCAGACCTCACAGTCGGGATTATGACGGATTTCTTGAGCGTGGCAAAGGACGCTGATGCTCAGCCGAACATCGAGGCATGTGGAATAGAAGAAGTGACAAGTTTCCCCTAGAATTCTGGTTCAAACTCGTTCCCAACCGTTAGTTATTCCGCCGAGCAGCCCCATGGACATCAGCCAGCCAACCTCCGCCCCCGAACTGGCCAATCGCTACGATTTTTTGACCCAAGAGGCCGAAATCCTGCGATTGTGGGACCAGCGACAAGACTTTCACGCCGAGGTCGACCCGTCGAAGAAACCTTACTCGATGGTTATCCCGCCGCCGAATGTGACGGGGGCGTTGCATCTGGGGCATGCACTAAACAACTCACTGCAGGATACGTTGGTACGTTGGCGTCGGATGCAAGGATTCAATGCAATGTGGATGGCGGGGACCGACCATGCGGGGATCGCCACGCAGGCCGTCGTTGAAAAACGATTAAAAGAGGAAGAGGGCAAGACACGCCACGACTTGGGACGCGAAGCCTTGGTCCAGCGTATCTGGAAATGGAAGGACCAATACGAACAACGAATTTTGGGCCAGCTCAAAAGCCTGGGTGCCAGTTGCGATTGGCCCCGAACTCGTTTCACTCTGGACCCGATGTGTGCTCGGGCGGTCTTCGCCACCTTCTTTGACTTGTTCCGCAAGGCCTGGATCTACCGCGGCAAGAAACTGGTGAATTGGGACACCTTTTTGCAGACGGCAGTCAGCGATGACGAAGTATTCAATGAAACGGTTAAAGGCAACTTCTGGCACATTCGTTATCCGGTAATCGAGCCCCAACCAGGTGAGCCAACGCACATTATTGTGGCCACCACTCGGCCCGAAACCATGCTGGGCGACACTGCGGTAGCCGTTCATCCCGACCCGGCCAAAGCCTTCGACAAAGTTCGCACGGACTTGTTGGAAAAACTGGAAAAGGTCAGCGAAAAGGAGCGAGTCGAAGTCAAGGCTCAATTGGATGCGTTAGCCGAACGACGTGCCGAGATGCTGGCCGGGCTAGAACAGTTAGCTCACATGGCGCGCTCTGGTCGTAAACTTCAATTGCCATTGGCCAAGCGGACGATTCCGTTGATCGCCGATGTGTGGGCCAAACCAGAATTGGGCTCGGGGTGCGTGAAAATCACACCCGCGCACGACCCCAACGACTATGAAGTGGGTCGCCGAGCGGGATTGGAAATGCTCAACATCATGCATCCCGACGGCACGATGAATGTGGAAGCCGGAGCCTACGCCGGCTTGACGATCAAGGAAGCTCGGAAGCAAGTCGTGGCGGCGCTCGAAGAGTCCGGCTTGTTGGACCGCGTCGAAGATCGCGACATCGAACTTCCCCACTCTGATCGCAGCAAGACGCCGATCGAACCGCTCTTGGCCAATCAATGGTTCGTGAAAATGGACCAGTTGGCCGAAAATGCGATCACTGCGGTCAACGACGGTCGCGTGCAGATCCATCCGCCGCGTTATGCCAGGAGCTATTTGGATTGGTTGGGCGAAAAACGCGATTGGCCCGTATCGCGGCAGCTATGGTGGGGCCACCAAATCCCCGTTTGGTCCAAGCCCGCGCGGGATCGACAAGAGCTGAAACAAATCCACGATCAACTCTTCGATCTGGGCATCGACAAGTCGGTTGGTAACCGAGCGGCGGTTCAAGAGGAACCGTCCGATGAATCCAACGCGACGAAACGTGCTCAATTGAACTTGCCGTTGGCAACCGTCCATGTCTGCTTGTCGGACCCCGCCGATCCACTGAGCCATGCATTGGAGGCAGCAGGTTTTGTTCGCGATGCGGATGTTTTGGATACGTGGTTCAGCAGTGCCTTGTGGCCGCATTCGACATTGGGCTGGCCAGAGCAGACCCCGGAACTGAAGTACTTCTATCCGACCAACGTCTTGGTCACTAGCCGCGATATCATCACGTTATGGGTCGCACGGATGGTGCTGACCGGCTTGAACAACGTCGACGACATTCCGTTTCACGACGTTTACATCCACCCCAAGATCTTGGACGGGTTCGGTGAGACCATGTCCAAAAGCAAGGGCAATGGAATCGATCCACTGGAGATCATTAACAAGTTTGGTGCTGATGCGCTGCGTTTGTCGATGGTTCAATTGGCGACGGAAACGCAAGACGTGCGTTTGCCCGTGCAGTTTGAATGTCCCCATTGTGGTCATTCGTTCGAGCAAACCAAGAAGAACCGCGTGCTGCCGGCCGTGGGCTGTCCAAAATGCGGTGCCGAGTTTTCAACACAATGGGCTGAAAAGCCAGAACACCGGAGCCTGGCTCGCGGGGCGGTAACCAGCGAACGCTTCGAAGTGGCTCGCAATTTTGTCAACAAACTTTGGAATGCAGCCCGCTTTGTGCTGAAGCATTTGGAGGGTTATGAACCCGCCCCGATCCAATTGAATAAACTGCCGGTAGAGGATCGATGGCTGTTGTCGCGATTGGCGTCAGTTACGGCCGAAGTCACGCAGTGCCTCCAGCAGTTCAAGTTTGCTGAAGCAGCGCGAAGTTTGTACCAGTTCGCATGGGATGATTTTTGCAGTTTTTACTTGGAGATCAACAAAGATCGCTTGCAAGATCCGGCGCAACGCTCCCAAGCTCAACAGCTATTGGCGGCGGCGCTCGACACACTGTTGCGTTTGCTGCACCCCCCCATGCCGTTTGTAACCGAATCGATTTGGCAGCTACTGAATCAAGCGGCCCCAGTCCGTGGATTGGATCAGCTGTTTGCCGGCGTGTCGGCAGGAAAGTCAGAATTCGAACAAGGTATTCCGGGACCTTCGAGCCCATCACTAATGATCGCTGCCTGGCCGGCCTTGCCATCGACCTGGGTCGATCCCCAATGCGAACAGCAATTTGCGATCTTTCAATCGGCATTGGCGGCGATTCGTGAAATCCGCAATCGTCAGAATATCGGTCCGAAAGAGACGTTATCGTTTTCGCTGCGGTGTGAACCGGCGATTCAAGCGTTACTTCAACCGATGGCCGGCTACTTCAAAACGATGGCCAATGCCGAATTAAAAGAGATTGGCTTGGCAATCGTGCCTCCGCAACCGAACGCCGTCGCATCGTTGGCCGGCGTCGACTTGTTTGTGGACTTGGCTGGGTTTATCGATGTCGAAGCCGAAAAGCAACGTTTGCGGAAAGAACGAGATGAACTCACTAAAGCCAACGCGGGTCGTCAAGCGAAACTCACGAACGAGAGTTTCGTGCAACGAGCCCCGGCCAACGTCGTGGAAGAGGTTCGGCAATCACTGGCTCAAGCAACGGCACGACTTGAAGTTATCGAACAAGCCTTGCGCACGCTTGGTTGAACGCCAACTTCTTGGCTCGCCAGAGTTTCAGAGAGTCGGCGATGCACTACCGTAACACGTTGGCCGTGGCTTGGTACCAGGGGACCAAGCGTACACCAATGGAAGCAATGGTGGCGGCACAAACGACCACGATCAGTGAACCCATGATGGCGTATTCGATGGCCGTTGGTCCGGATTCATCGCGCCAGAACTTGGTCAGATGCTGGAGGATCGTTTTCATGAGGAATTCTCGACGCATGAAAAAAAGCCCCGCTCGAAAACCGAACAGGGCTGCGTAACAATCGTCAATAGGGACGTCAGGCTGGACAGCCCGGCCGAAACATGTCGCCTCGGCCAGTGCCGCTTAGCGCAGGGTGGTTGCAATCGTTTGGAAACGAGCGCGGGCATTGTTACCCACGGTTGTAATCGTACCGATACAAACGATGACGATCAAAGCCAGCATGATCGCGTATTCAACTGCGGTCGGGCCACTTTCGTCTTTCAGGAAACGAACGACTTGATTTGTGAAATTCTTCACAGGACTCTCCTCTAAGAGAAAACCA
>JAEUIQ010000071.1 GCA_016794985.1 Planctomycetaceae bacterium | reverse complement strand
GGTTGTTTCGGCCCATTCGGGCCTAAGATCATCGAGCAAGATACTTAGGCTCTGCGATTGTGTCGGACATTCGGGACTATGATCATCGAGCAAGATGTTGGCCCGCTGCGATTGGTGTCGGACATTCGGGCCTATGATCATTAAGCACTATGTTGTGCAGGCTGCGATTGTGTCGGCCCGCCAGGCCTTTTTTGGATGAGGTGTCAATCTAACCGGTGGCTTGCGCACACCGGCTAAGGTTGTTTCGGCCCATTCGGGCCTAAGATCATCGAGCAAGATACTTAGGCTCTGCGATTGTGTCGGACATTCGGGCCTATGATCATCGAGCATCATGTTGGCGGACTGCGATTGGTGTCGGACATTCGGGACTATGATCATTAAGCACCATGTTGTGCAGGCTGCGATTGTGTCGGCCCGCCAGGCCTTTTTTGGATGAGGTGTCAATCTAACCGGTGGCTCGCGCACACCGGCAAGGGTTGTTTCGGCCCATTCGGGCCTATGATCATCGAGCAAAACACTTAGGCTCTGCGATTGACGTCGGACATTCGGGACTATGATCGTCGAGCATCATGTTGGCGGGCTGCGATTTGTGTCGGCCCATTCGGACCTATGATCATCGAGCATCATGTTGGCGGGCTGCGATTTGTGTCGGCCCATTCGGACCTATGTTCGTCGAGCATCATGTTGGCGGGCTGCGATTGGTCTCGGACATTCGGGCCTGTGGTCGTCGAACAAGAGGTTGGTGGTCAACAATTGCGTCGGACATTCGGGCATCGGTTCGTCGAACGAAACGCTGCTGGGCGTGGCGGTTGGGGGCGTGGTCCTATCCTGCATTTCAGTGTCGATGGAATTAAGATAAGCGTCTTCCGCATGCCACACCGGAGGCGGCTCCGACCATATTCGTCGTGGCGTTTACTTCCCCAGTTGTCCTCGAGGGTCCCGTTTATGTCTCGTTACTTGGAGTCGACGATCTTTCGGACAAGTAAATTCTCGATCGCTACGTGTGTGGCGGTTCTTGGTTTTGTCGTGGGGCCGCTCGCACTGCTTTCCGCCCAGTCGGGCAATCGGTTGAACTACTTGGACGATCCAACCAATCCCTACTATGTCCACCAAGACTTCCCCAAGCTGACCACGCCTCAATGGATGGGCGAAGAAGGGGTGGACGCCGTGATCGTTCTAGCCATCGACGATATGAACGACAGCGCCAAGTACGAAAACTACTTGCGACCGATTCTGGATCGTCTCAAGGCCATCGACAACCGAGCACCGGTCAGCATCATGACCAATCGCATCGACCCACAAGATCCGCAACTACAGTCGTGGCTGAAAGAAGGTTTAAGCCTCGAAGTTCACACTTGGGATCATCCTTGTCCATGTTTGGCTAATAGCCACTTTGCGGCAGCACTCGAAACGTACCACAAGTGCGTCGATGTCATGGCCAGCATCCCCCACAATCGCCCCGTGGCCTTTCGCATGCCGTGTTGCGATTCGATGAACACGCCGAGCCCCAGATTCTATGCCGAAATCTTCAATCGACCGACAACCGCCGGAAACTTCTTGACCATCGACAGTTCGGTGTTTCAAGTTTTCACCAGCACCGACTCGGCGTTGCCGCGTGATGCCGTGGTCCGGCCCGATGGACGCCCCCGGTTCGAGCACTACATTCCCTTTCCGAACTTTGCCAACAAAATTGAAAACTACCCGTATCCCTATTTGATTGGTTCAACGTGTTGGCAGATTCCGTGCATGGTGCCATCCGATTGGGAAGCACAGCACGTGCAAGCGCCCAACAATCCTGAAACCGTGCGCGATATGAAAATCGCCTTGGACTTGGCCGTCTTGAAACAAGGCACCTTGAGCCTAGTGTTCCATCCGCATGGCTGGATTCGCAACGAGCAAATTGTTGAACTGATTGATCATGCGGTCACGCGGTATGGCAAACGAGTAAAGTTCATGACCTTTGCGGAAGTCAACGAACGAATGGAACGCGTGTTACTGCGTGGAAATTCGCTGCGGGCACCAAATGGCGGCGACAACGGAGTGCGTCTCATCGATTTGAACAACGATGGTTACTTGGATGTCGTGGTTGGAAACTCGAAAGAGAAGTTGACTCGCGTGTGGTTGCAGGAGGAACGACGTTGGAAGGACTTGGCGTTTCCGCTTTGCTTGGTGGATAAAGCTTTTGGTGCACCGAGAGGTCGATTTGGGGTAATGTTGGACGACACAGGGACAGGGGAAGGGGAAGGGGAAACTGACCGGCGGAGCGGTCAGCGACATTCAGAAGGCTCGCTGGAGTTGGTGGGTGGTGAATCTGCTCAGCAAGCTGGGGGCGCGGTGGTTCTGGTTGCCGACGCTGAAGATGGCCCAATGGCGTGGCGGTTTCACCAAGACACTTGGGTTCACGACAAACTGTTCCTCGAGGAGTTACCAAAAGATGGCACGAGTCTGGTCCAGGTCGATGGGCGTGATCTCGGACTGCGGCTTCGTGATTTCGATGGCGACGGACAATGCGAGTTGCTCCAGAGTCGACCTGGGGACAATCGCGTCTGGCGTTGGAATCAAAGAAAGGCTCGGTGGGTGTTGGCCGAATTTCAATTGCCCAACGGAGTCCATTTGGTCGACGAGGACGGGCGCGACGCCGGACTTCGCTTTGTTGATGTCGATAGCGATGGTATTGACGACGTGCTGTTTTCCAACGCGCAGCAATACCGTTTGCAATTGGCGCGGTTCAGCAACGATTGGCGCTTTGTGGGTTGGCCGGTGACCGCGCAAGCGGCAACTCGTAGCGAAGGGAACAACATTCCACCGATCGTCCGCGATGGGCCCTTGGATGGTGCGATCAACAATGGTGTGTGGTTCGCCAAACGGACCATGTGGGCCCAAAACGAAGACACTGCGATCTTGCCAGACAAAGTCGATCGACGACCGTTCGATGATTTGTTGGGAGACTTGGCGGCGATTCCGGCTCCGCGCTCGCCGCAGCAATCGTTGCTGGCCATGACCACGCGGGCCGACATGCAAATTGATTTGGTGGCCAGTGAGCCAATGGTCGCGGATCCCGTTGCGTTCGACTGGGGGCCGGATGGACGAATGTGGGTCGTGGAAATGCGCGACTATCCGTCGGGTATGGATGGGCAAGGCCAGCCCGGCGGTCGAGTTCGAGTGCTCACGGACACCGACGGCGATGGGCGCTACGATCAATCTCAAATCTTCTTGGATCAGATTCCGTTTCCAACCGGTGTGAAAGTCTGGCGAACAGGAATTCTCGTCACAGCGGCCCCAGAAATTTTTTATGCTGAAGACACGGACGGTGATGGCGTGGCGGACCATCGCGAGACGTTATATCGAGGCTTCGTAGAAGGCAATCAACAGCATCGTGTCAACGGACTGCAATGGGGCTTGGACAATTGGCTGCATATTGCCAACGGCGACAGTGGCGGCATGGTCACTTCGCTGAAGACTGGGCAAGCCATTCCGATCGGCGGACGCGATCTGAAAATCAAGCCGGATACCGGCGAGTTGATGGCCGAATCCGGGATGACTCAATACGGACGCACGGCTGATGATTGGGGCCACTGGTTCGGTTGCAACAACACTTATCCGATTTGGCATTACGTGCTGTCGGATTCGGACTTGCAACGCAACCCGCACTTTGTACCGCGAGAAATCCGCAACCACGTTTCGGTGACTCCCGGAGCGGCGCCCGTGTTTCCGACGAGTCGCACCCTGCCCCGCTTCAACGACTTCCACATGGTCGATCGGTTCACCTCGGCCTGTGGCTTGGCAATCTATCGAGATCGATGGTTGGGCGAGTCTTTTGTCGGCAATTACTTTGTCTGTGAGCCCGTTCACAATTTGGTGCAACGCGAAGTGATGACTCGATCTGGCGTCACGTTTCAAAGCCAGCGCGCTGCTGATGAACAAGATCGCGAGTTCCTGTCTTCTGCGGACCATTGGTTCAGACCTGTAATGGCACGAACAGGGCCCGATGGTGCTTTGTGGATTGCGGACATGTATCGTCTAGTTATCGAACATCCCGAGTGGATACCAGCCCAGTGGCAGGCCAAACTCGACTTGCGAGCCGGCGACAACATGGGGCGGATCTATCGCGTGTTTCCGAAGTCGGACTCGGTGCGCTCCATGCCGCGCTTGGATCGAATGAGCCAAGCGGAATTGGTCATGGCGTTGGAGTCCGACAACGGCTGGGTTCGTGACATGGCTCAACAGATGTTGATCTGGAACGCGGATGCCGCGACACCAGAGTTGCTGGCTCGATTGATGCAAGAGTCCACTCGACCGTTGGCTCGATTGCACGCGTTGGCCACGCTGCAAGGCATTGGTCGGCTGAGCGACGCAACCCTGGGGCTAGGGTTGAAAGATGCGGAGAGCGGTGTGCGGCAGCTCGCGTTTCGCTTGTCGGGGGAGCGGCTGAGTACCAGCAGTGTCCTGCGAGAGACTGCGATTCAACAAGTGAAACAGGAGACCGAACTGCCGGTTTTGTTTTCGGCGACGCTGGCGATGGGCGACACGGATCGTGAAGATTTCGCTCGAGCTGTCATGAAGCAAGTCGCGGATCAGTTGGCAGACACCTATTTGCAACAGGCCGCGATTAGTTCGATCCATGCTCGCAACTTGCCGGCCTTGATGGAGGGCTTGCTGTCAGATTGGCAACCGAGCCCGGACTCGAACTTGGAGGCTGGTCGCCGAGAACTGTGGAGCAGCTTGCTGCGATACACCGTCGCTTCCGGGAATCAGGAATTGTTTCAGTCCTTTGTACAAGTTCTGTTGCCTGCGGACGACGACCCCGCAGGAACGGGACTGGCTGCGGCCGTGAAGCAACGATTGCAACAAGATCCTGCGGGAAATCTCTGGCGAATTCAAGCATTGACCGAGCTGTTAAACGGCGTGAAAGACGGCGAAGTCACAAACTGGAAGCCCGAGTTTATCGCACGGTTGGAGCAGATCTTTGTGCTGGTGGACAAGTTGGTCGCCGATGACGAACCAATCGTGGCCGAACAAGTGGCGTTGGCCGAATTGTTGGGCCGGGTCAAATGGAATCCCTCCGCAGCCCAGCAGCGACTTCGGCAGTGGTTGTCACCGCAAACAGCCCCCGAGGTGAGGAGCGCCACGGTGCGGTCGTTAGCAAGATTCGATGATGAAATGGTTGTCGAATATTATCTGGAACAATGGTCTTCTCATTCCCCAACACTACGCCACGAGATTTTGGACGTCATCTTCAGTCGCAACCACTGGATCAAAAGCTTCTTGCAGGCCGTTCAGGATGGCCGCATTCCACGTTCACATCTTGATGCAACGCGCCGACAACAATTGGTGCAACATCGGACCAACTCCGTTCGACAACTGGCCGGTGAAGTCTTGGCAGCGAGTGTCCAGTCCAACCGCCAGACCGTGATCGACGAATATGCGGCTCCCCAGGAAAATGTTGCGGATGTAGATCGGGGCCGAGTGGTGTTTCGGCAGCATTGTGCGTCGTGCCACCAGTTGGAGGGTGTGGGGTATCGAGTCGGCCCTGACTTGGCGGCATTTATGGACAAATCGGATCAGGGTTTGTTGACCGCGATCCTGGACCCCAATCGAGCCATCGAAGATCGTTATCAAGAGTACCTCGTTTTAGGAACCGACGGGCGACAGCATCGAGGCATGATCAGCAGTGAGACATCCAACTCGTTGACCCTGTTGGGCCAGGAAGGAAAGACCGTCGAATTACTGCGCAACGAGATCGAAGAAATGGCGGCCAGTGGCTTGTCTTTGATGCCAGAAGGTTTGGAGAAGGATGTGACTCCAACGGCGATGGCCGATTTGCTAAAGTATCTAAGGAGTTCAGTACCACCGCACAAAGTGTTCCCGGGGAACGAGCCGGACTACCCGTTCGTACGCGACGATGGTTCAATTCGCTTGCTGGCGACCAATGCACGAATTTATGGGCCGACTCTGGTGTTCGAACAACCGTATCGCAACTTAGGCTTCTGGGGCAGTGCGGAAGATCGCGCGGTGTGGTCCATTCGAGTTCCCAAAGCAGGCCGCTACGAAATCACCCTCGACTATGCCTGTGCGAACGAGGCAGCGGGAAATCGCTTTGTGATCCAAGTCGCCGGGCAAAGCGTCGGCGGCGTGGTGCCCGGCACCGGCTCGTGGGACGAGTACTCGTGGCACGATGTTGGTTTTGTTCAACTGGAAGAAGGCGAACACGAACTGACCTTTCGGTCCGAGGGCCCATTCGAGGGCTTTCTTTTGGATCTGAGAAGTGTGATTCTTGCGCCATAGGAATTGTTCCGAAATAATCGTCTGATGTTTGCGTGGGATGAGCTGCCCAACCCGAAACGGCAGTGAGGGATCCTCGACGACGACTCGATCCCTCGCTCACGCATCGGGTTGGGAGAGACGAAAGTTGTCTCGGGACTGTTCCTGAGCAAGAACCTAGCGTTGAAACTAGTAGTATCAAAAAAATCCCGCCAAGGAATCCAGCGGCAGCGTGAATAACGCCAACTTGAATAACGCCAATGAGAATAGCGTCAATGAGAAGCGCCAATGAGAATAGCGCCAATGAGAATAGCGGAGGAGGGATTCGAACCCCCGACACGCGGATTATGATTCCGCTGCTCTAACCGACTGAGCTACTCCGCCGACTGGGTTGGGACCGGGCCTAAGGCGGCCAACGGTGGTTTTTGAGCCCCCAAATGAGGTGCCAGTCGGACATGCCTGTAGGACATGCCTGCAGGACGGGCCCGCCATGAGACGGGCCGACGGGTCGCAAGACCTGACTGGGGCTCAATTCTTAGCCAGGAACTTGTCCTAGCCTTGACCAAGACGCCGATTCTACTCAAAGGGTTCGTTTCCGCAAGGGCGAAGGAGTTTCTGGGGATTTTAACCGGTGCAAATGGCGGATTCGCCTTGATTCGAGTCCTGAATAAACGCTACATTTTGCCCAGTCGTCTCACGGTCCTTCTCGGAGGGCGTGGAGGCGGGGTCCAATATTCTGCTTCACTTTCTCGGCTTCCGAACGTGCAAATCCAATTTTACAACTCGCTGTCCAAACAAGTGGAACCTTTTCGCACGGTGACCCCGGGCGTCGTGCGGATGTATTCGTGCGGCCCGACGGTCTACGACTTTGCGCATATTGGCAACTTCCGCTCGTTTTTGTTTGCGGATCTGCTGCGTCGATTTTTAGAGACGGCGGGATTCCAGGTCGAACATGTGATGAATATCACGGATGTGGGACACATGACCGACGACAATGCGGCAGACGGCGGCGGGCAAGATCGCATGCAAGAAGCGATCAGTCGCATGAAGGAAAACAAGAAAAGCGGTAAAGTCCCAGAGGGAGCGATCCAGGACGCGAACGATCCGTTCCAAATCGCGGAGTACTTCACGCGAGCCTTTGTCAACGACGGTCGCAGCTTGGCTTACAAAATCGCCTACGAGTATCCACAGCGAACGCCGCGGGCCACGGAACATATCGTGGGCATGCAAGAAATGATCAAGACCTTGATCGAGAAAGGGCATGCTTATGTCGCCTCGGACGGTGTCGTCTATTTTAGTGTCGAGAGTTTTCCAGAGTATGGTCGGTTGAGCGGGAACACGCTCGAACACTTGCACGAGGGTAAGGGGGGGCGCGTCTCGGACCAAAATCAGGCTCTCAAACGACATCCTGCCGACTTCATGCTGTGGAAACCCGACAACCATCACATCATGAAGTGGGACTCGCCGTGGGGCGTGGGTTACCCGGGTTGGCACATCGAGTGTTCGGTGATGGCGCGGCAACTACTGGGTCAACCCGTGATCGACATCCATACCGGTGGTGAAGACTTGATTTTCCCGCACCATGAATGCGAAATCGCGCAGTCGTGCGGAGCGTCGGGACACACCAGTTTCGCGAATTTTTGGATCCATGCTCGGTTCCTGATGGTCGAAGGCGAGAAGATGTCCAAGAGCAAAGGCAACTTCTTCACCGTTCGTCAATTGTTAGACGGAACAGCCAAGTTCCAAGGCGAAACGCTTCAAGCCGTCCACCCAGCGGTGCTGCGATACGAATTGCTCAAAGCCCACTATCGTTCGAACATGAACTTCACACGGAAGGGGCTGCAAGATTCGGCCGGGGCGGTGAAGCGCTTGACCGAATTCCGCCGACGCTTGGAAGCCGAAGCGAAAGGCAACGTCGCAGCACCGGATTTGCATCATCCTGTCGTGCAGCGATTCATGGCCTGTTTGGCCGAGGACTTGAATATTGCTGGAGCGTTGGCCGTCGTCCTACCGTGGGCGAACGAGCCCTCTTCGGACCCCGTCGCGGATCTGGCCGCTTTCAAACTGATCAATCAGGTCTTGAGTGTGGCTCCGTTGGGCGAAGGCCTACCGGGAGTTCAATTGCAATACTACGGCGAGTTCGACGAAGACGACGAGGCCTACCAAGCCGCGCTGAACCTTTGCCGTGAGCTTGATGCCGCCCGCCAACAGAAAGACTTTGCGCGGGCCGACCAAATCCGGTCCCAATTGCAAAGCGCCGGGTACGATGTCAAAACAACTCGAGACGGGACCGTCATCAGTGTGTAACGGTTCGCGAGTTTAGTGGCCGACGGAATTGGCAAAGGAATGGTTGGCAAAGGAATCGGTGACGCGAGCTGAGTCAGCCCAGCGGAGGCGATGTAGTTTTCAACCGTCGAAGTCGCTTTGCTAAGGAGTCCGTGTTCTTGCGAACCAAAGGTAAAAGATGGTTCAAGATCAAAGAGCACAGAGAACTTGGGTGCCAATCATCTTTTACCCACCATCTTTTACCATAATCGACGCAAGTCAAATTCCTTTGCCATCCATTCCTTTGCCAATCGGGAGTCGGGCTTAGGGTTCGACCGCCAGGGGACTGGCGATGCACATTGTCAGACGGGACCGTCATCAGCCTGTAACGGCTCGCGAGTTTAGTGGCCGACGGAATTGGCAAAGGAATGGTTGGCAAGGGAATCGATGACGCAAACTGAGTCAGCCGAGCGGAAGCGATGTATTTGTCAACCATCGAAGTAGCGTTGCTAGGGAGTCCGCGTTCTTATGAACCAATGGCAAAAGATGGTTTAAGATCAAAGAGCACAAAGACCTTGGGTGCCAATCATCTTTTACCCACCA
>JAEUIQ010000065.1 GCA_016794985.1 Planctomycetaceae bacterium | reverse complement strand
CGTTGCCCCAGAAATCTGGCGTGCTTTGGGAACGATCATGGGTCAAGAACGTGACATTCAAACCGTCACCCCATAGTTGACCTCGGTAAATCCCGAAGAACTGTTTTCAGCCCACATCGGCTTGCCGGTGTGGGCTTTTTTGCATAGTGCGCGACCGATTCCCAGAGTTTGCTGTGATGCCCGCGACTTAGTTAAATTCGGAACGAAGGCATTGGTCCGAGACCAAAGGGTTACTTGTTCGTACGTTGACAACTTATCCACTCGATTTCAGACTAACCACAGGGTAGGGTAGAACCCAAAATGAAATGGCGTGGCACGTTTAGGCAGTAAAACGGCTCGGGTACCGATTTGCCAAGGAACGACAGGTGGTCTCAAAGAGCGTTTTTTTTCGCCAAATAGGGCATCTCGTTGCAGCACTAGTGATATTCAGTTGTCATGGATGTGCGGAAGACAAACCGCCAATTGAGAAACCCGACCGAACGTCTGCCGCTCCCCAACCCGGACCAAAGATTCAGTTCGATGCGATCTTAAACGAAAAACCACTCGCACATCCACCAAAGTTTGTGGAAGTCGCTCGCGAACTTGGTGTCAGCTTCAAGTACTTTAATGACGCGAGAGAGAAGCGATATTTCTTTCCGGAGATTCTTGGCGGTGGATTCGCCGCGTTGGACTTTGATCTGGATGGATGGCCAGACCTTTTTTGCACGAACGGTCGAGCCTTGCCTTTGGATTTGCCAGATAACGAACATGTGGATTGCCTGCTTCAAAACCGAAACGGGACGCAGCTTCAAGATGTCACTGCGTCGGCGCGGATTCGAGAGAGCGGATTTGGTCACGGCTGTGCCTTCGGAGATCTCAACGCAGATGGATTCGATGATTTGGCAGTCGCATGTTACATGTCGATTTCGCTTTGGATCAACCAAGGCGATGGCACCTTTCTAAATGTGCCGGTCGAGAACTATCCGTACGAACCGACTTGGAGCGTTTGTCCAGTCATATGCGACCTAAACAATGATCGAATTTCGGATCTATTGGTTGTCAACTATGTCAAATGGAATTACGAAGTCCCTGCGTGCACCTACAACAACATTCGCGGCTACTGTGGCCCTGGTGAGTTTGACGGCGTTCGGGACTACGTTTTCATGAATCAAGGCGACGGATTCTTCGTAGAACAGGGCTTAGAACTCGGGTTCACTTCAATCGGGAAAGGACTTGCCGTTGCCTCTTTAGATTGGGACCATGACCTACGCCCTGAGATCTACATCGCGAACGACTTGTTAGCCAACTTCTTCTACCGAGTCGATCCGAACGATACGAATCGCTTTTTTGACGATGGAAGTAACGCGGGAGTCGCTTTCTGCGTCAACGGAAATAAAGAAGCAAGTATGAGCGTGACGCCAGGCGACTTTGCTGTAAATGGTTGGACCGATATTTTTGTTACGAACTACTACAAACAAAAGAACACACTTTATTCGAACTCCGGCCGGGCCAAGTTTCGCGACGTGAGTTTTGCTGCAGGAACACACAAGACAGGAGAGATGTTCTTGGGCTTTGGAGCGGTTGCGGTCGATTTCGACAAGGACGGTTGGCTTGATTTGTTTGTGGGCAATGGCCATGTTCTTGGCCCCGAACACCTTCCGAACCAATTGACAAACCAGATACTTAGAAATGAATCCGGCGTTTTCGATGATGTTTCGAAACAAGGCGGAGACTTCTTCAATGTCCCCACTCTGTCCCGAGGTGTCGTTGCCTTCGATCTTGACCAAGACCTCGACTCGGACGTGGTTGTCAACCATCTCGATCGCCCGATTTCGATTCTTCGGAACGACTCTGTTTCGCCGAATCAATCGATCGGTTTTCAAGTGATGAGTCCAAAACACGACCCCCTCGAGGGATGCCGAATTGAAATGACACACGAAGGCAAAACACAGACCTTTCCTGTGTATTCCGGAGGTAGTTATTTAACCGATGCACCGAAAGAGTGGATTATTGGTCTCGGAACGGCAAAGTCGGTCGATCAGGTTCGGGTTTATTGGAGGGATGGCCAAGTCGATTCATGGGATAATTTGGAAACTGGAATTCGTTGGCAATTTCAACCAGGACGGAAACGTCGAGTATGAGGAAGAAAGTCGTTGTCGGGGGCTTGCTCTTGGGCTTGCTGTTGTTGATTGCAGGCTATTTTGGAGCGAATTTCCAGTTTGAGCAGCAAATAGAAGTCGCTAATGAGCACTTCAAGAAGGGCGAGTTCGGCCCTGCTCGCGTCTCCGCTCGATCCGCACTGCAATTCGCCGTCACTCAATCGAAACAGGACCGCGCGAATCTTGTTTTGGCACGGGCCACGTTGGCTGACCAAACGATGGGAGAACAGCTCCTCGAAAACGCTTATCTTGCATTGGAACAAATTGGACCGTCCAGTCCCGTCTACCCCGATGCAGCCGCAGAGCGAGCGCGTCAGCTTTTATTGACCAAGATTGAAGTTCGCGGTGCCGAGCGACTGCTGGATGAAGTCAAAAGCCTATCGCCAGATCATTTGGAAACGAACCAGCTTTTGTTCTTGATTTATTGTTTGACGAACCGACCAGAACGTGCCGACCCAGTTTTTTGGCTTGGTTTTCGCCAGATACCCGCCGACGAAAAGCCCAATGCCTTTCGGCAATGGTTCCTGTCCCAGTTTACCAGAAATGGAGCCAACCGCGGCTTCGACACCGGGACAGGGATCGTTCCGGCAAATCGCGAGCCTTCCGATGACGACATTATCCAAAGGTTTATAGCGTTCAAAAATAGCGAGCCGGATGAAGCCATCCACTATGGTGCGATGGCCAGTTGGTGGCTGTTTCGCACTGAGACCAAGACCGCCTTGGAAATCCTTCAAACTGGCCAGGAGCGTTCTAAAACCGTCGCCGAGGAAGTTTATTTGTCGAGTTTGGTCCACGCGCTTTTGAACCAAGGAAACCTCGAACAGGTGAAGCTGTTGCTTGATCAATGGCCGGAAAATGAGCGGGGTTTCAGCTATTTGCGGCATCTTGGCGTCTATCAAGAGTCCGTCAATGAACGAGCCCAAGCGGTCGAGACCTACAAAAAATGTATCGAGATTTGGCCAGGACCGATCGACGCAAATGTTCGGCATCGTCTGGGCCGATGCCTGAAAGAACTGGGCCAAACCGAAGAAGCCGAAAAAGTTGCCGCACAAACAGAAATCGTAAGATCCTGGCTCGAAGATCGCTGGGGTCTTGTTCGGAAGGCCATTGACTACTTACACGACGACGAAGCGGTCGGGGTCCTCAGAGAGTTTTTTACGGCAATCGGAAAACGCGAAGCCGTGGAGTATTTGACCCAGTATCAGGCTGAACTAGAAGCCAAAAAGTAACTTGAACAGCGAATTGGTGCCGCACTCGGGGAGTTCAGAAGGCCAGATTCGCTCAAAGACGGCACTGGCATGGGCTGGCATCCGATCCCTCTGGTGAATTTGTACTTCTCCGAACTTTGGAGAATTCGAAGGAGACCGCCCAACGAGAATCGACTGTTTCAATCATGTTGCACACCGATCGACAGAATTTTCCTGCCGCGGTTGGTCGATCATTAAGAAAAGTGCTATAATCAGGAAGCCCATTGACGGGCGGGAGTTGGTTGCTTTCGTGCTTTTTGATGATCGGAGTTGAAGATGAAGAAAGTGTGGACACTAGGATTGGTTGCTCTTGCCAGCGTGTCGTTGGTTGGCTGTGGTGCGGATGTTGTTGATGACAAGAAACCCACGCCAGCCCCCAGCAAAGAAGACATGAAGAAAGCCATGGACGAGATGCAATCACGAATGAAGGATTCCGCAGGTAAGGGCGGAAAGGGATATGAAGGGGTCAACACGGATCAGTTTCTCAACGATGCTGAAAAGCGAAATGCCGAAGCCAAAGACGAATAACCGTTGGTCGTTTCAAGCTCAGCGAAATCGAATGCGTTCAGGGTCGCCTTTGGCGGCCCTGTTTTTTTATGTCACCAAAACAGAGGGCTCGTTGCAATCGGGCCAGCACATACCATCGGAGAGAGTGATGCGATCTTTTGTGATTGTAGGATTGTCAGCTTTCGTCTTGGTCGCGAATGTCGGATGCCCACAGGCCGAAGAACCTAAAACGCCCAAACCCGATCAAGAAGTAATCGCGCAGCAAGTGGCCAAAATGGCAACGATTTACAACGAAACAGCCCGCAAGGGTGGCCAGAAAATTGATCCGATCGATCCAAAACAAATAGTGGAAGACGCAAAAACGCGTCATGAACAAGAATCGGAATAGGCGGATAATCGTCAGCGGGCTCGAAAGTTGGGTAAGAGCCATTAAATGCGTTTGAACGACTTTGTCATTGGCGAATGATGAACAAGTCAAGCGTTGGCACGCCGCATGACGTCCCCCCAAATCTCTTGTTCGATATCTTCTTGATCGAAGGCGGAGGCGACACCTTGCCAGCCAGGCACGCCGTTGGCTTCCAGCACCAAGAACTCTTGTGTCAGCGGATCTTGAACTAGATCGATGCCCGCGTAGAACAACCCCAAACGTTCCGCCGCACGTCGGGCCATGTCGAGTACCAGAGGTGGTAAAGATGCTCTCTGACACCGTCCACCACGACTGACATTCGTACGCCAATCGTTGTCTTGTTCCCGCTCGATAACCCACTCACGGTGGCCAATGATCAAAACTCGATAGTCCCGTCCTCCATGATCGATAAATGCTTGTTGATAAATCAATCCTCCGAGCGACTCGAGGGACCGAAATACTCGAACCGCATGGTCGATATCAGAGATCCGAATCAATCCGCGGCCTTCCGAGCCGAACAAAGGCTTCACGACAACATCGCCACCCAGCGATTCGAAAGCCCGCACCGCCTGGTCACAGCACTCCGCAACATGGGTCGCCGGTGTCGGAAATCCATTTGCAGCCAAAATTGACAGGCTCAAATACTTGTCGATCGCGAATTCCAGAGATCGAGCCGGATTGTAGACCAAGATGCCCTGTCGTTCCATCGCCGCCAACGCATCCATGCGAAAGACAATAGATTCCAAGGAACCCCGCGACATTGATCGCACCAGCACAATATCACCGTCGTTCAAGGAAACTCCACCGAGGGAAATCCGCTCGTTTGAATTCGAAACGGGTCCCCACAACCGGGTTTCGATCGAAGAATACTCGGCGACTTTTGGGAGGATCCCCGCCGGGGCCGAATTCAGCAATCGTTGCACATAACGACCTTGAGGGTCTCCTAAAATGACGACTTGGCGGCTCAAAGACAGATTCCTAGGTTTTACTTCAGAGTATGGGCAAGCTATAATTATTGGCACTAAAGACCGAGGCGAGGCTCGTATCATCGTTCGACGTATCGCCTGGCAACGAATCCACCACTAGAGTGTAATCGTGACAACACCCCTGCGAAAATACCACAAGGCGGCCGGGCTCAGCTCAACGGCTGAGGAACGATTGCAGCGCCTGGAGCAGCGATTCGAACAGCTTGATGCGGAACTTTCCGCCGTTGAATTGGTCATCCAACAACAGTTCCCAACTTTGGGACTCACGGAACAAGAAACTTTCGAAACGCTGGTCACGCCTCAAACATGTTTCACCGAACGTCACCCGCGGGCAAAGCGAAAGCCCAAGTAATCGGGCCCTGACGCAAGCGGCATTCCACATCTCATTTTTGATAATTTCGAACTGGTGCTAGCTACCAAAACTTTAAGCAAAATGCAAACTTCTCTTGCGAAAGTTTGCTTCTTTCAGTAATTACCCCTCGGTTCGGGATCGTGCCCGCGTTGGGCGGCATTCCCAAATCACTGGACCAGGGATCGGTCTTCATGTCAGTTCATCACAGCCGAATCACGCTTGCGATAGCTTTGTTCTTTGTCAGCAACGAAGGCTGTCAATCCTCGTTCCCGCATTCCGCGATCGGAATTCCGGCGTATCCGAATCAATTGAGATCCATCCCCAGTTCCGCGCCATCGGCCGCCCCGGCACCCACAACGGTTCCGACCAATCAACTCAGGTACCAAAGTCAAGATCAAGAAAGTGGTCGCGGTCAATTGTTCGATCCGGTCAATCAGGAGTTTTATATCGACTCGGATTTGGAAGGCAATTTGGGACAACGACAAGTTGTCCAAGAAGTCGTGATTGAGGGGAATCGCCGAGTTCCGGATGCGGAGATCTCCCGGCAATTGAAGACTCGGCCGGGACGGTACTTCGATCCGGATTTACTTCAACAGGACGTGCAAGCCATTTGGAAGATGTCGGCAATTCGCCGCGTCCATGGCCCGTTCATTAACCGCACGGACGATGGAATCAAAGTCACATTTCAAGTCGAAGAGCACCCATTTATCAGTGAGCTGAAGTTTGTGGGCAACCGAGTACTTTCGGATTCCTACTTGCGTAAGGAAACCGGACTCGAAGAAGGAAAACCACTGAATGATTTCGAAGTGCGCATGGCTCGAGATAAGATCGAGGAGCTCTATCGAACCCGCGGCCATGCCTATACTTCGGTTGAAATCTTGAAAGACGAGGATCCTACCAAAGTCATCTTCGTAATCTACGAAGACAAGCGGCGGAAGGTAGCTTCGGTCGATTTCGAGGGCAACACCATCGCGACAGATGCTCGCTTGCGAGTGATCGTCAAAACCAAGGCCCAGATCTTGGGTTTGTTTGGTGGGCAGTTGGATCGTGAACAGGTGGATCGCGACGTCAAACTGTTAGAAGCCTACTACTTTTCGCTTGGCTATTTCAGTGTCAAGATTGGTCGCGAAGTCAGTGGAGATCCTCAAGGCAGCACGGTATCGATCAAATACGTCATCAATGAAGGGCCCCGATATCGCGTCCGCAGCATCCGTTTCGAAGGCGTGGAACTGTACTCCGCGGACGACTTGACCGCGCAGATCAAACTAAAGCCGAACGAAGAAGAAATGCCGTACTTCAATGGCGATTCCATGAACGAAGACGTGATGACGTTGCGTGATGCTTACGGCAGTGTTGGCCATATTTTTGCGGATATTCAAGCCCAGCCACATTTCTTGTCTGAGCCAGGATTAATTGACTTGGTTTATCGCGTGGAAGAAGGCAAGGCCTACCGAGTTGGCCGAGTCAACGTGCATATCGATGGCGATGGGATTACACGTCGCAATGTCATTCTGGCTCGCGTCACACAAAAGCCCGGCGATCTGATCGACATTCGCAAGATTCGGCAAAGCGAGCGACTCCTCAAAGCCTCGGAATTGTTCGGAGACCCCACCAAACCGGGTGAACAACCCAGAATCGTGATTCGACCTCCCGACGAAGAAGCGACTTCGATACGTTAGCGTCGTTCGAGGCTAAGCAGCACCGACATCACTTTTTACCATCCAACAATTATTCGGAACGCCATGATGGCCGATAAATACACTGCGACTTGTCGAAATCATGCCAGTCGCGCGAACAGGCGAGACCGCGCGTGGAAGAGCATGGTGTGGCTAGGCCGAGCTGGCTGGTGCGTTGTGCTTGCTTTTGTGATTGGTTTCGGAACAATTAGCCCTGCTCAATCTCAGGAGCGACTAGGGAGATTTGCACCGATCGTCGAACCTAACGTTGGGACCCCCGATTCGCGGTCCGAAGTGACCTTAGGACAAGATGGTTATGGAGCCCCACTGCCACCCACCGCTGCGGCTCCAGTCAATAACGGAGTTTATTATCCTCCGGCGGGGCTAGCCCAAGGATCACCAGACCCGGCCTCGATCTATTCGAACGGGACGGCGCAAGTTCCAGGCGGAAATCTATCGTACTTCAATTCCACGCCATCCATCTTGGGGCAAGGCACGAATTATGCCGACCTGGATGTCTATGCTCCTGAAGGTCAAACCGGTCGGTTTCTGTTCGGTGGTGCGTACAACTCCGATATGGGACTGATGGGGCAAATCATTTTTGATGAACGCAACTTTGATATTCGCGCTTTTCCCCGCAGCTTTCGTGATGTGTTGGAAGGCCGAGCCTTTCGGGGTGGGGGGCAACGCTTCCGCATGGAGTTGGTACCCGGTAGTGAATTGCAACGCTACATGGTCAGTTTGACGGAACCCTATCTCTTCGACACCAACGTCAGCTTTGGCATTAGTGGTTTCTACTTTACACGTCGCTACTTTGATTATGACGAGGAGCGATTAGGCGGGCGTCTATCTCTCGGTTACCGGCTGACGCCGGACCTGAGTATCGCCGCTGCCGTGCGAGCGGAGAACGTTGACATCAAAAACCCGCGATTACTGACCTCCCCGCAATTGAACAGCGTCTTGGGCGACCACGACTTCTTTATGGGCAGCTTGACGCTTACTCACGATACGCGCGACCATCCGTTTATGCCGACGGAAGGCAGATTCTTTGAGATCGGCTTGTCACAGGGCTTTGGGAGCTTCGACTTCCCGCGGGCCGACTTGGATTGGCGCCGTTATTTCCTGTTGTATCAACGGCCCGATCGTTCGGGCCGCCATACTGTGTCGGTCGGAACGCGACTTGGCTACTCCGGTCCCGATACTCCCATGTTTGAAAACTACTTCGCCGGTGGCTTTTCTACGATGCGCGGGTTCGACTTTCGCGGCGCAAGTCCGGTCGAGAATGGCGTTGTCGTGGGTGGACAATTTCAATGGCTCAACACAGTGGAATACACGTTTCCAATCACCGCAGACGACATGATCAAGGGCGTGGCTTTCGTCGACTTCGGAACGGTCGAACCCACCACGCAACTGAAATGGGATTCGTTTCGGATCGCTCCTGGCTTGGGCTTACGGATTCACATGCCCTTTGGCGGTGGCGGTGGCGCCCCATTGGCGTTCGACTTTGCGGTCCCGCTCAACAAGGCAGATACCGACGACACCAACATCTTCAGCTTCTACATGGGATTCGTCAGATAGTCTTACTTCTGACGCAGCTTCTGGAAGTATTGACGAACGTGCTCGCGTTGGTTGACCGGAATATCTTGCAGGTCGTTGGGAGTAAGCTCCTTACTCTCAGCGGCCTCTTGAATCGCATTTTGAATTTCCACCTGGGTCACCCCTTTGCGATTCGGACCCCCTAAGGAACCGATCTTGGCGACTTCGCCGGGTTTCACGTTCGGCTTCGTTTGCGTGTCGTAGAACTTGGTATCCTCTTTTGCTTCCGGTCTTAGCCCCATGCCTTGACCATCACCCATGCCATTTCCTTGCTTCTCGCCTTTGCCCTTGCCTTGGCCTTCCCCTTCATTCTCACCCTCTCCCTCGCCCTCACACTCCCCGCCTTCGCAGTCACCTTCACCGCGCATTTTTTGCTTCATTTCTTCCATCTGGTTCATTTTGTCTTGCAGCTCTTTCATCTGCTGCTCGTCCAAGTCCATTTCTTGCAGCTGTTGCTTCATATCTTCAAGGGCTTCCTTCAAGGCTTGCTTTTGTCCCTCGCCCATTTCTCCATTTTCCATCTGCTTCATTAGCTCGGCAATTTGCTCGGCCTGTTTGGCCAACTTGTCCAACTGCCCCATTTGACGTTGTTGTTGTTCCAATCCGGCTTTCTTTTTTTCCAACTCAGCGGCCTGATCCAAGTTGCCTTCAGCAATAGCTTTCTCGATTTGTCGCTCCAAATCGCGTTTTTCATTTTCAACCGCTGCTTTCATTTCGTCCAACTGTTGCTTCAGATTTTCCATCTGTTCACCAAGTTTCTTCATGTCTTCGGCGCCCATTTCGCCCTTGGCAATCTTCTCCGCCAATTGCGACAACTGATCTTGGGCCTCTTTGACATTTCCGTCCTGGAGGGCATTGTTGAATTTCTCAGCCGGTCCTTTCGTTTGTTCCTTCATTTGCTTCAAACGTTCCTTAAGCGCGTCGGTTTTGCCCAAACGCGACTGTTGGTCTTCGATTGCTTTCTTTACATCATTGAGTGCCACCAACACTTCACGTTTCGTTGATTCTTTTTTCGCCAAGACCTTTTCGACATCCGCCAAAGCCTGCTTGACCATCTCCGCGCCTTCAAGCTCTTCTTCGGCCTCCAACTTGGACTCTTCTTTCTTAACATTAGCGGTCTTGATCAATTGCTGAAGTTCTTCTCGGGCTGTTGCCGTTAGCTCCGTGGTTTCCGCAGCCGACTCCGGAACAAAATTGGGAACGAACGTCATTCCAACGAGACCAAGAATTGGAACAAGCGGTAGTGCCAACGGCCAGCGCGATTGAATCGGGAATCGTTCGCGAACTTGCAGGTGTTGGATTTTCTCTTGTGTGTCGTTCAACAAAGCTTGGTAGAAAATCGGGTCGGCACTTTCGGCTGAACTTGCCAAAGTTGCCGAAACTCGTTGTTGAAGCTCGAATCGTTCATCCAACACCTCGGCGGCATGCAATCGACTTGATTTGGTTCGCCAGCAACTGATCAAGCACAAACCAACCGCCACAAACACGGAACCAATGCCCCAGGCCGGCAGCCATTCGTCCGCCCCCGCTGCCTCCGACCAAGGCTCCCAATAGAAGATTTTTGGCCCAGCCACCGCCACCGCAGCCACCACCAAACAACCGAACAAATAATATGGCAAACGCGTCACGAGGTCTTGCAAAAACAATCGGCGTACAACTTGGGTGACAATCGTCTCGATTTGTTTCATGGCGCGGTGGTCCCTATTTCAAAAAGCCAGTTTTCGAACGTCTTCATTCTATCCAATTCTTCGGCTGAAACCAGCAATTTGGACATTTTTTTGCTAGGAGACCCGACGTGTCACGGGCAATGCGAAAATGATCATGTCGATAGGATTCAAAGGAACACCCATCATGCAGACGACACAAAAGCTATTTCAGGTCTTTGTTCAACGCGACCAAACCCTACGCCCAAGCCGTTTATTCGCTCGGGAATCACTGGCAAAACGCTTCTGTGAAGAGTTTAATTTGTCGAAGTCTTTGGTCTCATTGCCCAAGATGACTGTTTCCCCGAGTTCGGAAAGTGGCGTTTCACCTGGGGGAGATGCCGGTATTGACTCAGGCAAAGCCGTGGCAATTTACCAATTGGTGGAAATCCCCGTTGGGCATCGCCCTTCACCAATCAATCGGCCCAAATAACCCCCAAACTTGGCAATTCCAGGGTACTCACCGATCGTTCGGTCTCGAGATGAAAGCCAGCCTGGATATGAAAGCCAGCCTGGAAATAAAACCCAGTCCCGGAAATCTTTTGTCGAGCACGCCGCTGGCATCGAAGATTGGGCCGTACTTCCACACTTGCAGAATTAACGACGCTTAACTGGGAATATTGCCTATTTGGGGAATGACCGACTTGCATTTGACCCGGGCGAAACTCCGCAAGTCCAGGAGTTTGCAAAAAAAAGGAGTGAAGAGTCGATCAAACTTCGCCTTCACTCCCTCTATTTTTCGAATTGGCTGGATTTAACAGCCGATTTGGTGCCGGTCGACGTCCAGGCGAATCCATTTCGACGCCCTTTCCGGGCAAGGACTCGAAAAGTCGTCGGCGAGCCAACTACTCACAAAGCGGCTTTTTCCGTTCCGTAATGTTCTCGCAATCTTTCCATTTTTCAGCGTTTAGCTCGACAAAACTCTGCCATTCGCCGGGAACATCATCTTCATGGTAAATTGCCTCCACCGGGCATTCCGGGACGCAGGCTTCGCAATCGATGCATTCGTCCGGGTTAATGTAGAGCATCGTTTCGCCTTCGTAGAAGCATTCGACGGGGCAAACGGTTACGCAATCGGTGTATCGGCAGCCGTCACAAGGCTTGGTCACAACGTGGGCCATCGGATCTCCTCGACATGTTGGTATCGTTAGGTTGGGTGTTGTTAGGTTGGGTGCTTTAGGTCGAGAATTGGCTTAACCGGCCAGGAGCAGGAGACTAAACCTGTATTTCTCGATCTTCCCAATAATGATAGCAGGAATTTTCCTATAGTTGCAAGTCGTTTGCCCCTTAAAAACTCGCCTTGCGTAAATTCCTGGATTTTACTTAAACTCTGCGGAATGCCCTCAAGTTTTTGTATCCGCCGCCTCAGGATGGGGTCTGGGAAACGGAAATCTAATAACCGGGACAAAAGGAATTGGAACGTGTCGGCATCACCCTATGATCTAGAATTGATCCAACGGTGCCTCTCGCGCGATCGTCAAGCGTGGGAGTCACTTGTGGACCGTTCGTTGCGGATCGTGATTCAGGTGGTTCGGCACACGGCTCGCAGTCGGGGCATTGCTATTTCGGGCTCTGACCAGGACGACTTGGTCGCCGAGGTATTCCTGGAACTTTGCAAAGACGACTTTGCGACGTTACGACGATTCCGAGGAAGTAGTAGTTTTAGTACCTATCTGACGGTAATTGCTCGCCGCGTTATCGTTCGGAACTTGGTCAAGCGCCCGCATCTGACTCCTGCTGAATTGCCAGTTCCTGAGTCCGAGTCGGAGACCAGCTCGTTGGCTGACTTGAACGAGTTGCTCCAGCGTCTCAACGAGACCGAGGCTTCGTTGGTTCGTTTGCATCATTTGGAAGGCAAAACCTACCAAGAGATCAGCAAACAAATCGGCATTCCCGAGAACAGCATTGGTCCTACGTTAAGTCGGGCTCGCGAGAAGATGCTAACTGAAATCCACAGACAAGAGCAGGTCGCTAAGGCAGCGTCAAACGCTGCTTCGCTTCCTCGTCGAGTTGCCTGACCCACAGCCGCTCGATTTTTTTATTGCAGAGCCAAGGATGGCGCATGTTCAAATTGTTGTTGTCTTGGCGTTACTTGAAAACGCGTTTTATCGCGTTAGCCTCCATCATCAGCGTGACGCTGGGTGTGGCGACATTGATCGTTGTCAACAGCGTCATGAGCGGTTTTTCCCATGAAATGACCAACAAGCTTCACGGCATCCTCTCGGACGTCGAGCTGGTCGCCTCCGGCATGGGCGAAATAGATCGAGTTGAAGAAAAAGTCGAACAAATTCAATCTTTACTGGGCGACGATCTACACGGTGTCACTACGGTGGTTCGTGTTCCAGCGATGTTGAACTTTCTGGTCCACGGTCAACCTCGATATCATCAAATCATGTTGATTGGCATTGATGATCAGACGTTTGGGAATGTTACGGATTTCCGCCCCTATTTGACCAACCATTTTCATCGCAACGGTGATGTTTTTCGTTTGATGGAATCTGGGTATGACGCCGAACTTCCGGAAGCGGGTTGGTCCTATCGCCGTGAAAAGTTTCGGCACGAGGCCTATGTTCGAGAAGAACTAGAGCGAATCCTCCAGAATCAAACCAATAACTTGCCCGTTCCAATCCATCAGACGCCGTTGCCTGAAACAACGAAGGTGGACAAAAGCGAGAATCGCGATCCAATTGTCAATCTGGCCAAACTCCCGCCACTGCCGTCGCAAAAGCCAGTTCTGCCAACCTTGAGCTCAGATGTTCCCGCCGGTGCAGGTCGCGAGTTATTGAGTGACGACCCACAGTCGTTCCGAAGCGGCGCCCAGGATGCTTGGAATCCGGCTCCGGTCGACGCGTTGGCTGCCCATCGCGCAAAAGTCGTGCTGGCCCCGTTTGATCCGATAACCGAGCAACGGGTTGGTATCATTATTGGGATCGGAATTGGCCGTTTGCGGGCTCACGATCCAACCACCGGTAAATCACAGGACATGTTCTTTATTCGCCCGGGGGACGACATCGAATTGACTCTCCCTTCGGCAGGTTCCCAACCGCGGCCGCTGTTGGAGAATTGCACGGTCGTCGACTTTTATTCGAGCAAGATGCACGACTACGACGGGGCTTTTGCCTTCATGCCATTATCGCACTTGCAACGGATCCGTGGGATGATCGACCCAGCCACTGGCGGTGCCACGGTCAGTGCCATTCAAGTCAAGTTGAAACCGAATGCCAACCTCAACGCGGCCCGCGATCGTTTGCGTGCAGCGTTTCCAATGACTCATTTTCCGATCATGGTTCAAACATGGCGTGATCAACAGGCTCCATTGCTTAGTGCCGTTGAAATGGAAATCACCATTCTGAACATTTTGCTGTTCATGATCATCGCGGTCGCCGGCTTTGGCATTCTAGCCACCTTTTTTATGATTGTCGTTGAAAAGACCAAAGACATCGGCATCTTGAAATCGCTGGGAGCACCCAGCAGCGGGGTCATGTCGATCTTCCTCGGGTACGGCTTATCGTTGGGGATTGTCGGTGCAGGAGCGGGAACGATGATCGGGGTTTTGTTTGTGATTTATATCAATGAGATTGCCTCGATTATCTCGACGCTTAGTGGCAGAGAAGTCTTTGATCCTTCGATCTACTTTTTCAGTACGATCCCGACACTCTTGAACCCATGGATGGTCATCTCGGTTGCTGGTGGTGCGATGTTGATCGCCGTTCTCTCGAGCGTTTTACCGGCTTTAAGAGCTGCGCGATTGGCACCCGTCGATGCGTTGCGTTACGAATGATTATTTAAAATCGGACCACGGAAGGGTTATCTCTTGAAATCACGAAAGAATCAAACTCACAACAGCAAAGACTTGCAACAGCGCCGAGTCAATGACCCAGTTGTGATTCCACATTCTCCCTTTCGCTCGCCAAAGTCAACAAATCCAGGTGCGGCTTTGCTTTCGTGCCATCAGGTTTTCAAGTCGTATCAAGCCGGCAATCAACCGATCCCAGTGCTGTCAGGTGTCAGCCTCCAAGTTCGCCAAAGTGAATTTACTACGATCGTGGGCCAAAGCGGCTCGGGGAAAAGCACTCTATTGCATTTACTCGGCACGTTGGACCAACCGGACGAGGGTGAGATTTGGTTGAACCAGCAACGTATCGACAACATGCCGTCGCGTCAGCGCGATCGAATTAGGAATCAAGAAATCGGTTTGATTTTTCAGTTCTATCACCTGCTGCCCGAACTCAATGTGCTCGAGAATACCTTGGTCCCGTACATGATCCGGCATGGAGTGTGGAGCTATCTGTTGCGGCGCAGAACACTAATCGACGAAGCCAAAGAACTCTTGGAACAAGTCGGTCTTAGTCATCGGCTGACACACCGACCGAACCAGCTCTCCGGCGGGGAGCGGCAAAGAACGGCGATCGCCCGAGCCCTCGTCACCAAACCCAAACTTTTGTTGGCGGACGAACCAACCGGAAACCTCGACGCTCGCAGCGGAAACGAGGTCCTGGAACTGCTGCGCCGCTTAGGCGAACTTCAATCTTTGACCGTCATCATGGTCACCCACGACGATCGAATTGCCCAACAATCCGATCAGGTGATCCGGCTCCGGGACGGAAAAGTCGTTTCGGTCTCCGCCGAGGCGGCCTAATTCTAGCCGGCTGCCCCCCGGGGCGTTCTGTATCCGATCTGCCTCACATTTTTGCCGCTTGATTGAAAACCGAGTCGCCGTCGGTTATCTTAGGGTCCAGGAACGGCCCGCTGTTCCGTTGATGGTGGCGGGTAACGGCCCGTCGCTGCGATTTTGAATCTGGTTCGAATCGCATGGTTCTCACTATATCCAGGAGTGTCGGTTGATGTCGAAGAAAGTAAATCCAAACCGTCGTACCTTTATCCAAGCCTCGGCGGTTGCCGGTGCTGGCTTTTGGGCGGCTGGTGGCGTGGCACCAAAAAAGAGCTTGGCTGCAATTGAAGAAATCCGTTTTGCTTGCGTCGGTGTTGGCGGCAAGGGCTCCAGCGACTCGGATGATGCGGGGCGCGCTGGCAAAGTCGTCGGTATCTGCGACATTGACGATGAAACACTGAATAAGGCCGGTGACAAATTCCCTGGCGCGAAGAAGTACCACGACTATCGCAAGATGTTCGAAGAGTTAGGTGATTCGATTGACGCGGTTACCGTCAGTACGCCCGACCATACGCATGCGGTGGCCGCTGCTCAAGCGATGAAGATGGGCAAGGCTTGCTTCTGCCAAAAGCCTTTGACTCGATCGTTGTGGGAAGCTCGCCAATTGTCCGAGATCGCCAAGAAAATGAATGTGGCGACTCAAATGGGTAATCAAGGAACTGCTGAATCCAATCTACGGAAGAGCGCTGCCTTGATTGGTAAGAAAAAGGTGGTCGGTACTGTCAAAGAGATTCATGTTTGGACGAACCGCCCGGTATGGCCACAAGCTTATGGTCTAAAGGTCGCGACCATGGCTCCGCCGGCTCATATCAAGTGGGACTTGTGGTTGGGCCCCAACAAGCATCATGAATACAGCCCTGAAATCCATCCTTTCAAGTGGCGTGGTTTCTGGGAATTCGGCACCGGTGCTTTGGGCGACATGGCTTGCCACACTTTGAATATGTCGTACATGGCCTTGAATCTCCGTGACCCAATCAGTGTGGAAGCCGAAGCCGACCGGCATGATGGCATCTGCTTCCCGAAATGGTCGAAGATCACTTTCGAGTTCCCTGAACTGGATGGCCGCGCGGCTTGCAAGATGGTTTGGTATGACGGTGGTCAAGTTCCACCGGCCGAGCTGATGAAAGATCTACCGAAGCAAGGTGACGAACACTTCACCAGCGGTGCCCTGGTCATCGGTGATAAGGGAATGTTCTACTCGCCTGGCGACTACGGCGAACACGTCCGCCAAACCGGCGTGATTGCTAATGGAGAATTCACTCCGATCCGAAGCCTCGAATGCGATGACTGGGTTCGTTCGCCTGGTCACTTCGTTGAATTTGCGGAAGCGATCAAAGGTGGTCCCGCCGCCATGTCGAATATCCAAACCTACGCCGGCGGTTTGACGGAAACCATCTTGTTAGGCAACTTGGCCGTTTGGTCAGGCAAGAAAGTGGAATGGGATGCCAAGAACTTGGTTTCCAAGAATGTGCCTGGCTTGGAACAGGTGATCCGACCCGAAATGCACAACGGATACGAGATCTAATTGCTCGCGTCTAGGTTGTGAAGATGAGCGACGGCTCGATGCCCACGGGGTCATCGAGCCGTTTTTGTATCGTAAGGAGACGCCCGCATGACTTCAGCGATTAAATCGAGCCTGCCCGTGTTTCAAAAACCATGGAACGAAACGCGACAGTACTGGATGCTACTTGTATTGCTCGTCTTGGCTCCCCGCAGTGCACTTTCCCAGGAGATTCAATCCACGTGGGCTCGGCAGCGACAAATGCTGGCCAACCAATTTGAAAGGGACATGCAGGCTCTGGCCATCGAGTGCCGCGACCTTGGGCACGATCGATTATCGGCGGCTACCCTCGATTGGATCAAACCGCGGGATGCGTCGCGGCACTATTTATTCCTACCGCCATCCACTTACGTCGCCCCTGGCGACCCGGCCCAACTGGAAACGCAAAACACAGCTTGGCCCGAGTGGCATCGTCGCCTTCGCGAATTAAGAGAAAAACACGCCCAAGATCTATACGAGTTCGCACAAACGGCCGCAACTCAAAAGCAATGGCACATCGCCGGCTCGTCGCTTTGGGAGTCACTTTGGCAAAATCCAGAATTTGCAGATGTTCGTCGAATTCTCGACTACCACGGCCTTGAATCCGAAATCAAAAAAATCAATATCCGTGTCGCTCGCAAAAATGAGACAACGCTCGGCTGGCAAGCCGGTTCTTACCGCGAGGGAACTGCGGGGCAATTTCGTTTACTGACCACCGCCGACGACTCAGCCGCTCGTGAGTTGCTTTATCAACTCCAAGTATGGCGTATTTTGTGGCGACAGGCATGCTTCCCTTATTGGATCAACACGGATGGCGCTGCCCAAGCCATTAAAGCGGGACGTATCGTGACCGGCAGCCCCGAAGCAAAACACACGATTGTGCTTTTCGCCAATCGTCAAGAATTCCTTCAAGCGTTGCGACGGGTTCCAGGCATCGAGCAAAGCGTTGGTTACTTCGATTCCGAAACCGCTCGCTGTTTCTTTTACCTAGACTCGCAAGATCCCAATTTGTTGGCGACGCAGAAGCATGAACTTGTCCATCAATTGTTTCAAGAAACCGGCAAGCGAGTTCGTCAACCCGGTGAAGATTCCAACTTCTGGCTGTTGGAGGCAGCGGCAATGTATTTTGAATCATTAGAACGAATTGAATCTCTTCCCGAACGTCGCACGTCCGAGACGCCGGTTGGTTCGGGAGAGATCTGGTCGGTTGGTGGCTTCGACGCTCAACGTTTGCAATTTGCTCGTTTGCGTTGGAAACGTGAAAACTTCATGGCCAGTTTTTCGACACTGTTCGTTCGCGGGCGACAAGATTTTCAGCGCGACCCTGAGCTAGCTCGCTTGTATTCTCAAGCGGCGGGAATGTTTCATTTCCTGATGCATACTGAGTTTACAACCAACGATTCCATTGAAACGCAAACCACGCCAGGCTCGAATGTCGATGTGGTTTTTCGAATTCTCACCAAAATGTATGCAGGCCGAGATCGTGCGGATCTGGTCGAAAGTGAAACTGGTCAAACGCCAGCCGAATTGGAGCAAGCGTATAAAGAGTGGTTGGCGTTTAACGCGGAGCGAGATTCGACGTTTCTACCTTTGGCATCGAACAAACTCGAATTAGCGCTGGGCTTCTCCCCCTTAGCCGATGATGCCATGAGCCACTTTCAAGCACCCGGATTGAAGACCCTGCAATTGACCAAAACGTCGATTACCGATGAGTCCTTGCAGCAACTGGCAACTCACCACCGTGATCTGCAAGAACTCTTCCTGGACCAAACCCAAGTTTCGGACCGTGGTGTGCTAGATGTCATTAAAGCCAATCGCAATTTGGAAGCATTGGACTTGGCAAACACTAAAATCAGCGACGCCGCAGTGATCGCGTGTCGTGATCTTTCCAACTTGGAGGCACTATGGCTGACGCAAACCAACGTCACGGACGAAGTGGTTCCGACGCTACTGGCTCTGCCCAAACTGCGCGTCTTGGATGTCCAAGGGACGAAAATCAGTCCGACGGGCCAACAACAGCTCAGCAGCAAGTTCAAATGAACTCATGAAAACGAGTAATGAACTTCGGTAGTTTCTTCGCAGGTTGGCTGCGAGAATCGCCATCAACCCGACTGATCGTGTGTTCGTGAACCGACTCGGTGGCAGCGGAAGTTTTTTGAGGTTGATTCCGACGTTCTTTGGCTTTTGTCGCTTGCCGTTGGACCGCGACTCCCCATTGTTCCAATCGTTCGATCAAGCGTCGGCTGAAGGCGCCCGGCACCGGCAACTCCGATTCAACGACCGTTGCTTGAGCGGGAATCAACT
This sequence comes from Planctomycetaceae bacterium, assembly GCA_016794985.1. Classification (GTDB taxonomy): domain Bacteria; phylum Planctomycetota; class Planctomycetia; order Pirellulales; family Pirellulaceae; genus M30B19. The sequence continues at coordinate 30,411 of JAEUIQ010000065.1, read as the reverse complement.
CCAACGACTCCATGGCCTTGGTCTCGCGGATCGCACGATTCGCGGCAATCGAAGCAGCGATTTCATCCAACGCCTGGCGCAATTGCATCAACCCTGAAAGTCCAGAATCCAAAACCAATATCATATCGCCGTGAGCTTGGCGAATCGCCCAGTTAACTGCTTGATTGATCGCGAGTCCTTCGTATTGGATCGTAATCACACGTGGTGCGGCGGTGGTAGGCCAAGCGACCGGTGTGGCATCCACGCCATTGACCGGCGAAAACTCAGGCGAGTAAGACCAAGTGCTGTCGGATTCGGTCGCCGGAAGATTGGCGATGGTATCGCCGCTATCCCAGGAACTCGACTTCGCGGTCTCCGACACCTGGGTTAGCAACCACAACTGGTATGGAATCGGCGCCGCGTCCAAATACTCCAATAACGTTTGGTACGTGATCGGCCCTTCGGTTTCCAACGGTGCTATCACAGCCATCTGCGTTGGGATAGGTTGGGCTACTACAATCTTAGGCTGGGAGTTTTGAGTGGACTGGGTCACGCTCATCGGGCGATTCTCACTGTTCGAGTTTGTATATTTTGATAGCAAAGCTCCTGAGCGGATCATCGGCCAAAATCATTGAATGTCTGGATCGTTGTCGTGTTCCGGAGCGAAAAACGGATGCCAGTTGTGTGCAATGTGCTGGATATTCGCTGTAAATAAATTGGAGAACCCTGTTAGTCCTGAGAACCTAGTACAACTAGCTTCGACAGACTTCGTGTTGACTTGAATGATGTATTTCTCGTAATATCCCCCGGCCTTGCGGCCGAGAATCTTTAGTTAAATTGGAAACAATAGCAATGATGTGTGGGATTTGGCGAACGCCACGCCGAATAAAATCCGACCGACTTTCGGAGCAGGCCGACGCCAAGCGTTGGAGCAGCGGTTCATCACACCAATCGGTATGGCACACCTTGTGTCTCGGTGCCTTGGCAATCGTCTGCAGCGGCGGGTGTCATGCTCTGTTGCCGACTCGCGCGCTCCTGACCGGGCAATTCAATAATTCTGAAACAGCCGATAGTCCGTCCATTCTGGTCGATCGAACCGGACAACCACTCCCTGGAGAAGAACCGTCGTCCAACTCGAACGCTGAGCCGCAACAGATGCCTCCAACATCGATTGGCCCTTCGTCCTGGTCACAGCCACGCTTGGGAGAATCCTCTGATTCGGCTGTCGCTTCGTCGATCACTCCCGCAGAGAATCCCCAAGCGGTCGATCAGTTGATTGGCCAACGAACCAGCGCGAAAGCCGCATCCAATTTGAATCGACCTGTGCTTACGGAACGCAAAGACACAAACTCCGGCTTGAACTCGATTCAATTCGAGGACATCGCACTTACGGGCCCCAACGATAGTTCATCAACTCAAAACACGTCATCGGCGACCTTTTCTGCGACAACCAATTCGACCGGTTCAACACCAACCCAAGGCCAGAGTTTTCAAGTCGAGGTCGTTAGCGAGTCGACCGGCATGCGGCCCAGTGAAGAGATATCTCCCACCGAACTGGCGGCTTCCCAATCGATGGTCCAAGCGATTCATCAAGTCACCTCTCGAGGCTTGGGGCGAATTGCCGGTGGTGGAAGCGACGACACCGCCAGTCCCGCGCTGGCGAACTTGCTCATGGACCAAGTGCAGCAGTCGATCAGCGGTGGTCAAATTCAGCAAGCATCTGCCGCATTGCAGAATTTAGAATCAAACGGGGAAATTCCCGCGTTCGATTTAAATGGCAATCGACCTGTTAACCGTCCGAACTCGTTCCGCACCAACTTAGAAGCCACGCCCGGTGCACCTGAAACAGCAGCGACACACCAAACTCATTTACCGAACGACCAAAGTTCGCCCACGGTCGAGGCCTCGTCAACCGTCATCGCTTGGCGGCCAGCGATCAAACAAGCGATCGACTCTGTGGAACGGACCATTTTAGAGACGAGCGACACGCAAGAAAAACAAAGCTTGGAGATTTACTTGCGTCTGCTGCGATTGATGGCCCACGATCCCGACCAAGCCGTCCGCTCGATTGAATCACTCCCAAAACCAAGACAGGCTTTTTGGCGCGAGCAAATCTTCGCACTGAGTCAGATCATCCAAGCACCCGAATCAGAACAAGATGCGATGTTTGTCAATCATTCTCGTCAAGCAACCAAAGCTTTAGCACACTTGCAAAATGCGATCGATTCATTGAAGAGCGAAGCCACTCTGCAGTTGCGTCAGGTCCAGTTCTGTCAAGAAATCCGATCCTTCGGAGATTACGATCTCGCGCGGACCACATTGATGGCGCCCGGCGATCCCATGTTGATCTACTGTGAAGTACTGAACTATCTCGCGACCCAAACAAACGAAAACGGCGGCGGTTACTACCACACTAATCTTGTTCCCTCTTACATGATCTTCGACGCCCAACAACAAGTCGTGAGTCAGAAAGTTTTCTCGGTGGTGCGGGATCGCTGTCGCAGTCGCCGACAGGACTTTTATCTGGTGCTTCAATTAGAAGTCCCGAATCTTCCGTCAGGGAAGTACCACCTACAAGTCAGCGTCGAAGATCAAGAAGCTAATAAAATCGCAGTCTCGGCCCCGCTTCCATTCCAGGTCCGCAACTAACGAATGTTGGACCCAGGGCTTTTCTCAGCAATTGACCTATTTGTCTTGTTGCCCGACGTTCCGCTTGGGGAGAAACCCGACGCAAAACGCCAGGGCCATCGACAGCCAAAACAGGATACACTCCGGTCGCCGCAAGTCGTGAAAATCGATCAAGTGTGGATGTTCATGGCTTTCTGGTGGCAGCGTGAAGATCCAATTCTCCTTTAGCCAACTCAAGTAGGCTTTTGCCCATTCCACGTTGCCCGTCCACCCATAACTTGACCAATCGCTGTTGAGTCCCCAATCCGCCAACAGCTTCAAACCGATAATGCTGACCAAAAGATAGGCCGCCGTCTCAAACCTCGGAAATCGGTCCAACAATTTGATAAACAGAACCGCCGCAAACCTCATCAACACCACGCCTAGGAAACCACCTAGGATTACGACCCACAGTTTTGGATGAGGAGCCGACGCCGGAGTCCCGGGCGGGGGACTTCCAACCACACCAATGGCCGCCACGATCGAGTCAACCGCAAACGCGATGTCGGTCATCTCGATAACAAAAACTGTCCACCAAAACTTGCGCATGTCGAGCGTTGGACCCGACATCGACCCACGATCGACATGATTCGACTCCGAAGTTTTTTCGAGTACCGATCCTTCTCCTTCAGCCAGCGGAAACGGAACTCGCTCGGAAATTTCTAGCAATTCGCGTTCTGGCGAAATCGGTTCACCGGTTTCAGCCACAACGAGGATCGGTTCACCCTCTTCATCGACATCAATCAGATCGGGCTCTTCTTCGTGAGCTTCAAAGAACAAGTGCTTGAGCGAAATGTACAACAGGTAGCCGCCGCCCAGCAACTTCACCCAAGTCCATTGCAGTAGAAACGTTGCCGTGGCAATAGCCAAAAAGCGAAACACGAACGCACCGATCAATCCGTACGACAGCGCTCGTTTTCTTTGCGATTGAGGCAGCCGTTTGGCCAACAGTCCTAAGACAAGGGCATTGTCGATCGAGAGCACCCCTTCCAGGACCAACAACAAACCAACCACCGCCAGATCAGAAGTCACAAACTCTTGCCCACCAAAGAATTGGATCTGGGCCAAACACGCAAAGCAATCGATCGACATGAAGGAATTCATCCTGGGACCAGCAGCCGCCGGTAAAATCGTACCTTTGCGCTCGCAGAACCGGAAGCCGCCTCCGAGCGATTTCTATCTGCCTCAAGCCACACTATCCCGGAGGCCATTGAAGTTGGCGTTGACCCAGGATGTGGAAGTGGAGGTGCGGAACGCTTTGGCCGCCGTCGCTGCCGATGTTCGTGATGACGCGGTACCCGTTACTCAATTCCAAGTGACTTGCGACGTCACGAATAAAGACCATGATGCCACCCAACCAATCGGCGTCATCTGGTCCAACATCGGCCAAGCTCACAATCTCATGCTTAGGAATCACGAGTACATGGACCGGGGCTTGAGGTGCTACATCATGGAATGCCAAGAACCTTTCATTTTCCAGCACAACTTTGGCTGGTATTTCGCCATCGATGATTCGTTTGAAAATCGTTTTAGGTTGGGTCATCGGCGCTCCTCCTGTGTCAATAATTGCCGAACGTCAAACGCTTGATCCGCAATCAAGCAGAGAATGCCATCGCGAATGGGATAAAACCGTTGTGATTGCGAACAATACCAACCGCCCTCGATCCCTTGTGGAATCCCTTGGCCCTCGACCGTCACCAATCGTTGTTCCTTAATCCAACGATTGACGATCGTGACAAGTTCGCTCGAAGCAAACTGCAACGGTTGTCGGGAGACCGGACATTGAAAGGCGGTGAACATTTATCGTTTCAGCCCGTAGTCGTCGATTTTGCGATACAGCGTCGCCCGGGAGATACCCAGCAACTTCGCCGCTTGCGGAATATTGCTTTCGGAACGTTGCAACGCTTCGATAATTAATTTGCGTTCCCAATGATCGATTCGCAGTGTTTCCATCCGATCCGGACTCGAGGATGTAAGTCCCAAATCTTCCGCCAGAATCAGATCCGAATCCGCCATAATCACAGCACTGTCAATCACATTCCGCAGTTGACGCACATTTCCTGGCCATTGGTACCCCAACAACTTTTGCCGCCCCTCCGGCGATAGTTTCAAATCGGGCCGCCCATGTTTGCGTTTGAACACCTCCAAAAAGTGCTCGACCAAGAGTTGAATATCAGGCCCACGTTCACGTAGCGGCGGAACATACAACTCGAACACACTCAAGCGATAGAACAAGTCCTCGCGGAATTTTTTCTCTTCCACGAACTCCCGCAAGTCGCGGTTGGTCGCACAGATGACTCGGACGTCAACCGTCAATTGCTGTGTGCCACCGACTGGCAAGAATGGGTGACCTTCCAGAATTCGCAACAGTTTCGCTTGACCATCCAAAGTCAACTCGCCAACTTCATCCAGAAATAGCGTGCCACTATCGGCCTGCTGGAACCAACCTTGATGGTCCGAATCCGCACTGGTAAATGCCCCTTTTTTATGGCCGAATAGTTGGCTTTCCATCAAGTCGCGCGGAATCGCAGCGCAATTGACCGATAACAAAGGTCGGTCGCTCCGAGGACTGGCGCGATGCAGAGCCCTGGCTACAAGCTCCTTACCCGAACCGCTTTCACCGCGCACCAAAACGCAACCGGTCGCCTTCGAAATCTTTTGGATCTTGGCCTTCAACTGTTGGACCGGCTTGCTTTCGCCCAAGATTTCATCCGTCTCCGCCGCGGACTTCGCCAATCGTTCGTTTTCCGCTTCGAGAACGGCGTTGCGGTTAGCTCGCACGAGCCCCAACGACATGATATTGGCTGCCGAACAAGCCAAACGAAAATGTTCGTCTCGAAACTTGTGTTGACGTCGGTAAATGTGTACCGCGCCAACGACCGCGCCGTCACGCAATACTGGCACACATATGGAGTCGACAAACTCACGTTTGCCATTTTCCGATTCATGCTCGACACGAATGGCGCGGCGATGCTGGACCACTCGGTCGGTTAGTTTTGGTTGCAGCTGAATGTTTTGCGAATCGTCATCTGGCCAAACGATCTTGGGCTTGAGTTGGCCCGTTTCATTCAACCATAAAAAACCCGCGACGTTGGCATCCGTTCGCTGGACCAAGCGTTCCAAACTCAGCCGCACCACCTCTTCCGGAGTTTGCGCACCGAGCAATTTGACGGCCAATTGGAACAAGAAGAAAAAATCTTCTCCTTGGGCCACATTCTTTAAGAAGCCCAACGTGTACTGGCCCGTGTCGTCGTGTGGGAGTTGGTTTTCGAAGACCACCGTTTGGTCGATCGTCGAACGATGCTCGCCACCGACCGGCGGTCCCGTAAATTGAAGAAATGAAAAGACCGTCGATCCAATTCGAAATTCGTTACCATAGGTCAACTGCGCGTGGTTGATCCGTTGGCCATTTACGTAAGTCCCATTCGAACTTTCCGTGTCGCGAATCCACCACCGATCATCATCAAAATAAACCGTGGCATGAATTCGCGAACTTTGCGGGTCCTGCAGTTGGATTTGACATTGCATGCCTCGACCAATCAACGTTTTGATCTTGGGATCCAATTCAAATCGAGCCCCAGCTCGGGGGCCCACTTTCATTTCCAAACCAATCGCCGGAGTTTTGGGGGACGCGCTCATTTTTCTCGCAAGTCTAAAAGTCTGAGTACCAGCCGATTCGGCACCGTCTCATTATGCGACACAGCGAGCGTTTTTCCTAGACACTGTCCCCAAAGGGGCTTTCCCACTCCCGCTAGGCTGTGAAGCATTTTCCCTGACGAAAACAGGCCCGAATGAGTCGAAACAACCCTCGCCGGAGTGAGCAAGCCACCAGTTAGAGTGACTTCTCATCCCAAACAGGCTGGAAAGACCGCCACAATTGCTGAGCCCACGCAGTCGAAAGTGCCTCACAGCGTTGCCACTCCGGCCATGCCTTTTTGTCTTCGACTTTCACATGCCCTCCAACCAGTAGCCCAACTTCCCGCCGTCGAATGAATTGCTTCACTGGCTCGCCGAATCACGGCGACCCAGTCTGAAAGTTCGCCCCAATCGTGAACTAACTTCCAACCATTAACATTTTATGTGGCAAGACCGTTGGCAATCCTCACGATATCGATTCAAGGATCAATGACCCGAGTTCGGTGTCACCTGAACGCGAAGTTAAATTCGGGTGTCGTCAATGCACCGGTCCAGTCACGGGAAGTGGATTTTGATTCAGCAAACCAGCGACACTGCAGGCGATAGTTCCTCGGCTCCAAGTTATGGAATTTGGGCGAGTTCGACGTCGTGCCAGCGTCGCCCGCCTTGGCCAACGCGATCTCAAGCTTCTTTGCCATGACGACATGTCCGGACGGCAACGAGCAACCCATTGGTAAGAAGCTAACGCCTATACTCTCCGGTACTCTCCGGGACAGACCTGAACTCGCGGCCATCTTCTGCAATCGCTGCGACCGCCACGCCGACATCCTGTCGGTCGGTGCGGCTCGTCTGGAAGCTCAAGTCCTCTGTTGCTGTATTGTGGAGCCAAAGTTCAACGATCGCCTTGCCGCCGATTCGCCAATCCGCTTCAACAACCCGTAACCCGATTCGCACTCCTTCGCTTGACTCGCTCCAAAAACGATAGGCACCGGAATGTCTTGGAACTCGACAGTGGCCCGCCACAAGGTGCGGCTCGAAAGCTTCGCCTTTTCTACGCACGCTTCGATGGGCTTGGTTGAATAATAGGCGACGTCATCAAGTAGTCGCGCGGCCTCGGACACACTCCAGTCACGAGTCGTGGTGAAACGAGGCAAAAGTTTCGCCAACTTCATGCCACTGTCCAAGTTCGCGTTTCCTTCCGCGTAACTCTGGACCTCGGTGGCCAGTCGGCCGACAAATGCGCCGGGAATTGTCCCGTCCTCGTTCGCTGTCGCTTTCCAAATGTCGAACAGTTCGCGCGCCGCGGTTTGCTTGGGCTCGGACGCGGGTTCATCGCGATCGCGAATTAGGATAATGCCATCGCTGTTGGGATCGGAGTTCGCATCGCTCGTGGTCTTGAGTCGCAACTGGTCTTCGGAGGTTCGATGCAAGGTGCCAAACAACTCCTGTTCGCGACCATTCGATCGAAAGACGGAGATTGATCGGCCATCGTTCGCGACTTTCAGTTCCGTAATCAGACCAATCGTCGCATCGCCAAAATAGATATCGAGTTGGACTTCGCTTTCAGCGGGCGGTTTGTGGAATGAAAAACGAATCGCTTCGCCGTTCATTTCACCGCGCCACGTTCCGATCCATGCTTCGGCTGTGACGTCATCGCTTGCTGCCGGTGGAGTAGGGATGGCGTTACCCGCCGCTTCGGCTGCCGGGGTTGCGGGCTTTCTTGACGTCGAGTCTTCGACTTCCGCTCTCTTAAGAACAGATTCGAGCGCCGCGCGCAAGGCATTGGGAATTGGTGCTCCGTCCAACTGTTCGCCTTCGAATCTTGTTTCGATTGGCTTCGCCGGATCCGTAACGTCAAATTTTCGTAGCAACTGAGGCTGGGCCACCCATAACTCTTTTGAATCTTTTAGCGTCGCTGCCGCCCACGTATCCAGTCCATGCGGTAACGTAACATTGTGGACGATGACAGGATCATTCGAGTTGTAGTAGGCGATGCGCGCTTCATTCGCTAGGGTGTCGCTCGAGCCATTCCGATTGACCATAAAGTAAACCCCATCCCCAATTCGGTAACTACCGGGTCCGGTGGCAATTCGCGGCCGACGATCGGCTGCAGTATCCGGTGGCAAGACGCGAAATTTGGTCTGTCCAGCCTGAATCGTTCCCGCACTTCGCTGGCCGTATGGATTTTTCGCCAAGAGCGTTGCAAGATGCTTCAGCGCATCGGGCGTTGAATCGGCCGCGAAGGCGTCCCCCTCGGTGGTACTAGGTGCCGAACCAAACAGTTCCCGTTTGACTCGATACAACAAGTACTCTCGTTCGGCCCTATCGACCGGTACGGGGGCTTCTCGCTCCAATCGTTCCGTAATGAAATCAAGCCACCAATCGGTTGATGTTTCGGGCCCTTCACGGTAGGTCAAGTCCGCCGGCCCAGGTGTCAACAAGACCTCGTCCCCTGCTGCACACAGAATCCAAGAACCGGCTCGAATGTCTTCCCAATCATCGCGGTCCTTGACCTGCGCACCAATTCCGAGGCCCGGTGTGGATACTTCGCAATACTCGCCCGGGGCCAAGCGATAGGCCACCATACTCCCCAACGTCAGCCAGTGCGTCGATTCAAGCTCCAGCTCGTTGCCGTTAGGCCGACGGGCCACGTGACTCGGTTGCTGAAACGAATTCGTAATAAAGGCGACCGGTTCCGAGCCTGCGTTATGAAAGATAATACGTGCTTTGACTTCACTACCCAGATGGTATGACTCGGCGAGCGGCGACAATACATATGCCATGCGAAGGCCGCTGGGCAATGGCGCGCCCCAATCCACATTCTCCAGTGATTTAGGAAGCCGCATTCCGGGATAGAGTTTGTGTTGGCTGAGATACATCAGCGTCGTCTCTAGTGGAATGCTATTGGCCATTGCAATATCATCCAGCAATGCCACCACGTCGGCCGGCTTCCAATCATTAGCGTTGGCGAACCGAGGTTCGAGCGCTGTCATCTTTCGGGCATACGGCGCACCGGAAGCATCGGATTCATTGTTGCGAATGAACTCTTTTACTTTGTCATGCAGTCGATGCAGCAAGCCGCCAGGAATATCGCCATTGCGTCGAGCATTTGCTTGAAAGAACTTGAACAACGCTTGAGCGGCTTCGTGTTGCGGTTGAGGAAGCTCTGGCCGGATTTCGCAGCGTGTCTCTCCCGTCGACAAGTCGCCGCGCCATGCCTCTGTGACGCCAACTTGGCTCATACGCAGCACGGCTCGCCAAGTTTGCAAAGCGTCTTTTCGGATGCCTTCGATGAAGCCTGCATTTACCTCTTTGTTGGCTGGTTTGAGCAAAGCAAGATAAGTTACCTGGCGCGGCTCCAAGACGACGTCAATCATGCTCGGTTCATCGTTCGAGACGGCGAAAAGTATTTCTCCAGCAGCGCTGACGTAAATTGAATTCAGTCGATCGGATTTGGTTGTGTCGCGAAAGCGAATGGACTTGTTGGAGACGTTTTGCAGGACAAGATACACACTTTCCGTATTGTTTGCATCTTGCGGCCGAATGATCAGTGCTCCGCGCAGGCCGTTCACCGCCTCACCCCAATCCAGTTGCGACTCGATGGACGGATCGAGTTCGACGCCTCGATCATCATTTGATGCGTGCGGTAGGGTCTTGCGCAATCCTTCCGGTACCAAAGCCTGGAACTCCGACGACAGATTCTCGTTGGCCTGCGTTTCCTTGACGGAACCAGGATCGGAAAAATCAATCGTACGAACGGAGCCTGGTTCAACAATTTGCAATTGACTGGAGTTTCGGACCCACAACATGGCATAACTGTTCAACCCGTCAGGCAATTTTATCTGGAAAGGAGCGTGCGGCGAAGCAACGCTGGGATCCTGCGACAAGAACGCGATCTGTGCCGAGTTCTTACGAGGAGCATCGCCAGCGGTCTCCTGCGTGACAAGCAAATGCACCGAATCACTCAACACGTAACGTCCTGGCGCTGTTGCCAAGCGAGGACGCGTTGCGGCCTTGGGGTCGGCATCCGCAACTCGAAACTTGGTCGTGCCCGTCGGCAGTTTTCCGGTCCAGGGCTCGATGGGTGCGATTGCTTGAATTCGTGCAACCAAATCGTCCAAGGCTTGCGGAGACGTATTCGCGACAAACTGCGTGAGTTCTTCAGTCGTCGGCGCGACGCCGGTCAAGTCCAGCATCACGCGTTTCAGCAATTGCTCGCGATCGGCTGCGTTTTGTGGAAGCGGTGCTTCACTGCCAATTCGATCGGCAACCATTTTTTTCCAAAGCTCTGGTTGGCCGCTCGGGTCTTCTGGGCGAGAAAAGGAGATCCCTTGAGCCGCATCCACCAAGCATGAAAGTGAAACTTCATCACCGGATTGCGCTTCGATAACCACACCCAATCGACCGGTGCTTCGTTCATCAACATAGTCGCCCGCGCCGATCCCGACCCCAGGGGCCGAGACCTCGCAGTACTGTCCCGGCATGAGTCGATAAATCACCAATGGCGTGATGCCCGTGTACCACGTGCCGCTGGTCTTGATCTCGGCCCCTTGCGCATCATGGACTGTGAGGCGATCGCTCTGATGCCACGTTTCCGTACGAAAAACGACGGGCTTGTCGCCGGAGTTGTGGAATAACACGCGCACCTTGAGAACGGAACCGAGAGGATAACTGGAGATCGCCGAATCGTCCTTCTTCGCATTTGGTTTCTCAGACGACTCTAGATCCAAAAGCCACGCCGCGCGCAATCCGTTTTCGGCCGCTGGGCCCCAGGCGACCGCTTTCAAATCGTCGGGAAGGGGCTGCCCAGGTTGAATGGTCCGAAAACTATCAAACTCCATCGACATATCCAACCAACCGATCGGGGCCGACGTGATGGCTTCAATCTCGTCCAGTAGCACGGCAACGTCCGAAGGTGGCCAATCGCGTGACGAATCCAGACGCGACCGCATTTGCGCGAATTGCTTGGCGCCCGCGTCGTTGGGATACTGTGTGACAAACTCGTCGATTTTGGAGGCCAATTGCCCGATTAATGCTCCGGGAATCTTGCCATCCGTTCGCGCCCGTTGACTCCATTTTTGAAACAACGATTTTGCCTGTTCCCGACTCGGCTCAACCGGTTTGGTTTCATCAGCCGTTGGTACAACCGCGACCACTTCAACGTCACCTGAAGCCGAAGTGTTGGGTTCAGACGCGATCTCCGTCGCTGCACCGAGCATGGCTATTGGAATGGTCAGACAGACGCCCAGTCCAATGGAGGCAACAAAAAAATGCACCGACGCGCGACGCCGCTGGTGATTGTCACTCAAGACCGCGCGAAGGCGGCCTTCCAAAGACGACTGACGAGCCATAGCCAGTCCGCAGACTTGCGACCATTTCCCCGCGGCACTGCTGGCAGAAACGTGCAGCAGATGCTGAGCATAAGACGAAGCCTTCACTCCACAACTCAATACCAAGTCGTCGCAGGCTCGTTCACGTTCGGTGTGTAATTTTCGACCAGCCAGCCAAACAAGCGGGTTGTACCAATGCAGGGCACAGGCTAGTTGAGTAAGCAGTAACTCGAATAAATCAAACCGTCGCAAGTGAGCCAATTCATGCAAGAGCACCGAGTGAAGTTGCTCCTTGGACCAATGCAATGCGGCAGCCGGCAATCGCAATCGTGGAACCAAGAGACCCCAGACGATCGGTACCGAGTCCTTCGGATCCAGCCAAACTCGGAACCCTCGCTTCAATCCAATTTTTTGCATCGCTCGAGTGAGTTCTGGTCGCAAGATCTCGCTGCCGTCCGAGCAACGAAATTCAGACAGACGCAACTGAATCGCGCTGACCAAAAGGCGCGTCGCCAGGAGCATGACTCCGATAAGCCAAACGCTGGGCAAGAAACTCCACCATCCCATTGAAAAATCGTCATCCACTCGATCGACACTTTTCGTGAACTCTTGGACGTCGGACGGCAATGACCGAGTTTGGGGCGAGTTCCTTGGAGGCGGCCCGCCAAGTGCAGGCAGCGAAGAATTCGGAAGCGAGTCGCTCAGCGCGCCCGCGACCGCTGCCGACGGTTCGGCCTCGTGCGCTTGTCGCGTCGCATCTGGAGGCAAGAACGAATTTTCTCGGGAAGGAGCTACGACTTCCGATGGCGAGAGACTTTCGATCGCCACAAAGGAGCTTGCCATCGCCCAAGTCGGCAAAATCCGCCACTGTGGCAACGAGTATGACAAAACAGGAATGAGTAACAGCATGGCAATCGCAACAGTCAGGATACAGTGCCGAGTCGCCGCCGAGTCTCGGCGGAGTAACCAGCACCCCAACCCTGACAAAATGAGCACAAAAGTTCCCTTGGTTGCCGCATCCAACAGCGGGATCGTCAGAACACCAGTGACCGCCATCAACGCCAAAGTGAATCGCATCATTTCAACGTCCCTCCTCACGAGCGTTTTCAATCAGAGAAATCAACCGAGCCCGTTCTTCGTCGCTGATCGATTCGCGACTGGCATGGAAATGGGCGGCCAAGGCTTCTTCCAGCGAGCCCCCAAAAAATGTCTCCAAGACCCGTTGAAAGGCTGTTCGCCCCGCCTTGGTTTTCGCTTCTTTCGGAGCGTACACGACTTCCCGGCCCTCTTGGCGTCGCTTGAGACAGCCTTTTTGCTCCAAGATATGCATCATCCGTCGGACGGCCATCGGCGTGGGTGGGTCCGGAATACTTGCGACAATTTGATTGACGGTCGCTTCGCCTAAAGCGAACACCGTATCCATGATTTGCCGCTCGCGGCGGCTAAGTTTTTCCGGCTGTTTCATCATACTCCTCCCGAGACCCGTGGACATTGCGCTACAATAATAGCGCTAAAATTTCAACTGTCAATACAAGGCGCTAAAAAATTAACTCACCAGAGGAAAAATGAAGCAAGTTGCGGAAATGGTGGAACTGCGGGAATCCTTCCGTGACGGCCCGGCGGACGACGGATCAATCTTGATTGGAGCGAAAGAAGGGTCTACCATTGGCAACTAGGTGGCAGAGTGGAGCGAGGGCTCCCGGGCATGGGCGCCCGTTGGGATTTCCCCAGCGGACGAAAGTGGTCTGTTTTTCGCAGGAACATAGAAATGCGTTTGCGATCGGTGGTGTATCTGGCCAGTCTTTCCGTTTTTGTTTTGGCCGGAGCATGGCGGGCCTCGACTGCGGACGAAGTGAGTGGAACGATCACAAATGTCGGCTTTACCACGACGGCCTACGACAACGAGCAAGATTCTGTCCCGCAGACGGATGAACTCAAGCCGAAAAATACGCTGCTGAGGATCGTGGGACGCGACACGTTCCAACTGATGAATCAGTACCACTTGTCGAAGAAGAAATTCGACAGCGCCATGGCTTCGGAAGGGCTAAAGATGTACTTCCGCAACCTGGATCCGATGAAGCTCTACTTCTACCAGTCCGATATTGAAGAGTTCTCGAAGCGATCGGACGAGATTCTCAAGGCCTGGCCCGAAGGCAAGTACGATCTCGCCTTCGATATCTTTAATCGCTATCTCAAGCGAGTCCAGGAAATGGTGGTAATCGCCGACGAATGGATTGACTCGGATTTTGACTTTTCGGTAAACGAGGAACTGACCGCCGATGCCAAACTGATTCAGTACTGCGCGACCGAGGAAGAAATGAAGGAACGCTGGCGCCAACGGATCAAGTATTCGTTCATGTTGCTGGAAATCGAACGCGAAGAAAACGAAAAGAACATGGCCGAGGATCCGAGCAAGGCCGACGCTTCGTTTGAGAACATTAGCTCGCGCGACAAGCTGCATCGACGATACAAAGCCTTGAACCGGCGTATGAGCCAGTTTATCGACGAAGATGTTGTCGAGCTCTATCTCTCGGCAATCACCACCTGCTTTGATCCACACACAAGTTATATGTCGCCGACCAGTTACGACGACTTCATGATTCAAATGCGATTGAATCTGGAAGGCATCGGTGCAACACTGCAAAGCACGGACGATGGCTTGACCACCATCAAACGGATTGTTCCGGGCGGAGCAGCGGATCGCAGTGGCGAGATTCAAGTGGATGACAAGATCGTGGCTGTTGGGCAAGACACCAGCGGCGAAATGGTCGACGTGACCGACATGCGGCTCAAAGATGTGGTTGCGATGATTCGCGGCAAAGCCGGCACCAATGTTCGCCTCAATGTTCTAAAGAAAGATGGTGGCGGACTGAAGACCATTTCGATCACTCGAGAAAAGATCGAGTTGACGGACAGCGCTGCCAGAGGAAAAGTGTTCGAACAAGGGCAAAAGGCCGACGGTACTCCGTTCAAAGTTGGGGTGATCGACCTCCCAAGCTTTTACTCGGACATGGAAGGCGCTCGAACCCAAGCTGGTGATTTTCGCAGCACCACTCGCGATGTTCAAAAGCTTCTCGAACAATTCAAGACGGAAAACGTCGACTCGGTCGTCTTGGACCTCCGCATGAACGGCGGTGGTAGTTTGCGAGAAGCAATCGATTGCACAGGCCTATTTATTGACCGTGGCCCAATTGTCCAAGTCAAAGATCCCTTGGGACAAATCGAGCAACTGGACGACACCAGCGGCAGCGTTTCCTGGGCTGGCCCATTGGTCGTCGTCACGAGCAAGTTCAGCGCCAGCGCCAGTGAGATTTTGGCAGGAGCAATTCAAGACTACAATCGAGGCATTGTCGTCGGTGACCCAGCGACCCACGGAAAGGGGACTGTACAGAACCTCTTGAACTTGGCAGCTCAGTACGATCGCAGTCGCGAAGCAGCTTCTTCGACAACGCTCGGAGCGTTGAAGCTGACCATTCAACAGTTTTATCGACCGGGTGGAGACAGCACTCAACTGCGAGGTGTTTTGGCAGATGTGACGTTACCCTCGATTACGGCTCAAATGGATGTGGCCGAAGGTGACTTGGATTATGCAATGGCTTTCGACAAAGTTCCCTCTGCCCGGTTCACCAAATTGAATATGGCTGGACCAGAGGTCGTGGCGAAACTAACTGAAAACAGCGTCCAACGTCGCAGCCAATCGAGCGACTTCCAACGATTGGAGCGTGACATCCAGCGGTATGTGGATCAGAAGCAACGCAAGACCGTCACCCTGAACAAAGCAGCGTATTTGGCAGAACGTGAAGAGTTTAACGCGGAGAAGCAGGACGAGGACACGGTCAACAAACAAGTGGAAGGTCCAAGCACCGAAATTCAACGCGATTTCTACCTGGATGAAATTCTACAGATTGCCGCGGACTATTCGCAAATGATGAAAAAGTCGTAGTCCAATGCGAGGCCGCGCGATCACGTTTTTCAGTTGGAGCTGGGTGCTTTTGTCTCATTCGCTTTGGGCGTGGGACGAGCCCCAGTTTGTGGTCCAGGAACTGGATCGTGAGTTAGCGATCGGTTACGCGGTCATTGCAACCGACATCGATGGCGACCACGATCTAGACCTTGTTGTGGCCGATCAGTTGCAGATCGTGTGGTATCAGAACCCTGGCCAACGCGAACAGGCATGGCCGAAGTTTGTTATCCTAGATGGACAGACTCAACCCGATAATGTTTCCGTTGCCGCGATCGATATCGATCAAGATGGCCTGCCGGAATTGGTTGTCGGTGCCGGTTGGAAACCATTCAACACGACGATCCCTGGCCAATTGGTTTGGTTGAAGCGACGCATGGACCCCACACAGACCTGGGCGATCCACGAGTTGCCTTGTGATGAACCAACGGTTCACCGTGTGCGTTGTTTGGATATCGATGGCGATGGACGGTTGGAAATTGTTCACGTGCCATTGATGGGCAGTGGTGCCACAAGCCAGAACAATTGGGCCGATGGCCGCCCGTTGCAAATCGTTTCTCTAAAGGTCCCCGGCAAACCCGAGGACAAAGCGAATTGGCGGCCGGAAGTTCTTTCTCGCGAGTTGCATGTCGCCCATAATTTCTGTGCGGGGTTTGACGGTGGGTTCGCCCGTCCTGGCCAGTCGTTGCTGGTCGCAAGTTACGAAGGAATTAGTCTGGTGCATCCGGAGGGCCCAAACGACAAATGGGCAACTCGCCTGATTCACGCAGCCGACCAAAGGAATCCCAGCTCGAATCGTGGTGCCAGTGAAATCGATCGTTCTGCGGATCAGCGCGGACTAATTGCCACCATTGAACCATGGCATGGCAACCAAGTCGTGGTGTATACGCCTGGCAAACCCGATCCGGAACAAGCCTTCTCTTACGTACGAAGCGTTGTTGATAATGAACTCCGCTGGGGACACGGCATTCGATTTGCGGACTTGGACGGCGACGGCACGCAAGAATTGGTTGTTGGTGTCCGTGACGATCCCAACCCAAACGCGGGCGATACGTTTACAACTCGCCGAGGTTTGCGAGTCTATCGTCAACAAGAATCCGGAGCGTGGAAAAGAACCTTGATCGATGAAGGAAACGTGGCGATTGAAGACTTGTGCGTAGCGGATTTAGACGGCGATGGCCGCTTGGATATTGTTGCGGTTGGGCGACAAACGAAGAACGCACGTATCTATTGGAACCTTGGCGGGTAGCCCAAGATTTTGGCAAAACCGTCGCGGCATTCCCTTGCCTTAATTCTCTTGCGATTCGCTTTGGTCGCTTGGTTGCCACGCGAGCAAAAACGTGATTCGGGTAAAGCTGGCAACGGAATATCGGCAACGGAATATCAGCAATGACGGTAGGCAGAGGAATGTAGGCACTGAAATGCGAGCAACGCGGTGAAGAGATTCCTGTGCGCATAAGCCCGAACCGGTCCAAACAACCCTAGCCTGTGTGCTCCAGTCACCGGTTAGAGCGACATCTCATCCGAAAAAGTCCCGAAAGGCCGACACAAAATTTAACGCAAGCAATTGAAACCAGCTAGAATTTTTTCTCGTAATGTCTCAAACGGTTCAATGCCAAATGAAAGTCGAAGGGTACCGGGATAAATGCCCAGGGATTGTTGTTGATCTTCGGTCAAATGTCGATGACTACTGCTACAGGGGTGACTGAGCGTGGTGCCACACTCGCCAAGCGACGGAAAGTAAGCAATGCCGCTGGCGGAAATGAACTCTTCGACCGAGCATTGCTGCAAGTCAAGTTCGAACGCGACGACATTCCCAGCGGCATTGGTTGAGTTGCTGGTCCATGCGGGGGTATTGGCGATGGACTTCAAGTTGGATTGGGTTGGGTGGTGAGTTAGACTTGGGTAGAAGACATGTTTGACTTGGGGTTGAGCGGATAAAAACTGTGCTGCTTGACTTGCATTGTGACTGGCGCGTTCGATTCTTAAACCGAAGGTGGTAAGTCCTCGTTCGGCGAGAAAGCAATCCCACGGTGCCGCACCCAATCCCCATGTGGATGCAACTTGGCGGATTCTTCCCCAATGGCTATCTTTGCCGCAGACCATGCCCATCATCAAATCGCTATGGCCGTTGAGCATTTTGCTAACGCTCTCCCAAACCCAATCGACACCCAATTCCAAGGGGCGGCACCAATACGGAGTGGCAAAGGTGTTGTCCACGGCGACTTGAAATCGGAATTCACTTCCTAGAGCAACAATCGCGGGCAAGTCGGCAACTTGCAACAAGGGGTTGGCAATCGTCTCCACAAACAGCATCTTGGTCTGGCCAGGACGAACATTACGTCGGATCGAAGCCAAATCCGTGGGATCAAATTCGGCGACTTCAATGCCAAACTTTGGAAGCTCCTGTTGAACCAGCACACTGCTGCGTCCGTACAAGTAGCGGCTAATGAGGCAATGATCGCCGACCCGCAGTTGGTGCAAAACGATCGCCGACAACGCCGCCATTCCACTATTGGTCACCAAGGCTTGATCGGCGTGGTGCAGTAGTCGAAATTTCTCCGCCAATCGCTGCCCATTGGGGTGTGCATCACGTTGATAGGCAAAGCCCGCCTCTTCGCCACCCAGAATACGATTCGCTTGGCTTGGGTTGGCGCAGGCGTAAGTTGCGGCTAGGTAAATCGCAGGGCTGCTCGGATGGGTCGAAAGGTTCGCCGAGACGGGGTTGGCAAGACAGACTTCTTCCAAAGTTGGAAATTTGTCACGATCCACTAGTTTCGTACCTTTCGCGGCTTGGAGTTGCGGAGGAGTCGAAATCGGTCAACTAGCCCAATAGCGAAATAGCGCCTCTCGCGTCAAACTGTAACCTGACATCCATCGGAATGGAAGTGCAACGACAACGACTCGTCAGAGCATGGGCAGAGGTAACTGAACTGATGAAAAGACCGGACGATACCGACAGTCTGTTAGCGCAAGTGGCGGAAGGGGACAAAGCCGCAATAAACCAACTGCTAGATCGGTATCGCTCCCGTTTGCGGCGGATGGTGGACATCTACATGGATCCGCGCGTGGCCGGTCGCGCCGATGCTTCGGATGTTGTCCAAGAAGCGTTGGCCGAAGCCGCCGGTAAGTTGCCTGATTTCGCGAAGCGGGCCGAATTTCCGTTTTATCCTTGGTTGAGACAGTTGGCCCGACAACGATTGATCGACTTGCATCGTCACCACATCGGTGCCGCGAAGCGAAGCGTCAAGCGAGAAGAGGCTGGTGGCGAAATCGCGACGGATCAGTCCGTGTTTCAATTGGCCGAATGGGTCGCGGCGCGCGAATCGAGCCCGAGTCAACGCGAAATTCGCGAAGAACGGCACCACGAGTTAATGATATCTTTACAAACCTTGCCAGAACATTATCGGCAAATCGTCGTGCTGCGCCACTTAGAGGACTTACAATTTGACGAAATCGCAGCAATCCTAAATCTGGGAGCCGAGGCGGTGCGGTCGCGGTATCGGCGGGCAATCGAACGACTCCACTCAATCCTCAAGCTAAAGAATGTAGAGCTCAGTTAATGGATCCTTCTCAATTGCGATCGTTGCTGTCTGCCGAATCGGATCCGACCTTTGATCAGCTTGTCTGTCGCATTACGGCGGAGTTAGAGTTGGGGCGCGAAATCGACATCGTAGAACTTCAGCAGCTCGCACCGGCCCATGCGTCCAGGCTGCTCGAGCTGCTGCCGACCTTGAAGTTGATGGCAGAACTGACAACGAGCTCGGCCAATGCCGCTCACGAAAAGAACCATAACCAGCCAGAGCTCAAGGATTCTGTGCTTGGAGAGTTTCGCATTTATCGGGAGGTCGGTCGCGGCGGCATGGGGGTTGTCTACGAGGCCGAAGAGATCCCTTTGGCGCGCCGGGTGGCTCTCAAGATTCTCCCGTTCGCCAATGTCCTGGATTCCCGGCGTATGCAGCGGTTCCAAAATGAAGCCCGCGCGGCCGCTTCACTGCAACACCCCCACATTGTGCCGGTGTTCTCGGTCGGCTGCGAGCGTGGCGTTCACTTTTATGCCATGCAATTCATCGATGGTCAGTCACTGGAAAAAGTGATTCAACAAAGACGCGAAGAACGAAATGGCCCCCGTGATTTTGACTTGAAGTTGGAGGGCTTACCACTGCCAACCACTCGAGTGACGCCATTGAACGACGGGGCCTTGGAGAACTCGACCAAAACGAGACCAGAAGTCTCAGCGGGGCGTGGCTCAGCGGGGCGAGACTCAGTCGCTGCGTCGCCAAGTGATCGCGGTACCGTGCCGATCGCCAAGGGCTCGACCGAACGTTCAAAATCTCAATCGCGGTGGAGCACCTCGATCGCCCAGTCGATTGCCGATGTCGCGGAAGCCTTGCATCACGCGCATGAATCGGGCGTGATCCATCGTGACATCAAGCCCGCAAATTTGATGTTTGACGCAAGTGGAAAAATCTGGGTGACCGATTTCGGTTTAGCTCATATTGAATCCAATGACACCTTGACGATCAGTGGCGACCTACTGGGCACCCTGCGGTACATGAGTCCGGAACAAGCGGGGGGACACTCCTTGGCCGTGGACCATCGCAGCGACATCTACTCGCTGGGCGTGACACTACACGAACTTTTGACGCTACAACCAGCCTTCTCGAGTCGCGACCGCAAGCAACTACTGCACGACGTCCTGAACCTCGAACCGCCGTCGATTCGGCAATTGGACAAGGCGCTCTCGGTTGAACTGGAGATCATCGTCTCCAAAGCGATGGCCAAAGATCCGACCGATCGATATCAAACGGCCGCCGACTTGGCCGCTGACTTGCGCAGATTTGTCAAAAACGAACCCATTCTTGCACGTCCGCCCACTCGTTGGCAGCGCGGGCTAAAGTGGTGCCAGCGTCACGTCGCGATTGTCGCAATTGTTGCGACTGCCGTTGGGTTGCTGACTTTGACCACAGCCGTCAGCAGTGTCGTGTTATGGAATCAGGCCGCCCGGTTAACTGAGGCTTTAGCGGATACGGAAGCATCGCAAAAAGACGCGGTGGAGCAGGCCATTATTGCGCGCCGGGAAACCAAACAAAAAGAGGAGGCCTTGGAACAAGAACAGCGGCAACGGAAAGAGGCCGAGCGACAAAAACAGTTGGCTGAAACGCAAACTCAGAGGGCACAATCTGCCGAAACGCTGGCCGGGGCCAGACTTCAAACCGCAGAACGCAATTTGTCGTTTGCACGCCACGGGAACGAAATACTTGGCGCCGTGTTCGCGGACTTGGATCCGAATGCCAATTATACGGAAGTTTCTGATTTGAGAAATGCGCTCGGTGATAACTTGAATCGAGCCATCGCCCAACTGCAAGCCACAGAAATCGGTGAACCGCAGGACGTTGCTTCGATGCAGAGCACTCTCGGGCGGTCGCTGCTTGGATTAGGGGAAACAGAAGATGCCATCGAAGTACTTCGGCAAGCTTTGGCGGCGTACAAGGAAGCATTGGGGCCGGATCATTTGGACACGCTGGCGTGTGTGAATCATTTGGCGATGGGCTACAAGGCCGCGGGACGGATTCCGGAAGCGGTGCAACTGTGGAAACAAACTTTGGAAAAAGTCCGGTTGGCCGCCGAATCGGATCCGTTCTTACTCCTTTCTGTCATGAGCAATCTGGCCGACGGACTATTGGCGGCTGGGCAATTGGAAAAGGCTCTCGACTTGAAGAAAGAGACACTGGAACTTACCCGCACCACATTGGGCCCCGACGATCCCAAAGTCCTCACGACAATGAACAACTTGGCAGCTGGTTACCGTGCGATTGGCAGATTGGATTTGGCACTTCCGCTGTTGCTGGAATCACTGGAATTGCTCCAAACGAAACTGGGTCCCGACCATCCGGACACCTTAGCCAGTATCAACAACTTGGCGTCCGCTTATCGATCCCTCGGACAAATGGAAAAGGCGATGCCTTTGCATCGGCAAGCCGTCGAGCGTCGCACGGTTATCTTGGGCCCAGACCACCCTGACACGTTGATCAGCATCAACAATCTCGCGGTTGCGCATCTCGCCAAGGGAGAACTGGACCTGGCACTGCCACTCTTTGAAGAGAACTTAGAAGTTCGAATCGAAAAACTTGGCGCCGAGCATCCCGATACCTTGCTAAGCATGCACAACTTAGCCGGAGCATATGCCGCGAATGAGCAAACCGACCGAGCGTTTCCTTTGTGGGAGAAGGCTCTGGAGATTCGGCTCACGGTGCTGGGCGCTGAACATCCAGATACGATCGCCACACTGGGGTCGTTGGCTCGCGGCTATCAAGATAACGAACGCGCAGCTGAAGCGGTCCCCCTGCTGGAGCAAGCGGTCAAAGCAGCTAAGCAGACCTTTGGACTTGAGCATCCGCAAGTACTGAGCCTGATAAACAACTTGGCGATGGCCTATCGAAGTGCGGGACAAATCGAAAAGGCGTTACCTTTGCTGGAACAAGTCTTGAACGCGCGAACCAAACAACTAGGCGAAGACCACCCCAGCACCATGGTCAGTGTCCACAACTTAGCAGACGGGTATTTAGCAGCAAAACGAATCGATGATGTTATTCCGCTACTTGACACCTTGAGTTTAAGGCTCGGACCGGATCACGAATACACCAGAAGGACGTCGGCCAACTTAATGCGAGCTTGGGCCGCCAACCGCATTGAGGCCACGATTTCCCTGTTGCGTGACCGGTTTCGGTCTTGGTGGTGAACCGCTGCTTGAGGAGGGAACGCGGAGCGATGCTTGGTCAGCAAACCCCACTGCCGACCACTTGGCACCAAGCACATTGCGTATGCCGTCCGCCTATCTCCAAAGAGCGACTAGGCTTTGCTGGTCATAGCACCACGAATATGCTGAACACCACTCAGCACTGGACCGTACCGCATTCAACCAGCCGACTTGTCTCAGCGGCTAGGTACATCGCGTCGGGTGAGTAGCAAGTCCCATCCTGAAACCTCGGATAGAAATTGCTACAACACCTTTCACAGACTTGAGCTGAATAATCAAGCGACGCACGACGACGTTAACACACCCCAGCTCGACGTCGGCGGAGAGCAGCGAAAGAGAAACATCCCGCAATCAATACCAGAGAAGACGGCTCGGGAACGGCAGTAACGGCACCAAAGTAAGTGTAGTTGCCATAGGCATTGGTATCGTAAACGATCGCGGCCTCGATCCAATCGCTGGTCAGCCGCCCATCATTCAACATCTCAGTGAGCAACATTCCTTGATTGCCGGAAAGACGCAACCCCCAGTCCAAACCATCTCCAGAAACGTTGCCGAACAACACGTGCAAGTTCGCGGCAGAATTGATCGACAGCAAATCAAGGTCCAGCCCCGTCATTTGGCCGTTCAGCTGCTGAAACGTGACCAGCGAATCATCGAACAGGACCAAATTCAACATGGAATCGTCTCCAGTCAGATTCAAGGAGGAGCCCCCGCCTACCGTCAATTGATTCACGGAAACGGTTCCTGAAACTCGCTGGAAGCCGGTTGCGTCGCCAGCAAATCCTAGCCAGAGGTTTGATCCGGAGATATTTCCATTTTGAAAAACCTCACCGCCATTGACCATCACATTGACGGCTTGCAGGTTCGCGTTCACATTTAGTGTGGTATCACCCAAAGTAACATTGAACGCTGAAAAATCGGCGTTCAGATTCACGACCGCCTGACTGGCGCCAAGGTTGCCAGCAATGGTGGTGGCAGCAGAAACAACTAATGTCCCTGTCCCAAAAGTTATCGAATTGCTAACCATGTCCGCCCCACCCAATTCGAAGTCCATGGACGATGCGGACAGGTCGGAGGTCACCAATCCAGCACCGTTGTTGCGAATCACGGTCGCGTCGTAAAGCGACGCATAGTTACTCATGGTTAGCGTATCGTTCAAAACCAAAGTCGATTCGCCGACGGTTAGGCCACCAATCTGCATCGCATCATTGACGGTCAAGTTGGAACCGGAATAAATTGAGATGGTTTCCGCACTGTCGCCAGCAGATAAAGTTAAAGACGAAGCGGAAAGCGACAAGTCCGTAACGGCAATCGAGCCCGACATTCGGTTGAGCACGGTTCCGCCTGTGCCGGTACCTAAATTCATGGCACCACCCACGATGTCCGCGTTCTGATTGATTGTTCCTCCGTCGGTAGATAACGTTCCGCCAGTGAAGTCGAGTGTGCCCTCAATGTTTGTGGTGCTATCGCTCAGTTGCAGGAACGACGTGCTGGTGAGCGCGTTGAGATCGACCGTCGATTGGAATGCCCGGATCGAACCAGGAACATAAGTCGGAGTGGAAACCGTCAATGACCCGCCGGTGATCGTTACCGAACCGGAGATCGCATCGGTCCCGTTCAAGTCGTAATTCATTCCGGTCACAGAGAGATTCTCTGTGGAAAACGTGGCACCGTTGTTGCGAGTTAACGTGGCGTTGTCGAGCGACAAGTTCCAGGTTTCGATGTTGTCATTCAAAACCAAGGTGGAATTGCTGTTGAGGTACAGATTGGTCATCACCGGTTTGGAGTCGATCGTCAAGGTCGATCCCGAGTAGACATTTGCCGTGGTGAGGGTGTCAAGACTCGTTAAAGTGAAATTTGAACCATGTTGCAGGTTCAGGCTGTCTGCCAGGTACAAAATGCCCCCGGTCCGATGAAACGTCGCTGCTTCGTTGGCCCACCCCAAATTCAATGTGCTGCCAAACATGTCTCCGTTCTGATTGATGGTACCACCGCCGACGTACAACGCGTTGGAAAACTCCAAAGCGCCGTTGACGTTCAAACCACTGCCAGACTGGATAAACATCGAACCAGTGACCAGCTTTGCTCCTGCATCGATCGTCAAGATTCCATAACTAGTACCATCGCCCAGAATAACGCCGCTGACCTGCGCGTCTGAATCCAAATTGACCGACGCATCGGCAGACCAACCGAACGTCCCGTCAAAGGATCCGATATAAGCCGTGTCCGCGGCACCCGGCGGACTGAATCCGCCATTGAGGTTCGACCAGTTTCCATCTGACCACAAGCCAGAAGCTTGAGTTCGGCCAACTTGCTCTTGACCCCAAGCCATGGGTGACAAAACGAATGCACTTGTTCCACACAATAACAGACCAGCACTTCGGGCAAAGTCACGCAAATACCTACTCAGCTTCATCGCAACGAATCTCCAACTTCTTTGTCAACGGCACCAATCAAACTCGGCCCCCGGATCGAGGGCCGCTGCTCTTATCGTTAAAATCAGCTCGACCGGTCGGAAAAAACAGACTGTTTTCGAGCGTCACCGAGAACTTGTCGAGTTCTTTAATTCGACAGCGCCAAATTGATCCAGAAACATTGAATGTCGCAGGTGTTCCTGATGGTAAGCGGACAGGCGATGGCCGCCGATTTTCTCCTGAAATCAACGGCGGCTAGCGAGTCGCCACTCACATAAGTATCGCTGAACAACTAATTTTTGCGGCTGGCAGCCGTTCGGATGTACTGACTTCGACTTGTAGAGACCAGAATCAACACAGTAACGACCAGCAAACCGCTAGACGGCTCGGGAACGGCGGTGAATTGAGCCCAACCATTCTTTGTTCCCGGCGATTCTGAATTCCGACCGAATCCACCGAGCGCAACGAAGCTATTTGTGCCCCTGAAGGAAAAATCGTTAACAAATGTCGCCGAGTTCGTAATGTCGTCGCGAGAACTTTCGCTATAGAAAATCGTGAAAGGCACGGCAACCCAGTAACTGCCATTAATGTTAAAACCAGCGTCATTGATGACCGAATTCCGAATGGCGTTCCCCGCTGCAAACGCCTGCGTTTGGTTCCCCCAAAAATGGGGCACTTGGCCGGAGGGCGTTGGATTACCCGCCCCAAACAGACTATTGAAACTAACATTGTACGTGATCGTGACATCGAACAGTGACGATTCGTTGGGAACGCTCAGCCCAGTGATCGCGATCGGTTGACCGTTGCTGTTGAAGGACACCAGCCCCGCCGACACGGTGGATAGCTTCACCAAGAAACACAACATAATTGATATCATTGCTTGACGGATCATTTTGATTCTTTCTGTTTGATTCACCGTGTTATTTTCCACAGCGGCCCGAGCTGAAGCTGCTTGTTTGACAAAGTACCGTGTCAATTCGAACGAACGTGTCGCTCCCCGAATACTCGCCGAGCTTTCCGCCGTGCTGGTACTTTCGTAAAACCGATTTAAGTCGGTCGAAAAAAGATAAAAAATGATCCATTGCGATTCGAGAGAATGGTAGGAGAAACGAATCCTGAAGAAAACTTTGCTCAGCTCTAGCCAGAAATTCTGCCGGGATTGGCAATATTTGGACTTGATACAATACGCCAGAGAGGCTCGGGATCGACTTTCTTTTTTATTGCGACCGCTTGGCCGAAATTTGGCAGTACTTCGAACCAGAACTAAAATGTTTCGTGTATTCGTGGCAACGGAGACTTGACGAATGTCGAACAGTGAGACAAGTGGTTTGCTTTTACAAGTCATTCATGGCGATGAAGCTGCGATGAATCGATTACTCGATCGTTATAGGAAGAAGTTACGGCGGATGGTCGAAGTCTACCTTGATCCTCGCGTCGCGGTGCGAGCGGACGCCTCCGATGTAGTCCAAGAGGCTTTGGCGGAAGCTGCGATTCGCTTGCCCGAGTTTGCGCGCCAGGCCGATTTTCCGTTTTATCCGTGGCTTAGACAATTGGCGTGGGAACGGATGCTACAGCTTCATCGGCGCCATATCGGCGCCGCCAAACGAAGTGTAAATCGGGAATTTCTTCCATCGGGCGTGGATTCCGAGCATTCGGTTTGGCAATTGGCCAAGTGGGTTGCCGCCCGTGAACCTAGCCCAAGCGAGCGAAAAATCCGCGAGGAACGCGGTCGTGTCTTGATGGAATCACTTCACTCGATCCCGGACCATTATCGCGAGATCGTAGTTTTGCGGCATATTGAAGAACTGAAATTCGACGATATTGCTGAGATTCTTTGCTTGAGCATCGAAGCGGTTCGTTCGCGTTACCGGCGCGCCATCGAGCGTTTACAGGCAATCTTGGAACAGCGTGGATTGGAACTGTCCTAATGAAAGCTTCACCAAGGGATCCCAACGTTTCAGCTGATGAAGATGCAACATTTGACCAATTGGTCTGTCGAGTCTCGATGCAATTGGAAAAGGGGGAGGTTATTAACCTCACCGAGTTGCTCAAGGCTCATCCCAAGTACGCCGAACGCTTCAAAAAGCTAATGCCTACTCTGCAAGCCATGCTCGATCTCCGTCCTGCAGCCGCGGCAACGAGCGGTTCTTCTGCCATTTCGATCGATTCAGCAATCCCCGGCATTTTAGGTGATTTTCGCATCCTGCGAGAAATTGGCCGCGGCGGGATGGGGGTCGTGTACGAAGCCGAACAGATTTCACTAGCTCGGCGAGTTGCTGTAAAAATCTTGCCCTTCGCTAGTGTGCTTGACGCCCGCCGCATGCAACGATTCCAAAACGAAGCCCGTGCGGCGGCCTCACTGCATCATCCGCATATTGTACCAGTATACTTCGTGGGTAGCGAACGCGGCGTTCACTTCTACGCCATGCAGTTGATTCAGGGCCAATCATTGGATCAAGTCATCAGCGAGCTTCGCAAGACTCGGGAGTTTGGTGCAGCCGAACGTGGCCGGAAGTCAAATCTCCCGATGCCGACGACTCGAACGGCAATTCCTCCATTTACGGTTGCCGATGATTTGTCCTTTATCCGGGAACTGCCCGACGGTGTGGGGGTCGAAACGACGTCGGGTACAAATCACGCGACGGTTCCAATGGCCAATGGTTCAACCGAGCGATCGAAAACCAAAATTCCGTCCCGCCAGGCCATGGTTGAATTGGTTCGTACCGCCGCGGAAGCACTCGAACACGCGCATCAACAAGGCGTCATTCATCGCGATATCAAGCCCGCGAATCTGATGCTGGATGTGGAAGGCAAAGTATGGGTCACTGATTTTGGATTAGCTCAGATCGAAGCCAGCGACACCTTGACCGCCAGCGGTGATTTATTGGGAACCCTTCGGTACATGAGTCCCGAACAAGCAGCCGGCGGTATGGCCATCGTCGATCGCCGTAGCGATGTCTATTCTCTGGGGCTGACGCTGTATGAACTACTGGTACTAGAACCTGCATTTCCCAGCCGAGATCGCAAGCAACTGTTGCAAGACATTTTGACCATTGACCCCCGGCCGCTGCGCCAGTTGGACAAGAACTTGCCGGTAGAATTGGAAATCATCGTCAGTAAATCAATTGCCAAGGATCCGGGCGATCGGTACACGTCTGCGGCAGAATTTGCAGCGGACCTGTCGCGATTCTTACAGAATGTACCGATTCTGGCGCAGCGACCAACCACCTGGCAACGGGCCCGGAAATGGTGCCAACGTCATGTCGAATTCGTCGTCGCAGGGGCGGCGTTTGCAGTTGTTTTCGCGGTCTCTGCAATTATGGCTGGGTGGGTGTATTGGAATCAGGCGACGGAATTGGCGGTCGCCGTCAAAGACGCTCACAAATCCACAATCGCTGCTCAATCAGCACAAACCGCTGCCGAAACTGCGAGAGATCGTGAGATTGCAGCAAGGAAGTTGGCCGTTCAAGGGGCCGCCGAATCAAAAGCGGTCGTGGATTTTTTGGAACGACAAATTTTAGCCGCCGCTAGACCGGAGGGAGTCGCGGGCGGTCGTGGAATCAACGTTACGCTCCGGGAAGCAATCGATCAAGCCGTACCCTTTGTCGAACAGTCGTTTGTCAAGCAACCCTTGATCGAGTTGAAGTTGCGGCGAACACTGGGGAATTCCTATTCCGAGTTGGGAGAGTTCGCGAGTGCCGCAGCTCAATTCCAACGAGCCTACGAAATCGCGGTCCAACACCTTGGACCAACTCAAGTTTCTACCTTAGGTGACTTGGCAAATTTGGGAGCTGCGGAGCACAAAATCGGCAAGCTGGACGACGCCGCGGCAAAGCTAAATCAAGCTCTCGAACTTTTGCAACAGCATCATCCAGATCATGCGAATTTGGACAAATGCTTGACCTTTTTGGCGGGCTTGGAATCTACGAATGGAAATGATGTCGCTGCGGTAGAGAAATGCGAACAAGTCCTCAGTATTCGCAGTGAGCGACTGGGCGCGCAGCACTCGGAAACGTTAGATGCTCAAACCAACTTAGCGATGGGATACATCAATGTCGGTCGGTTGGTTGAAGCAGAAACATTGCTACATAGTGTATTGACGGCTCAACAAGAGGTCATGGGCGGCGAGGGCTCCGCACGCTGGACAACGCTCGCGAATTTAGCGACCGTCGAAGCACGCCTGGGAAAACTGGATCTAGCGGTCGAAAAACGCGAGCAAATTGTAAAGCATTACACGGGACTGTTTGGTTTGGATCACATCAGCACACTGGGCGCGATGGTCAATTTGGCAATGCTGCGTGAGGATCAAAATCGCGTTTCCGAAGCAGAGTCGCTACTTCAGGCTGCTGTTCCAATGTTGCGATCGAAGTACCCCGAACACGATCATTCGCTCAACGGACTCAATGCAATGGCGACCGTTATGGAACGCTCGGGTAATCTACCCGAGTCGATGTCGCTCTATGAAGAGGCGTTGAAGCTAAGCAGCGAAATTCATGGTCCAGACCATGTGTTTACTTTGGGCTTGCGAGTGAACTTGGCCAACACTTGGCATCGGACTGGGAAACCAACAGAATCGCTGCGGGCGCTGAATGTCTATCGTCAAGTGTTGCGAATTCTGAAGAAGCAGTATTCCCAACATCCATACACAGCAACGACGATGCGGGCGTTGGCACAGGTACAAATGGAAGTTGGGCAATTTCCACAGTCGATTCCGATACTTAACGAACTGCGAGAGAACTTGGCGAGTCGCTTGCCTCCGGACCATCCCGATCGCATTGAAGTTGTGTGTCGTCTAGCGCATTGTTATTGTCAAACTGGTGACTCGGATTGCGCGCGCACGCTGCTGGAAGGAGTTCTTCCGACGCTACGCGAAAAGTTTTCTGCTGACGAATTATTGGCAATAGCCTTGAGTGATCTGGCGACTTTGGCTCAACGGTCGTCGAACTTCGACGAAGGGGTTCGATACTCGGCAGAAGCTTATGAATGTCGCGTGCGTGAACTTGGTCCGGAGGACCGAACAACGTTGGGGGAATTGGTGAATTGGGGGATAGCGGAATGGCTTCGCGGCGCACCAGCATTGGCTGCCGAACGGCTGGAAACGGCGCTAATTGAGTTCCGGAAGGGAAATCAGACCGAGCCATATTACGGTGTCTGCCTGAAGCAACTTTCCGCGATCTACGAGGAGTTGGGCCGCGAAGAGAAGGAGCTAGAGATCCTAAACGAATTCGAACAATGGCTCGTGCGACAGGGCGGTGAATCAGACCCGCAAATGTATCGTATTCGAGTTCGCCGCGCACAACGGGATGGCGATTGGGAGACCGCCAAGAAGCTGGTCCATGCATTTGAATTGCTGATGGAAGAGGATCCGTCGGACTACTTGATTGCGGCTGGACTTCGGGCCCGTTTGGCTGAGATGGCCGCCCAGCAAACTCCGGCAGATCCGGCGGCGATCGAATCACAGCGGAAACGCATTCAGACTTGGCTTGATAGAGTCGAAAAAACGGGTCATTCAATCCAGTCTGGAAGCCAGTTCGACCCGCCATGGGGATGTCCCATTAATTGTTAAAACTCATTGGTGGTCTCTGAATACGGAACAGCTTAGTGATTGCTGGAATGTGTTGCAAGTGGATTCGCCCCGGGTGCCGTGTTCTTGCCTTGAGCCGT
>JAEUIQ010000007.1 GCA_016794985.1 Planctomycetaceae bacterium | reverse complement strand
ATCGATTCCTGAACCGTAGCCGGTGTAGATGTTTCACTCCGCGCCCGCTCAGGCGCGCGGGCGATCGCTCGCGCTTAGGTAGTACTCGTGGTGTTTGTGTTTCAATCCGCGCCCGCTCATGCGAGCGGGCGATCAAGGTCGCCGGGCCGTACTCTGCCAACCACAAGTTTCAATCCGCGCCCGCTCATGCGAGCGGGCGATTTCCGTTTCGGCGTTGGTTTCGGCGTTGGTTTCGTTTCAATCCGCGCCCGCTCATGCGAGCGGGCGATCGAAAACGCTTTCGCGTTATCGGTCGCCGAAAGCGTTTCAATCCGCGCCCGCTCATGCGAGCGGGCGATCGATCACATCACTGGTTCGCTGGGGGATTTTCAGTTTCAATCCGCGCCCGCTCATGCGAGCGGGCGATTAGCTCTCTGTCCGGATACCATCCCATCCCGAAGTTTCAATCCGCGCCCGCTCATGCGAGCGGGCGATAGGCTGTGCGGTCGTTTGTGTCTGCAAAACAGGTTGTTTCAATCCGCGCCCGCTCATGCGAGCGGGCGATGCTCGCGCTTGTTGGGGCACCAATGGTCTGCGGGTTTCAATCCGCGCCCGCTCATGCGAGCGGGCGATCTCGCATGGACCGTTGACCCATCCTTGAATCATCGTTTCAATCCGCGCCCGCTCATGCGAGCGGGCGATGTGGAGGCCAGTAGTCGCAAGGCCCTCAAAACACGTTTCAATCCGCGCCCGCTCATGCGAGCGGGCGATACTGCCCGCTATGGTTCTCCGCGCAGAACCAGTAGTTTCAATCCGCGCCCGCTCATGCGAGCGGGCGATATCGAGCCGGAATAAAAAACAACTTCGACGCCAGTTTCAATCCGCGCCCGCTCATGCGAGCGGGCGATCCGAAGTTCGGCCGCTTTCGAAAGTGAACGCCGAGTTTCAATCCGCGCCCGCTCATGCGAGCGGGCGATATCGGTGATGGATTTGTGTGTGGAAACCTTCGAGTTTCAATCCGCGCCCGCTCATGCGAGCGGGCGATTCGTTGGGGATCGACAAGTACGGCGATTGAGGATTGTTTCAATCCGCGCCCGCTCATGCGAGCGGGCGATGGTTCGCTAGTGCTGACCCTGCGCGGCGGATGATGTTTCAATCCGCGCCCGCTCATGCGAGCGGGCGATACCATCGTCGTGCTGACCGTTGGGAAAATCCAAGGTTTCAATCCGCGCCCGCTCATGCGAGCGGGCGATCCCCAACTACGTGAGCGATTCACCGACCGCAGAGGAGTTTCAATCCGCGCCCGCTCATGCGAGCGGGCGATCCCATGATCCAACCCAGAACCGTTCCGAGTCACGTTTCAATCCGCGCCCGCTCATGCGAGCGGGCGATTCCAAGTGCCCTGCTCGCTGCGTGGGAGCAATGGTTTCAATCCGCGCCCGCTCATGCGAGCGGGCGATGTTTGTCCGAATAGTTCCCCAAGGTGGGCGGGGTGTTTCAATCCGCGCCCGCTCATGCGAGCGGGCGATGTTGATTGCCCACAGCTTGCTGGGAAGCTTTCGGTTTCAATCCGCGCCCGCTCATGCGAGCGGGCGATCCATTGCTCCCGGGCGATTGGTTGGTCATCGATGGGTTTCAATCCGCGCCCGCTCATGCGAGCGGGCGATGTGTTTGCGGAGCCCCGGTGCCCGAGTTCAGCAAGTTTCAATCCGCGCCCGCTCATGCGAGCGGGCGATGCCATCGTCCCCGATAATCCAAACCTCCCCGTTCAGTTTCAATCCGCGCCCGCTCATGCGAGCGGGCGATGTCCTAGTTCCTTTCGTGGTTGGTTGAAAAACGGAGTTTCAATCCGCGCCCGCTCATGCGAGCGGGCGATGTTTCCGGGTTGGTATTATGACTCCTGGCTACAAGTTTCAATCCGCGCCCGCTCATGCGAGCGGGCGATTCCACAACACGACACCCAACCCCTGTTTTTTCGAGTTTCAATCCGCGCCCGCTCATGCGAGCGGGCGATGTGGGAGCGTTCCAGAAGTGGTTCGAGTTCAACGAGTTTCAATCCGCGCCCGCTCATGCGAGCGGGCGATATTGTGTCTCGTACGTCCAATCGGTCACAACCGGTTTCAATCCGCGCCCGCTCATGCGAGCGGGCGATCGCACCGGAAACTCGCTACCGGTCAACTTGATCGTTTCAATCCGCGCCCGCTCATGCGAGCGGGCGATTCCCAGCCCGATGGCGTTGTGGTTGGCAGAGTACGTTTCAATCCGCGCCCGCTCATGCGAGCGGGCGATGTTGGTGGCGTCGGAGCATTTCGAGCACGTTGTTTGTTTCAATCCGCGCCCGCTCATGCGAGCGGGCGATTGTAATTGTAGGGTCACTAACCTGTTAGAGGATGGTTTCAATCCGCGCCCGCTCATGCGAGCGGGCGATGACAAGCTGATGCAAAAAATGGAGGCCGTGGCAAGTTTCAATCCGCGCCCGCTCATGCGAGCGGGCGATGTTGCAACGTCGCATTGAGTTGGAAAAAAAGACGTTTCAATCCGCGCCCGCTCATGCGAGCGGGCGATCGTAGCACCGGATGTTGGCCACACGACCGTTGAGTTTCAATCCGCGCCCGCTCATGCGAGCGGGCGATTCGCAAGGAATGACGGTATCACAACCAGTGATGATGTTTCAATCCGCGCCCGCTCATGCGAGCGGGCGATTTCGAGTCACGCTGTCGGAGGTGCGAGGTAATCGGTTTCAATCCGCGCCCGCTCATGCGAGCGGGCGATCCCTTGGAGGGTGTCGCCGGCTTACTCGGTCGATGTTTCAATCCGCGCCCGCTCATGCGAGCGGGCGATGCCTTGACCCACTCATCCGAGACGATGCTGTCTGGTTTCAATCCGCGCCCGCTCATGCGAGCGGGCGATCGTTGGGGATCGACAAGTACGGCGATTGAGGGTTGTTTCAATCCGCGCCCGCTCATGCGAGCGGGCGATGGTAGGGCCAAACCCCCCAGGGTATGACCGGAAATTGTTTCAATCCGCGCCCGCTCATGCGAGCGGGCGATGGAATCGCTCACGATCAAAGCGTGCGTTGTCTGCGTTTCAATCCGCGCCCGCTCATGCGAGCGGGCGATGAGCAAGCACAGTACAAGCTTCATGAAGCAAAAGGTTTCAATCCGCGCCCGCTCATGCGAGCGGGCGATCCGGTGTCGGTGACGATGGAGTTTGTGTTTCAAGGTTTCAATCCGCGCCCGCTCATGCGAGCGGGCGATGGCCCGGGTGGTGGTGATGGTGGTGCTCGGGCCGAGTTTCAATCCGCGCCCGCTCATGCGAGCGGGCGATGATACTCCTCCGACCGTTGTCCACTATGGTTTTCGTTTCAATCCGCGCCCGCTCATGCGAGCGGGCGATTCGTCGTCGTCGTCGTTTCTGTGGATTGTGGAGTTTCAATCCGCGCCCGCTCATGCGAGCGGGCGATTGCCCGAATATCGCTTCGCCCATTGCTCCCATGCGTTTCAATCCGCGCCCGCTCATGCGAGCGGGCGATCAAGTATCTGGAAAAGGCCAGACGATACACAAGGTTTCAATCCGCGCCCGCTCATGCGAGCGGGCGATAAGGTTGGGGGATGAAGCTAAACCCAACTAACGGTTTCAATCCGCGCCCGCTCATGCGAGCGGGCGATATTGGGGAACGTGTCAGAATATTAAACGATCTAGGGGTTTCAATCCGCGCCCGCTCATGCGAGCGGGCGATACAACGTCGCGTGTCTTTGGTCAAGTTGTTGTTCGTTTCAATCCGCGCCCGCTCATGCGAGCGGGCGATGTCGGCGAGCGGCGTTGCTCGGTGACTGGTTGTTTGTTTCAATCCGCGCCCGCTCATGCGAGCGGGCGATCGCAAGCGTTGGTGGACGTGCTGCGACCGGGTTGGATGTTTCAATCCGCGCCCGCTCATGCGAGCGGGCGATAATGTGGGCCAAGACAAGGGAACTGGATCAACGGTTTCAATCCGCGCCCGCTCATGCGAGCGGGCGATATTGGTTGCGCGGTGGCTCGCCGGGTTTACTCGAGTTTCAATCCGCACCCGCTCATGCGAGCGGGCGATCTGGGGGGATTGTATCGCCCTCTATCCTCATGATGTTTCAATCCGCGCCCGCTCATGCGAGCGGGCGATCCGCTCGAATTGGGAACCGCCCGCCCAACTTAAGTTTCAATCCGCGCCCGCTCATGCGAGCGGGCGATGAGACTGAGGCGGCGCTGCGGGATCTGGCTGCGGGTTTCAATCCGCGCCCGCTCATGCGAGCGGGCGATGCCGTCAGTGCCATGTCAGATTTCCCCAGCACATGCGTTTCAATCCGCGCCCGCTCATGCGAGCGGGCGATCACTTCCCCGATCACAGTCTGGGCTGCGAAGACGGTTTCAATCCGCGCCCGCTCATGCGAGCGGGCGATTGCCTTTGCTGATTATTCTGTGCCGCTGCCGTGGTGTTTCAATCCGCGCCCGCTCATGCGAGCGGGCGATCCGAAGATTCCCGCTTCGACGCCGGCTTGAAGTCGTTTCAATCCGCGCCCGCTCATGCGAGCGGGCGATCCCAGGTGATGCGGATCGTGATCGACGACTTACCAGTTTCAATCCGCGCCCGCTCATGCGAGCGGGCGATTGGTGGTATCGGTCCGTCTTCGTATTGTGCAAGTTGTTTCAATCCGCGCCCGCTCATGCGAGCGGGCGATGGTTGTCATTAAACCTGCTTTCCCGAAAATACAACGTTTCAATCCGCGCCCGCTCATGCGAGCGGGCGATATCTTCGCCGTCCCAAGTAAAATCCTTATCGAGTTTCAATCCGCGCCCGCTCATGCGAGCGGGCGATAAGCTCGGCCAACGTGTCGAAATCGATCTAACGAAGTTTCAATCCGCGCCCGCTCATGCGAGCGGGCGATGTGACCCAGCGCTTTTCGTAGGTTACCGCTTCGAAGTTTCAATCCGCGCCCGCTCATGCGAGCGGGCGATTTGACAAAATCTCAACCACTCTCGACAAATTGTGGTTTCAATCCGCGCCCGCTCATGCGAGCGGGCGATGGGATCGAATTTGCTGGAGGTAATTTGTTCTACCTGTTTCAATCCGCGCCCGCTCATGCGAGCGGGCGATGCAAAGCAGACAATAGAGGATTACCTGAATTCAGTTTCAATCCGCGCCCGCTCATGCGAGCGGGCGATCCCCGTAAACGAATTGGGGGGACTCCTTATCGGTGTTTCAATCCGCGCCCGCTCATGCGAGCGGGCGATCCCCTACTTTGGGGAAACTCCCAATCGGTATTAAAGTTTCAATCCGCGCCCGCTCATGCGAGCGGGCGATTAGACAGAACCTGAACGAATTGGGGGAAGTCTATTGTTTCAATCCGCGCCCGCTCATGCGAGCGGGCGATGATTATGAAGGTGACACAGTGTTTGCTCCCCAATGTTTCAATCCGCGCCCGCTCATGCGAGCGGGCGATATTACCTATTTGCCACACTTGTGAATTACTTCACTGTTTCAATCCGCGCCCGCTCATGCGAGCGGGCGATCGTCGCTTCTCGGCCATCCATACCAGCTGTCGCAGTTTCAATCCGCGCCCGCTCATGCGAGCGGGCGATCATGGATAGTACTTCCACTTGTCGGCTGAGGTTATGGTTTCAATCCGCGCCCGCTCATGCGAGCGGGCGATTTGTCTTGAGTGGTAAACGGTATCGAATGGACAAGGTTTCAATCCGCGCCCGCTCATGCGAGCGGGCGATCGAAAGCTACTCGTTCCTCGATTGTAGGAATCAAGGTGTTTCAATCCGCGCCCGCTCATGCGAGCGGGCGATTCGCTGGGTGCTCTAGTCGAAAAGTTTGGTGCAAGGTTTCAATCCGCGCCCGCTCATGCGAGCGGGCGATTTCCGTACTGTCCGCAACGGGTTCAAATCAAAAGTTTCAATCCGCGCCCGCTCATGCGAGCGGGCGATCCAATGGGGGATGCGTCGTTTGAAGATCTCGGCAAGTTTCAATCCGCGCCCGCTCATGCGAGCGGGCGATGTCCTGCCCACCAGAACCATAGACCGGCTCGATCAGTTTCAATCCGCGCCCGCTCATGCGAGCGGGCGATAAAGAAGCGAAGCAAATCGCAGAGGAATACAATCTGTTTCAATCCGCGCCCGCTCATGCGAGCGGGCGCTCAAGAGTGCCAGTTCGAATCTGGCCCGATCCATTGTTTCAATCCGCGCCCGCTCATGCGAGCGGGCGATCGGGGAGGATTGGTTGTTTGGTGACGACGGCCAGTTTCAATCCGCGCCCGCTCATGCGAGCGGGCGATGTAACAAAATCTTAATGTATCTT
This sequence comes from Planctomycetaceae bacterium, assembly GCA_016794985.1. Taxonomy (GTDB): domain Bacteria; phylum Planctomycetota; class Planctomycetia; order Pirellulales; family Pirellulaceae; genus M30B19. The sequence goes on along the minus strand of JAEUIQ010000007.1, from coordinate 191,231 downwards.
AATAATCAGGGGTTTCAATCCGCGCCCGCTCATGCGAGCGGGCGATATCAAGGTCGAGAATATCTTGGGGACTCTCGGGGTTTCAATCCGCGCCCGCTCATGCGAGCGGGCGATCTCGAAATGCTTCGACGCCACCAACGATTCCAAACTGTTTCAATCCGCGCCCGCTCATGCGAGCGGGCGATAGGTTCCGATTCGGCCAGTTGCGACAAAATTAAGTTTCAATCCGCGCCCGCTCATGCGAGCGGGCGATTTGAACGGGGTGGTTCTAGTGTAGGGGCTAAGTCGTTTCAATCCGCGCCCGCTCATGCGAGCGGGCGATGACTGGGGGCCGGTCTTACCGATCCGGATTCTGAGGTTTCAATCCGCGCCCGCTCATGCGAGCGGGCGATATTGCAGGCCGACGGAGCAACCAACGTCGCGTCACTGTTTCAATCCGCGCCCGCTCATGCGAGCGGGCGATCGAGTGGACCGACAACAACGAACCGAAATAATAGTGTTTCAATCCGCGCCCGCTCATGCGAGCGGGCGATCCTATGAGACGATGTGCCACGGCGATGCACCGATGTTTCAATCCGCGCCCGCTCATGCGAGCGGGCGATGTATCGAATTCGACCATCGGCGATCGATGATGCGGTTTCAATCCGCGCCCGCTCATGCGAGCGGGCGATCGCTGAACGTCGTCAGCTCATCGAAGCCGATCAAGTTTCAATCCGCGCCCGCTCATGCGAGCGGGCGATTCTACGATCAAGTATGAAACAACCGAAGTGTCTGAGTTTCAATCCGCGCCCGCTCATGCGAGCGGGCGATCCCAAAGTAGGGGACTTTTGCCATGCGATAAACATGTTTCAATCCGCGCCCGCTCATGCGAGCGGGCGATATGGATGAAATACCGTCCGCGATCCCTTTTTGAAAGTTTCAATCCGCGCCCGCTCATGCGAGCGGGCGATTACGTATCCAAGAAACGGTCCAAGTCTGATTCGTTTCAATCCGCGCCCGCTCATGCGAGCGGGCGATAGCGTTGGTGGACGCGCTATCGCCCGCTCGCATGGTTTCAATCCGCGCCCGCTCATGCGAGCGGGCGATTTCGCGGCGAAGAGTTGCTTGAACAGCAGACGAAAGTTTCAATCCGCGCCCGCTCATGCGAGCGGGCGATGGGCATGAACATTATGTGTTTCCAAAAATCTAACGTTTCAATCCGCGCCCGCTCATGCGAGCGGGCGATGCTCCCGGCAAAGTGATCGATTGAATGTTGGTTGTTTCAATCCGCGCCCGCTCATGCGAGCGGGCGATTTGTCGGCGCTTGATGCTGCGAAGACCAGTTGAATGTTTCAATCCGCGCCCGCTCATGCGAGCGGGCGATCACCGAAACCAACGCCGAAACGGAAGCACCGAAACCGTTTCAATCCGCGCCCGCTCATGCGAGCGGGCGATCGGAAACGCTGGGAAAGCTCACCCCGGATCAACGTTTCAATCCGCGCCCGCTCATGCGAGCGGGCGATCGCAATGCCGATTCTGTTACCTCCGAAGTCCACGTGTTTCAATCCGCGCCCGCTCATGCGAGCGGGCGATCATGGGTGAAGTAACAGGAACCTAGTTCAAGAAATGTTTCAATCCGCGCCCGCTCATGCGAGCGGGCGATTATCGAATTCGACCATCGGCGATCGATGATGCGGTTTCAATCCGCGCCCGCTCATGCGAGCGGGCGATTGACCCGCTCGACTACGTCGGTCGTGCCGTCGTTGTTTCAATCCGCGCCCGCTCATGCGAGCGGGCGATGGCCACCGTGTAGACGTCCGAGTCGTCCGTCACGTGTTTCAATCCGCGCCCGCTCATGCGAGCGGGCGATTGTTGGTGGCGACACAGCTTTGTTGGAGCAAGCTGTTTCAATCCGCGCCCGCTCATGCGAGCGGGCGATCGCAGACGAAAACCCGGCCACTGTTTTGTAAGTGTTTCAATCCGCGCCCGCTCATGCGAGCGGGCGATGCCACCGGCGTCCAAGTGAAATCCTCCTCTTCGAAGTTTCAATCCGCGCCCGCTCATGCGAGCGGGCGATGCGGAGAAGTGGCACGAAATCGGGCTCGGTCATTGTTTCAATCCGCGCCCGCTCATGCGAGCGGGCGATCGTCCAACGCTCCACCCATTTGCTCGAATTGAAAGTTTCAATCCGCGCCCGCTCATGCGAGCGGGCGATGCTTCGATGCAACCGTTTGTTAGCACGCACTTCGTTTCAATCCGCGCCCGCTCATGCGAGCGGGCGATGTTTGTTGAATGGTACGAGGGAGTGGATAACAATGGGTTTCAATCCGCGCCCGCTCATGCGAGCGGGCGATGGCAGCGGCATCGGATCATTAGCAAAGGGGCAAAGTTTCAATCCGCGCCCGCTCATGCGAGCGGGCGATGTTTGCCCTGAGTCATGCAGCGACAGACGGACGAAGTTTCAATCCGCGCCCGCTCATGCGAGCGGGCGATATCGTGTTCGGTGATTGGTCAGAATCGCAAGAGGTTTCAATCCGCGCCCGCTCATGCGAGCGGGCGATCCGGACTAGTTTAACGTATTGGTAGTGCTCCGTTTAGGGCGGAGTTTTCGCGAACCTGTTTTCTGGCGCGAGCCGCGGCTACCCATTGCATCGTATAAATGAGCAATTATTGCCTTTTTCTCGGGTTTCAACGCGGTCGCGAACCCTCCGGCAATTCCTGGCGCGCTACCGGTTCGCATTTCAAAAATGAGTGGCCTTGACTCAAAAGTCAGTAACTAGATGATAAGCGGCCCGTCCATATCCAACGAGGGATTCTTTCCGTAATGCTCCACCTTGTATTCCCAATTACTTCCCAAAAAATAGAAACGCAAACTGTCCTGTGCCGGCTCGATAACGTCTAACAACTGTTGCCTTAACCTAACCAAATCTTGATGCGGAAGCCAACACTCAAATACACTCTTCTGGACGCGTTGCCCGTGATTCACACAAATCTTCGCGACCTGACGCAAACGTTTTTGACCCGATTTATCGGAGGTCGCAACGTCATAAGTCACCAGAACCAAGATCACTTGCTATTTCCAATTAAACGGGGGATAGGCATCGCTGTCACCACGCAAATGGCGAGCAAATAGCCGGGCTTGAATGTGCGGGACCAATCCGAGTGTCATCTTTTCACCCAAGAATGGATGCACGATCTCCTCCAATTTACGCTTTTGATAAGCCGCGACAATTTCTCTACGAGTCGTTTCGTCCATCCGAATTCCCCCGCCTGGGTCAACCTGAAAGCCACTCGGTTTGACCTGTTGCCGATTGATCAAAGATAGCACCAATCGGTCTACCAAGACGGGACGGAATTCTTCAATAAGGTCCAAAGCCAAACTTGGGCGACCGGGCCGGTCCCGATGCAAGAAGCCAACTGCGGCGTCCAGTCCGCTGGCTTCACAAGCGCTCCGCACATCATTCGTCAGCATCGCATACCCAAATGACAACATCGCATTGACGGGGTCCAACGGTGGACGCCGATTACGCCCGGAAAAAACAAACTTTTCCTTCTGAGCCACAATCAGGTCATTAAACACCGAAAAATACTCGCTTGTGGCATCGCCTTCAACACCGCGCAATTGATCCAAATTCATACTCGGATTCAGGCAACGCAAGGTCGTGTCCAAACGAGTCGCCACGCCTTCCAATCGCTCGGTCGCAGGGCTTGCCGTCTGATCCCGCACCGCTCGGCGAAGTACAGTTCGATAGTTCGCCAATTTGCCAATGATGCAAGCCCGTGCAATCTCAGCGCTGGCGGTCAGATCGTCGGCCCGCCGGTATTGTTCACGACGGAGCAATACATTGCCCGGAGTAAAACCGTTGACCGCTGCCAAAAATCGGCCTTGTTCTGTCATGAAACTGACCGCAATCCCGCGTTCCGCACATGCCCCCAACAAAAACGGACTGCAAGTCACTCGGCCAAAACAAACGATCGCACCCAAATTCAGCAGCGGTAAGCGAAGTTTGTTCTGTCGCTCGATGCGAACGACCACGGTTTCCGAGTCTTTTCGCAAGTATGCCCCCGGCGTAAACACAAACAAAGTATTGAGGTGCTGTTTCATGGAACAACGCTCCAACTCGAATCTACTCGTCGATCAACGATTGCAAATAGCGTTTGGCGGTCGCACGAGGCCGCAGTGACTTGGGCATACACCATTCGAACAGCGAACAGCCGCGGCATTTTGCGTGATACTTGGCCAACGGAGTTTGACCTTGGGCTAAAAGTTCTGCCAATCGAACAGCGGCGTCTTCCGTCTTGGAACGCAGTTCGAGATCAAAATTGACTTCTTGACGATGTTGACTCTTGATGTGAAAAATGGCGCCTTTCGCTACCTGAACTTCTAGCATTTCCTCCAAGCACATCGCTTGGGCACATAACTGAACTTCATCGTTATCCCAGCGTCGTTTCTTACCGCGTTTGAAGTCGACGGGATAAGGCACTAGGACACCCTCCGGCGAATCTGAAGAAACGAATTCCACCCGATCACAGCGTCCGATCAAGCCCATCCGGTGTGAAACAACCCACATCCCTGTCACATTGCGTTTGTCTCCCCGTTTTCGGCTGCCTTCGACATCGACATTCCGATGAGCAAAGGCGCCTTCAACGGTATATTGGTTATCTTTCCAAATTCCCTCTAACAAATGCAAGGCCGCCCGCCGTTCACAAAACAGAAAGTCGTTGAGGAACGAAATTGGAAGGTAGTTATCTTCGGGCGGCCTCGACGTCGTCATGCTAATCGACTACCCGACCAGCCGGTGCAGTTTGACTGACGCTGGCAAACCGTCCGTCACGATTCGAATGCGATCTTTGTATTCACCAAAGCTGCGAGGAGCCGCATTCGGTCCCAATGGATCAACGATCACCCGATCAAATAGCTCGTGAGCCGGCGCACTGCCCAAGGCTGAATCATGCTCGAAGACGTACAGGCCACGAGTACACATCAGTCCACGACTGGCTGACCGGTCAATTTCCCAGATCGTGCCTTTCAAAACATCCCACAAAACTTGCAAGTCATCTGGTGAAAACCCAGTATCACGTGCCAAGAAGGGATTCACAAAACCTTGGCACCGATAAAGCCCGTATGGAACCGTGTTCTTTCGTCCCATGGTGCCCGTAATCGAGCCGTCCTTGCCAGACTGCTTTTTCGCATCCTCTTCTGTCGTTACGGACTTGCGGGTGATTGAAAACTCCATGGGTACGATCGGATCGACCGACCGAGCGAAAGTGATCTGAACCGGTCCTCGAACTTGTCCGCAATTCACACCGGTCGTCATGACGGCACCAAACGCGCGAATATCATAAAAGTTCTCGCACATCCAGGCTCGGGCTTTTGCAGTATTATCTGCTTTGTTTTTGCCCTCTTTTTCATCTTTAGCACCTGTGGCGTCATACGCGCGTTGGTGTTGTAGGTTCAAGATTCGTTTTTCATAGACTGCATCCTGCGTCTGAAAGTACAACTCGTATCCGGGTTTATCTGGACATACGGTCGCCACCGCATTACGAATTTTTCGCTTCAGGCAGCCGTCGGTCACCAACCCTTGTAGCGATTGGGGGTCCAGACGAGGTAAATTCCCCGCATCAGGATCACCGTTGGGGTTTCCATCTTGGACATCGAACAACAACACAAAGTCGTAGCGTTGCTTGACAGAATTCAACGATTTTTCGGAGGTCATAGCGGTCATGGTATTCGCCTTTTGTCAAATGAAACGGATTGGTACTTGAAAACCTAGCGGTCCGACGGACCGCTACTGGACTGAAGCAAAAAAAATCTACTTTTCAGCTTTCGCAGCTTTTCGCTCGGCAATTTGTTGGAAGCGTTTTGCTCGTTGGTGGTAGTAGCCCAAAGCAAATCGACCTTGATCTTGCAGCGACAGTTGCCCAACTGGGGGCGAGGCCGGCAGCTTGGCAACCACTTCGGATAACAGCCTATCGCTGTTGATGTAAGCTCCGGTGCTTTCGGACTTCAGCTTTCGCAAATGGTTCTGAGCGTTCGCGAAAAGCCGACTAAATACCAAGGCGGGAGCGGCACTAAAGGTGCCGTAGAATTTGTCAACCACATTAGCGTTAACGTCTCCGAGCGCATCATACTGAATTTGCTCGAAGACCGCCAACAAGCGACCATACAAATAAGCATAATGACTTTCATCATCATTCAACGTTTCGGTCATCGGGATCCCCTTTCGGATTAAAGATGCTTTAATCAAACCCATACGTGCCGCGCGAAAACCTTTTGCGCCTTCGGCACGTAACCGACGCAAACAGGCAGACAAGACTGAATCGGACACGGGCAATCGTTGGACAGCGGCTGCCATCAAACGAGCCGGTGTGTCTGGGGCCACTCCATCACTATCCAACGCAGTGGACACCGCCAAAAGCCATAGCGGGAAGGAACTGGTTGGGAAACCATTCCCATCACGAGAGATATCTGCAATCGCTAAATCACTAAACCAACTAGCCAAATTCGCTTGGACTCGCCGGATCGGTGTCTCCAAATAATCTCGCACCACAACCCGAGCGGAATTACCTGACAATGTCAGCAAGTAAAATTGCGATTGGTCGTCGATCGCGTGCGATAATGAGCCTCGCCGTGCGGAGGCCAATAGCGAATCGACTTGCTCTGGTTCCGCCTCGAACAACGTCATCAATCCCGCTTCACTATCATCACGAGTCCAGAATAAAAACATGACATTCCCGACACGATGACTCGTCGTACGGTTTTCGAATCCGTTCCCGATCAATGTATTAAGCGCTCGCGTGAACCCGTCGATCCCTTCGGGAGAAACCATGGAAGCCACAGCGCCGTTCAGCTCGAAGCTATTGGCCGATTCCAAACCGGTCACAAGATACGCATCCGCCCGACAACCGACGGCGACCAGTCCCTTTATTTTTGTTTTGACTGAATCACCGATTGTGGTCTCTCGTCCAGTTACCTGGCAAAGACCACGGAACCCGGTCGCCTGCTGTTTCTCGAAGTCCGCCGCGAAAAAATTGCGCCACCATTTCTGAATCTCTGGGCGTTCAATCAAACAACGGCCCATGTCACATGAAACAGCAAGCGTACAAAGATCACCCTGCCCGAGTCCTGCAGACTCAACCGCCAGCGTGAAGCGTTCGGCCAATTCTTCGTCGGCCTCAAGTTTCTCAGCAAAGGTTACGACTCCTTGAAGGTCGTCTGATTGTAACTCAGAAACAACATGCGTCAAAAAACGCCAGAACGTGCTACGCTGTGAAGCGAACTTTTCTCGCTTATCTTCATCGATTAGCCGGTTGATTGGCAACACTCGAGCAATGGTATCCACAAGAAAAACAGCAGGCTTTTCTTTGCCGGCGGCTGCGGGATCGGTAGTTTTCCATTGGCCGTCTGCACCACGATTGACGGGACGCACCGGCACCGGCAATGATTTTGCTCCAACCAATTTCTTTCTTGGTCCTGCTTTGCCTTTCGCAGGGACCTCTACGAATTGACGTAGGTCGATCAAGCCAAGAAATTGGCCGTTTTGATCAATATCGATCCGACAAGAAACCTGTTTTTGCACGAATGACGTATCGTCCAGTAGATTCTTTCGTTCCGCCAATTCGTAAAGTCGCTGTAGAATCATGCGTATGCCTCCTCGTAGTTCCAACCATAGATTTTGATCGGGGCGTCACCATTAGGCCCCGGCCCCATCGCATTGCAATGCAAAGTACCATTGCATATGTTCGCATCAAAAAAGCCGGGTTGGTTGTTTCCGTCCGAACCAAACCAGATGTCGTACAACATCAGCCCCAGCGATTGATTCCACGACAACACCTGTTCTGAACCATCAATTGGGGCAAAATGGCAGGCAAACTCTCGGCAACCAAGGTAGGGGCGATGAAAGCATTGCCCTTTCGCAACGCGACGATTAAACATCGCCATGTATTTGATTTCGGTGTCTTCGCCTTGCGGTTCATCTTCGTCGTGTGGACGCGTACGTGGCAAATTGGCTCTCTTGGTCAAAACCGGGTTGGCGTCGATCCGATAGGCTACATGATGCAACGCCAAGGTATTCCGCTGGGTTCGGTGCTCCCCTTGAATACTCTCGCGCCCAGCAGAATCAACAAAGTAAGGTTTACATTTCGAAGGATCTTTGATCCAAGTCCCAACATTGTTGCTGGAAATCTTATCCTGAATCTCATTGCGTCTTATCGCAATCAAGCGGTAAGGTTGCTCTCGTGCGGCGTCGGGAAAATCCGCCGGGAACTGCGGTACCAGGGCGGTGATTCGCTGAATATTCCATCGCATTTGTGGCTTGTACAGGATGGCATCTAAAACGCCCCTCGCCGCTGAGGGCGTCATGAAGGGATAACTCATCCGCTCGACCTTAAGTTCGGGCCGAGTGAATAATGCAAACTCGCCCCAAACCTTTAATGATATTGTCGCGTTCATTGCTATTACATTCCTCTCTTGATTGTTGGTCGTGTTTTCATACCATCAACAACGAATCGGTCGCTTCGGCACTAAGTCCCAAGTGATCATCGTAACGCCCGTACCATACTGGCTGGCTAATTGTTTCGGAAATTGGTACAACGGATTCGCCAACTGTTCGGAGTTCGTATTGGCGAAGATTCACCTCATAGGGCGCCAAAGCCCGAAAGTTGGCGCGCGAAGGATCGCGTCTAATTCGCTTTAGCAGTTTTTCAACTCGGTCTCTTTTGGCATCCCAAGTCGCAACAACGGCTGAAATGCCGTCTTGTTCGATGATAGAGTAATTCGCCGCCACCGTGGCGAATTTAAGATTTTGTCGGTCCGCTTGGATGTTGAATTGATCCAATGACCCGCTGTGGTACAGTCGCGTGAAATACTGGTCAATGTCCGCTGGATCGTCGATTCTGGGCAAGTGACCTGCATTGATGAAGTGGTTTTCGAGCGTCGAGCGACCGGCCCGATACCAAAGGTCGGGCGGGTAGTACTTTCGCGGCTCCTCCAAGGCTCGTTGACTGCGAAAGGCCACAACTTGCCCCATGATCGGCCGACCACGGTCGTCCATTAACATACCCTCGCGGTTGCAACGTCCTGCCGCTTGAATGATCGATTCTAGTGGGGCCAATTCGCGGTAGACCACCGGAAAATCGACATCGACTCCCGCTTCAATCAGCTGCGTGGACACTAAATAGCACCGCAGCTTCTTCTGCAAACGCCGTAGGACTGTTTGCAGCACACGTTTACGATGGGCTGGACACATGCTGGTTGAAAGATGGAATGCGGCATCGGATGAATCGGCCGCGAGCAATTCGAAGATTTCACGGGCTGCGCGACGAGAATTTACAATGCATAACGCAGCCTTCGACCGTCGCATTTCGGCTACCAATTGGTCCCAAGTCCATGCTTGCTGCGAATCCTTTGGCCAATGAATTTCGACTCGCTTTAGTTTCGAGAAGAGTTTGGTTTCCGCTGGGATGATTTCATGTGCCGCTAGTCGATCCGCAACTGGAATGGACTCGTGGCTGAATGCCGGCTGCGTTGCCGTGCAAAGTAATATGGTTGAGCCCCAGTGCTCACAGATTTGTCGCAAGATCCCGCAACTTGCCGCCACGAGTCCCGGTGGCAGCGTTTGGCATTCATCCAAGATAACGACGCTTCTGGCGATATTGTGTAGCTTGCGGCAACGGCCCGGCTTGTTCGAGAACAGACTTTCGAAGAACTGGACACTGGTAGTAATAATTATAGGCGCTTCCCAGTTTTCTGCTCGGCGCGAGAACGCCCCAGGATCTGTGGTCTGGTCGTCAGTGGTACCGGGCAAGTCGGCTAGACTGTGATGCACAAACATTTCGTTCGACATTTTCGAGATGTTCAAAGCCGCGCGAATAGCCGCTTCGTTTTGCTCCAAAATAGTCAAATAAGGTGCAACATAGATAATCCGCCGTAAGTTTCGCGATTGACTGAGAGCATGTTTTAACGCAAAGGCCATACTGGCTAGTGTCTTGCCGCCACCGGTAGGTACGGTAAGCGAGAAGGTACCTGATGGCTGTTCGGCCGCCGATAGGCAGGCCTCTAAAACTTGACGGCGACTTTCGCGCACAACTTCTTGTGTACACGACCCAGATTTTTCTCGAATGAACGCCAGCAAATTTTGGAACCATTTTTCGGCTTGAAACTTTGCAGGCGGCTGTTCGGGCGGCAACCCACACGTATAACGTTCATGGGCTGCGGTATCCTCCCAATCTGCATCGACTAACGCACTAAACAGAAGTCGCGTTAGTAGCTCGCCGTCGTTTAAGTTGATTGGCAGGGAAACAGCAGAACCTAAAGTTGCAAGTTCGGGAAGTTCGGAAGTCGCGTTGGACCACACTTCATGCGCAACACCAATTCCGTTGGAAGATTTAATCATCGACACCAATTCGGTTTTGTCCGGCATGCCACCATGATGCCCGGCGATCGCAAAAGCCACGGGTACCATACGCAGGTCTAGACCTGCTTTCGCTGCTCCGGCTTGTTTATGATAGGTTCGTTGGCGCGGTGGGGTTCCACCTTTGATCATCTCTTGAAATTCAGGGCGATACTTCCCAAGATCGTGAAGCAGCCCAGCTACTTCAGCCATTTTGGCGTTTTCGGATGTGGTCGCTTCACTTACCCGGACCGCAGAAAGTTTAGCAACTTGACGCAGGTGGCTACACAGCGACTGCCAGTCTCTAAATTGTTTATCTTTACCCGAATGTGCGAAAAACATAGCCCATGCCCTTGCTGCCCAAATGCCATTACTCAATCGACCATTCGATCGAAAAACAGCACTTCAGAAATCTCTTGGTAAAGAAAGCGACGATTCTGAGCGATGGAATCGTTTGCACGATTCGGAATACGTATACTGAGAATCATCATGTCTGCCTTACCGATGTTTCGCTCCGTTCGCCGAGTGATTGCGAACTTACTACCTTCAACACATTCAACGGTAATTGATTTTCAAGGGTGGTGCAACTAGGGAGCAGGCAATCGTTTTCTGCAGAGATGAGTCGCCCACACAAGGAATAGCTGTCAAGTCCTTTGTTCGCGGGCTTTGCGGTCTTTCGGTAGTTACAACAACACTTAAGATCGTTTGAATCGCGTTATTATCTTGTCCTCGCCCGCAACCAAATTGGGAATTCTCACGTTAGAGGCACAATTTAGAGATTGTGGATTATTTATCGCGATTCAATTTTTTGATTCGCTTGACGGTGCGGCTGGGGACCGTCGTCTTGGCGAATTGCTGGCGTCGTTGTTTCGATGTTCATCAATTAGAAAGGCCTCCGCTCGTTAACCACGCACAATTTTGAAATCGGTCTCAAGACACAGCTTGATTTCGTGTCGGGCGGTCTCGCCGAAGTTGCTTCGCAAATCAAGTCTGTCCTTGGACCGCTTCTTGCGTGCTGGGCTTTACGCGAAGCTTTACACATTGCCAAACTTATGACGCAACGGAACCGGCACCAATCAACGACTCTTGCTTGGCCAACAGAAAACAGCCAATCCAGTCCAGCCGACAATCATCAACAGGCCGCCTATCGGAACAACCGCACCCAAAATCTTCGGAGCTCCCAAGACCATGGCATACAAGCAACCGGAGAAAATCAATGGCCCTACCAATAAGCAAAACACGGGCAACCATTGCGAAAAATGAACACGCGGTACGTGGGGACGGAGTTGGACAAGCGCCAACGTTGCCGCTATCGCTCCCACCGCATGAATCAACTGATATCGGGCGGCCGTCTCCCAATTGGCTTCCATTCGAGCCACGTTCTCGGCTGGATGAATGGTCGGCAAATAATCCCTCAACGCGTGGGCGCCAAATGCGCCCATGGCCACTGCCACCGCGGCCGACAATGCACTCCAGAAAATCAACCAACGCGTCATGTCGCCCAACCTAGAAACAATACTGGCCAATGATATTCGCGGCTTACCGCCAATCGCGAATGCTTCCCGTTGCCGGGCCACGCTGCGGTGGTGCCGGGCCAATGGGCGCCGGCGACCAGGGCACCAATGCGGTACGTTCCGGCCCTTCCAAGGGGATATCGTAACGATAGTAGACCTGAAGACAAAGTACCGCGAGACTCGTGGTGTAAACCCGTCCACCGTAACCGCCCCACAGACATGATTCTGGATCCCAGCTTCCCGAATCCGCTCCATCCGACCGTTGTAAACTCAACAATCTGGTACACAAGTTTTTATTCCACAATTCCCACCCTTGATGCAGCAGCGCACTGTCGGACATGGCGGGATCGCTTGTCGCCTGTCGCAATGCCAAGCTGGCGTAATACCAAAAATACAAATTGTCGACCTGGCGACCAGGCAAGTTCTGACAATCCTGCATGGTCAAGATGGCTGGCGCTTGATCGATCGTTGACGAACGAACCGTGATGCCAAGGATTTCGGACGTTGCTTCTTCAACTTGCAAGCGGGTTGGGCGTTCTCCCAACAAGTATCGACTGAACAGCGCTTCTGCCGTCATCGTCGGTGTCGTCGGTTCGCCAACGCGATAGGTCGCCAACCCACCTTGAGTGCCTCGCGAATGACGTTGGAGAAATATCTGCATCAGCCGCTGCGAGTTCTCGTCGAGGGCGACCCCATTGAGACTGGCACTTCGCAGGGCCATGGCTTGCCAACCGAATTGACTCATGTCGCCTGCTTCTTGCGGCTGATATCGCCAACCACCACCCGCTCGGTTTTGCGTTTCCAGGGAGTAGGTTACACCCGACTGCACCGTTGGCCGCAGTCGCTCGTCTCCCGTCAATGCGTAAGCCTCGCTCAGAGCCAACAACGACATCGAATGACAATACATTTGAGCATAGTATTGGGCCGATCCCGCCAATGATCCGCCGCGTTGTTGGCGTTGCATCAAGAACTCTAGACCTCGACGTACTTGGTCTTGATATGGTCCTGCGAGATGGGTGCTGCCGTCGGCCATAAACGCCAGGACAGCCAAAGCTGTAATTCCCGTATCCGCTTGTGCTCCGGCACCTTGTCGATTGTGACCGAGAATCTGTTGCTCGCGTCCTCCGCCCGTTTCGCGAGGATTCCAACTGCCATCGGGTTTCTGAATCGAGGCCAAAAATGTTAGGCCTCGGGCCACTGCTTGTTCCGTTTCCACCGAACCGCCGCGAATCTCGATGTCTGCCATTTGACGAGCTGCCCGACGCAAATAAACCGGCGGCATGGGCTGTTGATCGGCCACACGCTTTTGAGTCGCATGGCGGAGCGCGTGCGCTGCCTGCGCCGCTTGAGCCGACACGCGAGTCGATTCCGTCCAAGGGATACTCGGCGCGGCTGAGTCAAAGTCCGGAGGAAGCGTGGCGTCCAGCGCGGAGTTGGCCTGCTGCAACTGTTGCAATCGCTGTTCCAATTCGGCAGCGTTGTTGTTCTTTACGGCTGCATGAACGCTGTTCGCAACCGAGTCGGCGGATTGTTCCTCAGTCCTTTGGTCAATCATTTGGTCGCGATCGGTCATTGTACGATCGAGTCCCATCTCCGCTAGTGAATCTTCGAGCAACTGGGACTCCAACGTGGTCTCGGTTGCATCCGACACCGGCGTCTCGACTTTTGCCGCTTCCTTCGGCGTCGGCAAGGCCACAGCTTCCAGTGGATGATCACTGGCGAAACTGCTCAACGAATCCGCGATCGGCGTCGTCGGTTGCAAGAATGGCTCTAGCCATTTTGAACTCCTAGTCGCGGGGTTCGCATCGGAGAGCAATTCGCTGATCGATTGGGAATCAACGGATTCACGCGGCGAAGACTGAACTTCCGTGGCGTTTGTATCGAGTGTCGAATCGACCAATCGGTCGACCACCATGTCCGTCTCAAGTGGCTTGGCTGTCGGCAGTTCTTCACTGGGCTCCCATTCGGTTTCGGGAATCTCTTCCCAGATTGGCTCGGGTTCTTGCGTCGGGTCTGGCTCTGTTTCCGTGCTGCTGTCCGCAATTTGAATGGGCACCACTTCAACCGCGGCCAGGGTGGGAATCGTGGTCACGAGGTTCCAACTGTAGGCGTAGACCAACAGAATCACATGCGCAATCAGGCTGAGCACCAAACACTTGATCACTGGTTTGTCGGCGGCCCATGTACTTCGCTGCAAAATCACAAACGCCAACAGGAACACGACGCTACCAACAAGTAGCGTGAGCACTGATGAATCGCTCAATAGATTTTGGACCCAGAGAGGCATGTCGGGGAAACTTATCTCACGTTGGATTGTGTTGAACCTGATTGCTGAGCAATGCGAACGGACACGGCGATGTCGATGATATCGGCTTGACGGCAAGCGTTGATCACCGAGACCACAGCTTGATGTTCACTACTGGCATCGCCGCGGATGACGACCCCTTGTTTGCGATAGGTTTGTTTGGCTGCTTGTAGTTTGGCCACCAATTCCGTCAACTTTACCTCCTGCTCCTCAAAGTGAATGCGACCATCTTGAAATACATGGATCACTTTTTGTTTCGGGGGCGCGGTCAAAGCGGTTCCCGCCGACACTTCAGGAACGTTAATCGGAAGCTGCTTTTCTAAGTCTTGGAGTTCACTGAATCGGGTCCCCACCATGAAAAAAATGATCAACAGAAACACGATGTCGATCATCGGTGTCAAGTTCAACGACGGTTGTTCGTCATGGGCGGTCTTGAGTGGCATGAGCTAAGCTGCCTTCTTAACTTTTTTATTGGCCTTGTTGGCAGGATCTGCCAAGCCCTCAGCACTGATCATTCTCACCAATTGCAAGCCGATGGCATCGATTTCCACAACCCGACGATCGACGCAACTCGAGAAGTACAAGTGGGCAATGAGAGCCGGAATCGCGATACACAGTCCTGCGGCTGTCGTTAGCAACGCCTCACTGATTCCTGCCGCAATCAAGATCTTGGGATCACCGTCGGGAGTGATCAATGAAATGGCGTCAAAAGCTTGAATCATCCCCAAAACAGTCCCAAGCAGTCCGAGCAGCGGAGTAACCGTGGCAACTCCATTGATCACTCGCAAATTTCGTTTCAGTTCATTGCTTACTCGTTCGCCGGAATCCAAAATGGCTTGTTCAACTTCGACACTGGAGCGTCCCCATTTACGGAGCCCTTCGCTGAGAACTTCACACACCGGATAAGGATTTTCTTCGCACAGGTTGATCGCTTGCTCTTTGTCTAATTGGCGTTCGCGAATCTGTTCCAGGATTCGAGTCACCAACGGAGTGGGAATAACTCGTGAGCGGCGCAAGCTAATCAGTCGCTCGAAAACGAACACCAACAAGACAACAGAACAGCCACCCAATGGAATCATCAAGGGACCACCGCTGCGGAGAACGGCCAACAGACTCTTAGACGACACGGTCGTTGGAGCGGCATCGGGGGAGCTCTCCGGTTCCAGTTGGGCGAGGCTCGCCGCACTCTCGGCCACGGGATCATCTTGCGCGGCAACGCTGGCCAGCGAACCAATGAACAGCATCGCCCACAGCGCAGTAAGCAGCACACCTGCGGCTACCCGACGCACCGATTGTAGTAGTCGCAATTGTTTTGAATTCGCACGCATATTTTGCATTTCCTGAGTTTTCGATCCTCCGACGAATAACCGCCTCAAGAACCACGCAGCCGATTGCGTGACAATGGATTGGCGGGAACCAGACGTCGTTGATCTGGCTTCAGTCGTTCCAGTCTCTCTTGGGCTTGATTCGACAGTGAACAGTTGGCGTGTTCCGAAAGTAGTTGGCGATAAACACTAATGGCGTCTTGGGGGCGCTTTAGATGTTCGTAACACTTGCCTGCTTGCAACAAGGCAGCGGCCTGCCATTGTGGAAACGGATACAGCGTCTCGGTTCGATGGTAAGCTTCGCTGGCTAACGCGTATTGTTCTTGATGAAAGTATGTTTCACCGA
Organism: Planctomycetaceae bacterium; assembly: GCA_016794985.1. Lineage (GTDB taxonomy): Bacteria > Planctomycetota > Planctomycetia > Pirellulales > Pirellulaceae > M30B19. The sequence goes on along the minus strand of JAEUIQ010000007.1, from coordinate 175,371 downwards.
TCATCCACTGGGCCATCGCTGCCGTTTCCGTGTTTTTCCCATGAGGGGAATCGATCACTTGTTGATAAGCGGCGCGAGCTTGTGGAAAGCGAGCATCCGTGGCTAAAGCTCGCCCAATCAAATAATCCAGCTCGAAGGCTTGAGTGAATTCTTTGAAGCGAAGCTTGGCGGGCTCGGCGACAACCAACACGTCGTCCCAGCGATCCAAGTGGCCCAAAGACTGAGCCAAACGCAAATGAGCCATGGCCACCCAAGGTTCGGTCCGGTCGGAGGTTCTTGGCAAGACCTCCGAAAGCTGACGAACAGCAGCTTCGAATTTCCGTTGTCGAAAAAGGGCTTCGCCCGACCAAAATTGGGTCATCCAGCGCAAACGGTGATCGGGAAACTCTTGGATCAGTCGCTCAGCGGACTGCCCCGCACTCACCCAATCTTTTTCGGCAACGGCGATCATGGCTTGAAGGTACAGCGCGTGTGATTTGAGTTCATTGGACATGGTCGCGCCGGTCGATGCTGCTCCGTTCGTTGCGGCATCCTTAGGATTCGGTTCATTTTTTGCAGCACGAAAGCTGGCGGAGAGCGCGGGGACACTGTCGGTTTTTGATTCGCGTGGCAGGGCGTCGTTCAACTCCCCAGCGTTTTCGTTGGGCAGTAACTGACGAATGAGGTCTTTGGCCTGAGCTAAACGGCCACCGGCAAAGTGTTCCTGCGCCAGGCGTAACGTCGCATCGGCCCAATAGCGACTCGTAGGATAAGCGACATTGATTTGCTCAAACGCGTTTCGAGCTGCAACGGCATCCCCGTTCTCATGGTGCAACCAGGCGAGTTCGTACCAATAGGTCGCGGCCATCGTTGAATTTGCAGACCCGGCCTCGGTGGCGACCGATTCCGCGGAGTTCGAAGACAACGCATCCAAGGCCGCTTGCAATGTTTGCCTTGCTTGGCGTTTGGAATTCGGATCGTCTTTTTTCGCCCAAAGCTTCGCCTGTACAGCTAACAATTGGTGTCGCCGAGGCCAAGACGGAAAGCGATCCAACAACAACTTGACGAGTTCCTCCGCCGATTGAAAGCGACCGTCGCGAAACCATTGTTCCACAAGTTTTAAGCCAACTTCTGCCGAACGAGGGCTAGTCGAAAACCGGTCCAATAACACACGAGCCGTCGCTTCGCTTTCTGCCGTGCGGCGCGACTGAAACTCGGACCAAGCGAGACCACTGAGAGCTTGCTCGACAACGGCTTCATCTTCCGCATTCGAAGCCAGGTCGTAAGCAGCGATGGCTTTGACAAAATCTTGTTGCTCATAGCAATGATCGGCGAAGACCAGCGATGTCGCATACCACGCTTCGAGCAACACTTGCTTTTCAGTGGCAAGATCGGCGGTCGTTGGTACCGGCTTGTTTTCTGAGTTAATGGCCAACCATGATTTGGTCAATTCAGCCGCGGCTTGGTAGTTTCCCCAATCTTGGAGCGCCGCCAAGGCACGCAAGTGGTCCGCCCACAGCTGATATCGAAATCTGCTTTCTGGATGCTGCGACAGAATTGCGGCCTGTGCTTCCAAAGCGTCGGACCATCGCTGTTGGCGCGTGAGGACGCTGGCCCGGGCGAATTCAACTTGCTCGCGAAGTTGCTGTTCCGCTGTTGGAGTCGGTGACACGGGCTCTGGTACGCGATCTCGCAACCACACTTCAAGTGTTTCAGGTCGCGGATCGGATGGCGAAACGGGGAGCAACTTCAAGCTGGCGTCAAGCGAAATTAATCCCTGGTCCAGATTTCCCAACCCGATCTGGGACAAACCCAGCAAATGGTACCACGTGGCGCGGTCGAGCTCGTTTGCGGAAGGCGCAAGTTCCGATTCCAGCAACGAACGGAATTGAGTTTCAGCTTCGGCATAGTCATTGGTACCTAATGCTCGCCGTGCTAACGTTTCACGAACTTTGCCGGCAAAGGCATGGGCGGGGAATTGGGTCAGAAAAGCCTGGGCATGCTCCGCGATCTGGTCGTCGTTTGGCGCACGGACCGCGGCCTGCAATAAAAGAAACCGACACTCTGCGGCCCAGTCACCCGTTGGCCAACGCTCTAAAGACTGGTTCAAAAGCCGCTCGGCTTGTTCCAATTCATTGGCCTGCCAATGACAAATCGCGGCGTCGTAAAAGGCTGCCTGTTGTAGACGCCCATCCTCAAGTTGTGGAGCACAGTCAACAATCAACGACGCCGCCGCGGCCCAGTTTTTCCGGGACATTTCAGCGCGACCGCGCCAGTACTTGGCCGTTGGAAGTTGGGCGGCAGATAACTTGTTCAATGTTTCGTCACTCAAGAGTTCCAAAACTGAGTCGCTGCGATCCTGTTCCATCCACAATGCCGCGAGAACCAACGTGGCTTCCTCGGCAATCATCTGGTCAGAACTGGAGCGCAAACTTGTCAACAGCACCTCGGCTTCGGTGGCGTCACCTAACTTCTGCATGGCTTGAGCCAAGCCCAATCTCGAGCGATCCAAGAGAGCGGATTCCGGATAGTCGCGAACCATTCGTTGCAAGTAATCTCGGGCCGATGCAATGTCACTTTCGGGTTGACGCTTCAGCAGCATTTCGCCCAAGTAGGCAAGTGTGAATTCCGCAAACTGTTTCTCAGTGTCCAACGCCAACAAAGTGGTTAGGTGCTGAATCGCGTCGTCATCGCTCCCCATCAGATAAAAGGCTTCACCCAAGCGAAACTTGGCTCGATTGGCCAACGCGTGTTTTGGTTCTTGCTCGAGAAATGCTTCGAAATAAGGGACGGATTCGCTGTATTGTTCCAATTGCACATGCGATTCCGCCAAGAAAAACTTTGCCAAGGGAGCACGCGCGTGGTCCGGGTCGCGATCCAAGAGCAGACGAAATTGGCCAATGGCTTGAGGCCATCTTTGTTGGCGGTAATGCTGGGCCGCGAGTGAATACTGGTCCTCGCCCCAGTCGCTCGCCAACCCAGTGGTTGCTTGCATCCCGGCCGCCCCGGTGGCGGCGCAAGCGAAGCAGCACAAGGCCACGATCGTCAACGACAGGTAATTAGAGAAACGTGCCACGACCGGAATACGCCTCCCTGCGTGTACGGTTTGGGGTCATCGGTCCGGCGGGGTGAATATCAGATTTCTCCGGTCAAAGCAAACTCAATTCCCGTCCGAGTTGCACGTTCTAGCACCGTTCTCACCGACCAATTCCTTGAAATGTGGTGCCGTGAGCGGGCAATTGGCCCCAAGTCGACCGACCTCCAAATGGGTCGTCATTTTGCGTATTTTGGCGGGTGCAGTGTTTATCAGTTAGCGGACCAACGTAATTCGTGTGGCGGACTCAACACGACCAGCTGACGGAAAACCGCCTCAATCAAAAATCCGCATACTGCCGGGCAACAATGCGGAATGACGCTCGCCAGCGTTTTCGAGGCGGGAAAAGCACTTCTCAGGGTCTAAGTGAACGAAAGAAAGGCCAGGCTTCAAACCTGGCTAGATGGGCGCATTAGGGAGCTTTGGGATCTACCGATGGCGAGCTAAGCGGACGACTGCCGTAACGAGACCCCCACCAGCAGCGAAGAAACAAATACGTGAACCGGCAACAAATAGATAAGAGAGAGAGTGGTCAGGGGCGGGATCGAACCGCCGACACATGGATTTTCAGGCGACTTTTCCGGCACTGCGAATCAGCATAAAAACCCGCTTTTTTCGCACTGTATAGCGTAACAGAATGCAAGTTGACTTGCAATAGAATGCGTTCAATTGCGGTACTTCGGTATTGTTAGTAGTACTTTCTCTCTCGGATTATCGCATCTAGTTTTGTGGTCGTACCATCGAGGCATAGGACTAATGACCCTCCCTTATTCATTACGAAGTTCAACTAGGCTTGCCACTCCGGGGGGCCTTCCTGCTAGCTTGGGTGAGATTTGCCAAGAATTCTTAATAAACGGCACTGATTACTGGTCGACCATCTCCGACAGCGGAGCTCGCATCGGCTCGATCGACAGCCGCTCCCTCCGAGTCACTTCTTGCTCTTCCGCTGCCTCGCGTGCGCGTGTGCGCGCGACTCGCTAATTTTACAACTTTTTAACGGCCTGCCGATACCCCACAGGACGTCCCCTAGCTCATCAACTCCTGCGTAACACACCGCGTTTATTGCCTAAACGCAGTATCGGTCCGATATCCGCCTAGCAGCGGATCGTAACCGCCAGACAAATCCAAAGTAGGCGCTGCCGGCCGCGTAAGCCTGTCTGACTCATGTTTAACTTCAACCTCGGCCACAACAAGTTGGTCGGCTGGCAACCCTATCATGGTTTTGCCTTGTCGCTGCCTGCGTTTGTTCACCCACGACAGAACGGAACTGAGATCCCTTGGATTGTACTCGCCGCGGTGGGCGTACTGCTTGGCGGTGTCACCGGATATCGCAGCTAGTCGGCCGATCAAGTTGTAATCGACCTTCACCAACGTGTTCCGACTTCCTCGTTGCCGCATCAGCTATCTCCTAAAAACATTGCCCCAATACCGCAAGTCAATTCTGTGTTCCGTTCCGGGTGGGATATGGTAGGAGTCCCGTTGGATGGGGTAGGGGAAGGGGATCGTTTTCCGGTTGTCTACTCCCGGACGGTTCAGCGACTTCCCGCCAAACCCCACGAGAATTCTACCACGTTTTGACGGGGTGTATCTGCGAAGGTCGCGAGCTTTGGGACACCGCGAGCAATCCCCGGCGGCCAGTGAGAACCAAGGTAGGCGATGGGTCTTGCCATGAGTCTTGTACCCGTTGCGGCCCATCGGTCGAAAGCGTCGTCGGTCTTCGGCTCGGGTTCAAACTTGGTTCGCTTCCGTTCCAGTGGCGATAGGCAAAAACGTGCCGACAACGTGGCCACGCGGTCGCGAGTGGCAAGAAAGAGTTGGCAGGCCTCGCCGTTGGTCGGACCGTCAGCGATTGCCGAGGACCTAGCCTATTTTGCGACGGCCCCCGATACGCTCTTACTTGCCCCCTGAGCGTTGGCAAGAGCTTTAGCTTGTCAAAGTAGGTCTTCGCGTTCAGAAGGGCTTGAGCGATGGCCAGAGAGCCAGCTGAGCGGCCTTGGTGGGTCGGGCTTTCTTCCGCATTCGATATCCCCACACCAAGCGTTTCGTCCTTGTTTTCCCGGGGTGGTTCGAGTCCTGCCCGGCATTCCAATGGCTACCTAGCTCTTCAAGGAATTACTAGCAAGCCGCTTCTCCGGTTTCGGGCAGTCTACACCGAGTCCTGCTGTACCGTTGTGTCGACTGAGTTCCGCTCAAGATACCTCCAAACGGTCCGCAAGCTGGTGCCCATGGCCTTGGCGATTTCGGGAGCAGTCAAACCTTGCTTTTTGAGTTGTTTGGCGCGTTGCGGCTTTCCCTTCGTGGTTCCTGGTTTGCGACCGCTGAACTTGCCCTTTTTCTTGGCCACAGAGATGCCTGCCATTTGTCGTTCCCGGCGATATTCGAGCTCGATTTCGGCTAGGCCCAACATGACGGCGGCGATCATTCGCCCCACTGGCCCATTCAACTCGATTTGTTGGGTCACAACTACGATCTTCAGTCCACGCTCGCACCAATCGGCCAGTAGGTTCACACCATCCTTGAGGCGGCGCGACAGCCGATCCAACTTCCAAACCACAACGGTTTTAACACGGCCATGGAAAATGTCGCTTTGCAGTCGGTCGAATTCGGGTCTGTTGAGGGTTTTCCCTGATTCATGATCGAAATACCATTCCACTTTGGATGGGGCTATACGGTTACCCTTCAGCCATTTTTTGATCTCGGCTTCCTGTGAGTCGTTTTTTTGCTGCCGAGTGCTAACTCGGCAATAGCAAGCGATTGTCATATTCTCGGTTCCTCCCTTAGATTAACGAGAGCCTAATCCCGGTTCATTGAAGTGTCAAGTAGAGTAATATCTATATGGCACGATTGGGAGTTTGAAATTTTCCGAGGTTACACGGGATATTTCGACACGTTGGGTGAGATACTCTTTTTGGCACGGTTGAGACTGCATTGTGTTCCCCGCCAACACGCTCGGGTGAAGAGAAGAAGTTTGACTAGGCAACCAACCAGGGATACAATGTCGCCCACCCCGCCGCGATAGCGGCTTACTTGAACCAACCGGTGCAACCAAGTGCTCGAAACATCGTGTTCCGCCCCTGAAGCCAAACCCTTTCGCCGGTTTACCTTTTCCGCTATGCTTCATATTCATGTCAGACGCTACCGTAATTTTAACACCGAGGGAACAGCACCTCGTGTGCCTGGCTGCGGACAGATACCAGTCCACCGACACTCTCGCCGGGTTCCTGCTCATTTCTGACATCCCGATGGAAGATGGTGAAATCAGAAACCAAATTGCAGATCTCGCCGACAAACTTGTACGACTTGGATTTCTCGAACATTTTGACAATGTCAAACTTAGAATTTTGCCGTCCGTCATTCCCGCTGCAAACCAAATCCGCAATCCGCCAGTCCGCAATTACTTCAACGAGATTACCAAATGGTGGTTTTCCGCTCGTTGGCGAGCAATTATTACCGTGCTATTCGTTGTACTTCCAGCGATTGTTCAATGGATTGAGATGCTTCGACAATGCCTAATGTGGCTTCTTGGGCCAAACGCTTAATCAGCCTAAAACCGCGAGATTAAATCACGCCACGTTTTGCATAATCAAGACATCCTGTTCGGGGAAAACCCCGAAATCGCGATGGCGATAACCTTGGCAGACCCGATGCCCAAAGCTCCTACCTTTGAACAATAATAAATTGACGACGCGGAAGAGGAACGGTAATTCAGAAGTACTTTTTTGGATAACGTAAATCGCTCGTGGCTTGTGGTATAAAGGCAGGAGATTCATTCCAACTCACACGATGAAAACGTGGAAACTATGCTTTCATCGCCGTCGGACCAAACTATCGACCAGGTGCTTTTCGTGAACGCCTCCCACAGATATAGAAGTTGTGCGTAATGACTCTTACTGAACCAATGCCGGGGCACAGGGGCAACAGGGGCAGACTCCGCAGTTTCCACGGTATGTTGCTTTTTTGGGCGCTCGAACGCCGCCTTTGGCAGAAAACAGGCTCGGCTTTCCCAAAAATCAATTCTTTCCACTAATCAAGAGTTTTTGCCCCTGTTGCCCCTGCGGCTCTCACAACCCTTTGGTACACAACAGCTTAAATGGCCGGGGCGCTTTGAAATCTGCCCCTGTCCTGCCCCTGCCTGCCCCTACAATCTTTCGGCTCTAGCTCGATACGAAACACAACTCCCGTGGAAAGCAGGGGCAGGCAGGGGCAGGACAGGGGCAAGGCAGAAGAAGAAATTGGAACATTTAACTCCACTGTTTGTCCTTAAGCAGCCCAGTTTCGTTCGTAAATTCAGCCAGATATAGTACGACTACAATGTCGAATGGGTGAGTCAACTCGGCAAATGAGCCTCACCGACTGGCGACACATTTAACTGGGGAGATCGGCACGCTGTGCGAAACATTTTTGATCAATACGAACAGCAAGAGAATCGACTAACACATGCCTTGGCGACCGTCTTGGCCCAAGACGACCAGTTACTGGTCTCTTTCCTGAAATGGCTGGGCATTGAAGACGTTCCAAAAGGCAGAAATTTGAAGGTTACTCAACAACAAATTCCGGGCGAACACTCGAACGAGGACAATTCTGATTTCGAACGTGGTATCCCTGACCTGATGGTCTGTGACTCTGAGTCCTGGGCCGTTCTGTTTGAATCCAAAATCCAAGCCAAATTATCGCAAAACCAATTGAAGCGACATCGCGACTTCGCCGTACGGCGAGGATTCAACAACCCTTGGACGGTCGTGTTGACGGTCGATGAACACTCGCGGATTGAAGGCGACATCATTTACAGGCAGTGGCGCGAGGTATATACGTGGTTCAACCTAAGGTCGAAGATCTCTTTTTGGGCAGCGCAGTTGGTCGACTACATGCGAACATTTGAACAAAAGAACTTGGCAACCAAATATCAAATTCGAGGAACTATCACCATGTTTGACGGCCTTCGCTTCACCAATGATGCACCCTACAATTATCGTGAAGCCAAACGCTTGATACGCCTCTTGGGCGACCAATTGCAGGCCGAGCCGCGGCTGAAACAACTTGATGTTGACCCGAACGGACCACGGCGTTCTGCGATAACCGGACAAGAATCGGATGGGGTTTGGGACTTTTTGCCGCTATTGCCCGCACGGAACGCCAAAAACTTTACTGCGTTCCCTCACCTGACGATCAGTATCAAACAAGATTATGCGGCCGCTGCGATCACTATTCCCAATGGCCTCAAAGGCGGTTTTAAGTCAAAACTGGAAGCCCTTCAATTTTCTGGATTCCAGAAGGCCATTCTTGAAGTTGAAAAACACCTGCGTTCCATCATTCAGCGGTCTCCAGGCTCTAAGCCGATGATCTATGCCGTCCAGCGGCACTTTCTAGGCCAACGATCCCTTGGGGAGATTGACGCGTGTATCGAGGTCGATCTGCGAACGACGATCAAAAGTGCCACCTCCCGCGTCAAGTACCAACCGCAGTGGTTGGAATCGATCTACGAGATCCTGGTCAACAAGCAATCCAACATTCAATTCGGACTCAGCGTTCATTTTCAGTACGGTTGTCCGTTGCTCGGCAGCCCCAAGGCCACCGATCTATTCGTTGACACGTGGTTAGCCATGGCCCCGATTCTAGCGTTGGTTGGTGACGAAACCGAATGAGGACGTCAACTCCTCAACTGCAAGTTTGTTTCCAAATCCGTTGCCCACACAAAACAATCCGTATGTCCGCGAGTCACCGATTGAAATTCGAGCTTAAACAAGCGAAACCCTATCGCCGGCGCGATGAATATTGGATTTTATCACTTGATCGTTTAGAATGGCTTCAATTCGCTCTCGGATTTTTTTCCCGGTCCGCCCGAATCCTAGCTCTCGCGATGTCAGCGAAACAAGCTCCGACCAACTGATAGTTCCGACTCGTGTGACAATTCGCAATGCCGTATCAATGATCTGCTCAGTTGGAACATCCTCAATTTTTTGATAGATTAGCGGCTTAGAGGTGTCATCTGCAACATATTGGGGCTGAAGGTCTTCAAACTCAGGCTCGACCCTTCCGGCGGTAGATGAAGCGAAGTCAGCATAGCTTGCACTTGCCTGCTCATATGCCGACAAGATACGTTGTATTTGAAGATCCGGATTGCGAATCCAATCGGTCGACCAGACCCGAAATATTCGCCATCCCAAGCACTCCAGAATCGACTGGCGAATTCGGTCGCGATCGCGTGCTGTTTTCGATGAATGATAGGTTGCTCCGTCACATTCGATTCCTAAACAATAAGCTCCAGGATTCGCAGGGTGCTTAAGCGCTAGATCAATTCTAAAACCGCCACAACCAACCTGGGGAATGGGCTCTAAGCCATGGCGAATCAAGGCAGCAGCTACCTCTTCTTCAAATGGCGACTCGCATTTGCCTTGTGTCTCGACGATGGCTCGACTCATAGAGTCGACCCCATATTCTGCATATTCTAGGTAGGCCTTGAGCAGATGCGCCCCGACACTGTTACTTCCCGAAAGATCCATATCAGATGAACGTACGGATGCTACCAGCGAGACGGCTTCGCGAGCTCGCGTTACAGCCACGTTTAGTCGACGTTCGCCACCCGGCTTGGACAATGGCCCGAAATTCTTGATAAACCTTCCGACCTCGTTTTTTCCATAACCAAACGAAAGAAGAATCACGTCGCGTTCGTCGCCTTGGACATTCTCCAAGTTCTTAATGAATAGAGGTTCGTGCGGCCCCTCTTTCAAGAGTACGTCTATCGCCGGCGACGACCGACGCAGTGCATAAATCGCGTCTTCGATTGCTTCTTGCTGTGTAGAATTAAACGCAATAACCCCGAGTGATTTATCTGGCTTGGTTCGACAATGCTCGACCACCAGTTCCGCAACTTTCCTCGCTTCTGGCAGGTTTTTTCGGTCTGACCAAAGACCATCCGGTACGTGAATCAGCTGAACGGCATCGCGCGCAGCGTCCCGCACCGATGGAAACGTGACCAGGTCCCCGTCATAGAAATGCTTGTTCGAGAATGCAATCAACGGCTCGCGACGACTGCGGTAGTGCCAGCGTAGCCGCCTGTTTGGCATGTTTACGGATTTGCACAAACTCAGAATGCTCTCGAAGTCCCCGATATCTTCTACCTCCTCGTCCGATTCGATGTCGGCCCGTGAAAAGAAACTGGTTGGGGGTAGCTGCTTTTCATCACCTGCAACAATCAGTTGACTACCACGATAAATCGCACCAATAGCATCCCATGGAAAAACCTGTGAAGCTTCGTCGAAGATAACAAGATCGAACTTCAGTGCTTCTGCTTGCAAAAACGTGCTGACAGACAACGGACTCATCATAATGCATGGTTTCAAACGCTGAAGAACACCGGGGACAGCATTAAAGAGCTTACGAAGCGGCATGTGTCGTCGTTTTTTCTCTGTTTCCTTCTTCAATATCCCGAGTTCCGAACTGATTGGCGCGACCCAGCCGATACGTGGACGGTCCTCGCGACTTAATTGAAACTCGCGAACCCGAGCTGCTGCCGACTTGATCTCCCACTCATCAAGTAAACGATACTTACCGAGGATCTTTTCGTGTCTAATGCCATCAAAATCGCCGATCTGGGGCAATACTGAAACAAAGTGATCGAATAACTGCTGGTAAAGTTTTGCGCAAACCACATCCACCGCATCATTTGGTGGATACTCTTGATTGATCAGCTCCTTTGTCACGATTCCAAAGCCTTCTTCGGACATTTGCTCACGCCACCGATTGAATCGTATCCACTCGTCAATTGAATCGGTGGCCGATATCAAGGGCTCAAGGACTGATGGTACCTCGTCCAATTTTAGATCTTTCGGCACGAAACCGGTAAACTTGCCCTGGGCGGAAGCAAAAACTTTTTCGAAAAGCTCCAATGGTTCGCTCATTTGTTCAATCGCGAGCTTCGCTTTGTCGAGAATCTCGGCAACTTGAATTCGTCGCGGTGCACTCGTGGCAACCGCCCTGGCAAGCGGTAGTTTCAAAAGCTCATCCGACGCCTGTCTGATACTCTCGCATTTACGAAACTCTTCGCTGTTGAGTTCCATCGGATGTTCGATCCTAAACCTATTTAGATTCGAACTACAACGTTCTACCGTGCTTTGGGCTTGTCTTAGCTCATCGATCGCTCTGGCATCCTGAACCAGACGCTGTAGCGGAATTGACTGATTTGGCTTAAGTACAACAAGAAGCTTCGATAGTCGCTCGGCGAGAGTCTCGAACTCCGATGCTGCCGCAGAGACGCAAGCCTTGATTTCACCGGCAGTCCGTTTGCGTTGCTCAGTTTCGAACTGTCCCGGCTGAGTTAAGTTGATGAATGTAACTTGTTCCGACCAAACTCTGTTAACATTTTGCAACGCTGACTCGGCGATTTGAATCAGGCTTTTCAATGCCCCTTGATTCACGCGTCCCGGGACGCATACAGTTTCCTTCAAGACCGACGAAACGCCAAACGTCTTTGCTAGCTTGTCAGCAGACTCGATGCCACGAATCGCTGCATGCCACCCTTCGGCTCGAAACGCCTCGGCACCTTCGGGCAAATCTGAAACTCGGGAATTGAATACCGCTTCGACCGCTTTCCTATGGTCTACGTATTCTTTTGCGAACGCGACGTCGCACAGCAATTGAGAGATATCGGGAGTAGTTTCGTAAATACCTCGGCAATTTCGGATCACCGTTGCACAACGCGCAGTAGCGAACTGCAGATCTGCGACAAATGCCAATGCCTCATTGATCCGCAAATTTGCGAATTCTGCCGCAGTTTTTGTGGAGATCAAAGTAGGGTTACCGTCGTGTTGTAGCATCTCGGATAATCGTCTGATCAGCGGATCATCGGGTAAAATTCGGATGGCTGCGGCGCCTTTCGGTATAAACGAAGCCGCTTGCGGAATAATAGAGATAAAAGCATCGAATGACTTCAGTGCCGTGAGGGTATGCTGCCAAGACTCGATCTGATCAACAACGACACCCGGAAAGAGTAAATCATTCAATTCGCGGTGGGTGATTGCAACCTCGGCCATTCGCTTGTGAAATACAGCAAGTTGTTGAATGTCACGTAGTAGTGTCGTTGTCTCGGGTACATTGGTTTTGTAGAGGTCTGCAGCTTCTATTCGATATCTGGAATAGCCTCCAACCAGCCGATTCCACCATGATGCATAACGCTTTCCTTGATCAACAAGAGCACGAGCAGTTGGCAAGAATGCCCGATGAGAAAATCGTGACTCTAGGTCATTCCGCAATTCCTGAGCCTCAGAAAGGTCGAGGATTGCTGCTTCGATTTGTTGTTTGACGCGTTCCCTTGTTGCCGCGTCTACCCAATTCCCATTGTATGCCCCGGCACCTAACAGTGCCGGCAAAGCTGCAAGGATCGAACGAGCCTCGCCCACCGTGGGTGCAAATTGAACGTTCCAATTCAAGGCAGAGGCAAGGCTATTTAGGTCGGAGTTTATGCGGCCGAGACGCTCTGTTTCCTGGTTCAAATGCTGATTCAGCCCGTCCAAGTTTTCAATTTGGGACGAACCGACTTTGGACATCACGAATTCCCAACTGCTCTTTAACGCGTCTAAGTTTTCAACTTCGCTCGTGAGCTTTAACACATCTTGCGGACTTATTCGACCACGTACGCTCTGCTCCATCTGATTGATCACCTCGAGCTTTGCGATTACGTCCGTTGCATCTGCGACTATTTCCGTCGCACGGACCGGGTCGAACCAACCGGTGCGAAACGGCGCGTCAGTCGCAACCAACCGCGCTGCTGTCAGAAGTTTCCCGACAGATCCGATCGTAAGATCAGCTTTAATTGGAAGTCTGATTTCAGCGACCAATTGATTGAGGGAATTTTCGAATTTGGAAAGTAATCCTTCGAAATCTCGCAAAACATCGGAGTGGTTTCGTAAGGCGTCGCGACAATCTCGGTAATTGCTTGGAAGGGGAAGCTTCAGGCGTTCTAGCCATTCAAAGCTTCGGAGGTTTGATAGTGGTACGATGTCATTATCAAAGATCGCCGTCACTTCGTCTACATATTCCGTCAGAGATTGACGTAGCTGCACGGCTCTAAGATTGGCATGATGGCGGTCAAGCAAAGCACACGCAATTTCTCGTGGAGATACAATCCAGTCGTTCGGGATGTCAGGTATGGTTAAGCTGGTTTCCATCATACCCAGCAGAGAATCAAGTTGTGCGAGCCTAACTCCGTCAAATGTTTCCGTGACTTCTTTAAGTGGTTGCAAATCACGTGCGAGCTGTGCTGCTTTCTCCGACAGTAGTGCGAAACCGTTCCGAATCTCGAATTTCAAGCCAAGCGTTTGAATCGTTAGCTGACATCCTCGCCAGGGGTGATATGCGAAGTTTGCCAGTACGTTTTCGTGCTCGGTTGCAAGTCGCAGCAATTGAATCCAGCGGTCGAGCGTACTGCGTGAAACAGATTGAGGTTTAGAGAATTGAATCCTGGATCGACCGAACATTTCCATTCTATTGAGTCGAGCTATGTTTCCGTGCAGCTCGAACATGGATAAACCAATGGGTTCTTGTGGTTGGTGCAGCATACGCACGTAGTCATTCAATTCCTGGCGTTGCTTTCGCAGATCCTTCAATTTCGGATTAGGATTCGGGTACGACTCAATTGGAATCTCGAGGCACGATTTCAGTTCCTCAAGCACGATCTTTCGGTTGGCTTTGCTCGAATGGCATTCGAGACAAAAGTCACCAAGGCCGCAATCATCGAGTCGACGCTTAACGACCTCGAGAGCTGCGACCTTCTCGCTGACGAATAGAACTCGTCTCCCAATCGACAACGCATCAGCGATGATGTTGGCAATGGTTTGACTTTTACCGGTCCCGGGAGGTCCATCAAGAACGAAGCTTATCCCTTTGTTAGCGGCAACGATCGCTTCCAACTGACTTGAGTCACAATCAAGAATGGCCTTGATTTCTCCGGGAGCGACTTGGTCGTCAAGTTGGCTGGCATCAGGAACTAGAGACGAGTCACCAAATGCGGTCTTCGGATCGTCAATTGCTTGACCCCCGATTGCTTGACAAATTGCGTTTGAGGCGATCGACTCAACGTGGTCGCCAAGATCCTGCCACATCGCGATTTTCGGAAATGCGAACCTACCAACACAACAACGATCTTCAACTTCCCAACGCTCGTTTTTGCTGATTGCTTTCCGAACTTTGGCGAGATAATTTAATCTCGCGCCGTCTTCTTCTAATTGTTCGAGCTCTGGAAGCGGAGGAAGCTCCAATCCGAAGTCCTGCTTAAAGCGTTGTCGCAGACACAAGTTATCGACGACATCGTCCTCTGCTTCCCGTAGCTCCCACGGCGAATCGGACGTTTCTCTTGTGAAGGTCGCCGGAACGAGGAGCAATGGCGAGTGAATTTCCTTGCTGCTGTCAGCACTCTCGAACCACTTGATGAAGCCGAACGCTAGAAACAAGCAGTGTATGCCTTGTTCGGAAATAGAAAGATTGGCGTACCCATCGAGCGTTCGAATACGTCGGTCTAATGCACGATCTCCAAGGGTTGTGACTAGATCGTCTGCCCGTAGTCGTGACGATCCAAGGCATCTAGCGACGGGTGGATTCCACTCTTTTGTTTGCTCTTCTTGCTCAGTCGCTTGTGCAGATGATTGATCAAGCGTTAACTTTCCGCGATTGTGTGCAGATTCCTCATTGATGGAAGGAGGAACAAGATCTCGCTTCCAAGGGAATCGCAGGGCTCGACTACCAGCCTCACCGGCGATCACCAACTTACGCCAAACGTCTTCTGGATCGGGATGAGCAAACTCAAGTACCCCCCGAACTGGATTGAACGAAGTATTGATTAGAGGATTGCGGTTCCCAATATCTAGCAAATGACTGCGCCAGTTTTCAACTTGGGAACGAAGCTTCGCGTTATAGTCAACGACTCTCGGCATATATCCGCCCGACTATTAAACAGAACCAGCGAGAACCGGCCAACCGTCTTTGTCTCAGACCTAGCCTGACGGTTCTCGAGACACAAGATACCCCCCCAAAGACAGCCGCTATCGCACATGTTATAGTCTGGAAGCTGCTGGGCGTCAGCCCCGGGGACCTGTTTGTGCTAAAGACGCCCAGTTTTTCAGGAGACTGGAGTATGACCAAGACAAAAGACGATTTTGGGGCCCGTGTAAAAGAACTTCGTGAGCAATTACACCTCACCCAAGAATCGATGGCCGAGTCCCTGGGCGTGAGCTTCGCAACGGTCAATCGTTGGGAAAATGGCTGGACAGCACCTTCGAAACTGGCCCTGCGCCAGATTGAGTTGCTGTGCAAGCAACACCACATCACGCCCGTGACCGACGACCGACGCACCGCAAAATAAGCTCCCCCGAAGGACCGGTGAATCTTAATTGACACAACGACACGCTAGATTCTGCTAATTGAATACATGACAACCAAAAATTGGACAAAAGTGGCCGAGTCTAGTTTCCCGTGGGAGCGGGAAGCGCTGGAGTTCGTGCGCTCACAGTTTCCGCCCCACGAGCCCTACCGAGCGTGGACGAACTTCGAATTCGTCGCGGACGACGGCAGTATCTACGAAGTTGATCTGCTTGTCTTCACGCCCCAAGGCTTCTTTCTAATCGAGATCAAAAGCAAGCCCGGTCGCCTCCGCGGGGATGCAGGGACCTGGACCTGGGAAACGGATGGCAAGTTGTCCACGGTCGACAATCCGTACCACCTCGCCAACTCAAAAGCCAAGAAGCTTCGATCGTTGCTTCAACGGCAAAAGGCAGCCAAGAGCAAAGGGCAGATCCCGTTCATCGAAGCTCTCGTGTTCTGTTCCGCTGAGAACTTGCAGTGCGACCTACAGGGCAACGCCAAGTTCCACGTCTGCCTCCGCGATCGCGCAACCGATGGCACCAAGCCGGCTGGCCCGGGCATCATGGCAGCCATCAAACGCCGTGAATGCGATGGACTCGATCCGAACGCGAAAGGCACTCACGATCGCCCAACGGCCAAGCTTGTTGCACAAGCGATCGAGCAAGCTGGCATCCGTCCGTCTCAACGCAGCCGCAAGGTCAGCGACTATGTTCTGGATCGCCTGATCAACGAAGGGCCCGGCTATCAAGACTGGGAAGCGACGCACACCACGCTCAAAACCGTTCGCCGTCGCGTACGGATCTACAACGTCCGCGTGAGCGCGACATCAGACGAACGTCAGACGATCGAGCGGGCCGCCAGACGCGAAGCCGAACTGCTGGAAATGCTCCAGCACCCTGGAGTGCTCCGTCGCGAAGGCTTTACCGAACACGAACTCGGGCCAGCACTGATCTTCGAACATGATCCGACAGCCATGCGGTTGGATCACTTCCTGACGCAACATCACGATCAACTGACCGTTGACCATCGCCTTGACCTACTCCGCCAAATTAGCGAAGTCATTCGATTCGCTCACGACAAACGAGTTGTCCATCGATCACTATCGCCGCAGAGCATTCTCATCCTGGATAAAGGAAAGGAAGCAGGCGCACCGGTCGGTCGAGACGGGTTCGCAGTCAAAGTTTTCAACTGGCAAGTCGGCTACCGCTCCGAAAGCAACTCCACCTCCAACGCCTCGTTGGCCGTTTCAGCCACCTCACATGTCGATCGATTGGTCGATGACGGCAGCACCGCCTACATGGCACCCGAAGCGATCTCGGGTGACAACAATGTCGGCGAGCATCTCGACATCTTCTCGCTCGGAGCCATCGCATACCACATCTTCTCGGGCTCGCCTCCGGCGGCCAACGGCCTGGAGCTGAGCAACAAGCTCCGCGAGACAAAGGGACTGCAAATCAGCTCGGTACTCAACGGTGCGAGCGAAAGTCTGCAAGAGATGATCCAGTGGAGCACGCTGCCAGTGGTCGCGGATCGCGAAGGCCTGGTCAGCTCCGTCGACGATTTCCTCGATCTGCTGGAAAAGGTAGAGATCGAAGCCAAAACGTCAGACGCCGAAACCTACGTCGAAGACCCAGACGAAGCCAAAACTGGCGACCTACTGCCAGGCGGCTTTCGGGTGCTGCATCGACTGGGCAAGGGTGCATCGAGCGTCGGTCTGCTCGTGGAACATCAGGAAGAACAATACATCCTCAAGGTTGCCATCGATCCGGATCGCAACGATCGCATCAAGGGAGAGGGCGAAGTCCTGCAGAAACTTCGTCACTCCAACATCGTCGAGTTCATTAAGCCTGTTGAGATTGGCAATCGCGCCGGCTTTCTCATGCGACCGGTCCTGGTCACCGTCAATGACGAACCACGTGTAGAAACGCTGGCCCGTCGCTTGGGCAAAGAAGGCAAGTTGCACGTCGATTTGCTGCAGCGGTTCGGTGAGTGCTTGTTGGATGTACTAAAGTTCCTTGAGAAGCAGGGAATCAATCACCGCGACATCAAGCCCGACAACATCGCCATTGGCCATATTGGTAGCAGCAAACAATTAGAGCTGGTGTTATTCGACTTCTCGTTAGCCCGTGCACCGTTGGACAACATTCGCGCCGGCACTGTTGCTTACCTCGATCCATTCCTTCCGTTACGCAAATCGAAACGATGGGACTTGCATGCCGAGCGTTATGCGGCGGCAATCACGTTGTACGAAATGGCGGCTGGTCCAGGATCATTTCCCAAGTGGGGCGATGGAGCCAGTGATCCTTCGCATTTGCAGTGTGAAGCAACCATTGACGGTGATTTGTTCGATGCATCGTTACGTGACAGCTTAATGGAATTCTTCACGCGAGCGTTTCGACGTAATCCGGACGAACGCTTCGACAATGCAGAAGCGATGCTTGATGCGTGGCGAGACCGTTTCATCGGCATCGAGAACTCCTCGACCTCAAACGACGAGTTCGATGAGAATGAAGTTCGAAAACTCCTTGCTGTTGCCACGGAAGACACGCCGATCCTTGAATTGGGACTTGGTACGCGAGCCACCAATGCGCTGGACCGAGCAAACTTGTTGACCGTTGAGGATCTTCTCACCGTTCCGATGCGCAAGCTTTTAAGACTGCGCGGTGTTGGGAACAAGACTCGTCGAGAGATCGCCGCAGCGGTTCGTATTCTGAAGGAACGCTTCGGTACTCCCCAACGATCCGACGTTTCTACAGAGAGCGAATCCGACGAAACAGCCGAAGCGGTCATCGAAAATGTAAACCTGAGCGTTGATCAACTCGTTAATCGAATCACTCGCATTGGTAAACGCGAAGGCGACACGGCACGAGACACACTGCAAGCGTTCCTTGGCCTCGATCCTCGATTGCCCGAACTCTGGCCCAGCCAGACAGAGATTGCTCCGATAGTCGATGTAACGCGTGGACGCATTGGCCAGCTGGTTGGCAAGTTCCAAACGCGCTGGTGCAAAGACGCCGCCGTCACCAAGATGCGATCCGACCTTGTCGAAATCCTAACGACGGCAGGCGGAGTACTTGCAGTTAAAGAACTAGCCGAAGCCCTGTTGGTCGCACGAGGTTCCGTGGAAGACGACCCGAGACGGACGCAGTATGCCTTGGCCCTGGCTCGCGCCTGCATCGAAGCAGAACGCACTCTCGCCGAACCCCGATTTCTAGTGCGTCGCGATCAAGGCCGCGTCTTCATCGCACTAACACACGAGTTAGCTGGCTTTGCGGGACGACTTGGTGAGCTGGCCGATCAGTTGGCCATGGAAGATCCATTGGTTCCACCTGCTCGAGTTCTCCAGCGGCTTCGCGAAGTCACTCAACCGGTTGGAACCTCGCTGCTCGGCGATGCACGCTTGTTACGATTGGCCGCTGCTGCCTCCAAGAACGCGGCTGTCTCCAGTCGCCAAGAACTCTATCCGCGTGGCATGGACGCAGCCCGTGCGCTGAAACTATCGCAAGGTGCAATCTATGGCGTCTCGTCGTTGACGGTGGCCCAGATCCGCGATCGTGTGAGCGGTCGCTATCCCGAGGCGGCTCCGGTTCCCGATCGGCCAGCTCTCGATGACTTGCTGCAAGCTGCAGGCTTCGACTTCCAGTGGGACTCAGCTGGCAAGGGAGGCGGTTGTTACGTCGCTCGTATTCGCGATGTCGTATCCATCACCAGTGGCAGCGAATCCATCTCCCGCGTAGCCACTTCTTCGGGACTGGGAGCGAATGCACAAGCAACCCAAGAGATCACGCCCGAGATCGCCGATGCTCGTCAGTTCGAAGAACGACTCGAACGTGGCATCAAGGAAGGATCGTTCCTCGCGCTGATTGTCAATCCAAAGTGTTATCAGCGTGCGGTCATTGAGCTGCAAAACCGTTTCTCCATCGAAGTGGTCGATATCGAGGGGCTCATCGTCGACACGCTTCGAGACGTTGCCTCCAAGGCCAATGCCAAGTGGGAGGCACTGGTCAACGCAGACGCCAAGCCAGGTTCCGAGCCGTGGAAGAAGTTTATGGTCTTGGTTAACCGAGCCATGCCAATTGTAGAGAAGCAGGTTTTAAGCGGTCAGCTGTCAGCGGTCAGCGATCAGGAAAAAGCTGTCAGCGATCAGCGGACAGCAGTCAGCTCCCGCCGAAGTCTTCTGTTGATATATCCGGGGTTACTCGCCCGTTACGAGCAGTTGGTGTTGCTTGAAAAGATACGGGATGAGATCGGACGCAGCCGAGGTTTACATTCGTGTTGGATTTTGATTCCTGGCGACAACCAAGCATTCATCGACGGCAAGCCTGTTCCGATTATCAGTCCAGGCCAAAAGACGAAGGTTCCGGATAAATGGTTAGCCAACATTCATCGAGTCGGTAGCTTTCAGCGATCAGCCGTCAGCGGTCAGGAGGATGGGAAAGCTGATAGCTGTAAGCTGACCGCTGAAAGCTTGCCCGGAGGGCACCCATGAAGTCCTTCCATGACTTGCAAGTTTGGCGAAAGAGTCATGAGCTAACGCTCGCGATTTATGTTGTCACCAAAGAGTTTCCACGTGATGAACTTTTCGGTTTGACCAGCCAGATCCGTCGAGCTTGTGCATCCATTCCAGCGAACATTGCCGAGGGCTGTGGTCGCAACAGTGACAATGAATTACAACGATTCCTGGAGATTGCAATGGGGTCTGCAAGTGAGCTTGAGTATCACTTGCTGCTCTCAAGAGACTTGAGCTACATCTCTGAATCGAAACATATGCAACTAAACGAATCCACCTGTGAAATTAAGCGGATGCTTTCAGGCTTTATTCAAAAGCTGAAAGCTGACCGCTGAGAGCTGAAAGCCATCCATGATCAATCGACAAGCCCTACTTGCCGACCTTCAGAAGTTTCTTCAACGGATCGAAGCGGACTTACTGGAACGCAGTGAATCGACTGAAGTTCCTGAGGTACCCGCTGCGCTGCATGCGGAATATGAGAAGGCAGCTAAGGCCGAACGTACGGCTCAGAACTACGAAGACTGGCGGACCGACACGATTACTCAAGCCGCTGCGGCCTGGGTGTTGTCATGCGTGTTCGTTCGCTTCCTCGAAGACAACTCCCTGATAGATCCACCCAAGATCGCTGGCCCAGGCGAACGTCTAGCCCGAGCACGCGATGAACACGAGTTGTATTTCCGATCGCATCCCCAACACACCGATCGGGAGTACTTGCTTTCGATCTTTGGCGAACTTGCCAAGCTACCTGGAACCAAAGGCATCTTCGGCGAACACAATGCCATCAACGATCTGCCCAATTGGTTGTCCGGTGACGCTGCCGGCGAACTTCTGAACTTCTTCCAGAAGATCGATGCGAGTACGGGTGAACTCGTCCATGACTTCACCGATCCTAATTGGGACACCCGATTCTTGGGCGATCTCTACCAAGACCTTTCCGAAGCCGCTCGTAAAAAGTTTGCGCTGCTGCAAACGCCAGATTTCGTAGAAGAGTTCATCCTTGATCGAACGCTTGAACCTGCACTGGATGAGTTTGGTTTAGTCACTGGTCATTCGTCATTAGTCACTGGTCAATCGCGAGCAACCAATGACGAAGGACAAATGACAAATGACTACTTCAAGATGATTGATCCCGCGTGCGGATCAGGCCACTTCCTGCTAGGTCCGTTTCCTCGATTACTTGACCGATGGCAGCGGAGAGAACCTGGAACAAACATTCGAGAGCTTGCCCAACGAGCGTTAAACAGTATCCACGGAGTCGACATCAATCCGTTTGCCGTGGCTATTGCCAAATTCCGCCTGCTTCTGGTGGCGATGAAGTCATGTGACATCCGGCGTTTGGCTGATGCACCTGCTTTTCAAATCAATGTTACCTGTGGAGACTCATTGCTGCACGGCGAAAATCGCACGTCAACTGGTCAAAACTTGATGGACTTTGCCGAGGGTGCGACTGATCAAGAGTTGTACGCGCATGCTTATCCAGGTGAAGATCTGCACAAGGTCCGAACTCTACTTCGTCCCAGTACCTATCACTGTGTCGTTGCGAACCCTCCCTACATTGTTCCGAAGGATCGTAAGCTTAATGATTGGTATCGCAAGCGGTTTCCCAACGTTTGCCATAGGCAGTATTCGTTGGCAGTACCCTTCATGCAGCAAATCTTTCAACTAGCAGTACCTAGTGGATTCACGGGACAAATCACTGCCAACTCATTTATGAAACGAGAGTTTGGTAAGAAGTTGATCGAGTCGTTCTTTCCAACCGTGGATTTAACGTACGTAATTGATACCAGCGGTGCTTACATTCCAGGGCATGGAACGCCAACGACGATTCTGTTTGGGCGAAATCGCGAGCCGGTGGGAAGTAAACTTCGCACGGTGCTCGGGATTCGAGGCGAGCCGTCTACTCCCGCAGATCCAGCCAAGGGCCTGGTTTGGTCGGCGATCGTCAGCATGATTGATGAAGGGTTCACGAACAGGCGCAACGACGCAAAGGGAAAAAAAGAATCTGGGACTTTAGCCAGCTTTGCGTCTTCGCGGAATACCTTTGTCAGTGTCGGCGACTCCGATCGGTCGTTGTTTCACAAGCATCCCTGGTCCATCGGTGGCGGTGGGGCTAGCGAGTTGAAAGAACAGCTTGAGGAGTATTCAGAAACTATTCTCAATGAAGCAATTGACACAATTTGTTCAGTCTGTTTGACGCGCGCTGATGATATATATCTTCAACCCAAATACGTACTAACTCGACAGCAAATTCCTCGCTCGCAGATAGTTTCCATGGTTGAGGGGGAGCAGGTTCGCGATTGGGGCATTGATGACCGTCTAGAAGCAAGTTTTCCATACGACAATTCCCTGTCTCCGGTTGCGTATGAGAACGGGCGGTTGACACATCATTTTCTATGGACTTCCAGAGAAATTCTTTGGCGACGGAGAGAACTTGGCGGCGATCACCGAGAATTAAATCGAACTTGGTGGGAATGGAATCGTTTTCTTCGACATCGTTACGCCATAGCGGACTCGATCACGTACCCAGAGGTAGCAACTCACAATCATTTTGTGTTTGACCGTGGCGGGAAAGTCTTTAAGCAGACAGCTCCGGTGATCAAGCTGCCAAGCGACGCGACCGAAGATGATCACCTCGCCCTTCTCGGACTCCTCAATAGTTCAACTGCCTGCTTTTGGATGAAACAAGTCTGCTTTCCCAAGGGTGGCGATCATGTTGGTCAGGAAGGGGCGCGTGTTCGTAGATCGCTCTGGGATGAACGATATGCTTTCAACGGTACCAACATTGAGAAGCTTCCATTACCGGAAGGTCGCCCACTCGACACGACTAAACACCTCGACCAGCTGGCCCAGGCGTTAAGCTGCCTTCAACCTGGGAATGTGCTCACGCAATGGCGCAAAGACCAGAAGATGTACGCCTCCCCCGCGGCTCTTCTCCCCGAAGCGGGGCGAGGGGAGCAAGATGACGAACTTTGCGACTTTGCGCCTTTGCGTGAAACCCTTTCCGCTTCCCGCATTGAGTGGGAATTAACTCGCCAACAAATGATCGCTGCCCAAGAAAACCTCGACTGGGAATGTTACAGACTTTACGCACTGATTGACGAAGTCCTATCCGAACAGAACTCCGCGACCGCCGTGCCTTCGTTGTTGCCTCTCTCCCTTGGTCAACGAGCCTTCGAAATTGTCCTCGCGCGTAAGATTACCGCTGGGGAAACGCAATCGACGTGGTTCGAACGCCACGGCTCGACACCGATCACCGAATTGCCTGCCCACTGGCCTGAGGAATACAAGCGGCTCGTTGAAAGACGGATCGAGCTTATTGAAAACGATCCAAATATTCGATTAATCGAACAACCTGAATACAAACGCCGCTGGAACACTGAGCCCTGGGAATCGCAACTCGAACGTGCTCTGCGTGAATGGCTGCTACTTCGACTTGAGACCTACTTCGACTTCGATGGTCGAATGACTGACGAAACGAGCGCGATTACGCGACCGGTGCCACTTAGAGAAATCGCGATGTACTCCGTTGCACGGCTTGCCGACGCTGCTCGTCGAGATCCGCAGTTCATGGAAGTTGGCGAACTCTATCGAGACGATCCCGCTTTCGATATCCAAGCTCTCGTTGAAGAACTTGTGCTTGCCGAGAACGTTCCTCACTTGCCAATCCTCCGCTACAAAGACTCTGGCCTTCGCAAGCGAGCTGAGTGGGAGAAAACCTGGGACTTGCAACGCGAAGAGGATCGGCTCGATGCTCTGCGGGCGGTTGTTTTGCAAGAGCTCAGCGACGCACAGGAACGCGTCCGAACAACCTTCACGGCCGAATCGGCGGAACTGGAGCAGAAACGTGCTCAATTGCTGGAGCTCACGGCCCAAGCCTACCGCGAGGCTGGCAAAGAGGTCCCGGCGCTTGGCCCCGCTGAACCCGCCGAACTCCATGCTAACGCTCTGTTTCGGGAAGTCGGGCGGAAGAAGTTGACCGATTCCCTCGTTGCTGAAATTGAATCGGCTATGAGCGAAATTAGTGACTACGAAAGTGCGGTCGAAGGTAAAATCAAGGCCGCTTGTAACGAAGATCCGGCCGTTCGGTCCGCCCGATCGCGTTTGCAAGAAATCCCCCCACCACCTAAAATACCGGTTCCGCCAAAGTACACCAGTGCCGACTTCATTTCGACCGGTGGAGCCCGGTACTGGGCCCTACGCGGCAAGTTGGACGTCCCCAAGGAGCGTTGGATCAGTTTCCCACACTGCGAAGGCCCCGACGGAACGCTGATCATCTGCTGGGCCGGGTACGACCACCTACAACAAGCCCAAGCCATCAGCAGCTACTATGTGCGGGTCCAAACCGAGTTCGGCGGCAGCGACGATCCCCGGCTCGTTCCCCTGCTCGCCAGCCTAACCGAACTCCTCCCCTGGCTCAAACAATGGCACAACGACCCCAACCCCAACTTCGACGGCCTCCGCATGGGCGACTACTTCGAAGGCTTCGTCAACGAAGAAGCCCGCAACCTCGGCAAAACCCTCGATGAGATTAAGGCATGGCTACCTTCGAGACCAGTAACCGCCACCAAGGCAAGACGAGGTTTGAAGCCAACAGGGTCCAAGAAGCGGTCGGTAGAAGCAAAGCAGGTTGTAGAGGATTAGAGCAATAATTCCGAGCATGCGATCTTCATGGCTACGTTAATACACCAAACACAAGAAAATTAGTAGCGAGTCCACCGAATGACAAACTTACCTGTACAAAACGATGAATCCCCACAGTTGCTTCGAGACCTATTGATGTTGGCCTCTGTGCCTCATGATACAATAGTTGCGATAGCCAATGATCTTGGCCGAGCTCCCCAATTTGTGGCATTAGAGAAGCTCATCGGTCAACACATAGACGACGCGGCGTTAATGGCAGCAGTCGCGAAGTTAGTTTCCAACATTAACATGGGGTCCGTCCCAACAATTACCCAGATGGTGCAAACATGGCGTGAATCCTTTGCTAGTGATAAAAAGCCATTAAGCGAGGAAGGTTTTGATTTGCTCAAGAAAAACCTTGAAGCTTTGGCAACTCCAGCCATTGAGGAGGTGATCCGGAAGACAAGGAAGGCTACCGCACTCTTGACTGCGACTGGTAACGAGGTTACTGGCCTGACATTCATTTGCGATGCTAGGCCCGTATACAACGAGGAACGAACCGACATAGAAGGGTACGTTCCATTAGCGACGATGAAAGTCTATTTTGACCGTCCAAACGAACAGCAGGACGTGATTGAATTCACTATGACACCGGTCGAGGTCGATGCGATAATTGATAGAGCTATGAAGGCTCGTGAAAAGCTAAACGTCATGCAGAACAAGTTCTCGGGTTGGTTACCGAATGGAACAGGCGAGGACGTACAATGAGTATCGCACTAACGGACAAATCGCGGAAAAACACTACTAGCAATCGGACGCAACGTCCTCGGCGTCAGCGAACTAAACAGATAGCTGAGCAGGCTTCTATGCCGAAGACGATATTCGTGGATCCCTACTCACAGCACGTTCTGAATTGCCGTGATTTTGTTGACGAAGACTCCAAGTTCCCAACCGACATCTGGGCGGATTACCCTCGAAGTGAGTCTCCACTGACCGAAAAGAGTGATGTTCCCAAACCAGTTTCTGAAGCACCAGAACAACAAACTAGTTCGGGAATGTTTCGACAATTTCATGACGAACTGCACCGATCTTTGTCATTTCAACTGCACAATCCGTTCGACGAAGTGCGTAAGCAGCTAGAGAAAACGATTCAGCAGGCAATCACCATTCCAAAGATCAACCAATTAACGTCGTATGTTGAGAATATCCATTCATTGCAGCAAATACAACAAGAACAACTTGTGCGAGTTTTAGGAGTTTCGGCAGCTAGTGTCAGCGCGTTGGAGTCGGCGACGAAGTGTGCGACCAGCATTTCTGAGGCGGCACGATCGGTTTCCGCATTCTTGAAGTTTCACGATGTTTTTTTGCGCCAGCAAGAGCAAATCCGAGCGGTAGTTGATCAAGCATTCGCGTTGAATCTTCGCGCCCGCGTAAAGTCAACCCGTAAGCAACGTACGATTTCAAAGCCAATGGATTCCAAGGTCGATCGACCATTTTCAATTCTACTCACGGCACTTCGTAACGGCCTGGATTCTGCAAACTCAGCGGCTATCGATGCTGTGCTAGAAATACAGTCGACGCCAATACCCGCGAACGACCTTGCAGAGACGATTCATCTGTTAGTTGGTTTTGTCACGAAACATCGTGGAACAAACTCACAAAAGTTACTGATAGCAGTCGGTGCGGCAATTCGAAAAGTTCTCTTGAATCTACCGTCGGTTGATCTCGGTCTTGCAGTAGATTTGATGAAGTCCGAAGGCAGCCTGGCAGTACCAATCGGAGTAGAACTGGAGGTTGCCAAGATGGTTGTTCAGAGAGTTATCGAAGACCCGAGTATCGACGCCTCACAGTTCCCTGAACTTGCGGACAATCTGTTGTGTAACGCAAGGCTTTACAGTACCGCCAAGATGGTTAACCGAGAATTCTACAACGCAACGGCCCTCAATTCGGTATTGGCCTGTCTTTTATTGCAGCACCCTGAGACTCACGCACTCAGCACACAGATACTACGAGATTCACCTAGTTGGTTCTCCAGACTGTGCGCCAATCGACTAAATAGAATTCGTACTGAACTGATTTCTCGCAATGATTCGAAATCGCGTGGATTGGTCGAGCACTTGATTTCGCTTCCGATCTTGGCTGGAAACGATATCGAGACCCGAGGAGGGCACGGCGCTTGAGTAAGGCTAATCAAAATAGAGTGGAACAGCGAATAAGCCTGTCTGATGGCAGTGTCCGACTTTACGACGCTGTTGGTGTAGATAGTGCAAAATGCGAGTGGTTTGTTCGGCACGTTGGATTGTCGCTGGAAGAGCGAGTATTTTCCAAAGGAGATGCAATTGCCTTGCGAATGGTTGACATGCAGCCTCCACTGATTGCACCAGAATCTGCGGAGCCGACGCCAGTGGATGTCGTTGGCACCGCTAATTTGTCCGCCGACGATGCATCAATAATCAACACCTTTATTTGCGAACAAATTGAAGAATATGAATCGCTCAAGACGGCGCCATTGAAGCAATATCATGTGCACCCTCATTTCATTAAAGGAAATGGAGAAATGTCAGCAAGGCGGTACAGCTGTGCTGGTTTTGTGTTTGAGGCGTACTTGGATGTCGGACTGACTCTTGTCGACGTCTCAAGTCTCCCGGGTGTTGCACTAGATTCCCTGAAGTTGGCCTATCCTGATGATCTGCATCCAGTATTGGACAATCCAAAACTACGGTCGAGAGCCGGACTTTCTGGCGACGGGCCATGGCCGGTTCTGCTTCCTGGATATCTCTTTCATTCTCTGAGTCGTGATGCAAGCTTGATTCGACAGTCACCATACGAGGCTCAAACTGGAGATGAATGCTTTCCAAGACGCGAATCTGCAGAGCTCACCAATGTGGATCTCTAGAACGCGATGAAATGCTCACAATATCGCACTTACAACTAACACCTGAAAACCTATGACTCTACTAAAAGATCTAATCGATATTCCGGAGCACATCGACAAAGGACAGTTCGTCTTGCGCCTGACCGAAGGGGTCACTGATCCGCAGGCAACCGTCGCTGCCTATGTTCCGACGCCGCAACTCGTCTTGGCATTCGACGATGCGCTGAACTTCATCAAGGGCTCTGTTCTCGGGCACACAAGCAAAGCCACGTATCTGCACGGTAGCTTCGGTAGCGGTAAAAGCCACTTTATGGCGATCCTGCACCTGACCCTTTCGGGCAACTCTGCTGCGCGAGGCATTCCAGAGCTGGCGTCCGTGATCCAGAAGCATAATTCGTGGATCGAAGGTAAGAAGTTCTTGCTGGTTCCGTACCACATGATCGCGGCCCACGATGTGGAGTCTGGCATCCTGGGCGGTTATGTCGATTTCGTCCGACGAGTGCATCCTGACGCGCCGATCCCTGGCGTCTATCTGGCCGAAGGTTTGTTCAAAGATGCGTCCGCATTACGGCAACGCATGGGTGACGATGCGTTCTTCGCTGCAATGAGCGAAGGTGCCAGCGCCGACAGTGACTTTGGCGATGTGGACGTTGGTTGGGACGCCGCACGATTTGATAGTGCCGTTGACGCTGATCCAGGTTCGGAAGAACGGTCGCAGTTGATCAGTGCGCTCGTCGGAAAGTTCTTTGGATCGTATGACACTCAAGCCGGTGGCCACGGCGAGGCCTTTATCTCGTTGGACAAGGGTCTGTCGGTTATCAGCCGACATGCCAAGGATCTTGGCTACGATGCGTTGATCCTCTTCTTGGACGAACTGATCCTGTGGCTGGCCAGTCACGCTGCGGATTTGAAGTTCGTGCACCAAGAAGGTCAGAAGTTGGCCAAGCTTGTCGAAGCCCAAACGGCCGATCGACCGATTCCGATCGTTAGCTTCATCGCTCGCCAGCGTGACTTGAGCGAGCTGATCGGCGACTCGGTACCAGGTGCCGACCGATTGAACTTCGGTGACGCTCTCAAACACTGGGAAGGACGCTTCCACAAGATCACGCTGGAAGACCGTAACTTGCCAGCGATCGCCGAGCGACGGGTGCTTAAGTGCCATACGCCTGCGGCACGACAGGAATTAAACGCGGCGTTCGAACAGACAGCGAAGATTCGCGAGTCGGTAATGACGACGCTATT
The DNA here is from genome assembly GCA_016794985.1 of Planctomycetaceae bacterium. Classification (GTDB taxonomy): domain Bacteria; phylum Planctomycetota; class Planctomycetia; order Pirellulales; family Pirellulaceae; genus M30B19. Next base: position 146,700 of record JAEUIQ010000007.1, on the reverse strand, counting down.
GACTGGCGCGGGTGACCGAGAGATGTTTCGCAAAGTCTATCCCTTTAGCCCCGCTTTGGTCCAAACGCTGATTGCTGTGTCGAGCGTTTTGCAGCGCGAGCGGACGGCGCTCAAGGTGATGATGCAGTTGTTGGTGGAGCAACGCGATGTGCTCACCGTTGGCGACATCGTCCCAGTGGGTGATCTGTTCGATGTGATCGCCCATGGTGACGAAGCGTTTAGCCAAGAGATGGCGATCCACTTTGACAATGCCAAACGGTTGTACCACCAGAAACTGCTGCCGATGTTGGAGAAGACACACGGACGCCGGGAAGATCTCGAGAAGTTGCCAACCGATGATCCGCGACGCGTGGGATTTCGGAACGACGATCGGCTCGTCAAGACGCTTTTGCTGTCTGCATTGGTTCCCGAAGTGGAAACGCTGCGTGGGCTAAACGCAGAACGCTTGGCGGCCCTCAACCACGGCACGATCAAGACTCCGATCGCTGGACGCGAGGGACAAGAGGTCTTGCGTCGTGTGCGTAACTGGGCGGCCAGTGTCGGCGAAATCCGTATCGGCGAGGAAACCAACCCATCGATCTCGATTCAGCTATCCGGTGTCGATACCGAAGGAATCATCAAACAAGCGGAACGAGAAGACAATCAAGGGAACCGTATTCGTCGCGTTCGGCAGATGCTGTTTGAACAGTTGGGCGTATCCGGCGAAGACGAGTTCCAACAGCATTATGATTTCATATGGAAAAACACGAGTCGGTCCTGTATCGTGCTTTTCAAAAATATTCGCGAATTGCCCGACGCTTCGTTGGAGAACGACGATCTATACTGGAAATTGGTCATTGATTTTCCGTTTGATGAGGCCGGCCATGGCCCCAAAGATGACATCAGTCGGCTACAGCAATTCAAGTCAATGAATCCGCGCGGGGCAAAGACTATCTGCTGGATTCCCCAGTTCTTTAGCGCCGATGCCCTAAAGGATCTCGGGATGTTGGTCATCCTGGAACACATTCTCACCGGCGAGCGCTTTGGCCAGTACTCGAACCATCTCTCGCCCCAAGATCGGCAAGCAGCAAAGTCGTTGCTGGAAAATCAACGCAGTGTCCTTAAGACCCGAGTGCAAAATCACTTGGATGCAGCTTACGGTCTGGCGGCGATCACCCAAGGTTCGCTAGACACAACTCACGAGCTTGAGCAGCACGAGCAGTTTGTCTCTCTGGATGATGGGTTCGATCCCCAACCTCCCGTCGCCGCCAACCTGGCTGGCGCCATGAATCACTTGCTGAGCCAGGCTTTAATGAGTGAGTTCCCGGGAGCACCAAATTTCGAGGCCGAAGTCAAGATTGGTAATCTGCGCAAGGTGCAAACCGTGCTCAGCGAGGCGGCTCAGTCACAGGACGGTCGCGTTGCGGTCGAGAAAACCATTCGATCGTTAATCCGTCATATCGCCAATCCGCTTCAATTGGGCGAAATGGGACATGACGCGACACACTTTGTGTTGGGGCATCATTGGCGCAATCACTTCAATCGGAAGGCGGCAGAGGCTTCCAGTAGCATAAGTGTGGGCCAGTTGCGAAAGTGGATCGATCAGCCGAGGGCGATGGGTTTGCCGAAGGAGGCACAAAACCTCGTTATTCTTACCTATGCCGAGCAAACTAACCGCACGTTTGTCCTACACAATGCTCCCGTCGAAGTCTCGCTCACCAATCTCTCGAACGATTATGTGCTGCAAGAGCAGAAGCTACCTGATGAGGCGCACTGGAGCATCGCAGTCACCCGCGCTGCACAGATCTTCGGTGAAGCGGTTTCGCCGCTCATGAAAGCCACGACCGTTGCGAACCTCTCCGCAGCCCTAAAGAAGAAGTCCTCTGAAGTCCGTTTGTCGTGTGTTTCGTTCCAGGAGAAGCTAAGAGATCGATTGTCAAAGCTTGGCTTTGATCCTGTGAACAGTGCACGACTGACGACCGCCTCGGCGACAGCCAGCCTAGTCGAGAAGTTGCATGTTTCGGACGCGAGTCAGGTAGTATCGGCACTTGCGTCGGCTGCGGTCGCCACGACTGAAGCGGCCATGGGAGAGTGTTTGAGCAAGGCTGCTCAGTTGGTCGCGACGATCGATAGTACCAACTGGGAGATCTTCGACGCGATCGCGAAGCTGAATGACGAAAGACAGGCTGTTGCACAATCGATCCGCTCCTCGATTACGCAAGCATTGCAGTCGGACGAGCACGTAACGTCGCTTGGTCCAGCGTTAAAAGAAGCTCAGCTGAAGGCGGTGCGATTGCTAACGCTCCCGACTCCGCCTCCGCCGCCACTTCCACCGACTCCACTTCCTCCGTTACCCTCACCTCCGCTGCCTGGCGTCATAATCGTCGAGCGGGGCGATAGAAGCGATCTAAGCGTGAGCGAGCTCGAATCGATCGTGGAAGATATCAAGCAGAAATACACTTCCGGCGAGATTGTTAAATTTCACGTGAGGTGGGTCGTGGAGCAACGCGGGGGCACTCCATGAAAGACGCATCTCCAAGCTTTGCCCAAATCAAGGCGCAGGTAGCGGCAATTCGCAAGAAGATCCCGGGCACCAAGAGCATTGCCATTCGTTCGAAGGCTAAATGGTCTGGCGAAGCTCGCTATGAGGACAACGGCGAAGTATTTCAGATTCATCAGTGCGATTCTCCGCTTGCGATGCGATTGGCGTTGCGCGAATCAGGCGATGAGAGAACCACCGTGCTTGTCACTGACTTGGATGATCACGATATCAGCGACGATATTCTTGTTCGACTGAAGCCGCGCAAGTTGATCCCGTTGGATAGCTGGCAGATCGTCAAAGCACTGTTTCAAGTTCGTGCCGTCGATCCACGTGTGACTCGATACGCATGGATGGCAGATGTTTTGATGGATTTGATTCCACCTAATGGCTACCCACCTGTGGCAACTGGGTTTTTGGATGCGGAGACCGTCTGGGGAATCGTGCTTGATCACTACCTTGGTCTGTCTGGATATTCGCTGGATCTGCTGGCCGTTCTAAAATGGTCGATCGACAACAAGAGCGTTGCTCGCTTCTGCAACGCACCGCAAATGATCCAAGAAGCCACCAGCGAGTGGCTTGTATCGACGGCAGGTCCTACGGTTGCCGCCGTCTTGGATTGTGCCGTACGAAGCTCGAAGAGCAATGGTCTCGCGGAAGCGTTGCCGCTGGGCTTAGCCGCCGGCGTTGTATTCAGCAAGTCCGCCAAGGGGAAGCTGGAGCGAGCTATTGGCAAGTTAGAAGAGAAGTACTTTGACGGACATGCGCCGGAGTACTCCATCATCGAGCGATGGTCCGCAGCGGCAACGGAAGTTGTGCGTTTGCAGCTCAATGATTTGCGTGTCAAGCAAACGTTGCTTCAACGAGCAGACGAAATCTTACGAGAAGTGGGTGCGGACACTTTTGCCTACCTTAGCGACACATCTCCCATCGGCTTTGATCTCCGGTTGGCAGATTTTGGCAAGAAACTGTCTCGCTCGATTTCCGGATCGAACGTCGATTTCGAAACGCTTATTGAAGCTCGGAACTCGATTTCTCAGCACGATCGACATAGCCGAGAACGCCGAAGACTCGAACGCGTTGATATGGCGATGCGGCTTGTTCGCTGGCTAGGTGAGGTCCAGTCCCGGGATGCCCTGAAGTCGCTGGCTGACGCTGCGTGCCGTCACTTAAGCGAAGGAGGCTACATCGACTGGGCCCGGTTGACGCTGAGATCCGGCGATCCCGTTCGGGAGCTGTCGGAAGCGTATGCTCAATTGTTCGACAAAGTAACGACCGCGCGGGAGGTTGATTCGCTTCACTTTGCAGAATTGCTTCGCGACTGGACAGCGGCTAAATCCACTGACGACACGATTGTTCCCGTTGAGCAAGTCCTAGAACGAATGGTTGCTCCTATTGCTGCCGCGAAGCCTGTGCTTGTCGTCGTGATCGACGGCATGAGTGTCGCTGTCTTCCGCGAATTAATGGCGGATGTACTCGGGCACGATTGGGTATTGCTGGCCGAAGAAGGTGTCGGTTTGCGTCCAGCTCTTGCGACGGTTCCAAGTGTGACGGAGGTCTCACGCACCAGTCTGTTGACCGGCAAGCTTGCCCAGGGACACGCGCCCAATGAAAAAGTAGGTTTCGCTGAGCACCCAGCTCTTTTGAAAACGTGTCGCAGTGGCTTCCCTCCCGTGCTCTTTCACAAAGCGTCCTTGCAAGAGACCGATGATTCGAGCTTGGCAGCTGACATTCGCAAAGAGATCGGCTCGGCCCATCGCAAGATCGTCGGCGTCGTGGTTAATGCTGTGGATGATCACCTGCTGAAAGGTGAGCAGATTGATACTCGTTGGTCTCGCGATGAGATCAAGGTTCTGCCTGTACTGCTACACGAAGCAAAAATGGCTGGCCGAACGGTGATCTTGTTGAGCGACCATGGTCACATTCTCGACTGCAATGCAAAGGGTAAGCAGTATGAAGGCGGCGAGCGTTGGCGATTCGATGAATCCAACGTCAGCGAAGGGGAACTCAAGATTTCGGGTGTGCGGGTTGTGATTCCAGATACTCGAAAGTTGATTGCTCCGTGGACAGAGAAGATTCGCTACGGAATCAAGAAGAACGGTTATCACGGCGGGGTCTCTCCTCAAGAGATGGTCATTCCAGTCGCCGTGCTCAATTCTTCGAACGCTTTTCCTGTAGGCTGGAACGAGGCACCGGTCGACACACCGACATGGTGGGAGATTTCTGCCAAAACTGCCCATGGTAACCAAGAAGAAATGCCTGAGCTCAAACCCGTGGAGCCAAGGCCAATTCCCGAGGGCATGTTGTTCCATGTCGAAGATTTGCACCAGCCTGCGGAATCGACATCTTCGGTCACTACGGTAACGAGTACGGTTTCGAATGTCGCACGCCCCCAGGCAGAGTGGATCGCTCGACTTATTGGGTCACAAGTGTACGCGGATCAGAAGCGGCTTTGTGGGCGTTCTGCCCCGACGGAAGAGGTCCTACAGCGACTATTGCAGGCAATCGACGAGCGGGGCGGTAAGATCACAGCCGTCGCCCTGGCACGTGCGATCCAGATGCCAATGTTCCGGTTGCCAGGACTCTTGGCACTTGCACAACGGATTTTTAATGTCGATGGATACGATGTCTTATCGCGGGACAATGTGTCTGACACGATTCAATTGGACCGGGCGCTGCTCCTTAAACAATTTGATTTGGTGGGATAGTTGTCCATGATAAGTCCGCAACGTCGCGAAGAGATAATTGACGCACTCCGGCGCGGTACTGTACCGAAGAGCAGTCTGGACGCATTCGCTGTTGGGCTTGAGCGATTCGAAACTGCTTTGGACGAAGAACTGCAAAAGGTAGCAACCGGTGGTAGCGTGTTTAAAGCCGTGCGGGGCGACTATGGCTGCGGCAAGACTTTTTTCGCCCGATGGCTTGTTGATCGAGCCAAGAAGTTGGGCTTTGCAACGTCCGAGGTCCAGGTTTCTGAAACCGAGACTCCGTTGCATCGACTCGAAACCGTCTACAGACGATTGAACGAACGCTTGGCAACGGCTGACACCGCGCAGGGTGCTTTGCGGAATATTGTCGACGGTTGGTTCTATACGCTGGAAGAAGATGTTCTGGCGGAGGGTTTGATTGACCCCAGTGACGAAGGAAAGTTGGTCGCCCGTGCCGAGGAATTGATGGAGCAGAGACTCACTAAGGTCTCAGAAGCGGCTCCAATGTTCAGTGCCGCGTTGCGTGGCTATCGGCATGCGCAACGAAACAGCGAGCCAGCCACGGCTGACGGAATCTTGGCGTGGCTATCTGGACAACCCAATGTTTCCGCCAATGCTAAACGGTTTGCAGGGGTAAAAGGCGACATCGACCACTTTGGCGCACTTGGGTTTCTCCAAGGGCTGCTTACAGTTCTTCGCGACTCGGGACACCCGGGGTTATTAGTGGTACTCGACGAAGTGGAAACAATTCAGAGAGTTCGCAGCGATGTTCGCGACAAGAGCTTGAACGCATTGAGGCAGTTGATTGACGAAGTGGATTCAGGGCGATTCCCAGGTCTCTATTTGCTCATCACTGGCACACCAGCCTTTTTCGACGGTCATCAAGGTATTGGTCGGCTCGAGCCGCTTGCCCAGCGTCTACATGTCGACTTCACGACAGACGCCAAGTACGACAATCCGCGGGCAATCCAGATCCGCTTGCCAGCGTTTGATTTGTCTCGATTGTGCTTGGTAGGGTCAAGGGTTCGCGACATTTATCAGCAACACTCGCAAGCTCGTTCCCAAATCGGGATTCTATGTGACGATCAGTATATTCGGGTTCTTGCAGAAGCGGTCACGGGAAAACTTGGCGGGAAGATTGGTGTCGCTCCGAGATTGTTTCTAAAGAAGTTGGTGGCTGAAGTATTGGATCGAATCGACCAGCATCCCGATTTCGACCCTCGACAGCATTATCAGCTGACCCTGGCAAATCATGAGATGAATCGTGTCGAACGTGAGGCACAAGCCAACTCGGTGGATGATATTGAATTGGACCTCTAACCGCTAGACTCACATGAGTGCCTTTGACCGTCTACATCCGGCTTTGCAGCATCACATTGTCAACTCTCTGGGCTGGCGAGAATTACGTGAGGTGCAATCGCTGTCCATTGACGCCTTCATGACCGGCTCCAATCTGGTTATTTTAGCCCCCACCGCCGGTGGCAAGACGGAATCAGCTTTCTTCCCCGTCATTTCTCAGATGCTTGAAGAAGGCTGGAAGGGGATTTCGATTCTCTATGTCAGCCCGATCAAGGCGTTGCTCAATAACCAAGAACAACGCTTGGACAAATACTTGCGGCTTGTGGGACGCCGAGCGGCTTTGTGGCACGGGGACACTTCCCCAAGCGAACGTCGTCGAATCATAAATGACCAACCGGATTGTCTACTGACGACCCCCGAGTCGTTGGAGGTTCTATTGGTGTCGCAGAAGGTCGATCACCATCGCTTTTTCGCCAATGTCCGAGTCGTGATCATTGACGAACTGCACGCCTTCGCAAACGATGATCGCGGCTGGCACTTGCTCTCGGTGTTTTCACGTATTGGTAAGATTGCGGGCGGGGATCTTCAACGAATAGGATTGTCGGCAACCGTGGGCAATCCGTCTGAGATGCTGGATTGGTTATCTTCTGGGTCTGCTCGCACTCGGAAAGTCGTGTGGCCACAAGGAAGCGATCAGACGATTCCTGATGTGCAATTGGACTTTGTCGGATCGTTGACCAATGCGGCGAAAGTTATCAGCCTGCTGCATCGCGGGGAGAAGCGACTGGTGTTTTGTGACAGTCGTTCCCGGGTGGAAGAGTTGGCAGTCTCCCTGCGACAGTTGGGCATCGACACTTTTGTCTCTCACAGTTCGCTGGGGTTGGCCGAGCGCAGGCAGGCCGAAGAGGCATTTGCTCAGCGGCAGAATTGTGTGATCGTCGCGACGAGTTCTTTGGAACTAGGTTTGGACGTTGGAGACCTGGATCGCGTGATCCAGATCGATGCTCCTGGAACGGTGTCTTCTTTCTTGCAACGAATGGGGCGAACTGGGCGCCGCTCCAACACCATTCGAAATTGTTTATTCTTAAGCACTTGCGAAGATGGATTGATGCGAGCGGCCGCGTTGATTGAGCTGTGGGAACGAGGATACGTCGAGCCCGTAAAGGCGCCGCCATGTCCCTATCATATCTTAGCCCAGCAACTTATGGCGCTCGTGTTGCAAGAGCAGGGCGTTGGGCAGTCCCAATGGCTTTCGTGGATCGGGCAAGTGCCCGGTTTTGCCCAAATGTCGACAGAGCGAATCGCGGAACTAGTAGAGCACATGCTGACTTCCGAAGTCCTTTGGAGTGACCACGGAATTTTGTCATTTGCAGCCCATGGTGAACGAACCTTCGGGCGGCAGAACTTCATGGACTTGTTGTCGGTGTTTACTACACCTCCATTGTTCACCGTACTTTATGGCCAGAAAGAACTCGGGAACGTGCATGAATCGACGTTTTACAAACGACAAGAGGGGCCACCGATTTTAGTGCTCGCCGGACGGAGCTGGGCGACCAAGCACTTGGATTGGGATCGACGCTTGGCCTATGTCGAGCCATCGGAAGAGACGGGGCGCTCTCGGTGGTTGGGTGAGGGCCAAATGCTGAGTCACGCAGTTTGCCAGAGTATTCGCCGCATCATGGCATCGGACGACAATCATCACTCTTGGTCGCGTCGAACCATTGAGCAGTTTCGGCTCCTGCGGGACGAGCATCCTTGGGTTGTGGAAAATAAGACTTCCCTGGTTCAAACACCGGATGGCAAGTTAACATGGTGGACTTTTGCCGGGGGTGTCGCCAATAACCTGATTGCGAACGCAATAAAGCCTTTGCATGAGGTCAAGAGTGACAACTTGGCTTTGACGTTTCCAACCACTTCGGGTTCCGCCGAGATCCTGCAATGCCTGGCAAACTTACATCCTGATTCTGTTCAACCAATTCCCAATGATAATGCAATGGCCAACCTAAAGTTCTCGGAGTGCCTCCCGCCATCGTTGGCCGCTGAAGTGTTCACTTCGCGCTTCAACGACCCGGCCGGCGTAAAGCAAGCGTTAAGCGAACCCCGCGTGCTTTCGATTACCCGTGAATAGATGGCCAACATAGCTTGCGGTCATCTAGACTTGCACCGAGACGTCATCAGTTGCATATCTTCTATAAGATTCTAGGTTGCCAAGCGACTTTCGTTGTGCGTGGCGTTCGGAGTTTCAGTTGGGGCATACAATTTTCGCATGGCCGAAAATTCGACTACTCGACGCTCTCGACCCACCAAACTTTGCTGTTCCGGGCGTTCGCTTTTTCGACTAGCCATTCGCCGCGAGACGCCTGTTTTTTGTACTTCTTGAGCGAATTACCGATCTGGTCCGACATTTTTCGGTTGGAAGTGACACGGATGAGTATCTCTTTCAAGTCATGTATGGCTTGGCGCTCTTTCGCTGTTCCAAAAGCGTCCTGCGAATCGAATTTGTCTGCTAGTTGAGCTGACGTTAGGCCATTCTCGCGGTTGATCGCACCTAATTGCTTCAAGCCTTCTATCACTAGCGCAAGTTCGCGATCAGTGCCTTCATTGGCCCTCAGATTGGCGACCGAGTCTCTTGGATCCGGTTCGCCAAGATCAACAAGCACCCGTCGGACGATATCGTAACCAGTGTATGAGCCCCACGGCGTCACTTCGGGTAAACTATCCCGATGTGTCCGGGCGTACTCCATGATCGTCAACGCTGCTGCAAGGTACATGCCGCGGTTCTTTCGGGCCTGGGCGCGGATATCCGAATACTTGAACTTCTGTTTCTCTGGGTTCTCAGCGCGAGTCTCCAGGAGGATATAAAAGATACGGCGAAGTAAATCGGAATTCGGATCGATTTGAATGCGATTGGCAGTGGCGAACAATGTTGTATCAAACTCGGCATGGTCGATCTTGGTGAGCCCAAGGACACGGCCGCTAACCGAACCGGTTGTTAGGATCGCGTCCAAGACCGGTGAGCCGATCGAGCCCCCCGACTTGAAGTTATCGAAGACACCAATCAGTGGATTCTCTCGGGCCAAGGCCAAAAACATCTTCCGCTGTTCAGTCTCATCTTTATCGAGCCCAGTGAACTTTGCCACGACGCCCCCCGGTGCCAAGCAGATGTCACCGATCAAGTCGCAGAGCATCCCTTTACCCGCACCGGATCGATTGCCGTCCACCACAGTCATCGGGGCGCATGGGCCAAGCATTGGGCGGGCCACAATGCCCAATAGCGAAGCAAGCCACGCGCTCCGATGACATGGATCGGCAAACGGGAATTCATCGATCAAGTCGATAATGATCGCCAGAGACTCTTGGGCCATTTCCCTGCTTGGGCTTCTCGGCACCTTTGGAATCTTGGTGTGATCGGGTGTGTAGTAGTACAGTCCTGTGATCGGATCGTACCCGATAGTCTGATGCAATCCAGCTTGAGAGATAATGGGCATTGGTGTGATTCGTCGCAGCGATTTGACATCTTTCCATTGCTCTCGCTCGACTATCTGAGTCCCGGTCCTCGGAGTAAATAGAGACGGCTTCCACATACCCAGGGCGTTGTAGGTTCCGGTCTGATAAATGCTGGAAAGATACTCGCATAGTCCTAGACTGCTCAATTTCCGATGGTGTAATGTCCCATCAACACTCACATAGACCAGTTGGTCCAAGCGAGCATAGATCTCGTCTTGCTTTGCCAAGTGCTGGATAATCTGATCGTTGAACGCCATCTCTTCGGTAGTCTTCTCGAACCGAGGTTTCGCACTGGCTGGTGGTTTTGTCACCGTCGTTGGGATATCGAGAGCCGAGAAGTCCATACCTGGTATCGATTCAACTGGCGTGTCCCCAAAGTCCAACTGCACACGAACCAAGTCAACCACATCTTCACGGCCGAACTGCCGCAGCTCGTAGAGCAACGTCCCGAGCGTGTAGCCGCGGGTCTTGTGCGGGTCCAGTGACTTCCACCGCTTCTCGATCTTTGACTGGTGGTTGAAATACTGGGGGTCAGACAGTGACCATTTTAGAAACGACTCGAGCCCCTCGTCCGAGCCTTCCGTAACGTGGTGACACCCACACATGATCGAGAACCAACTTGCATGATCGCGGAACTGCTCGACCGGCAACACGGACAAGATGCCATCAAGCAGACTGGTGCTGATCTTGGACTGTTCGACTTGCTTGGATTCCAGTTTCTCATCACGCTGGAGGTACTTGATTAAGGCTGGGCTGACAGTTTCGTTGTCAAAAAAACCAAGGAGCTTTGTCTCGTCGCTGAACTCATACTGGCCTCCCTGCCAATGGTTGCTTCCCGCAATGACGACATAATTGCGAAACCGAAGGATATCGACGCTGGGCAGCTCGCGGATTTTGGTTTTGATCGCCGTGGAATCGACGCCATCAGGCAAGCGTAGATAATAGTGCCTACCTCCGCTTGGTGCTTCGACCACCGTGGTGAATCTCGCGTCACCAAGTAGGTTCTCCAGCAAGGGCCTTATTTGGTCGCCTTGCTTGTCCGGTCGTTCGGCTGTCGCGACGTCCAGGTCAGCCACAATGTCACGAGGGCCGAGCGACCAACCAAGAGAATGACCTTTGGAAACATACGCTCGCAGCTCTTCGTCGGAGTAGTCCTTATCCAGGTAGTCAGCTTCAAGTGGCTGCTTGCTCGTCTTGTCGCCAAGGACGAATTTTCGAAGCGGAAACAGTTTGGCGTTAAAATGTTTGCGGTATAGGTCGATGTAGTCCACGATGATAATACTTTCTTGGTTTTGGCAATGAGACATAGATGGTTGAGAACCTCGACTCGACTCAGCCCCATTCGCGCCCGGTCATCTCTTTTTGATGCGATCAGGTCAGCGCCCGTTTTTGATTTTGCGTTCAAGCCGGTTGCTTTCATCTCTGTAAACAGCTGGCTTTTTGGTGCCTATCCGATTGACCTAGCGGTGCGTTCTTTGATGAACCGTGTGATTGCCTGTCGGCTCGTGATTAGTTGGCGACCGATTCTGATGGCCTCCAACTTCGTTCCTCCAACGCCCCTATGAATCCAGCGGGTCATGGTGCTCAGATCAGGCCGTTGACCGGTAATCGATGCGATCTCTTTTCGTGCGTCTGTGATCGTTAAAATGTCCTCAGTCAGAATCCGGCTGACAGCCGTTTCGGGTGACATTCCCATGAAAATACTCCTTGCGTTTGATGTTGTTTGCCTCCAATGCAAGAAGTCTAGGCTAGGCTTGGTAACTGCTTTGGTAATCGAAAAGTTACTATTTCAGTTACCAATCAGGCACTAAAAAACCCCGAAAGTTTCGAGGCTCGCGGGGTCCGTTTCGGGCTTCAAATAGATTTGGGACTACACGTATCGCTCTAGCATGATCAGGTTTTTCGATTGACTAACTTTGATCTGGTAACCATGCTCTGCTAGTTTCCCCGAAAGTCTGTTAAGCATCGCTTTGATTGAATCTCGGTCCTCTGATCTTGTTAGTCGTTGCCCCGTGTCGGGATCTTCAGCGTCTTGAAATTCATTGAACGTAACGCCCCTTGGGTTGTTCAGTAAGTATCGGAAAATCGCGCCACCCCGGGCGTTTAACTGCCTGCAAACAATTTGAGGTTCCGTGTCGGATAGTAGTTTCGCTAACTTTTGCGCAAATATCGATTTAACTGCAAATGAGTAGCGTTCCGCATCCTTAAATTCGTTGATGCCAGTGAGATCGGCTAATTCCCGAATACTACACCCGAGCATTAAGCGGTCCCAGTTTTTTTGGAGCAGGTCGTCAATGAGCATCGTGATCGACGGCCAACCTGGCAAAGTGAGTTTTTCGTCCCAGTACCTTTTGTCTTTCATCGCCAAGCCAAAGACGTTATCATCGATCAAACCCACTTCGTACACCTTTACCAGCAGACGATCAAGCTCCTCAAGGGATTCGTTCGCAATTTTTCCAGCGTCTGCAACTTCATCAGAAATCTTCTTTGAAACCGTTGTAACGGCACGGACTAGATCTTTTATTTTCATCGGCTCTATTCCTTTGTTGGAATCGTGTGGTCAACCAGTCCCAAGGCGAATAGACTTCCTTGGGGCTGGTCAACTTGCGCGGGTAATTACTCCGCTCACGATGTCTCAATTCTACAGTCTGGGAGTATGCTGTGCGGCCTCGATGGCCTTTTGCTCGGCCGAGCGGGTGTAGTGCTCCGTCATTGCCACTTGGGCATGGCCTAGGAGGGCTTGAGCATGTTCAATGCCGAGGGCATCACGAACCACGGTTCCGGCCAAATGGCGCAGCTGGTATGGGCACCAGTGCGGGACCTTTGCTTTATAGCAAGCTCGCCTGATGGCTTGATTGAACGAAACGGAATCGTAGCAGTCTCGTGGTGCTCGCTTCGGGTTCTTCTTGGCCCGATTCTTCTGTGAGGGCTGAACCTTTGTTTTCCGTTCGGACCTGCGCTGGGCGCTCATCCAAGCCACCGTTTCCTTCGGACTGAAGCAGAAGCTCTCGGGATGGCGGTTTATATAGTCCTCCAGCGCTTCCCGTGCATCCCCGACCAACGGAACCGCCTTTCGCTTGCCCTTGTTGGCGGTCTTGTGTTTAGCGGGCCGGAACATCCAGGTTTCGCCGCTCCGATCAATATCGATGGGACGGAGGTTGCAAACTTCGCTGGGCCTCATTCCGGTTGCGGCCTGAACCCTCACCATTGCGCGCAGAATCGGCGACAAGTGCTTGGCGGTCGCTCTGACGACTTCCAGGTCGACCGGTTTCCTGGGCTCGGTTTCTGGGGCTGTGGTGGTCCCAATCCGCAGCGGTTCCACGGACTTCAGTCGCTGCCAAGTTTCGGGCGTAACAAGCTCCTGGGCGACCGCGTGCTTGAATATCCGAACCACCAGGTTCGTTTGTCGGTTGACATACCGCCGACTTAATCCCGCTTGAACCCATCGTTGACGTTGGGCTTGCAATGCAAGCGGACCAAACTTGTCAGCGAGTAGGCTCCCCGCGTGCTTGTCCAGCTCGCCGCAAACTTGGTTGGCTCGAATCAGTTCCGGGTCATGCTTCCGCGTGTGCCGGAATCTGGCCCACTCACGATAGGCTGCGGTCACATGCTGAACGGTGATCGGCTCGTTCTCTTGATGCTGGGGAGGCTCCCCGAGAATGAGGCTTGCCCGCCGTTTCATTTCCTCCTGATCGAACCAGTTGGGCAGGCTGAATTCGTTTTGCTGGTAGACGGCAATCAGAACCGCGTAACGCGCGATTGATTCTGGCGAGTCATGCTTGCCAAGGTAGAAGTCTTTTCGGTCAATTGTGACGACAGATTGACCTGAGATATGGTAGCGGCGCTCTGGGGCTTTGGCTTTGGGACGGGCCATTGTGCAAACTCCGTTGAATAGACCACCGAGTTTTTCGGTAGTCGGTTTTCAAAAACGGGTCTGCTCGCCTCAATGGCGGTAACGCTCGAATGAGCATTCCAGACTGGAAAAATCGTGATATCCTTGAAAGTGGTCAGGGGCGGGATCGAACCGCCGACACATGGATTTTCAGTCCATTGCTCTACCAACTGAGCTACCTGACCGAACGGTCTGCCGGAGGACGACAGTTTACCGTTTGTTGGCAGGTAGTCAATTGTGCGTGGGGCATTGGGGATTGTTTTAGGGGTCAGCTCGAATCAACTCCACGGATTGTGCCGTTTGTGTCAATGATGTGCCCATGTATTTCATGTGAAATGGACACAAAATTATTGACAAGATCGCCGATCGTCATTAGAATCCCGAAGAAACATAAGTGGTGTCGTTCCAACGTCAATGCCTCGTCTTTGGAACCGCCCGTGTCGGTTGGTGGTTGAATTTGTTGATCGCAATTGTTCGAGTTTCACCGTCTCGTGCAACTTTTCTTTCTTACGTGTGCTGTGGTGATTGAAACCAAGGCAAGTCGGAAGCTAGAATAAGGACGGCATCGGGCGGCTGGCTGAATGAGTTCGCTGGATCGTTTGATCGACCTCTTTCGGCCAACACCACTATTCAAAAGGAGTTCTGGGTTGGATACGACGAGGCACGACCATAGCCGTCACACGGACCGAGCTGCACTTTATTGCGCGAACGCTCAAACGAGCCATCTCTTTTTGCCACCGATTTCCAGAACTCTATTCCGCCACCCGTACCGAAACGTCCACCACCTTTGCAGCCTCCGTTCTGCTTGTTGTTTGGCAATTCTATATTTCGGGGTTTTATTTGCACCTCGATTTGCGGAAGCCCAGGTCAAGTACGACCCGGATCATCCGGAAGTTCGTCGGATGGTGAACGCGGGGGTGGCGTACTTGCGAACCGACTCAGGTTCTTCGTTTGGCGAGAATGTACTTGTTGGATTGGCCGTCCTGAACTCGTACACTGACAACGGCTTTAAACAAGATCCATTGGTTAACAAAGCCGTTCAACAAGCGTTGGCGGAAGTCCCGCGTCTCGGTGCGTTGCTTGACAACGGCTTCACCGGCCATGATGTAACGAATGGCACGATCGAAGACAAAGTGGTGCAACGCATGTACGAAGTCTGCGTGGCCTTGATGTTGCTGGTCGAGTACGACGACAAGGCTTACGATCGTGAGATTCGTACTTTGATCAACTACATCGTCAAGCGACAAGACCCGCGAGGGGGGTGGACTTATAATAAAGGTGTCAACTCGGATTCCTCGCAGACCCAGTATTGTTGTCTGGCACTGTGGTTGGCGCATCACAAGGGATTCGATATCCCGCTGGATCATAGCGTGAGGGCAACTAGGTTTTGGGTCAGCCATCAATTCAATGACGGTTCTTGGGCTTATCAGCCGGTCGCCACATTGTTGCAAGGCTCACCGCACGTTTCTTTGGTTTCAGCCGGTGCGGGTAGTTTGTACATGCTCGGTGACATCTTGGGTGTCAACCCACCTCCGAAACGATTGGCATCAAAAAAACCGGGCGAGACTTTTTTGGATTTGCCCGCCTTTGTCGAGCGTTTGACGGAACGAGAAGTCGCTGACCTCTTGGCCAAACAAGAAAATGTCAAGGAAGAAGCCCCGGCGCCTCAGGTGGATGTGCAAGGCTTGAATGGTGCGAAACAACGCGCCAACCAATGGTTTGCTCGCTCGTTCCGGACCGAAACGGATCACTGGCCATATTATGCGCTGTACGGTTTCGAGCGTTACGCGACGTTTCGCGAAAAGGTGGACGGCGAAGTTACGGAAGTTCCGGATTGGTACGACCAAGGCGTCGAATTCGTCAAGGCGAATCAGAAAGGTGATGGGTCGCTCACAGGAACCGGCGAAGGTGGTCCTGCGGTCCACACGTCATTGGCAATCCTGTTCTTGGTTCGGTCCACGCAGCGTCTAACCAACTTGCCGAAGGATACCGTCATGAACGCAGGGTTCGGACTCGGTGGGCGCACCAACATTCGCGGCAATCAAGTCATCAACGAAGAAGAGAAAAAAGACATTGCGGAGTTGTTGAATCGGGTCAAGGCCGACATGAGCCCGGAAGAGTTGGCGGAGATCGCGGAGTCCTTCCGCAACGCAGCGGTGACATCGATCAAAGATAAATCTCGGTCGCAACAGTTGTTGATGCTCAAGGAGATGGTCAAGAACGAGCATTGGCAAATCCGAATTGTCGCCGTTCGCGCGTTGGGGCAAGTTCGTATGATCGACAATTGCCCTGCATTGATCTTTGCCCTAACGGACCCCAATCCGAATGTCGTTCAAGAAGCGAATATTGCGTTGCAGTTTGTGAGCCGCAAGACCGAAACTCCACCGGTTCCGGTGGCCAAGTCGGTTAACGGCGATCTCGATACGAGCAGCGATGAGTACAAACAAGGCATTCGACGCTTGTACGAGTATTGGTCCGAGTGGTACTTGGAGCTGAAGCCCGATGCGCAACTGTTCCCAGTTGACTTAGACAATTTGCCCGGCGGTTGAGCCTGTCGTGGTTCGAGAGTTTTCGCTTGGTTCAATGGCGTTAGGTGAAGTGCCGAGGGTTCAAGACATGAACAAAGATTGGAATGCTCCGTTGGTGCGCCGGCCGGTTGATCGAGTATGGACGCGAGTAACTTTGTACGAACGAGTTGCCAGTGGATTAGCCTCTGGCATCGTCGTGACGGGGGCGATTGCGCTGATTCTGGTGCTGATTTTTTTCGCTCCTTGGAAGGCTTATCGAGCCGTACCTGATAGCTTCCTGGCGTACGTGAAGGAAACGTCGAACTCCGTGGAAATTGCCGAAGAAGTCGACGAACCAATCGTGGCCGAAATCGAGTCTACTGAGCTTGACTTGTCGGCAGCGACCGAAAGCGTGAACGTTGTGTCAACGGTCCAGGCGAATGACGGGAACAACGCCAACGTTTTTGGGGGCGAAGAAGGAAGTTGGCGACGAAAAGACGATCCGGAACCGAACGATTTTCCGGTCAAGCGTTGGCAAATCGAATACGAGGTTGAAACGATCGACGGCTACACCAAGATGTTGGACCATTTTGGGGTCGAGTTGGCTGGGGCAGGTCGCGAGTTGGACGACGTGATTTATGTGAAAAAAATGGGTGGCGAAGCCGAGCTTCGCGTAGGCCAGAAGCGGGATGAGCGCAGAATCTACTTCTGTCATGCCATTCCCAGACTTCGCGAATGGGATTTGCAGTTACTTCAAAAGGCCCACAGTGAAAAAATTGGCGACAGAATTCCGTTGAATTTCTTTCCCGTGGAAGTCATTAATCGGCTGCATGAGCTGGAGTCCGAACGGCTAAGGGCGGATGGGAAGGAAATCCGAGCCATCGAAAGAACTCGATTTATGGCGGTTCATAAGTCGGATGGATATGAATTCGAATTGGTCGAGATTGCGTACACGAAGTAACAAGCATTGTTGCAACGTTAATCACAAAGAAAGTATGGATGAATGAGCGAACCGATTGAACTGGTCCCACGGCCGGTAATTCGCATGGAGACTCGCGTCTCCCAATACGAAAAAGTCTCTGGTGGTTTAGCCTCAGGTGTGATCATCATGGGGCTGTTGGCGGCGATCATGACGTTCCTGTGGTACAGCCTGCTCAAGACACATCGCTCGATTCCCGATTCGTTCGTGGCGTTTGCTGGGGAAACCATGAATCCGGAAGGCGTTGCCGAGGATGTAGAAGAACCTGGGGTCGAAGAATTTCCCGAGGTCCAAGAACCGCAACTCGCCGAAGCCTTGGAGTCCGTTGACGTGATCTCGACGGTACGTGCGAACGACAGTGTGGCTGGAGACGCGGCCCAGATGGGAACTGGTAAAGGGTTGGGCGATCGACGCTCCAAAGGGATTGGCGGGGGTGGTAAAGACATCAATGAGCCGTGGAAGCGTTGGCAGATTATTTACTCGGTCAACACGATGTCCGAATATGCCCAACAGTTGGACTTTTTCAAAATCGAGTTGGCGGGCGCGGAACGAGTGGGCGACAACATTGTGTACTTGACCAATGTATCCCAGACACCGGCGATTCGCGCGGGATTCAAGCGATTGGAGAAACGAATTTACTTCTCGCACACCATTCCTCAACTGCGAAATTGGGACTTGAACTTGTTGCGGAACGCCAATGTCTCGAATCCCGGGGACCGAATCCCGCTGCAGTTTTATCCAATTGATGTGATCAATCAAATGTATCGTTTGGAAACGGAGCGCATCCAGCGTGATGGGCGGGAAATTCGTCATATCAAATCGACAATCTTCAACGTGGTCGGGACATCAGGAAATTATCGGTTTGAATTGGCCAATATCGTGTACTTGAACTAGTTCATGTGCCCTTATTGAAAGAAGTTCGGCTCGCACCTATCCTCTGAAGCAGCCAATAGGGAATTCGATAACTCGCTGTTTGCCGTGATGTGAAGAAAATGTCGAAGTGCAGTCTGTGGTTGGGAGTGAGCACAATTACAATTGGTGGGCATTAGGGGTGTTGTGGAAGTATTTTGGGGTTGGAGTTGATTCGAGGACATTGGGACGATTGAAATGAGCATTTGGGATATTATCGGTAACACGATTTACGGTGCGATGGGTTTGGTTGCGTTGTGGGGTGTCTACTGCCTAATCGTTGTTTATTACCGCGTGAGGGAAAAGAAGTTTCGCTCGGATGCAATGCAGGGCGAGTTCTTGCAAGCCATGGAACAACCACTTGCACATGGTGATTTTCGTTCGGCCAGTGAAATCTGCTCTGACGATCCACGGGCGTTGTGTCAATTATCGCAGTTGGCGGTGGACAATCGTTCGCTTGGGTTCAACAAAGTGCGGCAACTAGTGCAGGATCGATTCCAACGAGACGTCTTGTCGGACATCGACCATCGAATGAGTTGGGTCAACACGGTGATCAAGTCGGCTCCGATGTTGGGACTGCTGGGAACGGTTTTGGGTATGATGGGAGCTTTTCAAAAGCTATCCGAAAGCAGCCAAGTCGAAGCGTCCAAATTGGCCGAGGATATCATGTTTGCGTTGATCACCACCGCCTTGGGTCTCGCGATTGCCATTCCACTAATCTTGGCAGTGAATTCGATCAACGTGCAAATCAAAAAGATGGAAGAGATGGTCGCCGAGGGATTAAATTTCTTTTTTGAGATGTTCAAGGAAGCCACCATTCGTTTTCCATCGAAGTAACTCTTTTCTTTAGCACTGATGGTCGGGGATCTTTGGAGCGGGTGGGGTACGTGACTGAATCGGGATTTTCATGAGCGAGCGAACGGGAAATAGCGGTATTATCAAACCGCGAAAACGAGTAGATGACTCGGAAATGGATATCACTCCCATGATTGATATCACGTTTTTGTTGTTATCGTTTTTCGTTGTGGCATCCAAGATGCAGGAACAAGCGCCGATTCCGCTGCCTTATGCCAAACACGGTGAAGCGATTGCGGCCAAGGATGCGGTCATGATCAACATTGAACAAGATTCTCCTGATTCGGATGCCTATTTCTATCTGGGCCGGGCAGTCGAGCGTGGTTCGGGAATTGTTGAGACAGACGAGAATCTGGAAGAGCAAATCCAAGAGTATGTCAACCGCGAATTGCAGACCAACGATAAGATCCGTTTTATCGTCATTCGAGCTGGGCATCAGACCCGGATGAAAAACATGAAAGTGGCCAAACAAGCCGCCAATCGTGGTATCCCGGAAGGGCGAGAAATTACGATCCATGCCGCGGTGAACGAAGGGCAGTAGCTATGAGCCAGTGGAGTCAACAACCATGAGCAAACGCAAAGGTCCTCCGCCTCAGGACAAAGACAATATGGGTGGGCCTAGTGGCGAGTTCGATCTGGGACGGCCGCAAGATCCCGGTTTTCGCGCGATGGCGGCTCAGCCCGAAACCGCTTCGGTCGCTTTGTCTGGAAAAATCTCCGATCCCAGCGGAGCGAACAAGAAACCTCCACTCCCAGAAGGGGAGTCCAAGTTCAAACCAATGACGTGGAAAGGTTTCGAAGAAGAGGAGCCGGTCGAAACCTTGCCGTTCGGGAAACGCGCGCCGCGGCAAGAAGCCGAAATGGACATGACCCCCATGGTGGACGTGACGTTTTTGCTGCTGATTTTCTTTATGGTGACCGCTTCGTTCAAATTGCAAAAAGCCATTCAACAACAGCCCGACACGAGCGATGAGCCGAGCGAGGTTGTGATGGAGCAGCAAGAGCAGAGGGATGCGATTCAAGTCTACATTGACGAAAACGACAACTTCTTTTTGACGTCAAGCGATGTTGGTGAAGAAATGGCGGCGGGTAAAGTTGAGATGTGGCAAAAGTTGGCCAAGATGAAATTGGACAGTCCCAATATCCGCAAGTTGGTGATCAAGGCCAACGAGGCCAGCTCGCACGGCGCCGTGATCAACGTCTGGGATGCCGGTGCTGATGCCAAGATTTTTGAGATCGCAATTTCAGTGGTGAATGGGCCTTGAGAAAGGCGACGGAACTGGGCAGTCGAATCGTGGGCAGTCGGGGCTGAACGAATATGTGGGAACGAGGATAAACAATGCCAGCGCGTGATTTCATCCAATTCTTGATCGAAAAGAAGTTCTTGGCCAAAGATGTGATCGAAAAGGTCGCGGCCAAGATCGGTCAAAGCTCGAAAGAACCAACTGCCCAAGCGGTGGTCACCTACATGGTCAAGAAGAAGTTCGTCACCGCCCAGGTTGGCGAAAAGTTGTTGACTGAATTCTTGAATGATCCGGGGCAAGATAGCGCGGCGCTATTACAAACCGAGTTGTTAAATCCAACTTTTGCGGTAGAAGACGCCGGCCCAACCGACCGCACTGTTTTGGACCAGGGACAGTTCGTGAGTGATCCAACGGTTTTTGCGGAGCCAGTGATTACCCCAGCCGTGGATTTTGGACGTCCTCAATCGAAAAAGGAAGAAGAAACTCTGCCGTGGGGAAGCGGGCCAAGCGATCCAAGTGTCGAATCCTCCAGCAATATCTCGACGGCATTCGCCGGCAAACGGGTCAAGGGCAACCCTTGGCAAGGTGCTTGGTTATGGGTTGGCGGAGGGATGCTGCTTGTATTTACGGCATTGGCGGTCGGCTTGCTGGTGTATTTCAACACTTTGTCTGCGAATCAGTTATGGGATAAAGCGGACGAATCCTACAAGACAGGTGGTTATACCGACGCCAAGGCGAAGTATACCGATTTTCGCAAACGATTTCCCAAAGAAACTCGCGCCAGTTTAGCGCTGGTACGTTTGACAATGTGCGACCTGTTGATGGCTTCCAGGAGCGACCCTGAGACCGTCTTGGAATACGCATTGACTTTGTTGCCCACGATCGAAAAAGAGGATGGCTTTAGTGACGCTCGTGACGAATTGGCCGACATACTGCCCAACACCGTCGTGGCCTTGGCTAAAAAGGCTCAGTTAGCCAGCGACGTATCCAAGAAGAAGGCCTTGCATGAAAAGGCTTTGCAGGCCTTAACTCTGGTGGATAACTCGATGTACATCACGTCCACGCAAAGAGCGGGCGTTATTGTTGGGAAGAAAATCACCGACGGTAAAGAATTGATCGCCCAAGTCGAACGACAGTTGAACACCGAATCTGCGAAGACGGGTGCGTTGTCGAAAATCAACGACTTTGTTTCCGCTGGTCAAACGAACTCGGCCTTTGAAACCTATCGCGGGCTGGTCATGACGTACCCCGAATTGGAAGCCAACCGTGACGTGCGTGAAGTTCGTCAATTGGTCGCCGAACGCGAACAGACACTAGTGACCAGTTCGGAACTATCGCTGACACCCGAGGCCGCGCCGGCCGACCCGGCATCGGTGCTGTTTGCTACCTTCTCCGGCGAACCCTTGAATATCTCAGATCGCCAATTGATTCCGGTGGTGACCAACGGTGCTTTGTATGCAATTCGCGCCACGGATGGTCAGACTTTGTGGCGAAAGTTTGTCGGTTTTCAGTACGACGGTGTTGTTCCACAATCCGTTCCAAATGCGACGCCAGAACAGTGGATCGTTTCGTCGGGACAAGACAATTCAATTCTGTGTATTGATGCCCTCAGTGGGAACGTCGTGTGGCGGGTTCCAATGGCGGACCCATTCTTTCCGCCGGTCGCGACTGCGGACTATGTGTATGTTTCAACCGCGAATGGAAAAGTGCTGAAACTTGACGTTCGGACGGGGCGGGGAATTCGCCAGGCGCAACTCCCGCAGTCCATTACTTCGTCGGTTGGTGTCAGTGCAACTGGTCAATATTTATACCAAGCCGGAAATCAGTGGTACTTGTACGTTTTGGATGCCGAACAGATGACGTGCAAGGAAGTCTTTTTGCTGAATCATGATGCGGGAACGATTGTCAACCCGCCAAGCGTGCAGCGTGGGCTCATTTATGTCGCCGAATCGAAACCGCAAAACTCGAGTGTACATATTTTGACGACGCTTCAGCGAGGCTGGAGTTTGGAGCGTCCTCAGCCCAAATTGAATTTTGCTGGACGATTGACAAATCCGTTGTTGAGTTATGGTCGCGATGACGTGATTGTCTCGGATGACCAAGGCAACGTTTCGGTTCTGTCTGCGATTGGTGACGAAGGGGAACGTCCAGTGGTGCAAGGGATTAACACCAAGTTCCAACCCAGTGAAGGGGTTAGTTCGCGAACATTGATGGCCAAGGGCGGCCATTTCTACGTGACCGGCATGGGCATCTCGCGTTTTGCGCTGAGAAAGCAACTGCAGAGCTTTGAAAGTGTGATTGCGGCAAACCCAACAGATACGTTCATCAGTACCCCTCTGGTCATCGAAGAAACACTGTTTCATCTTCGTCGGCAGCGCGGTGCCGCCGTCTCGACCCTTTCAGCGGTGGAAATGGAATCATTGAAGTCGAAGTGGCAAGTTGACTTGGGGGCCGCGTTAGCTGGTCTACCATTCATGATCGACGGCAAAGCATATGTCGTCACAAGTCAAGGCGATCAATACGAATTTGAAGCGGACGGGAAGTCGATTGCTTTGAAGAACGCGCTCCGACGAGGATCGACTTCGGGGCAAATGTTCCACTACACCAACACCATGGTATCGGAAGGTGGTTTAGGATTCGTCACGAGTCCGAACAACAGACGAGAACGGATGATCTTCAACTTGAAGGCTGAGACAGAGAACGCTCGTTCTCGACCTTCGACTTGGCCGGAGGATTCGCTGCCATTGGCGTGCCAACCGGTGTTATTAGGTGACTCTGTGATCGCTTGTGCCAGCTCGGGCGAAGTTTATTTGGTCAACTTGCGAACTGGAAGTCGTGCGGCAAGTGGCTTTAAACCGGCGTTGGCTCCGGGTCAAACTGTGGAATGGCATCCGCCCATCGCGCTAGGCGCCGACACATTGGTGGCGATTACGGGCAAAGGCGAGGCCTATCGTTTGAACGTTGTTCCAGGTGGACTGGCCAAGGGAGCCGAAGTGGTTTGGGAAGACACCTTAGTATTGCGTCCACCCGTCCGACTTATGGAAGGCGTTGCGGTTGTTCGGCGTCAAAAACCCGAACCAGACTCCGAGAGAAAGACTTCGTTTGATCGATTAGTACTTATCGACGGAGAATTGACCGAGCAGCGCACTGTCGAATTACCGGAACTCGTGCGGAATGGTCCTTGGGTTTCGAACGACGGACAGCTCCTATTGGAAACGACCGCAGGAAATTGGCTAGTCATCAATTCTGATTTCACGATTGCCGCGACGATCGCCAATGCTCCCTTCGGAGAGATTACCGGCGAACCGGTCGGTGCGGATGGGCGCTGGATGCTCGCCACGAAGAACGGCAATGTGGTCGCGATTGCCGGCAACGAGGTTCAACAACAGGTGTCACTGCGACAAAACTTGTTAGCCGGACCGGTTCGATTGGGTGAGAATTGGGCCGTTACCACTTCCGATGGCGCTTTGCTGTACGTTTCTGTAGAACAGACAGGAGAATAGGCATGCGTACGAAGCTCGCAATTGATTTTGGCGCCGTTTGCTGTCGGAAAGTCAATTCTCTAATTGTGTTCCTAACTTTGTTGACGGCCGGTTTGGCTAGCAGCGAGAGCTTTGGTCAAGAGACCGTTCCCCAAGACAGTGGGTACGACTACTTCAAGTACGATTCCAGGCCGATCATTGATCGCGACCCGTTTGATCTGCTGATTTTCTCCAACGGTCAGAGTTATGAAATCATGCCGTTGAACTTGCCGCTGGGCGAGGCATTGCCACGGCGTGGAAAGATATTGTTCAAGTTGTTGGAGGAACCCGACGGCACGATCACTTATGCTGCCCCGTGGAACATGGTGGCTGAAGTTCGATCGTTTGCGTCGATCGCGTTGGAGGTCGCCAAGCGTCTGGAAGCGAAAAATGATCTGTCGGAAGCTTACCGTTACTACAATTACTTGTTAAGTCATCCGATGTTTGAAGGTCGGCGACCGCAGATCGATTTGTTTGAAATTCTGGTGCGAGATGCTGGATCGGCTTTGATGGAAGAGTCGTATTGGGATGCCTTGATCTGTTTTGAAGAACTCAAGAGCAAATTTTCGGGGCGTCGGTTTAACTTGGGTGACAATATCAAGACTTCTAGCGAAGGGATACAGTTCTGTACTGCGCGGTTAGTCGAAGAAAAATACCAACAGAAACTATATCGACAGGTTCGCGACTTGCTGGGCACGATCTCCGAGCGTCACGCTCGGGAAACCGAAGAGCTGAAGCAGGAATGGACTTCGCGAATTCAACAAGACGCTCTCGTGCATCTCGATTCCCTGAACGAAGCGCTTTCGCAAGGTGATCCGGTTTTGGCCCAAGATCGCTTGCGCGTGATGTTGGACATTGCGCCGGATTTACCGCAAGCCGTGGAACTTCGTCGAACGATCATTGACAAATACCCTATGATCATTGTTGGTGTCGATCAATTGCCGACACTGAGGGATCCCAGAATTATTGAGTCTTGGGCATCACGACGCACCGGGAAATTGGTCCGCAAGCTATTGATGGACTTTGTGCGGCAGGATGAAGATGGAGGTGTTTATCGGTTCGAACACGGCAGCATTGATGCCTTGGGTGAAGAAGGGCAAGACTATCGTTTCCGACTCCGGATGGACGACCCAGAGTCGCCGAAGTTGAGTTCGGTTCAATTGGCACGCATGCTGGAACAAGTGGCGACTCCTGGACATAACTATTTTCATCCCGTCTGGGCTCGGGCATTGCGTTCGGTGGAAGTTGAAAATACGGAGCGAATAAGATTTCGACTCAATTACCCGTACTTGTTGCCAACGGCTTTGTTGCAGGTTCCGTTTTTGCCTACAGATTTAGAAGGAAGCGACGGCCCTTATGCAGTTTTGCGAAGCGAACCAGAACGAGTCTTGTATACTCCAAACACCGTTAGCGTCAGTGCGAATTCTGACAGCATGGCGAGTACTACCGATCAGGGGCGCCCATTATTGGTCGAGAAGTTGCAGGCTGATCCGACGCGCGGTACAGAGCTGTTGATTAGTGGTTCGATTGATGTGTTGGACCGGGTCTTCCCGGGTGAGTTGTTGCGACTTCAGAAAACTGAAGGAATCGAAGTTCGACGTTATCAAATTCCGTCTGTGCATTGGCTGATTCCCAATCCGCGTAATGACTGGACGAAGAACCAAGCCTTTCGACGGGGCTTACTCTATGCGATCGATCGCGAAAAACTAGTTCGACAAGTACTGACCAACGATCAGGAATTGGATGGATATCAAGTGATCAGTGGTCCGTTTCCGGTCGGCATGGACGAGAGCGATCCACTGATGTATGCCAACAACTTCAAGATTCGTCCTGTTCCTTATAGCCAGGATTTAGCTGCCGTGTTCGTGCAAATGGCAGCCAGCCAGATTCAAGCGTTAAATCGGCGAATCGAGGAAGCAAGAATTCGTGCGGCGGTGGCACGTGGCGACATGACAGACGAACAAGCAGCGCTGGCCCAAGCGGCTTTGGGTCCGCCGCCTTCGGAAGCCGACACCCCCGCTGAAGGGGACAACCCAAAACCGACCGACGAACAAACATCGCCACCGGCCAAAGAGTTGCCCAAGCCACCGGAGTTGATTTTGGCCTATCCGAAAGGTGCTCAACCCGAAACCATCTGCGGTTTTGTGGCTCGGAGTTGGGGTTCGATTGGGATCAAAGTCAAGTTGCGGGAATTACCCGAAGGTTTGGTGATGCCGCCAGACAACGACTACGACTTTGTGTTCGTCGAATGCACGATGCAAGAACCGTTAGTTGATGCACGGCGAATTTTCGGGCAGACCGGCTTGGTGAAGGAAATCAACTCTTCCGTCGAGCATGCCTTGGACCGTATTGATCGAGTCAAGACTTGGCAGGCTGCAGGCTCGGCATTGAGGAATCTGCACGAGAAAGTTTACAACGAGACCACGATTTTGCCGTTGTGGCAAGTGCCTCAATACTATGCCTTTCGATCCGATGTTCGCAATGTCGGTTTTGACCTGAACTCGATCTACCAGAATGTTGAACAATGGCGGATTGAGTTGGAGTAAACGTGCCTGTGCGACCATGTTTTGTTCGAGGAAGCTTGACGTGAATTCAATGTATCGAGTCGGCGGGAATGAAATCCAAACAACATTGGTGTTTGGCAAGAATCTTAGCAAGCTTGGCGTGGCGATTTGGTGCGTCGGTGCATTGCTCTGTTTGTTAGGATGTGGTGGGGCGGATCAAGCGAAAACGCCAGACAAAGAAACCGCTGCCGTTCCAGTGGCCAAGCCGACGTCCACTGAAAATGTGGAGATCGGTTTACCTTGGAGTTATCGTCCTTACGAAGTCAAGGTTTGGATGATCGTTGACGAACAACCTCGTTGGAACCGTTCGTTCATGGAGCAATTGTGCGGCGAGACTTCCACTCAACTGAGATTGACGGAGTCTGCGGCTTGGCGAGTTTCCACAGAAGTCGTCCCGCAAAAATGGCGTGACCTGTTTTCAAATTGGAACCACTCGATTTCGGAGTTACCAGTCGAGTTGTACGACGAACTGTACAAAACCGACAAGCTGTTTGTGGTTCGACTGGCAGATACGGGAACCGGATTCGATTACGCAATCAACGAATTGGATATCAGCGGTTGGTCGTTGGGCCCGGTTTATTCCAAGTCGGTTTCGGAAACAGGCTACTTGGCTGGGTGTCTGGCGGATACCATTGCGAAAGCATTTCGTCCTGTGGTTCAACTGGAACACAGTGACGCTGATATCGTGACCGCTCGTGTTCGGGCGCATGGTTTGATGGTGAGAGTCGAAGAGACGGTCGGTGATGACCAGGCGGTGGTCCTTTCGTTGGTGCCGAACACAACGAGCCCTTGTTGGATCCAAAGCGGCGAGGTCTTCGAACCGATCGTACGTCAATCGAACCGCCAACGAAAGTTTGAATTGAAGGACATTGAGACACTGGAATTCACTTTGCTGGTCCAACAAGACGCCGTAGAAGGCCCTTACGTCAAAGCCAAAGTTGTCTCGGTCAATCGGGCTGAAGCAGCCCTGGGTAGAAAAAAGGGACGCAACACTGAGAAGATCGGGATTGTGGTACGGACTCCTGCCGGACCAAGCCAGATTCGCTTGTTCACCAAACGTGGGACAACCAAGGAAAACTTGGCAGAATTTCCCCTCAATGGCTATCAAGTTTATAGTCGTAGCATTTTTGGAACGGAGGAGTCCTTCGAATACTTAGGCAAAACTAACTGGAACGGTCAAATTGAGATTAAACCGGGTGATGAACGGGTTCGGTTGCTGTTGGTCAAGAACGGCGAACGCAATATTGCTCGATTGCCAATCGTTCCGGGCTACAAGCCCTTCATGGAAAAATTACTGCCGGATGACGAAGACCGTATTTTGGCGGAAGGTGTCGTCGCCGGTTTGAAAAGCGAAACTTTGGACCTTTGGGCTCGACGCCAAGTATTGGCTGAGCGTATCAAATTAGCGTTGGGAAAAAATGAGTTCTCGATGGCGAACAGGTATTACGAGATGTATCGCCAATTGGTAACGATCAATCAATGGAACGACATGCTTTCTGCCACACAAGAGCGGTTGGCCTCGAAGGAAAAGCGTCAGCAAACAAAGATCACTGCCATGTTCAAAGAGCTCTCCGATTTCTCTCAGAAAGAGTTTAAACCGGATCACGATGCTAAAGTGCAAGAAATGATGCTCGAGGCGCGGCAGCAGCGGGTCGGCGAACAGTAATAACGCAAGGGGGAGCAGCGACCCAGTATTCTTGCCCTGCGGCACGGATAGGGGCTTTATGCGGTAGCAGACTCCTTGTTGGTTGCCCGTTTCCTTGGTCTGGTTCCCCCGTTTGAGGGATTTCCGAGTCGAGCTATAATTCGCGAGGTTTCCCGGCAGGCCGTTTTGTTCATTCTGAACACGGAGCAAACAACGTCCTTTTTGCCGACCCCGTTTCGGTGAGTCGCAAGCATTAGAGTGGAGCACACAACGATGGCAGTCCGATTGGGCATCAATGGTTTTGGTCGAATTGGCCGAATGGTATTTCGAGCTGCGGTAAAGAACTTCGGCAGCGACTTGGAAATCGTCGGAATCAACGACTTGTTGGAGCCCGATTATTTGGCGTACATGCTGAAATACGACAGCGTTCACGGGCGGTTTTGTGGTGATGTGGCGGTGGATGGATCGACTCTGGTCGTCAATGACAAGAAGATTCGTTTGACGGCCGAACGCGATCCGGCCGCCCTGAAATGGGGTGACGTTGGTGCGGATGTCGTAGTGGATTGTACTGGTCTGTTCTTGACATTGGACACCTGCCAGAAACACTTGGATGCGGGTGCCAAGAAGGTGATCCAAAGCGCTCCTTCGAAAGACGATACGCCGATGTTTGTCTTCGGCGTTAATCATCAGAAGTATGCAGGTGAAAAAATCATCAGCAATGCGTCTTGCACGACCAATTGCTTGGCACCATTGGCCAAGGTGGTCAACGACACCTTTGGCATCAAGCGTGGCTTGATGACGACGGTTCATGCTGCAACGGCGACACAGAAAACGGTGGACGGACCGAGCAATAAGGATTGGCGCGGTGGCCGAGGTATTTTGGAAAACATCATCCCAAGTTCAACGGGAGCAGCGAAGGCTGTGGGCCGGGTCATCCCAGAACTGAACAAGAAATTGACTGGGATGGCGTTCCGCGTTCCAACGTCTGATGTCTCGGTGGTTGATCTGACCTGCGAGCTGAATACAGAGACCAATTACGAAGCAATTTGTGCTGCGATGAAAGCCGCTAGTCAAGGTGCGTTGAAAGGCGTCTTGGGGTATACGGAAGACAAGGTTGTTGCGACCGATTTCCGCGGAGAGGCTTGCACCAGCGTGTTTGATGCCGAAGCTGGAATTATGTTGGACTCCACATTTGTCAAACTCGTCGCATGGTACGACAACGAATGGGGTTATTCGAGCAAGATTTGTGAGATGGCCAAAGTCATTAGCAAGTAATGGACTTGGTGTTTCATACAAGACGGAGTGGTTGGCCGAAGGCTGACCACTCCGTCTTTTTGTTGGTCCAGTTCAAGAAAGTCTATAAGTTTTTTCCGGCCAAATGCCAGGTCGCTTTGGCTGATGGAGGTATCCAGAGTCGAAGATTGGGTTCACCTTGGATCTTGGCCCCATGCCAACGAATGGAGGCCATAGCGCAATTGATTCCGGAACCAATGCCTAACAAGACAACTCGCGATCCGCGCGGAATCGCCTCGAGTTCCGCCGCGATGGCCAATGCGGACGGCAGCGCGCAAGCCCCGGTATTCCCCAACCATTGGACGGTGGCAAAATCACGATCCTGCGGCAAACCAAGACGATCGAGCATGCCCTTGCGGTGAGCCATTCCGACCTGATGGCAAATCGAGCGTTGAATATCCGCAGTGGTCTCACCCGTCTCGGACAATAGCTTTTGGAAAGTCCGATAGCCCGTTTCAATGCCTTCGGCCATTAGCGTTTCGGAATCGGTATTCATCAGCAACCGATGGCTCGAATCACTGGATTGTTGATCGCCATGGCAGAGCTGGTAATGTTGCGTGTCAGCCCGCGTGACAATGGATTCGACCGTTGTTCCCGTCGAGCTGATACTTCGATGTGTGAGCAAGATCGCGGCGCTCGAAGCGCCAATGGTCAACGAAGCGATGGCCAACTTGATATTGCGACGGTTGATTTCATTCGATTGATTCAGCATCTCGATCGTATCTTCGACCAAATCGGTTCCGTTTTCGGTCCCGATAACCAGTGCCGATTGGATATGTCCTAATTCGATCAACGTTGCGGCTTGAAGCATACCATTGATCATCCCCAAACACGCATTGGAGGTGTCGTAGACCAAGCACTCGGATGGTAGCCCGAGTTTCCAATGCACGCGACAAGCAGTGGCCGGCTCCAATTGGTCGCGGCAAACCGAACCGTGAACTAGCATTCCGATTTGGTGAGGATCAATTCCTGCCGCCTGCAGAACCCGTCGCCCGCTTTCGATGCTTATTTCGCTGGGCAAGGTGCCACGCGGCCAAAAACGACGCTCTAAAATGCCGGTCATCATTTCCAGACGACCGGTCGGTAACTTGAGTCGTTCGTAAACAGGCGTCAAGCGTTGTTCAATCTCTGCGGTCGTGACGCTGGTCGGTGGCAAAGTATACGAAAGCGCTTCGAGGCAAACGTTTTGAAATTTCATCGTCGGCTATCCTCGCTTACCACCGCAACCATTGTTCACGAGGCGGCAACCAATCGGGCCATGCTCGGGCTTGCCATTCTGCCTCAGTAGGTTCGCAAGTTAGTCTTTGTGGTCCATCCTCTGTAATGGCGACCGTATGCTCGAAATGTGCACTGAAGCTTCGATCGCGGCTCACGATGGTCCATCCGTCCCGATTTTCTTGAACTTCCTTGGTTCCCAAATTGATCATCGGTTCGATGGCCAAAACCAAACCGGGGCGAATTGCGAAATCATTTTTCCATTCTGGGTCAAAATAATTGGGTACATCGGGGGCTTCGTGAAGTTTTCTTCCGATCCCATGCCCAACCATCGACTCCACGATCCCAAAGCGATGCGGGCGGACGATCGCTTCAATTCGCTGTGCCACCTCCGACCACTTCCGACACTCCCCCAATGCCAGGATCGCGCCGTTCAAGGCAGCGCGGGTCACATCCAAGAGTGATTGAACTTTCGCCGTTATGGATCCGATCGCGTGAGTCACCGCGGCATCGCCGCACCAGCCCCCGATAGAACAGCCGGTGTCCACTTTCACAATTTCCCCAGGCTTCAATCGGCGATTGCCTGGGATACCATGCACGACCTGTTCGTTGACGGAGATGCAAGTTTCGGCCGGAAAGGGTCGTGCCGAGTCCGGAGGATAATTCAAGAATAGTGGAACTGCTCCGTGCTCCTGAAAAGTGAGTCGAATTTGTTCGTTGATTTCCGCTGTGGAAACCCCAGGTCCGATCATTTTGGCCACGCGTTGGTGCGCCAGCCAAACGACGAGGCCAGCCTCACGCATTTTGGCAATCTCGCGCGCCGACTTGTAGGAAATAGTCTTTGATCCCGAACCCGTCAAATTGAACTCCTTTCGGACCGAAATACGGTGCCGCCCGCTTTGCGAACCGTCAAATAATGTAGTGGATATTCGCTGCCTTGTTCATCCCCCTAATTCGCGGTCCGTTAGCTGACCGACCTGTGTGTGGATCGTTGGCTGGAAAAGTGATAGACTAAGGTAGGGTTACACTACGGTAGGTTCACAGGCAGTGTTTTTGCTAGGCACCATTTCGGCATGAGCGACGCGAAAATCTATTCTAATCCGGACTTCCCATTTGGAGCATTTACTCGCGAGCCCAAGCTAACACCGGAACGCCGTACGGAATGGCGTGAGATGCTTAAGGTTTATCCGAAGAAGCTATCTTTGGCCATCGCCGACCTCGAGCCCGGTCAATTGGCCATGTGCTATCGACGCTGGACCGTGACGCAAATCGTCCATCACGTGGCGGATGCTCAGTTGAATTGGTTCATGCGTTTCAAGCAGGCTTTGACGACGCTCCGCCCGACGATTATTCCGTTTGACGAAACGATATGGTCGCAATTGGCTGATTCGTTGGCGGCTGATTGTCGACCTTCGCTCGACATCATCGCGGGGATCAATCAACGCTGGTACGAGCTTTGTCTCTACATGCCGGATGAAGACTACTCGCGTGTCATGTTCCATCCCGAGCGGCAAGAAGATATCTCATTAGATTTGGCGCTCGCGATGTCGACTTGGCACGGCTATCATCACTTGGCCCAGATCCAATGGCTAAAGCAAACAGCTTTCCAGAGCCAGCAGTAGATTGGCCTTTTGTGTCAGAAAAACTAGAACCGACACCTGCGGATTGATAGCCGTTTGTCGCTCGCTACAGATACAAGAATTCAGCTTCTGTCGCGAGAAGGTTTCGAAGCGTGCCGTGATGACGTCGAGAACTCCCCGTTTTCATCGAGTCTATCCGGAAGTTATTGGTTTGTTGTCGAATGGTCCGCCAAGCAAAGTCGGGACCGTGAACCATAGTTCATGATCCCGACGTGCTTCTTGTCCCAACCGTAGCCGTCAGAGCCTACTCGTCAAAGTCCAGCGCGGCTTGCCCACCAACAATCGGCAATTCTAGTTTGACACCTTCCAAGTCCACGGTCAGTTCCGTGCCCGGTTCCGGCCACAATGTAAAATCTCGGTCGCTCGAGAAAATCATCAAGCCGATCTGTTGACCTGCAGGGATGATTTGATCATCCGGTTCCAGTTCAAAAGTCATTTCGTAGAACTTGCCAGGCTCCAGGGGCTGACTTTCCCTCAGAGACTGATGATTTTGCAGATCTGCCCAGCCACGCGTGATGATATCGTCGTTGATGTTGTTCGAGTTCGTGTATGGAAGCGCCACCAACCAAACCGACAAGTTGACCGCCGGCTTGCTGCTGGAGGCCCGGATCGTCAATCTCGGGATACCGGAAATGTGGACTGGAGACTTGAGTGGTGGTGTGGCGTACAGCAAACGATTTGGCGACTCGGCAGCAGCGGCCAACGTTGCCCCCGAAAGATTGACATCATCGATCAAAGTCTCTTTGGCCGACTTAGGCGTATTCAAGCCCAACGCCCCCAGTTGGTTGCCGCCGGACTGGGGATGCAGTGCGACAGGTGCGGCGTCTGGATGGGGATACGCGGTGTACGGAGTCGGACTTTCACGATCGTCGTTCTCACGCACAACCCAGGATTGCGGGTCTTTTTCCACTCCATTCTCCACTCCGTACAGGAAACGGGTGAACCATTTGTTCATCATTTCCATCGGCGGCGGACCGCCATGTCCTCCCTGGTGAAAATAGTTTTGTACGGTAACACCGCGTTCCTTGAGCGCCAAATAAATGCGAACGGTGTGACTGGGCATTACATTCCAATCGTTGAAGCCATGTGCCATCAAGGCGGCGGCCCGGAAGTTGTCCAATTGATTGTGGTAGTCGCGACCAGCCCAGAACTCGTTGAGGTCTCCAGTTTCGCGATCCATGAACTTCAAGTGTTCCTCTTCTCGTACGACTCGGTTGCAATAGCCACGGAAGTCCACATTGCCGCTGTGAATGAAGTCGTATAGCACGTCGATGTCCTCACCCATATACCCGCCAGGGTGTCGAACCAAACCGTTCGCTCGATAATAGTGGTAATACGAAGTGTTGGGAGCATCGGGAATGATGGCTTCGAGGCCTTCTACCCCAGTCGTTGCCGCGGCGATCGGCAAAGTTCCATTGTAAGAAGTCCCAGTCATCCCAACTTTTCCTGTACACCAGTACGCCGTCACCAATTCATCGCCATCGATCGTTGTAAAACCACGTGCCCGACCATTCAGCCAATCGATCACAGCCTTGGGTGCCAAGGCTTCGTTGATCCCGCCCACCGTGGGACAACCTTGAGACAGGCCCGTCCCAGGCGAGCACGAATGCACCACCGCGAACCCTCGTGGTACCCAGGTTCGAATATGTCCTCGCGAGATCGTTGGTCGATTGATTTTGGCTTCAATTTCTGGCGGGCTGGTTCGCTTCGGTGGTGTGGCCCCGAGTTCGTGCTTGGGATCCCACATAAAGTCAGCCGAGCCAGAACTCACCCCGCAAAAATAAGGGCTGGTTTCGTAAATGACCGGGACCTTCAGACCCTCGGTCTCTGTCTGCGCTTGGCGTACAACAGAGACGTGCATTCGATCGAGCTTTCCATCGCCATCGGAATCGAACTCGGTCTCCACAAACAAGTCATGACGAATCCATTCGGACGAGTCACGAAACGCTGGGACAACCTGCGCTTGTCCATCAACGAAAATTGGAGCGGCCTTGTCGGCCGTTGCTTCCGCTGCGGCTTCCTGCCGATCATCAACCGCAGTGTCCTGGCACGCGCCAATGCCCACGTCACTGAGTCCGATCATCAAAAGCGAGCCAATTGCCAAACAATGGTTGAATCGAGAATGGCGAACAAGCGGCAATCGACGGCGCGAAATGTCGATTGACCAATTGCTTGAATCGATACTATTTGCCATGCGGTGAGATCCTAACTTAAGATTGAAAAAGATTTCCTGAGGGAATTCGACCAATCGTCATCCGATGAAGGTCGTCCTAATTCCGAGTTCGACGCACACGCGTTTCACTCATTTCGAAGCAACATTGCCCAAAGTTTTTTCGAAGCGGTTCTGCTCAACTCTACTCAAGCGAAAGTTCTGGGGCAAGATATCGCCAACAATAGCTGCCCCCATGTCGCTGACAGTTCGGTCGGTCAGATTATTGCAACCGCTTATCGAAATTGCTTCGCGGCTAAAAACAGTCGGCCGCGAATCGGACCGTGGGAACGGTCCACGATCGTGTCGCGACCGATCCGTGGGTCATATTCGTATAACTCCGTCGCGGCCAATCTACTGAAAATCACCGTGACAGGCGTCGCAAGCCTGGGTGATGCGATTGACGGCGGTTCCTACATCGGCATAGTCCTGCCGCACAAACGCTGCTTTGATTTCCAATGCGGCCGCCTTCATTTCGAGAGCATGTTTGGCGTAGGCATCATCGTCATGGTCCTCCATATTGGGCATCAACAATAACTGAGCAATCGCGGCGATTTGTTCCGATTGGCGGAGAACTTCGCTTTCATTGGCCTTGGTCGAATTAACATCACTGACCAACGGACGCATCTGTTCTTGAGCCAATGAATCGAGCCACTGCATCAGCGGTGCACGATAAAACAAACCGCTCCAGTCCTCCAAGGGCTCAACGGGGATCTCTATCTCCGGGCGTTCGCCTCGCAAAATCTGTTGCAAGTCATCGCGAGTGCGAACTGCCAACTGATACGCTTGGTCCGTGCCGACCCGCGTTCCACCGACCGTTCGCCCTAACATGGCGCGGTACTTGGCCGCGGAGTCTTTCCAACGAATGTCTTTGCCGTAGTGTTCGTTCACCGCAAAGAGCAGCGCCAATTGAACATAGGTTTGGTGCACGGTGTTGTAATCGGAGCGAAATCGCCCGGGAGTCGTGATCTGAACGGTCAACTGATTGACTTGACTTTTGACCAAATCTTCGATGGTCTCCGCCGAGATCAGTTCATCAAACGGTCCCGACCCTGGAGTCTTGTCCGGTTCACTCGCCGTTCCAGTCGGCTTGGACGTTTCGTTGCCGGAATTGGCTGCCAGAGATTCAAAATCGGGTGGCGCACCTTGCAAAGCTTGGGCAAAGAAGTCCGAAAAATACAAACGCTCGTTATCGCGTTCTTGAAACGAAGGCCGTTTGGCCCGCAATACTGGATTTTGATTGCGTTGGAACAAGTTGAATCTAATGCTACGTGTCGGTTGCTCAACCGGCGGTTCAGTTACTTCTTGCATTGGATCCTGGACGGAGGTCGCCTCTTGCGTCGCCTGCAGGGCCAAACTCGCGCCGATCGTGTAGAAAATCACGTGGCTGCCAAAAGCGAAACCCACGATCGCGACCAACCAAGACGTGCGCCGACTACTGAGACGAGCTAGGGATGAGTTATTCACCTTCGTTTCCGTTTACAGGTGCCACCAATTAGTACGTTGGAACGGTCGCGATGCGGAATCGCAACGAGCTCAACCGACATTATAGATGTATGTCCGATTCGGAAACAGCAGTTCGATTGACTGCAGAAGAAAAGTTCTGAAAAGTCAAGTTGTGAGATGAACGCGTTCGCTGGGGAATAGTCGAAGATTCCGTTCTGGAGCTTTTCTTCAGCGGACCTGCACTTGAATTACCCTCCCAACCCGAAACGTTAGTGAGGGAAGTTTCATAACAAATTGTTCCCTGGTTTACGCTTCTTCGGGTTACGCGTGGGGTTGGGACAGCGGGTGGCTGGGACACAGCGGGGGCTGGGACAGCGGGGAACGCGTGGCTTGGGACAGCGGGGAAAGCGGGGGCTGGGACAGCGGGGAACGCGTGGCTTGGGACAGCGGGGAAAGCTTCCTCAGCTGTAATTCAAGAGGGGAAAATTACCCGGCTAGGATTCGAACCTAGACAAGCAGAATCAAAATCTGCTGTGCTACCATTACACCACCAGGCAATACTGAGCGACGACCGTAAAGCGATCGCTCCGGTTAACTGGACCGCATAATAGCGGGGTCGCGCAACTTGGACAAGCCCGCTTCGACTTTGGTTCGCCGTCGACGATAATTTTGACCATGACCACCGGAAGTTCTGGCGCAATCGCCGCGTACTGGTATCGCTTCGGAACTTCCCGAGATGCTGGGCGGTCCTCCAGACCCAGCGTCTTGGCGAACCCAACTTCGGTCAAGAATCTTTGTGTGACGAAAAAGCAAGCTGCATTTATCCGGCAACGGCATGGGCTCGTCGTCGCGCGATGCTGCTTCATGCCAGGAATAAGAAATGTCAGAATCAAATCTCCCCGTCCAAGCAATCCGTTGGCTCGCAGCCGAAAACTTTGGGCCGGACGGGCCGGTGCTGAGATTGCTGGACCAAACTCGCTTGCCGGGCGAAACCGTCTATCTGGACTTGGTAACGGTGGCCGAGGTTTGGCAAGCGATCAAACGGTTAAGCGTTCGTGGAGCGCCCGCCATCGGGATCGCGGCGGCTTATGGAGTGTGCCTGGCTTGTCGCGATACCGGCAAACGGTCATTTTCAGAAGTTATGGAAAACTGTCGTGGTGCGGCCGAGTATTTGGCGACTAGTCGTCCTACGGCGGTCAATCTGTTTTGGGCATTGAATCGGATCAACGCGACCTTGGACAAGTTGGATTCGGCTTGGGCCCGGGTTACGGATCCGGATCGGGACAACCCAGCTGGTTGGGTGTTGAAGCAATTGGTTCAAACAGCCATCGCCATCCACGATGAAGACCGACGGATGTGTCATGAAATCGGACGCATTGGAGCTGAGCTGCTTCGTGACGGCGACAACATTCTGACGCATTGCAACACCGGAGGCTTGGCAACATCGGAGTATGGAACGGCGCTCAGCGTCTGCTTTACGGCACAGGACCACGGCAAACAGCTGCATGTTTATGTGGATGAGACGCGACCGCTGCTGCAAGGGGCACGTTTGACCGCATGGGAATTGATGCAACGAAAAATCCCATGCACCCTGATATGCGACAACATGGCGGCACATGTGATGGCCACTAAGGATGTCGATGCCGTAATAGTGGGTGCCGATCGAATCGCCGCGAATGGTGATACGGCAAACAAGATTGGGACCTACAATTTAGCCGTTTTGGCCAACTTTCATCGAATTCCTTTTTATGTTGCGGCGCCCAGCAGCACTTTCGACCTTAGCATCGGATCGGGCGATAGAATTCCGATCGAAGAACGGCAGTCCGAAGAGATCACCGAAGGATTCGGGCGACGAACTGCTCCCATCGGCGTTAATGTCTACAACCCAGCGTTCGATGTGACTCCGGGCAACCTGATTGAGGGGATCATTACGGAAAAAGGATTGATTCGGCCGGTGACGCGCGCGGAAATCGAGCGAGTGCTGCAAGTCACGTAAACTTGGGCTCGCCAAAAGAAAAAAGCTCGTGCACGTTAGGAAAGACGTGCGCGAGCATGATTCGCTGAGACCGAATTTAGCGGAAGAGACCAACGTTAACGCTGGACCCAACCAAGCCTAGGCGAATGGTGCCAACCATGTTTCCAGGTCTCCATCCAACAGGCCGATAAAAACTGAGCAAAACC
Source organism: Planctomycetaceae bacterium (assembly GCA_016794985.1). Taxonomy (GTDB): domain Bacteria; phylum Planctomycetota; class Planctomycetia; order Pirellulales; family Pirellulaceae; genus M30B19. Next base: position 108,568 of record JAEUIQ010000007.1, on the reverse strand, counting down.
GACATCCTGCCACCAGGTCTATGGCGATTCAATCAAGCAAAACTAGCCATCGAAAAAAACCAGTCGGCAAGCAGACGTTGCCCAGACTAGTCGGCAATCACCAATTACTAATTGCCAAGAATTGTGCGAGTTCTCTTCTGACGTCGTTCGGCACGCAGTCGTGACCGACGATTGATTTCACTAGGCTTTTCGTAGTATTCGCGACGACGCATTTCTTTTTTGATACCGCTACGTTCCACCAACTTACGGAAACGGCGGACTGCTTCTTGGATTGATTCTTTGTCACGAACTAACAGCTTAACCATTTTTCCTCCAAATGGGATTGAACTTGGACCATCAAACGCTTCGAAAGACCCATCGCTAGACCCTCCATTAATGCGGAGCCATTCTGAACGAATCCGACGCCGGATTCGACTCCCTCGAATGACCTGCGGACCCAGTCCTTGAGGACTGATAGCATTTTAGCTAAGCGGGACATCCTACCATTCTCCGCGTCGCTCTGTCTAGGGGAATCGTAGTTTTGGACTTTTTTATTCAGTTTTTTCGTAAAAAGGGAAGCAAGAAAAGACACCCCCGATTCTCGTGAAGCGACTCGATCGATTCGTTCCCTGCGACTGGCCCTACAGACCACCCATTTATCCAGGTTCGGATAATCGTTAAACTGCCGGGCTGAGGGAGCGAGAGTGGATTGCTTCCCGAGACATGGAAGTTTGGCGTCTCATCGGAATGAAGACCAAACATTTTTTAGGAGGATTGAAGGCATGATGAAGAAATTTGCCTTGTTGTTCGCTTTGCTGGTAATGCCAGCCGTTAGTTTCGCTCAAGAGGAAGCTGCTCCGCCAGCTCCAGTTCCAGCTCCAGAGCCAGCCGCAGCGGTTGTGGTAGGCCAAGGTTGCACGAATTGTGGCTCGGCTGTCGCATCGAACTGCGGTTCATGCGGCACCGTTTCTAGCTGCAATTCTTGCGCTTCGGTATCAAGCTGTGATCCGTGTGCTCGACCCGCTCGAGTTCGCGTGTTCGCTCGACGAAACGCCTGTTGCACACCAGCTCCGGCTCCTTGCTGCACACCGGCTCCGGCTCCTTGCTGCACACCGGCTCCGGCTCCTTCATGTGGATGTGCTGCAACTCCAGCTCCATGCTGCGAAACGGCTGTTGCCAGCAACTGCTGCGCTCCGGCACAACGTACTCGCCTTGTAGCTCGTCGTAGCAACTGCTGCGAATCGACCGCAACTGCTTGCGCAACCCCATGCGCGACTGGCTGCAGCACACCGGCTCCTGTGGCAACCGATTGCGGTTGTACTTCAGTAGCTTCGTCGGAAGTTGCTCCAACCGTTGCTCAAGTAAGCTACGAATCGGAATGCAATTCGGCTCCTGCTCGTCCGGTATTGCGTCCGTTCGGTGGCTCGGTTTTGCGCCGAATCCGTTAATTCAGGACACCTGACGAAATCCCGCGCGACATCAGTTCTCTGACATAGTTGTTCAGCCGATGAGACGAAACTAGGATTACCACCCAAGTTAGTGATGCTGATGTCGCGATTTTGTGGATAGCTTGCGGTCCCGAAGTCAAACAAAACCCAGCCGCCTTCGCGACTGGGTTTTTTTCTTGGCCTTTTCGCTCTAAGAGAAACTTCGACGCCGTTAGACAAGAAACAAGAGACAATTTTACGCACTTGCCGGTTATTGACATTCGGATCAAGTGTTGATTAGACTTCCGCCCTTCCAGCCGTTCGGGTGGTATGGTCCGTACGAGTTGCAAGCGAACCTACCGGCCTGATCTTTCGTTCTCTACAGGATCGCCCCATGAACTTCATCGCCCCGATGGATTTATTGCCGCAGCTGAAAAGTTGGTCGCTGTTGTTGGGACAGGCAAATGGTTCCGCCAATGTGACCGGAGTTGCCGCGACAGAGTACGTTTTCTGGGCAATCTTGTTGGGTGCGTCAGTTGCGGCGCTTGGATTTGCTTACCGATTTTATCAAAGCATGATGCAAGCAGATCCAGGGACTCCGCGAATGATTGAAATTGCGGGATTTGTGCGTGAAGGGGCCAACGCTTATTTGAAGCAGCAATATGTCGTTGTTAGCTGTTTCATGCTGGCTGTGTTTGGACTGTTGCTGTGGGCATCTTACGCGGAAGTCCAGGAGAAGTATGTCCCATTCGCGTTTTTGACCGGGGGATTCTGGTCGGGCTTTGCCGGTTTTTTGGGGATGAGAACGGCCACTTCTGCCAGTAATCGCACCGCTGCCGGGGCCATGAAATCTCTGAATGAAGGTTTGCAAGTTGCTTTTCGCAGTGGCGCCGTGATGGGGCTGTGCGTGGTGGGGCTGGGCTTGTTTGATATGGCATTCTGGTACGCCATTCTAAGATTTGTCTTGCAGTTGGATTTGAACACGGTCACGATCACGATGCTTTGCTCCTTGATGGGCGCAAGCAGCCAGGCATTGTTCGCGCGAGTGGGCGGCGGCATTTTCACAAAGGCTGCGGACGTCGGTGCTGACTTGGTCGGTAAGGTCGAGAAAGGGATTCCCGAAGACGACCCGCGCAACCCAGCGACGATCGCGGACAATGTGGGCGACAACGTCGGCGATGTCGCGGGGATGGGTGCGGACTTGTACGAATCTTACTGCGGTTCGATTTTGGCCTCCGCAGCGCTGGGATATGCGGCAATGAGCGCCATACCTGGAGCTACACCCCAACTAACTGTGAATGCCGTCTTTTTGCCGATGATGATTGCCGCGCTGGGCGTGGCGATGTCGATCGCGTGTATTTATCTGGTTCGAGCCGGTGAGGATGCGAGCCAAAAGGCCTTGTTGAAAGTCTTGGCGTGGGGCATCGACACCTCGATGTTGGCGGTTTTGGCCCTCAGTTGGGTCCTAACCTACTTGTTCTTAGGTAGTGATCACATCATGGTCGCAGCCAGTATCACGGTGGGTCTGGCGGCGGGTTGGTTGATTGGCAAGTGGACAGAGTATGCCACCAGTGACGAGTATCGGCCGACGCAATTGCTTTCCGAGCAGGCATTGACGGGTCCCGCGACCGTGATCATTGCCGGTTTGGCGGACGGGATGAAAAGCGTTTGGATGCCTGTTCTGGTGGTATGTGTTGCCACAGCGTTGGCGTTTGGTTGCGCGAATGGATTCAGATTCGACGACGCTCAGTATTTTACACTTGGCTTGTATGGTGTAGGAATCGCTGCGGTGGGAATGTTGAGTACCTTGGGCATCACGTTGGCGACCGATGCCTACGGTCCGATCGCCGACAACGCGGGTGGCAATGCCGAGATGAGCCATTTGGATCCGATTGTGCGAAAGCGGACCGACGCTTTAGACAGTCTAGGCAACACGACCGCGGCCACCGGAAAAGGCTTTGCGATTGGCTCGGCGGCCTTGACTGCGTTGGCTTTGTTGGCCGCCTATGTCGACCAAGTACGAATCGGGTTCGAGCGATGGGCCGTGACAGAACCCGCCATCAAAACTGCCGATACTCTGTACAAAGTTTCCGACAAATTTGCCGCATTGAGGACCGCAAGCTCGTTGGCGGAAACCGCGACTAGTAGCGAGCAAAAATTGGGGACTCATAGTTATTTGGTCATGCCCAACGCTTTGCGAAATGCGGACGTGAAGAAAAACTGGAATGCCATCGCCAAAGGACAAGCCGTTCCGGAAGGTGTGTTAACCCGAACCAATTCGGAAACGGGAGCCCCGGAATTCAAGTTTGCGGCTTCGGGCGAGGCGTTAGTCAACGTGCGTACGGCTTATTTGTCCGACTTTGCCAATTTTTACGATGCGTCGGTTTTGAATCCTCGAGTTTTGATTGGTGCGTTTTTGGGTTGCATGGCCACGTTTGTGTTTTGTGCAATGACGATGCAAGCAGTGGGCCGGGCTGCTCGCGGGATGGTCAACGAAGTCCGGCGTCAATTTGCCGAAAACCCTGGGATCATGGATGGCACGAGCCAACCCGATTACGCTCGTCCGGTCGCGATTAGCACGAAAGCCGCTCAACGCGAGATGATTCTGCCCTCGTTACTTGGCTTGTTGTTGCCCATAGCGGCGGGTTGGGTTCTGGGAGTGGGCGGAGTGCTTGGACTTCTAGTTGGGTGTTTGACTTGTGGTTTTTGTGTCGCGATTTTCATGGCCAACGCAGGCGGCTCCTGGGACAACGCCAAGAAGTATGTTGAAGCTGGGAACCATGGCGGGAAGGGCAGCGAAGCACACAAAGCGGCGGTCGTGGGCGACACGGTGGGTGATCCATTTAAGGATACAAGTGGTCCGAGCCTGAATATCTTGATCAAGCTCATGAGCATGGTTAGCGTGGTGGCTGCTGGCTTTATTGTTCGTTATTCTTTGAGCGAATTGGGATGGTTCTAGACGGAAACTTCGGCCCCGTCGTTCGTCGGCATGCTGTTCGGCGTTGATCAAGGGGTGTTTTCGGGCTGCGCAAGCTTTCGATTTGAGCTACAATCTACCTGGGACTGGACAGATTGCGTTCCTAAGTAGACTCCCGCCATTGCTGATTGGCAAATGAGGCGATTGCTCAGCTGGGGCGGAAGCAAGTGTTTTAGCCATGCTGCGAAAATATCCCGCGGGGCGTTTGCCCTTTGCTTCGATAGTTGTGCCCGTCCGCCAGTACCTGTACTGGTGGCCTTCCATTCAGTACTCGCGTGTTGAGCGACGATTCGTATCCATCGTCACGATTCGATTTCTTGTTGCACTCGCGCTAGTCACAACCGGCATCGGTTGGAGCAATTCGTTATCTGTCAGTTGTTGGGCACGACTCGATGACCTCGATCCGCGGGCTGTTTCGTTGCTCCGGACGCATTGTGTGGATTGTCATAGCGGCGATGAACCGGCCGCCGGGTTGGGATTTGATCAGTTTCAGAACATGCGTTCCATTCGTCAAGCCAATGACGTTTGGGAGAAGGCTTGGCGCCGCGTTGAAGATGGCTCAATGCCACCCAAGGATGCTTCCCCCTTAGCGGACTCGGACCGGGAGTATCTTGCTAAATGGATTGACAAGACGTTACACCAAATCGATTGCTCGCAAGGAGCAGTTCCAGGGCAAGTGACGATCCGCCGTTTGACTCGCAGTGAATACCGAAACTCGATCCGCGATTTGCTGGGTGTCGATTACTTGCCTGCGTCAGCCTTTCCTGGGGACGATTCAGGCTATGGTTTTGACAATATCGGCGACGTCATTAGCTTGCCTCCCGTGTTGATGGAAAAGTACTTGGATGCGGCGGAATCCGTTGCCCGGCAAACCATTCAGACGCCAGAGGATTTTCAACCGAGGATTCAATCAACTGACCTGTCGAACGCCCAATTAGAAGGCGGCATCAACAAGTCGAACGGCTTGGTCTTTTACTCGAACGGGACGGCAACATTCGATTTTGAAACTGAGATTCCTGGAACCTACGATGTTGTTGTCGAGATCAGTGGCCAACAGGCGGGCGATCAGCCGTGCCGCTTCACGCTCGGGGTTGATCAACTCAAGCCAAGAGCTTTGGAAATCTCCGAACACGAAGTGCCGCAACCTTTTTCTCAGACGCATCGGCTAAAGAAAGGCAAGCATCGTTTCTTCGTTACTTTTGAAAACGACTTTTACCTAGAAAACGGTCCCGAGGGTAAAAAAGATCGAAACTTGCGGATGCATCGAGCACGCCTCGTTGGTCCAAAGGAGTTTGGCAACGATGTCTCCGAGGCGCATCGTCGATTTTTCTTCGCGTATCCCAACCAAAAAGATCAAGAACTTGACACCGCAAAGCGACTGATCAGCGTGTGGAGTAGCCGCTTTTATCGGCGGCCTGCTTCGGAAGCCGAAGTCGATTCGCTGGTGCGGATCTACTCGAGTGTACGCACCGAAGGGAGTTCATTCGAGTTCGCGATGCAGATTACCTTACAAGCAATGATGGTGTCGCCGAAGTTCTTGTACAAAGTGGAGCGTCCCGCGCCAGAAAATGGAACGCCTCGCCTCTTGAACAACTATGAACTTGCCACCAACCTGTCGTACTTCATTTGGGGGACAACTCCCGATCCCACTTTGTTAGAAAATGCAACGAAGAAGAACTTACAAGATCTCGATGTTCTTCGCGGCGAGACGCGACGGTTATTGTCATCCCCTAAAGCCGAAGAACTTGTCAACGGCTTCTTTAGCCAATGGTTGCAGTTGAGGGCCCTGGACAATCAGACGCGCGATCCGAATTTGTTTCCCGGCGTGGACCTCTTGTTGATGTCGGACATGCAACGCGAAACACAATTGTATTGCTGGGAAATCGTTCGGCGTGACCGTAGTGTTCTGGAGTTGCTGACAGGCGATTTCACTTACGTCAACGAGCGTCTGGCGCTGCATTATGGCGATGTTGGCTCGGCCAAACCAGGGTCTGATTTTGTTCGCGTCACGTTGCCAAAATCTCGACGCGGTGGCTTGTTGACTCAAGGAAGTATTCTGACTGTCACAAGCAACCCCAGTCGAACAAGTCCCGTTCGGCGTGGGCGGTGGATCATGGAGAATCTCCTTGGGACTCCGCCGCCGCCCGCGGCTCCTGATGTAATGCCTCTGGAGAGTCAGCAGCTTGTTGGGACGCTTCGGCAACGCATGGAACAGCATCGAACTGATCCGAATTGTGCTGCTTGCCACAAGATGATGGACCCGTTGGGTTTCGCACTAGAGAATTTTGATGCCGTTGGACGTTGGCGTGATGTGGACAACGGCGAAAAGATCGACGCGACCGGCGAGTTACCCAGCGGCGAGGCTTTCACCGGCGTTTCGCAACTACAGAAGATTTTGATTGAACAAAAGCAAGACGAGTTCTTGAAATGTTTGACACAAAAAATGCTGATTTATGCTTTGGGACGCGGCTTGCGGTACGAAGATCAATGTACGGTCAACGAAATCGTGAAACGGCTAAAAGACTCGGATTATCGGTTCTCGGAGCTTGTGTTGGGTATTGTTGAAAGTGTACCGTTCCGGCAACGCCAGAAATTGATTGACGAATCAACCACTCCTGAACCACTCCCGAGTCCCGGGCCGTTGTCGACCTCGACGAATAAGGAATAGAGAAATGCATTACCGCCAGATCACCCGCAGAACCATGTTGCGTGGCTTGGGGACGACTTTGGCTTTGCCTTGGTTGGAAACCATGGATTCGGCAGCAACGCATGCGGCGAATTCGGCTGTCGCGAGCGCACCGCTCCGAGTTGCGTTTTTGTACGTTCCGAATGGAATGCACATGCCAGCTTGGACGCCTACGGGAGAAGGTCACGACTTCCAACTTTCGCCGATCTTAAGTGAAATCGGATTCCGCGATCAGATGACGGTATTGAGTGGCTTGACCCTGGACGGCGCTCGGCCGCATGGCGATGGCGGTGGCGACCATGCGCGCGGTGTCGCCGCGTTTTTAACCGGAGCGCACCCGCGCAAGACAGATGGCGCGAATATCTTGAATGGACCAAGCGTCGACCAAATCGCCGCTGAAAAAATCGGTCATTTGACGCGATTGCCCTCGCTAGAATTGGGAACCGAGGCAAGTTCTCAGGCAGGAAATTGTGATTCCGGTTACAGTTGCGTGTACACCTCGAACCTTTCGTGGCGAACGGCAACGAGTCCGGTAGCGAAAGAAATGGATCCTTCACTAGTCTTTGATCGGCTGTTCTCGCAAGTCACAGCTCCACTAACTCCGGAACAGCGGGCTCAACGAGATAAACATCGACGAAGCATCTTGGATCTAGTTCAATCCGATGCGAAGGCACTGCATCGAGCCTTGGGTGCCAATGACCGGCGAAAGCTGGATGAATATCTCTATGCAGTTCGCGATGTCGAGCAACGTATGCTGAACGCGGACAAGTTGCAGAACCGGGACATCGACACGGCAGACTTGAGCCGTCCTACTGGGGTGCCGCGTGAATACGATCAACACGTTCAATTGATGCTGGACATGATGGTCCTCGCATTTCAGACGGATTCGACGAGAATTGCATCATTCATGTACGCCAATGCCGGAAGCAATCGAAGCTATCGAGAGATCCAGGTCAATGACGGCCACCATGATCTTTCGCACCACGGTAAGAACCCAGAGAAACAATCTGGGATCCAAAAGATTAATTCTTTCCATGCGCGCCTGTGCAATTACTTTCTTCGCCGACTGTCGGCGGTGCGCGAAGGTGATGGCACGTTGTTGGATCATTGCTTGATCGTTTATGGCAGTGCCATCTCCGATGGAGACCGACACAATCACGATGATTTACCAATCGTCTTGTTGGGCGGAGGTTGTGGGACCGTTACCCCTGGTCGCCATTTGCGTTTCCCGAGCGAGACTCCCTTGACAAATCTCTATGTCAGTCTGCTGGAGAGGCTCAAGATTCCCGTGGAAAAATTCAGCGATAGCACCGGTCCTTTGATTGGGCTAAAGTAATCCCACAGCGGGGGTTTCCCCTCCGGCCAGTTGGAAAGCAAAGACTCGACTCAAGCGAATCTCAGTTCAATCGCAGGCCGTTGTTATCTTTGGGTAGAGCGCGTTGCCAACTTCCGTAAACCGGGTTCGGGAGCATTACCCAGCGTGGTCCGAATAATTCAGTTTTCTCCGCAGCGATGGCTTGTCGTTCCTCCCATTCACGAGTTCCCATACCGCTACAGAGGTCACTCATGCTGTCGCCAATCAACAGCAACACGCGATGGTTCTGTGTGACGATGGCTCGGCGAGAGATCTTATCATCGAGTTGAGGGTTTTTGGTCAGCACGTTTTCCTCGGTGGCGTTCACGCCGATCTGTTTTAGGTTTTCAATGGTCGCCTGACGAACGTTGTCTTCCCGATCCGTAATGAAGAATACTTTCACACCCAAAGCTTCTGCTCGATGGATAAAGTCCACCGCACCCGGAATGGCCAACGCACGCCGTTCTTCGCACCACGCATTCCAGGCATCGAGCGAAAAACTCTGGTTGTCGCGTATGTTCCGTGCGTTGTAGGCGGAGTTATCCAAAACGGTCTCGTCCACATCGAGAATGATTGCCGGCGGTTTGTTCTGAAAGTTGCCTTCGACCGTTTGAATTTCATCGGCAGACCATTGACGATCTTCCAAACCTGCGAGCAGCTGAATGGCGGCTCCCCGATAGATTTGCTTCACCAGCAATTGATATTCAGCGGATGCCTGGACCCACGTCACGGCGTCGTAGCTTTTGTTTTGCCGAACGTCGTGACGCTCCACCTGCTGCGACGACGCTCCGATTGGCCAAGACAGTTGTGGCAAGATGCAAGCCAATGCTGCGACCAAAGTTATCTCTGCGAAAAGCCGACGAGTCATGAAGTTATTCCTCAAATTGGGGTGCCACCGGTCTACAGAATAAAAGGAGCACGTTGATTCTTCAACCATCTTTGCGCCCACAACCAAGCATTGGCTTGAGTGGCCGAAACCGGCATGATAAGATGGCCTCATGAGCGACGACTATTCTGTAGCATCGATGGCCCCCGAAATCGTTCCAGCGGAGCCATGGCCGAACCCTCAAGGCGGGATGTTTTCTCGGTCCGAGCGGTGGTTGATGGTCGGTGCGGCGTTCGGCCTTTTATCTTTGTTGCTAGTAACCCGTTTTCTGACACCGCACGAATCCGGAATGGGGACCCATCAGGCTTTAGGCCTACCTCCTTGTGGATCGATTGTGATGTGGGGAGTGCCGTGTCCCTCCTGCGGCATGACCACAAGTTGGGCTTGGTTTGTTCGCGGCAGCTTTTCCCGATCCTGGCTGGCGAATCCCGGCGGATTTTTGCTAGCGATCTATGTGGTCATTATGGCGTTTTGGTTGGGAATTAGTGGTTTGATGAATCGATGGTGGCCTGTACGCTGTGAGCCGCTTTTGGTATTAGGCATGGGTGCTGTCGTGCTGGTGGTTACGTTGGTCCAATGGATTGGCCGCGTGATCTAACCTTGGTTCACTGGCGGTGGCACCGCGATTCGCCCAAACCCCATGGCCAAACATGGTTGAATGCAAATAGCTTTCGTGGACCGCTTGGCGAAAACATAGTGAACCAGAGGGTCGATCTATCACTGCTTGGCCAAGATCTCGCGCGAGCTGGGATTCGATTTGGATATCGATCGCGAAAAAACCGACGAGAAAAGGGAATTTCTCCATGCAAAAGTCTGCTCCATCAAATGTCACGTTCGGCGCGAATCTCGCAATAAGCCGGCATCATTCGGTTGGACTAACCATCGCGTTGTTGTTGAGCCTGATTGTATTCCCGGGGTGCATTGGGACGGCTGCTCAATTTATGTATGTCTTGTTTGGCCACAAGACTAAAGCAGAATTTGCTGAGTTCAAGGGCAAACGAGTTGCCATCGTGACGCTCTCCGACGCGGCAGCCTTCGGACCGGACACGGTCAGCGAGACGCTTAGCCGGGCGATCACCATGCACCTTGTCAAGAATGTAAAGAAGATCGACATCGTTCCCCAAGGGCAAGTCGCAAGTTGGATGGATGAAAACGGTTTCGGAGCACCGGATCCGGTTGCGATTGGGCAAGGTGTCGACGCGGACTACGTTTTAGTTGTCAATATTTCGGACTATTCCATCAAGGACGGCAAGACGCTTTATAAAGGACGTTGCAACTACAAATTTGATGTTTACGACATAAAAGAAAACGGTCGTTTAACCTTTGGTCGCGGTCCGTTGGAGTTTGTTTTTCCGCGAGATGGCCGTCCAGCCATCGAATCCTCGGAAGCGAAATTCGAGGCATTTTACTTGGCGAGATTGTCGGATAGAATCGCGAAGTCGTTTTACGAGTACGACTCTACCGAAGACGCTGCGATTGACTCGCAGTTGATGCCCTAAAATGTCGCAAATAACCATTCGCAATTTGAACTTTGGTTTTCGTGGCCCGTCATTATTTGAAGAAATCAACTGTGAAATTGAAGCGGGGCAAAGGATTGGTCTGTTAGGGCGGAATGGCACCGGCAAAACGACTCTCTTGAAGATGCTGGCGGGTGAATTGGCGCCGGATCACGGCGAGATCGTACTGGCCAGTGGCACGCGATTGGCCAGATTGGTTCAAGACGTACCCGAAGCTCAAAATGTGAGCGTGTTGGACATGGTTCAGGGCGGGTTCCCGGGCCATGCTGATACAGCCGTTGTGAAGGAAACGGCTCCGGAAGAGTTATCTGCGTGGGAAGTCGAACAGCGTTCTTTGCAAATGATTTCGCGGATGCAGCTGCCGGCAGAGGCGGTGTTCGGGTCCCTATCATCGGGGATGAAACGTCGAGTACTTTTGGCTCGCGCGCTGGCACAACAGCCCGACGTCCTGCTCTTGGATGAACCAACCAACCATTTGGATGTCGAGTCGATTGCATGGTTGGAGGGATTCTTGTCGCGTTGGTCCGGCACATTGATTTTTGTGACCCACGACCGAACTTTCTTGCAAAACTTAGCGACTCGGATTTTGGAACTCGATCGTGGCCGACTCTTTGATTGGCAATGCGACTACGCGACCTTCCTGGAACGCAAGGAAGCAGCTTTAGAGGCGGAGGAGAAACAGAACGCCCTGTTTGACAAACGTTTGGCCGAGGAAGAAGCCTGGATTCGCCAAGGAATTAAGGCGCGACGAACGCGAAACATGGGTCGTGTCCGTGCCCTAGTGGAAATGAGACGAGAACGTCAAGAGCGACGAAACCGAGTCGGCAAGGTCGACCTGCAAATTGATTCAGGACTCCGCAGCGGACAATTGGTCGTGTCTCTAAAGAACGTTTCGTTTGAGTACGCGGGCTCCAAAATCTTCGAAAACTTCTCGACCATGATTAGTCGGGGTGAAAAGATCGGCATCATTGGACCAAACGGTGCGGGCAAGTCCACGCTTTTGAAGGTAATCCTGGGGAAACTCCAGCCGTCGTCAGGCAATGTGCGATTGGGCACTAATCTTCAAATTGCCTATTTCGATCAACTCCGCGAGCATTTGGATCCCGAACAAACGGTACAAGAAAACGTCGGTGAAGGTTATGAAAACATTATGATTGGCGGTCGTTCGCGCCATATCATTGGGTACCTAGCAGACTTCTTGTTTAGCGCCGATCGGTCACGGACGCAGATCAAATACCTTTCCGGTGGTGAAAGAAATCGAGTCCTGCTGGCGAAACTTTTCGCGAAGCCGGCCAATGTGATCGTATTGGACGAACCCACCAATGACTTGGACTTGGAGACTTTGGAGATCTTGGAAGCCCGTTTGGTCGAATACCCTGGGACGGTATTGATGGTCAGTCACGATCGAACTTTCTTGGATCACGTCGTCACCGGGACGATCGTATTCGAGCCAGAAGGCGTGTTTGAATATGATGGTGGGTACGAAGACTGGCAACGACAAAAAGCCAATCAAACCATTTCCAAAGCACGCGATGTTAAAGGCCATAAAACGAAAGTTGAAGCGACGGCTCGGGAAAAGGTCCAGTCGCCAGATCGCGCAACGCCTGCGAACGGCGAAGACGTTCAAGCAAGCCTGAGTCCTAAAGAGTCAAACTCGGGTCGAAAACTGAAGTACGCGGAACGCCTTGAACTAGAGAAAATCCCGCAACAGATTCAGGAATTGGAGTCCGCCATTAAAGAACGACACCGGCAGATGGAATTGCCCGACTTTTTTCAGAAACCACACGCCGAAGTCGCAAAGTTGACAAACGAATTGGCCCAGTTGCAAGCTCAAGTCGACGCGAAGTATTTAAGATGGGAAGAATTGGAGCAATTGTCGCAATCCTAGTCCATATTTGTCTTGGACGGACATTGGACGGACAGTGACTAATTGTGGTGTCATTACCGATGTGGGGATATGGCGGTCGTCAAAAGTATGAGCACGACAACAACTAAACTGGATTCGGAGATAACACCGAAACTGAATCCGATCGTCTTTTGGCCGCCCTTCTCGCTCTTGTTGGCTGCTGTTGTGTTGAACTTGATTGAACCGCAAGCTTTTGCAGCGGCCATCGGATTTGTGAACGCGTGGTTGCTGAAATATTTCGGTTGGCTTTACACCGTGACAGCGATGACATCCTTGGGACTTTGTGTGTGGATCGGCATTTCTCGGTTCGGCAAAGTTCGTTTGGGTGGCCGCCACGCAAAACCACTTATGAGCTTTTGGAATTGGTTTGCGATCACTCTATGTACAACGATTGCGACTGGAATTTTGTTTTGGTCGACTGCCGAGCCACTAATTCACTACACACAGCCTCCAGCATTCCTGGGAATCGCGGGGAAAACAGTTGCCGCTGAACGATTTGCCATGTCGGCTCTGTTCTTGCATTGGACGATCGTCCCTTACTCCATTTATTGTGTGGCGTCGATCATGTTTGCCTTCGCCTTCTACAACATGCAGCTTCCGTTTTCGCTGGGGTCGATGCTTGTACCATTGTTTGGGGAAAGAAGATCTTTGGCGGCGGGCGTGGCGATCGACTCGATCTGCCTGTATGCCTTGGTCGCCGGAATGGCTGCCACCTTGGGAACTGGAATCTTGACGATCAGTGGTGGGTTGAATTCGATCATCGGAGTACCACGTACATCATTGGTGTGGGGCTTGATTTCGATCGCGATCGTTTGCACGTTCGTGATCTCGAGTGCGACAGGGTTGATGCAAGGAATTCGAGTACTTTCGGACATCAATGCGAAAGGGTTGTTCGCCTTGGGTCTGTTCGTCTTGGTGGTGGGGCCTTGGGGAGCCATCCTGTTCGCTGGGCTGTGGGGATTGCTCGATTTCGCGTGGGTGTTCATCAGAATTGGGCTGTTTGAAGGGCTCCGACCAAGTGACCATTGGGCGCTTGAATGGTCGATATTTTATTGGGCCGTTTGGATGGCGTGGACACCGGTCACAGCATGCTTCTTGGGCCGAATTGCATACGGTCGCACGATTCGCGAGTTCTTGGTGGTCAACTTGCTCTTGAGTTCCCTGTTCGCATTTGCTTGGATGGCCGTGTGGGGAGCGTCAACTCTACACATGGAGAAACAAGGCGGTGCTTTGTCACTGGCCATGGATCAGGACGGTCGCGAGGCAGTTTCGTTCGCTTTGATATCCAATATGCAGTGGGGAAAAACCTTGGTGATCTTCTATGTGCTGAGCGCGTTCGTTTGTTTCGTCACCTCGGCCGATTCGAATACCACCGCCATGGCAAGTTTAAGTTCAAAGGGAGTAACATTAGAACAACCAGAAGCGAAGACTTGGCTAAAGATTGTGTGGGGAACTTTGGTGGGCACGGTGGCCTGGGTCATGATCTCGTTCGCCGACGTCGAGGGTGTCAAAATTCTCTCAAATCTGGGTGGATTCCCAGCCGCGTGTCTGCTGTTGTTGGTCGTGATTGCGCTATTTCGAGTAAGCTTGAACCCAGATCATTACAATGCTATTGAGCGGGAAAGCCCTGCTTCAGCCAAGCCAGATTAAATCGGTAATGCAATCGGCTGCTAATCAAATGAATGGTGTTATCCGGCGTTTGCGTTGCGGCAAGATAACCAGCATGTTCGGCGCGAGTTGGCGAAGCGACGAACTCTTTCGTATGGGCCCCACCATCCCATCGGCCGCTTCCCGGTGTCAATAGCTTTCGCAACGGCCAGGTCTTACCATCATCGAACGACACGGCGGCGTACATCCCGTTTCCTTCGAACTCGCGGCCGGCCTGATCGATAAAACGCAGAGGAACGGCCTCAGGTTCGTTACGGTTGCCCGATGTAAACGACACCAGCAAGAGCGGACCCTCGTTTAGTCGCCGCAAGATCAAACGCTGCCCGCCACCAATGGGCGGAAACTCACTGGCGTGGTACTCCCATGATTGTCCAAAATCGGACGAAATGCTCATTGGCATTCGACCGTCGATCGAATCACCACGCCCCAAGGCCAACAAGTGACCATTTCGAAGTTCAACCACGGAAGCATGGATGCCTGCAATCGTTCCACGTCCCTTTCCGCCGGCCACAAACATTGGCTTTTCTTCATCCTGTCCCCAATCCGTCCACGTGAGCCCGCCGTCCTGACTCACGTGGACCGCAGTACCGCCATTCGGTCCAGGGTCCGCGTCACAACATTGGATCAACTTCCCCTGGGAGGTCTTTATCGTTCCGGAGATCACTTGATGACGAGCCTTGTAGTCCGAGCCAATCGCTTGTGGCACTGACCAAGTGACGCCATTGTCGCGACTGGTCCGTACCAAAAGAGCAAGCTTGGCCCAACCACGACCTCCCAACGGCCCCATCCCGTTGAAATGAAACAAAGTACCGTGGCCATCGTAAAATATCGCCGAACCGTGCATATTGCGTTGAAAGGCTTTGAAGAATTCGCTCGAGGCATCCCACTCTTGCTTTCCGGCCCGGAGGCGTGAGGCAAGTACCGTCAACTCGGTTCCTGATTCCGAGCTGGTCGAATACCAAATTGCCAAAAGGTCGCCATTGTCCAGCCACGTGATCGAAGGTTGATGATTATGGTCGCCAAATGGTTGATCAGGATCAACCGGCGGCTTGACAAATACCAACGGAACCTCGAAGTGTGGATGCTCGTTGACCTGTTGTGACCATTGGTACTTCGCATGCTCGACATCGCGGGCCCAAGGTGGTACCGCATCTTCGGGAGTTACTTTCAAAGAGGAAATACGATCGCCATCATCAATCACTTCGAACCGTCGATAAGTTTGTGAATGCTGCGCGGTCGTCGTAGTCAGGTTGCCGCCGAGCGACCAGATGGTAACGACGAAACAGACACTATGAAGAATCCAACGGTGAGTTGCGAAATGAAAACAGGAGTGCATTGTTCGCCTTTCTGCAACAGGTAATACAAATCGTTTCGTGATCACATCGCGTTACTTCGTCGAGAAGGTGTCAGCAAGGATACCACGATTAAGGTGATGAACGCGAGCGGAATCGTGACGATTCCCGGCTGGCTGAACGGAATATAGCTATCGCTGGCCTTCAACCCATACACATTTTCAAATGTCTCGCCACTCAATAAAATCCACACGAGTGCCGACGACATTCCCACCAAAATCGAGGCGGTGATTCCCTGCCATGTAGCCCGATTCCAAAACAGAGCCATGACAAGCGCCGGCAAATTCGCCGAGGCAGCAACACTAAACGCCCAACCGACTAAATAATTGACGTTCATCTTCTGGAAAGCGATGCCCAACCCGATTGCAATGAGACCTACCACCAACGCGGAGAATTTGGCCACTTTGATTTTTGCTTGATCGGCCAATGGCTGGCCGGTGAAAATTTGAACGAGATCATGGGCCACCGCACCACTGGCAGCAATGATCAAACCACTCACGGTACCAAGGACCGTAGTAAAAGCCACCGCTGAAATCAACGCAAACAGCAGATTACTAAAACTGCGTGCCAAGAGTGGCGCGGCCATGTTGCTATCCGTGACATCCATCGCGCCACTAATCATGGCACCAACACCAAGATACAAAGTCAAAATGTAAAAAAAACCAATGGTCGCGATGCCCACAATGGTGCTTTTCCGAGCACTCGCTTGATCCTTTACGGTATAGTAACGAATCAAGATATGCGGCAGGGCAGCCGTTCCACAGAACAGAGCCAACATCAACGAAATGAAATTCAAGCGATCGGCCCACTTTTCACTGCGCACCCCTTTGAATGCCGGGTGATTACCTGGTCGAAGGATTTCTCGACCCGGTGTTGCCACGGCAGAGTAAATCGTTTTTTCACCCTCTTTCTTGCTACGCCATTGGGCGATCGTGCTGCCTTGCAGGACTCGAAAAAACTCGAGCGGACCAACCGGCCCGGTTGCCGCCACGCCGCCCGGCAACTCGAGCACCTCACCGACAGGGCGCAAATCGGTTTCCCCAGCGCCCTTGCCTTGCGGTAATCCATTGATCAACTTGCGACCATCCGGTGTTTTTTCCACAACTTGATCAGCCAGACGTATTGCCCTTTCTTGTTCCGGAACGACGGTGAAGCCTCGTTGCAAAATCAGGATCGTCAGGATCAACGAGAAGAATACCAGCAGACCGCCCTTAAGAAATTGGACATAAGTCGTACTGACCATTCCGGCGGTCATCACAATCGCCACCACCACGGCCCCGACCATTGAAACCCCGACCCAATGCGGCAAGCCAAACAATGGTTGAACCAAAACTCCTGCTCCCACCATTTGAGGGATCAAATAGAACACCGACACGACTAAAGTACTAATCGAAGCGGACAACCGAATGGCCCGCGAATGAAAGGCCGCGTCCAACGCATCAGCAAACGTGTATTTGCCACGACGTTTCAATGGTTCGGCCACGACCAAAAGTGCCACGATCCAACCTGCCAAATACCCAATCGAGTACAGGAAACCATCGTACCCATAAAAGGCGATCATCCCGCAAATGCCCAAAAACGAGGCAGCTGAAAGATAGTCGCCCGCAAACGCAACTCCATTTACAAACCAGTGAATTCCTCCGCTGGCCGCAAAAAATCCGGATGCACTCGTAGCACTTTTGGCTAGATAAACACTCAACCACAAGGTCAAACCAACGATCAAGGTAAACAAGGTGACCGCGGTGTAGTTCACTTCGTAAATCATCGGACGCCCCCATCGGACTTGGCCCCGCCATGATGCTCCAACGAACGCACCGTCGATCGAGGCTCGCGGCAGATCAAGCCGTAAACCAAAGCAATCAGGATCGCCAAAGAGATCAGACCAAAT
Organism: Planctomycetaceae bacterium; assembly: GCA_016794985.1. Lineage (GTDB taxonomy): Bacteria > Planctomycetota > Planctomycetia > Pirellulales > Pirellulaceae > M30B19. The sequence goes on along the minus strand of JAEUIQ010000007.1, from coordinate 90,928 downwards.
CCAAAGGTGACCGAGTTGGCAATGCCAAACAAATAGGTCGCTTCCAGCGTCTGTGGCGAGCCAATACAACATAAAATGTACAGGAGATAGACCGTCGCATAAATTGCGAACAAAAGCAGACCGCGTCGCTGCTGTCGTACAATTATTCGAGGATCTTCCGCTTGATGCTCATTGGGGCCGTGGTCCATTGCGGCTTTCTTTGTTTGAATTCAGATGTTGGGCACCCAGCTAGATATCTTGGCCCATCATCCCAGCAAAATCAAGACAACGCGCGGACTCGCTCGGCACTCGGAAAAACCCACGCAACGCCCTTCACGTCGGTGAGTTGCAAGAAACCATCGGCCGTAAGCCCTGAGTATTTCCCTTGGTAAATGCTGGGAGACTCAGTCGGTTCGGAGTTAGCGACAACCTCGACTTGACCGTTCGGAGTAGACCTCCATGCTCCATTCGCATGAACTTCAATGCTGCGGTCATGCAACCAGTCGACTTCGCGGTAACGGCGAATGAGTTCGGGCATGGTCGGAGGCGCGTTGGCGACCGGCAGCCAACGTCTCAAGAATTCACTCACCACGAAGGGCAAGTCGAATCGGCCACCAGTCTCCGACCAACTAAAAGCCTCGACATTGGCTAACACTGCCGCACTGTGGACCGGATTGTTGATGTTCACGCCAATACCGACGACGGCGAGGGAAGTTTTTCCGGGGACCGCTTCGATCAAGATGCCCGCGTTTTTGCGATTGTCGATCATGAGATCGTTCGGCCATTTGACTCGACATGCCTGCAACGGAAGATAACTGGCAGCCGTTCCTTGCAGACATATCGCGGTCCAAATCGATAGTTGGCTCGTGAGTTGATTCAAATTAGCGGTCGCGGGAAGTCCAAACAAGCGACCGGAAGTAACGATCGAGAACGCCAACCCGCCTTCACCCTGCCACCAACTTCGTCCACTCCGACCTCTTCCACTCGTTTGTCGGTCGCAGGTGATTAGTAATGGGAAATCCTCAGAATAGCTAGGAAGGACGGCAGCTTGGCGACCTTCATCATTCGTCGAAGCGACCTCAGAAAAATGCAGATGCCGGACGATTCCTAACGCTCGCCAATCCACCGAATGCCAATCCACCGAATGCCCAGTGCCGTTCACCCTACAGCCCTTAAGCCTGCCGTGGATCCGCGAGCGACCTTGTAAATCCAGGAATTCCCGGATTTTCCAATTCGCTCAAGTGCTTGGCAATGCTGCAACGTGTAGGCAATCTTCTGTGCACGAAATCGAGGAACTGACCAATGCTGGGCTAGATCTTGTGTCGAAAACTGGCGTTCGGCTGGCCGAGCTACAATTTGCCAAAGGTCCACCGCGTTACGAAGCCTGATCGTTTGGTCAACACCCAAAAGAAGTTGGTCTTGCACCTGATGGTCGTTTATTCTGGTTCGCCATTTCCGCCCATGCCCCTGAAAGCGCCACTCTTCAATTTGAACCAACGGAACCTCGACCGTCAGATTGGGATTGGGAAACAACTCGCGAAAATAAATCAGTTCGTCGAAAAGTTCAGAGAGATGCCCTTGCTTTGGGCTCCACCGTCGACTGACAACCTGCCCACCTTTGCGATTCAAACGAACAATTCGTTTTTTCATGACCAGTGGCTTGACCACCGTAACGCGATGGTTCACCAACAGGGCACGCACTTTGTTGCGGATGGCGTTGAGACTCGAATGTTGCACTTCCACCAGTCGGTCGGTTTTGGCAACGTCGATCCGGTACACCCCTAATTCGTGCTCGATCTGATCACCAGGAGCGGCATACAAGGTTTTGAGCTGACGATGGAGCGTTGTTTCCATTGCGGACACCAGCGAAATAGCAATACAACCCCGGTACTGGTATCGGATGATGCCATCGTTAACTTCAACCTAAATTGCCCAATCCTTCGTGTCGTAGGTTTTTGACACGATCCCGCGCAAAGTGAGCCAATTGAGTAATCTGAGAAAAGTTCTTCGATTCTAGCAGCGCTCGGGCGACCATCCAACTGCCGCCAACCGCCAAGACATTCGGCAATTCCAAATAGGCATCCAAGGTTTCAAGTCCAATTCCACCGGTCGGAACGAACTTCAAGTTTGGAAATGGTCCGCGTAGGGCTTTCAGTGTCGCAACACCGCCAAACGCTTCCGCCGGGAAAAACTTGACTAACCGGAGGCCCATGTGAATGGCGCGTTGGGCCTCGGATGGAGTGCAAACACCTGGCACGATCGGAATGTTGCGATCTTGGCAATACTGGACCGTGCCATCATCCAGCCCTGGCGAAACGACAAACTGGGCACCGCTATCGATTGCCCTCCGAGCATCGTCGCGGTTAAGCACCGTCCCAGCTCCAACCATCCAACGGTTGTATTTCGCAATGGTTTGGATGCATTCGAGTCCGACGCTACTACGGAGCGTGATTTCCAGTACCGAAAGATCGCCAGCTCCTAAAGCTTCCGCCAATGGAACGGCGTCCGCGACTTGCTCCAACACAATCACAGGAATGACGCCCTGTTGGTAAAGAGCTTCAGAAAAATGATCGGTAAGTGGTTTGGCCATGGATACGCTTCCGAACTTCAACGGGTGCGACAAGTCCATTGAAATCTAGCACAAAAACAAGACTTATGTTGAATGAATTCCTAAACGCGGGTCGAAACTTAGGGGTTTTGGTTGGTGGCTCGACGAATGGCGGCTGCCAGTACCTCATCCTGTGCGACCTGATTCTCACTCGATTCGAGTTCAGCCGAATCGATGATTGGTCGCGCTGTGGTCTGCACCGCCAAATCCGGGGCCACACCTTGCATTTCTACACGGCGTCCTGACGGAGCGAAGTACTCCGCCGTTGTCAATCGAATTCCACCGCGTCCCGAGGTCAACGGAAAGATGGTTTGAACGACCCCTTTCCCAAAGGAACGCTGACCAATAATCGTCCCGCGTTTATGATCGGCAATGGCGGCAGCCAAAATCTCACTGGCGCTGGCCGAGTTCTCATTGATCAAGACGATCAACGGCAAGTTTCCGATGTAGCTTGTTTGTGCCGCCGAATAAGTCATGTTCTCCGCCAGGTTACGACCTTTCGTACTGACAATCGTCCCCCGTGTGATAAATCGATCGACAATGGCGACCGCGGCATCCAACGCACCACCTGGGTTATCACGTAGATCCAAGATCAAACTGCGCAGCCCTTGTTGCCTAAGTTGAGCCACCGCTCGATCAAAGTCCGCTGGCGTGTTCTTCTGAAAGTTTGATAGTTTGATGTATCCGATGCCATTGCTTGCGTCAACCAACTTTGTCTCTTCGATACTGGGAATCTCCACGCGAGCGCGGTTCATCTTCAAGCGATATTGCTTGCCTTCAGGGGTCTCGACGACGACCGTGACGGGAGTGCCCGCTTCTCCTCGCAAAAGGTCAGCCGCTGGATCGCCTCCAATTTCGGAAACCAATTGATCATTAACGGCCAACATCTTGTCACCACCGCGAATTCGAGCTTGATCGGCCGGTCCACCCGGAATCGCTTTGACGATTTCCAGACAGTCCTTCTTGCTGCGAAGCTCGACACCAATTCCGACGAAGTTTCCGCGAATCTGCGAGTTCAAATCATCGAAATGCCCAGGGCTGAGAAAAGTGCTGTAAGTATCCAGGGCAGAGGCTGCGGTGCTGGCGAATTCATGGATGGTCACGTTTGGTGGCAAGCCGACTTGCCGTTGAAGTTCGTGTGCGACTTCGCGAGCTAGTCCCGCAAACTCGTTATGATTCCGGACCGGAACGGAGTTCAAGCTGTCTCGCAAACGTTGCTGCAATCCACCAACTTGGTCATCGATCGATCGTCCCAGAAACTTCGTTTGGAATTCCGAATGTTCGAGAGAAATCAACAGAGAAGACAAGCCATGTTGAAAGATCTTAGTCCAATTCGGAACTTCAATGTGATTGAGTTCGATCTTGAGCAGGATCTCGTTGAGGTGTGCCGCTGCCATTTCAACCGAATCCGTTCGAGCAAAATGCACATATTTGGCGTCCGCTAATCGTCCTTGTAGATCGACATGCATCCGAGCGGTTTGCCGTTGCTTCAACAGCGTTGCACTGTCGGGAGCTTTTCGCAGCGCTGCTTGGTAGATTGATAGTGCCTCGGACCATCGATCGCCACTCGCCAACTGCTGTCCTTCGACCAACACTGTTTGAACCCAGGGGTCCACTTCCGAGTCGGTTTGATTGAGACCCTCGGCCGAACTTGTCTGGTTCGCTGCGATCGAGTGATTCGACCGTCCATCGCGCAGCTGGTCCAAGGCCGACTCGATTTCCTGCCCAAAGGCGCCGTTCGAGCTTTGCGGAAAAGGTACTGAGGACTGCCCTGAAAGTACCGGGCGCCATCCTCCACCGGCTGTCTCGTCGGACTGCAGACGCGAGGCCAAAGACACTTGAGCCCAATCCGGGAGCCCATGGGTTGCTTCGTCCGAGGGCAACAAGAGCGGGACCTGAGCCGCCCATTCCAACGGCGTACTTCTGACGGGCAAAGGCTGCGAGTTGATTGGCGTCACTTGCGCCAATACCGGAGCCGGTGTCTTTAACGAATCAAAGCATGCCAATGCAATAACGGTATAAATCAGGATTGGCAGGAATTTGTTTCGTCGTTGGCGACCGACTTTTTCCGTGGAGTTTGTCTTCCGACAACAGCCGAGTGGATCTGGGGAAAGTTTCATGCTGGACCGTCCGATGGGTACAGACACAAGCCACACCAGTTGCTGGCGTTCAGGATTTTGCCAGCACGGGGACACCGTGTCCGTTCAGGATGATTTTGGGAAGCGTTGGAATATCCCCCGGTGTCGGCCTGTGTTTCGAACCAGACCCCGGCGATTAAGTCCAACGCGACGATGGAAGTGACAAAGAGTAAATCATGAATTTGCCATTGCTGAAGAAATGCTGCCAACATCCTTCACTTTTTCACCGGGAGACGGTCGCGGTCGGTACAACCCGTACGGTCGGTTCCAACTAGCGAGACTTTAACGGCCAAGGCCTAGTCCGGGATAGAACATCGTGTTCGAAACAGCCGGCGTCCGGAACGGTTCGCGTTCCTCTGCCGGCTGTTGGCTTCCAAAATCGAAGTAATCCCCGAACGACTTGTCGAACCCGCTTGAAACACGGGAACTGGCAACTTCCGGGGATTGCACCGAATCAATCCGAAAAGAACGGCTGCTTCCTTTCGGGAATAATGCTAATACGCTGGAATGACACGTTAGGTTCGCGAGAACATTCTTTTGTTGGCAGACTGCACGGGTTGTTGAAAATTATCATCATCGCGAAAAACAGGATCTGCAAATTACCATGAATGATGGCAATAGGGACTGAAGTTGGATTGTTACAACGCTCTGACTTTGAAAATACCGAAACCGAGCAAACCAAGTTTCGAGATGGCAGAACTCCTGGAACGTGTTGTGGGAGAGGTGAGCGGCCCCAAACGGGGCCTACTTGGCTAATCTCGATTTTGCAGCGATGGAAATTCATTGACCACTAACCCGGCAGCAATGACGATCCTCGCGGCTTCGGAGTAAATACGTTGCCACGCGAACGAATCTGCCCCAAACACCTCGCGAACTGTCTGAAACAAGCAGAACTGCGAGAAAACACGGACAAGTTTCGTGGACAGCAACCGAAGCTACAAAATTCCAGACAAAAACAGGAGTTTTTCGGAGCGGAAGTGGCCAAGTTCATATCCTTGTTTGGATTGGACTTGGTGGGTAATTTACTGCCCCTCCGGCTTCAACAAGTCGGGACTGGCAAGCAAACTAGTAGGCGTTTCAAACGCTGGCTTCGGAATGCTGCGGCCCGGCACACCCAACGACCGATTTTGGCACACCACGACCTCGATCACGGTTACGACTCCGAACACTGCCACTGGCTTTCACGTTAGTGGTTTGCCCTTGGGCGCCGACCAATAGCGAATCCGATCATGCCTTCACTAATGAACAAGCCGCCACACGATCGAAAGGGACGTAAGTCCCACCGGACGTCGATTTCGGCGAACGAAATTTCGGACGAAGATCGTGCCGCGGAAGTTGGCGAGGACGTCGTTGAGCAGCAACAGAAGATTCAAGCGTTCCAATCATTGAAGGCGCGACCAACACCGATCTGGAAACGAGTTATTGATTGCCTAGTCTCGGGAGCGTTGGTCATCGTTCTCGCCCCACTCCTCATCCTGATTGCGATTTACATTCGCATGGTTTCCCGTGGCCCGGTGTTCTTCACTCAGCCTCGCTTGGGTTTGATGGGAAATGAGTTCACGATCTATAAGTTTCGAACCTTGAAGTGTTCGCAAACTGCAACGGAAGATCACAAGGAGTATGTTGCTAACTTGTCGGCGACGGACAGTGTCTTGGAGAAGCCGGACCTATCGAGCCGGATGATACCGGGTGGAAAGTTCTTGCGTCAAACGTCGCTCGATGAGCTACCGCAATTACTGAACATTTTGCAGGGCAGCATGAGCTTGGTTGGGCCAAGGCCGGACGTCATGGATTGGAGAGACTACAAGCCCGAGCAATTGCGTCGCTTTGAAGTTGTTCCGGGTGTCACTGGACTTTGGCAAGTTAGCGGCAAGAATCGGCTTACTTTTGAGCAGATGATCAAAAAAGATGTTCACTACGTCGACCATCGTTCGCTTTGGTTGGACTTGCAAATATTGTTTAAGACGTTTGGCCTGTTGTTGCAACGGGACAATCGATAGCCAAACACACGACTCATTGCTTGAGCGGATCGTTCCGCTGAAGTGCCACGTCAGGAAATCGAGAGTATTGGAATCGCCGCATGATTCGAGTTGGTATTGTTGGATTTGGGTATTGGGGTCCGAACATCGTTCGTTGTTTTTCGGATCTACCGGGCACGAAGCTAACCGCCGTTTGCGACAAAAGCTTGGATCGATTGAAACAGATCAAAGAGCGTTATCCGGTGGTCCAAGCCTTTGATGATTTCGACCAGTTGTTGGCGGCGGATCTGATTGACGCCGTGGTGATCGCGACTCCGACCGCCTCGCATTTCGCCCTAGCTCAAAAGGCTCTAGAGCGAGGATTGCACGTGATGGTCGAAAAGCCACTGGCCGAAACAACCGAACAGTGTCGAGACCTAATCATGTTGGCTGAGGCCAAGAATCGCACTCTCTTTGTCGGGCATGTCTTCCTGCATTCATCACCCGTCATCAAGTTGCGTGAAATGGTGGCCGAGGGCGAACTCGGACGAATCAACTACATCAGTAGCCGCCGATTGAATTTGGGGCCGGTTCGCAGGGACGTGAATGCTCTCTTCGATTTGGCGACACATGATATCTCGATGATGCTGTACTTATTGGGCGATCGCCCCATTCGGGTGAGTTGCAGTGGCATCGATCTTCTCCAGCCGGGCAATCACGATGTCTGCAACCTCACCATGCACTTTCCCGAAAATCGAATGGGCATGATTCATGTCAGTTGGATCGACCCGCGGAAAGAGCGAGTCTTGACCGTCGTCGGAGACCGCAAGATGGCAGTCTATGACGATTTGGAACAAGAGAAGATCAAGATTTACGACAAAGGTATTGTGGCCCCACCGGCGACGGGCGATTTCGCGGATTTCCAAATTTCCTACCGCTATGGTGGCAGCTACAGTCCGTTCATCAACGAGCGTGAACCGTTGAAAGCCGAGTGCGCCGACTTTATTCGCTGCATCGCGGACAATAAGATACCACTCACAGATGGTGAAAATGGCTTGGCGGTCGTGGAAGTGCTCGAGGCGGCCAATCAGTCGCTTCGTGAACATGGAGCACCGATCGCGATTGACAGCGAACGCGGTGCGAACGACGCCACACTACTAAAACGCGCGCGCTAGTTTTGATTCCAGTGTTTGATTTTGCCGGACAGCGGAAAGTGGTTTAATTCTATGGCCAGGATTCATCCAACGGCTTTGGTCGAGAGCACTGACATTGGCGAATCTACCAATGTTTGGGCAATGGTCCATGTCATGAAAGGCGTGCGAATCGGACAGGGTTGCAATATTGGCGATCATGCATTCTTGGAGACTGGGGCGGTTGTTGGCAACAATGTGACCATCAAGAACCAAGTGTTGATTTGGGAGGGGATCGTCATTGAAGATGATGTTTTCGTGGGCCCACGTGTCACGTTCACCAACGACCGATACCCTCGGTCGCCACGTATGTCCCAAGCCACAACTCGATATCAGGCGAAAGAAAATTGGCTCGAAAGAACCGTCGTGCGTCGCGGATGTGCGATCGGTGCAGGAGCAATCATTTGCCCCGGTATCGAACTCGGGGAATTCTCCGTGATTGGCGCGGGAGCTGTTGTCACGCGAAATGTAGCTCCTTTCACATTGGTTCGGGGGAACCCGGCACGACCAGCCCACGACGTCTGCGTTTGTGGACAGCCGTTGAGTGGAGATTGGCGAACCACAACCTGCCTAAAGTGCGGTCAAACCGGTTGTGAGAGGTTAGCCTTCAACGCTTCGCGAAATTTGGACGCTTCCGAGATTGATGTACGGCCAATTTTGAATCAACATGAAATTCAGACGGGCGTTTGAACCGCTCGTTTTGATCGGGTCGCCAAGGACGGTGATCTCCGCTGGCAAGGACGAACAGACCACGTAAGTCTCCCTGGTGAGACAGCTCGCGGCGACACGGGTCGTCGGAGCCACTTTTCCAGCCCCTCCGTTACCCAAGAAGACCCATGTCCCAACACCCGCCGATTCCCTTGGTTGATCTAGCTACGCAGTCCCGCAACATCCGCGATGAAGTTTTGCGCCGCATGTCGGATGTGATTGATGCCGGACGTTATATCCTAGGTCAAGAAGTTGCCGAGTTTGAAGAAATTTTTGCCAAGTACTGCCAAGTTTCTCATGCCATCGGGGTAGCGAATGGTACGGATGCCTTGCACCTGGCGTTGCGGGCCTTGGAGATCGGTCCTGGGGACGAAGTGATCACGGTTGGTAATTCGTTTGCTGCTACCGCGTTCGCCATCGCCTACACCGGGGCCGATGCGGTCTTCGTCGATATCGATCCCGTAACGTTCAATATTGATCCAACGTTGATCGAACAAGCAATCACTGCCAAAACGAAAGCAATCATTCCGGTCCACTTGTACGGGCAACCGGCACCGATGCGAGAAATCATGGAAATCGCTGGGCGGCACAACTTGTATGTTGTTGAAGACTGCGCTCAATCCCATGGTGCCGAAATTGATGGTCAACGCTGCGGCTCGTTTGGGGACTTTGGCTGTTTCAGTTTTTATCCAGGCAAGAATTTGGGCGCCTTCGGCGATGGCGGAGCGATTGTCACGAAGGACGCGCGGCTAGCCGACCGAGTTCACTTGCTGCGAAATTATGGGCAAAAAGTGAAAAATCGTCACGATCTCTTGGGCTACAACTGCCGCTTGGATACGGTACAGGCCTGCGTGTTGTTGACCAAGATGCAGTACATTGAAAAGTGGACCGAAGAGCGACGGCAAGTTGCCCGATGGTATGCCGAAGAATTGGCCGACTTGGATTTGGCGTTGCCGCAGGAATCACCCGGCTATCGTCATGTCTACCACTTGTATGTGGTGCGTCATCCGCGCCGTGACGATTTGTTGAGCTTCCTAGCGCAAGAAAATATCTTTGGTGGAATTCATTATCCGAACCCACTGTTCACGGCCCAGCCGTTTGCCGGGTCTCGGACTCTTCCATTCGAGTTACCCATTTGTAGTCGCTACGCCAAAGAAATTTTGTCGTTGCCAATGTACCCAGAAATGACCCGAGAACATGTGGAGCGAATTGCCCGTCGTATCCGCCAGTTTTCACCAGTTCCGGCTGAAGTTGTCTGAGAATAAACACGTCAACCAGGATTGCAACAGCGAGCAAAATGAACATGAAATTGATTGAGCGAAGTGAGAATTCGAACAAGACGGAAATGACCCGCCGTGAACCGAAGAGGGCGGCCTCTGGGGCAGGTTCGAAGATTGGTCAGTTGAATTCACTTCCCTTGGTGAGCCTTATCGAGATTCCGTGGGCGCGGAAGGGCACGATCTTGGCCTGTTTGTTGGTCAGTGGCATTCTTGGTTGGGCAGCGATCATGGTATGGCCGCGGACCTATGTTTCGCATGCGGAGTTGTTGTTTCAAGTCGGACGCGAGTCGGTCGCCTTGGACCCTTCCGCCACCACCGGACAAACGATGGTCTTACAGCGTTCCCAAGAAGAGGATATCAATTCGGCGCTACAGATTCTGCAAAGTCGTCGCGTACTCGAGTTAGTAGTCGATGAATTGGGCGCGGACTCCATCATGGATGGAACGTTGCCATCTTCGGGACCTCCGATCAGCGAAAGTACTCTGAAACGCGTGCGTTCGATCGTTCGGAACATGGTCGATTCCGTTGTTGCCGTTACCGGCTTACGTGACGATTTGAGCAATCGTGAATTGGCCGTCATGGAGTTGGTGGGGAGCGTCGAGTTCGAAGCTCCGAAAAAGTCGTCCGTCGTGACCGTGGAAGCCACGTCGAAGACTCCCGAAATGGCCCAAGCAATCGCAGAAAGTGTTGTCAAGAACTTTCAGGCACTGCACCGAGAATCGACTCGAACCCACGGGTCGCTCGGATTCTTTTCCTCGCAAACCGAAATCGCAACCAAACGACTGGAAGAAGCCCAAGAGCGTAAACGGCAATTCTTGAGCGACCGCAAGGCCGTCTCTTTGGAAGCAAAACACGAGGTTTTAAAGCAGCAGATTGCCGCTATCGAATTGGATTCGTTGATAGCGAAACGCGACCTGGAGCAGGCCGAAGCAAAATCTCGGCAGTTGGAAACGGAAATCTCCAATCAAGAAGACGTGACTTTGGGGGCTGAGCAAAACACGGCTGGAACGACTTGGGCGGCCTTGCGTCAACGAGTCAATGAATTGGAGCTACGGGAGGTCAAGGAAGCCGTCATGTATAACGATGGCAATCCCAAACTAAAGGCCACTCGACAAGAACTGGAGGGTGCTCGTCAGATTATGGCTGACTTTCAAGCCAACGACCAACGCGACACGAACCTAGTGGCCAATCCTCTAAAGCAAAAGTTGCAAGAAGAATTGAAGTTAAACGATTCAAATATCGCAGGACTTCGCGCTGCCATTGACCTGCGGGAATCACAGTTGCTCCAGCTGAAAACCGAAGTCGATGGACTTTTGGACGACACCAACAAGTTGGCTGAGATCGAGATGGACATCGCCCAATTTTCCGAGAGCTTGAGGACTCTTCGTTCCAAGCAAGAAGAAGCGCGAGTCATCGAAGAAATGCAGGTTGGTGGCGTCACTTCCGTGAACCAGTTCCAACCGGCCACGTTTGTGGAACGCCCGATTAGCCCAAATAAGAAACTGCTGATGGCTGGGTTCTTGTTGATGGGCCTGACCCTGGGTGTTGGGTTGACGTACTATCGCGAATTCAATTCAGGAACATTTCGTTCCGCCGAGCTGGCCGGTCAACAACTAGTCTCTCCATTGTTGGGCGAGATCCATGAACAAAGCGTCCTCCGCCAACGAACATCGTTGCTAGACCGAGTCCGAAGTTCATCTGAATTGTTGAACATTTGTCAATTGATTTTGCCGGAAGTCGTCGCGAGATCGTCGGATGAAATTCCGAGGACCAATGGGATCTCTTTGGGCGTCATTGGAATGGATCGCGGCGATGGAGCCAGCACCTTGGCCTTGGCCTTGGCCAGCGTGAGCTCGGAAGAATTGCAAATGCCAACGACTCTGGTCGAAGCGGATCGAACGGGGCGAACGATTTCCGTGGAGTTTGGATTGAATGGTGTGCCGGGCTTGGTCGAGTTGGCTCAAGGGAAAACCGATTTGTCGGGATGTATTCAGGCGGCATGTCGCCAATCGCTGTCCGTCGTTGGCAACTCGGCTTCCGCCCGCAACAACGATCGAAATTCCGTGACCCCCGAAGAACTCGCAGTCGCGTTGCGCAACATTCAACAAGCGACCGACCTGACAATCGTTGACTTGCCGTCGGTATCCAGCCTCGACAAAGCGATTGTACTTGCGCAGCGATTGGATTATCTGGTTGTGGTTATTCAATCAGGAAAAACCCAGATCGACGCGGTCAATCGTTACTTGCGTGGTTTGCAGAATTCTGATGTTGCAGTCCTGGGCGTGGTCCTGAACAAGGCCAAGCGCAGTTGGTTGAAAAACGTCTTGAAGGTACGCTGAAGCAATGTTGGAGCAAACTCCGTGGAATTCAACACTTTCCACAGCCCCAGCGGAAGGTTCTTTAGTCGGCCTGTCCCGGCTGAAAATCCAAGCTTGGCTTCCCATACTGGCGTTGTTCGTTTTCGCGTTGCTGACCTCGGCCAATCAAGGATTCGCCGCGAGCGGCGGTAATGAAGTCTATCACGAAAGCATCACCAGCAACCCCGTTCGTCAGGCCTCGTTCTTGGGTTTGGCTGGAATGGCAATGTTTCTGTGGTTCATCGCGAAGCCGGCAACCGACCCGCCGACGATCCATTGGTCGATCTTTTTGCCAATTGTTCTGTTAACGGGATTTCTATTTCTCTCAATCCTCTGGTCGGACGAACCAGGAACGACTTTGAAGCGCGCCATCACGGCGTCGATCGTGGCAGTGACAGGTGTAGCGATTGGCCGGGTTTGGGATACGCGCGCTTTAGCGTGGGGTGTATTAGCATTTTCGTTGTTGTTTTTAGCAGCTTCGGTTTTGGCAGAGGTTCGCTATCGCTCGTTCTTGATGGATGAGTATCGATTTTCAGGTTTGATTCATCCGATCCGTCAGTCGTTTAATTGCTTGTGTTTGTTGCTGGCCAGTGTCGTGTTGTACTCGATCGAACGACGCCGCTTGTTTCTCATTATTATTGCGATTGCGATTCTATTCTTGCTGATGACAAAAGCCCGAACTGGTGTGATTGCGGCCGTCTTGTCGTTAGGTTGGATCCTTTGGCACGTGGCTTCGATTCGAGTTTGGTTACTCGGCGGAGCGGTCTCGTTGGGTTTGATGGCGACAGGGCTCTTGTTTTATGAGGCGATTGCGGTTCGCGAAGCGGACGTGTCCAGTTTGGCGGCCATGGGACGCGACGAAGAGCAAGCCGATCCCACCAAACTTACCGGGCGGTGGGACATCTGGGGGCACGTACTTCCAGACGTTTTAGAGCGTCCGTTGTTAGGCTATGGGTTTGGCGCGTATTGGCATGAAACTCGCTGGACGGAGTTCGAACGCGCGACTGGGTGGCCACTCTACCATTCGCACTCGACTTACTTTGAGACGGCCCTAGGAATCGGTGTGATTGGATTGCTCTTGGGAGCATTGGTTCTCGGTACAACTTTCTACCGCACCATCACGCTGGTGCGGTCGGGCGACGATGGTGCGTTGCTGACCGCTGGTCTGATAATTATGGCGGTGATTGGCGGAGTCTCGGACGTTGCGTTCTTGCAGATGGAATACGAATCCGTACTTATGATGAGCGCGATCGGTGTGATGGTGTTCGCGCAACCAGCCAGCGGCGGTGCGGAACGATGAAACTTCCGTCGCGATTACCCAAGATCATCATGAACGCGATCGCCATCAGTGGGGGCGAGGTCGCTAACAAAGCCAGTACTTTCTTGGTGTATGCGGCGGTATCGCGAGCGATCGGGCTCGAATCCTTCGGGCAATTCGCCTTAGGCATGACGCTCTTGTACACCTGCCATGTGTTTGGAGTCGCTGGGCTACCGACGACAATCACGAGAATGGTCGCCAAACGACCGGCATTCGCGAAGAGCCTGTTGCGCTTAGGTTATCTGGCTGGATTCTTGGCCTCGTTGTTGGCCGCCGGATTCATGGTTGCCTTGGCAGAGCTAATGCAATACCAGTGGGTCACGACGCAGGTGATCATGATCATGGCTTTGGCAGTGCCGTTCTATTCCCTAACGATGGTGACCGAGGCAGTGATCAAAGGGCGAGAGAAGATGCACCTGATCGCTTTAGGGAACATTCCAGGAAATCTTCAATTGGTTTTTGGCAGTTGGTTCCTATTGTGGCAAGGAGGCAGTGTTTTGGCACTGGCTTGGAACGTCGTCCTTGCACGAGCCTTGACCGCGCTGTGTTTGCATTGGTTGGCGATGCGTTCGATGCCCAATGAACGGACACACGGACCATTTCGCGTGTCGTTGGCTTGGCGATTGATCGTTCGTTCGCGCGTCTTTTTGTGGTCCGACAGCGTGGCTGCCATTGGTGCTTCATTGTTTCCTCTCATTCTCAGTAAGTTTGCCACGGAACGAGAGGTCGGCATGTTAAACGCCGCGTTTCAGTTGCTACAACCCGTGCAGATACTTTACCGCAGCCTCGGCCACAGTTCGTTCCCAGCATTAGTCAATGCCGCCAAACAAGGGCGAGAACAGGTCGCGGCGTTATCTCATTCGATCTTGAGCTTTATCATCTGTTTGGCATATCCAGCCGCTCTGGTGATGTTCGTCATGGCGGCTGACTTCTTGACTTTGGTCTACGGAAACAAAGGATTTCAGGAAGGGGCCTATGTGTTGCAGATGCTGGCGTTCGGACTATTGTGCGATCCACTAAATCCCATTTTGGGTCACGGCCTTTGGGCTGTCGGCGCGGACCGTGCTGTGTTTCGAATTGTGATCGTCAACATCGTCGTCACATTGTCATTCGGACTAGTCTTGATCGGAGCTTGGGGACTCTGGGGGGCAGCGGTGTGTGTTTTGGTCGGCAGCGTTATCAATACTTTGCTGCATTATTGGGTTTTCACGATCCGAGTTGGCGAAACCAACTTGGGCCAGGAATTTCTTCGATTGATGCCAGCGATTTTTTTCTCGGCGGCTGTGATTGTCGCGGCCGTTTGGCCACCCATTATCAATCTTAGCGCTGCCTTAGCGATTTACGGACTTTTGGTTTGGCTGTTTTATGACCAGAATTCCGTAGGGCAGCCCTCAATTCGTCGAATCCAACCCTAAGCCGTACAAAGACCCTGCTTATGTCCACATGTGCCATGGAAACCGATATGGAACCAAGTCAAAATGTCGCGCAAGTTAACGAATGTCCTTTAACGGTCGTCCTGATTGGCCGGAACGAGGAGCAGTTTATCGGCGGGGCCATCGAATCTGTCTTGGCCGCGAAATCGCGAATCCCTGGTTTAGAAGTGATTTTCGTTGACTCCGCATCGACGGATCGAAGTATCGAAGTGGCGCAACAACACCCGATTCGGATTCTGCAGTTACGGAAGAACTGGCCTTTGTGCGTGGCGGCGGGGCGCTACATTGGCTACCTGCACTCCCATGGAAAGTACATCTTCTTCCAGGACGGTGATTCGAACGTGAATGCCGATTGGTTGGTTGAAGCCGTGGAGTTTATGGAATCCCATCCTGAGTTTGGCGGAATTGCAGGTGTATTGGACGAAGAGTATGTCGATGCGGCAGGTGTTCACAGTGGCGGGGTGCCCAATGTCTTTCAACAAGACTTGAGCAAGGACATCATCGAGATCAAGCACTTGGGTGGAATCGCTTTGTACCGTCGCGAAGCGATGGTAGTGGCTGGGCCGGTTAATCCACATTTACCGACTGCGGAAGATCATGAGCTGTGCATGAGAATTCGCAATGCCGGCTACAAATTAGCCCGCATCAAAGGTCGGATGGCGGTGAAATTTACGGAAAACCGGCAGACTTTGCATGAAATATTGAGACGCAGTCGAACAAAGATGTTTGACTACGGAGCGGTGATTCGCTACGCCGGTCAGTATGGCTGCGCTTGGCAGTTTTCGGTCGAGTCGATTTCTTACGTGATCAGTTTTTGCCTAGCGCTGTTGCTTTTTCTCATCGCAATTCCCGTATCGATCTATTTTCAGGTATGGTGGATATTGGCGATAGGGTTAGTGGCCGTAATCGTAGTCACTTCCATTAAAAAGGGTGGTGTCCACGGTGCCGCCTTGTCGATTGCGGGTCGAGCCGCAAGCACCTATCGAACCTTTGTGTCTTATTGGAAGACCAAACCAAAGTCGATTGCAGAGTACCCCACGGATGCTATTCAAGTCAAATAGCGCCTGTCAGCATCAGCCAAACTAGGTTTCCTTCAATGTGCGGAATTGTTGGCGTAATCGATCCTCGTCTGACGCAACCTCAGGCGATTGCGGTGACGCAACTCATGGCCGATCGGATCGTCCACCGGGGCCCCGACGATCAAGGGCACTTTGCATTGCCGGGTTATGGCATCGGCATGCGCCGGTTGAGTATCATCGACCTCTCGGGTGGGCATCAACCGATTAGTAATGAAACCAATGACATTCACGTGGTATGCAATGGAGAGATCTACAACTACGTAGAACTTCGGTCTGCGCTCCAAGCTCGAGGCCACGTGTTCCGTACCGGTTCTGATACTGAAGTGATCGTACACTTGTACGAAGAATACGGAGACGGATTCCTACAACATTTACGCGGGATGTTCGGCTTAGCGATCCTGGATGGAAAGCGGCAGCGAGTATTGGTCGCCCGTGATCGCTTGGGAAAGAAGCCACTATTCTACGCCGAACATCAGGGCAGATTGGTTTTTGGATCCGAGATGAAGTCTCTTCTGGCGGCCGTTCCTGAATTGGCCGAACCAGACTACAGCACATTGGGCGAGTACCTGCAGTTCGGCTTTATTCATCAACCCCGCACTATTTACCGACACATTCGTCGCTTGCCAGCCGCGCACTACGGTGTTTTCGAACACGGTCGATTTTCCCTCGTTCCTTACTGGGAATTGAAGTTCGAGCCACAACTTCATGTTTCAGAAGCAGAATGGATCGAGCAACTGGAAAGTACCTTGGCTGAAAGCGTGCGAATTCGCCTGCGAAGCGACGTTCCGTTGGGTGTGTTCCTGAGCGGCGGCCTGGACTCCAGTGCGGTTGTAGCCTTTGCCGACCAAACGGGGCTAAGGCCACTCAAAACCTTTACGATTGGTTTTGATCGGCCCGAGTGGGATGAGTCTGCAGATGCCGAAGCCGTCGCGCGCCACTTTGGCACCGAACACACGATGCTTCGCTTAAGTGAAGCCACCATGCGGGACAACCTAGACGATACGCTACTGAAGATTATTTCCTATATTGATGAACCTTTTGGCGATGCGTCCGCGTTGCCAACTTACCATGTTTCCGAATTGGCTCGTCAACATGTCACCGTGGTCTTGAGCGGCGACGGCGGCGATGAATTATTCGCTGGGTATTCCACGTATCGAGGCATGTTGTTCGCACAGCGGTATCGAAAACTTGTTCCACATTGGATGGGGCGATATGTGTTGCCGAGTCTCATGAATGGAATGGCCCGTGTTGCCCCAGGATCTTTGCGTTATCGCGGCCAGCGAATCGCCAAAGTTCTGCGAGATAGTTCCCTACCACCGTTGGAGACGTATCGGGACAAGTGTTCGATATGGCAGGTCAGCGAGATTCGCTCGCTCTTGAATCCTGAACTGTTTCAAAATGTTGACTACCTGGGCGAACAGTACTTGCCTACGGAGCTATGGTCAATCATGCAGGGATCGGGAGAGATGGTGGCTCGCTTGACGGAAGTCGATGTCCGCTCCTACATGTTGGACGATATTTTGGTGAAAGTTGACCGCATGAGTATGGCTCATTCGCTCGAAGTTCGTTCGCCGCTACTAGATTATCGCGTCGCCGAACTAGCGGCCCGAATGCCCACGAGCATGAAGATTCGCGGCAGTGTCGGGAAACATGTATTGCGGCAGGTTCTGCGTTCCAAATTGCCGCCACGTTCTCTTCGGAAAGGAAAGCAGGGCTTCAGCGTTCCTTTGCGAGACTGGTTCCGGGGGAGCTTGTCTGGTTGGGTGCGAGATACAATCGGACGTAACGGCTATTTGCCTAGCGATATTTTTTCGGCCACGTATGTCGAACGCTTGATGAATGAACATCAGCAAGGTGTGGCAGACCATTCTCCAAAATTGTGGCTATTGTTGGCATTTGCAGCGTGGCACAGACAATATCAAGTTGGCAGCAACCATTCGTCGGTCGTTGCCGCGCGAAATACTCCGATTGTGGAGTCGTGCGTATGAGAGTTCTGATGATTTGTCCTGAACTGCCGCGAACTGAAAAGCCAGGAAGCATGGCTCCAACCAGTCGTCAAATCCAATCCCTTCGCGACTTGGGTTTGGAAATTGAAACGATCGACATGCATGGTGTCCGGCGGTGGAAGTACTTGCAGGCAATTCCGAAGACGCGCCGAACCATTCCCAAAGTTGACTTGGTCCATGCCCACTTTGGATACTGTGGTTGGCTGGCACTTTTGGGACGAGCACTCGCGTTTCGCCGAATTCCGATCGTGATGTCCTTCATGGGCGACGATTTGCTGGGGACTCCGAAAGATGAGCAAGGAAACTTGGAATCCAGTAGTATTTGGGCACTCAAGTTCAATTGCTGGATTGCCAAATACTACAAAGAAGTGATCGTGAAGAGTCCGGAAATGCAGCAACGTCTGGGTGCGGTTCCCTGCCACGTGGTTCCTAACGGTGTTGATTTGGGTGTATTTACTCCGCAGGATCGAATTTCAGCTCGCCGGGCTTTGGGTTGGGCCGCTGAAGGATACAAGGTTCTGTTTCCGGGTGACCCATCCAATCCACGTAAAGGCTTCGAACTTGCCAAGGCGATTGTGCGGGTGGCGGAGAAAAAACTAAACGCGACAATCGAATTGATTCCATTGTGGGGTGTCAAGCCCGATCAAGTGGCGATGTACATGAACGCATGTAATGCCATGCTGATGACGTCCTTGATCGAAGGTTCGCCGAATGTCGTAAAAGAAGCGATGGCTTGTAACGCCAATATCATTTCCGTTCCGGTCGGCGATGTTCACGAGATGTTGCGCGGGGTCGAGGGCTGTTTTGCTGGGCCGCGCGAGGCACAGTTGTTGGGTGAAACATTGGGTGAAGCTTTGCTCGCAAATCGGCCTAGCACTGGTCGCAGGACGCTACAAGAACGTTCTCTGGATCTCGAAGGCGTGGCGAAACGCATCCACTCGATTTACCTACGAGCTTTGAACCAAGCCATAGACCTGGGTCTGGATCGAAAGTCGCCCGACAGTTCCACCTCGTTTTCGGAACCGAATGCGGGTTCGAATATCCACGTTGATTGCCCGCAGACGCAGGTGCTGGCGACTGTTTCTCAGGAATCGCCATAAGCAAAGGACCATGTTATGTGCGGTATCGCTGGGATCTTTACGAAGCAGACCGACTCGGAAAGCGCGGAAGTCCTTGACTGGATGCTACGGGCTATCGAACATCGCGGGCCGGATGAAGAGGGTCGGTTGGTGGATGGGCCGTTGGCGATGGGCATGCGTCGTCTTAGCATCATTGATCTTGCCGACGGCTCCCAACCGATTTTTGACGAATCAGGACGTTATGCGGTTATTTTCAACGGTGAAATCTACAACTATCGAGAATTGCGGCAGCAATTGCTGGCGAGCGGCCATCAGTTAAGAACGCACAGCGACACCGAGACGATAGTTCATCTATTCGAAGAGTATGGATTTGCGTGTGTCGATCACCTGCGTGGGATGTTCGGGATTGCCATCTGGGACCGACAGCAACAAGAACTCTTTATTGCACGGGACCGTATCGGAATCAAGCCGTTGTATTATTCTGCCATCGAGCAGGGATTTATCTTCGCCTCCGAGATCAAGTCGATCTTGATGCATCCGGCGATCAAACGAGAAGTCGACTTGCAGGCGCTGTCGCACTATTTATCGCTGAAGTACGTGCCCGCACCACGCACGATGTTCGCCGGAATCCACTCGTTGGAACCCGGACATTGGCTACGGATTCGCGACGGCCAAGTGATTCAGAAAAAGAGGTACTGGGACGTTAGCTTTGCGAAGGCCGAGGAAGCCAATCGCAAGGGCCAAGCTTTGAAGAGCGACTCCGATTACGCCGACGAGTTATTGGCGGAGTTGCAGCAATCCGTCAATCTACATTTGCGTAGCGATGTTCCGTTTGGTGCTTTTCTGAGCGGAGGCTTGGATTCAAGTACGATTGTGGCCCTGATGGCCCAACAGCTTTCTTCGCCAGTCAAGACCTTTTCGGTTGGATTTGATGGGGAGGGACTGCAAGATGAACTACCTTACGCCAATCAGGTTGCGGAGGCCTTCGGTTGCGAACATCACGTTCTCAAGATTGGCGTCCGCGATTTTCAAGAATTGGCAGATACGGTCTTGTGGCACCTGGACCAACCCTTGGCCGATCAAGCCACCATCGCCACATACATGGTCGCAAAGCTGGCACGGCAACACGTCAAGATGGTGTTGACGGGAGAAGGCGGCGATGAACTTTTCGCGGGTTATGCGCGATATGGCGGCGAACGATATTCGAAGTATACGAACTGGATTCCGGGACCGCTCCGGCATGTAACCCGACTTGCGTCGGATCGCCTACCAGGACTTCGCCGGGCGAAAATCGGCATCAATGCTCTGATGATATCCGATGAGGCAACTCGCTTCGCCAATTGGTTCCCGATGTTCAAGGATGACTTGAAGCCGGCCTTGCTGAATGGTCCGCTGTCCAAGTATCAGGCGGGCTGTGGACCATTGTTCGCCGAGCACCTAGCCAATTGTGACGCCACCGACGCCGTCGATCGAATGTTGTATGTCGACGGCAAGCTCTACTTGGTGGATCACTTGCTGCTACGCGGGGACAAACTGACAATGGCCAATTCCTTGGAGGCTCGAGTGCCATTGTTGGATCATAAGTTAGTCGAGTTTGCTGCCGGGCTTCCGGCGCGGATGAAGTTGCGGGGTAAGCAACGCAAGTTTTTGTTGAAGGCTGTAGGCCGTCGTTTGCTGCCCAGCCAGATCATTGATCGCAAAAAGCAAGGCTTCCCGATCCCGATTGATCATTGGCTGCGAGGGGAGGTGGCTCCGATGATGCGTGAGCTTCTCAGCGAAGATGTCGTACGACGCCGCGGCTATTTCAATCCACATTACGTGGATCGACTCATAAAACAACATGTTAGTGGCTACGCAGACCATGCTACGGAACTCTGGGGCTTAATGAGTTTCGAGATGTGGTTGCGTAGCTTCATCGATCCTTCGTTCTCATCACTGAGACAAAGGGTTGTTGCATCACGAAATGCGATCGCCAACCAACGGTTGGCGATTGTGTAATTGGGAGAGCTTCATTGAATAAGTTTGCGGGTCAAATACGTATTCACTCCGATATTTCGGACTGGGATAGTTTTGTTGAATCGCATCCTCACGGATCTATTTTGCATACCTCTGCCATGATCCGTAGCGAAATGGCGACCCAGCGGCATACACCCTATGCTTACGGAGCATTGGACGAGAATGGAAATTTGTGTGCCCTGTTGGTTGCGGTACGAGTTGCAACCTTGGACGGTCTGGCATCGCCGCTGGCGACCCGTTCGATCATGTATGCCGAGCCCATCTTTCGTAACGATGTCGTGGGTAAACAAGGGGCTCGAGCGTTGATTTTGAAACACGATGAAGAGATGAAACGCTGGGCGCTTTTTTCGGAAGTTCGCCCGCTTTTCGATTGCCCGGGCGAAGACGACCTCTTGGTCGAATGTGGCTACGAGAAGCACGGCTATTTGAATTATGAACTTCGACTCGATCGCAGTGAGGCGGAATTATTTAATCGAATGAACGCAAAGCGTCGCAATAACGTTCGCTCGGCGATTCGGCATGGCGTTTCGGTGCGCGAGGTCGATATGCGTGACGGACTCGATGCGTTCTATCAATTGGTCAATGAAAGCTACGCTCGCTCGCGGGTTCCCGTCGTGGACCGTTCGTTGTTCGATGCGGTAGCCCAAGAGTTTCCTGGGACCGTGTCACGACTCTTGATTGCGTACTATCAGGGTTTGCCTGTGGCAACCGGGTGTTTTCTAGCATTCAAGAACCGCGTCTTGTGTTGGTTTGCCGGAACTCATCGAATTAAAGGGGTGTACTCGACATCACTCTTGTTTTGGGAAGCGATCAAAACATATTCCGCGGAAGGCTACGAGATTTTTGACTTGGCAGGTGGAGGCTGGGAGGGAGAAGCTTACGGGGTCGGCGACTTCAAAGAGAAGTTCGGCGGGGAGAAAGTCAATCACGGACGTTATCGAAAGGTTTATGCCCCCTGGCGATTAAAGGTGGCGGAATCCGTTTATGGTGCCTTGCGGGGGTGGGTGTCTCCCAAGGCGAGTCTCAGTGCAACAGGAAACGGCTCCTAATTGAAAGCCCCAACTGACCACTTCATTGTGAAAAACCGGAGAAGGCCAACAAGTCGATGACTAGAGTTGAAGAATACTCTTCCAAGCCGATGCGCGTTTGCATGGTGGTCCTCCAGGACTACTACTCCGATCCACGTGTCCGACGCTACGCCGAGGCTTTGGCGGAGGCCGGGGCGGAGGTAGACGTCCTGTGTGCCAAGTGCTCGGTCCCACGTCCGACAGGATACTCGCCGAAGATACAGGTACATGCCATTCCGATCGCGCACGGCTCTAGCTCAATACTGTCTTACATCTGGGAGTATTCAGCCTGTTTTTTGCTATTCATGCTTCGAATGATTCCTCTTCATTTGAAGCGCAATTTCCATGTCATTCACTCGCACAACATGCCGGACTTCTTAATATTCTCGGCCTGGCTGCCCCGCTTGCTGGGAGCGCGGTGGATCCTGGATGTCCATGATCCAATGCCGGAGTTTTTCGTCTCGAAGTACTCCAAATCAAAGAGCGGTGTGTTCCATTGGCTTTTGAAGATACAAGAGCGGTTGTCCGCCAAGTTGGCTCATCGTGTCCTAACGGCGAACCAGAACTTTCAAAACAACCTAGTCAACCGCGGCACACCTGCTGCGAAGATAACGGTCATCAACAATATTGCCGACACCAAGATTTTTGATCGTGTCCAACATCCTCGTCAACGCGGAACCGAGAATCGATTCGTGTTGCTATACGCGGGAACGATTGCGCCCCGTTATGGTTTGGAAATGCCGATTCGAGCAATGGTGAAATTAAAGGAACGAGTCCCCAACATTTTGCTGAGGATTGTGGGGCCGCACACACCCCATCGAGATGAATTAGCGACGCTCGTTACGCAACTGAAGCTAGAGACGTGGGTAGAAATACTTCCCGCTGTTCCCATAACTGAAGTCCCCGCTCTGATGTCGCATGCGGATCTTGGCATCTACACCGCAACTTCCGATCCACACATGGCCATCGCTACACCAACAAAAGTCTTGGAGTATGCCCAGATGGGCTTGCCAGTTGTCGCAGCGCAACTACCGATTGTCGAACAAATTTTTGGCAAAGATGGCGTCACCTATGTCGACTCGAATTCCGTCGACGACTTTGTCAGTAAGGTTGTACGCTTGTGGAGTGATCCACAGCACTATGAAGAAATGACTCGTCGCGCGGACAAAGCGTTCGTAGCTGCAAACTCGTGGGCGAAAGAACGGGATAAGTACTTCACGGTATTAAATGGATTGGAACTGAAGACGAAGATCAGCATGGATCGCAGTTAACTACCAAGATTATCACCAGCTTGATTGAAGGTGAGCGCCCATGATCCAATCCAATTGGGGGGAACACCATATGGTTGACACAGAATTCGCGTTCTCAGGTGCCATCGGGCAAGTGTTGCGGGCCCATTTCGAGCGAGATTGTCGCTCGGCGGTTTTGAGCCATGTGTTTCGCGCCTATTACTTGATGCGACCGTGCCTACCCGCGTTCCTGCGACAGCGATTGCAACGCTCAAGAAACGCAGGCCTTAGCTGCCCTTCCGACTGGTACATTCCTGTCGACTTCTTAAGTGATCTTTCGGAGGCTTTGGCCCAAGACGTCAACGCACATTCTACCGCTGGAGGCGTTCAAATGTCCGGTCATTCGGTCATTCATCCGTGGCCCGATGAGTGCCAACTTGCTGTCTCTTTGACTCATGATATTGAAACCCAAGCCGGCCTCAGGCGGGCGCTAAGCATTGCCAAGATCGAGCAGGAACTGGGCATTCGATCCGCGTGGTACTTGGTGCCGCACTGCTATCCGATCGACTTAGGAATCATCAATGAGTTGCGAGCCATGGGGCATGAGATTGGGATCCATGGCTATAATCACGATGGCCGACTATTCATAGCGAAAAAGATATTTGATTCCAGAATTGGCCCAATCAATGAGGCGGGGATTCGTTACCAAGCAAGCGGCTTTCGTTCACCAATGGTTCATCGCAATATGCAATGGATGCAAGCATTGGAGTTCGACTACGATGCTTCCTGTTTTGATGTCGACCCGTTTCAAGCCATGCCGGGCGGAATTGGCGGCGTATGGCCGTTTATGGCCGGAAAACTGGTTGAACTGCCGTACACATTACCCCAAGATCATACATTGATGGTCACACTGGGCGTTTCTGCCTACGACGTTTGGGTAAAGAAGTTGGACTTGATAAAGAGCCTTTCGGGCTTGGGCATGTTGATCACACACCCCGATTACCTAGACTCGCCACAACGTCAACAAGAGTATCAGCGATTCTGTGAGCATGTGGCATCATTGCCCCACAAATGGTTGGCGTTGCCGCGTGAAATTGCCTCCTGGTGGCGGCAAAGGCAGGCTTCGACGATTCAAGCCGATGGCACCTTAACGGGACCTGCGTCGGAACGTGGCCGAGTGGTTTCGCTTCCATCCTTGTTCGGGAGTTTCTCGGAATGAAGGATGTCGAGCTTCTGACCGTTGATCAGCGTATTTCTGTCTTAGACGGATTCCGCGGTTTGGCCATCTTGATGGTTACGGTCTATCGGTTTGCAGATGTATCGTTAACAAGTGAAGTTATCGGTAGATGGCCGAGCCAACTGTTTTATTTTGGAGCGTCGGGTGTTGATCTATTCTTTGTACTGTCCGGATTCTTGATCACCGGAATACTGCTAGATGCGAAGTGCCGCACCGGATCGTACTTCAGCAGATTCTATTTCAGACGCGGGTTGAGAATTTTCCCGTTGTATTTTGCGATGCTTGGGTTGGTTTTCTTTGTGATTCCCTCCATTTCCGGGGATCAAGGGCTGGTTCGGCAGATACCAGGAGACCAGATCCATTTGTGGCTATACACGATGAATCTTTACATGGCATGGATGAACAACTTCTGCTATGGACCACTGAACCATTTCTGGTCGTTGGCCGTGGAGGAGCAATATTACCTAGTTTGGCCAGTGATTGTATTTTTTTTGCCCTCGAAGACTTTGCTAAGGTTTTCACTGACGGCACTATTGATTTTGACTTCTTTACGCATTGGTTTCAGTATCGCTGAATTCGGGTCGGTCGCTGAAAAAGTCTTCACACTTTTTCGCTTGGATGGCCTTTTGCTCGGATCGATGGCGGCCATCGTTACGCGTGATCTTCCAACATGGCGTAATCATATTGGCGTCTATCGTCTTTCCTTGGCGATTCTATTTCTCATGCTGGTGGCGACATTGCCCTTGGGATCAAACGACTACACGATACGATTCACCTTGGTCTCTGGGGCCGCCGTCGCTTTGTTATTGGCGAGTTTGTCTGGTACGCCGAAGTCGATTGAGAAAATCTTGCTGGATAACGCTCCAATGCGATCGTTGGGTAAATACAGCTATGCTATGTATGTGTTTCAGTTGCCGATGGTCCCATTGCTCGCTCCTTGGGTATCACCGGCCAGCCTGACCACTCAGATCGGTTCCCCGATTGGAGCCGGCATCGTCTACGTCGTTTTGATGTTTTTTTTGACCTATGCGCTGGCAATCTTTTCTTGGTATGGATTCGAAATGTGGTTTTTGAAGCTTCGTGATTATTGGCCAAACGGTTCTGTTGACCCTCCTCGTGAACCAAACTCTGAGAAATCTCCAACCAGCTCGGTAACAACGCCAAAATTCATGGCAAGTTCCAGGCGTGGGCAAAGCCTGGAGCGCGTCAACGAATGAGACTGGCGTTTCTCACGAACTTGACTGCGACCGAGAGCCTACCAGTGCTCCAGCGTCTTGGCGAGTTAAGCGACTGCCCAGTGGTCCATGTTTATCTCTACAATACTTTGGCGGAAGCCAAAACGTCTCCTTGGAAGGCTCTGCGGGAATTCGGCTGGCGACGACTCAGCTCAAAGCTTCTTTCAATGATGTTGAGTCGAGTTCGAACTTGGCTGTTGAAGAGCCCGTTGAAGGGAATAATACAACCACGGTCGGCATACGAATGGGTCGTGGCGCGGGAGTTGCCATATTCGATCGTAAATAATCTGAATGGACTGGCCGAGCGCGAGCATCTCGCGGAATTGCGAGCAGACTTATTGGTGGTTTGTGTTTGCAAGAACATCCTTCGAAGAAAGACGATTGAAACACCCAGATTGGGGACAATGAACGTTCACCCCAGTTTGTTGCCAGAATACAGAGGGCCCATGCCGGTGCTTTGGATGCTTTACCATGGCGAAAGCATGGCCGGAGTGACCTTCCAAAAGATGATTACCGAAATTGACGCCGGGCCCGTGATTGCCCAATTTCAATACGAAATCCCTCCAAACGTTACGGAGTCGGAACTCAGCCGGAGTCTGTTCCAACTCGCCGCCTCTCAGCTGGAATCGGTGTTGCGGGAATTCAAGAATCGGGACGGGCAACTACCAATTTCTTCACGCCCCGGCGCAGGGACGTACTACAGTTTCCCGACCGCTGCCGAGAGAGCAGCATTGATGATGCGTCAACGCCATTAGTTTGCCGCTGGCTATCCGTTGGGAGTGGATTACCGAGCCTACGATGGTTCGACCGTAGTTCTTTCTGGGCAGACGGCTGGGTGGGGAGCTAACGACGGGAGGCGAGATGGCAACGCCTGCCCTAAGAGGGTAAATTCTGTTACAGTCTGTTCGGAATCATGATCGCAAACAGTCGCATTTTTGCCGACGATTGCGCTAGTGCCGCCATTGGCTGGATGCCTTTGGTCGATGGTCCTGAGTTTGATTATTGAATACAAAATGAGCCAATTTGTCTTTTATATTCCGGACGAACGGTGGTTGCCACTCGCACAAAGATCGTGTTTGATCGCTTCAGACATGATGGAATCGCCTATCCCGTCGCAAATCAAGTGGGAAAATGATCGTTTGACGGTGACACTATTGGAGCACGACGCTTGTCGCCTTCAAGCTTTGGTCACCATGCCAACTGGGGAACGAGTCCTGCTGCCCACGGTTTGGTTGTTTCCGCAATGGCGTCCCTATCGCATGGAATTGGAATTGGTCCGTGGCGTCATCTCTCGCTTGCGGCGTGGTGCCGAGGTTTGGCAAAGCAATGGTCTTGAAGTGCCAGACATGTTTGCCGGGGAACTGCAGGAAATCACCCACAAGTTCTTGAGCTGTTGGCGAAAGCAAGATCAGCCAAATTGCAGCGAGTTGTTGTGGCCAATTATGGGGCGGGGGCATCACTTGTTGTCGGTGTTGCCTGGCTCGTTGGCAAAGGCCCAGGGCATTGACGTTTTTCAACCATTTCGAGAACAGGCAACGACCGGGCAACGGCCAACAGGTTCCGAAAATCCATCGACAGCCAAGTTCGGAACTGGCTTGCAGATCGAGTTGGAGGACTTGGGGCTAGTGCCTGAGACCATTTCATCACACTTACCGGCTCGGCGCAAGCTTTTTGGCCTTCCCTTGTTTGCTAGACGAGACAAGCCCAAAGAGAGCATTCACTCGGCTGATATCCTGGGTGATTCTTCTGAGATCCGAACTCGGTTAGCGGACGTTTGTTCGATGCCTGAGTTGAAGTGGCTTGAGGTCGGGAATGATTGGAAAAGATCCGCCCGTATCGAAAATACGGTGAACGTTGAAAATCAGATTCCGGACGTTGTGGCTGAAATTAGGCAAAAAGGTCGGCGTATCATCTGGGGACCCGTTTTGCCGTTGCGGGAATCGTGCTTGCCCGAGGGTGTAAAGATCGGCAGTGATGGGAGTTCCGTGAGTGAGGCGTTCTCCGGGTTTCTTGGCAAGCAATTACCTTTGTGGCAACCGCATATCGACATGGTTCATTTGGTAAGTGGCATCAACGGTACGGGCGTTGCGGGTTTGACGCCCACAATACAGTACCATCTCGTTCGTTCCGGATTGGAAACCATTGCTCGGCTCGCTCCGCAATTGCCAACCATGATTTCATTTTCGCAGCCACTGGGCGAGAGACTGGCGTGGAGCGTCGGCGGCCAACATCCGGATCAGTTTCTGGGAAAGTTGGCGAAGGAAAGAGTTCCCGTCCAGGCGATCGGACTAGAGCTAGATCTTGGATACTTTCCTTCGGGGACATTACCGCGGGATCCACTGCAATGGGTCATGGAGTTGCAGCGATGGGCGGTCTGGGGCGTTCCCGTTTTGGCGTTTCTTCGAGTTCCCAGTCGGCCAAGTGCCGAACCAAAACGGATGATCTTTGCACCGGGGGTCAAAGACGCTCCTTCTGAAACAACCCAGCGAGACTTTATTCTCGAGTTCTCGCGACTCCTCTCGGCCTTGCCTTGGATCCACGGGGTCATTTACGCCCAGTGGATTGATCGAAATGATCGATTCGGAGAATCGGGGCTCAATTCCGCGGATGGGCGACCGAAACAATTTCTTCGTGAGTGGCTCGGATGTTGATGTCCAGGGACCGTTAGCGGGTACATTGCGCCATCATTCATTCAAACAGTAATCACGCTTGAGGCGGCAAGAGCCTTTAGATCTTTTTATTCGAGCTTGACGGGCAGGCACTGCTGCAATGACCAATGCTCCCAATGTTGCACAGGGAGCGAGTCAAACGACGGCTAGCGTCGGCCGGGTTGCGGAGCGTGAACGAAGATGTCCTCGGCCGACCGATCATTCCGCACCGCGACACGCAACCGGCTGCTGCGAGAACGATTGTTGCTTTCCACTTCCGAATCCGATGGACGAAGCGGTTTTCGCGTTACTACTTCAAGCCGTGGATCATCGCGAAACGCATTCTTGACAATTCTGTCCTCAAGAGAATGAAAACTGATCACAACCAGTTTGCCCTGTGGTTTCAAACACGCCGGGAAACGACGTAGGGCAACTTCAAGCCACTTGAGTTCGTCATTAACGGCGATCCGCAAGGCTTGAAATGTTCGCGTCGCAGGATCGATCGAGTGATTCTTGGACCGAGGTACACATTGACGCAACAGAGTAGCCAACTGTCGTGCCGAGCGAATGGGCCGTGCCTGTCGCTCTTGAATGATCCGTCGAGCAATCCTTCGACTGTAGCGTTCCTCTCCGTACTTGTAGATCAGATCCGCCAAATGGGTTTCGCTCAGCTTCTCCACTAACATCCATGCGGGAGTCCCTGTGGAAGTATCGAATCTTAGGTCAAGTTCACCGTCGCTCAAATAGCTAAAACCCCTTTCTCGATCAGCCAATTGGTCGCTGCTCAAGCCTAGATCCAGCAAGATGGCGTCTACCAAAGGAATCTGGCATTCAGCCAAGACTTCGGGGATATCGGCGTAATTTGCGGCATACGTGTGGACCGGAAGATCGCGAAGAGTTTCTTTCGTTCGGGCAACCGCGAGGGGATCACGATCAACACCAATCACTTGACCCGTTGGACCAACCAAAGAGGCGATCATTCGTGAATGGCCACCGCCGCCCAGGGTTCCATCAACAATAATCATACCGGGGCGCACATCCAGCGCGGACAAAACTTCGCTTGGCATTACCGGAACATGAACTGTCGAATCCAGTGATTCGGCGGGTTCGTTGGACACTTCGTCGATCATGAATCTGTTCCGCGTTTTTCACCCGATCGTTTGTTTTCAGTTCTTGGTTGGGTAGAAGATTTGCCGTTTGGCGGTCCCTTCGTTGAACTTCTTTCGGGTCGGTAGCCCAAGCTTGACTGGTGCCGCGACGTTCGTTGACCTTTGCGGCCAGTTTTTGCATCAATTTGGTGAACAAAATCGCCGAACTGTTTTCCCGCGGTTTTCCGGCGTTTGAGAATCGCTTCACGGGGCGGGGTGGCAGGTATCAAACAATCGCAGCCGTTACCGATCAGATCTTTACGACCAACTGACAACAAAGCTTCGCGAACATCGAAGTAATTTTCCGGCTTGAAGAACTGCATCAAGGCGCGTTGCATTTTACGTTCGCGAATTCGTTTGGCAACGTAAACTGGCTTCATAGTAAAGGGATCAAGTTCCGTGTAATACATGGCCGTCGCCACGTCTAAAGGTGCGGGGATAAAGTCTTGAACCTGGTCCGGACGATAGCCTGTCCGCTTGAGGAACAGCGCAAGGTCAATCATCGCATTGATGTCTGAACCCGGGTGACTGGCAATATAATACGGAATGATTCGTTGCTTTTTGCCGACCTTTCGGCTTTCTTCCTTGAACTTGTTTGTAAAGTCTTCAAAGTCGATATTGTTTGGCTTCCGCATGAGGTGGAGCACCGTGTCGCTCGTGTGCTCGGGAGCGACCTTGAGTTGTCCGCCGACATGATGAGCAGCCAATTCGTGCAAGTACTCGGGGCTTAAGCGGGCCAAGTCCATGCGAATCCCGCTGGCGACGTTTACCTTCTTCACACCCTCGATTTCGCGAGACTTTTTCATCAATTGAATAATGGGACCGTGATCGGTTCCCAGAAGCTTGCAGATCGAAGGGTGTACGCAAGACTGGCGCCGACACTTGGCTTCAACTTCCGGCCGAGTGCAACGCATCTGATACATATTGGCAGTGGGGCCACCGATATCGGAAATCGTGCCTTTAAACTTCGGAGACTCGGCGATTTGTTGAACTTCATTGAGGATCGACGTTTCGCTTCGAGATTGGATGATGCGGCCTTGATGCGCAGTGATCGAGCAAAAAGTGCAGCCTCCAAAACAACCACGCATGATCGTCACAGAATCTTTGATCATGTCAAAAGCTGGTACAGGCTCTTTGTAGGTGGGATGTTGCTGACGCGTGTAGGGCAAATCATAAATACGATCCATGGCGACTTGCGGGATCGGAAACTGGGGAGGCGTAACCACAACAGCTTGGCGATCATGGTACTGCACCAGAGTTTTGGCGTTGTAAGGGTTCGTCTCCTGGTGAATAATCTTGGTAGCTAGTGCAAACTTTTCTTTGCTTTGGCAGACGTCTTCAAAGCTTGGGAGGACTAACGCGTCTGGCGGAGGCGTTTCGCTGGCCCCAAGACAATAAGCCACGCCGCGCATCTGCCGTAAGTCTTTGACGGTCTGTCCTTGCGCCAAACGATGAGAAATCTCCAAAATCGAGTTTTCACCCATGCCATAGGCGACCAAGTCGGCTTTACTATCCAAGAGGATCGAACGCCGCACCTTGTCGCTCCAATAATCGTAGTGAGCCAAACGGCGCAAACTAGCTTCCACTCCTCCCGCGATGACGGGAACACTCTTGAACGCTTCTCGAGCCCGCTGACAATAGGCTAGGGTCGCACGGTCGGGACGCAGTCCAATCTTTCCGCCGGGCGAGTATGCATCACTGTTCCGTACTTTTTTGCTGGCGGTGTAGTGATTGATCATCGAATCCATATTGCCAGCACTGATGGCGAAATACAGACGAGGCTGCCCAAAAATCTTCCACGGTTCGCATGAATGCCAGTCCGGCTGGCTGAGGATCGCGACCCGATATCCCGCGGCTTGCAAAACTCGCCCCAGTATCGCCATCGCAAAACTTGCATGGTCGATGTACGCATCGCCTGTTACGATCACGATATCGATTTCATCCCAGCCATACTGCCGCACTTCTTTCCACGACATTGGCAAGGGGCGCCGATTGGCAATGGGCGGCAAGGGTCCCGTCGGCGGCAATTGACTGACGTAGTCAACCCAATTTGGGTCGCTGTTTGGACTTTCAGGGGCAAGCAGCGGCAGTGGTTTGATCATTCGACTGTCAACATCGGGATAACGAATTTGGAGGCCCCCCAATTCTGTCCGCAAATTCGCGGACCCTCAATCGCAAATCCCCAAATTTTTCCAAAAACCCCAGGTCTGCACGGCTGTAGGTCGTGAAAACTCGCTTGCTTCGTGGTTGGAAGCTGCTACAATCTCGCGTCCCGGGCTTTGAGATTAATTAGGAATATGTTCCGCTAGGGAAATAAAGTATGGCTGGAAGTGAACGACAAAGAGAGTTACGAAGACGACGCAAGCGCAAAGCTCAGTTTGACAAATGGAAGAAGCGTCTCGAAAAGGCCTCGAAGAACGAAAAATTGCTGATCGCCACCAAGCTGCGCCGTACTTCGCCTGGCGCTGAAGCCATGATCAAACAGCTGGGGATTGGCGGCTGAGCCGGAACGCATTGATTAGCCGGAACTCATTGATTAGCTGGAATGCAATGATGGCATTCCAGTCCCTGATTTTGGTGCTTGGTTTCCTGTTGGGATTGGCTCTGAAGTTTGCAATGACGGCTTCGGAACCCTTGTGGTCCGATTCGTGGCTGGGGCGTGGCCCTTGGTTCGCAGTCTCTGGCGGGGCAATGCTCGCGATGGTCATGTTCGCTGGGGTTTGGTTACTGAGCCAAAGAGGCTGGGCTTGGTTAACTGAGATTCAGCAAATACTTGACCAAGTACTGATTCCGTCTTTGCGGAAGTGTCGCTATTGGCAGTTGCTGGTTCTGGCAATGTTGGCGGGTATCGGCGAAGAGTTGTTATTCCGCTGGGCGATGCAAGGTTGGTTCGAACTAGGCTTGCGCGGATTATTCGATTCTCCGATGTCGTTGGGCCTCGCACCTTCACCAACCGAGCGTTGGGCTTTTGCCGGGGCTATCTTACTGACCAGCATCGTATTCGGTTTGTGCCACGCCATCACCCGTGCGTACTGTGCGTTGGCGACAATGATGGGTCTGGTCTTTTCGGGGGTGGTTGTATGTGGAGGCGGCTTGGTCGGTGCCATGATTGCGCACGGCTTGTATGATTTCTTGGCATTTGTCTGGCTGTGCCGCCGTGCTGGCGATTTGGCGAACGCAGATTTGTCTAACGCAAATTTGTCTAACGCAAATTTGTCGACTGCTGGGGCTGAAAGTGAGTTTCGTGCTGGCTAAAATGGGGCCGTGCATGGTTTGCCGCGTTTTTTGGTCACGAAACGTTTGATAAGAATTGTGGGAGAAGCCTCGGATGTCGAAAGAAGTTGAAAGCCAACCCAACGTATTGGGCCATCCGGCCGGCTTGTACACGTTGTTTTTCGCCGAAATGTGGGAGCGATTCTCCTACTATGGCATGCGGGCTATTCTAATTTTTTACATGACCAAGGGCTTGCTTGGAATGAACGATTTCCAAGCTTCTTCGATCTACGGGGCCTACACATCCCTCGTTTACATGACACCCTTCATCGGAGGACTATTGGCCGACCGCATCTTAGGGAAGCGATACGCGGTCATTCTCGGCGGAATATTGATGTCGGCGGGCCACTTGTTGATGACGATTGAAAGTGAACTGCCGTTCTATTTTGCCCTGGCACTTCTGATAGTGGGGAATGGTTTTTTTAAACCCAACATCTCGACCATGGTTGGGCAATTGTATGGGAATGGTGACGCACGTCGCGACAATGGATTCAACATTTTCTATATGGGTATCAACTTGGGGGCTGCAATCAGTCCGTTGCTCTGTGGATATGTTGGCGAATATTATGGGTGGCACTATGGATTCGGGCTTGCCACGATTGGAATGATGGTTGGTCTAGCGGTCTTCGTCATGCCCAACATGTTAACAGCAGCTCTAATCATGGTGTCAGCAATTGCGACCGGCGTTTCCTTGCTGATATTTCGACCAGATAACATCGCTGCGATTGGTGTCAATATCTTCGTGGCGATTAGCCTGCTCGCTTCGGCGGTGATATCGTTCGTGGCCCTGAATCGTGGTGGGCTGCCGCAATGGGTGGGTCAACGTCCCGAGAACACAGATGCGCGACACGACTGGAAGGTTTTTGTCGGTGTGGCCGTTTCGATTCCAATCTTTGCCATGCTTGTTTCGGGCTTTTCACCATTGATGCCCGCGGAAGAGAATAACAAGACCGAGGCCGACCTGCGTGCGGCTCGAGCCGAATTGGTAGCAAAATATTCACTTAGCGAAGAAGTGGCTAAAGCGGTCAATAGCCAACCGATCGTGGTACCAGCAAAAACTCGCAGCGGCGTGTCTCTTCTCTCCCCAAGCATTTGCAAAGGGACAAAAGAGCTCAGAATCGATGACCCGAAGTTAGTTGGCTCGACGACGGCCAATGAAGTTCTCGATGGAAACGGGAAAGCGATTGTTAGCGCGGGCCAGACACTCGACAACGACGCGATCGCGCGACTCGCGAATGACGGTCAAAAGAGCGTTTGGGTTTTGAAGGCGGACGACGACTTAACCAGTTTTGGGAAATTCTCGGCGACAGTCTTGGAGGAAATTAGCAAGCCTGCGGGATTGGTTTTGATGGTCCTAGGGTTTGTTGCCTACGGATACTTGTTGATTGAGATATTTCGCTTGCCGTGGCTGTATCGCGATCGAATGCTGGCGGCCATGGTTCTAATTTTTTTCAATTTGCTTTTTTTCGCGTTCTTCGAGCAGGCGGGGAACAGTATGAGCCTGTTCACTGATCGCAATGTGATGCGTGTTAGCTCCACTCGATTAGTGACCGAGGACATGGTCGGCACGACAGTTAGGATCCAACCGACGCAAGCCCAAGTTGGCTACCAGTACCAAGGCCAAACGTTTACGTTGGACGACTTGGATGGATTGCGAAAGTTGTTCCTTGGGTTGCCTCAACATGCAAACTTTGAGGTCGAATGGCCGCTGACTGAAAACCATGTTTCGATGATGATTGTCGAGCGCAGTGCGGAACTGCCCGCTTCGATATTTCAAGCACTGAATGCGGTCTTTATTTTGGTGTTTGCGTTAGTGTTTAATGCCTTGTGGACATGGCTGCAAACCAAGGGATTGAATCCTTCGGCACCTGTGAAGTTTGGGTTGGGATTGATCCAACTCGGATTTGGATTCTATGCCATGGTGTACGGCGCTGCTCAAGCTAACGAACAAGGCATGGTTTCGGCTTGGTGGTTAGTGTTGGCCTATTACTTGCACACGACGGGCGAATTGTGTTTGTCTCCGGTAGGTTTGTCGGCGATGACGAAGCTTTCAGCGAAACACTTGGTTAGCACTCTGATGGGAGGGTGGTTTCTGGCGACTGGGTTCAGCCAATACATGGCCGGGATCATCTCGCAGTTTGCCGGTGCCAAAGGAAAAGCAGGTGACAGCATCAGCGACGTTCCTTCTGCATTGGCAACGCTTGAAACCAGTGCATCGGTCTTCAATCAAATTACCTGGGTCGCCGTTGGGTGCGGACTACTGTGTTTGCTTCTCGCGCCTCTGATAAAATACTGGATGCATGAGAACGTTAAAGATGATGCAGATGGAAGTTCTAGCAAAACTCGATCATAAGGCCTGAACATGAGTATCGATTTGTCAGCGATTCAAACAGCGCTATGCAGCATGCAACTGGATGGTTGGTTGTTGTATGACTTTCGGGGATTGAATGTGCTGGCTTTAAGAGTTGTCGGACATGACCCGCAGTCACGTCGCGTGGCAGCTTACATTCCGGCTCGCGGCGAACCCAAAGTCTTGGTTCACGCGATCGAACCCGGTGCATGGAGCAATGTGCCGGGGGAACGACGACGCTACTTACGCTGGAGCGAGTTTCGCTCGGGTATGCAATGGCTGGTTGCAGGTTCCAAACGAATCGCGATGGAGTATTCTCCGTTCAATGACAATCCATACGTGTCGCGCGTCGACGGAGGCACGATCGAGTTGGTGAAGTCATTTGGAGTAGAGCTGGAATCGAGTGGCGACTTGATCCAATTGTTCGAGGCCCGCTGGGATGCCGAGCAATGGCAGATGCATCAACGTGCCAGCGAACTGAACCAACAGGCGTTTGATATTGGGTGGGATTTTATTGGCGACCAAATTCGCAAACACGGGGGCGTTCGTGAGTATGCAGTACAACAACGAATTATGGAGTTCTTTGCAGCCAACGGGTTGACGACTTACCACCCGCCGATTGTTGGGGTTAATGCGAACGCGGGCGATCCGCATTACGAGCCCTTGCCTGGTCGAGATGCAGTCATTGGCCGCGATGACTTGGTTTTATTGGATATTTGGTGTCGGCTGGATCAGCCCAGGGCCGTCTACAGCGATTTGACCAAAATGGGCTTTACGGGAGACCGACCTAGCGCTCGACATGAAGAGGTATTTCGAATTGTGGCAGCCGCTCGGGATGCTGGGATTCGACTTGCTCAGGAAGCGTTTTCCGCCGGGAAAGAGATTCGCGGCTTTGAAGTTGACGACGCGACACGCCGTGTGATTGCCGACGCGGGTTATGGCGATTTTTTCATACATAGAACTGGACATAACATGGGGCAAGAGACCCATGGCAACGGAGCGCACATTGACAACTTAGAAACTCGCGACACGCGGCGATTGTTGCCAGGGACTTGTTTTACGATTGAACCTGGAATCTATCTGCCGGAATTTGGAGTGCGTTCCGAAGTCGATGTCTTTATCGACTGGGATGGCGAACTGCATGTAACGGGTGGGTTGCAGACCGAGATCAAACGAATTTCGATTTGATTCGATTTGCGAATCGGAAAACCCTATTCCAAGGAACTGATTCAGCAGTTATTCTTGGGCTATGCAACTTGAGGTTGAGGCAGGCGAATCAAAAGATTTGAGTGGTTGAGTTCCAACGCCGAGTACGGTTAACGAACATGAGGCTAGGTTCTTCGTTGTCTCGCGTGTTGGTCGTTTTTAGTTACAAATCCTTTGAAATGTTGTCCCATTTGGAAAGTTCCAAGCGGCTTTGGTAACAATCGTAACGAATGCGCGTAAGTCGAATTTTTCGGTCAATAAATTAATGACTAAGGACAGGCGAACCGTTTTTTTTCGACCCTTCCGCGGGTTATGGTTGTTGTTTTAGCTGATTAGTTTTTGATTAGAAAGTTGAGTATTCGTCATGGATTACGGCTCAGAGTACGATGATTTTATGGAACATCCCACGTGGTTGCATTCCGTGGGAACCTATGTGGTGACTTTGGTCGATTTGACCAACGATATTGGACGAGTTTTGCATCCGCGCGGGGCGGTGGGTGTTCTTGTGCGTCAAGGGCTGAACCCTCCAGATTCGTATCGCGTACGGTTTGTTGATGGTTACGAAACGTGGTTGCGTGAACATGAACTCATGCCAATATCTAGCGTTTCAAGTCGCGAAATTGACCCTGCAGACCCAGTTGATGAATTGTTTGACAGGGCCATCATTCGATCCTTGACAGGATCGCATGCCTATAAATTGGCAGATGCGGAATCGCGGATCGAACACCGAGGTGTCTATCTGGCGAAAGGAACTAGCTTTTGGTCATTGTTTGGCGTTCCAGAACAAATTGAGAAACATGCGGAGCGCGAGTCGTACCTTGAGTTACAAAGATTTATGGTCATGGCATTGAAAGCTCAACCGCCAGCCCTCGAGTGTTTGTACAGTCCAGTCATGGAGACCTACAGCGAAATCGGCGAACAATTGGTTGGCATTCGGAGCAGTTTTCTATCCAAGTTGGTTTTCAACACGTACCACGAATATGTGTCTTCCCAGTTTTCTCGGTTGTTTTCGACACTGCGCCGTGGACGCGAGATTCCTTGGAAGCGTTTGATGCATTTGGTGCGTCTGTTGTTTTCGGGCGTCGCAACTTTGAAGTCTGGTGAAGTTTTAGTAGACATGTCGGATTATCTGGACGACTTGATGCCAATTCGCCATGGAGAAGTCGGGCTTGATGAGATTGATCGCTTGCGTCTGGAACTCCAACGTGCCTTTCGCTACGAATTCGAACGCACCAAACTTCCTGATCGCCCGAATTATGCAGAAGCAAACAAGGTTTTGATGGCGGCGCGATACTCGGCTCTGAAGGACTAACATGAAAATCTCGACCGCGTTTCAAGGGAAGATGCCAGTATTGTCTTACGAGTTGTTTCCGCCCAAAACGGAAACTGCCGTCAAGGGTCTGTACGATCACGTTCAGCAATTGATGACGTTTCAACCGTCGTTCATCACCTGTACTTACGGTGCTGGTGGTTCAACTCGGAACAAAACTTTGGAGGTCATCTCCGAAGTTCGACGACGGTTCTCAGTAACGGTGGCTTCGCATCTGACGTTGGTGGGGTCGACGATTGACGACTTGCGCCAGTATTTGACGGAAGCTAAAGAGGCTGGGATTGATGGGATTGTGGCATTGCGGGGCGATCCGCCGAAGAATAGTCCAGAATTTCGGATGACCCCTGGTGGTTTTCAGTATGCCAACCAATTGGTTGATCTTCTGGCGCGCGAGTTTCCGGAGTTTAGTGTTTTGGTCGCGGGCTACCCCGAAACCCATCGCGAAGCTCCGAATGCGGAAGTGGATCTCGACAACTTGAAACGAAAAGTTGATGCGGGCGCCCACGTGATTGTGACCCAATTGTTTTTCGAAAATCAAGACTTCCTGAGATTTCGAGATCGTTGTTGGGCCCGCGGAATTCGCGTCCCGATTGTACCTGGAATCTTGCCGCCGCAAAGCGCGGATCAGTTGACTCGATTGGGGCAACTTTGTGGCGCAAAACTGCCCCACGATTTGATTGAGCGGATGAACGCTCAATCCGACTTGGAAGGCCAGGCCAACGTGGGTGTCGAATTTGCCACGGAACAGGTTCGAGAATTGTTGGCGGCCGATGTTCCAGGTCTTCACTTTTACGTCTTGAATCAATCGCGGGCGACAACTCAGGTATTGGCCCAATTGGGCTTCCAGCCGAAGCTTGGTTGACATAAAGATGAAACAATTCCACGTGCAAGCCTAAGCGATCGTTGGTTGTCTATCTCCGCGGATTCTATTTGACGACAATTTAGGGATCGACATGTCGCAGATTACGAAATCGCTGTCGAATCTGATCCAACAGTTGACGAAGCTGCCAGGGATAGGCCCTAAATCGGCCGAGAGACTCGCGTATCACTTGTTACGCGTCAACAAGTCCGAGGCCTTGGCGTTGGCAACAGCGATTTCGGATGTCCGCGAAAATGTCTCGTATTGTCCTGATTGCTTTAACCTGTCCGAAGGTGGACTATGTGCGATTTGTCGCAATCCGAATCGAGATCACGCGTTGTTGTGTGTCGTAGAACAGCCGCGAGATTTAATCGCGATTGAAGACTCTGGAGTTTACCGCGGTTTGTATCATATCTTGCTGGGTCGCATTGCCCCGCTGGAGAATATTGGCGCCGAACAGTTGACCATTGAGCGATTGGTCCAGCGAATCGAAAATGGCGACTTCAAAGAGCTGATTTTGGCGACCAATCCAACGGTCGAAGGCGACGGAACCGCGTTGTATATCTCGAATCTATTGGCCGACCATTCGCTGGCGATGACCCGCTTGGCACGCGGGGTCACGACGGGCTCCATTTTGGAACATACCAACAAGGAAGTGTTGGCCGACGCGTTAGCCGATCGCCGGCCATTCTAATCCTTGACTTCTGGTATGTTCCAAGGTTCTGTTCGTTAAATTCGGAATTTTAAAAAGAAACCACCGTGTTTTTGTCTCTCCCACCTGATTTTTCGAATTTTTTGGCCTGATAGCCGCGAAAATCAGCAACAGTCACCTGCAAGCATCTCAAGCGAAATTTCCCGAGAAGGAACGAACATGCACGTGCTTCAACCGGCGGAAACCGAAATATATTTGCGGCAAGCAGAAAAAGCCCTGCGCGGGCAGCCCCATTTGACTCATCGCCCCCTGCATTTGCACTGCACGCAAGGTCGTCTTCAGTTGGAGGGGCAGGTTTCCACATACTATGAGAAGCAAATGGCGCAAGAAGTTCTGCGACAGTTTGACTCGAATGTCGAAATCGAAAACTGTTTGGATGTT
The DNA here is from genome assembly GCA_016794985.1 of Planctomycetaceae bacterium. GTDB lineage: Bacteria > Planctomycetota > Planctomycetia > Pirellulales > Pirellulaceae > M30B19. The sequence goes on along the minus strand of JAEUIQ010000007.1, from coordinate 51,104 downwards.
GCGTGGGCCTAGTTTGGGTCTGGGAGTTTGAACACAAAAAAAGCCCTGGCTTGGCCAGGGCTTTTTTTACATGCATTTTGGCAAGTTGCCATCGGATTTGAAAAGCTTAGTCCCAGTCCAGTTGGCCACCAGTTTGATACTCTGTGACTCGGGTTTCAAAGAAGTTCTTTTCCTTAGCCAAATCCATCGTTTCACTCATCCATGGAAACGGATTCGCGCTACCATAGATTTTGTTAAAACCGATTCTTTCTAATCGCCGATCTGCGATAAATTGCACGTAATCACGGAAGAGGCTTGAATTTAATCCCATCACCCCGTTGGGTAGGCAATCTTCCGCGTAGGCGATTTCCAACTCCACAGCTTGTCGCACCAATCCCAAGATATACTCCTGAAATTCCGGGGTCCAGGCTTCTGGGTTTTCCGCTTTGATCCCATTGATCAAATCCAAACCGAAGTTCAAGTGAATCGACTCGTCACGCAAGATATACTGAAATTGTTCACCAATTCCGGTCATGATATTTCGGCGATGGAATGAGAGAATCATCACAAAGCCGGTGTAGAAGAAAATCCCTTCCATGATCAGGTAATAACCAATCATGTTCTTCAAGAACGTCTGAATTCCCTCCAACGAATCGGTCGAGAAATTAGGGTCAAGAACTTCTTTTGTCAGCTCCATTTCGAACACGTCTTTTCGAGCGATCGCAGGAACTTCATTATACATATTGAAGACTTCGCCTTCGTTTAGCCCTAACGACTCGACGATGTATAGAAACGTGTGAGTATGCACTGCTTCTTCGAACGCTTGGCGCAACAAGTATTGTCGGCACTCCGCGTTGGTCACATGTTTGAAAATTGCCAGGACTAGGTTGTTGCCAACCAAGCTTTCGGCAGTCGAGAAAAAACCCAGGTTTCGCATGATGACGACTCGTTCATCGTCAGAAAGCTTATCGCTTCGCCAAATCTCGATATCTTTGTTCATTGGAACTTCTGTCGGCATCCAATGATTCGCGCAACCGTTGATATAGTGTTCCCAGGCCCAATTGTACTTTAGCGGCATCAATTGATTGACGTCGACTTGATGGCAATTGATCAGGCGTTTTTCATTGGCGACGACGCGAGCCTCACGTCCCAATAACTCGCCATTTGTCGAACCAACCGATGTTTCAATAACCGAGGCCATATTCCCAAAATCCTTTTGTGTGTTGCGTTATCCGTTTTCTAATACTCTGCAAAGTCCACTGTTTCCCATTTGGGACAAGCCCGCCCGTCGTCACGTTCCGGCTTTACTGCCTGGGAAACGGCCAACTTCTGACTGCAAAAACGACGAGTTTTTCACAGCCGAAAAAACTCTCGGCGGAGAAAGTAGCTTCACCACCGAGAGTCCTGGTTCACCTACTCTATTGGCAAGATTCGCAGTCGGGATTGTCGATGCTGCAAGTCTTTTCAGCTGCGGGGCGATCCACCGCAACATTGCTAGACTCGCTACGGCTCTTCATCCATCGAGGCTGAATACCAAACTTATTGATGTCCACCGTCGACTTTTCAACCTGCGTTGCGCCAAGCGAGCGCAAATAGTACGTTGTCTTCAAGCCTTGCAACCAAGCAGCCTTGTACATTTCGTCCAACTGTTTGCCACTGCGTGTCTGCACATACAGGTTCAACGATTGGCCCATGTCGATCCACTTTTGTCGTCGCGCCGCACAAGCGATCAACCATTTTGGGTCAATCTCAAAGGCCGTCGCATAACGTTGCTTGATATCGTCTGGCAACATTTGAATCTCGCCCAACGATCCATCGTAGTATTTGATTGCTTCCAACATGTCCGCATTCCACAGACCACGATCTTTTAACTCAGCAACCAAGCGAATGTTGACTTGCACGAACTCGCCGGACAGACTGCTCTTAACGAACAGATGCTTGTAGGTCGGTTCGATCGACTGGGTGACGCCAATGATCGTGCTAATTGTCGCCGTGGGGGCAATAGCCATGACGTTGCTATTCCGCATCCCGTGCCGTGCGATTCGATCTCGAACCGGTTGCCAGTCCAGGGTGGTCGAGCGATCGACATCGACGGCGACCCCGCGTTCTTGCTCCAACAAATCCAAGGTGTCGATCGGCAACAAGCCACGATCCCACTTCGAACCAACATAGGTTTCGTAGGTACCACGCTCTTCTGCCAATTCGGTCGAAGCCAAAATCGCGTAGTAAGAGATGACTTCCATGCTACGGTCGGCAAACTCGACTGCTGCGGGGCTCGCATAACTAATGCCACACGCCGCCATCGCGTCTTGGAAACCCATAAGGCCTAAACCAACCGGACGGTGCCGTCGGTTCGAATTCGCGGCCTCCGCCGTTGGGTAGAAATTGATGTCGATTACATTGTCCAACATGCGAACGGCAGTCCGCACCGTAACCGCCAATTGCTCGACATTCAACTGACCGCCCCGGATGTGGTTAGCCAGATTAATCGAACCCAGGTTGCAAACGGCGGTTTCGGTTTCGGAAGTATTGAGCAGGATCTCGGTGCACAAGTTGCTGCTATGCACCACGCCACAGTGATCTTGGGGCGATCTTAGGTTCGAGGGGTCTTTCCATGTGATCCAAGGATGACCGGTTTCATACAACCGAGTCAACATCTTCCGCCATAAATCGACCGCCTTCAAACGACGGAACAGTTTCAACTTTCCTGTCCGTGTCATCTCTTCGTAATAGTTGTACCGTTCCTCAAATGCTTGGCCTACCAAATCGTGCAGGTCGGGCACGTCATTCGGACTGAACAACGTCCATTCTTCGTCCGCCAACAATCGCTTCATGAACAAGTCGGGAATCCAGTTCGCCGTGTGCATGTCGTGCGTCCGTCGCCGATCATCCCCAGTGTTCTTGCGGAGGTCAAGAAATTCTTCGACATCCAAGTGCCAAGTTTCGAGGTACGAGCAGACAGCGCCCTTGCGCTTACCACCCTGATTCACCGCGACCGCCGTATCGCTGACGACTTTCAAAAACGGTATCACACCCTGACTGCGGCCATTGGTTCCCTTGATGTGCGAGTTCGTCGCTCGGACGTTGGTCCAATCGTTCCCCAACCCACCAGCCCATTTCGAAAGCTTGGCATTGTCGGCAACAGATTTGAAGATGTGTTCCAAATCGTCCATCACGGTGCTCAAATAGCAGGAACTCAGCTGTGGATGACAAGTTCCCGAATTAAACAAGGTCGGTGTCGCACTCGTGAATAACAACTGCGACAGAATTTCGTAGAACTCGATCGCACGTTCGGTCTTGGCGTCCCCCTCTTGGATAGCCAAACCCATCGCGACTCGCATCCAAAAATATTGTGGAGTCTCAATCCGGCGGTCATTCACATGGAGCAAGTAACGATCATAGACCGTTTGTAAACCCATGTACGGCAGGAGCTCATCGCGCTCGCTGACCAATGCCGCCGCCAGACGCTCCAAGTCAAACGATAGCAACTCGGGACTCAAACGTCCGGCTTCGACGCCAACCCGTAGATACTTTTGGAAGCACTGGCGATGCAACGTGGGCAATTCTTTCGGCAATGCCGATTTCCCCAAGGCTTCGCGGTAAATGATCTGCCGAACCAATCGCCCCGCCACCTTATCATAAGCTGGTTCGATTTCGATGTGGCTTCGCGCCGACAACACCATGGCTCGAGCAATTTCACGAGGTGAAATGCCGTTGAAAAACTGACGCTTGACCTCTTCGATAATCAATTCCACGGAACACAAATGTTCCAGTCCCAAACAGGCGACGCTAATTTGTTCCCGTAATCGGTCGAAATCAACGTTTTCCATTCTTCCATCCCGATTCACCAGAATCGATGGGAATGGGCTCTCAATTTCCAACCGCTCCTCTGCCCGCAATTTTCGCATTCGGGCATGCTCTTCCCGATACAAAATGTACCGGCGAGCCACCGAATAGAACTCGTATCGCATCAGCGTTCGTTCAACCGCATCTTGAACCCGTTCGACGTCGACGGCACCTTCACCCGACTCTTCCAACAACGACGCTACAACGTCCAACGTCATTTGATCGATGCGATCCAACAATCCTTGGTCCAAAGACGCACTGTCCTGGACCTGTTGTTCCGCACAAAATGCCTTGCTAATTGCGATCCGTATCAGGTTCTCGTCGAACGAAACTTGACGTCCATCTCGTTTCTCGACCAAAAGTTCCTGTTGCGTCCTATTCAACATCCACCGTTCTCCTCAACCGTGATTGAAACGTACCAACCAAAAACTTGCCCCAACTACGGTGGCCTTTAATGCCACCACCCTGCTCCGCCAACTCTGTCATGGCCCGAACAACGAGAACATCGCATTTCAAATTGACTCGGAAGGTCCAACAACCTCCGTCTACCAACTTTCCTGTGCAAATCCTCAAACTCCGCCTCTAAAATCCACTTTTCTCTAATTTAAACATTGACCGCTAGCCACAGTGGGCAAGACTCCCCGATGGGGTACCTTGGGTACGCAACTAAGGAGCCGCAACTTGGGCACTCGCAGTAAACTGCGTTTCCAAGTGCAGTGAATTCATCCAGAGAAAAGATTCGAAAAGAACCGACTTCGGCACGGAGTTCCTCCCTAAATCGTCCAGTATATGACCGTATTCCATCACTATATGTTGTGCTAGATTCCTGCGTTCCACCCCAATTCAACGGACCCGAAACGGCTATTTCTAGCGGTCCAACCCATCGTATTGGTTGCAAAAACTGCACCGAGTTCACCTTGGACAGATTCGGCCAAAATGAGGTCGGCACATCACACGGAGGCCCAATATATCGTGCCTTAACCGAAAGTCAACACAAGATATGGTGGTATCACAGGACGATTCTAAAGTGCTGGGAATCAGCACTTTAAAGGTTTGGCCGCCCACCATTGTCCCAAAACCACCGCAAAAATATTTCATCATTCGTTAACCGACTATTGCTAGCGTTGGGATGCTAGCAAATCGTCCGATTGACCTTCGTAAATTCGGAGATTTCTGCTAATCGAATTTGGCGGGATCGCCGTTGGCGGCGCCCGGAAAACGGATGGTAACCGGGTGAGCGGCGGCTGGTTCGTGGAGTCCGAGGCAACGACGAATAGCTGGAGGTCAATCAAGCGTGGTGCGATTTTTGGCCATGATCGGTCGGAGTGCCCAAGAAACGCTCCAACACTGGAATCGAATTCACGGCAGCCTGTTGGCTGCGTCCGTGTCATTTTACGCCTGTTTCTGCGTCTTTCCGGTGATGCTGATCTTGTTGGCCAGTTTCGGTTTCTTTCTCCAAAACACGGTTTGGGGACAAACTTACGAGCAGGGATTGATTCGTTACTTGTCCGATCAGACGTCCGCGACGATGGCAGAACAGGTTCAATCGCTCTTGCATCAAGTCGAGGCAGCATCGATCGTGAGCGGTCCGGTAGGCGTATTCTGTTTGCTAATGACCGCTCTGACGCTGTTTGTGAATTTCGAGCGTTGCTTTGGCATCATTTGGGAACGCCCCGAAACGCCCCAGGGCTTGTTCGCAAGTGCTTGTAATGTACTACTTCATCGCATCCGTGGATTTCTTTTGCTGCTGACAATCGCCAGCTTGATCCTGGTCAATTTCCTCTCGTATTTTGCGATAGAAATGCTTGCCCAGTGGCTCGGCGAATTTGATCATTCCCAACGTTGGTGGCAACTCATTCACCTCGGTTCATCGTTGTCTTTGAACGCGGTGTTGTTTTCATTGATCTATCGCGTGCTGCCCCGAAAGCGGGTGCTGTGGCGACATGCCTTCCAAGGCGGGAGCTTGGCCGCTCTGACTTGGGAGATTGGACGTTACTTTCTGGCATGGTTGATCATTAGTGACAAGTATCATGCGTTCGGCGTGGTTGGCGTTTTCATGGGATTGATGATGTGGGCCTATTACGGAACGTACGTTGTGCTGCTCGGGGCAACTCTAACTCGAGTTACCGCGGAAGCCTACGAAGTTGCAGTCCGCCAGCGACGCCAGGCCTTGCGCGGGGAGAATCCAGCCGATGAAGCGATCATGGTCCCTTTCGCAGCACGACACACTTACCGTCGCTCGATCGTCCTCGATACGACGTACCCAGAGCCAAGGATTCGTCGCGCGGCTTGATTGCCTTCGCCAGCAACTCAAGATACTGAAGGACTCGAAAGTTCCATGAGTTCCAAAAGACTTTGCCGGAGTTCTTTCATCTTTACCGGCAAACTCATTACCCGACGATGATTCGCCAGCTTGGCTTGCTTGGCCAGCGATTGTTGGTCTTCCGTTACCAATAAGATCGCGGGAAACTTTTTCGTGTCGTCGTTTGTCGCAAAGAAGTTAAAAGCGCTTAGGGCATCCGCTCCCATATCAGCGCAGCTAAACATAACAACTTCCGCAGGTGGCGGTGCCGTAGGGTCCATGTATTCAAATCTGGCTAAGGCTCGCCGCGGATCCGAAAAAATCAGCAACTTGTAGCCAACTTCCTTGAGCTTTTCACGGAACAAGTCTTGGATTTTCTGCTTGCTCTCGATCAGCATCAGTGTTCGACCGTTGCCTTCTTCTTCCTTGGCTTTCGTGTCCATTATTCGTTGCGCAGCAGCTTCGGCCATCCCGGGCCCGGATTCGTCTTGCTCGCCGGCTTCGATTGCCTTGAGAATGAACTCCACCGCGTCATGAACTTCACTGGGCGTCTGCATTCGTTTGTTGGCGTCCAATTCCAACATTTTATTCAACAAAACTTGAACTCGACCTGGAAGATCCGGAACCAGACTGGTGATCGGAGGAATCTCCTTGAATCGCTGCGCGCTAAGCCGTCGCATGCGGTCGCGAGTTTCGGTCATGGCGGGCTTCCCAGCCAACATGTGATACAACATGCAACCCAGAAAGAAAATGTCGCTGCGTTTGTCGTTCCGCCGGACCTTTGTGACACGCTCCAGACCAGCATAGTCGATCGAGCGCGGGTTAACCATGTCTTCGGATTCGCCAGTGACGTCTTTGTCTCCTCCCGCCAAACCAAAATCCACCAAGAAGGCCTTGCCATTTGAAGAGAGAAGCACATTCGACAACTTCAAGTCGCGATGCGTGATTCCACGCTTGAAAGCAAACGCCAACCCAGATGATAAATCGCGGAGAATGGTCAACGCCCGAACTAAATCCAAGCGACCGTGAGCCTTGACATAATCACGCAGATTTTGCCCTTCAATCAAGTCCATGACCATGAAGGTTCGGTCCTTGTCCGATTGCACTTCATGAATCCGAATGATGTTCTCGTGTTGCAGCCGCATCACGGTCTTGCCTTCGCGAACAAAATTCTCGGTTGTCCCTTTGTCCGCGACGTATCTTTGCCGCAACACTTTTACTGCTCGGACTTCGCCCGTCTTCCGATTTTGAGAACGATAAACTCGGGCAAATGTTCCGGCACCAACAAGATACAGAACTTTCCAATCCCCAAAAAAGAAGCCGGTCTTGGAACCTTCGTCCAACCGCTTTAATTGCCAGTTTGTCAGAATCTCACGCCGGAGCAGTTCTTGCCGAAAGGCCTCCGAACTGGACGAACGAGCCCCGAGTTCGGTAATGACCGCATCAAGCTCGCGAGCTTCAGCCAGCCCGCACTCGAAGATTCGTCGGGAAATTTCTTCTGTGGTGTCCAGACTCATAACTTACGATCGCTTGTCATCCGCGCCTATCTTGGGGACATTCCTAGTCGCAACGGTGTTAGTATATCCTGCCGATTTCTCACAAACCAACCACTTTTTGACCGCTGAAGCAGCAATCGGGCAAAATTTCCGCCTCGTTCCGGTTGTAACGGCTATCGGACAGAGTTTGCTTCTAGCGAATAATGTCTTGGCCAGCCGATTGCGGAGGCGATCTGGTTGCACCCCGATTCGACAATTGACCTGGGAGCAGATACCAGCAGTAACAACGAAAACACCTCAGCCATCCACGATGGCTGAGGTGCTGTTCAAACGTTACGGGTTACTCTCGAGAAGTTCGCTCCACGTTCCAATCGATCCGCTCGCCCAAGCTCGACGACCGCCTCTTTTAGTGCCGAAACGGGGTATCCAGCCAAGGCGAAGGTCGTAGGGCAGTCTCTCGGATTGGCGAAGAATCCCTACCGACGGGAGCCGCGTGTGTCAGGATAACGACGGCCCATCGAATGCCGCCCTAGATTTGGCTCAAACCCGACTTGGACTCCGCCAATTCGTATCGTCGGCCCCGGAGAAAAGGCTGGCCCATTGTCCTCGAATCGGATGCGATCGGAACCGAATTGTCCCGAACCATTACTGATTCGGATCCCGTTTCCCAAGTTGACCTCAAAGTTCGAACCATGGGAGTGATGTCGCGAATCTCCCGGAAACGAAGGTCTGAAGGCAGAACCATGGCCACCACCCCAATGGTCGCAACGGTGCGGCGCCGAGTACACGACACGGGGGCCAGGTATCGATTGATAAGCCGCGAAGATCTCCGCGTCCACCTGCGCCATCAATCTTCGGAGCTGTTGCGTGCAAAGCAATGGCCGATGAACACCACGCTGCCCACGTTGCCAAGCCTCCTCGATCAAAGCTTGCAAACGGTCACTATTGGCTGCCAGCTCATGAATCTTACTTTCCAACTGCAACGGGGCCTGATGGCGAGCCCAGCCGCGCAAGATCGCGGCGTTCGTTTCCATCCGACCAACTTCTGCCATCATTTGTCCAAACAGACAACTGTGATTCGCCACATGGATCAGTTCGTGGCGAACTTCACGCGACAAGTAGTTGACATTATCCGCGTGATCTCGGACGTTTGTTCGCCAATCGCCATGATCTGCCAAGGCGACCGACGCGCTAACGAGTCCGAAAAAAGTCGCTCCTCCCAGAATGAGGATCCGACGTAACCAAGATTCACTTTCCACAAACATGACGAGGTTCCCTTCTAACCAGCATTGCCAACCTATCCGACAGACAACTGTCGGGGATTCATCACCGTGGATATGGGAGCACCTGTTCTCATAGCCATGGGACCAATCTCACGGAACCCAACTTAAGCAGTTTGTGGGCCAATCCTTTTGCGGCAGTGCTCAAGCGTCCCGAATGGTTCATAATCATGCTTGAGCCGGTCGCTGATCCGCCGAAGCAATTCGGTCAAGTCTGAGTACAAACCTCTTGAATTAGGCCGTTTTCTGCCTCTAAAACCATATATGAACGGTGAACCGGGCCGGGCAACGAAACGAGTTGGACGCTCGGGAGTCGTCAAACTCCGATTTAAACCTGTCAATATTTTGACCACAAAGCTGAAGATACTCGGCCGAAGTGTGGTACTTTCGATTATCGTTCGTCATCTCATTGATGACACGCCATTCGCTTGCGTTCGCCGCCTGTGCCAACTATATCGCGACCCCGGATTGGTCAAATTGACGCCGAGGAATTTGAATTGTTGTTGTTGGCGTAGACCGCACATTCCTGGCGGGCGTCCTTATGCCGGCGTTATTTAGGCTTCCTCAAAACACGGAAATCCGTGAATCGGATCCAATGTTCAGCCGAATCCGGGCCATGGTAACACTGGATGCTAATCTGTTCGTTGGTTCCCTGCGGCGTTGAACCTTGGCCAGCCAAATGAAACGGACCGGAAAAATCCGTGCGATAAAACGCCTTGAATTCTTGGCCTTCGACCTCGAGCCGCAACTGAACTGGGACATTTCCTATCTCGACATTCCCGGGCATGATCACAATTCGACCATCTACCAATTCCTTGACCAGCTTAAAGACGGGCTTCTGGTCCGTATACCACGTCAAACCTGCTTGTTCCCATTGCTGAACGGGGTGATTCAAATTGTTCACCGTCACTTCAAAAATCCAGCAATCCTCTCCCCGTTTGGTGACTGCCCAGAGCAGAGCATTTTCGACCGTATCCGCGAAACCTGGCCAGACTCTTATTTCCAGACCGTGATTGCGTACGCACCAACGTGACGGCTCTGGTCGCAGCCAGGTCCATGCGCTTGCCAATTGATTCTCGAATTCATCAGAAAAGATTAGTTCGGATTCATCAGTTCGTGCGTTTTGTCGGACTTGAGCGTCGATTTCACGCGCCGTAGTCCCAACCATTCCCAAGAAAACGCCCATCCACAAAACTGTTTGTACCACGACGCCTGAGGCTCTTTGATTCATGGTAATGCTTCCCTGAACCCAGCTACTTGAGTTCTGTGTCGTTCAATTCAAATATTGCCCACACTCGTTTGTCAGGACCGCGAAATGGTTTCAACTCAAACCGCCCTTCCAAACTAATGGGTCGAGTCGAAAAATCGATCGAATGCCCAGGCGCCATGTTGACGATCATGCAGTCGTACAACAGTGCCCCTGGCCCGAAACAGCACTCTTGATTGTCACGCACAAAAACGAAACGCGTGATGTCTTTTTCCTTGAAGCTCGGGCGAATGTAACCACGAATCTTAATCTTTCGGCCACGCAACTTCAGCAAATCCAAAGTCAGCTGTCGAACTTCAAAGGCTTGGTCGGCTTGGATGTTGAACTTTAAATGATCAAAACTCAACTCGAGCACTCCGTCAATCGACCAATCGATCGGAGGCGGCGGTGTCCACTCTTCTTCTCGTCGGACTGGTAACGCGGAGTCGTCGTACTTCGGATTAACGAACAATTGAGCGTCATCGTTTCCGTCAACGGACTGCTCGGATTTCTCTTGCGGCTTCGCAGCTTCCAGCGGACGAGTTTGTTCCTCTGGAGCCGCAGAGGTTGCTGGAGTTTTGGGCGATTCCGGCAGAATAGACTTTTCTTGAGTGCCAACGCCAAGGTCGCCCGCCGAACTTCTCGCGGCAGGGCTGATTTCCGCCGCAACGGCGAAACTACACCCAGACAAAAGCAAGGCAATGACGTTTCCGACCAAACGGGGTCTTGGCAACCGAATCATTGTTTTCCAGCCGACCATACTCCCGACCCCTTAGTTGTAGTAGTCGGCATCAATTTGGTAGATGTAGCCTGCCACATCATTGGCAATACGATCGCTTTTTTGCAGCTGCTGATTAAGGCGAAACGTACCGTGAATTTTTCGCAACATGAAGTCGTACTGTGTCGTTTGATCAGGCGGCATTTTGATGTACACGATTTCGGAAAGATTGGGACTACCTCCAAAACAGCAGTCGCCAAAGTCACCAACCATCAAGAATTCAGTCAACCCATCACGACGTAATCCGGGCCGCACGTATCCTTTGAGAAAGACTTTCTTGCCGTCCAGTTCCTTGGCACGATCGGTTGGTTTTTCCACTTTATTCTTCAAATCTGCATAGAAGGTGATACGTTCGTAGCCTTCACGAACTTCGGTCAAATAAACCGCGGTGTGAAACGTCGAACCACCAACCAATGAAATGAGTCCTAGTGCTAAACCCAATTTGGCAAACCCAGCCCCTGAATACTCCTCAGGATATCGCCGGATCACTCGCAGGCCGTGCCAGCCAAGCACGATTGCCAGAGGCGCCAGCGCCATAAAAATGATGAAGATAAAGCCAACCGAGGCGAATATCCCGAAAAGCAGCGAAAGCGTCGCCGACTTGCTCCGCAATTGGTACAGTTCCGCCTCGCCGGTTACGTGACCTTGCCCAGCAGCCAATGCATTGCCGAATTGGTTTTCAGCCACTGATTTATCAGGCAAATGGTTCATGATTGTGACTCCAAAATCCCGAGGCCATTTGGCATCATTACAGCATCAACTAAACAGCTGGCTAAAGGACCCATTCAGGATCGACCAAGCCAGCACGAATAGTAGCCCGTTCACCACAACGGGAATCCCTACAATCCAAAAATAAGCCGAAGTTGCAACCTTCGCTTCTACTCGATTATTCGGTGGGGAAACGTTCAGACCAGTCGTTGGGACGTTGGTCGCGGTCGGAATCGTTGCCAACGTTTGAGTTCCGTTCGGCGGGCTCTGAGTCATTTCTAGTTTGTTCGCCGGGGACTCAACCGTCGACTCACCAACCGCTATCGAGGTTAGGGCAATTTCGCCATTGTCCGTGTCAGCCGGAACTTCAACAGCAGGTCGGAAAACGGTGGTTCGATTACCGCTCTCGTTGAACTCGATTTCTTCCTGTGGCGAGGTTTCGTCACTCGATTCGAATTCCGACTTGGGTTGTCCGCCCGTCGTAGGGTTATTACTCGGCAGTGCTTTTACATCATCACCTTTGGCATCATTTCCTTTTCCGTCGCCTGCTTCCTTGGATTTTTCGGCCTCAAGTTCCTTAAGTTGGCGTTCGAATTCGGCATCCTCTTCTGAAGTTTCCGTTTGCATCGCGGCTTCCAACTCAAAGAAAGCCAGCGCACGGCGAACCGATTGCGGATCCACGCCTCGCAGTTCTTCGATTTTCGACTTGGCTGTTGGATCCGGATTAACGCGAAGATAATGAACGATTGGGACCCGAACCCATTGCGTCTTGTCGTCCGCATTCTTGAACATTTCAACCAATCGATCTGTGACCGTCCAATCTTTCCAGCGTGCCAAATCGGCAATTACCAAATCAGCAACCTCCGGCCTGTCCAGCAACAATCGCACTGCCTCGACAATTCGAGGAACCGGTATGACATCGCTTTCTGTGCCATGGAACCGTAACGCGGCAACGGCCGCATAAGTGTCCACGTACTCGGCTTCTTTGTCTCGCAAGAATCGGTCTTCAATCAGCTTTACACCGTCAGCACCCGACAAAGTAAGGTAGCAGGCAATCAAAGAGTCCAAAGCCGCGCGGTCTCGCTTTTCAGGACTCGTGATCAATCGCTCCAGCAAGGGCAAGTCTTCCGGCAGCCCACACACGCCAATCAAAGTGAAGTACAATCGCTTCCGATTGATCGAAACCTCGGGATCTTGCACCCACTTGAGCAGATTTTCACGCTTCATATCCGCCTTGACCGCCTTGACCGCTTCGTAGGGAGCGCGAGCAAATTCGTCATAAGCGTCGAAAGCCATAAAGCTTTCGGCATCTTCCAAGTAGTTAAGAAAGAACTTGACACGCTCTGGACCGTCCGGCGGCAAAGTCTGAACTGCCAAGATATACTCGCGTGAACGCTCGGTGAGCTTCATCGGAGTACTCCACATCATCCGGTCGGTCAGGACCCCCATTACCAAACATTCTTGTCCTACTTCTAGGCTTGGCGGCGCAATTGTCTCGAATTCATCCGTTTCGCTGACAAAAGATTTCCCTTTGAGTATCTTCGTCACCTGCAATCGCAACTTGCGATCGAATCCATCCTCGGTAACACTGCCAGGGCCAAGGATCTTGGCAAAAACGACCGCGTCCGTGGCTTCGATCTCTTCGGCCAACGTTGGCTTCAACGCAGTGCAGAATGGGCACCAACCCGCGTTTGTACGATACCCCGCGAGCCGCGGTCCTCCCAAGCCGACGCGAAGTCCAACTCCTCCAGAGGATTCCGGTGCTGAAACAACGCCGCCCTTCGCAAGCGAGCTTAGGTTCAGCCAAGCCAGCGCCATTAAGGCGAATATAACTACCGTTCTCACTCGGAAGTCCTTTTCGAACATGCCCCGATGGTTTCCGGATCGAATCAACCCGTTATCCCAGTCCGCCAGTTGCAAGACGCCATTCATGCGAATACGAATTCCTCAATTGCACAACCAATCAATTCGGTTCTAAGCGAACAAACTTCCCAACCCTCAGCCTTGGCCTCCAGCAGGAACCTCGTTCAAACGCAACCGTTCTTAGGCCTTATTATAGCGATCAAATCCCCAAAGGTTCGGAGAATTTGGCAATTTCGACCGACTACGACAAGTTCTCGGAAACGTCCAATCGATACGCCGAAACTGCCGGAAGTAAACCTACCAGGATCGCCAAAACAACCAAGCCGGGTACCAACATCAACTCGGAAGACAGGTTGAAGTCAATCCAACCCCACTCGAACCGCAAACCAGGCGCGAAATCCCAGACGCTGAGCGCAACACCGGTGCGTTGTTGAACCCACGGGCTGATGATCCCATTCACACCATGGGCGACGACCCAGCCCAAAAATCCGCCGCCAGCCGACAAAAGCACCGATTCCGCCAAAATAATTCCAAGCACCGTGGATTGGTCGGCGCCCAACGCCCTCATTACAGCAATCTCTTGCCGCCGCTCGCTCATCGAATTGTAAATACTCACTAAGATTCCAATGCCCGAAACCACACAAATCATCACCGTCATGGCCAATATCAGCCACTGAATGGGAGTGACAAACGTTTCAAAAACGGATTGTATCTCCGCGACCGGGGTCACCGATTGAGCAGACCGCTGCTGCAAACGAGGCGAAAAGGCCGTCCAATCCATTTCGTTTTCCAACTGCCCCAAATTCACGGCGTTGGCGATCCCGAAGAGACTGACTCCGACTTCATCATGAGAACGCAATAAAATGGCAGTCAACTCGCGCTGCTCGATTGGCAATGGAGTTCCGTAAATCGACCGCGATGGGGACTGATCGGCGGCGGCTACAGCCGATGGCTCCAGAGATCCGTCCGACCCGGCCTTGTTCGGAAGTGCCAGTGGTGCCGACTTGTTGTCTGGCTCGGCGTTTGGAGTCGCCTTCGCCCCGGGTACGGGTTCGGCGAATTCAGATTTGGCGGCCTCGGCAGCCAATCGCTGCTCCAGTTCTTGATCCAAACGGTCCTGGAATGCTTGCTCGTCCAAGTCATCGTCGGCCCCGGATGCGAAACGCTGAGAATTCACACGCTCGTCCTCTAGCGGCTTCCGATGCTCGTCCATCATGTAGAAGCCCTCGATGTTGATAAACACGGCCGAATCATTTCGCGTGCCAGACGGAGCCATGATACCGACCACAATAAACTCGGTGCGATGAATATGTCCTCCGGCTCCGATGTCTCCGTGAATTGGCTGGATTGGATCCCCCAGTTTCAAGCCTTCGTTGGCTGCGACTGCGGAACCGACCACGGCCTCGAGCACGCCGTTCGTTGAGTTCCACGTTTCAAACGCTCGCCCCTGAGCAAACTCAAACTTACGCCCAGTATCCACGTCAAGTTCTAATTCGTTGAAGAACGCCGGAGTCGTCGCAACCACTCGATACTGGCTCGTCTCACCGTACGTATCGCCCATGCAGATCGGGATGGCCATTTTTGCGTACAAGGAAAATATTCCGTCATCCAAGATCCGCATTTGTTGGATCGCAAAATCATTCTCCGCTGCCGAGGCAACTTCGTCTAACAGCCCCAAGCTGCCCATTCCCGGCATCCCGGAAGAGAGTTGGTGCAGCATTTGTTTGGTTTGGTTGCGAGCCACTTGCGACTGATAGGAAAACGAGTGTCGCATCTCCTGTTCACGCTGACTGGCGTCCTCGAAAGCCAGATAATACTCGTACGGGATCGTCTGGACGGGTTTACTCAAATAGAACACCGTGTTGAGTACCAATTGCAATGGCCCCCCGCGTGCTCCGATAATCATATTGTAGCCGAGCGACGAGCCACTCTTAAAATTCTCCGCCACAACACCGTAGATCGTCAGGACCATGACGACCAACGCGACGCCAATCGCCATGGACAAAGCCGTCAATCCCGATGCCAAACCTCGTTGGCGAATACTCTTCCAAGCAATCAACCAAATACTCATTGGACGACTCGTTTCGCCTCCGCAACCGCTCGATTCAACTGCGCCAGATTGTCCACACGGTCAAACTGAGCGGCGACCTCCATGTTGTGTGTCACCATCAAAAGCGCAATGTTTTCGCGACGACATGACTCCCGCAATAGATCAACAACCACTTGTTGGTTCGCCGGATCGACGTTCGCCGTCGGTTCGTCCGCCAAGATCAACTTCGGGCGATTGGCCAATGCCCGAGCTACCGCCGTACGTTGCTGCTCGCCAACACTCATCTTGTTGGGCTTGTGATGTAGGCGGTGACCGAGCCCCACCAGTTCCAACAACTCAACGGCCCGTTGTCGGTCGATTTTTCGATTGGAAAATGTCATTCCCAAAATAACATTTTCTAATGCCGTGAATCCTTTGAGCAAATTAAACGTTTGAAAAACATAGCCTAGTTTGTTCGCCCGAACCCGGTCGCGACCCGGTTGCGAAAAGGTGGTCAGGTCCAAACCATCGACAACGACCCGCCCAGAATCCGGAGCAATTATCCCGGCAATCACATGCAAGGTTGTAGTTTTCCCGCAACCACTAGGCCCGAGCAACACGACCTGCTCGCCAGCGTCCATCCGGTAACTGGGCAAGTCCAGCACCTTCAGGCTGCGTCCATCTCCCTGCCGATACGTTTTTACGACATTTTCCAACAGCAGCATTTGATCTCACCGTGGCCAATGATGCAGCCCAGCGCCGCACCGGAACGACCCATCGTATCACAGACCAATCCGCTTGTTGATGGCAGCTTACCTATAAGTGACAATTGATTGCATGTGCAATTTAAGGTTTTTGTGATTGGCTAGAGGAATTTAAAACCCACGCTCTACACGACCAGGGCGAAAACTCGCCTGAGAAGGCAACTTAGAAGCAGCGAAAGCCCGCCCATCACGGACGAGCTTTCAATAGGTAACAAGGCTAACGGTGGAACCCACCAAACCGACCTTAAGCGATCGACGCCGTGATCGACAACTACCGGTTGGCCCGCCCGGTGCTTTCCGCGTGCCACGCGACGCATTCATCGAGATACCCGTGGCAGATAGCCAAGATTCGCTCGACATCCGCGTCCGATTTAAGTTCGGTCTGCTCCGAATCTTGGATTAGCCGCTCCAGATACCGTCGAGCTTTTCCGGACTCGCCCTGTTCCACCAATTCCGCAAACTCCCGCAGTCCCATGGCCAGAGTCGCAATCTGATAATTCTTTTGCAAGTCGGATGGTTGCTTCCGCTTGGATTTGCGATCGCCGAAGTCCACGGTTTGCTTTTCCGAGTTTTCTTTACCGCTTAACTCATCCACGTACGTGAGCTTTACAGAAATCTGCCCAGCATTCACTTCCGCTGAATTTACGATCTCGCCAACAATGACCTGCGTTGCATCATGATTCAAATCGTCCAAGCGGAAGCGATGCTTGTTCTTGGCCAGTTCCGGTTGGTATCCAAAAAAACGAACAGTTCCCAGGTCCGAATCGACCCTGATATCCACGCGGACGTCCCGCGCCGCCGAGGATAACAAACTGTCAATTTCCTGCACGAACACTTTGGAAAGGTCTTGATCGTCGCCAATGA
Organism: Planctomycetaceae bacterium; assembly: GCA_016794985.1. GTDB lineage: Bacteria > Planctomycetota > Planctomycetia > Pirellulales > Pirellulaceae > M30B19. The sequence goes on along the minus strand of JAEUIQ010000007.1, from coordinate 33,949 downwards.
AATGTAGTAGCCCTCGCCCTGCGTCTGCCAATCCCCGCAGGAGTTCTTGATCCAAGTCGCTCCCCAAGCCAATGGTCGAGAGATCAATGTTTTTGTCATTAAACTTCTTCGAATCCGCAGCGATGGCAGCGGCCGCAACGACACCAGTATTCGCAATCCCATCCGTCAGGAGAATCACTCGATTGGTGCGTTGTGCATCAAAGTGCCGTTCTGCTTCACGATAGCCCAACATCAAACCCGCGTGCAAATTGGTCGCGCCACCAGCGCGAAGCTCGCGAATCACGCGATCAATCTTGTGCGTTTCTGCTTTGCAAGCTGCTTCTAATGCGACGCGTGCCGTCGACTCATAGGTAACGATGGTCACCTTGTCTTCCGCACGCAATCGCTCGACGAAGGAACGAATGCCGCGTTGGACATTGTCGATTCGATCGCCGCTCATGGATCCACTGCAATCGATGACCAATACCAGATTGAGTGGACGAATGGTCAGTTTCGATTGACTTTGGGATGCCGTCGCCAAACCCACTTGGAAAATCAGGTTGCCATTTTCTGCTCGCCCCCAAGAAGTGCTTAATGCGACCGCTCGGCCAGCTTCGGGCTGAGGTAAGTCGTGTCGGTGATAGTTGACAAACTCTTCGACGCGAAACTGCGAACTTTGCAGCATCATGCCGGACCGAGTCATGCCGACGCTGGCGGATGATACACCAGCTTGTCCCCACGCCTCGGCTCTCAAGCAAACAACTGAACCCAGCAACCCAAGCAAACCCCAGCCAACCCATCGTCGGTAGCAAGTCAACATACGGCACTCCTTCTCGTGAAATCTGTTTTTTGGATCCATGCGTACCCGCTTTCGCAGGACACCGAAACGCCACTAACTTTCGGGCAGCTTGTTGCCCTCAGGTCCGCAGCAACCACCACTATTTATCTGGCGAATCCACTTCGTCCAATTTAAATTTCAGATCCCGCAATCGGTCTTGCAATTCCATTTGGCGTGTCTGCATTTGCGATTTCTCTGCTTGCCACGTTTCGATTTCGTTCTTTAGGTTTTGCATCTCCGAAAGCGTGGGCCTGACATGTTGTAAGGGTCGCAACAGTTCATCAATGGCAGCTAATTTTGCCATGTTTTCCACTCGATCGAGGGCAATTTTGGCCAACATATCCGCAGCCCACACCGCTTCGGGAGACGTTGACGGTTGGGGAGAATCAAGCTCCAAGAGTTGCAATTCGACTTGAATAATCCGTTTGCGACCTTCGAGCAGTTCGCTCGTCGGAACGACACCCGATTGATGCAGTTCGTTCAATCGTTGCAGCCCTTGTTCTTCCAGTGCGAGAATCTCCTGCAACTTGGCCCGCTTTTGTTCGTTTTTCTCGCTGGGCTGGCGCTCTTTGCTAACTAACTCCGCAAGCTTTTCTGCTTTTGCGTCCAAACCAGCTTTCTCTATACTGAGGTTGATTCGTTGAACTTGCAATTGCATCAAAACTTCGGGATAAGATACTTCCGAAACGTTGAACGCCGCCAACTGCTCGCCCAAGTTCGCCACCTGTTCTTCGAACTTTCGGATGATCATTTTGGAGTGCTCGAGCCGGTCTTGTGTATCGGCGATTGAGTTCTCAATTACCGCGACTTGCCTTTTCACGGCACTGGTGCTCGCTTGCTCCGGAGAAGGCACGGTAGCGACTTGCCCATGAGCAACTTGGCCCATTCCGCTAACCATCACAATAAGTCCGCAACCAACCCACAGCCACTTGTTTGACATACGACACTTCCTTTTTCTGTTAATTGGACAATATCCGCGCCGCAAGTTCACTTCCCTTGGTGTCGGGAAATGCTCTGACGACTTGATTCAACTGTTCTTTGACCACCGGTGTTGCCCCGGCCCACGCGTGCATCAACTCGCCTGACAAAGCAAACGCTAAAGAAACGGTCTCACGATCCGACAATTCCGGAATCGGTTGCGATTGTTTCTCCCCGTGCCGCGTTACGATCTCTTCGAGTTCGATAGCTGCGATTTCTCTCAAGAGCAATTCTTTTCGCAACCTGATTTCAGCCAACGACTGCTTCAATTCCGTTTCGATGTTAAGGACGTTTGGTTCTTCCACTAACGAGGGATCGTTCGGGATTTGCCGCCAAATGACCAGAGAAAGCAAACCCGTTGCCGCCACCACGACGAACCAACCAATCCGCCGCCTGCTCGCTCGTCGGCGAGCCGCTTGTCCGACAGGATCTCTCAACCTGTCATCTTGTTCTGCGATTGCCAGAAGCGATTCTTTCAATCCCTTGGGGACGGGAGCTTCACGCAAATGCTCTCGGAGGAAAGCGTCCAAGTCGTCGTGCGGAAATACTGGATCTTGTTCATTCATTCGACATCTCTCGTTCCAGGAAGACTCGTAGTTGCTGCTTGCCCCGATGCAAATGCGAGAGTACGGTTCCGGTCGGCAACTCCAAGGCTTGACTGATTTCGTGGACGCTCATTTCTTCCATCAACTGCAAGAGCACGGGAAAACGGTAACGAACATCGAGACGTTGTATTGCCCAATGGATCAATTCTCGCTGTTCGAATTGTTGCGATTGGCTGACGGCTTCCACCTTCTCTTCCAGCCAGCAATTCCGCAGAGCGCATGAATCTTCGCTCGAAGCATTTGATTCCACATCACTGGCCAACCAGTCAGTTGGCCGCCCCAACGACTTGCAAAATTGACGACGCAAGATGGCAAACAGCCAGGCACGCATGCGTTCTACATCCCGCAGTGAGGACAAGCCACGCCACGCTTGCAAGTAGGTCTCTTGCACCAACTCCAGCGCAACCGCCTCACGTCCAGTGAGGCGCAGCGCCACCCGATACAACCCCTGGTGGTGTTGCTCGATGCACTGTTCGAAATGTTGTTTACGGGTCACGAAATCCGACATTTGCTCGCAGTGCTCGAATGCTCTCAATCGCTTGGAAATGCCGTTCTTCGCACACCAACGCCTTGCCTTATCGCTGCTGGTTGGACCCTTTGCTCAGCCAGTGGATTGTTGAATTGTTCGATTTCGAGTTAACCGGCGGCATCTGTTCGTTCGCACATGCACGCCGGTCCGCCGACGCTCAACCACGAGTACGATCGTTGACGTATCGTAGAGAGCCCGGCTCCCCCAAAAGTAAACTAAGCCAACAATTCACCCGACTCGAGGGCAAGGTGTTGCCGCTCCGTTAGTCACCAATTCCCAACCGAGGTTTTTGGCCAATCCTTGCACCAAAGCCTGTCCTGACCGGGCTCCTCGGTAGGAAGCCGCGTCCGGAGAGAAGTACTGTTTACGAACGCGATTATTGCAGATTTCTTCAATATTTGCCCAATTCTTTAAGATAGAGGTGCCAAATTGGAGTCTATTCTGCATGCGGCCCTTCTTTTTGGTTGAAAGGCCAAGGAAATGCTGATATTGTATGAGGACCCGCGAAATAACTACCTAAGGGGCATCTTAGGTCAAGCAATTCCGCAGATTACACAAAGGGCAAGATTCATGCACAACTTGAAAAGACTAATTGTCGCGCTGTTGGTGGCCTCGGTGTTTGGGCAATTTGCAGCGGACGTGAACGCCCAAATCCCAAGCTTTCCCGATGGGTTCAATTCTCATCCGCATCGAATTCCGGGACGTTCGGACAACTTTGATATTCCCAAAACGCCAAACTTTCCCGATGGATTTGGAGCACCGCCGCGAGGAATTTCCGGGAACTTGTTTGATTCCGAAGAATACGAATTCACGTGCTCGAATTGCGATCGAGTCATTGCGACGGGGCGCACGAAAAATGCCGCCGACCATATCGATCGTTGCAAGTATTGCGGTGTTCGGTTCCATTCTGAAGTCGTTTTCGAGAATGAAAATCAGCCCCGAAACGGACAACCGGTACATCAAGGCGGCAATCAAGCCGCACCCGGATTTCGGACCGGCGATCAGGGTGCATTTGGCGAATTGATTTTTGTAGCAATCGCTGGCTTTGTACTCTCGCTTATGTTGATTGCGGGTGGGATTGTCTTTTATGTAGTCAAGGCAGCCACGAAATCATCGCGCCGATACGGCGCGTACGGGCAAGCTCCTTACGGCCCGAGTTCACAGAACTATCCGCCGCCTGAATCCTGGAACAACCCCTACAATCGGGGTTGATCCGTGGCCTTGGTCTGTCGCCCGGTTACTTAGTCACCAGCGAGCGAATTGCTTGCCCAGCAGGCAGGAGTAGGCTCCGCGACTACGATTCTACTCCCGCCCTTGTTCGAAACATCTGCGACCAATTGCTACGGCTGATCACGCAAGTTCGCGAGATACTCGACCAGATCTCGAAGCTCGTGGTTTGTCAACTTCGCTTTGATGTCACTGGGCATTGAGGATTGCCCTCGACGACGTTCTTCAATCTCGTCCAACGGGATTCTGGCGAGTTGCCCCTCGGCATTCATTAGCTCCACGAACGCGGCCGTTTCCTGTTTGACGACCCCAAAGTGCGTAACGCCTTCCAAGTCCAGAATCAATTGAGTTTCGAATCCTTCTGCAATGACGGAGTTGGGTTCGATCACCGCTTCCAACAAATAGCTGCGTTCTTTGGTGCCAATCTTGCTGAGGTCCGGCCCCACAGCACCACCAATTCCGCGAATGGCATGACAACGAACGCAGGACACTTCGGTCTTTTCGAAGAATACTTGGCGACCTTTGTCGGCATCACCACCCATTAATAATTCGGGGTATCGCGACGCGATTTCTGAAACGTTGGCCTCCGATTTTTGTGCCTGGAGTTGTTCTAATTCTTTGTCGGCGCCGGTTGCGGACAACGCTTCCATTAGCTCTAAACGCGCTCCGGGTGCCAATTTTCCGGACGTGGCTTGTTCCATCGCCTTTGCGAGTAATTGCCGCTGGAAATCGGTTTGCGACAGCGTCGCGGCGGCCCGAAGTGCCGACTGCTGCTCGGGCACACTACCCGTTAGTACCGCATTTTGCAAAGGTCCAATCGCCTTGTTCACATCGACGATTGCCAACAGTTCAAGGGCCGCGGCCCTTACTTCAACGGCAGGATCCGATCCAGTCAATTCGACCAACTGATCCGTCAATTCAGCTCCAACAATTCGGTACCAAGATCGCAACGCCGAAGCGCGCTGCTTGCCTGAGAGACCATGATCATTGAAGGTACTTTCCAAAATGGGTGCAACTTCCACGATACCCAAGCTCGCGGCAACCTCGCCCGCCTTCGTGGCGACCTCCGACGACGCCAACAATAGCGGCAATGCCCGTCGGATTGCCAAGATCGCGTCTTCCCGATTCCTCGCCGCGCGAGGTCGATATTCGTTCAACACCGGATCGAGCGGGACCTCTTGATCCCATTCCAAAAGCCGTTGCAAGGCTTCGACTCGCCGTTCCAATGACCCCGAGTTCGAGGCTGCGAATTCCGCCAAGCGCTGAGCGTTGGCGATTTCTCCCATTCGAAAGTTGACGTTGATGACTCGACGCAGATAACCGTCGTCGGCGAAGGCTTGAGTGAACGAATCCGCCAGACTGGGCCATTGATCGAACAATCCCAAATCGTAAATCGCTCGGGCCGCTTCGGTCGCGACTCGTAGCTCGCCATCATTAAGCATTTGATGGAGCAACGGCGATTTGACTCGACGTAGTGCCGCAACTGCAGCCAATCGAACGGAGGGACTACTGTGCTTGATCGCGTTTTGCAATAACTCCGAATCATCCATTCCTGCCAAAGCCATGATGCCACCGTGTCGAACGATTGGGTCTGAATCCGCGTTGGCGTTCAAACGTTCAATGACCCGGAACCCCGCTTCGGTCACCTTCTGCTTGCCCAAGGTCATCATCGCAAAATAACTGACACGAGCATCGGGATCAGCAATCAAATTTACCAACGGCTCCCATGGGATTTGATCAACCAGATCTTCAGACTGTTGAGCCGCGATCGCGCGAATGATGGGATCTGGATCACCAAGCCAGGATTCCAACAATTTCAAGAATCGTGGCAACTGCGGCTGCCGCGCCTCGGCCGAGTTTTGGCGATACCATTGGAAGCTACCCCAAATCCCATGCACGCGACTCAACTGCGCGAGACGATCCGTGTCATTTGGGAACTTCCCATCAATCCCGGTCGCGTTCAGCAATACTTCAATCTCGCCACGCCGCACCAATTCGAATTGAGCTTCTTGGCGGACTCGTTGGTCGGGATGCCCCAACCATTTTCGCAATTCACCGGCGTCTGCGGACCACAACTTCCCGGCCAAAAGCGCCGAAGTTTCTTGCACGGTTGCGGTTGCTTGTTGCTTTGGATCAAACGCACGGTAGATTCGGCCTTTGCCTTCGCCAACCCACCCTTCGACCCAATCGAGAATAAAGAGTTCACCGGATGCCGAGAATTTAGCATCGGTGGCCAATATCTGCCAAATCGGCTCATCAGAAGTACTTAATCTAAAGAAGGCACCGTTGGGTTCATTTTTTAATCGCCGAAGTCCGCTCACCGATGTTTGGCCGCGAAAATCGCACAAAAAGAACGAACCCAACCACGACTCGTCTAGCCCTGTGCCTGGGTAATAAGCCAATCCGCTTGGTCCGTCGGACACATTTGCAATCGGTGGGATAACATAGGCGGGCGTGGTTAGCGAGTCGTACACGTTCCAGAGTTTTTCGCGATTGTAGGGGCCCCGATCGGGCAAGTATTGGTAGTGCATCCGCCACCCATACTCCCCACCACGCACGATGTAAAACCACTTGGCTTGGTCACCACTGTCGCTGTTGTTGTCGCAAGTGAACAAGTTGCCGTACTCGTCAAAGGCCAATCCCTGTGGGTTACGCAGGCCCGTGGCAACGACCTGCAAGTCACTGCCATCCAGATTGCACCGAAACACAGCTCCCGAAGCGGCGTCGTGCAATCTCGCGTTCTCCGTCTGAACGTTGTAACCGCGATCACCAATCGAAAAGTAGAGCCGCCCATCTGGGCCGATAATCGGAGCGTGAGAATCGTGGCCACGAAACGCAAACCGCACACCATAGCCGCGATGCAATACCTCGCGTGAGCTTGCAATATCAGGGTCCGCTTCGCTGCCACGCAGCAACCAAACGTCAGGAATACAGGTGTAATACGTCATTCCACGGTATCGCAAGACACCCGCCCCCGTTCCAGACAATAACGTGTTGAAGCCATCGGCATATACCTTCGAAACATCCGCCCGCCCATCTCGATCGGAATCACGCAGCAAACGAATCCGATCGTCTTGTTCGGTGTACTTGACCGCGTCCGATCCCAGATGCTTCAGAATATAGTCTCGTCGATCTTCGATTGTTTGCGCCGCCAAATCATCGAGCAACCAATGACCATGGCCGCGATTGTCTTCAATGCCTTGCTGTTGACGATACGATTCACAAACCAAGACAGTTCCATCGTAATCTACATGGAACGCGACAGGATTGGCCACCATCGGCTCGGCTGCATACAACTCTATTTTCCATCCTGGTGGAATCTTAAACGTCGAAACGGCTAGCTCGCCGTCGTCGCTCGCAGGAGCCAATGCGGGTGCCACGGGACGCCCCGGTGAATCCCATTTTTCCGGGTCAATCTGCGGAAAACTAACAGCGGAACAATTCACGGAATTCCAGGATATCACGCCTAGAAGAACCACAATACCAACCAATGCATTTCGCATGGACTAATCCAATCTCAGAGTCTTAAAAACGGTTCCGATGCAAAGTTAAACAGCAAGGCAGTCGCCAAACGAGTGCGCTGCAACAAGCTGTCGATCACAAGGTACTCGTCCGGTGAATGAAGGTGATCGCCGACCGGTCCCAGGGTGTCGATGTTGGGGATTCCCCAACCCGAAAGCTTGTTCCCATCACTCGCCCCACCTGATGGTCTCCAATGGATGGGCACGCCAACTTGATGGCCTGTCATTTCAATCCGCTCCTGAATACGATGACTCGCGGCATCCAAAACTTTTGGCGGCGAAGTGACCTGTCCAGTCAAACTGAGACGGTAGTCGGAGTCCATTGAATATTTGATGACGACGTCGTTGATCCGTGTCAGTATCTCCTCAATCTGCTCAGGATTTCCACCGCGCACATTGAGGCGAGCCATTGCAAAATCAGGCACCACGTTGACGGCTCCACCACCGTGAATTCGTCCCACATTAATGGTCGAATCACCGGAAACTGTCTGGTTCAAAGAATCGAGTTCTACGAGGCATCGTGACAAGTGGACGATCGCATTGCGACCGGCGGAAAAGTTTCGACCCGCGTGCGCGCTGCGCCCGTGGCAAACCAAAGTAAAATTGCCGGAACCCTTCCGCGAACTGACCATCGCTCCATCGGGCATGACCGGTTCGAAAAGTAGTCCGAACTGGCATTGCTGCGATACTTCTTTCAGAATCGGGTGGCTGCCCAAAGATCCAATCTCTTCATCCGGATTGAGCACGACCTTCCAACCCAAACGTTTTGACAACGAACTGCGTTCAAAGGCACGCAACGCAAACAGTAAAACGACCAAGCCTCCTTTGGCATCGATCACGCCCGGTCCGTTCAACTGTCCGTTGCCCACAAATCGGCACTTCTGGAACGGGTGCCCCACCTCGTAGACCGTGTCCGTGTGGATGCACAAGAACACCTGCTGCTTGGCAGTGGGACGAGCCTCCGCACGTAATGTGGGTCCCAACGCAAAAGAATCAATCAAACCTTGATCATTGAGGATCTCTGCGGGCGGAGTTGGTTGGAGCTTTACCCAATCTCCTACGGGGGCGGCATTTCCATGTCCGGCGTACTCGTGGTGCAACCGTTCCGCAACGACGGACACGCCTGCCGAGTTAAACGTCCCAGAGTTTTGATTGCAAAGATCTTGCAACAGGTTCAACATCGACGACGGTTGTGAGCTCAACCACTCCAACGCATCATGACACTCCGAAGAAATGGCCGAATTGGACATCGTCAGCTTTCTTTAAAGGTCAATCAGTACCGAAAAACCAAGTGTCGCTTTCGCAAATCCGCCGCCAGCTCGGGCGTGCTGGTGTACAACACGGCGTCCACTCCGGCCTGCCGAGCTCCCTCGACATTTTCGAGCAAATCATCGACGAAGAACAACTCGCGGGTCGAGCATTCCGCCATTTCAGCCGCCCTTTCATAGATCTCGGCGTCCGGTTTGGTGGCATTCACGCGAAAGCTCAATACCTGTACGTCAAACAACAAATCCAAAATAGAAAACTTCTCGCGGGCCAAGTCCCAATGCGCGTCACAAGTATTCGACAAGATTCCGATTCGGTAACCCGCCGACTTCAATCCCACAACAAGTGGAACGATTGTGGTGTTCAACCAAAAGATATCGCCTAACGCTTGCTTGGCTTGGCTCAGCGTCAACCGTCCGGAGAACCGATCGTTGATCCGTTCGATAAGTTCGACCGTCGAGATCTGGCCACGTTCATACGGAAGGAGAATTGCAGGTGAGAACAAGAATTCTTGAACAGCTTGAACCGAGTGGCCCAATTCATCCGCCACTTGCTGGCACATCCGAGCGTGACTGAAATTCAGCAAGACTTTGCCCAGATCGAAATAAACAAATGCGGGACGTCGATACATTTTGTCGGACAACTCTATTCCAAGTTAAGCCAGCGCGAAAGCCATGATTTCTGTTGGACATCCTTCGGTGGCGGAGTCAACGATGGCGGGGCTACCTCTAAACCGAAGTGTCGCTGCGGTTCGACGGACATACCGTTCGCGATGGTTCCGTCGCTCCAACGAGACTTCCCAGCAGAATTCACCACGGGCGTCCCAAAACTAGGAGAGGCCAAGCCCAGGTTTGCCCGAGTTTGGTCTTCGTTCATATCCGGCAACTTCCCGAATTCTTCACTGTGTGACGACAAACAACGTTGCAACAAACTCTGGACATGCCCGATCAAGCGGTTCTTCGAGAATCCAACTCGCACATCCACAACTCGATTGCGATGAACATACATCACCGTTGGGACTTCCAAGATCCCCAACCATTGGCATAGTTCACGGTTCTCAGGCGGACCGACCTGGACTCGAGCCAAGGCCACATCAGTCCCTACCGCTTGATGTATTTCATCAAACACCTCGAACATTGCTGGGTCCAAGGGGTTCCAGTCGGCCCAAAAATGCACCACTGACAGTTGGTGGCAGTGACGATTGACGAACGACTCAAACTCCGGTCCCGAAACCGACCATCGAACCGTCGAGTTCATCAAGCTAGGTTCCTACTTTTTTGCCAGCCGCTCCAGGCATGGCAATCAACCCCGGATCGACATCACCAAACTCGTAAGTTGTTGGCCCAAGAACCGTCTGGTCCGCCAGCAACGCTTCCCGCGTGATTTCTTGGCCTGTGTAACACGCCTCACGACCCATGATCGCCATCAAAGTGGAATGACTCATGTACACGCCATCGTTGATCGGATTGCCTTCGCGGATGCTCTTGTACAGCGCCTCGTGCTCTTGCACGTACATGCTTGGCGTGCGACCACGGTACCGCCAGGTTTCACCTTGCGAAGTAATGACCCCACGCAAGATTTCGGCCTTTCCTTTCGTGCCCAACACATAGTCGTCGACATCGTTGTAGCAGCCGGCCATTTGCCGTGTAAACGTAAATGCCTTCACGCCGCTTTCCCATTCGAAACAGCACGCGAAATGGTCATAGACGTTGCCCCATTTCTCTTCGGTCCGTACCTGGCGACCGCCCATGCCAACACACTTCAACGGAACCTCGTCATTATTCAGCCACAAAGCTTTGTCCAAACTGTGTATGTGCTGTTCGGCAATGTGATCTCCCGACAGCCAGGTAAAGTATAGCCAATTTTGCAATTGGTACTCCATCTCCGACCATTCGGGCTGCCGACCACGATGCCACAAAGTTCCTGTCAGATAGTTTTCTTGAATGGAAACAATGTCGCCAATTTGACCGTCTTGAATTCGCTGTACAACTTCGCGAACCTTCGAGTCGTAACGCCAACACAAACCAGAGACCACCGCCAATGACTTTTCCTTTGCCGCGCGACATGCCGCCAACACCCGGTGAACCCCAGGCACGTCAACCGCTACAGGCTTCTCACAGAAGACATGTTTTCCAGCCGCAATCGCGGCCTCCAAGTGCTGCGGTCGGAAGTGCGGCGTGGTACACAACAGCACGACATCGACGTCCGTTTCCATCACCTGCTTGAACGCGTCGAATCCATGAAACCGATTTTCTTCCGGGACCTTGACGCGATCCGGGAACGCCTTTTCCAGTGATTCCAAACAGCCCGGAATACGATCTGGAAATAAATCGGCCAGCACCGTGATCTGGGTAAAAGAATCGGCGTTCAAAGCATCATGAGCCGCCCCAGTTCCACGTCCGCCGCACCCAATCAACGCAACTTTCAACACGTCCGACCCAGATCGGTGGACCATCGGAGTTGCTGCACTAGCCGAGCCCAGCCAAATCCCAGTTCCCGCCACCGCTGAACCCGCCAAAAACTGACGTCGATTCGCGTCACGAGAAAAACTTGGTCCGGAATTGGAGCTCGTTGCGGACTGACTCACGGAATCGGCAAACCTTGATTTCGATCTCACGGGGAACTACCTCACGGAGTGGCGGGGAAGGGGCGGGAAGGATGCGAGTTACCTCCACCAATATCGTTCAACGGTGTCCAAGTCGCAATACCACGAAATAATCCGACTCGGACCGACCACAGATTACCCCGACACCAACCAAACAACCAAATCTTCCTCAAGCCCGCCAAACCAAAACGACTCGCGTTTCGCCCAGCCTGCACCAGAAGGAAAAAAGGGCCTTCGAAAATTCAAATTCCCAAGTTACTAAGCAAATAGCCCAACCGGCTCAAAACAGCCGCCGTTTCCGGATGGTCAACGCTGAATTGTTCGGCCAGCTCTTCCAATGTTTGCGGCGATACCGCGGGCGATGGGTTGGAAACGCCGGTTTCGTCCACAACCGGCTTCCCAGAGACCCGCGCGGGAGAAATTGCTGTTGCCGATTCGTGTTCCTTTAGGACTCGGTCGATATCGACCGCCACCTGTCGCAAAGCCTGAATTAAATTTCCGTCAAGTTGCTCGTGTTGCGACACAACGCGTCCTAATTCCTCATGAAGAACGATCAGTTCCTGCTTTAATTGAGTCTTGTCCATGGACGATCTCCTTGAAGTCATTATGTCGCGGATTCCCTGCGCCATTCGAGCATCGAACCGCTCAGGCTGTTCAGGAACTCGACCAATTGGTATCTTATTTCGGACGCTTTTGTCAATTTAGCCGACGAAAACCGTTGGCGGAATGACCAAACGACACGATTTCACACCAATAAAAATAACACAAGACTTTGTAAATAAATGAGCACTGGCGAGAAGAACTCCGGCAAGAACCGTTCCGGCGGTTATGACGATTCATTGGACAATTTGATTGAGGTAGAAGCCGTCTCGGCAAGCTCCACCAGATTGCCACGACCAGAAAAGGTGGATGAGAACAGTCGGATCATGTGGGAATATGTCATTCCGGTGATCTTCTTGCACCTGCTGATTCCGTTGGCATTTTTCCCCTATTTCTTTTCGTGGTGGGGCGTAGTGTTTCTGCCGATTGGTAACTATTTTTTCACCTCACTAGGGATCGGTGCAGGTTACCACCGTTTGTTGACTCATCGGGGATTTACTTGCCCGCGTTGGTTGGAATACTTTTTCACCACACTCGGAGTTTGTAGCTTTCAGGATTCGCCGGCTCGGTGGGTCTTGGTTCATCGGGTTCACCATCAACATAGCGATCATCGCCCGGACCCCCACACGCCGAAGGTCAGTTGTTACTGGGCACATATGGGTTGGTTGTTTGTCGACAATCGCGAGCTGAGTACGGCGGCGGCCTACGACAAATACGCCCGCGATGTCATGAGAGATCGCTATTACTTATGGCTTCAGCGCGGTATCAATTGGGTCCTGGTCTATTTTGTGCATGCTGTGGCAATTATCGCTCTAGGAGCACTGGTCGGTTGGCTGTGGACCGGAACGACCGCCGGGACTCTGCAAATGACCGCGCAATATGCGATGTGGGGAGTGATCATGCGAACGGTATTCACTTGGCACGTGACTTGGGGAATCAATTCGTTCTCTCACATGTGGGGCTATCGTAATTATCAGACGCGCGAAGACAGTCGTAATAACTGGCTCTTCGCTTTGTTGACCAACGGCGAAGGTTGGCACAACAACCACCACGCCGATCCGAGATCGGCCCAGCATGGGCATCGATGGTGGGAAATCGATTTGACTTATGTGACATTGGCCCTTCTCGAGAAAGTGGGCCTAGTCAAAGACCTGGTTCGGCCGAACCGTTCCGCATTGCAGCGAAAAGCGACTTAATTCCAACGAGACCATTCCTACGAGACCATTCCAAGGAGCCACCCGACATGTCGCAGCCATTGAATCGTCGAAACTTTATTTCACAATCAGCCCAGGGGGCCGCCGTCGCCGCGACGTTGGCCGGATTGGGAACGCGCCTGCATGCGGCAGATGAGGTTGTCGGCGAAGTGGCGCAAGGGGTTCGCCACTCGGTTTGCCGATGGTGCTATTCAGGCATTTCACTCGAAGATCTTTGTCGCGCTGGGAAGCAGTTCGGCTTGCAATCGGTCGAATTGCTGCAACCGGAAGAAGTCGAATCCATTCGCAAGTTTGATTTGACATGTGCCATTGTCTCTGGTCCGAGCGCCAAAGCCGACGATGGAAAAACCGTCGGTGGCATTACCGCGGGCTGGAACAGGCCGCAGTACCATGACGTCTTGATTCAAGCCTACAAGGCCCAATTGAAAAAGTGTGCCGATTTAGGACTCAAGAATCTGATCTGCTTTTCCGGAAATCGCGATGGAATGAGCGACGCCGAAGGTGCTGAAAACTGCGCCAAGGGTTTGAAGCGACTGTTGCCGTTTGCCGAGGAACTGGGCATCACCTTGACGATGGAATTGTTGAACAGCAAAGTGGACCATCACGACTACATGTGCGATCGCACCGAATGGGGAGTTGATTTGTGTGAGAGGATCGGGTCCGGTCACTTCAAGTTATTGTACGATATTTATCACATGCAAATCATGGAAGGCGACGTGATCGCGACCATCCGCAAACATCACTCGTGGATCAGCCACTACCACACCGGTGGAGTCCCTGGACGAAACGAAATCGACGAAACGCAAGAACTGAACTACCCGGCCATCATTCGGGCAATTCAAGATACGGGATACCAAGGATTCGTTGGACAAGAGTTCATTCCCAAGCGCGACGACAAACTCGCCTCGTTGGAGCAAGGCGTAAAGATTTGCTCGGTCGAGATCGGCTGACGAAGTCCCAGGCAATCATGCGCTGGCCGACAGAAATCCGGAATAGTGCGGGTCGTTCGCGCGCATTAATCTCGCGTCAAGCATGTTTGGGTCGCGGCTTCGTGACCCGTCGCAGATACGGACGCAACAACGGTTGCCTTCACCCCTTGTCTCGCAACGCGCGAAAATAATCAAACGGCGGCAGGTTGTCGTAGATGTTTGTTTGAAGCCAGTACTTGAAAAGTGGCGGCGAAACCAGCCGGTTGAGCAACCACCAAGTTGGAGCCAGCACCAACAACCACCGAAACGTCGATTCACCACAGGCAACGGCGACCAAGCCAAACAGTGCCAAAAAGATCGGCAACTTGAGCGAAAACACCCACTGGAACAACGTCGGAATTTGTCGCACCCGAAAGTCAATGAATTGCGAGTAATCGATGAGACTGGCCAATTGGGCGTTCGTCAGCGGTGCTAACAGCTTGTGCTTCTCCAACGCCTGTACTTCGTGTTGAACCAGCTTCAAGATCAAGTACCAAACGTCGTGCGATTCGATTGCAAGGCGGCTTGCATCTAGCCGTAATCGATCGCGGTGAATGACGATCAGATCTGCGAGACTTGCACCCGGTACTTGAAGACCATCAACAGCTGGATCCTCGAAACGTGACTCCGCCGAGTTCGTGGTCTGGATCGTGCGTCCGCCAGCGTGATTCGTGTACAAGAATTGAACGGACGAGACGGTTTTGCCGCGGCGCAGCGCGACGACTTGTACCACAAGGTTTAAACAAATGGAATGTTTGTCGAACCAAACCTCTCCCAACGCTTTCGATAACCCAAACGATGGACCACTGTAAAATCCTGCAAATTGGAATCCCGCCGATTCGAGAGCTTCATGTTCGATATTTAACTTGACCTTGAGGCGTGGTTCTAAGTCGTCAACCTGCAGGTCCCAGGGTGTCGCTGGATTGATAACGCCCACCGTGAATCGTTGGCGAGACATTGCCAAAATCGGGTGCAAGGCCCAATAAAGCCAAACCAGTGGGTGGCGGCTTGGCTTGTAAATCGCGGAGAAACGAAGGGCCTGCGTCACCAGACCGTAGTAGCGGTGTTGCCCCAGAGCTGCCCAAGTCGTTGTCGTGGGTGGCGCGTAAGGATTGTAAGATTCACTGCTAAACATTGACCATCATCCGATTCGTGGAAGAACGCCAAGGTAGCTCGATCCACAAAGGAAATCTATTCCATCATGAGTTCGAGAGGAATACGAGATGAAGATGTGCGTTCGAACGAACCTGCTCGGGTCGATGCGACTCTCGAATGGTGTGTCCTGACAGAACCGGCTTGCGTTCGTTAACATCAATTACAACGTCCAGAAAGGGAAGATTATGTCACTACGAATACGCTTGGCTGAGCTTCACGAGGTCAATGCGATCGCGGAATTTCAAATCAAAATGGCCTGGGAAACCGAGCAGAAGGTGTTGGACAAGGCCACGGTCCATGCCGGGGTTCAGGCCGTGTTTCAAGACGCTGGTCGGGGGTTCTATCTGGTGGCAGAAGACGACGGTTTTGTCGTTGGTAGTTTGTTGATCACCAAAGAATGGTCGGATTGGCGAAATACCGACATTTGGTACATTCAGTCCGTCTATGTGGTCGAAAGCCATCGTGGAATGGGCTGTTTTCGGCAGATGTATGCCACGGCCGTCGAAATGGCAAAGCAGCAACATGTCAAAGTCATGCGGCTCTATGTGGAGCACGAAAACTCGAAGGCCAGATCGGTCTACGAGCGGCTCGGAATGACACCATTGCCTTATGTGATGTATCAGACAGACTTATGAACTTGCAGCAAGATGCACTACCGGCCGCCTACTGGCAACGTCGCTATGCCGACGGAACGACAGGTTGGGATCGCGGTCAAGCCAGCCCAGGATTGGATTGGTTGCTCGATCGGGCACGACAGGAACAGTGGCGTACCGTTTTGATCCCAGGCTGTGGCCGTGGACACGAAGTCATTGCTTTGGCGGAGGCCGGGTTCAGTGTCACCGCTCTAGATTATGCCGACGCCGCAATCCAGCATCTAAAAAAAGTGACGGCAAAGAATCGGCTGCCGATCGAGTTGGTGCAAACCGATGTCTTGACGTATGACCCGAAGAATCGTTTTGATGCGATTTACGAACAGACTTGTCTCTGCGCGTTGCACCCGAGTTTATGGTCGGCTTACGAACGGAAGCTGGCCCAGTGGTTAAGACCAGGCGGGAGTCTGTTTGCGATGTTCATGCAGACCACGCAGCCACAAGGCCCGCCGTTTGCCTGTCCTCTGGGAAGAATGCGGGAACTGTTTGGGTCCGAGACTTGGATCTGGAGCCCCGTCCTCGGACGAGTCGACCATCCGGCGGGTTTGCACGAATGGGCCTGCGAACTCCGGCGCGCCGCAGACTTCCAGGCTTAGGAAGGTGTTTGTATGACCCAAGACCCCGCCCCAGATCCGACACTCGTGACTTGGCACCAACATCAGGTTCGGCGACCTCGCGGGGTAGTTTTGTGGTTTACCGGCCTTAGCGGTAGCGGAAAAAGCACTATCGCCAATGCCGTGGACCAACAATTGAACGAACTGGGTTGCCCCAGTTTTGTATTGGATGGCGATAACGTGCGATTAGGGTTGAATCCAAGTTACGAATTACTGCTGCCGGAGTACGGCGAAGAATTCGCTCGCCGGTTTGGACTCGGTTTTGGAGCCCTGGATCGGCAAGAAAACATCCGCCGAATTGGGGCCGTCGCCGAGTTATTTTGTAGTGCGGGGCTGATCGCCACCACGGCGTTTATCAGTCCGTTCCGAATCGATCGTGATCGGGTCCGGCGTCAAATCGAGGTCGCTGGAGGGCCCGGAGATTTCGTGGAAGTCTTCGTCGATACACCGTTTGAAGTTTGCCAATCTCGCGACCCGAAAGGACTGTACCGGAAGGCTTTGAAGGGGGAAATCAAGAACTTTACGGGCATCGACTCACCTTACGAACCCCCGCTGCAGCCCGAGATCTCGCTGCGAACCACGGAGGCGACCGTAGGGGAACTGGCGGGTGTTGTGATCGATTACCTGAGAGGCATCGGCAAAGTCAGGTCGACCAAGGGCGAGGGCTAAATGACTCAAGTCTTTGTTTTAGGCCTGCCCCAGCGTTGTTCGGGACTCTGTAAACTTGCATTTATTCGATCGTCGATTAGGCTAAACTAACGGTCCCAGAGGGCCTCTCGACCCCGCGGCTGTGTTCGTGGCTTTTTCTCTCCAACCAACAATTCGAACTGGCGAGTTCAACAATGTTTGCAATCCGACGTTCACGGCTCGTGTCTTTGATGTACCTGGGAGCAATAGTTGGTTTGGCAATGTTTCTCCCTGAAGCCGTCTTTGCTCAACCTTACAAGGCGGCCGTTGGGTACAACCAATTGGCGACCGAGTTGGGCGGGAGCCTGGAAACCGGCGCGGGCGTCAATGTGGCATTGGTGGAAGCAAGTTTCGGAGCGGCCAACCGATACATGCCCGACACGACCAACTCCCAGTTCTCGGGAAAGACAATTCTCGAAGGTTCAGGGGCGACCAATGGCAATTCTTCCCATGCGTTAACGGTGGGCCAATATTACTTCGGCAATTCATCCAGCATGGCACCGGGCGTTACCAACATCTCTGTCTTTGAAGCCGGAAGTTGGATCAACTCGCGATTGGCCCCCGGCGGCGGTGGAACTCCATTGACGGAGAACTTTCGCGTTTCCAACCATTCTTATGTTGCCAGAACTGCGGATGTTTCCGAGGCGAATGCGGTCAACTACTTGATGCGAATGGACTACTACATCAATCAAAGTGGGACGACAGTGGTTGTTGGTACGGACAATGACACAACCGTGTTGCCTCGTTTGTTTACCCAAGGCTACAACTCCATTTCCGTGGGACTATCGACTCAGAGCACCAAGAATTTCTCTCGGGGTTTTACGAACTTGTACGGAAACGGTCGTGTGAAGCCGGACATTGTCGTTTCATTGAACGAGGGCACTGGGATGGATTACACCAGCTTTTCCACGGCCATTGTTAGTTCGGCGGCCACTCTTCTGCATGCCAAGGCCGACACTTTGGGGGCCAATGCCGCCGACGCACGGCGTCCGGAAGTGATCAAGTCGATCCTCATGTCCGGCGCCACCAAGGAGGCGGGGATGAATTGGGACCGAACCAACACTCGTCCATTGGACGAAACGTACGGAGCAGGCCAACTCAATATCCGCAACAGCTACTACACGATGCAAGGCGGCCAGTTCAACGGGCATCTATCGACACCAACCTCGCAAATTGGTTTGAATGGCTGGGATTACGAATCCTCATTGGCGGGCAATACATCGATGTTTTACGAGTTTGCGGTCGGGAGTGGCGGAGTACAAGATATCTCGATGATGCTGAATTGGAATATTCAAGTCACCGATACGGATGCGGGCGCTAACTTCCTCCCCGCGGCGACGTTGTCGAATTTGAGCCTATCGCTGTTGGACTCTTCGAACAACGTGATCGACTTCAGCAATAGTCCGGTAGATAACTTGGAACACATCTCGCTGAGCTCGCTGAATTCCGGAACCTATCGGATGCGAGTGGACAATTTGTCGAGTTTCTCGTCCAGTTTCGCCCTGTCTTGGCGAATGACAGCCGTCCCCGAACCAGGGTCCGGGGGCGTGCTGTTACTTTTCACCATGGGCATGTTGGCTCGGCGTGGCCGGCGTCCACGCGTTTAGTTCACAGGCTTCACGCAGATCACTAAAGGGCCTTCCAGAGCCAGCTACAGTAGTTACGTTGTTTGAATCGAGTCCTCGATTGCGGCTCGTGTTTGACGTCTTAGGTAGTAAAGGTTATCGTTGATCCAAGCCGTGAGTTCGCGTTGGGCGATTCACGCGTCTCGGTTCTCGAACTTGATGAGATGTCCCGTGAAGCTCTGGATGCTAGGTTGGGTCGTCGTTTTTGGCAACTTCGTGGCACCGTTCGAATACTGTGTAACGAATTCAGATTCATTTCAGAATCAGGAACCAGATCACTGGAATCGAGTTTCGATTCCCGCAGCGTGGAAGGAACCACCCACTGGACGGGAGCATCTGCGCGAGGGGTATGCTTGGTATCGCTGCGCGGTGATGACCCCAGAAGCTTGGTCGGGCCACGATTTGGAACTTTACGTGGAAGCCGTGGACGACGCTCGCGAGGTCTACTTTAACGGAGTCCTGATTGGAGGATTTGGTACATTTCCACCTGAGTTCCGCAGCGGCTTAGGACACGAAGAATATTTTTCAATTCCGTCGCGGTTGGTACTCACAAACCAACCAAACTTGATTGCGATTCGAGTATTCCAGAACGACGCGCGAACCAATTTCAACGTGGCAGCACCGGTACTATTTGGCCTTGAACATGCAATCCGTCTGACTGGCGATTGGGAGCATCGTGCCGGGGACGACCCTCAAGGGAGTCGCAGGCCGGAGCAGATCGAACGATTGCCCAGTTTCAGCGAATTGGCCGATGCCAAAGCAACACGAGCGACCCTGAAACAATTGGACAATGAAATTGGGCCTCTGAGTCCGCAACAAGCGTTGACTCACTTCAGGACGCCGGAAGACTTGCGAGTAGAACTGGCGCTCGGTGACCCAGACATTGGACAACCGTTATCATTCAAATTTGACGAACATGGGCGACTTTGGGTTGTGCAATATCTTCAGTATCCGAATCCGGCCGGCCTTACGGCCGTTAGTCGTGATAAGTTTCTCCGCACGGTCTATGATCGAGTTCCACCGGCACCGCCAAATCATTTTCGCGGCGAGGATAAAATCACAATTCACGAAGACCGCGATGGAGATGGCTACTTCGAAGAACAGCAGACGTTTGTCGATGGCTTGAGTTTGGTTTCATCGTTTGCGTTTGGACGAGATGGCTTGTGGGTTTTGAATCCACCGTACTTGTTGTATTATCCCGATCGCGACAACGATGACCGACCGGACGGCGATCCCGAAGTTCACTTAGCCGGTTTTGGGATCGAAGATTCACATTCGATCGCCAACAGTTTGCGTTGGGGACCAGACGGTTGGCTATACGGCGCTCACGGCAGCACGGTAACAGGCTCCGTCAAACGTCCGGATAGTAAACAACCCCCGGTTCGTTCTTTAGGGCAAGCCATTTGGAGATACCATCCGGAACTACAACGGTACGAGATTTTCGCCGAAGGAGGCGGCAATTCTTTTGGGGTCGAATTCGATAGTCAGGGGCGTATCTTCTCAGGACATAACGGCGGAGATACTCGCGGCTTTCATTTTGTCCAAGGCGGATACTATCAAAAAGGCTTTGGGAAACATGGCGAGTTGTCCAACCCATACACCTTTGGCTACTTCTCGCAAATGCAGCATCACAGTGTGGCAAGATTCACACACGACTTGTTGATCTATGAAGCTACGGCTCTGCCGCAAAACTATCATGGCAAAATGTTCGGCGTGGCACCATTGCAGGGGCACATCACGATTTCCGAACGACAACCGCAAGGCTCGTCTTTTCGAACTCGCGACGTAGGCCATGCTTGGACCACTGACGATACGTGGTGTCGGCCCGTCCACCTTCAAACCGGCCCTGATGGCTCCATCTACGTCGCAGATTTCTACGAGCAACGAATCGATCACGCGAGTCATTACCAAGGCCGAGTCGATCGTGCCAGTGGACGAATTTATCGTATTACCGCAAAAGCGGCAGACGGAAATCCTCGCGATGTCATTCGGCCTTCATTCCAAGCAGGTGCTGAGCTACTAGCGGCATTGCAATCGCCGAATCGGTGGCACCGAGAAACCGCCTTGCGGATCATTGCAGAGATTAAATCAGATTCGTTGTGTGCTCCGCTACGAAAGCTGTTGGAGCAGAATGAGACCCCATACCCACTGGACTGTCTATGGGCTCTGAACGCCGTCGGCGGATTGAATGATGAAACGGCGCTTCAGTTGTTGTCTCACCCTGATCCCTTTGTACGATTATGGACCGTGCGGTTGAGCTGCGACGCTGGGCAAGTATCGAACAACTTGCTACTCGCCCTGATTGACCTATCAATGTCAGAAGCGAACGTCGAAGTCCGCAGCCAATTGGCGTGCTCTGCCAAGCGGTTGGTCGCCGCGCAAGCTTTGCCGATCATCCAGTCGTTGTTATTGCACGGCGAAGATTTAAACGATCTTCATTTGCCATTACTGTTGTGGTGGGCCGTCGAAGCCAAGGTCAGTGAAGATCCCGCTGCTGTCCTGGGAATGTTCGAGAGTACACCGCTTTGGCAGCAGCCCTTGGTTCAGCACGTGATTATTGAGCGATTGATGCGACGCTTCGCACAATCCGGATCTCAACGCGATTTATTGGCCTGCGCTCGCTTGCTGCGACAAGCGCCGGAGCCGAACCTCCGCGAATTACTGCTAAAAGGGTTTGAGGCAGCATTTCAAGGTCGCTCGCTGGCTGCCCTGCCTCAGGAACTAACACAGGCAATGGTTGAAGTTGGTGGTGGTTCCTTGACTCTAAGACTGAGGTTAAACGACTCGGCAGCTGTGTCCGAAGCGTTGCAAGTTCTGAAAGACTCCCAAGCAGATCCGGCCATTAGAATTCAACTTTTAGAAGTGCTGGGCGATTTGAGGAGACCTGAAACCATCGATTCCTTGCTTGATATAGCACAACAAACTGCCGACGATCGAGTTCGCCATGCGGCTTTGTTAACGCTGACATCCTTTGAAGAACCCTCCATCGCCACAAAGCTGTTGGCAAGCTACAAAGAGAAGCCGCCAACGGAACAGGCTTTGATTCAATCGATCTGCGCATCACGGGCAAATTGGACATTGTCTTTCTTGGTTGCCCTGGAAGAAGGACAAGGAGATGCAACCGCTGTCTCAGCAGCCATCCTACGCCGAATGTCGCTGCACTCGGATCCTAAGATTCAAGAAAAGATCCAACAGCGTTGGGGCACATTACCCGGTGCAACCACCGCCGACATGCAGACCGAGATCGAAAAGGTTGATCGACTCTTGGCAACCGCAGCCGGGAATCCGTATCGCGGCAAACAACTTTATACGGCGAATTGCGGCAAATGTCATCTCTTGTTTGGTGAGGGTCAAACCGTGGGCCCAGACTTAACGAATTACCAAAGGGATGACCTACAAAGACTGTTGGTACATATCATCAATCCGAGCGCCGAAATACGGGAAGGGTATGAGAATACGATTGTGGCAACGAATGATGGTCGCGTACTCTCGGGATTTGTGGTTGATCAGGATAATCGTGTGGTGGTCTTGAGGGGAGCTAGCGCGGAGACCTATGTTTTATCTCGTGACGAAATCGATGATTTGTCGGCTGTCCCGCACTCTCTAATGCCCAACGGACTGCTCCAGTCCTTGACGGAGCAAGAGATTCGCGACCTGTTTGCCTATCTCCGCGCCACCCAACCGTTGCAATAACGAATCAACCGCTTCGTTTGGGGGCGACCATAGATTTGGTTACTTTCTCCACCGCGCTAATGATCCGGCAAACAATTGCTCGTGCAAGCGTTGAATCGACAAGAGTCCACGAACGTTCTGTTGATCGTCGACAACCAATGCTAACTCGGCATCCGCAGATTGCATTTCAATCAACGATTTCGCCAAAGAGCTTGACTGATGAATTCTCACAAACTCATGTTGAGCGGAAACTTCGGAATTCGGTCGCGTAAGCAAGAGCTCCCCAACCAACACGTATCCCACCAATTGCCCGTGCCTGTCAGCAACCGGCAGACTGGCCAGTTGATGTCGTCGGGCCACTTCGAGCGCATCGGTTATGGCGCTGCCTTGTTTGACCGAGATGACTCGGTTGAGAGGAATAATCACAGAATCAAGGGTTTTCTCGACCATGTCGAAGAAGTTCTGAGCCAATGACAATTGAACTGGCTCCAGTAGTCCTGCAGTATGTCCTTCGCGAAACATGTTAATCAGCTCTTGTCTGGCCAAACGCGACTGGACACGTTCAGGGCTCTTGCCGACGATCGCTTCCAGAACTCGGCCCAATAACCAAAGGACTAAAACCGCCGGCAACAACACCACGTTGACGATGACGAGGAAAGGAACCACCAACCGCAACAGTCGGTTGGGAGCCTTGAGGAACAATTGCTTGGGTAACGATTCGCCATAGACAAACACGATCGGCGTTAGAGCGATGGCCGAGATCAACTCGAGCGATTCGGAGTCGTTCGTCAAAAACGACTGTACCGCCAACACGCTGCCTAACGTAATCACGTAGTTGGCCATGTTGTTGCCGATGAGAATGTTTGACACGAAAACGGCGGGATTGTTCGCCCACCACAGCAGAACTCGGGCAAAACGATCGCCCGCTTTGCCATCCAATACCCAACGCGCCCGCGTCGCTCGGTAGAATCCGGTTTCACTGCCGCTAAACAGTGAACTGAAGGCCAATCCGATCAAGAGGATGACGATACCAACCATGGTCTATCGGTCCTCCACTTCACGAATTCGAACCAGGACCCGCATCCGTCCACGCAGCGGCGCATCGGTGACGGCAAAATCGAGCGGTCCCCATTGGCAGGTGTCACCCGAGCGGGCAATTCGCTGCAACACTTCTTGAATTACCCCGCGAACCGTCACGTTGCGGCTCTCGGGCAGCCGCACTCCCAGCTCGCGTCCCAACATTCGCAAGCTTGTCAAGCCACTGACTTCCCATTGTCCGCTCTCGACCACTCGGATGCTCGGCTCGTCCGTGTCGTCCGCTTCACGACTCGCAGCGGTCGTGAAAATGGTGTCAAAGATGTCGTCTAAAGTTAATACACCAATGGTCTGACCATGCTCGTTGACAACTGCCGCGACTTGCAAATTCTCTTTGCGCAATCGTTCGATTACGGTTGCCACGGACGTGCACCACGGTACATAGACAACCGGATCTGCCAGAGTATCCAGACGCTTTTGACGGTTGGTCGCCAGTCCAGGTAGCCACAAGGACTTGGCGATCTCGTCCGAATCTGGTTCGGAGATCAGTACGTAGGGGCTTTCCCAACTTCTTTCTCGCAACTGTTCCAAAGTCAATGGTGGTGAAAATCTCGGTAGACTACCGCTCGGACGCATCCATTCATCAATTCGTCGATCTGCCAATGCGACGATATGCTCCAGAGCCCGTTGTTGATTGCGATCCAAAGTCGTGTCTGATCCGCTCATGCGGACGGCTCGCTCCAAATCACTCAATGCCAAGTAGGGTTCACTCTGCATGCCAGGCCAAATCAAACGCATGGTTACCGTATTGACGGCGTTCAAGGCGGGAAGAAGAGGTGAAACCAAGCGAACCGCAATTGAAATTGGAGTAGCACAAAAGACGGCAAACGACTGTGGCGTCAAAACCGCAATACACTTCGGCAACATTTCCGAAAAGAAGATAATGGCGAACAAGCTTCCGACCGCAAAAGCCACAGCTGTAACGGTCTGTCCCGATTCTTCCAGCCTCAGTGAAATCATGGAAGTCAGCGCGAAAGTAGCCATATTGACCAACAAGTTGCAAAACAAGATCGCGGATAAAACGCGTTCTGGAGATTGCAAGAGAGTGACCACGGCAATTTGTCGTGGACCACCGCGCCCAAGTTGGCGGAGATCACGATCGCGCAGGTAGAACAAAGCCGCTTCCGAGGCCGAGAAGAATGCTGAAAACAGCATCAGTACGGCAATCGCCGCGAATATCGGTAGTGTTGCCAGCCAATCCATAGTCAAATCGTATCAGCATCGTGGACGGAAAGCTACTCGTCATCGAAACCGCGCGGACTCCCTGTCGAATAACTGAATTCGGTCAACGCAGGGACCACCATCGCCACCACGGCGAACGAAAAAATAACAACCACATCCAAGAATACAAACATGTACTGGCGCAGCAATAGACTGGTCATCGCATGGAACATTCCAATCGGCATCAAAATCGAGGCGGTAAACATCGCCGCCGACGGGTTGTGCGAACCCAAAACCCAGAACAGTCCGATCCCTCCACCAACGATAAACGTCAAGAATGCCGCCAGCTGACTATCGACATTTCCTGCGAACGAGACCAACAACAGCATGCAGGTAACAGTACCCAAAAACAAGAAGAACTGCGTTCCTAAACTGGCCAAAATTGCCGGGCGACTGGTCGGAAAACTGCGTCCGCAATGTATTCCCAACATCGCTGAAAACACATTTAGCACAATCAAACCCACCAGAATAAACAACAAGTTTTCGAGAGTGATTAGCCCAGAAGCGAACATCAAACCACAAAACAGTAGCGGAAAAACGATCGAGTCCAATGTGACAAACATGACGCCCAGCAATTTCCCAAACAGAATTTCTTTCGGCGTCAGATCGGTCACCAATAACAAGTCCAAACTTTTCCCATCGCGTTCGGACGTGATACTGGTCACGCCCAATGCGTTGACAATCATCAGACTGACAAACAAAAAAGGCATTGCCAATTTCATGATTGTCGGTAAGTAAATGGTCGAGGTTGGATCGGCGATCAGCGCCATTTTGTTCGCGACCAAGAACGCCGTCGCCGCCAATACTGCCAAGGAGATCGTCCAATAGACCGCGCGAATCAACAGAATTCGTCGCCCGTAGGCCCAGGTTCGCATTTCCCGCCAAAGCACGGGGTTGGACCACACGTCTCGACTCGGGCGTCTCGCCACGCTTCCCGTCGTTGGATTGGCGGTTTCTTTCAGTACCTTTTGCTCAGGCCCCAATTGTTTTTCCAAATTCAAATCATGCTCTGCACCCCAGATGGTCACTCCACCCGAATCTGCTTCAGTCGTCGGGCGAAGGTCGCGGCCTGAATTCCAGACCCGAACACGCCAGATGGCGATCGCGTTCAGCAACACCAAGCCACTCAAGTTCACGACACAAAACGGAAGCAACGTCTCGCGATAGTTATGGCCAACCATGGGATCCGTCGCGGCCATCACCGCCCGCAGTGGACTGAACCAAACACTCCAGCGATCCGCGGAAACTCCGTTGAAATCCAGCCCAGATCCTCCAATGAACTCCCACACAGCAATCCAAGTCACCAATCCCATCAAAGCCATTGCCAACGCTTGAAACGACTTTTCACGCCAAAATCCTACCAACGCCCCCCAGCTACCGCTCAAGAGAATGGCCAGCAGAGTTACCACGAAAATCCAGACGATCTGAGCGATCCCAGTCCCACCGAACAAAATAACCGCCAAAAAGATCGGCAGCGCCAGTGCCAAGTTGACCAAACTCGTGAGCAAACTGCCGCAAAGCCTACCTAAAACCAGTTCCGAGTTATTCAATCTCGTGAGCAAAAGCAACAACAAGGTATTGCGGTCCTTCTCAATCGCAATACTTGAAGTGGCTTGAATCGCCGCCATGAAAGATAGCAATGCCAGTTGGATCGGAGCCAATAGCTTCAAGAGGACCGCACCAAACTGGGCCATATCCCCGACATTCCGAATCGTCTGAGCCCCCGTCCCCGCAACCAACAGCCACGCGGTGTACATGAAGAAAAACAACGAAAGTGGATAAAGCAAACGGCTCAAGAAAAAACTACGACGACGGGGCGTTATCGCAGCTTCGCGAAAAAAAATGGGACCCACAAACACTGCGTTTTTCCTGAGAGGCTCGTCCTGTAACCGTTCCACGGACTGTTTTCTGGTCCCCTATCTTACTCGACACCCGCGGGGCGTCGAAGACCGGGCTTGGTATCAGCTTCGTTTCACGAACCGGAAGAGATGCCCCACAAGCGTCCTGCTCGCCCCAACCTCCGCCGCAATTGCCGAGGTCGCGTTTCTCGGTGTCCGTCCAAGTGAAGTCGCCCAAACGCCTCGCAACCTAGCGAACGCAGGAAACCTGCCTTTCACATTTCGCCGAAAGTCAGGCGGGGCACAGAAAGTCTGGCCAACTCTGTGAATAGAAAAAGAGCGGGCCACGCGATCAGGAATTCGCGTGACCCGCTCCGCCGGAAGGGAATCCAAGTTTGCCCCAGCATCCGCTCTGCCGAATCACTAGCCGATCACCTCAGGATCAAGTGCGGCCAGGTCGCTTTCGGGCGAATGCCAATTATCGAGCTGGGCCCGGCAAGGGACCGGTGAATCCAGGTTGTCCAGTGAACGGCGCGTTGACGTCCGGGATCACACCTTGTCCGATCGCCCCTTGCGGTCCACAGGTGGCGCAACCGCTGGTCTCGTAGGCGCTGGGATAGGTTTCAGCCGGGAAACTGTTGCAGTTGCTGCACTCGCCACCACGCATCATTCGGGCCAATGGGCCGTTGGAACAGCCAGTGTGCAGCAACAGGGCCACTGTCAAACTAATCAGTAATGGTACTCGTTTCATCCTCGTTCTCCTTCTGGTCTGTCGGACCAAGCCATTGGTTTTTCCGGTCGGGGTTGGCTGGTATGCTCGACCAGGACGTCGAAAGATACAACTTGATCTGGATTCTCGTTTGCGAAATGTTGCAAAATGGCAACATGTTGCTTTTTCGCCACCCGAGTAATTGGAAAGACTGCCCCGATCGCTCCAGCCCGCAAATTGGCCAAGGATCGGCGTGAATGGCGAATGGAAAAATCGCTACGGACCATTATTTGAACCGAAGACTCGACACGACAGTCTGGGAATGCCGTTACTAGCGTCGGCGTCCTACCTCTTTGCCTAAATTGGCCCGCTCATGATTTCGCGTTTCCACATCTTTTTTTCCATCATCCAGCGTTTGGTCCGCGCCGGCAGACGCCGCAATCACGACGTGCTTGCCCTCGCGATGGTCTTCATTCTTGGATTGTCACCTTCGGCATCGGCCCAGTTTCGCAGCGGCTTTAATACGTTGCCCGGCTTCTCGGAAAACACCTCACCGCAACGAATTGGCGACGCCCATCGCTTTGCGAAGGCCAAGAACAAGCTAACTGGTTGTGTGCGAGTCGAAGACGAGATTTGGCTAGTCAGCACCCGCCAACTTTGTCAACGTACTTCCCCGGAATTGGACTCCACTTTTCAGCAGGCGGAGGTTGCCCAACAAATCGATGGTCAGTGGTTGCCGAGCACTGCCGAAGCATTGCTTTCAGCAATCAACAATGACCAAGAGCGGTGGAATCTGTTGTTCATTCATGGCAATCGCACCGACTTGCAATGGGCCAATCTGCGCGGCGAAGAAACTTATGAAGCCTTGATCTCCGGAGCATCGGCGTCGCAGTGCACTACAAATCCTGCTCCACCCGTCCGCTGGATCATTTGGGCTTGGAACAGTGATCCGTTACATGTTCCTCGCGTGGATTTGGCTGTTAAGAAGCAACGAGCCATCGACCAAGGCACTTACCTTGCCGAGTTCTTTCAAGGTGTCGCACGACCGGAAATGGGAGTCTTCGCCTATAGCCTCGGAGCCCAAGCACTGGCTAGTTCTCTGCGCGCACGTCAAACCGCTGCATCCGTTCATCCGGAAAAGCCGATGGCGAATAATCTTGATACCGGTGCGTCACCACTCGAATGCGCAGGACCGGCGTTGGATGTCGTCATGGTTGCCGGCGCTGTGCCCACCTGTTGGTTCAACACCGTGGACGCCCAGACGTGCTTGCCGCCCTGCGTCAATCGCTTGACGCTGATCAATAATCCAGAAGATCGAGCCTTGCACATCTACCAAAGATTTACGCGCCAGCAGCCGATCGGACTGCATTCCACCCAGGTCAACGCCAGCGTCCCGACCGAAACCTTCATCGTGAGTGGCAATAGTTTGGACAATCATTACTTGTCGCGTTATCTAGAGCACTCGGGCACTCGGCAATTGATTCGTCAAGGACTACTACCCCTGGGACCGTGATTGACAGCTTCATCGTTGCTAGATCGAAAATCTGTTCGATCACAGCATCGATAATCGCTCGTTATTTTGTTTCCGATGCCGACGGATCCTGTGATCGACTTTTCGAATTCTCACCGATCCAATCGATCCATTGTTGCTTTTGCCGCCGACTCGGTTTTTCCATCCGCATCAGTTGCCAACTTGGTTCGCTGCTTGCCGGTCCAATAGTAACATCGACTTCACGGAGGCGACCGCGGCGCGAAATCAATAGCTCCAGCTGTGCGGGCGGACCAACGTCGCGAAGCTCTTCCGAAAATGTCGTGGCATTGACCCGGCGACCGTTGATCGCCAAGATCTCGTCCTCTAAGTTTAGACCCGCAACTTCACCAGCCGAACCTGAGCGAATTGCCGAAATCCGAGTTTGTCCCTCCGCGTCGCGGAGGGTAATCCCGAGTAAATTGGTCTCGAGGCGAGCGTCTCCGGGACTGAACGCCATCCCCCCCTCTTCCTCAGCAACGAACTGTAAACCTAAAACCTTCAACGAATCCGCGTAAGGAAACACGTTCGCTTGTTCGATGTATCGCTCGAACCAGTCCGCAAAATCTTTACCCGTCAGCGTTTCGCAGACCTTTCGCAGATCTTCATGCTGGTAGCCTGTTTCTCGATAGTCTTCGTACAATTTTCGCAGCACATCATCTAAGCTGACTTTCCCCCGACTTTGACGTCGTAATTCACAGTCCAGCATCAGTCCCGCCACGGCACCACGACTGTAATAGCTGACCGACGTATTGGGGCTGTTCTCATGCGGTCGATAAAAATCGATCCAAGTATCAAAAGAGGATTCCGTTAAGCTTTGTACTAGATTCCCCGGTCGCGTTTCGACCGCTTTGATTTCCGCGGAAAGTGATCCCAGCAGTTCTTTCTCGGTCATCAACCCGGCCCGAGCCAACAGCAGAGATTCATAATAGGAGGTAATCCCTTCCGCAATCCAAAGCTCACGCGTGTAGACCTCGTTCTCATAGTCGTATTCCAGCAAACTTGTGGGACGCAATCGACGGACGTTCCAAGCGTGGAACAATTCATGACTACACAGTGTCAGCCAGCGACGATAGCCAACGGGCGAATTCATGGCTCGGCGATTCGACATCAACAACGTCGAGTTATCATGCTCCAAGCCTCCGCCGGCATTCATGATGACGTTCAAGAAATAGTATTCTGGATAAGGCAATTCACCCCAAAACTCTTTCTGAGCCTCCACCAATTTCTTTAAGTCATGGGCGGCCCTCGGTCCATCCCACAATTCAGTGTCTCCCAAATTGACGAGATAATGGTTCACGCCATCAACTTGAAAAGGAAACAAGTGGCAATCGCCACATAGGATGGGACTATCGACCAATTGATCAAAATTCTGAGCCGTGTAGATGTGCGCATTGTCCGGGTCTGCCGGCAGCGGGCAAATACTTCGGGGCCATTGAGGTGGCAATTCGATCTCCAACTGAATTGGCGTCGCCATCTTTTCGCGCGGAACCATAAAAGTGGCGGCCCCGTTCAATACCGCCAAATCACTATCAATCCAATTGGTTCTGACGCTAAGCTCACGGCCGTAGACGCGATATTGCAAACGAATCCGTTGCGGTTCGCCAGCCTCAATCGCCCAACGATTCTTGCGTGTCTTGGACACCACCAAGCTGGCACCATCATCGCCCGTTGCCCGAACATTTTGCACAAACCGTGGATATTCGCGAACCAAATACGAACCGGGGGTCCACACCGGCATCATGACCTCAACAGATTCGCTCTCGGCCTCGAATTCTAACTCGATGTCCACGCAATGCTGGGCTGCGTTGGGAAAACTCAATGTGTACTTTATCTCTTGTCCATTCAGTGGCGTAAGACACGAGACAAGAAAAACGAGTCCCGCCAATACCGCCGTCAAGCTGGGCCGCTGGGAAACCTCCAGCTTCGAGTCGATCGTTGCGAATTGACTCATGATTTTGTGCTCCGTTGGGGGCTAAGTTCACAATCGCTGCGAATCGATTCGATATCAAACAAAAAGCATCGCCCCAACTTGGAGCGATGCTTGTCTGGTCCTGCTTTAGTAAGGGCCTAAGGCGCTACCGCAAAAATCTCAACGGCAGCGTACTCGCCGAAAAGCACCAGCCACGAAATCCAACAACGCACACCCACATTCCCGGTTTACCGGAATCGAGCATGGATCACATACCGGAGCCGAGGCACATGGAACTTCCAACACCATCGGAACCATGACACAACGTTGTCGTTGTACTTGGATCGTTACGGTTTCTGGCACGCACACGGTGTACGTGCAAGTCTTCACCTCAGGAACTTGGCGACAAACCGTGCGGTAACACGTTTGCTGATGAACTTCGGGGACGGTGACACAATAAGTATAGGTTTGAATTTCTGGAATTTGTTTGCAAACCGTGCGGTAACAGGTTTTCGTTCGAACTTGTGGCACCATGACCGTACAAGGTTCGGTAACAACACGTGGCACGACTCGAGTTCGGTTGGCATGACACAGTTCCGTTTTGACCTCTGGAACCATAATGGTTTCTTGCCGAGTCACCAAACGAGGCACGGAACGACAAACCGTACGATACCGAGTTTCGGAGTGACGCTCAGGCACCTGCACCGAATACTGTTGCATGACCGTCTCGGCCACGTATTCGCAATATGGAACCTGACAGGTACGCACGCGACGCTCGGGACGATGCACCACACACTCGATGGTGCGAGTATGAGGAACCCGATCGTACACGATTTGGGTTACCGTTCTGGTTTGTTGTTGTGGTACGGTCACGCAGAAGGTTTCCGTTCGCTCGCGAGTTTCCGTCCGATAGGTACAAACAGGAACTTCCCGACTACGCATTTCCTGCCGAGTCCGACAAACTACTTCTTGCCGTTCTCTTTGCTCCCAACGGTATCGGACCTGCGAACACGTACGCTGCCGGGTCTCGGTCACGTAATTCGTGACGCACTCGGTCCGAGTTCGTTGTTCTGGTCGGCAACGAGTCACCTGAATTGAACGCGAACGCTGCTCGGGTCGGCACACAGTCACTTGGTACTGACACGGGACTTGTTCCTGCACCAATCGGTGGCAAGTCACTTCGACCTGCTGTTCCACAACGTTCGGACACCAAACTCGCTTGCAAATCGTGCGAGTTCGACAAGGATTGCATGGATCCGGAACCTCACAAACTTGCGTGGTCCAGGTCCCGCAATCTCGAGCCACGGTCTTCGTCACGGTATAGGGTTCCGTACGGCACACGGTCTTTGTGCCTTCACGAGTCTCTACGGTTGGAACCATAACCGTGTATGGCTCTTCAATCGTCTCGCAGTAGGGCACCATGACGGTGTAAGGACGTTCGACTTGCGTGACGACCGGCACTTGCACGTTATAGTCTTGAACGTAAGTCTCGGTGTAGGGAACACAAATCGAATACGGTCGCGTGACCACTTCGGTATACGGAACCGAGACACTGTATTGTTGAGTCACCATTTTGACTTCAGGAATCTGAACGGTATAAGGCACTTGCCGTGTCTTTAATTCCGTATGGTACGTCACGAAAGTCTCTTGGCGTTCAATCGTTCGCGGTTCAGTTGTGTAATAGGTTTCCTGGCGCTGTTGAACCTCAGGCACCATCACGGTGTATGGCTGCTGCACTTCGCGAATTCGCTGTTCGGGGCGGTAACGGGTGATGGGGCGTTCGCGGATTTCTGTTCGACACTTGAGATAACTGTGCTCGTAGGGAACTTGCTCGGTCACGGTCTCATAGATCGTGTGCTGACGATCCACGGTCTGAGGCACCATCACCGTGTACTTTCGCTCGTATTGATAGGGCTCGCAAACCGTATCGTAGTGCGTCACTTCCCGCGTCCGTTGCTCTGGGACCATCACCGTGTAATTTTGAGTATATGGCACCTGTTCGTATTCCGTGCGATAGACGGTACGCTGTCCTTCACGTTGTTCGGTTCGGCAGACGGTGAAAGAGGTTTGATAAGGAACTTGCTCGGTGACCGTGCGATAGGTTGTGTACTGTCGTTCGCGTTGCTCCTGCCGATAACGGACTTGAGTCACGTTTTCCACGCAAGTCTCCCACTTGGGCACATAAACGGTTTGGCAAACCGTTGCCGGAGCAGGGCAACCACACTCCTCGGAAACCGTCGCCTGCAGTACCGCAGCGCCCAAGTTACCTTGCGGAAGCGCCTCAGCTTCTTGCCCAATGGCCGCCACAGCCCAAACGGCCGCAGCAGTAGAAAATCCTAACCATGTCTTACTGATAAACCCGAGTTTTCGCACGAACCATGCTCCTCGAAAGAACGAAACAAGATGCCGAAGTCTTCAGTCTAGTCCAGCCAAACCAAACGGCAAACTAGGCAAATCAGGAAAACACCTGTTTGATATTTTGGAGCCGGGGCGAAGCGATTCGCGCACGAAGATTCCGCTTGGTGTTGCGAACAACAAACCTGCTTCGCGCACCCCTTCCGCACAATGTCCGATCTAACCAAGTCCGATCAGACCATCTGCAATCAGACCATCTGCAATCAGACCATCTGCGATCAGACCAATTTGAAGACGGTATCCATTTCCGCTGAAATTTCTTTCAAGCGATCGAGATCACCGCCGTCCACTTCAGCAGCTGCCCAGCCGTAGTAATCGATCTCTAGGAGAGCTTTGCGAACATCGGCCCAGTCCAGATCACCCTCAGTAATTTTGGTGAACCGGTTGTTGGCTCGCGAGAATCCTTTCAGATCCAACTTTACGATTCTTTTTCCCAACTGACGAATCCAGTCGCCCATACTGCCGTACTTCCAATGATTTCCGATGTCGAATTGCATA
>JAEUIQ010000086.1 GCA_016794985.1 Planctomycetaceae bacterium | reverse complement strand
CGATCGGTACTTGGTGCGGGGGTCGAATGGAGCATGGAATGTCCTTCGTTGGAGGGGGCTGGGTGCGGGAAAATTCCCCAAAGCCTACACCACACCAACGCCCACGCCGAAGAATTCCGAAACCGGCCAGTGTACGCTTACCGAGTTAGGGTAAGCTCTTCGCGTTGCAGTTTCAATTCGTTCATTTGCAAAAGAATTGCGCACACAACAAGAAGCAAAGCTAATCCTGAAATGATCGCGTTTGCAGCTCCAAACATATCGCCAAATTCACCAGCCCCTTTTGGAACGCCGTAATACTGCGGAAACACGATGCCGGTGAAATACACTATCAATAAAACCACTATTAAACACGTAAATATTAAACCGCTCATCTTCATTTTGAGGAATCCTGATTACAAAAGTAACCTACATGCACTATTCGGTAGCGAATACGAATTGCGATAGCAAACAAGAACGACTGAACCCCTTTTTCAATAGTTTACGGGAAGTAGATTGCTTTGGCGGAGGGGACCTGGCACCGAAGGTCTTTTGTACAGTGGGCCCTTGGAACTAGGTATTGCAACGTACTTCAAAATCTGTACTTGCGATTTCCCTATGGTTAGACTCCTGTGCTTCAGGGTTCCATGTGGTCGGTTTTTCGGGGAATACATTCGAATCTATTTCCGTGTCAGTTCGGTGATGAGGGCGGAGAGGAGGTTTTGGGCGTTGGTGCGGGCGGTGGTGAGGTGGGTTTCTAGCTCGTCAACTAAGGTCATTAGTTGCGAAACTTTGGCTACGATTCGGCGTTGTTCGGCAAGGGGTGGGATGGGAATGACGAAGTCCTGCAAAAACTCAGTCTTTAGTTTGCATGTGCCGTGCGACGAATGTTCGATCGCAGCTAGAACGTATGGCTCGAGGGCGCGCAGCGCCACCAGGAGGTAATCACTCACTCTTGCGTCAGTTGGAACTAAAGCCTTCATATCTTGATTGATGGTTACTTCACGCATTGCAATCGCTACGGGGAAGGCGCGTGCTAGAATCATACCTCGGACAACCATCAAGAAACTTCCTGCTGGAATCAGTCTGGCGGACGAAGCTGCAACCGCAGCTTGAGAGATGTGATCTTGTGCGTCCGTGATGTATAGGACCTTCATGTCCTTCGGGCTCACCCATGGGAGGTCGCCCTTCCAAAATTCTGGTCGGGACTTGGAAGGCGTTCCTCCGCCACGCCATTCGCCCATCGAACCGAGTGGCATACATAGCCATTTTGCCGGAACATGACCCATTCCAGATTTGACCGCCAATGGTGCTAGTTTCGAAAATGACTCTTCCGCTGGTTCGTCGTTGGGGTTTTGGGGGACAAGTTTGCCTTGGACGGCTAGGGTGAGGATGGATTTGCGTAGGTCGGCGGGGGAGATGTTGTAGGATGGATGGAAGAGGTAGTTGAGGTTGGCGGGCGTGGGGGCGGTGGCGAAGCGGGCGAGCGACGCGTGGGCGAGCTGGCTGGACTGCTCCTCCCGGGCCTGCTGCTGGGCCTCCAGCCGATCACACAACGCCATCAACTCATCCACCTTCGCCACTATCCGCTTTTGCTCGGCGAGAGGGGGAATGGGTGCAAGCGTAGATCGCAAATTACTTTGTGTAATCTGGTTTATGGTTGTAGTATTTACGTCATCGATCATCCTACGAAAGAGCGGCGAGCAAATGAAATGAAACAGAAACGGATTTACTCGACTGCGGAATATAGCCATGAACGCACCAAAGGCTGATGGTTCCTTTAAATTCTCAATCAGTGCGACCTTACCGACCAACGCACGGCTTCCATTTCGTACGCAGATTAGGAGGTCACCATCCTGAACCATAACACTTTGCTTGGGTTCGCACCGCACTCGCACGAGGTCTGCGAAGTCAAGCCTTCCATTTTGGACATTGCTGGATCGTAGAACTGGAGTGCCAAAATCAGACACGTCTTGTGGTGAGTACGTTAATCCAATGTTCGTCTTGCCGATGTTTCCCAGGCGCGCCCACACCCAGCCTGCCGGTAACTGAAACGGGATGTCATCGGGCGCAATCGGTGGTAACGTTTCTGCTCGACGCGCAGTTTTATCGTGGGCTTCTGCCATGAGTTCTTGGATGAGCGTTTCCGCTGGGACTTCGGAGGGGTTCTGAGGTACAAGTTTACCTTGCATTGCGAGCCTGAGCACTAACTCCCGCATTTTCGCCACGGCACCGGGGGCGTCGGCGAATTGGTCGAACTTTTCGAAGAAGGTTTCTAGTTTCATTAAGTCGGCTCCTCTTCGATGTCTTCAGTGTCCCAAAGGTCTCGGTAGGCGTAGATGTATTCTGCCGTGACGGCTGGATTGATTGCGAAGTAATAACGACAGAGTTTTTTAAACAGCACGAGCCCTTCCGGAACACAGGCACAGTCGAGCAGCAGATCCAGCGTGCGCTCGATTTCCTGAGCCGTTCGGGTACGAGTTTGAATGAGGCTCTGCACCAACGGGGCCAGCGTCGCGACTTGTTGCCGCTGGAGATCGTTAATCGCAGCGGCCAGCGCCCGGATTTCTGCAAAGTCGGGGTCGGGCATGGGCCGAGCATCTTGTTGAACGGGTTTTTTATTCAAGGCATGATCTCGTGGCCAAGTTTGTTTCGGCATTTTTTGCATTTGAATTGTCTGGCGGTTGGCTCATATAGGTTTGCAATGTAGTTTAGCGAAAGTCCTTGGTCGTCTCTAGTTGTCGGAACATGGCGCGCGGTGTCGTGGCAGATGATCGTTGGATCAAAGGTCGGAAGTGGATCGCACGCTGTGAAGCATGTTTGTCGGAGTATCCTGTGTTGTTGTGTCGGCCCATTCGGGCCTGTTCTGACCGCGATGCCTTTCTAACCGGTGGCTCGCGCACACCGGCAGAGGTTGTGTCGGC
Source organism: Planctomycetaceae bacterium (assembly GCA_016794985.1). Taxonomy (GTDB): domain Bacteria; phylum Planctomycetota; class Planctomycetia; order Pirellulales; family Pirellulaceae; genus M30B19. Next base: position 5,957 of record JAEUIQ010000086.1, on the reverse strand, counting down.
CCATTCGGGCCTGTTGCCGCCAGTCAAATGCTTCACAGCGTTGACGTGGATGGCAACGCTGTGAAGCATGTTTGTCGGAGTAGCCAGTGTCGTTGTGTCGGCCCATTCGGGCCTGATCTGACCGAGAGGCCTTTTTAACCGGTGGCTCGCGCACACCGGCAGAGGTTGTGTCGGCCCATTCGGGCCTGTTGCCGCCTGTCAAATGCTTCACAGCTGTGACGTGGAGGGCGGTAGCTTTGGACTGCGGCAGCCTGCTGCCGCTTTGGCCTCAGCAGCTGCTGTGGTAGGTGCGACGCGACGAGTCCATAGTGGAGACAGTGTCTCCACAATTCACGATTCGCGGGACCTTCTGTGTAACTTTTCACGCCCAAACGCGGGCCGCCGCAATTTTGGCGGTCGGAACTGTCCTTTTCTTCCAAGTTGGAATTCGCCAAATTTGCTTTGGCCACGCGGTTAACCAACTCTCCCGGATCTAAGCGTGAACGGTTACCCGTCTTTTTCATCGAGTCAGTGCCTCCATGAGCTGCGCCTTTAACTGCGCTCGGGTTTGGGCGATTTGGGCGAGGAGTTTTTCATACTCGGGCAGCAGTTGGTCGACGTCGCCGGGGCCCGTGTCGCGTTGGTTCGGGTTCTTCAAGTCCAAGTTGAAGTTCCCCGCTTTGATCTGGTCGATGGACACTCGCCAAGCCTGCTCGTTTTCTACCCGAGCTTTAAAGCCGTCTTTTTCTTTGCCCCACCAAACTCGCTCGGCTTCGAACTCTTCAATCCGAATCGGCTTGCCTTTGTTGTAGCTCTTGGCGCCCTGTGGATACGGGTGCTCGTAATACCAAACGTGGGTGGTGGGTGCGCCTTTGGTAAAGAACAGGAGGTTGGTGCGGATCCCGGTGTAGGGATTAAAGACGCCGTTGGGCAGTCGAACAATCGTGTGCAAATTGCAGTCGGTCAACAACGCCTCTTTGATCCGCGTCTTGACGCCCTCGCCAAACAGCGTCCCGTCGGGCAACACCAGTCCCGCTCGGCCGCCGGGCTTGAGGATCTTCATCAGGAGCACCAAGAACAAGTCGGCGGTCTCGCGCGTGCGAAACTCGGCCGGGTAGTTGGACTCGATGCCGTCCTCTTCCATGCCACCAAACGGCGGGTTGGTCACCACAACATCGACCCGCTCCTTTGGACCCCAATCACGCAAGGGACGGGCCAAGGTGTTGTCGTGGCGGACGTTCGAAGGGACGTCGATCCCGTGCAGCATCAGGTTGGTCATGCACAGGATGTGCGGCAGGTGTTTCTTCTCGATGCCCGAGAAGCAGGTCTGGATGGTTCGCTCGTGGGCTTCGGTTTTGGCTTGTTTTCGCAAGTGCTCGATGGCACAGACCAGGAAGCCGCCCGTGCCGCAGGCGGGATCCAGGATGGTTTCGCCCAGGCGAGGATTGACCTGTTCGACGATGAACTGGGTAACGGCTCGCGGCGTGTAGAACTCGCCAGCGTTGCCGGCCGATTGGAGGTCTTTAAGCAGTTTTTCGTAGATGTCGCCGAACATGTGGCGATCGTCGGAGGCGTTGAAGTCGATGTCGTTGATCTTGTTGATGACTTGCCGCATCAACGTGCCGTTTTTCATGTAGTTGTTGGCGTCGTCGAAGGCCATGCGGATCAGCGTGTGCATCCGGCCCGACCCGGCCAGACTATTGAGCTTGGGCAGCAGACTGTTGTTCACGAAGTCCAACAAGGCTTCGCCCGTGATCCCTTCCGCGTCGCTGGCCCAGTTCCGCCACCGCAGATTCTTGGGCAGGGGCGAGCGATAGTTGTCTTCCAGGAGCTCGAGTTGCGTTTCCCGATCGTCAAATATTTTGAGGAACAGCATCCAACCCAGTTGCTCCAGACGCTGGGCATCGCCATAGGTGCCGGCGTCCTTGCGCATGATGTCTTGGATGGATTTGACGAGATTGGAGACGTTGGCCATTCGTGGGTACCTGAATCGCTGCCGGGCAAAGTGGTGTGTTCGTTCGACGGGTCGTGACTTGAGCTCAAACGGCCTCGTGATACAAGGCGGCTTCCAATTCGCGCAGTGCTGCGAGATAGCCGAGCTTGCCGCCGAACAATTTTACAATCTCGACCGGTGTGCCAAAGCTGGGCAGTGGAGCGACCTTGAGGATATCGATCGATTCGAGACTGAGGATGCCCGCGTCCGAGTACTTTTCCAGCAGGGCATTTAATACCGCTCGGGCTTTACTTTCGTATTTGCCGAACAAGTCGCGTTTCTTGACCTTTTCGGCCCGTTCACGTCGCGTGAGCGGTGGACGATCGAAGGCGATGTGACACACCAAATCGAACAGATCAAAATCGCGACCCACTTGTTCTGCCAGCTCCTCGAGAAACACGCCTTGGGACGCCAGTTCTTCCAAGACGACCTGTTTCTTTTCGGCTTGGTTCCAAACCGTTAGAAATTCCGACAGGGACGAATACGTCTTGCGGACGGTTCGGCGCGTGTAATCGGTCAGCGATTCGGTGATCAGACCGCCGGATTCGTCCAGATATTGCACGCGTTCCATGACCACATCCACGGGCACGTTGTCGACCACGTAGCGGATAGACTTGGCGTGGCCGGGTTTTCCGTCATTCGGTCCAAGGTCACCGCCGGGTGGCGAGGGTGGATCGGGGAACGATTCGTCGGTTGCGGTGGGTGGATCGGTGGCGTCGTCTGGCGGGCCAGGAGGATCATTGGGGCCGGGCTCGTAAATTTGCACCGGCTCTCCGTCAAAATCCGGATCGGCAAAGAGTGCGGTCGCGCGGCGAAAATCCATGATCGTGAAAAAGAACTTGTTGTAATCCTCGTTGATGCGGGTGCCTCGCCCGATGATCTGTTTGAATTCGGTCATCGAGTTGATGCGACGGTCCAGGACAATCAGTTGGCAGGTCTGGGCATCGACACCGGTGCTCATCAGCCGTGACGTGCAGGCGATCACCGGATAGGTGGACTCGGGATCGATGAAGTTATCCAACTGGGCTTTGCCTTCGTCGTTGTCGCCCGTGATCCGCATGACGTATTTGTTGTTGGCCGCCGCCAGATCCGGGTTGGCGTTGACCAGGGCTTGTCGCATGCGTTCGGCGTGGTCGATGTTCTCGCAGAAGATGATCGTCTTAGCAAAGCGATCCGTTGATCGAAGAAAGTCGGTGACTTTGGCGGCGACCACCTTGGTGCGATTTTCGAGGATCAGGTTCCGATCAAAATCGCGGTCGTTGTATTCGCGATCTTCGATGACTTGGCCGTACTTGTCCAATTGTCCGTCTTCGGGACGCCAGCCATCGAGATCTTTATCCAGCCCGATGCGGATAACTTTGTAGGGGGCCAAAAATCCATCGGCGATGCCTTGTCGCAGCGAGTACGTGTAGATCGGTTCGCCAAAGTATTCGATGTTCGAGACGTCTTTGGTTTCTTTGGGGGTGGCGGTGAGGCCAATTTGGGTGGCGGACGAAAAATACTCGAGTACTTGTCGCCACGAGGCGTCGTCCGCCGCACTGCCGCGATGGCATTCATCGACCACTACCAGATCAAAGAAGTCGGGCGAGAATTCCTTGTAGATATTCTGCTCGTCGGCAGTACCGGTCACCGCCTGATAGAGACAGAGATAGATCTCGAACGCTTTATCGATCTTGCGGTTGGTGATCTTGGTCATGGCTTGACCAAACGGTTTGAAATCGTTCGTTTTGGTTTGGTCCGCCAAGATGTTTCGATCCACGAGGAACAGGATGCGTTTCTTCGTGCCCGCTTTCCAGAGTCGCCAAATGATTTGAAAGGCGGTGTACGTCTTCCCGGTGCCGGTGGCCATGACCAACAAGATCCGATTCAGTCCGCTGGTGATGGCCTCCACCGTGCGATTGATCGCGATGCGTTGATAGTAGCGGGGGAGTTTGCCCGAACCGTCGTCGTAATAGTCTTGGGTGGTGAGGAGCTCCTGTTTGGGAGTCCAACCTTTAGCCGCGCAGTATCGTGCCCACAGTTCGTCGGGGGTGGGGAATTGGTCCAGCGGGATCTCGCGGGTGACGGTCCCGGATGTCGCGGTCCGGTCGTGTTCCAGGAAGGCGTCGCCATTGGAGCTGTAGGCGAAGGGCGCGTCGAGTGTCTCGGCGTAATCGAGGGCTTGCGGCATGCCGTCGCCGACCGAGTGGTTGTTGTCTTTGGCTTCGACCACGGCCAGGAGGAAGTTGGGTTTGTAATACAGCAGGTAGTCGGCTTTTTTTGCTTCACCGCGTTTGACGGTCTTGCCGCGGACGATGACACGACCTTTGGTAAAATAAGCTTCCTCGCGGATTTGGGTCATCAAGTCCCACTTTTCACCATTTTTACCGGTGAGTGCCGGAGTGATGAACTTGGAGCGAATGTCCGTTTCGGTGAGGGCTTTCTTATTCATCGGAAACGGTCTCTGCGATCCATGCGTTGTATCGCCATTGATTCGTGCGAATGATTCATGCGAAGTCTCCCCTTTGGCCGGTTGGCGTGTTAACGTTTGAGACTTAGTTTAGCGTAAAACCGTGACAATCTCTAGCAAGAAAACTAGCCATCAGCGGATGAAGTGCGGCAAGAATTGGCGTTGGTCATGTCTTCTGTACGAATGAAGCCGCCGAGACGCGACGTTTTCTTCCCGATTAGCGACGCGGTGGCGCTGGCCCGTTCAGCCATGATGTCGGCCACGGTGTGGTCGCGGTGTGGCCCCGTGCATTTGGTTCTGCGACGCGACTATGAATTCAGGTAACCGCGCATGCTTCGCCGGGACCACGAACCAATTCGAACGGACCGACCATGCGAGATGGTGATCGCGAAAATGGACCATCGATGTCTGGCTAGCGATCGGTCATTCCAACTTCCTCCAAGTCGCTACCGTATTTGCGACAGTTGGGCGCGAAAACCGGCGGCCAATTCCGGTCGAGTCATCGTGAAAAACGCGATGTACCCCTCCAAGTTTCAGCAATCGCTTCACCAGTGATTCGTGCCGGTAGCAGTTGAACGGCATTTCAAGAAAACGCAACAACAATCGTCCCGAAGCGGCCCGTCGATCATTGAACCAAATCGAATGACCCCAATTGATCTGCCTCATGAATCCGTCGCAACTCAACGACGAAGTCGTCGGAGCCACGTTCCAGTTGCTCTTCCGCAACCAACCACGATCCGTTTGGTAATGGAGGTCGACGAGCCATAAAGGATGCACACCGCAAGTGGGAAACCGTCGCTCAGACAACGAAGCGTTTGGCCGCATCTCAACAATTCACCAAGTGGATTTCAACATTGCTGCGGAATCGGGCGTCCTTGCGGGCTTGGGGCACCATGTATTCGAAATGGTCGCCGATAGATACAACGCCGACGGGATGGTCGATATTCCGCAAATTTCTATTGAAAGGTTTCTCCCCGTTCCAACATGGCGATGAACTCCGCAATCTTTCTCTGCCGGGTTTCGTCCTTTTTGACGGTGTGAAGTCGATAGTAGAACGCGTAGCGATTGGCGCGCGTCAGCGTCGCATAGAACTTGCTGGCTGGCTTGGATCTGGCTAAGGCCGCGAGAAATTCCGAAGACTCCACGAACGTGGAACTGGAGGCGTAAGCGGCGGCCCATCGCCCATCGGCTTTGGCAAGCTCAACCGCTGCCAACCCGGCTGGCTGCATGAGGCCTTCTCGCGTGAGTCTTTCAATATGTTGCTTATTGACTTGAGACCAAACGCTGCGTTTTCCTCGCGGAGTAAACTTGTTAAGCCAGCACGTTTCGTTTCCTTTCCTCACCGGACCATCGATCCATCCATAACACAGTGCTACATCGAGTGCCTGTGCATAAGTGATGCTTGGGTAGCCACTCGCCACCTTAAAAAATTGAATCCAAAGGCCTTGATGTTCCAAATGATTTTTGTGTAGCCAGGTTGCGAATGGTTTGGGACCAGTGAAGGCGATCACGGGTTTACCGTCCGGCGATGCGATC
>JAEUIQ010000098.1 GCA_016794985.1 Planctomycetaceae bacterium | reverse complement strand
CCAAGCAGCATGAACGACACGCACGCCGTCGATTTCCAAGGCAACGGGGAGTGACCTGAACCATTGGATGGCGTCACCGAGTTGCTGGGGAGAAAGCTGGGATAAAGTCGCTTCGTGTTGCTTCAGATTTTTTTCTGAATGGGCACGAAACCAAGCGTTTTTTTTGTTTGGTACCGGTGTATGAAACGCAATCGCGTTGTACTCGTGATTGCCCATGACCGCGAAGGCGTCATTGGCTTCGACCATCGAACTGACGATTTCGAGGACTTCCCCGATCGCCGGGCCTCGGTCGACAAAATCGCCTACGAAGATGGCCTTCCGGTCCGGATGTCGGTATCCCCGACCATGCCGACTGTATCCCATGTCGGCAAGCAGGGCCCGGAGTTCCGAAGCATGGCCGTGAATATCGCCAACGATGTCGTAACCAACTGCGTTATTTTCCAATGGACCGCGTCCAGGGTTGCTCAAAGTGTGGTTGGGTCATTGGTTGTTACCATCCGTATCGAATGACTCGGGGTTGTTGCGGCGGCAGTTGGTATTGACGCGGGCCGTAGAAGTTTTGTTGTGGAATGTTATACGTTGGGTAGTTTTGGAATCTTGGGTCTTGGTAAATGGTGGTCGACCGGAACGACTGGCCCGGGTAATACGACTGCCCATAGGGCGTTTGGTAGGACGGTTGATAGTATTGGTTGTCCCGTTGCCGACCGACTTCGCGACCCAGTAATCCGCCGACGACCGCACCCGCGGCAATTCCTGCGAGTGGACGATCGTTTTTGGCGCCAATCACTCCGCCAATGATGCCACCGATCACGGCACCACGGCGCGTTCCTTGGGTTTGATAGACTTGGGCTTCTGCTGAGTTGGGAACGCACATTGTGACCAACAAAAGCAGCGTCAGGGCACCGATCCATACTCGTGTCATTGTCTCGCTCCTTACCGTAACCGAATTCGACTTTCGAACCCAATCAACCGCATACTATTCTGACGCGTTGAATCGCGACGTCAACAAGCATTCCGGAGAATCGTTATTGGCGGTACCATGTTCTGTCTAACGAATTCGACTCTTGCCGAAATCGTTCAAAACCACGGAGTCGCCGATGAAATACCGAATTCGAAGGTTGTTGCTTGTGGTCTCAGCGATCGTAGTCATTGGAGCCTTGTACAATGTCGCTCGCAGCCACTACTATGCCGAGCGACGCCAAGCCAATTCGATATTGGCCGAGCTCAAAGGGATCTCCAAGATCCAATTACATGCTCATGAGGATATCGTTGAAGAAGTTAGCAGCAGTCGGTTTGCCGTGGATGGCCATCCCGACTCGGTGATTGTCATTGCTGGCTTGGACGAGTACCAACACGAAGGTGGTTTCTCGGTTGGACAAATTGGCAAGTGGCAATTGCGGACATTTGGACGACGGCATTTAGGAGCGTACCAGGAAGAAACGGGCGAACCAGTCGAATCCCACTACCGTGGTTTCCATATTCAACTGGGGCCCACCAGCCCATACCGAAGCTTGTTCCCGTTCGAGGTCGCTACGCTCCAAGACATCGTTGACCACTACGCAGAGTTGTTGATCCAGTTAGAAACATGGCCGCGCGAAGCCGCCCCCGGAAGCGTAACACTCGAAGATGGAACGACGCAGTTTTTTTATGTGATCGAAGCCGTCGAATAAACGAGTGCCCGACAAAGCGGATACAAGGCAAGAACACGTTGCGACACGTCACCCCATGTATTTTCCACTGACTAGCGTGAATATCGACGATCCACCAGTTCGCTGGGTGGCATGTTTCTTTATCGTTTCATTAATTTCTTTGGCTTTTTCTTGATTGGTGTCGCGTTCGATGGTAACCTCGTTGCTCGTTGGGGGAGCGGGATCGGACGGTTTCAAAATCAACTCATTGGAGAGATTATGTTGCGTGGCTGCCTTGTCATCGTCGCGTTGCTTCTGGGCAGTGAAGTCTTGGCTCAGGACAAACCCAACTTGCGGACACAGGTTGTCGAGTCAGCAGGTCCGGGTTGGAACACGCTGCAACAGGCCTTCGAACAAGACGGATCTTGGCGCGTGCAATGGAGTGACGGAGTCGATGTCGACGTAACCCTCGGGCGGCTCGGAGGGAAATTCATTGCCACCGATGTCCGCAAATTAAACGCGAATCGCATCGTGGCCACGGCACGCCCTAAACGGCAAGCGCAACGAGGCGCGGAAATCATCAAATTGATTCAACACGAGTCCGGTTGGTCGACGTTCGAGAAAGCAGAAAACGACGCGATCTGGAAACGACGAGCGGACGAACCAAAGGACTCGAACAAGCCAGCTCAGCGTTTGTTTTTGAACACGCTTTGGGCGTCGGCGCCATTTTCGATCATTGGAGTTCCCCTAACAAAAATTTTTGCCGATGAAGATACCTCCGTTACTGAGTTTGCCCCGGTCGAAGATCAACCCGGCGTTTACCTGATCGAATTTTCGATGACCCATGGGGTCGGTTCTGAAATCCCAGGGGTGTCGATCATGGAGGGCCAGGCGCCGTTTGTTTACTATCCCGCAAAATGCAAACTATACGTCGATTCGAATCACGATTGGCGAGTGATTCGCTTGGAGTTCGAGCGCGAGCGAACCAATCAGGGCTTGGTGTACGACCAAATGAACATCCGTTACGAGTCCAAGTCCGAGTTTAAGGTTTCCAGCGGCCAAGGAAACTCGGCCGAAGCCGCTGCCGTTGAAAAGATGAAATATTCCGTTTCGTTCGACAAGCAACCACCGCAAGAGGAAGAGTTCGAATTGTCCTACTACCCTGTTGTGGAACCGGCGAAGTAGAACGCAACAAAGTCCCACGAGCGCCCCGATCGTGCTTGGCGTTGTAAGTCCGTCCCATAGTAGCACGAGCGCCCCGATCGTGCCTGAGGCGGAAATGTAATCAAAATTCTCGTGCGATCTTCGATTCGAAAAGACAATCACCGCGCTCAAGCGGGTGCCAAGCAGCAGGCCATCAAGCTGGTATGTCCGTTTGGAAAATCACGACGTCCGGTCGGCGTCCTTTGAGCGAGTCCGGAACATCCCAAGAACCGTTCGAAGTCCCGATGCTCTCGATGCTAGGCAGCGAAAGAAGCAACTCCAACGTGTCCAAGGGAATATTGTTGGACGTGCCGTAAAACATAACATTCTTTAGCTTGTGCGACGTGAAAGGGCTAAACATTGCCGCATTTAGCGAAGACTCGGTGGAGATGCTCTCGATGGAATCCATTTGGCTCAGCGTCTCCATTTCTTCCAAGGTCACGTTGTCGACCCGAATGTGTTTGATGGTGCCTAACCGAACAAGTAGGGGAACGATGGCCTCCAGGTCTTTGCCCGACGAATAGATGATCATCTCTTCGATGCGCGGGGGTGGCGACAGCCCGGGTAATCGATCGTACCACGGGATGTCCCCAGCATTGGCAATCCCGAAGTAAATCTCATTTTTCTCAAGCAAAAGCAAGGCATTTCGCATGTCTCGATAGCGATTCGTGTACGTGACCATCACGACAACCATCAAAAGCGACACCAGCGTAATGAGAACCAACGCTGCTTGTAGGCTGAACCGCCCAAGTTTCTTACGAACCTTTCGCTGATCGGTTGGCTCAGTCATCAACGCTCCTGAAGTCGTAGCAATCTATGTTTGGGCTTAGTGGCCGCTACAAAAAAGAAACACACGTTTTTTGGATTGTACCAAACGAAACGATTCGACAGGAGTCTCCCCGCAAAAAAAAGTGCGCTAAACCATGAACGGAAGCACCATTCATCGGCTCGCAACGATTGAACCTGCCCTACATGTTCTAATCTTGGCACCGCACAGCGCGGGAAACGTTGTGGACACAAGAAATGGGTCCCCCCCGGCGTTCCTTCCTCGGCACGCACACCGTAGGATTTACTTGATTTACCGACCCAGGATCTCGGAAAGTTTGCGCAATTCTTGCTGGTTCAATTGACCATTCTGATCGTTGTCCAAGCGGTCGAAGATTGTGGTCGACGCTGCTGGGTTATTAGGATACTTCGCCTCAACCTCCTCACGCGACACGTTACCATCATCATCGGCGTCCAACTGGCGAAATAGAGCATCGCCGAGATTGGGTGCTTCGGAGGGGGAACCGCCAAAAGCATTTCGAATGGCGCCGCGAACTCGGTTGCGCGGTGTGAGCAAGGGCTTTTGGATCTCAAAAACCGAAGTGACACAATCTCAGTTTGCGGCGGTGACGGGTCGCAATCCACTGGATGGTCGAGGCCCCTACGGCTTGCCTTTCTCAGATAAGAATAAAGGTCCCAACTTCCCCATCGTGGGCGTCAGTTAGGACGACGCTCAGCGGTTTATGTAAAACGTCAATTCCACGCTTGGGAGCCAGGATGGCGGAAAGATGGCTTTGCCAACCGAAGCGCAGTATGAATACGCGGCGCGAGCGGGTGAGACAGGCATGTACCCCGGCGGCAGCTTGGATGAGGTGGCGTGGCACGATGGAAACAGCGGCGGATATCTGAAGCCGGTTGGCACTAAGAAGGCGAATGCGTGGGGCCTGCATGACATGAATGGGAGTGTCTGGGAGTGGGTGCAGGACAGTTACTACGTTGAATTGCCGGGCGGAACGGATCCGATTGCGAAGGAAACAGGTCCCGATCGCGTGATCCGGGGCGGCTGCTGGTTCAAGGAAGCCACTCGCTGCAGACTGGCGACCCGTAGCTATCGGTGGCAGGGGGCGAGTGAATGCTTCAGTATCGGGTTCCGGATTGTTCGTAATGGTTGGCCGGTAGAGGTTTCGAAGCCAGCCATCGACCCCGAGATCAAAGGTCAAAACGTCACCAAAGTCTCCTACCAGGGCTCAACCTCCGAGCAGTCGTTCGAGCAAACCGGCCCCAAGAGCTGGAAGAGCGGTGAAGCAGTTTACAACGAAGTGAAACGGAACGAGTGGAACGTGCACCTCCAACGGGTCGCTGAATTCGACGAGCGCGTGCAAATCGACCTCTCCCAGATGTCGATGGGAAATGGGGACGCGCAAACCATGTCGCCGGGCGATTCGGATCTAGCCTCCAAAAAATTTGTGTCCTCAGTTGGTTCCTTCGCAAATCAGACATTCGACATTGCCAAGCGGCAGGGACACCAATGTCGCCAATGCCAAAACGAGTCCCACCTTCGTCCTAGCCGTCAAGACGATCACACAGTTTTCGAACCGCGGGATTGCTGTGGCGGAAACTCACGATCTTTACATCAAGGGCAACTCGACGGTACAGTTCCACCGCCCGTCGGATCGCGTCCATGATCCACTCTTGGTCGTTGCCGAACGCTCCACCACCAAGCAATGTTAAGTAAAGCGAATGGTTGCCAGTCTTCGACAAGTTCAAAACCGCTGCAGCAAACGTCGCTTCGTAAGCCGCCTCCAGAATCAGTCTCGCGAATCTCTCCCACGCTCGCGAGGGCAACCCGCTATAGGCGACCGGTAAGGCCGAACAATACGCTTGAGTCACTAAGTGCTCGCAGCCAGCCATCGTGACCTGGGTATCCCATTGCAAACCAATCTTCAGCATTCCTTGCAAGTAATCCAGCTCCGATTCACACATCGAACTCAACTTGACATCAACCTCCTGGAGTCCTTCAGCGGATGGTAAGGCGTAGCCGTTTTTCATCTTCCATAGCCGATCGTTGACATTGCCCAAGGCCTGGCCAATCGCGGCCAGGCAATCGACCTGCTTCCTTGCGGTCTGCCCAATCTGTCCATCCAATTCCACGAAGTAGTTGCGCTGGATTGTCCCGGCTCCGCATGCGACTGCACACGCGGGGCCCTGAGTCGGGTCGTGTTCGTAAATCGTGATCCCTTGTTCTGGCGTGACGCTTGGAGAGACCATCTCAAGGAGGTTGAACTGCGAAGCCACTTGAAACAACGCTCCTGCATTCGCTGAGTCAGCATGGAATGCTTTAGCGTCGCCAACCACCTCTGATACTTTAATTCGGGACCCGGTGGTTCGTGTCAAACGGTGATGCTGACGGCGCAAATCCGCGAGAGAGCGGATTTCAAGTTTGCCGCACGTCCATTCCGTACCGCGTTGCTTGGATCGCAGCGTGTTCCCTTCGATCTCAAGCTCGTTGTAGACGACATTCCGGTCAGATTCCGTAAAACCAAAGAGCCGTTCAAACCAGTTCCCAACTACAGTCGCGTCACTCTTGCCCGGCGAAAGGATTGGCCCAGGCTTGGCGGCGTTGGGCTGACCTTCAGGCCAATCCAACACGAACTGGCACTGTGTCTTGTTCTCCGGCGCTGGCCAACTAGCCCGCTGCAGATCAGCTTGTCGCAACGTCGTCAGCAAGCTCAGCACGTTATCCTTCGATGCCAATCCATGTCGCAAAAGCCAGCAGCAGATGACGGTCCCTGTCCTAGCCATACCGCCGAAGCAATGGACATAAACGGGAGTCTTCTGATCAAGAGACAGATCGATGGCATCTAGAATCGATCGCATCCGGTCGTGAGTGGTGATCTTTGTGTCCGGGACCGGGAAACGCAAATGGGCGATGCGATCGCTATTTTTCGACGCCAATTCGCGCAGTACATCGTCGTAGCGCACAAACGGCTGGCCCGCATGGTCTGTTTCTTCCTCGTTCATCAAATTGATGAAGGTTCGCATTCCGGCTTCCCACAGCCCCGAAATTCGCTTGGTGTGCTCGTGGCTATTTGGATGGCCGGGATAGGCACCGGCGAGCAATAGGTGTTCAACGACCCAGTAACAGCGTTCGAGTGGAACGCAGATCTTGGGGATTTTGAAGGGTTTAGTCGCGGGCATATGGTGTTCTCAGAATGAGTTTTTATTTCGGACCAATCTTTTTCAGAACCAACGATTGTCGTTCGTTCCGCGACCCCCGAAACAGTACCGGCAATCGTCATACTTACCTAGGTCAGCTCTTAGCTCCCTTGTGGCGAGGATTCGTCATCAACACACGCTGCAATGATTTGGCGACTATTGTATGTCCCCACGTCGGATCACCAGCAGGCAGGGAAATCTGTGTGTCCCCTGCTGGTTTCCGACCACAAGGTCACTCGCCGATCGAGTGGCAGCGTCCAACACGACTCGCTGGAGTGGACGAAGCACCACGAAAGTTTCAGCCAGAACCACTACACCCTCGCGCTCGCCAGCCACAAACGTTGGAGCCGCGACCTAAAGCCGGTCCCATTCGGCTTGGTGATCTGAATCGAGGACACCGGGGCCCAAGTGCCAATTTACACCTCGATTACCAACCAAATCGACGTTCTGGTGGAACAACGTGTATAGCAGCGACCCGGTTTCAATTTCGTAGCACTGGCTGGGGAAAGCAGAGCCAGCTCGGGACACACAAAACCTCGCGTCGAGATTCGGTGCGTTCCTGATCGTCCCGAGAACGTTGTGTGTCCCCGATTGGTTTCTCCCAATACATTGTGTGTCCCCGTTGGTTTCCATACCATTGATAATTGCCTGACAGTTACCCATCACTTGCCGCAATATTTGGTCGGTTTGCTTACGAGGCGCGAGATCAAGCGAATCGAGCGACGAATGAAACAAGGTTGGTAGATTTGCAGTAGGATCGAAGACCTCGCCTTCCGAGGAGGACCGGCTCGGGACACACAAAACCTTTAGTCCAGATTCGGTGCGTTGCTTATCGTCCCGAGTATATTGGGTGTCCCCAGTTGGTTTAGCATTTTTTCAATTTAAGCCGCTTTGTCTCATTAACGGCGAACCGAATTAGCTAGAATGCGACTACTTATTGAGCTTCGAAACGTCAACAAAATGGAAGGGAGAACAGGAAAATATGGGAGAGAATATATCACATCCGGTAAGAAATGTCAGAGTATCGGAATCTCTAGAGCATTATACGACCTTCTACGATATCAAGGGAACGATTTTCGAGGAAATCTACCTATCACAAAAGTCCGGCGTTTCAAAATGGAACACAAAATTGCAAATGTTGGTCTTCGACTTACTGTATGGATGGAAGAGCACTTCGGCTTTGTTTGCGGGTCCTATTCACCTTGCCGGGCTCGCCGCAATTTCCCTGGAATTCGGATTTAATTCGAAAGACCCAGAGAGCATAAGAGACATGGATGTCTTCTTAAAGTACTTTATGCGAGGGTTTGACGGAAAACTCGATTCGCGTTGCCGAAGATTAGTGAAGTCACGTTTAAAGGAAATACGGGCTCGTCTTGACGAAGTTCGCACGTCCGACGTGGTAACAACGAAGGTATCTGCCGAGGACATCTGGCAAAAGGGACTTATTGCAGATCCGATCTACAAGAGTTCGCTCCCCGAACTCCAGAAAGTTTGCTTTGTAAACTTGTACGTTCATTATGAGTCATTTCTTGTTCACAGCTTAAAAACACTTACTGGTGAAAAAATTAACGTATCGAACAAAAACAAGGAAACAGGATTTGATGCGGTCGCTGGCCGATTGCTTGGCTCAACGAAGAACAAGGGGCTATTTCATGACATTTATTATTCGAAGTGGATAAGATTTTCGCGAGCAATTCGGAACTCAATTACACACGCGGGGGGAAGGATGACTAAAGAACTTGAGCAGTTCGAGAAAGACTTAGAATTGGTTGATGATCATGTCCAGATTATGCCAGGACATGTCCGAACACTTTTCATCACACTTCGAGCGGCGGCCGAAAGACTTACATCGTTTGTGCAAAACCGTCTTGCCGGGAAGCGTCCCAAAAATTGTTAAAACTTGAAAAGTGGTCTCCCGCCGTGCGATAATCGCACGGTCGGAAGTTTCAAGTTCTTTAGACAACGGTTGACGCCGTTGGGGAGACCACCATGAAAGATTTTAGTTTGTTTGGTT
>JAEUIQ010000024.1 GCA_016794985.1 Planctomycetaceae bacterium | reverse complement strand
GTCAACGCGAGTCAAACGCCGAATAGTTTCACATCCTTGAGCTACGTGACTTCCGTGCGTTGACGGCGATCAAGTTCCATCGAGCCTCGACCGGGGCGTCTTTAAAGGCGCTCCTGTCGATCGGCTCCCTCCACCGAACGCGCATTCCCAGCCAAGTCCGCCATCGCTGGCCGATTCGCTCGAGCCGACGCTCGCTCCTCGCACACCGATTCACCCACTTCACGCCCAATCCGACCCCTCCACCCTCAAAAACCCAACCACGTCGCTGGTGGACTCTTACTCGGCAAACCGCTTGAAGGCGGTTGTGTCGGCAAGGTGATCGAATCGCTCAATGCGGACTTCGCAGTCGGGGACTACGTGCTGGGAAGCCTCGGTTGGCGCGAAAAATGGAAGTCGACTGGGGAAGGAGTCTCCTTAGTAGACTCAAAATTGGCTCCCGTGCAAACGTTTTTGGGCGTGCTTGGTATGACCGGCATGACAGCTTGGGCGGGCCTGACTCGAGTGGCACGACTCAAGTCTGGAAGTACGGTCTTCGTTTCCGCTGCTTCGGGTGCAGTGGGCTCGGTCGTTTGTCAGATCGCGAAGTTGATGGATTGTCGAGTGATCGGAAGTGCAGGCAATGCAAAGAAGATCGCTTGGCTGCGTGAGAAAGCGCACGTTGATGAAGTCTTCAACTACAACGAAACCGAAGACCTATCTGGTGAGCTTGGTGCTCTGGCTCCAAACGGTATCGACGTCTACTTCGATAACGTCGGCGGTGAACATCTCGAAGCTGCACTTGATCACATGAACATTCATGGCGTTGTCGTTTCGTGCGGAATGATCTCCACCTACAATTCGACTGAGCCTGTACCAGCACCACGCAACCTGTTCAAGATTATCGGCAAACGGGTTCGTATAGAAGGAATGCTGGTCTCTGATTTTCTCGATCAGCAATACGCGTTTCTAAACGATATGTCGGGATGGATAAAATCAAACGCCCTTGTCTGGGAAGAGACCGTCACCGATGGACTTGAGAACGCCCCCAAAGCGTTCATCGGCTTGTTCAAAGGCGATAATATGGGCAAGTCACTGGTCCGCATCGCGTGAAGTATGCTGGTGGAAACGAGGAATCGACACCTGATTAATAGCCGTCACAACGCCCGCGTTAATCCAGGAATTGATGGAAGCACCGTGGTAGATACATCCGTTGCCTCATCTTCTTGACGCCCGCCTTCGTTCTCCCAACGTTCAATCGCATGCCACTTCATTTCTGACAAAGACTTACTTTCTTTGAGTGAAGCGATTGGAAGTGAATTCTGCGGCGTTGAATTCCATAACATGATCGATCGAGGTGTTCCATGTTCGCGGTCAAAGCTAAGTATGCTCACTGAAGCCGTATTTAGTAAAAGGCACTTGGCATATTGCACAGCCAGTCCGAGCCAACGTGCGGCAAGGACACGACCGAGGTGGCCATGTGCAACGATTGCAACGTTGCCATCAAGCTCACTGAAGCGAGCTACTAATCGATCTGCCCGCGTCTCCATATCAGATGGCATTTCGCCGTTGGGGCAACCGTCACGGAAGATATTCCAGTTCGGACACAGAGCAAAAATCTCAGCATGTGTCTTGCCTTCGTAGTCGCCATTGTCCCACTCTGCCATATCATAATCGATCAACATGCTCTTAGATAACCCCGCTAGCTCGCACGTTTGTATTGCACGAATCAGTGGGCTGCAAAATACGCGAGCGAATGATATCGGCCGAATCCGTTCGCCCAACTGCCGAGCTTCAGATTCACCGTTTCTAGTCAAAGAAATATCAGCTCGGCCAGTATGCTGGCCGGAAAGTGACCAAGCAGTTTCACCATGACGCAGGAGGTAAAGACGAAGTGACATTGAATACTCGGATTATAGCTTCCTGTGACACCAAAAAGGGAATCGACAACTTAACCTTGCCAGAGATTTTTAAAGTTACCGAAGCCTTGTGATTGCGATTGTTTCGATGAAAGCTTCTTTCAAACATCGGTTCATTCCCGAATAGGATCTGGTGGAATCAACCAGGACGGATAACCAATCCGCCAAAACGTGTTTGGCGGAAACGTTGATCACGGGTCGAATCCGATATTCTCCACGCATAGCTACAAGATTCAAAGCGTGTAGCGGAAACCGCCATGTTGCTTTGGCTGTTTACTTGATGGCAGAGATTGGGCAGGTACCGAAGAATCTAGTCACTTGGTTTGGCGAAACTTTTTTGCCAAGCGTTTAGATGATCGAATCTGTTTTGAAGGAGAGAATCGATGTTACGACGAAATGTTGTGTTGAGCTTATTGGGGTTTGTTGCGTTCGCCTCAATTGGCCTGGCTCAAGTCCCCAGCGGAAAGGCCGAAAAGCACTTGGACAAGGCGTGTTGGACGTGCGCTGATACGTGCCTTGAGTGTATCGATGCTTGCGCAGTGGCGATGGCAAAAGTTCCAGCCCGCTTGGAGTGTTTACGGGCGTGCGTCGCCTGCAATCGAGAGTGTGTAAAATGCGCCCGAAACTGCGAGGCCGGTACTTGTACACCAGAAATTATGAGCAAGTGCGCGGAAGTAAGCCGCAAATGTTTGACTGAGTGTGAAAAGTACGCTAACCAGGATCCTAAATGCAAAGCATGTGCGGAAGCCTGTCGTGAGTGCATCAAGCACTGCGAAGAAGGTAAAAAAATAGACATTAAAAAAGACACTTCTCGCTGAACACCACTGTGTGAGTAACCTCGTTTCAAGGTTCTGCTATGGAATGCAGCGTCTTCGAGGCTCTGCCGAGTGAGCGAGTTGGATTCTCCATCAGCGGGATCGAAAAAGCCGCAGGCGGAGCCTGCAAGACATTGGGTTACTAGGCAGAGCCTAGTAACCAGTTGGTGGCGATCAGCGAGAAGGGTCATAAAAATTTATTAGGTGCGCGTTACCAAAGTTGCGTTGCTCGCAGCGTGGGGCAATACAACTCGTGCTCAGGAAATCATGGAATGACGAGAGATCCGCTAATCCTGGTAGTCAACGCTGGCTCGTCAAGCCTAAAGCTTACCGCATTTATCGGTGACCGCGTTCACCTGCGAGCAACGGTCGAACGTACGAACCAAGCGGTCGTCGAACCCCGATTTTGGATTAAAGACAGGGACGAAGAAGAGGTACTTTGCGGCGTGCTGCCAACGGCTGAACATTCGACGCTTCTGCAAGTCGTGCTGGATACCGTCGGTAAGCGATTACCCGGGCATAACGTCGCTGCCATTGGGCACCGCGTCGTTCACGGCGGGAACCAGTTCACGACGCCAGTTCGAATAACTCAGGTTGTGTTGACTGAGCTGGAGTCGCTCGCGCCGCTTGCCCCACTACATCAACCCCATAACTTGGCCGAAATCAGGGCTGTAGCGAGACTTCTCCCAGACGTACCTCAAGTTGCATGTTTCGACACAGCGTTCCACTCGACGATGCCGAAACACGAACGCATGCTTGGCTTGCCGCGCGCATACTTCGACAAAGGAGTAATGCGTTATGGTTTTCACGGTCTTTCGTATGAGTCCATTGCTGGTCGGTTGCCGGGGATCGACCATCGAGCCGCAGTCGGTCGGACGGTAGTTTTCCACCTCGGGAGCGGGGCCAGCCTGTGTGCATTGCTGGCAGGCAAAAGCGTGGCGACAACCATGAGTTTCACTCCGCTTGACGGCCTGCTGATGAGCACTCGGGCCGGCGCGATTGACGCTGGAGTCGTGCTTTACCTGCTTCGCAACGAGCGATTGACGCCAGATCAAGTGGAGCGCCTGCTCGACCGCGAATCGGGGCTTCTAGGAGTGTCTGGAATCAGCTCGGACCTTCGACATTTGCTGGCCAGCTCTGCACCTGAAGCCGCCGAAGCCGTGGATCTGTTTTGCTATCGTGTGGTTCGGGAAACCGGTGCGATGGTTGCCGCACTTGGAGGACTCGACGCAATCGTCTTCACTGGAGGTATTGGTGAGAATTCGCCGGAGATTAGGCACAGGATTTGCTCTCAGGTTCAGTGGCTCGGAGCGCAGTTCAACCCTACGGCTAATCGGGAAGGGCGCACAGTTCTTAACAGTGACGAGAGCCGAGTCTCCATTCTTCGTATCCCGGCGGACGAGGAGGCCATGATCGCAAGGCATACCGTCAGCCTGGTCAATAGCTCACCCGCAAGTTCCCTTAAGTGGAAAGCCTTATGAACAAACCATTGTCTCCAGCCGATCTTTCGAATATCGACGGATACTGGCGTGCGTCGAACTATATCTCGGTTGGCCAGATCTACCTGTTCGATAACCCGCTTCTGCGGGAACCTCTGAAGAGAGAGCACATCAAACCTCGCCTGCTTGGTCACTGGGGCACGTCACCGGGATTGAACCTCATCTACGTGCATCTCAATCGGGTGATCAATGCACAAGACCTGAACGTGCTCTTCATCACCGGTCCGGGCCATGGCGGGCCATCGCTAGTCGCACATGCCTACCTTGAAGGCACCTATACCGAGGTTTATCCGAACGTCACAGAAGACGAAGTGGGAATGAAGAAGTTATTTACTCAGTTTAGTTTTCCGGGCGGCATCCCTAGTCACGTCGCTCCCGAGACGCCCGGCAGTATCCATGAAGGCGGCGAACTGGGCTACGCTCTGTCGCATGCCTATGGAGCCGCATTCGACAACCCCGACCTGATCGTGGCTGCGGTCGTCGGCGATGGCGAGGCCGAGACTGGCCCGCTCGCAACGAGTTGGCATTCGAACAAGTTTCTCAATCCCATGACCGATGGAGCGGTACTGCCAATTCTGCATCTGAATGGATACAAGATCGCCAGCCCGACCATTCTGGCTCGCATTCCTAAGGACGAATTGCAGAAGTTGTTCGAAGGCTATGGGTACAAGCCATACTTCGTTGAGGGACACGAACCTGCGCAGGTCCACCAGGATCTTGCCGCTGTAATGGATACCGTGACGGCAGATATCCAACGGATTTGGTCCGATGCGCGGACCAAGGGGATTACTGGCCGCCCCGCTTGGCCAATGATCATTCTGCGCACGCCAAAAGGCTGGACGTGCCCCGCTGAGATTGACGGAAAGAAATGCGAGGGCTACTGGCGGTCTCACCAAGTGCCCATGGGCGACATGGACAAGGCCGAGCATATCGAGATTCTCGAAAAGTGGATGAAGAGCTACCGACCTGAAGAGCTGTTCAATGCGGAGGGAAATTTCAATCCAGCAATTGCAGAATTGGCTCCACGAGGTGCACGACGCATGAGCGCTAATCCGCACGCCAACGGCGGCTCGCTGCTAGAGGATCTGCAAATGCCTCACTACCGCAAATACGCCGTCAACGTCGCCAGCCCAGGTGCGGTAGATGCCGAATCGACCCGCGTCATGGGGAAGTTTCTCAGTGCTGTCATGCAGCTCAATTTGCCGACCAAAAACTTCCGCTTGTTCAGCCCAGATGAGAACAACTCGAATCGTTGGCAGGACGTACTGGAAGTGACGAACCGAACCTGGATGGCGGAACGATACGACACCGACGATAAATTGGCTGCAGATGGTCGGGTGATGGAGATGCTTTCCGAACACCAGTGTCAAGGCTGGCTCGAAGGTTACTTACTCACTGGTCGACACGGGTTCTTCTCATGCTACGAAGCGTTCATTCATATCATCGATTCGATGTTCAATCAGCACGCTAAGTGGCTCAAGGTTTGCGCCAAAATCCCTTGGCGGAAGCCAATCGCGTCGCTCAACTATCTATTGTCTTCACATGTCTGGCGGCAGGACCATAACGGTTTTTCGCATCAGGATCCGGGGTTCCTCGACCACGTTGCGAACAAGAAAGCGGAGGTCATTCGCATCTATCTACCTCCGGACGCAAACAGTTTGTTAAGTGTCACGGATCACTGTTTGCGTAGCCGCAACTACGTGAACGTGGTTGTCGCAGGCAAGCAACCCGCACCTCAATGGCTGACGATCGACGAAGCAGTGAAGCACTGCGCCGCTGGGCTGGGTGTCTGGGAATGGGCATCCAATGACGAGGGCCGCATGCCGGACGTGGTGATGGCGTGCTGTGGCGACGTACCAACGCTGGAAACACTCGCGGCCGTGGATCTGTTGAGACAACACTTGCCCGATGTCAAAGTGCGGGTCGTTAACGTGGTCAACCTCATGAAATTGCAATCGCAACGGGAACACCCGCACGGTCTGAGCGACGACGATTTCGACTTGATCTTCACTACCGACCAACAGATCGTCTTCGCTTTCCACGGATATCCATCGTTGATCCATCAACTGACCTACCGACGAACCAACCACAAAAACTTACACGTACGTGGTTACAAGGAAGAAGGGACGACAACGACGCCGTTTGACATGGTGGTGATGAACGATATGGACCGCTTTCACTTGGTGATGGATGTCATTGACCGAGTTCCTGGCTTGGCCGCCCGAGCGAGTGAAGTCAGGCGAGCGATGGTCGACAAGCGAGCCGAGCACAAACGCTACATCGAAGTACACGGAGAAGATATGCCTGAGATCACGGACTGGCGATGGCAAAGTGAACCCACCGCGAACTAATCAGTTAGCCAGTCATGAATGACAGTCACACACTCCCAACCGTCGATCGCGAACCAGCGAAGACCGACACACAGCCGATTGCCAATCCTTTGTGGCATATGCTCCCGATCGAGGCAGTCGCAGACAAGCTACAAACCGATGGGGCACGCGGTCTGACGCAAGTTGAAGCGGCACGGAGACTGGTGCAGTATGGCGGCAATACGTTGGCGCAGGCGCAACAACGCTCGACGTTATCGATACTTATTGCTCAGTTCCGCAGCATCATTGTGGCCTTGCTGGTCGTCGCCACAGGGATCGCGTTTGCCATGGGCGACAACCTTGAGGCGGTAGCCATCCTGGTGGTCATCATCATCAATACCGCCATCGGCTTTTTCACCGAGTGGAAGGCATCACAAGCCTTGTCTGCACTACAAAGGCAGTCTGTACGACTAGCCCATGTGATTCGCGATGGATTAGAAAGTGAGATACCGGCGGCCGATTTGGTACCGGGTGATCTGATTGTTTTGGCTGCCGGGGCACGAGTTCCGGCCGACGGCCGGATCGTCGAATGCGCGCGATTGCAAGTTGAGGAAGCTGCGCTGACAGGTGAGTCGCTCGCGGTGACTAAAACATCGGATGTGCTTGAGGACAAGGAGGCCTCTCTAGGGGACCGCCTCAACATGGCGTTTCTAAGCACAACGATCACGGACGGACGGGGGCGATTGCTGGTGACAGCGACTGGCGCTCGATCAGAAGTCGGCAAGATTGGTATTCTGATCGATGAGGCGATCGTTCGAGCCACGCCTTTGGAGCAGAAATTAGCTCGGCTTGGCCGTTTGCTCATTGTGATCGTGTTGGTGCTGTGCGCAATAATCGTGCTAGCGGGCTGGCTTCGCGGTGTCAGCGACGTTTGGCACATGTTGGAAATTGGACTCTCGCTGGCGATTGCTGCGGTCCCTGAAGGATTGTTGGCTGTAACAACGATGACGTTGGCGCTCGGGATGCAACGCATGGCGCGGATGCGAGCACTCATTCGCCGACTCCCTGCTGTCGAAACTCTAGGTTCTGTCACCGTCATCTGCACCGATAAGACGGGGACGTTAACTAAAAACGAGATGACCGCCTGCGTCTTTGCGTTAGACCAACGCCGCGTCGAAGTGACTGGTGCGGGGTATGCGATCGAAGGGACGTTTCGAATTGGCGACAAGTCCGTTGATCCGCTCACTGATGAACCGCTGGCTCTCGCGCTAAAAATCGGCATGTTGTGCAACGATGCCAAAGTCGAACGCGCCGATGGAAACGAAGCCGTGCTGGGTGATCCGACGGAAGTGGCGTTGATCATCGCGGCAGAGAAAGCAGGGATAAATCTCACCGCGTTGACGCAGGAATTTCCGCGCCTAAGCGAATTGCCGTTCGACAGTGTCAGTAAGCGGATGGTGACGGTGCATCAAACACCGCACGGTACGGTGCGAGCGTTCTTAAAAGGGGCACCTGGAACGTTGATTGCAGCCAGCAATTCTCAGTTAACTGCAACGGGTGTGACTCCGTTAGCGACGCAGGATCGCCAGAAGTGGGAAGCGATGAATGAAGAGTTGGCCGGTGCGGCTCTGCGAGTTCTCGGATTGGCTTATCGCGAATTGCCAGAGGCTTACACGGAGGCCGACATGGGTAAAGAACTAACCTTCGTAGGCCTGGTTGGCATGAGCGACCCGCTGCGTGACGAGGCCAAAACGGCCATCGCCACTTGTCGTGAAGCTGGTATTCGTACGGTGATGATCACCGGCGACCAGCAGTCGACTGCCGCAGAGATCGCGCGGCAACTGGGGATCGATGTCGATTCTCGCGGAAAGCTGCTACGCACTGTCCACGGTCGGGAACTTGTTGGCCTAGACGCTGAAGGCTGGAAAAATGTGGTCGCAGACGTGGCCGTGTTCGCTCGTGTTTCGCCCGAACACAAGTTGCAGATCGTCGAGGCGCTGCAGCTTCAAGGGCACGTTGTCGCCATGACTGGAGACGGCGTCAACGATGCCCCGGCCTTGAAGAAGGCGGACATCGGCATCGCCATGGGAATCAAGGGGACCGAGGTCGCCAAGGAAAGCGCCGACATGGTCATCACCGACGATAACTTTGCCAGTATCGTTGGGGCAGTAGAGCAAGGTCGAATCATCTACGGGAACATTCTCCGTTTCCTTCATTATCTGCTTTCCTGTAACTTCTCTGAAATCCTCACCGTGTTCGTCGCACTGATGATCGGCTGGCCCTTACCGCTTGTAGCCCTGCAAATCCTGTGGCTTAATCTGATCACCGACATCTTCCCAGCCTTTGCTCTGGCGCTCGAGCCCTCTTCTCCGAACGTCATGAATCGTTCGCCACGCGATCCCAAAGAGCCTCTACTCACTCGAAGTTTTATCGGCCTAATCGTTTGGCAAGGATTGTTACTCGCTGGAGTCACGCTGCTTGCTTTTGGTATAGGTCTGCATTGGTATGGGACCGAAGGCGAGAGCTTGCGCCGCGCTACGACGATGGCCTTTATGACTCTGGCCTTGGCGCAGGTGTTCCACGCCTTCGATGCTCGTTCTCAAAACAGATCCATTTTCACCAGTCGTCTGTTCACCAATGGCTGGCTTTGGGGAGCGGTGGCGATTTGTCTGATCCTTCAGGTAGCGGCCGTCTACCTGCCGCTCTTGCAGAGAGTCCTGCGTACCGTCCCTCCGACTCCATTGGAATGGGCAGTGATTGCCGGCTGTTCGCTCCTGCCCGTGGCCGTAGTAGAGTTGGTCAAACTGATGACGCGAGCGGAATATTCAAAAAGTATTGGAAGTACAAAAGAGGTTTGAGCGCATCCACAAATTGCGACGTTGATTTAAGCAAAAGAAGGAATACACCATGCGATGGTCTTGGAAAATCGGTCGGTTCCGTGGAATCGGCGTGTATATGCATGCCACGTTTCTGATTCTGATTGCGTTTATTGTCCTCAGCCACTGGTCGGCGGGCCATAGTCTGGGAAAGACCTTGGAAGGAGTGGGCTTTATCCTGGCACTGTTCGGGTGCGTCGTACTACACGAATTTGGCCACGCGCTAATGGCAGCCCGTTACGGAATCAAGACGCGCGATATCACCCTGCTTCCGATCGGTGGGGTCGCTCGGCTAGAACGCATGCCGGAGGAACCGCTGCAAGAATTGTGGGTGGCATTGGCTGGCCCTGCCGTTAACGTCGTGATTGCAGCGGCGCTGTACGCCTGGATCCACCTCACCGATGGAATCGGGCCGCTCGAACAATTGACGGTGTCGAGTGGTTCGTTTCTCGAACGGCTGATGTTTGTCAATGTCTCGTTGGTGCTATTCAACATGCTCCCGGCTTTTCCCATGGACGGAGGCCGGGTGCTGCGAGCACTACTGGCAACGAAACTGGAATACGCGCGGGCAACCCAGATCGCTGCGAACATTGGTCAGGCGATGGCCTTGCTGTTCGCGCTGCTCGGCCTCTTCACCAGTCCATTCCTGATGTTCATTGCTTTGTTCGTGTGGATCGGCGCAGCACAGGAATCCGGCCTGGCCACTATGAAATCCGCGTTGGGAGACATTCCAGTCAGCCGTGCCATGATGACTGACTTTAGCCAACTCCGACCGAAGGACTCTCTTCAAAGAGCGATCGAGCTGATATTGGCGACTCAGCAGCAAGACTTTCCGGTGTTGGACGATACACGCGTCGTTGGCATTCTGACGAGTCGTGACTTGATGATCGCACTGCAACAGCGCGGGCCAGACTCGTTGGTGGAAGATGTCATGCGTCGAGATTTCCTTTCGCTGGAAGCGAACGAAATGCTAGATGCGGGATTCGCACGAATTCAAGCAGCGGAATGTTGTGTAACCGCCCCAGTCCTGCTCCACGGTGAGTTAGTAGGGCTCCTGACCGCAGACAACGTCAACGAGTTCTTGCTGATCGTCTCTGCATTAGGCGAGCACCGAGCACGGAGGGCGTCTGCGTGAGTCCGACGTCCAGTCTCCACCAACCAAACCTTTACTTTTTCCTTTAGGAAATTCCCATGCCTGAGACACTGAAATGTTTCGCGAGGAGTTCGCCATGAGCGAAACATTCAAAACCGCGACGATCAACTTGCAGCAATCACTAGCGCTTGTCGGCTGGTGCGCATTGTGCCTCGCTACGGCTAGCACAGGGTTCTTCGTGTCCACTGATGGCTGGTATATGGCACTGCAAAAACCCACGTGGAATCCTCCTGCATGGATCTTTGGCCCCGTTTGGACAGTGCTTTATTTGATGATGGGCGTGGCGGCATGGCTGGTGTGGCGGGAAGGAGGCTGGAAGACCCGGCAGTGGCCGCTGGGGTTGTTCCTCATACAATTGCTCCTGAATGGGATCTGGACCCCCGTGTTCTTTGGGATGCACCAGATCGGGTTGGCTCTGGCTGATATCGCTGTGCTTTGGCTGTTACTCGGAGCAACGCTGATTGCGTTCTGGAGGGTCAACAGTCCGGCGGGACTGCTGTTGGTTCCCTATCTAGCCTGGGTCAGTTTTGCAACATTTCTAAACTTCACTCTGTGGCGAATGAACTAGTAGCATAACTCGCCTGCGGCGCCTGACCGGGACTCAAGTGAAGAAGGACTTTGTATGAGCAAACCAAATTGAGAAAACGTATGACTGAAAAGACTCGAATCGAAATCTCGCTGCTGTTGCCAACGGTACCGGATGCTCATGATGCTTGCGTGAAACGAATCAGTGACTTGCTGAAAGCAACCGACGGAATTGAGGCGGCACACATTCCGGACTCGGGCGGCAAAGAGCCAGGACAATTGTGCATTCACTATGATTCTAGCCGGCTGTCGATCGGTGACGTTCGGGATCTGGCGCACCGAGCCGGAGCAGAGCTTGAAAAGCGGTTCGGGCACTTGTTGCTCAAGTCCGCACCGATGTACGCTCGCCGAGCGTGCAAGGTCGAGTCGGAGGTGAGACAACTCACTGGAGTATTGGAAGCATCTTCATCCGCTGCTGGCATCTTGCGCATCGAGTTTGATCGTCGGGCAACCGACGTCGGCGCCATCCGGAAGGCCGTGCAGAAAATAGGCGTGCGAATCCTCGAAGAGCCGCAAAGGCCGAAACCAGGCGAGCCACTTTCAGTAGAACGCAAGCTTGCTGAAAAGAGTGACGAGCATCGCCATGGTGGCCTGTTTGGCGAACAGACAGAACTCGTCTTCGCTGCACTCTGCGGCGGGCTGCTGCTCGTTGGTTGGTTGCTGTCGGTGTTGACAAACGTTACGCCATGGGTGCCTTGGAGTCTGTATCTGGCAGCGTATTGTTTCGGCGGCCTGTTCATGTTTCGTGGGGCGATTCAGGACATCATTGCAGTCCGTTTTGACATTGACGCGCTGATGTTGCTAGCTGCGGTTGGTGCCGCCGCACTTGGCGAATGGGCCGAAGGTGCTCTGCTGTTATTTCTCTTCAGCCTGGGACACGGTCTCGAACAATATGCGATGGGACGCGCAAAGCGGGCGATCGAAGCGCTCGCGAAGCTTGCCCCGCAAACCGCACTGGTTCGTCGCGAGAACAAGTCCGAAGAAGTTCCAGTGGAACAGCTTGTGATTGGAGACGTAGTGATAGTCAAACCAAATGAGCGGCTTCCGGCGGACGGGTTTGTGATCAAGGGAGAAGGCAGCGTCAATCAGGCGCCCATCACCGGTGAAAGCGTGCCCGTGGACAAGCGGGCCGTCGCTGATGCGAGGCAGGCAGCCTCAAATCCCGATCGCCTTGAACCACAATACCGAGCGTTCGCGGGCACTATCAATGGCAGCGGGGCACTAGAGATTCAGGTCTCGAAGCTCGCCAGTGAATCAACGCTTGCCCGCGTCGTTCAAATGGTCAATGAGGCTGAAACGCAGAAGTCTCCCACACAACGTTTTGCCGACAAGTTCGAGCGGTACTTCGTTCCCGCAGTACTGGCGTTTGTCTTGCTGCTGTTGTTTGCTTGGGTCATAATCGACGAGCCCTTCAGTGCGTCGTTCTATCGCGCGATGGCGGTGTTAGTCGCGGCCAGTCCGTGTGCGTTGGCGATCTCGACCCCCAGCGCTGTCCTCAGCGGGGTGGCCCGCGCGGCTCGCGGCGGAGTGCTCATCAAAGGTGGTGGACCGCTGGAGAATTTGGGAACACTCGGCGCGATCGCATTCGATAAGACCGGTACATTGACTGAGGGAAAGCCGCGACTGACCGACGTGGTCACTTGCGATGGTGTCGCCGAAGAAGAGTTGCTGCGAGTGGCGATTGCCGTGGAGCGTCTTAGCGACCATCCGCTTGCTGCCGCCGTGGTGCTGGGTGGCAAAGATCGGTTGAAAACTGATTCAGCCCTAGAAGCTCACGATGTACAGAGCATCACTGGTCTAGGGGTCAAAGCCACAATCGACGGTCAGTTGGTTTACATCGGCAAGGAAAACTTGTTCGCCGAAATCGAGGGTTCATCCCTACCCGATGCGCTGCATAAAGAAGTCGAAAAGTTGAAGACCAGCGGACGCACGACCATGGTCATACGGCGTGGAGACATTTACCTCGGCGTCTTGGGTTTGATGGATACGCCGCGCTCCGCAGCCAAGGACGTGATTGCCCGGTTGCGACAGTTGGGCATCCGTCGCCTGATCATGCTCTCGGGTGATAATCAACAGGTCGCCAACGCTGTCGCCCAAGTAGTCGGTCTCGATGAAGCCTGGGGCGACCTGATGCCCGATGACAAAGTCGCGGCGATCAAGAAACTCAGCGCACAAGAGGGTGTGGCGATGGTCGGCGACGGCGTGAATGACGCTCCCGCGATGGCCCATTCCACGGTGGGAATCGCCATGGGAGCGGCCGGTTCTGATGTAGCCCTCGAAACCGCTGACGTGGCATTGATGTCGGACGACTTAAACCACCTCCCCTTCGTTGTGGGGCTTAGCCGACAAACGAGCCGCATCATTCGCCAGAATCTCTGGTTCAGTCTCAGCATGGTCGCATTCCTCGTTCCCGCCACCGTAATTGGGCTGAAACTGGGTGCCGCAGTCGTGCTTCATGAAGGCTCGACACTGCTTGTCGTTGTCAATGCGCTACGGCTTCTTACGTATCAAGATCGATCAACTTTGAATTGAAAGTCAACGTTTCGCGGTGGTGCATGAGACCGAAGGCAAAAGCTTGCGCCTCGCGACTACGATGGCCTTCATGACTCTCGCACTTTTCCAAGTCTTCCTTGTAAGGGCTTGCTGTTTTTGCAAACTCGCAGCTCGATTGCGCCCCTTGATCATTAAGCGGCGCGAGAGTCTTCCCGAAAAGCGTTGCCTCCGCTGTACTCGTCTTATCCTAAGAATCTCAGGCTATCCGCCAGTTCTCCAAGTCAGATGTATCCTCTCGCGATACGTCGATCGCTCAGATCCCCACTGTTTTCCGCGTTTTTCAACTTTTCGGGCGAAGGTGGCCTCGCGTTTGCGTTACTTACCACAAACCAATTTTCCAAGTGTTGCGGCTGGCTGAACGGTAGTTTCTCCCTTGAACGAACCTGCTCCCCAGTTGAAAAGTCGTTGGTTTGTTCAGTCATCGATTGCTTCAGGCCCTCCGAATCGAACCAGAAACGACACGACCGCACCGTTCTCTGTGGGGCCAGAGCGGAGAATTCCGCTAAATCGAATGGCACGGAATCTCCCGTTCCTTTGAGTCCGATGCATTTGGCCAATGGTCGTTTGGTTTTCGCGGTTGGTCGCGGAAAACTGCGCCGGTTGATGTTCTCGTCCTGATCTTGTTCGCGGAATATCGCGATTCAATTCGAAGCAGTTCAGAAGCTCCGACAAAAAAAGCCACTGCCCGGGCAGGCAGTGGCTTTCTGGTTGTAGTTTGGCAGGAGGACGAGCCAAACGAGTTCATTCGCGAGAAACATGGTTCTCGACGCACCGGTGCGTGAAAGACTAATTACGTCTCGTGTCGGTTGCAGGTGTGCCGGTTCCTGCCGTCCGAGTTGTTTCACCAAGTCGGTGCAAGACGTGATCTGTCAGGTCATTGGTATGGTACACAACGGATCGTTGCACGCCACGAATCACGGATTCGGGACGACTTGGATCGATGGGTTCGCTGTCGTAACCGAGCACCAAACCTACGTTGTATTGTTGGCAAAGTTCCTGAACGATGGTCATCACTTCCGAGTGAGTTTTGTAGAACGCTTCCGCCTCACTTTTCATTAACTCTGTCTGAGCTTGACGAGCCTTGGTTTGCAACGCCACTTCTTCCTGCCGCAATTGAATCTCGATTTGGTCGCGCTGGGCGCCTTGGTACTGTTGTTCTGCTTGTTTGGCCTTGTCTTGCAACGCCACTTGCTGAGCTTGGAAGTCTTTCCGCATTTCTTCGGCGCGAGCTTCAATCTTGGTCATCGCGGCCTGATGCCCAGGATGTGCCTTGAAGACACGAACCATATCCAAAACAACCACAATCCCCGGTTGTGCTGGGCCTTGCGTTTGACCTTGAACTTGACCTTGAGTGGTCGCCACGCTAGCGAATGTCGACGCCAATACCGCCAACGTGATTAAACTTGCTCGAACCATTGATGTGATCCTCCTTGATCCAATTCAGTAAATTCAACACCGAGTTAAGTGCCGAAACATTTCGGTCGACTCAGCATCTGTTTCTTCCCGGGCCTAACTGTACGCAATTGACATGCCAATGCGCTAAAGTGACAGGAGCCCGTTGCTGTTTCTTCGCTTCACAACTAGCGCAGCGTCCAAAATCCGGGCGGAATTCGACCTTTTCCGACAACGATGTTCTCGATCGACCCCCAATTGGGTAACGTTCGAATCCCACCAGCCATCGCGATACCGGCAAAATATTCCCAGTGCCGTTTGTAAACATTACCGGCAAATCCGGCAATGCGAGTTTTTGCAGCGGCTTTTTACGATTTCGCTTGTGAAATCTTAACTTTCGGGACATAATTAAAACTGGTTAGATAGGCGATCTGCTAAAAATGGAAACCCGCCGCGTTAATCACGGCTGCCATGTCGGTGGCTCCTGAATTCACGCGGCCGGTTACCGTCTTTGTCTAAATCGCCCAGATAAGGGTTGGCGTCAGGTTTCGGAGCGTTCGCTTCGCGGGCTCGAACTATAGCTTGATGCCTCTATACGACGAAAGAACGGTTATGGCGAAAAACAAAACCGGGGGACACACGCTAGCAAACGGCCAATTGTCCACCGACCAGACAGAAGTATTGGGCCGCTGCCAACAATTGATTGGCTACCAATTCAAAGACACCAATTTATTGCTTGCAGCACTAACGCACGCTTCTTCCGCGAATCACAAACTTCTCTCGAGCGAGCGATTGGAGTTTTTGGGTGACTCTTTGCTGGGTGGGGTTGTTTGCGAATTTTTGTATCATCGATTCCCCAGCGTCATGGAAGGTGAGCTGACGAAAATCAAGTCGGTGGTGGTCAGTGGTCAAACTTGTGCCAAGATTAGTCGACAACTTGGACTCGAAGCCTGTTTGATCGTTGGCAAGGGAATGGCCAATGCCGCCGTACCGTCCAGTATCTTGGGCGACGTGTTTGAAGCCATCGTAGCTGCGATGTTTCTCGATAGCGATTGGCAAACGGCGCGCGATTTTGTCCTCAAACATATCAAGCGTGAAGTCGAGCAAGCCGTGGAGACGAGCCACGAGAGCAATTTCAAAAGTCAGCTGCAACATCACGCCCAAAAGCATTTCAAACTATCTCCGGTCTACAGTTTGTTGGAAGAGTCGGGGCCCGATCATAAAAAGTTCTTTCGAGTCGCCGTCCAATTGGGGGATCGCGTCTTCGCCCCGGCGGCGGGTCGCAATAAGAAGCAAGCTCAACAACGAGCCGCCAGTAATGCCTTGGCTGAGTTGGCTGGCGAACCAGTGCCCTATTCGGATTCGGAAGAGGCCAACACTTGAATGTCGTCGGCCAGCCAGCTAGGAACCAAGTGAAATCGATATGTGTGGGATAACTGGCGCGGTTTGGACTTCGGGAAGACGCTCGATTGATCAGCGGACTTTGGAGCAAATGACCGACAACTTGACGCATCGCGGACCGGATGATCGAGCGACATTCTTCGAGCCGATTGGGGAACGATCGAACAACGAAAGTATCGGCGAACAACAGGATGAACGTGCGGCCTCCGCGCATTCCGTTGCGGTGGGGGTTGGGCTTGGCTTTCGGCGGCTTTCGATCATTGACCTGGCAACCGGCATGCAGCCCATCAGCAATGAAGACGAATCCATTCGAGTGGTCTTCAATGGTGAGATCTACAACTACCGCGAGTTACGCCAACGATTGGAAGGGAATGGGCACCGTTTCCGAACTCATGGCGATGCCGAGACAATCGTACATCTGTACGAAGACGAGGGGGCCGCGTGCTTCAAGTTCTTACGCGGCATGTTTGCCATCGCGATTTGGGATGGGCATCTAAAGAGGTTGCTACTGGCCCGTGATCGTTTGGGGCAGAAGCCGCTGTTCTACTCGCAACAATCGCAGAGATTGGTGTTCGGCAGCGAGTTGAAGTCCTTGCTGCCCGTTGCCGATTTGGATACTCGCATCAATTTATCGGCGCTCGACAGTTATCTGTTGTATCAGTACATTCCGCACCCCGACACGATCTACCAGGGTGTATCAAGTTTGCCGCCCGGACATTTGGCGATCTGGCGAGTCGGCCCTGACCGCGAAGGTTCGCTGGAGGTTCAATCTTATTGGGGTTGTCCGACAACGGAGAAACGTCAGGACAAAGCGACGGCCATCTCGCAACTGCAATCCACTTTGGAACAAGCGGTTGTCATGCGTATGCAGAGCGAGGTACCGCTGGGTACGTTTTTGTCGGGCGGAGTCGATTCGAGTTTGATTGCCGCCTTGATGCAAAAAAATAGCTCGCAACCGATTCAGACTTTCAGTATCGGTTTCCGAGAATCCGATTATGACGAGTCGGAACACTCGCAGCGAGTGGCCCAACATCTGGGCACACGACATGAAGCATTTGTTGTGGAACCGAAGGCTCTTCAAGTTTTGCCCGACTTGATCCATCACTACGATCAACCTTTTGCCGATAGTTCCGCCATCCCCACTTGGTATCTTTCACAGATGACGAAACGACAAGTCACGGTCGCCTTGTCGGGTGATGGCAGCGATGAGTTGTTCGCGGGCTACAATCGTTATCAAGCCGCGCGATTTGCGGCGACATTGGATCGCATACCCGGGATGCAGTCCTTTTTGGCTTGGCCCATTTGGCAGCGAATCCCCAGCGACATGAGCCAACGCAACGTGTTGCGACGCTGGAAACGATTTTCACAAGCGATGACGTTGCCGCCGGTGGCGCGTTACATGCAGTGGATCGGAATCTTCCACGACCAACAGCGGGGTTCATTGTACTCGGAGCGGTATTTGGAGCAGCTCCCGCAACGGGACCCACTGGACTTTGTCGCCAAGTATTATCGAATCTTCGCAGGTCGAGATCCGGTAACTCGCTTTTCTTTGACGGATTTGTTGACGTATTTGCCGTGCGACTTGAATACGAAAGTTGATATCGCTTCGATGGCCCATGGATTGGAAGTTCGGCAACCCTTCTTGGACCATCATGTAGTGGAGCTGGCGGCTCAAATGCCGAGTTCGTGGAAGTTGCGTGGGAATCGTGGAAAAAGAATTCTGCAAGACGCCTTTGGACACCTGTTGCCCAGCGAGATATGGGCTAGAAAAAAGCAAGGTTTTGGCGTACCTTTGGACCACTGGTTTCGTGGACCGATGCGTGAACTTGCCGAACAGACATTACTGGGTTCGGCGGCGACAAGTCGTGGTTTGTTCGAGTCGTCCGAGGTCACTCGATTGGTCCGGGAACACGTGACTGGCAAGTTCGACCATGCCTATCGTTTGTGGTCTCTGTTGGTCTTGGAGTTGTGGTTCCAACGCTGGCAACCCGATTTTGCCGTTTAGTCCTCTTTAGCGAGCTCTTGAGTCCCTAGCCCAGAAAGTCAGACGCAGCACGATGAAAGTTCTTTCAGGTATTCAACCGACCGGGCGTCCCCATTGGGGCAACTATTTTGGTGCGATTCAGCAGTACATTCAATTGCAGCAGTCCGAACAGGCTTTCTATTTCATTGCCAACTTGCACGCTTTGACGACCATTCGCGACAAAGGCCATTTGGAACAATACACGCGTGATGCCGCGTTGGACTTGTTGGCCTTGGGATTGAATCCCGACCATGCGGTGCTCTTTGTCCAATCGGATGTACCGGAGCTATCGCAATTGTGTTGGTTGTTGATGAGCGGAACGCCGTTTGGGCTGCTCGAACGTTGCGTGGCCTATAAAGACAAGAAAGCCAAGGGCTTGGCGGCGACGGCGGGTTTGTTCACGTATCCTGTACTACAAGCCGCCGATATCTTGGCGTTTGACTCGGATACGGTGCCGGTCGGGGAAGACCAAGTGCAACACATTGAAGTTTGTCGCGATATTGCGTCGAGTTGGAACGCCCAATTTGGCGAAGTGTTCACGTTGCCAGCGCCCAAGATTTTGAAAGAGACCGCCAAGGTTCCTGGCACTGATGGCGAGAAGATGTCCAAGAGTTATGGGAACACGATCGAGTTGTTCGAGGATGCCAAGGCCATGCGCAAGAAAGTGATGCGAATCGCCACCGACTCTCGGCCGATGGAGCAGCCCAAAGACCCGGCCGGTGACCATTTATTTGACTTGTTCAAGTTGTTTGCGACGCCTCAGCAGTTGGCGGATATGGAAGCCTTGTATCGCCGAGGAAATTTTGGTTATGGAGAGGTTAAGAAGGCGTTGGCCGACGCGGCGGATGCGTTCTTTGAGGTGCCGCGTCAACGTCGAGCTGAATTAGAATCGAACCCGGCTCGGCTGCGCGAAATTTTAGGCGATGGGGCGCAGAAGGCCCGCGCCAAAGCGGGTGCCACCTTGCGTCGCGCGCAGGAGTCATGCGGCATCGTATGAGAATTCTAGGGATTGGCACGGACATTATTGAAGTTGAGCGTATTGGTCGAATGATCGAACGCCATGGCGATCTGTTTTTGACGCGAGTCTATACCTCTGGAGAGATACAGTATTGTTCGCCGCGGAAGGCGTGCGCCCAGCACTATGCCGGTCGCTGGGCCGCCAAAGAAGCGGTCTTAAAAACCTTGGGGACTGGGTGGGCGCGTGGGATCCAGTGGACGGATATCGAATTGATGAATGAGTACGGGGGCAAGCCAAAAATCGTCCTGCACAACCGAGCCGCGGAAGTCGCGCAAGAACGCGGCATCGCAGAGATTCAGATCAGCATTTCTCACTGCCACGACTACGCCGTCGCCTTCGCAACCGCCGTCGGGGAATAGAGGTTCGACTTGGACTTCCAAGTACTATTTGGCTCGCTGTAATAGTCGTCCGATTTTTTGCTGGTTCTCATTACATTGCCAAACAGCCAACAGGTTTCGGTGATTGATCCGCGCGAACGCCAACTCGTAAACGCCGCCGTTTCCGGACCAAGATTCCGTGTCGATGGATTCCATAATCGCTTCGTTCAAAGCGTCGAATTGGACTGGTCCACTGCCCGGCAACGCGAAGACTTCCACGGATTCGAATTCGGGTCCCAGCTTGGCTTCCGCGGCGGCCACATCAGTCGGGACCCATTCAGGCTGCCAGTTGGAACGAATAGCTGGCAAATTCAAGTTTCGGGACAACCGTTCAAAAAAACGGACGACGCTTCGATGATGCGCGGAATTGGTTCGGACAGTCAATATTCGGCGCATCCCAAACCTTGCTACGTAGTTGCTCGCTTCACCGCCATTTGTTTCCCAATTTTCTGGTTCGGCGAGCTGCACCAAAGTATAGATTGCGTCGTCATCTGCGTGCAAAGGAGTGACATCGTAGAAGATCGGATAAAGTGTTGGAGTTTCCAAATCAAATCCTCCCGGAGTAAATTCGAGAAGCAGTCCGTGAATGGGCCAAGCCGCGACGACGTCATCGATGTTCTTTTCTGTACGGAGCGAGATTGACCGCGAATGAGGTGTTGAAATCGTAGAGCCATTGATGGAATCGCGGAATGAAGCGATCGCAATTGGCGTCGATAACGAATACGAGCGGCCAGATACCGTCGCATTGGCGGGAGTCACAAAGTCCGCGAGCCGCTCTAAGAATCGCCGAACTTGCCAATGCATAGAAGGTGTCTGCAGCACAGTAAGAACCTGCCGATTACCGAGTTTGGCTGCAACAATTCCGCCAATACCTCCGTTTTCTTCCCAGCAATCGGGTGATATCATCGACGTCAGGTAATTCACCAGGCGCTCGTTAGGTATTTGCAAACAAGTCGAATCGTAGAGTGCCCACGTCAGGCCGATATCATCGTCGCGCTGATCCCAGAACTCCACTCGCGAGTTTCCAATCGTCAGTCGGCAGGACTGTTGGGACAAGGCATAGCTCAAGTCGTTGTATAAATTGTCAAAGTCGCCACGAAGATCGATCTTCATTGTCATGTTTTGATCTAAATTCGTGTCATCTGGTAACGCAGAATGCACGGGAATACCACGTGTTCGTAAATCGTTAATCAACTCTCCGAAATACAACTGCCGCCTCAGAGTCTGCGGTGTGGGCGATTCGAAGAAGGAAACCAAGGCTTGGTCAGAAGCCTGCATGTGGCAACGAATCAAGCCGCCTCGGATTTGTGAGTGGCGATTGATTGAAACATTTGGAATCGAGGGTTCGACACTCATCACGGCTAATGCTTCGAGAAAAGTAAACACCTCCGCTTGAAGGTCTTCGTGATGGAATATAACAAGATAGCGACGGTTGTCGGCAACAACAATTTCACAAGTTCCGTCGCCACCGTTTTCTTCCCAGGATTCTGGATAAATCGAACCGAAAATCATGTTCTGCAGGTCGTCGGACGATATCGCCAGAGATGAAACATCGAATACGGCTCGGGGTAACTCCAGCGTAGAGTTGTGATCGGTGGGCGACATGGGGCGGATGATCAGGCCGGACGGCGCAATCGAGAGATTCAAGTTCTTGTCTTCTAATTCTGATCGCAGAGCGCTAAACCACGCCCGTTTCCCATCGAGTCCCACTTCAAAATCGAGAATGCCTTTTAGTTGAACATCAGGAACATCCAGTTTGATCGGCAATTGCAAGTAATGTGAAATCTTAGCCAACAGTTCTTCCATGATTTCAACGCGAAGGTAATCTGGCGGCAAGCTCTTGTTCAAAGAACGCCAGACCTTCATCGTTGATTCCGGGACGGAGTGACTAATCGGTGGAACGGATCGAACCGGCGGCCAAGCATTAGAGAGCTCTGCCGAGTTATCGTCGCCGAAAATGTCATGTCGGGGCGAGAGCTCAACCGGAGTGCTTTGAGCACAAACCTTTGAATGAAAAATGAAGAGCCCGATCGCAGCGAAGGTGAAGAAAACAGAGTGGCGCAGAGCAAGTGAAGGTCCGCGTCGAGTTAAAAGAAAGTTTGGCACTTCAATGTCCATTTTTGCTCGTCTCACGCATTCGAGGTCTCCGTCCAGCAAAACGCCAACCGCGAACGAGTCGTCACTATAAGAATGACGGATCGCTGTAAATGCTACGAAATCAAGAGCGCCGTAGCCACTGTCACCGAGTTCACCCTCGGTCCGTTGCTGTCGTGCGTCAAGCGGCGTTAATTTAATGTTGCGACATTGGACAAGCACCTATTCTGCAAAACCCTGGTCTGCACATTCTACACAGTATGGCCTATTGAGCCAACCGAATTTACGCAAAATTGTTGACACGCTTCGAGGTAGGGACTAGTCTGATGGAAAACCAGGGGTGGTTTTCTTGCAATCGTTTACGACTGTTGATTCGCCGCGCCGATAATCGGCACGGTTCGACGTTTGTCTTGTCACAAGTTGGGTTCACCGAGTTACCTCAACGATTGCCGAAACCAATGTATTATCTGTTGGTGCAAAGTTCGCAACTTGTTAAGTGATTGGATTGGTTGCGTTTTGCCTGTATTTATTGGTAGAGGAACGGACGATGGGATTGCGTGTATCTGTTTCGTCGAGTCGATGGGTTCTGGGCCTGCTGTGTGCCACACTCTCATGTCCACAATGGCACAGCGAGGCCAAGGTTTGTCAGGATACTTCAACTGAAATCGTGACGGAGGCTTCGGTTAATGGGAAAGAGGCCCCCACCGATGGCTGGACCCAATCGGAAATGGTCCCCGTGCGGCGGTTGGTAATGTACAACATCGGTGTAAGTGAAGTCCTGCATTTCGGAGCGATTGAAGGCAACAATCGTCTGAGTTTTCCAGTCCCGAATGAAAAAGTAGACGATCTACTCAAGAGCTTTGTGTTTCGCGACGAAGCGGGTGGGGCTTTGAAATCAATTCAATATCGTTCAGCACCATCTTTGGCCGAACTAGCCGCACGCGAGTTCCAATCGCCGGTCACGTTGGCCCAGTTGCTTCAAACCCATCGCGGCCAAGAAGTTGTCATGGAGCAAGGCGGCGGTGAAATACGTGGAACGATCTGGGGAGTCGAGAATCGCGTCACGGATGGCGCGCCCATCGAGACCTTGGTTGTTTGGGTCGACGATCGCTTGAAGTCTTACAACCTCGCTAAGTTGGATGGAATTCGATTTAGTTCACCCACCGTGCAGCAAAAAATGAAGCTGTGCCTTCAAGGTTTGTCCGAGAGCGGTACCGATGTAGAAATGCAAGAACTCCAGTTGTTTGTCGCGGGGCAGGGCCGGCGGAACATTGGTTTTGGCTACCTCGTGGATTCAACCTTGTGGCGCATGACCTATCGCTTGAACGTGGCAGATGATACCGGAACTCTCCAAGGCTGGGCCCATATCGATAACTCGACAGGGCAAGACTGGAAAGACGTTGATTTGGAACTACGAACCGGACGTCCGCAAGTTTTTTCAGTCGAGTTGTTTGCGCCTTTGTTGGCAACTCGCTCGAGCCTCGGTCTAGAAGTCTTCGACTTGCCGAGTGGACTCTCGCTGACCAGTCCCTGGCTCGCAGCAACGCTCCAACGTCATTTGACTGGTGTCTCCGACTTCATGGATCGTGGCACGAGCGGCTTTGGCTTCCCCGGCGGCATGGGGGGCGGTGGTATGGGCGGTGGTATGGGCGGTGGTGGCATGGGAGGAGCCGGAATGGGTGGTCACATGGGTGGTCACACGGGTGGTGGCATGTTGCGGGGCAACGAGGGAGAGAATTTGAATGACTCCGATCGACTTCAAGAATTCATGCGACGAATTAAAACGGATCCGGAAGCGGTTGCCGAACGATGGACGACGGAAGTGCGTTACCGAGTGCAAACGCTGGTCAACTTGAAAAGCGGCGAAAGTGCAGCGATTCCAATCATGACTTCGGATTTGCCGTGTCGATTCTTCTCTGAGATAGACTTGACTGATGCTTATGAATCGTCAAATTCTCAGCAATGCATCGAGATCACGAACAAGGGTTTATTGCCACTCCTGGGTGGCCCGGTAACCTTGCAGAAAGACGGTGACTTCTTGGGCGACATCGTTTTGGGTCGCTTGGACGTTGGTGCTTCGCAAGCGGTGCCATACGCCGACGAACGATCGCTTTCCGCTATTCTTCGTCAACCAACAAAACCCCACCGACTAAAATCGCTGCGAATG
Organism: Planctomycetaceae bacterium; assembly: GCA_016794985.1. Lineage (GTDB taxonomy): Bacteria > Planctomycetota > Planctomycetia > Pirellulales > Pirellulaceae > M30B19. The sequence goes on along the minus strand of JAEUIQ010000024.1, from coordinate 40,210 downwards.
GCTGGACAGTCGCTTGTGACGGAATGGCACAGTGAAACCAACGGCAAATTAACAGTGACCAACAAGGACTCGCTTCCTAAGACGGCGCAAGTCAATGTCAGGTTAGGCGAATGGATGGAATTAGTTGGGCCGACGATCGAACCTGCGCCCAAGTCGCTGGATCGTGACAACGGCACCGCAGTATTCGAACTCCAAGTGCCAGGCGGTCAATCCGAGACAGCAAACTTCACGATTATTGGCACAAAGGTCGTTCCAAAAAACTTAGAGGTCTTGGCTACATCGCAAGTCGAAGGTTATCTTTCCAACGCGGAAATTCAAGTCGAAGCCAAGGCTAGGGAAACGCTAAGTCGATGGCTTGAATTGAAATTACAAATTCGTCAGGCCCAATTATCTGAGACGAAGGCGACAGCCGAAAAACACAAAGTTGACAACCGTTTGCGCGAGATCCGTCGGGATATCGAGTTATTGCAGTTCGACCCAGTGTTGGCGGCGCCATTGATCGAACAACTCAAGCAGGCCCAAGTTGAAAAGCAAGCCATTTCAGATCGCCAACTAGAGATCAGCGACCAAATTTCTGAATTACAGGGACAGCTTAAGACTTTCTACGACACATTAGATGTAGGCAGTTGACAACAGTCTTGTAATACTCGCGATGACGAAGCTCGTGATGCCAAACTCAACGTGTCATGATCTTTGAAAGATGCGATTCAATTGCTTGGCGGAGCTGATTGATTCGCTCGGAATTCGAAGGATCGCATTCAATCGAACGTAGGGTTTGTTGGAATCGTGCGTCTAACGATTTTTGAAGAGAGTTGTCGAGAGCACCTTGTTTTGCACGTTCACTGGAAAGAAAACTCCATAGTTTTTTGGCTTTCGAAAGTTCTTCGCTAAACTGCTTGTCCGTGAAACCTTCCCAAGTCGCCAAAAGAGGCAAAGTGCCGAGTGACTCAAGTGCCAAGTATTGGCAGGCAACCGCTTTGACTTCGTCGTTTTGGCATTGTCGTAAGCGAATTGCCAATGGATTTTGTCTTGTTCCGACAATACCTTCGGTAGATCGTGTGCGATGTTTTCACGATTCAAGAACCGTTCCAGAAAAGCCTGTCGGACTCGGTTTGCAAAGAACGAGTGGGTTGAAAACGAGTCAATGGTAGCAAAATAGTCCATCATTCCTTGATACACCAAGTCATCGTTTTGAGTGCGTCGGCTCAGCTTTAAGATTGCTTCTCCAAATTTCTCGGTTGCCGTTAATCGAGCTTTTGACACCGTATCCTCTGAACTCCGGCCCTGTTGCCACGCTTCCACTTCCTCGCTTCGTTGTTGCACGCTTGCGAGACTCGATTTCAGTGCCCCGTAGGCCTGCTCCTCGGTTAGTTGCGACAGATCGGGTATCTCCAACAGCTTTTCCAAATCTCGATAGACAAATACCGGAATCTCACCTATTCGATATTGAGTCATTGGTGGCACCACAATCCACTCGCTAGAGTTGCCGTTGGCCCCGATGAAATCACCCGCAACCTTCAAGTGGCAACGCGAGTTAGCAAACACTGGCCTGACGGTAAAGTTACCAAGTGTATCGGACTTGGATGAGAAACCTAAAGTCGCGGGAAAGCCAAGACCACCGTTCAACAACGCGACGTTGACGTCGGCAATACCAATTCCTGAATCCTTGTTGACCACTCTTCCACTAATCGTGGATGCCGGATTCAACATCACATTCAAATTCAAATCTGGCTGATTTTTCTCCGGGTAATCAACCTGGACAGTCGCGGTTTGATCTCGTTGTGGAGACCAAAACAGAATCGTCTCTCGTGCAGGCTCTTCTGGAGCACGCGGGTCTCCTTGTGGTGGATCAAGCAGGAGTTCCGCAAAGATGTTTTTCAATTCGAAATGGCCTTGAGCATCAGTTACACCTATTTCATGGCGAAACCCGCTTTGCGTAACGCGCTCCCGCGAGGCGTAGCAAGCATGTGGCACTGCATTTCCTTGCGAGTCGAGAACTTGGCCAATGACTCGGGGCGCTGGTTGCAAGCAAAACTTCACGTCGATTTCGCCGCCTAGACGTGGTGAGATTCGCTCGCTGGGTAAAACAGGGCGAATGTCTCGATTGAAGTCCATGTAAGCCGAGCGATATCCATCAACACGTCCAATCTGCCGCAACCAAGCATCGATCGCTGGTACGATCATTGTGAATTCACCATCCTTGTTCGACCGGACGGAGGGGACGCTTGCCTCGTATTCCGCAAAATCCGCCATCGATTCAGGCTCATAATGAATGTCAGCGTCCGCAATGGGGCGATTGGTCACAGCATCGATAACTCGCCCACTTACACGAGCTCCTCGTGTGACTTCAATTGTTACCCGTTTTGGATTGTCGGTCGTCTCGGAACCATCGACATCAACGCTGGCTGGAACATGCTCGCTATCAAGCTCAGGAATAAGCCAGAATCGCATCCTCCTCGGAGGCAAGACCGGGAGTAAAGCTCGATTGCCTTCTACTCGAAGTTCGAGGGCTCGTTCGGTCAAAGGATCCGACGTCTGTAATGTCGATACTGGACTCGCAAACGCGGTCTTCAGTCGGATAGGAATGCCTCCATCCTTTGCTACGACCACTAGTTCAACTTTCGTCGCGCGTTTCAGGCGGATCGTTCCTTCGTCAAAGAATCGTGGCGCGTCAGCCGCGGATTCGAGTGCGGGATCATTGCCCGTGTCGGCGACGATACATTTTGGTAGATAGCCATCGGCCTCAATAGCCAATACTACCCAACGATCATTCGGTAAGCCTTCCAATTGAAAAGCCCCAGTCGCCGAACTACTGCAATTGCTTCGAACAGTTTTGTTGGACAAATGACCTTCCAGGGAAACTTCAGCATAAGTTCGGGACAGGGCGGCATGATTGCTTTCATAATCGAACCAGGACATGAGTCGCACATTCGCAGCGCGGATAGGCCGGCCATCGTCATCTGAGATTTTGCCGCGTAACGTTGCGCCACGTCGTAGTTGGAGTTCTACGTTTCCGTGCCCGTGCCATGAGTTTGAACTTGGTGAAAACCCGGGGCGAGACGCGGTGATAGTTAGGGGAACATTTTCCGGAAGTTTCTTCATGCGGAGTCGAAACTTGCCTTCGCGGTCGGTCTGTTCAACCGTTAGGTCTTCATCGAACTCCGAATGCTTTGCACCAAAGTACAAGTAATCCTCGAATGAATGTCTGGTTTCTTGCGTACGCGCAACGACAGTTGCTCCGAAAATTGGTTGCCCTGTGGGGTCCTCGACGGAACCTTCGATCGCAACCAAGAAGGATTCTACTGGTTCTTGCCTGTTCTGAATGGAAGAGACTTGTCCAAAGCTTATTGCAACGAAAACTTGAAATACACCCACCAAGACAACGAATTTGCAGGTTTCGAAAAAAAATAGTAAGCAGCACTCGTAAGACTTTGCGGATATGCAGCTTGCGGTCATGGAAAACTCTCGGCAAATCTTTGTTCCTAAGCAAATAAGGTTGGCTCAAGCCGGGCTCAAGGCTGGTTCACTGCAATTTCAACGCATGCAACTTACCCGCGACGATGGCGTATAGCCTGTCGCCAACCAGTGCGGGATGCGAATAGGTTTGAACCGAACGAGTGGTAGTCAGCGGAAGCGTGCTGCGATGTTCGAACTTGTCGCCAACCAACTCGAACAATAGTAGCTTTCCGTGATCGGTCATCGCGAGAACTCGGGTTTGGCCGTCCGTGATCAAGCTACCGTAATGCGATAGATCGTCATGATCCAAGAGCTGGTGCTTGTCCAATGTTTCGCTGTCCAGAACCCACAACGAGTCGTGTAACGCCACAACGAACTTGCCAACAACGACCGGTGTGTGGGTGTCTGGGATACAGCGGGGATTTGCCGCTAGTGGGGTCGGTTCGAGGTTGCCGTTCGGCTGAAAACCGTGTTTGCGGGCACCATTGTTCTCGCCAACAATCAACAATGATTCACCCAGTTGAACCGGAGTCGGCACTTGGAATTCTCCGGAGCGCTGCGGCTTCAGTTCCCAGAGTCGTTCCCCGGTCGCGAGATTCCAACCGCCCAAGGTCTCGGCGTCCAACCCAATAATTTGCTTCGATCCGTTCCAGTCTCGAACAATAAATGAAGAATAACTGGCCCCGCGTCCTGCGGACTCCCAAAGCGGCTCGCCGTCCGCCAAGTTGAGAGCCAAAAGCGAGCATTCTTGACCACCAGGCTGCAAGATCAGCGTCTCGCCCACAACCAAGGGCGAACCACTATAACCCCAGTCCGGTAACCGGCCTTCAAAATCTCGAGCCAAGTTCCACGCCCACAAAACTTCGCCGGTTGCCAAGTCCAAGCAGTGAACGTCACCAAACGCACCTAGGGTAATGACTCGATCGCCGACAATCTGCGGCGTGGCCCGAGGCGTGTTGCCGAAGTCGAGCTTGCCATCCCGAGTGACGGCACCCGACGGGGGAATTGCCGGATACTGGAACCGCCATTTTTCGTGGCCGGTTGTCGCATCCAGACAAAAAAAGATGTCGCTGCGGTCCGGCAAATCGCGCGTCCCGCACACGACATATTGGGAAGTTGCCGCGACACCGCCCATGGTGTCGGCAGGCAATTCAAAGATCCACTCGAACGTTCCATTGGCCGGGAGAGAATCGGGCAGCCACGAGACTCGAGCGTTGCGCTCGGTACCACGCCACCCGGTCCAGGCCTCTACTTCGTTTTTTTTTCCAACACTACTGGTTCGGTACCTGTCGCGTCGGAAGTCGACTCATCGGAACGAAACGGAACAAACCCATCGCGCGACTCCAGAGCTCGCAGCATGTTAGAGTCCTTGCCAACGGCAATCAAAGCCGACAGGATCTCTGATTGCGAGTCCGCACTCAGTTCGCTTCGCAGGAAAAGACTAATAAACGGAACGGGATCGGATTTTCCAATCACTCGCAACGCTCCCTTTTCAATCGTGCCGCAGCCTTCCAACAAAGGAACCGCGTAGCTCGAGATGATGGCCGCAACTTTTTCGTCTTGGGGGGAGTCGAGCAACAACTGGGCCGCCAAACTGCACTTGCTGGACGTTTCCAGCTCGGTGGGCAAGGAAATTTCCGAGTCGAGCAAGAGCTGTCGCGGCGCCGCATGTTTCTCATCGCAATTCGCCGGTCCAAAAATGATGCGATAGCCTGCCAGATCATCGACCAAAATTGCGGGATCCGCAGAACGAACCACCACCAAGCCAGTTTGCGTGGTCAAACCGTCCAACCCGGTTAACTGCGCCAGTGGTTCGAGTCCCAGTTGCCGAGCTTTCGACTCGGCGACCACGACCGAGTGTTTGCCGATCACGATGTCTGCGACCAAGGGCGTTTTCCTCGCCACACTTTCGTCTTTCAAAGCCGCTTCGATCGACTCCCCCCAAAAGACCTCGACCTTTCGACCGAGACTTTTCTGCAAGTGTTGGCCCAAAACTTCGTACTTTCGTTGAGCAAACCCCTGCACACAGTCGCAAGCAAGTTTGTCACACAACGGATCCATCACCACAACCGTCAACGGCGATTCTGAATCAGTTGCTTGAGCCAACGAAGTCCGTTCGGAATAAACCCAAGTCGCCATCAGCGATAGGCCAACCAGCAGAAACTTCAGCGCAAATCTCTTCACGGTTATTCTCCCGACTTCGTTGAAGTTGGTTCCGCTGCTCGCTTGAACGTCAACGGCTTCAGATTTGGGGAGTAGGGGTCAACGAAGGTGACGATCAAGGTCTCGCCTTCCAACTTGGCTTGCATCTCGAAGGCGATCAAGCCACTTTCGTCTTCCAAATCCATTTGGATTTTTCCATCCACGAAGCTTTGCGGGACGGTCAGGTAATTCACCGGAGCTCGCTCGCCAGATTCGCCGCCGCCGAACAATAGGTTGATGACGCCTGCTTGCTGACCATTGGCTGCCGCAAATTCGCATTGGAGCTTTTTCGTTGCCGCATCAAAGGTCAGGAATTGAAAGTCGGTGCGGGCCGCCATGTATTCTTCCATCGAAAACGTCTCGCCATCATTGCCCACAATCACCCCGCCTAGTTCGCTTGCGGCCGGCTTCTCGGTCTTCTCGACTTTGGCTTCACCTTTAACTCGTTCCCAACGACCAGCCAACTTCACTACTTCCGCCGCTGCTGCCTGTCGATTCTTGTTCGACTCCGCCATGACCACTTCGGCTTCGGCGTTGGGGATCAAGACGCAGATCGAGTTCTTGTCTTGATATTGGACGTAGTAGCGATTGCGAGATTCATCGAGGCCCAACGCAACATGCTTGCAGCCGCCACCAATACGGGCTTTGCCAACTACACCCACGAGTTCACCGGCTTGGTTAAATCGTTTGATTTTGCCGATGCTTGATTCGGCCGTCAGGATTTCACCACTTGAAGTGCAAACAACATTCATTGGATTGCAGCAACTGCCAAAGCCGGCTTCGCTGGAGCCTGCTCGTTCGCCGAAGCCATTCAAGTGCTTGCCGTCACGATCGTAAATGCCGACTTGGAACTTCGTGTTTTCGGCCAAAAACAAGTGTCCGTTCGCCGCGTAAAAATCAAATTGACCGCAGCAACCCGACAAGTCTTCGATAACTTTCGTAGCGTTCTCGAAGTTCGTGTCGACGCGCCAGATTTCGTAGCCACGTCCGGTGGAGACCGCGACGAATACATCTTCGCCCGAAGTGGCGAGCGACGGAATTCGAGTTTGACTTTCCAACATGTATTTCAGGGTTTCCGCATCGATCTCCACAGAAAACTGCTGTTCGACGATCGATTGATACTGGGTCAATTGTTCTTTCAAGGAATCCAGTCGCGATTGGTCTCGCTTCGAGAAGTCATCACCCTTCTCTTCTTGTTTCTTGGTTAACTTGTCGATTTGTTTTTGAATTTGCTCGATTTGCTGATTGTAAATTTCCCGAGTTTGCTCCATTTGCTTCTTGTACTCGACGATCATCTTTTCTTTTGCTTCCTCGGCGGATTGTCCAGCCATGTGAGGAGCAGGGCTAGATTTAAGTACTTCGCCGGACGTCGAGAGCCGGGCGATTTGGCCGCCTCCGCCAATCAGATAGGTGCCACTTGGTTCAATCGAGATCGCAGTGGCAGGAAAATCAATCGGAATTTCACGAACCAATTCCAGATTCGGTGAATAAACTTGCAAGTAGTTTCGATCGAATGTGACACCCGCCACAATGTGACCATCGGGAGTCAATTTGAAAGTGTGCAATTGCCCGGCAGCGCCGTTGTGTTTAGGAACCAACGGGTTCACTTCGGTATGGGTCGCGTCGAATTCAGATTTCGGTGGCGTGTCGACAACCGTTGCGGATGAATCATCGGTTGCGTAGCAATTCGAGCCCAACCCTATACAGCCAATCGCCAGCATCGCCACGACACCATACCCAGCCAACCAATTGCAACGCATCACCATTCTCCGTGAAAAGAAACCGAAATTCCCCAAACCAATTCCCGCCCAAACCAACTCCCACCAAAACCGATCTTACTGTCGAACTTGCATGGAGGAGTCAGAATTTTTTAAACACAGCGGTTGGGCGGAAATCGCATCCAAACTTTGCGGCGCTAGTTCTCCGCTGGCGCACGAGCAGTTCACAGCTGGCCCCGATCAAGCGCCAGACAAGGACCCCGCCGGCCGAATCGCCTCGGACCCAAAGCGAATACCCGCCCCGCACCATTGATCGTGGCCATTTTACCAGGCTGTGTCAAGCGAGAACCCACTCAAACCAAAAAGAATTCTTAGCAATTGCTAGGGCTTCTTCGAATTCTTGGTTTCCAAACTGGCTATTGCCTTGCCGATTTTCTTGTTTGAAAAGAATTCGGGGGTGGTCACGCCCATCGAAACATAAATGCTGACAAATTGGTCCACGGTCATCGGAACGGGCCGGACCTGTTCGACGGGAAAGAAAATGAGTCCACCGCCAAAAGGGACCGGTGCGGTGGGGATGATCACGACGTGATTCTTGCGGCCTTCAATCTCAATCGTCTCCGAAGAAGGCATCAATGCCAAAACGCCGGGGCCTTCGGTACTACCAAAGTAGCAGTAAACGACGCTCATGGCCTTGAGTTCGGTTTGTTCCGATTTGTCGAACAATTCGATCAATTGTCGCAAACTGCCGTATAGATTTCCCACCAAAGGTATCTTCTTCATGACCCATTCCAAGGTCGCCTGGTAAATCCGCTTGGCACCCAGTTCAAACAAAACCCCCAAACCGATCAGGGCGGAAACAACGACGACAATTCCCAACAAATACGCGGCGGTCCCTTGAGCGTTGGCGTCCAACTGCACTCCCAATGACCGGATCAGGTCCCCGATCATCGTTTCGGGCCCGACGTAACTCCGCAAGAAATTTGCAACCCAACCAATAATGGCGACCGTCAACACGAGCGGTAGAATCGCCAACAGACCGGACATGAACAGGCGAGTCAAGCTAGTTTGAGCCACCGCGATAATGCGATTCATGCAAATTTCCTGTCAAGGCTGAGGAACATGGTCCGAAATGGATCGACGACGAGGTGGTGAAAATGTCCTTGGTCGATGGCTCGGAAGCCAGCAACCAAGGGCTGTTGATTCGCTTTCGTGTGGGGTATCTTAGACGCTACCCGCCATTTTCGAAATTGGACCGCAGGTGTTTCTAAGCACATGGACCCGAACGATTCTGTAACTAATTCGTCTGTTTCGAGCTCGGATCGGCGTCGGTTCGCAACCACATCCTGGAGTTTGGTGGGAGACGCGGCGGGTGACGGCGGGTCCAAGGTTGCTCGCCAAGCCCTCCAAGAACTCTGCCAATTGTATTGGTACCCGTTGTATTCTTTCTCGCGACGCCAAGGCTTTGATCCTACCGAGGCGGAAGATGTGACCCAGGGTTTTTTTGCACAGATGTTAGCCGGGGAGCTGCTGGCCAAAGCGGATGCGGGGCGCGGAAGATTTCGAACTTTCCTGTTGGCAGCCCTCACCAATTACACGGCGAACATTCGCCGCGATCGTTCCGCCCTGAAGCGGGGTGGCGGGACAAAGACCCTTAGCTTGGATTACTTGGACGCAGAACGCCGTTATTGCTTAGAGCCCGCCTCGAATCGAGAACCGCAACATGTCTTTGAGACTCAGTGGGCCTTGGAACTTTTGCGTGTCGCGTTGGCTGCGGTGCGCGACCAATACGAGGCAATGGGGAAAATGGCGATCTTCGAGGCCCTCAGCCCGCGGTTGACCGACCCGTCCGAAGGACCGCTGGCGGAGATCGCCCAACAGCTCAACATGCAGGTGGGGGCCGTCAAAGTGGCGCTGCTTAGGCTCCGCGAACGGTACGGACAACAGATTCGCCTACAAATTGCCAAGACTTTGGATGACCCATCTGGGGTCGACGATGAAATCCGCGAACTTTTTCAGGCAATTTCTCAGAATCGCCTGTAACCTAGCTGGCTGAACCGTTTAAATCTTGTCGGTGGCGATTTCGTAACCGTTCACTGGTTATACGACGAAAACGCCAGTGGCCTCAGTTGACCCGACAAGTCCCAATAGATTTTGCGATTCAATCATGAACAGTTCATTGACGTGCGAAAAATGCGGAACTCCGCTAACGAGTCTGCCCAACTCGACCCACGAGCGACCGGTTTGTCCTAGTTGCCTCTTGGGTTTGGGGCTGCCGCAAATCGCAGCCACCCAGGATTGGCGACCGGGCGGGGTCGAATCGGTTTTGGACGAGTCGATGGACCGAGTGCCCGATGTCGCTCAATTGGTTCACTATTTCCCGAACTTGGAAATCCAGCATCTGATTGGGTACGGCGGCATGGGCGCGGTCTACCAAGCTCGACAGCCTCATTTGGATCGAACGGTCGCGCTGAAGATTTTGTCGCCCCGATTGAGTCGTAACGCCGCGTTTGCCCAACGTTTCATGCGAGAAGCTCGCACGTTGGCGAAGTTAGCGCATCCCAACATTGTCATGGTGTTTGAATTTGGACAAGCAGGTCCATTGCACTACTTGATTCTCGAGTTTGTGGATGGAATCAATCTTCGAGATGCCATGCTGGAAGGTCAACTTACCACCAAAGAAGCTCTGGCGATTGTGCCGCAACTGTGTGATGCTCTTCAATACGCGCACGACGAAGGCATCGTCCATCGCGACATTAAACCCGAGAATATTTTGTTGGACAAAAAAGGTCGCGTGAAGATTGCCGATTTCGGACTGGCGAAACTCATTCAGCCGAACTCCGAAGATTTGCGACTGACAGGTAGCAAGCAAGTTTTGGGCACACTCAACTACATGGCACCGGAACAAATCGAAGGCCGAAGCAATGTGGACCATCGCGCGGATATCTATTCGATGGGCGTTGTGCTGTACGAACTGTTGACCGGCGAATTGCCGTTAGGACGCTTTGCCGCGCCCAGCGAAAAGAACCAAGTCGATGCGCGGTTGGATGATGTCGTGCTTCGCACTTTGGAAAAGGAGCCCCAGCGGCGCTATCAAAAAGCCAGCGAAGTCAAAACGGCAATGCAAGAGATCTCGGTGGTCGAGGCCATGGCCATTGAATCGGCACCAACTCCCAAACCGCTTGGGCCGCCGCCGGTGCTCCCCATGCCAACGCCCGTGTCGAAACCCGCTCTGTCACAGTCACCACTCCCGGTCTTTAACCAATCCATCGGCCAGACCAACACCACGCCGATCAGTGAAGTCGTCGCCGTCCCATTTACGATTGAGAACGTGAATTGGGGGTTTGCCGAGTGCACGGGAATTGCCAAGATCTCGCCAAGCGGTTTGAACGTGGAGTTTGAGGTTCACGATAGTGTCTTTCAACGGTCGTTGAAGAAACCCACAACGGTGATTGTGCCGTGGGATCAAATTGCCTCGGCCAATTATCAAGAAGGCTTGATGAGCGACACATTGCTGATCCAAGCCACCATGATTGCCACGACTTCCGATATTCCCGAGTCGCGAGGTGGAAGTTTTTCTGTAAAAGTGAAGAAGATCCACCGCCAACAAGGCAAGGATCTCGTCGCCACCGTCAAGCGTCAACTGTCAGCCGATCCGCGATCATCCATGGCCACGTGGGCAACGACGAACGCCGAACCCGAGTGGTTGGCCGGGCTCCGCAAGAGTACCGACTACGTGGTCCGCCAGTTTCCAGTGTTGTGGAGCCAACGCCCTATCAATCCTCTGCAAGTTGCGGCTCGATTTTCCTCAACTCAGTTTTGGTTTGTGACTTGTGGCGTATTGAATTTGGTGTTTCTCTCCGGCAATTTGCGAAAGATGGGCCGCGACTTGATTCGGCCCTTGGTGGAGGCCCCCGAGAGTAGCGTGGCTTATCCAGTCGCTCAATGGTTGTTGTCTTTTGATTCGGTGATCAATCCGTTTTCGTCGCATTTCGGAAACGGTTACTTCCCATTCACTTTGGCGTTTGCCATTGCCCTGTTTGTGGCGGCCGACAAACTGAAGTATGCGAAGAACTACGAAACGATCGCGGTGATATGCGGAATAGCTTTGATTCCCTTTTACCCAACCTATTTGTTGTGCGCGCCCTTTGCCTTGTCTGCTCTGCTTTCAATGTTGTTACCAAGCTCCATTGCCACATTCGATATGGTGGAAGGCGATGGCAGCGTGGAGGTCCCCGAATTGGCCAACAAACGCGGGCTGGTGCTGGTACAAGATCTCTGGTTGGCCCGACCATGGATTTGCGTCCGTCGAGTTCTGCTCGTTACCAGCATGTTGGCGATTGCGGGTGTCACCCTGTTTATCTTGGGATCGATTGCCATCGAAAAGATTCGCAGCAATTTCTCGAAAACAACCGCCGTTGCCGAATCAGAAGTGGCCGACGAGGCGACGAAAAAGGAGCCAGCGAACGGAAACTCCGATTCCAACAAAACCGATTCCAACAAAACCGATTCCAACGACCAATCAACCGCTAAAGAAGCCGTTGAGGACGGCCCCACGTCGGACGGATCCGACCAAGCGGTGGAAGCGAAAGACGATGCGAGTTAAGGCGTTGATTCCCCGTTCTTGATGCAATACAAAAACTTGTCCGAGCGGATCAGCAAGCGATTGCCAGCAACCGCCGGGCTGGCGTTGAATACCCCGCCGTCGCCGAGGTCGTTCACCGCCAATTGCTTGAACTCCGGCTGAGCTGCGATCACAAACGTCTTACCTTCCCGAGTCAGATAATAAAGTCGTCCATCGGCCATCAAGGCGGAAGCATAGAATTGGCCAGCCCGCGACAGCCGTTCTTGATAGACAACTTCCCCGGTCTCGACTTTGACGCAGTAGGCAATTTCTCGCGACTCGTGAGCCCAGTACAAATGGCCATCGTGAATCACTGGCGAGGAAACGTTCGAACCGTGGTTGGTCGTCCATAATCGATGACTGGAAGTCACCTCGCCCGATCCACCGGCGCGAATGGCCAACGAGGCGATCCCCGAACGACCGCCCAAGCAGTAAACAATCCCGTCGGCTGCTACAGGGCTGGGCACCATATACCAACCGATGTCTGTCTTGCAGGACCAGAGCGGTTTTCCAGTTAAGGGTTCGAACGCAAAGACCGTTCCGGCAGTCGGAACGATCAGCTCATCACGCTCTGCTTCCGAACGGATTACCAACGGCGTATTCCAAGCCTCTCGAATCGCATGCGGTTGTCGGGAGCCGCCAGCTCGCCAGCGCTCTGCGCCAGACGTTTTGTCCAAGGCCACCACTGACTCGCTTTCGACACTCGCATTGATCAATACCAAGTCACGATACAAGACCGGCGATGCCGACGATCCCCAGCCGTTCGTCTGGGTTCCCACGTCGGTCTGCCAAATTTGATTTCCATCGTGGTCGAATGCGAAGACTCCCGTCTTACCAAAGAAGGCATAAATTCGATCCTCGTCCACTGCGACCGAGTTGGCGGCAAACCCGTGGTCGCGAATCGAATCTTCTTCCGGGAGCTTGGCCGGGATGGCCTTCTCCCAAACCAGTTTTCCGTCCGACAAATCGAACGCCAACAAATGTCGCTTCAAATCTTCTTGGCGGCCTTTAGGCTCGCCGGGCACAAAGAAACCAGTGTATGCGGTCAGGTAGACTCGGTCGCGAAAGACAATCGGGGTGGAAGCCCCCGCACCGGGCAGCTCGGTTTTCCAAGAGACGTTGTTGTTGGGTCCCCATTCCAAAGGCAAATCCGAACTCGAGGAGACGCCCATCCCATTCGGTCCGCGAAAAGCTGGCCATTGGTTCGGGTCATCCGAGGATGGCCGCGCCAAAGTTTCTTCATGGCCACAGGACCCCAAGAGCAGCAAGCCAACCGCCAACAAGAAATGGAAACACCTAGTGAAAATCGCCATGCAACACCTCCAATGTTGGTATTCAAATTCCCCGGTTGTGAAATGATCATAATCGATTCAATCACCACAATACAACTAACACGCCAAGGCAGCAGAGTCGCTCCAACTGCTATGTAATGTCTTTACGACTGGGCAGTCGACATAAGCTACGTCATTGGCTCCGATTGCTTAATCTCTGCTGGTCGCAACGGCTGAAGTAGGAAACAACTGATGGAAACTAGGAAATGGTGCTGCTAGCCGCGAGGAACCAGCTCAGGAAGTAACACCATTCCAACCTCAGGACCAAGCCGGGCGTAGTCAAAGATACCAGATCGCAACATCGGAGTGACGACATGAGCTGGCGGACGTGGTTGCGTTCCCTATTCGGGACGTTGCTGCAATGGACGCGCAGGAATTCGAAGGCCGTTCCACAGTCGTACATACACGTCGAGGAACTGGAGCGACGCGTCTTTATGAGCGCATCGCCCTTGGGCTTGCTCGTGCCTGAAGTGGAGATTTCAGGTGGTGTCGAAACAAACGTAGATTTCAATGACCCAATTTGGGCGTGGCCGACGGATGGATCGGCCGGATCAGACGGATCAGACGGATCGTCGTTGTGGGGATCGGCCGGATCAGGCGGATCAGACGGATCGTCTTTTTGGGGATCGGTCGGATCAGGCGGATCAGACGGATCGGATTTCTTTGGATCGGTCGGATCGGATTTTGCCCCCCGCCGGGAATTGGTGCTTCTGGACACCGGGGTTCACAACTTTCAACAAGTGTTAGATGACCTGTGGGCCAACAATGACCCAAACCGGCGGTTGGAAATTCATCTAATTGACCACCACAGCGAGGGTTGGCAACAAGTCGCAAGCGTACTGTCCAGTTATCAATCGGGCAGCTTTGACGGCCTGCACGTGATCTCGCACGGGACGGATCGGGCCTTCAAATTAGGTTCAACTTGGATTGATTCGCATTCGCTATCTGCGCGACAACCGGACTTGCAACTCTGGGGTTCCGTGCTCCACGATCAAGGCGACATTCTGTTCTATGGCTGCGAATTGGCAAGTGGAGAAGCCGGCCGCTCGATGTTGGACCAAATTGCGAATTGGACGGGAGCAGATGTCGCGGCAAGTACCAGCTTGATCGGTGCCGCCAATCTGGGTGGCAATTGGGAATTGGAACATCACTTGGGGCAAGTGGAATCGGACATCATTGTCAGTGGTGCGCTACAAGAATCGTGGCAGGGACTGTTGGCCACGTTTACTGTCACCAACACCAACGACAGCGGTGCCGGATCGCTAAGGCAAGCCATACTGGATGCCAACGCCCTTGGTGGTGCCGACACGGTTAATTTCAACTTGGGAGGAAGCGGCACGTTTACAATTCAGCTTAGCACGCTGTTACCCGTCATTACCGAGGTATTGACCATCGATGCATCAAGTCTGAATGGTTACGCGAACCAGCCCCTATTAAGAATCGACGGTCAATCCAACTTGACGACAGGTTTTGAGTATTCCAGTGGCAGTGCTGGAAGCTCGTTTATCGGAATAGACTTTCGTGGGTTTACTCAAAACTCCATTGTCATTAATGCTGCGGGAGTGAATACGAATCTGGCCAACTTTTCGGGCAATCTGTTCTTAGGATCCAGTGGTGGCGACAGTCAGATCGGTGTACGAGGCACGGATTATATTTTTGGCGGCGCTGGGAATGATAACATCAGCGGTGATAGTATTACAGTAGCAAACATGATCACCGCCGATCCGTTGCTCCAATACAACGCAGCCACCGGCAAGTTTTACAAGCTTATCAATACCACCGCAACGTGGTGGGATGCACGCGATGCGGCAGTTGCGATGAATGTGTTGGGTATCCAGGGGCGGTTGGTGACGATCAAGAGTGCTACTGAAAACGCCTTTGTGCAAAGTTTGACAGCGAACAACAGTGTTTGGTTGGGGGCGTCGGACCGAGGGCATCAAGATGCATGGGAATGGACGGACGGTTCGTTCCTGTCCTACCAAAACTTTTTGGCAGGGCAGCCCGACGGTTCCCAATGGGAAGACGGGCTACTTATGAACGGATCCACCGGAACTTGGTCGGATGCCAACGATGCGGCGCTCTACCACTATATTGTCGAGTTTGCTCCGCAGAACTTCAATGACATCATCACAGGCGGTACGGGCAATGATACGATTGAAGGGGGACTTGGTCGTGATACCGCGATTTATTCAGGTAATGCTTCCGACTACTCGATCGTCAATAACGGAAATGGGACATGGACGGTCACTGACAATCGAGGTGGCAGCCCCGATGGTACGGATACGCTGAGCGGTGTCGAACTATTCCGGTTCGCCGATCAGACCTATGACACAACACTAAATACATTCAATTCGGCACCGACCGACTTGGAATTAGTAGCTCCGGGTAACAACTTGGTTGCTCAGCCGATTTCTAACATCCATTATTACACCAGCTACAGTGGTTTTCAGCACAATGCTGTTCCGATCGCAGGCGGTGGTTATGCGATCATCTATGTTACCTACGACTACAACAGTAGTTGGGACCTGATGGTCCAGCGTTACGACGCTGCAGATACTCCCGTCGGCGCGCCAGAACTGCTGGATCGCAACATGCTAAGCCATTCTCAATACGATACCGATGTGGCGGTGCTGACTGATGGCAAGATCGTAGTCGTCTGGCGAGATTCGGGGTGGGACGGCAGTGGCGAAGGCATCTACTTCAAAATCTTTGACAGTAGTTTTAATGCGATTACACCCACGCAGATTCGAGCGAATGTGACAACTTGGAGTAGCCAACAAGAGCCGGATGTCACACCGACGGGTGATGGGAAATTTGTCATCACTTGGCGCGGTTATGCAGATGAAGACGTTAATGGGATTGCTGATTTTTTGGACGTTTACGCGCGAAAGTTTAACGCCGATGGAACGGCAGCAACCGGAGAAATTGCCGTTGATGTTCGAACCGGGCATCAGTACCAACCGGCGGTTGCAGGATTCGACGATGGCAGCTTCATGGTAATCTATCGCAATGACGTTGTCGCACAAGGTGACGGTTCGGGAGCGACAATTCTGGGCCAGTATTACGACTCGGCTGGAGTTGCTGTCGGTAGCCGGTTTGTGGTCAATACGACTACCAGCAGTGATCAGCATGACGCACAGGCGTTGAGCTTGGCAGGCAACAAAGTGTTGGTCAGCTACCGCATGTCCGATGGCAGTAGCAACGGCATCTTTGGCAAGATCTACAATGCGACCGGGACTGTCTTGAAAGAGGAGTTTCGACTTAATACCACGACGACCAATGATCAAGCGCATCACGAGTTTCGTTCATTAGCGGATGGTGGATTTATCTTGACGTATGCGTCTGCGGATGCGGGGGGGAACTACCGAATTTTAGCCCAACGATACGACAACAATGGCGATGCTGTCGGTAGCGAACTGCAATTGGGTTCCTACTCTGCCAACATGCGTCAACACTTCGGCACGATCGTGCAATTGTCAACAGGTGACTTGGTGTTCTCGTGGCAAAAGACCAGCAACAATACTGCCGCTACGATGACGGACGATAGGATCTTCTTTCAGCGTTTTTCACTTTCTGGGAGTAACTACGTAGCACAGACTTCCATCTTGGAACGCGATCACTTTACGCAAGTAGGCAATTTACTCCCGCGACTTGCCCCGCTCGCGGCCGGTGGTCACGTGTTGGTTTGGCGTAATCTTGGATTTGAACCAAGCGGCGGAACAACCTGGGGTGTGTTGGCTCAAGTCTACAACAGTAACGGAGCTGCCATCGGTCCGGTGTTTTCGTTGGCTCAAGCAAATCAAGGAAATCACCAATATGACCCCATGGTGGTGGCCACTCCCGATGGAGGATTTATTGCGGCTTGGCATGCCGATGGCGCAGGTGGAGACGGAAGTTCGACTGGTGTCCGAATCGCGAAGTATAACGCGACAGGGACTCTGTTGGGTTCGGAAGTGCTGGCAAATACTTACACTTCGAATACGCAAGCTAGCCCCGAAATCGCAGTAGCCACCGATGGCAGTTTTGTCGTGACATGGCGATCCGACTATCAAATCAACGATCCCGGCATTTACGATGTCTACATGCAGCGATTTGATGCCAGTGCCAATAAAATTGGCAGTGAGACGTTAGTGAATACCGCCACGAGCGGCCAGCAATACATGCAGAAGATTGCCACCAACAGTTCCGGTCTGACCATGATCACTTGGGGCAGTAATGTCGGGGATTCAAGTGGTTGGGGGGTACTGGCCAAAATCTATGATGCGGCTGGCAATGTGGTTGTCAGCGACTTTTTGGTCAATTCCGCCTTTCAGACTAGTACCCAACATCTTCCTGCGGTAACCGCCCTAGCAGACGGCCGTTTTGTCGTTACTTGGAACAGTTACACAGAAGACGGTTCCCGCTATACAATTGTATCTCGTATCATCAATACCGATGGAACTTTCGCGACTGGACATATTCGGGTCAATCAATGGACCCCATCAGACCAACAAGTTCCGGATATCACGGCATTAAGAAATGGTGGTTACGCGGTCACATGGTTAGGTTCCGGTGAAGGGCAAAGCTACGCGGTGTGGGCTCGGTTGTTTGATGCCAATGGCACCGCGACTACCAATGACTTTCGGGTCAGCGATATTGCATCTGGTTGGGGGACCAATCCCAAGGTTGCGCAACGCTCCGACAATTCGTTGATCTTTGCCTGGACCGCGTACGACCCTAACTCCGGGTCGGTTTTGCAGCAACGCATTTACACGCCCGGATTATTGGCTTCGACACCGCCCGACGCCATTATCGGTCAGGTACTGCCAACGGATTCCGACTCTAACGAGTCCTTTACCTACGAAATCATCGCGGCCGACACCAATGACTTCGAGTTGATCGGAGAATACCTCGTTGTGAAAGATGGAGCCGTCTTTGACCCCGTAAATGATCCACCGCGTCATGTGACGATCCGAGTGACCGACAGTGTTGGCAATACCTTTGACAAGCAATTTGTAATCAATCCATCACCGGTCAATCAAGCACCGACCAGTATGAGCTTCACGCCGAGTGTGATTGCAGAGAACGCGACCAATGGAACCGTCGTAGGGACGGCAGTCGCGTCCGACCCGGATACGGGAAACGTTTTGACCTATGAATTGGTGGTAAACGGCGGCGGACGTTTTGCGATTGATTCCGTGACCGGTATCGTTACTGTCGCCAACGCCAGCTTGTTGGATTACGACTCGGCCGCATCGCATTCGATTACGATTAAAGCGACCGACCAAGGTGGCTTGGCGATCATTCAGGCGTATACGATCAACTTAAGCAATATCAACGAGGCTCCAACGAACATCTTAGCATCCGGTTCGGGTGCAAATTTGTTGACCAATGGCTCATTTGAGTCGGGATTGACCGGATGGACGGTTACTGGAAATGCAGTGGCAGGCCCCTCCTACTCGCCGACCGATGGCTTGAACCAAGTGATCTTCAATACTGGCGGCGGAGCGAATACGGGAGTTTTGAGCCAAGCGGTGACAACGGTGATCGGTCAAACTTACACCGTAATGTTCGATCTAGGCGTTTATGGTGCCGCACCACCGCAAGGACTGCAACTTGAAGTCGTTGGCGCTACGACTCTGGTTAACCAAACGATGGTGGCACCAGGAACAGTTCCTTCCGACCATCGACTCTACGCCTACACGTTTGTAGCCGATAGCACATCCACAACGATTCGCTTCACCGATCGTGGTAGCAACTCCGACAGCACCGATATCGTGCTGGATAATGTCCGTCTATACGCTGGGCTACCGACCGTCGTGGAGAACAGTTCGACGGGAACCGTTGTTTCGCGACTTGGCAGTAACGATCCTGATGGCAACGATGATGTGACCTTCACACTTGTCGGTGGCGATACAACCAACTTCGAAATCGTCGGCAATGAAATCCGAGTCAAAGCCGGAGCGACGCTCAACTTCGAGAATCAAACATCGCACACGGTCACGGTGCGAGCCACCGACGAAGGTGGTTTGATCTACGATAAAGTGATTACTCTCGCGATCACGGACATCAATGAGGCTCCCGCTATCACCGGGATCGATGATCACCCCTTGGGCTTCGACGGTCGATCGTTGGAATTTTTTGGTAACGGTGGAACGGTTAGTCTTTCAGGTTTGGCCGTAAACACTACGGCAGGCGCGCAAAACACCGTCGAGTTTTGGATGTTTTGGGATGGCACAAGCAATGCGATGCCGTTCGGGTTTCAGTCCTATGACTTGTATTTTCAAGGTGGGTTCTTTGGATTTAATACAGCAAATTCAGATCTTTACGGGATTTCAAGTGCTGGACTCGCCAATGGGTGGCATCACGTCGCCGCCATCTTCACTAACGGTGACGTCACGCAGAATCGGCTGATCATTAATGGCGTGGAGCAGACTCTCACGCAACGACTTGGCACTCCAATTTCTCGTACGGCTTCGGCCAATGCCACAATCGCGGGGTGGCCTAATCACAGCGGCTACGAAATTATCGGCAAGCTGGATGAAGTTCGCATTTGGAATGCCGCTCGGACTGTCGATCAAGTCAATGAACAAATGTATGTCCGGCTCACCGGCTCGCATCCAAATTTGATCGCTGCTTACTCGTTCGAGAACACCGTCAGCGGTTCGGGCGGTGTGGTGGATCGTTCCGAAAATGGCCGACACGGAACGTTGGCGGGTACGACTCTTCCAGCGGTTTCCACGGCAACACCGGCTCGCTTGACCAGTCTCCACGAAGGGACCCGCATCACGTTGGATGTAGATGCCACAGATCCCGAAGGTGCGAATCTCATATACACCTGGACGCAGACCAGCGGACCGAAAGTCGCATTCACGCCGACTTATGATGTCATTCAAACGGTGACCTCGTTGGATTTCGAGCACGATACAACTGGCATCGGCAGCTATGCCCCAGGTACGTTTTCGGTCGTTGACACTTACGGATCGCCGTCCGGAAAAAACGCCTTGGCAATCACGACCGGTGCGAACGTCAATGGCGGTGGTGTCTATGGGGGAATCACCGTGGGCACTTCCGGCTATATCGCTGGCGGAACGTATCGAATCAGTTACTGGGCCCGCTCTGTCGATAATCCGATCACTGTAACCTTCAGCAATCAAAATGGCTCTGGTGATCAAAACAACATCTCGCACAACCAGACGCTCACAACTCAATGGCAACAATTCGAACGCATTGTCACGTTGGATCAAGCCAAGAACACGCTATACATTTGGGGCAACAATCCCAATGTCACGTTCGTATTAGACGACTTGCGAGTCGAACGCCTCGATCAAAGTTCGATTGCATTCACCGCTCCGCAACTGCTGGTCGACACAACTATCGATTTCAGTGTTACAATTTCTGATGGTACGAACAGCACAGTGCAAAGTGTCTCGTATATCATTCGAGCCAACAACGACGCACCGACGGATCTAGTCAGTTCGCGCAGTGCCGACGAAGGTGTCTCGATCAACTTGGGAGCTGCCAACAACCAATACTTCCAAGTGACCGATGGTGGACTGCTGGGTGGGGCGACTGATTTCACGATTCAAGGCACCGTTTCTAGCTCCGCTCTTGGTGTCGACGGCTTATGGCTGAGCTATGCAACTCCCGGCAATGACAATTCGTTCATCCTGGGAACTCAATTAGGGACCGTTCGCGTCTTCATGAATGGTTCGGTGTGGAATACTCATGTTTCCGAAACTGTAGTCCATGATGGCCAGCCTCACGAATGGATCCTGACCCGCACCGTCACTAATGGTGAAATGGCTTTGTACATCGACGGTATTCTGCGGGCTTCAACTTCCGGATTCCTAACTGGGCAGGCGATATCTGCAGGTGGCATTATCGTCTTGGGTAATGAACAAGATAGTCTGGGAGGAAACTTTGCAACTGATCAAGACTACTCTGGCACCTATTATGATCTTGCAATCTATAACCAAACGTGGGATTATCAAACCGTGCTATCTCGCTCTGGCAGATTGCCGACTGGGAATCCCGGACTTCAGGCGCATTGGAGATTTGACAACTTCAGTGGCACGCATGTTAACGATCAAATTGGAACGCGGCACCTCATACTCAACACCATTGCACCCGGTGGAGGCTGGGTAGCTGGTACAGCGGCGACCATCGGCACAGCATGGACGAATGCCGTCGCCGAGAATGCGGCTAATGGGACGTCGGTTGCTAGAATCACAGGCATCGACGCTGAACCCGGTAACACTCTGACCTACAGTTTAACCGACAGCGCCGGCGGTCGCTTCACGATCGATAGTAATACCGGCATCGTCACCGTCGCCAATGGTAGTTTGCTCAATTACGAAACTGCAACCTCGCATTCGATTACCGTTCGAGCCACCGACGCCGGGGGACTAACGTACGACGAGGTCTTTACGATAGACGTCTCCAATGTCAACGAAGCTCCGACCGTCTCACAAGTGACCGGAGCAGTGGCCGCGTATGATTTTGAGAACGGCAGCGGCAATGCCCCATCGACTGTGGCTGGTGCCGCAGCAATAAACGTTGGCACCGCTGCTTCATATTCAACATCAGCCGGTCGCTTCGCTGGCTCGACCGGTCTGCTCTTCAATACAGCAGGTTCGGGCACTGTTGGAGCAGCAACCATTTCCAGTATTCCCAATGTGACAAACACAAATGCAATCACGGTATCTGGCTGGATTAGGTTTGATGCTGTCGATAACTGGGCACGATTCGTCGATTTCGGGGGAGGAGAAGCGAATAACAACTTTGTAGTTGGTCGGACGGGTACTTCCAATAACCTAGGATTCGTCGTCCTCAACGGCAGCACCGTGGTGGGCGAAGTTTATACAGCCAGCAATCCTATTTCTCTCGGCAGTTGGATCCATGTCACCGCCACACTTGGTAGCGACAGAACGATGCAATTGTTTGTGAATGGGAGCTTGATCGGTCAAGCAACTGCTTCCGCCCTCCCAAATTTCGCAGCTTGGACGAATAACTTCATAGGCGCGTCTCCATTCGCAGGCAATGACAAGTTCCGTGGCGCCATGGACGATATCGCTGTCTTTGACCGAGTCTTAACAGCTGGTGAGATCACTACTCTCGCATCTGCGGTTACAGCCCCCACCATTGTCAACAAATCCATTGCGGAAAACTCCACCAACGGCACCAACGTCTTTAGTGCTCGATCCAGCGATGTCGATTCGGGCGATGGCGTGACGTATTCGATCCAGTCCGGCAATACCAACAGTACCTTCGCGATCAACGCGACGACTGGCCAAGTCACCGTGGCGAATTCGTCGATGCTGAACTTCGAAGCCAATAGCAGCTACTCGCTCGTCGTTCGTGCCACCGATACCGCTGGATTGGCCACCGATCAAACCGTGATCATCACTGTCACCGATGTTAACGATGCTCCAAGCGATATCACGCTCGGCTCAGCACCGACGGGTTTAACCACGGCTGGCAACGCGAGTCTCGTCAGTGGTACGACGTATCAATTGACGCCGACAACCAACAATCAAGCGGGTGCGGTTTGGGGCGCGATCAACCTGAATCAAGACTTCGTAATCACCTCGCAGGCGTTCTTCGGAGCATCTGAGGGTGCCGACGGAATCGCTTTCGCATTGCAGAACCAAGGCGCCACCTCCGTGGGTGGTATCGGCTTTAACACCGGTGTTGGAGGTTTGACCTCAGCCTTTGGAGTCTATTTCGATACCCACTTCAACAATACCCATAACAACAACATCGACTCCGATTTCTCGCAATTTTTCCAGAATGGTGTTGTCGCCAATCAAGGGACGGCCTTCGATAGTCCAAACGCTCACGACAATCTGGAAGATGGGCAGTGGCGAGATATTGTCGTCAGTTGGAGTGCGACTACGAAAACGCTGAGTTACTCATTGGATGGAGTCGCGATCGATTCTAAAACGTATGATGTGGTTGCAACGAGTTGGGGCGGCAACGCCAATGGCTGGTTCGGCTTCACCGCCGGTACAGGCTCGCTGAACAACCAGCAACAAGTTCGCATCTTAAGCGTACAAACCGGTGGCGTTACCTCTGTTGCTGAAAACGCGAGTAATGGCACTGTCGTGGGTACCGCATCCGCCATCGACCCAGATCGAACGGGCACTGTAACCTACAGCCTCACCGACAACGCGGGAGGACGGTTTGCCATCGATACCAATACCGGAGTCATCACGGTCGCCAACGGCTCGCTTCTCAATTTCGAGGCGGCGACCTCGCACTCGATCACCGTTCGTGCCACGGACCAAGGAGGCCTCACCTATGACGAAGCGATGAACATCTCGGTAACGAATGTGAATGAGTCTCCGAACGACATGGGCTTCGGTACTCAATTCGTCGGTGATGCCAGTACGGTGGTTTCAGGCAACGCGACTATGCCGTCGTTGGATAACTTCACCCTGGAGATCAAAGCGACGCCACGACAAGCGATTACCCTGGTCGCAGAGTCGAATAGTGGTATCGCTGCGGGTGTCAATGGCGGAATGGCCATCATGGCCGATCAGGGTGACTCGGTATATGGGACAAGCGGTGCTACCACAAGATCAATCGGTCTAGCCGTTGGAACGAACGGAGTTGTCGTGTATCAACACTCCAGCAGCAATTTCTCCTCGTTGCTCACCTACTCGGGAGCCATCGCTCCCGACTCCGATATCGCCGTGGTCTTCGTCAATAAGACTCCTTCGCTGTACATCAATGGCGTTCTGGTTGATACTGGAATTCAAAGTACGGCAACGTCGCTCCGCCCAACGGTTGGCAGTGTGGGCGGTACTGGCGTAGGCGGAGGAGCGATGGTTGGAGGACGATACTTCGATGGCACTCTCTCGGATTACCGCATATGGAATTCCGCTCTCGATACCACGACGATCAACAATAACCGCACGGCAGCGATCGCAACAGGTATGCCAGGCCTGCTTGCCAATATGCTAGTCACCTCAATCAACGAGAATTCAGTAAACGGAACGGTCGTCGGTCGAGCTCGCGGCTACGATCCCGATGCGGGCGCGACGCTTGGTTACACGCTCACGGATGACGCAGGTGGTCGGTTTGCGATCAACAATAGTACTGGTGAGATCACCGTTGCCAACGGCAGCTTGCTGGACTTTGAAACGGCCTCCAGTCACACCATCACCGTCCGCACCACTGACCAAGCCGGCCTCACCTACGACGAAAACGTGACCATCCGCTTGCGAAACGTCAACGAAACGCCGACGGCCTTGACATTGACAGGAACGACGACCGGAGCCGGAGCGTCCGCCGTGTATAACGCGACGCTCGATAGCTACTATTCGCTGGTCGCAACGGGGCTGGCGTGGGAAGCCGCGATGGACAATGCGCAGGCAAGCTTGTTAGGCGGTGTATCAGGTACGTTGGTCAACATCAACTCTGCCGATGAACAAACACACGTCGCGAGTTTGTTGGGAGGGAACGCCGCCTGGGTTGGTGCTAAAGATTTAGGTCTGGACGGAGTTTGGCGTTGGTTCAATGGCGATACAGCGGGAGCTCAATTCTGGAGTGGCGGTGCTTCGGGGACAGCGGTGGGGGGAGCCTATTCCAACTGGAATGGAGGCGAGCCGAATGGTGGCAACGGTGAATACAATTTGATGTTCAATGGAAATGGAACCTGGAATGACGCGAGCACTCAAGCCTTTCGTTCCGTGGTCGAATGGACCGGTACCGCTTTCCGGGCGGCTCAAGGTGTAGCGGGCAGCGTGATGGAAAACGCGACTGCTGGCACCGTGGTCGGCACACTGGCTGCGACCGATCCTGATAGCGGTGAAACGCTTACGTACTCCATTGTCGGCCCGGATCTCAACTTCGAAGTCGTCGGCAATGAGCTGCGAGTCCGCACGGGGGCTAGTCTCAATTTTGAAACTGCTCCACAACATACGCTGACGGTTCGCGTAACAGACTCCGCGAACAACACGCGCGATCAACTAGTCACGATCAACGTCGTCAACGTCAACGAAGCCCCAACGAATACAGGCGTAATCGGTTCAACGAATTTGGTGAGCAATGGATCGTTTGAATCGGGGTTGACGGGTTGGACAACGTCCGGCTCGGCTGGTGCGGTTACGACGCAAACAGGACAAGGAGCCACCCATGGAACGACGACTCTGGTGTTCAGTTGGAATGGTGTCCCGAATGACGGGGTTGCTTCACAAACGATAGCGACGACGGCTGGGCAGACCTATACCGTAACCTTCGATATGGGAGCTATAGCGAACACGACCGGTCTAAACCAATTGCAGATGCTCAATTTTCAAATAAATGGAGCAACGACTCTAGTCAATGAATTCCTTACCGATAACGGGACTGCGACAACCACCTTCAACAGTTATCGCTATACCTTCGTCGCCGACTCTGCGAGCACAACACTTCGTTTTGCGGACGCATCGAATGTAACGACGAATATCAATATTAACCTTGATAACGTTCAAATGTTCGCTGTGACAACAACTAGTCCATCGATGTCTGTCGCTGAGAACTCCGCCAACAATACGGTTGTCGGTCAATTGACATCCACCGATCCGGATGCCAATGGAGTGTTGTCTTACAGCTTGACCGATAGTGCCGGTGGGCGCTTTGCGATCAACAGCACCACAGGGCAAGTCACCGTTGCTAATGGTAGCTTGCTCGATTTTGAATCCGCTGCTTCACACACCATCATCGTTCGTACCACGGATCAAGGGGGACTGACCTTTGACAAGACCGTCACAATCCACCTGACCAACGTCAACGAAGCACCTACCGCGCTCGGAAACGTTGGTGCCACCAACTTGGTCACCAATGGTTCTTTCGAGTCAGGGGCATTTCAGGGCGAGCCGACCGGTTGGACACGGACAGGCCCTGGGGGCATCGAAAATACTCGAGTTGGAAAGCCAACCGATGGTATCGCACATTTTGCTATGAGCGGATGGTCGGACTCTACCGGCGGAACCCTCAGTCAAAACATCACGACGGTAGCTGGGACCACCTATACGTTGATGTTTGATGCAGGTGCCGCAGGTGGCAACACGGTACCTCAAGTTTTAAATGTCCAAGCACTCAATGGGGCATCGGTCCTGCTCGACCAAACCATCACGGACACAACCACGTCGGGCAACTGGACAAGCCCGTCGATGCAGCGTTACATCCTTACATTCACGGCCACGGGCACGACCACTACCCTTCGCTTTACGGACAATTCGGCTACTAGCACGTCTAACGATCTCGACCTGGACAACGTACAGGTTTACGCGAATACCAACCCGACGGTGAACGAAAATGCCGCCAATGGAACGGTCGTGACGACGATGACCGCCAGCGATCCGGACAACATGCCGACGTTCACTTACAGCTTGACGAACGACGCCGGTGGCCGCTTTGCGATCAATAGCTCCACCGGGCAGATCACCGTTGCCAACGGCAGCTTGCTCGATTTCGAAGTCGCGACGAGCCACAACGTCGTTGTTCGTGCGACTGACCAAGGTGGACTCACATTTGATCGTGCCTTGACGATCGCTGTATCCAATGTCAACGAAGCGCCAGTGGACGTCCGAACGGCGACGCAATCGATAGCGATCACGAATCACAGCTTCGAGAGCAACGTATACGCTGATGGTGCATGGAGCAACGTGGCTACTGGCTGGACGATCGGATCAAGTGCCGGAAGCTGGAATCCAGCCGTATCGGATTATGCATCGGGTAATGGGACCGATGGTTCCAATGTTGCATTTGCTTCGCATAACGGCTCGCTATCTCAAACGCTGTCGACCAACTTCGACTCAACGTTGAACTATCAACTCACGGTGGATGTTGGACGCCGACTGGGTTACAATCCAGGTGCATACACGGTTCAACTTTTTGCAGGAGCGACTTTGTTAGGCAGCTACGCAAGTAGTAACTGTGAACCTGGCACCTGGGGAACGATCAATGTCGATGTCTCGGGAAACAGTTTCGCAGCTGCCCATGGCAACGCCTTGCAAATCGTACTGAGTGCTAGCGGTGAGCAGGTAAGCTTCGATAATGTGCGATTGACGTCATCGACTGCTACCGCAACGATCGCCGAGAACTCCGCCAACGGAGCGGTGGTTACAACCGTGACGGGCCTGGATCGCGACGCGGGCAATACACTCAGCTACAGCTTGACCAACAACGCCGGTGGCCGCTTCGCCATCAACAGCTCAACCGGCCAAATCACGGTTGCTAACAGCAGCTTGCTCGATTTCGAAGCGGCTACAAGCCACAACGTCGTTGTGCGAGCTACCGACCAAGGCGGACTCACTTTCGATCGTACCTTGACCATCGGTGTGACCAATGTCAACGAAGCGCCGATTGATCTGGTCGACCAACGTCCAAACGATCAAGGAGTCTCGATCAATCTGGGCTCCAGCAACAATCAGTACTTGCTTGCGAATGATGGCTCGGGTTTGCTGGGTGGTCTGAACGACTTCACGATCCGGGCGACTCTGTCGTTGAGCAATGTTTCCCAGAACTATTGGTTCAGTTATGCAACCGCAGGCAGCACCAACGAGTTGGCGATCGGAACGCAGTCATCCCAAGTCATTATCAACTACAAAGGCTCAACCGTCTTGACGGAAATCGCTGCGAGTGAAGTCCTTGACGGCCAACCGCACGAATGGATTATTTCGCGGAACGCTGCAACGGGAACGTTCAACATCTTTATCGACGGGCGCCTGCGAAGTACTGTCGGCAATATCCAACCCGGTCAGGCAATAAGCAGTGGCGGGGTTCTGCTATTTGGACAAGAACAAGACGCGCTTGGAGGTGGATTTGACCCCAATCAAGCAGGCAAGGGAACGTACCACGACCTTGCCATCTACAACACCGCCTGGGATACGAATCGCGTTATCGCTGAAACCGGTGAAGTCCCTGCCGCAGCCGCCGATCGAATTGCACACTGGAACTTCAATTCGCTCGCGGGCAATCAAGTCACCGACGCTGTTGGCGGACGAACGCTCACCCTGACGACGATCACCCTGGGCGGTGGCTGGATAGATGGCACCGCTGCCGCAGTTGGCACAGCAGCTCCAAGTGGTACTATCGCCGAAAACGCAGCCAACGGCACGCAAGTCCTTCGCGCAACCGCCGTCGACCGCGATCCCGCCAATACCTTTACCTACAGCCTTACCGACAACGCCGGCGGACGCTTTGTCATCGATAGTTCAACCGGAATGGTGACCGTTGCCAACAGCAGCTTGCTCGACTTCGAAGCTGCAACTTCGCACAACATCACGATCCGCGCGACCGACCAAGGTGGATTGACCTGCGACGAAGTCTTTACGGTCAATCTTACCAACGTCAATGAGGCACCGACGGCACTCACATTGACGGGAGCGACCACAGGTGCGGGACTCTCCGCCGTCTATAACGCAACGCTCGATAGCTACTATGTCCGCGTGAGTACTCTGCTCAATTGGGAAGCGGCGATGGACAACGCGCAAGCGAGCTTGCTTGGCGGCGTATCGGGTTCGCTGGCAATCATCAATTCCGTAGACGAGTCCAATTATCTGTTTAGTCTAAATGGTCTCAGTAATTTTGTCGGATATTCGGACAAACTGGCAGAAGGCGTTTGGATGGCCTTTCAGGGCGACACTCCGATTTATCAGGTATGGTCGGGAGGATCAACAGGCTCGGCGGTAGGTGGGAACTTTACGAACTTTGCTTCTGGCCAACCGAATAACAGCGGCAATGGAGAAAGTTATGGAATCTTCCAGGGAGCAAGCAGCCAGACCTGGAACGATGTCGATGGTACCCTCGCGCGGGGTTCGTTTGTCGAATGGACCGGTGTAGCCTTCCGCGCCGCCCAAGGCGTTTCGAGTAGTGTTCTGGAAAACGCGGCGGCCGGCACGGTGGTTGGAACGTTGGCAGCCTCGGATGCAGACGCCGGTGAGTCGTTCACCTATTCAATTGTGGGCGGCAGCAGTTTGTTTGAAGTCGTCGGCAATGAGTTGCGAGTTAAAGCCGGTGCCACATTTGACTACGAAACAGCTCAACAACACGCATTAACTATTCGCGTGACCGACTCTGGGAACAACACACGCGACCAAGCAATTACCGTCAACGTTGTCAATGTGAACGAAGCTCCAACGAATACCGGTGTGATCGGTTCAACAAATCTCGTCAGCAATGGATCGTTTGAAACGGACACGACCGGATGGACGCTTGTTGGTTCTGTGGTCCGGTTCAACACGCAAGGGGCGACGGCTGGATCCTACGCACTGGGGCTGACCGCAGGGCACGGTGCGGTAGATGGAGTGGCCAGCACAACACTCTCCACGTTGGTTGGACAGACATATACAGTAACGTTCGATTTGGGGGCGTATGCGATCAGCGGTGGAATCGATTCAGCACAATGGTTGAATCTCCAAGTGCAAGGTGTATCCACATTAATCAATGAGAACATCGCGGATGCAGGTGCGAGCACCAACACTTTCAACAGCTATCGGTACACGTTTGTCGCAGATAGTACGACAACTACCATTCGCTTCGCAGACGCTTCGAGCGGGACGAACAGCGTCGATATCATGATTGACAATGTGCAAGCGTACGCCGTGACGACGAATGGTCCCACAGTGACGGTTGCAGAAAACACTTCCAACGGTTCAATAGTCGGGCAAGTTGCTTCCCTCGACCCCGACGCGTACGGTCGCCTATCCTACAGTTTGACCAATGACGCGGGTGGGGCTTATGCAATCGATAGCGCAACCGGGCAAGTCACGGTGGCGAACAGTTCACTTCTAAACTTTGAGACAACTCCGACAAGTACGATCGTCGTCCGCACGACCGACCAAGGTGGGCTAACGTTTGATAAAACAGTTACCATCAATCTAACAAATCTCAATGAAGATCCGGTAGCAGTCGCTGATAGTGCGACGGCAGTTGAGGCTGGTGGCGTTTCGAACGGTACAGCTGGTACCAACCCAACCGGTAACGTGCTCACCAATGATACCGATGTGGATGCGGGTGATACAAAGACGGTTAGTGGTGTTGCAGCGGGGATTGTCGGAAGCGCATCGACCAATGTTGGTTCTGCGGTAGCAGGTACCTATGGTTCAATCAGTATTGCAGCCGACGGTTCGTATACTTATACCGTCGACAACAACAACGCAGCGGTCCAAGCGTTACGAACGTCAGGCAATACATTGCAAGATGTATTCACTTACACGATGCGTGACACAGCGGGACTAACCAGCACGACTCAGATCACGGTGACCATCCAAGGTGCCAACGATGCACCGAACGATATCACGGCTGGCTTGGTCGCCGACGGCGTGGAAGGTCGCGTCAACACGACAGTTGCCCTCAATCAGGCTCAGCCTCGGATCACGCATCTTGCCGATGGTTCCCACATGATCGTGTGGGAAGATCTCGACGGTTGGGAAGGAATCAACGGAAACGATTCCAGTGGACAGGGGATCTATGCAAGACACTACTCCGCCAACGGCACACCGACGGGCAATGATTTCTTGGTCAATCAATCGGTCACCGGCAATCAGTCCGATCCAGAAATCATTGCCCTCTCCGGTGGTCGCTTTGTCATCAGTTGGCTCGGACAAGACTCCAGCGGAACCGGCGCATTTGCTCGGATCTACAACGCGGATGGAACTCCGTTTGGCAATGAGTTCTTGCTCAACACATCCGAAACGGGAGCGCAGCTTCGACCGAACATCACCTCCTTAAGCGATGGTGGCTTCTTCGCGGTTTGGGGTAGCCGCCACATCGACAGTTCCGATGATGTCTTTGGCCAACGATTCGATGCGAGTGGTGCGAAGGTCGGAGGGGAACTGAGCATCAGCGTTGGCAACACCCATACCACACCGATCGTGACTCAGTTGAGCAATGGCAATCTTGCGGTCAGTTGGCGCATGGTGGGTGGCCTTGAAGATATTCAGGCTGTGGTGATCAACTTCAGTGGAACGGTAATCATCCCAACCTTTACCGTCAACCAACTTGGAGTAGGCGGTTCCAGCAGCGAGTTCAATCCATCCATCGCTGCCTTGAGTGGCGGTGGATTCGTGGTGACCTGGACCACCAGCGAAGGCGGTTCGAATGGTACCGAGATCTATGGTCGCGTTTATGCTGCCAACGGATCGGCGGTTACCAACAATTTCCGAGTCAATTCGGCAGTCGCTAACAATCAGAGTCAATCGTCACTAGTTTCGCTTGCTGATGGGGGCTTTCTAGTCACTTGGGCCTCCAATCTGCAGGATGGTTCTCATAACGGAGTCTATGCTCAGCGATTTGATGCTTTAGGAAACATGTTAGGCCCCGAACAATTGATCAATTCGACGACAGTCGCCAACCAAGAAATGCCAGATGTTTCCCAAGCTCCCGATGGAACGCTGCGATTTGTGTGGCGGTCGTTCAATCAGTTCGGCGATGACGGCGACATCATCACTCGGAGTTTCCGCATGGATGCGTCTATTGCGGAAAACTCAGCCAACGGCACTGTCGTCGCAAACCTCCGAGCGCTCGATCTGGATTCGAGCGATACCGCGACTTTTGCTTTGATTGACGATGCTGGCGGACGGTTCGCAATCAACAGCACAACGGGCCAAATCACGGTCGCCAACGGCAGCTTACTCGACTTTGATGCCGTCACAAGTCACAACGTCACCATTCGTACCACGGATCAAGGAAATCTGACGTTCGACAAGGTGCTGACGATCAATCTCACCAACATGGAGGAAGCTTCGACGGTCACTATGCCGACGACGATCAGCGGCACCGAAGACACGAACATCGTTTTCTCCGTTGCCAATGGGAATGCGATCACTGTTGGGGATCCAGACGGAACGGCGCAACGAGTCACCATCTCGGTCCCGACGGGGCGCCTCAGTTTGGCTGCGACAACGGGATTGACCTTCACCGCCGGTGATGGCTGGCAAGATAGCCTGATGACGTTCAGTGGTACGATTGCCAACATCAACGCGGCACTGAACGGACTTACGTACACACCATCCGCCAACTACAACGGTACAGCTTCGATTCGAGTTGTATCGGGAGATGCTGCTCAAGCTACTGCACTCGATACTGATTCGAGCCTGCTCATTCGCTATTCATTCGACAATCCCAGCCAACTCAACGACGACACCGCGACGACCGCCAACGGTACGATCTCGGGGGCGGTTGCCGCAAGCGATGGTCAGCGGGGAAGTTTCGCATCGTTCGATGGCGTTGACGATGTCGTGGCGACCGCAAACTTCGACACACCTAGTAACTTTACAATCGGCATCTGGGCCAAGAGCGATACGGCAACGTGGAACAGCCATGGCATGTTGTTGTCCAAACGCGATTCGTTCGTATTACATCCCCATCAAGGCAGTACTACGATCCAGATGTATGTTCGGAACTCGGCCCTCGTTTGGACGACCGCACAGTTCGACGTGTCGACCATTGCCAATTTCTCCATCACGGACTGGCACCATTACGGGGCAAGTTTTGACGGAACGACGGTGAAGCTCTTTATCGATGGAATCGAGAGGGCATCGGCCGCGTTTACTGGAACTCTCCTTGCCGACAGCGGCCCTATGACCATTGGGCAAGACGACGATGGTGGTGTTCGCCATTTCGATGGCAATCTCGACGATGCCCGCGTCTACAGCCGAGCACTATCCGGAGCCGAAATGGCAACTTTGGCCGCCAACACATCGGCCGTCCGCGAGCAGACCTTCAATATCGCCGCGACCAACGATGCTCCGATTGTCGTTCCCCTGACGGCTGGAAATGTGGCCATGTCGTTCAATTCAGCCGGAACGCTGTATCAAACCATCGATGGAACCACCGTTGCGACGGGTAGCAATTCACCAACCGCCTTCAGCGACGCGACACGCGGAGCCGTCGTTCAATTGGCCACCAACGCGCAGATCGATTTCTCCGTCGGTTCCCGTCCAGATTTGAGCGGTGATTGGACGCTGTCATCACGTTTCAAGGATCTTCGTTTTGAGACCGGATCTTGGAATACGCTTTTCCGCGGTACGACTGATCACCAGTTCATTATCCACCAAACAACTCGCGAGGTCGGTTACTACGACAATGATGCGGCTGGTTTCATCGGGACAGGTTATTTTGCGACTGGACTCGACGATAACAACTGGCATACGGCGACAGTCGTCAAGTCGGGGACTACCTTTACCTACTACATCGACGGGACCGCCGTCGGTTCGGTGACCGATACTTCCTCGACTGGCAATCAGTTGTGGAGCTACGGCAATCACGGCAATAGTCAAGCGTTCTCTCAGTACCTCGACGATTTCCGCTATTTCGGTAAAGCCCTCACCGCAAGCGAAGTCCTGGCCGTGCACAACGACGGCGAAGCCACCATCTCCATCGCCGAAAACACGGCCAACGGAACGGTGATTGAGACGGTCGGTACCTACGATCCCGACGCGGGAGCTACGGTCACTTACTCATTGACGAACAGTGCGGCGGGGCGATTTGCCATTAACGCCTCGGGTCAAATCACTGTTGCGAAAGGTTACTCGCTTGACTTCGAGTCACAAACCAGCCATGTCATCACGGTCCGAGCCACGGACGATACCGGCTTGACCAACGATCGCAATATTACGATCAACATCACCGATATCAATGAAGCCCCGATCAGTATCGATTCGCCGACGATACTTCGCTTTAGCGATGACTTTAACGATGGAAACTTGGATGGATGGACGCCGCTCAGCCTAGGAAATGCCACCTACAATTGGTCCGTGAACGGCGGTGGCGCGTACGAATTCAGCGACGTCGGCCACGGTTTCTTGAGCACCAGTGTTGTGGGACAGACCGCTGCAACCGAGTACACGCTACGGGCTGATGTCTGGGCACCCTCCGATGGTGCTTTCAATAACGGCGTGGGTTTCGTTTTTGGTTATGTCGATGCCAATAACTACTGGATGGCCCGTTGGATGCATATGGCTGACAATGCAACAGCCAATGCCGAGTACCGCGATTTGCAAGTTGTTCAAGTCTCAAGTGGCATCCAAACCGTTTTTGGTTTCGCAGATAACATTCCCTTGGCAAGTAACTTTGCGATGGAATTGCGTGCTACGAATGGGCAACTCAAGCTCTTGGTAAACGGCACTGAGCATGTATCCGTCAATGCTGCGACTCCACAGCTCCAAACATTTGGCTTATATACTTTCGACTCCGATTCCGGTATCCGCTACGATAACGTCCGCTTAGAAACAGGCCGCCTTGCCGTCGCAGAGAACTGCGCCAACGGAACGGTCGTGGGAGCAATAGTCGGCGCTGATCGCGACTCGTCCAGTTCCTTTACGTACTCGTTAACGAACGATGCCGGTGGTCGCTTTGCGATAGATAACGCCACCGGGCAGATCACCGTCGCCAACGGTAGTTTGCTGAATTTCGAAGCCGCACCGTCACACAACATTACTATCCGAGCGACCGATCAAGGTGGACTGACCTATGACAAAGTCTTCACGATCGATCTTACGAACGTCAACGAAGGTCCGTCTGCTGTCGCCGACACTGCCACGGCCATCGAAGCGGGGGGGGCAAGCAATGGCACTGCGGGCATCAACCCAACAGGCAACGTACTCACCAATGATACCGACGTCGATGCGGGTGATTCGAAGACAGTTAGCGGTGTTGCAGCGGGGATTGTTGGAAACGCATCGACCAATGTAGGCTCGGATGTTGTGGGTTCTTTTGGTTTAATCAACATCGCAGCCGATGGCTCGTATACGTACACGGTCGACAACAGCAATGCAGCGGTGCAAGCCCTTCGCACCAGCGGAAATACACTGCAAGATGTCTTCACCTATACGATGCGCGATGCTGCCGGCTTGACCAGTACGACGCAACTTACCGTTACCATTCAAGGTGCCAATGATGCACCACATGACATAACGACGGCTGGATTGACCATCGCCGAGAACTCAGCAAATTCGACCAATGTGGGCACGGTTACTGGACTGGATGTTGATGGTGGTGATGGCTTCAGCTATTCGTTGATTGATAGCGCGGGTGGACGATTTGCCATCCATTCGTCAACGGGGCAAGTGACAGTTGCCAACGGAACATTGCTTGACTATGAGACCGCTCAATCACACGCAATTACGGTTCGAGTGACCGATACTGCGGGGGCCACATTCGACAAAGTTCTGACTGTCAATCTTACTCCTGTAAACGAAGCCCCAACGCTCGGAACTCAGCCTTTGCTCGGATTTGGTGGCGATGGTATCGTGACAACCTCCATCGGATCGGGCGCGGACTACGGACGTAGTGTTACGACGCTTAGCAACGGTAAGGTGCTTGTGGCCGGTTATGCGGACACGGGTGGAACGTGGGATTTCGTGCTGGTCCAGTACAACGCCGATGGAACGCTCGATACCAGCTTCGGTGGCGGCGACGGCAAGGTCAATACGGCGGTTGGCACAAACAATGACGAAGGACGAAGTGTTGCCGTTCAAGCCGATGGCAAGATTCTGGTTGCAGGATTTGCTCTGTTTAGCAACAACGACTTCGCGGTGGTGCGATACAACTCCGATGGAACATTGGACACGTCGTTTGGTGGCGGCGATGGAATTGCAACGGCCGCCGTCGGGACCGGACATGATTACGGATGGACCATGGCGGTTCAAGCCGATGGCAAAATCGTGGTCGGCGGCTACGCAGCGATCAGCGGCACGGACGACTTCGCGCTGGTTCGCTTCAATTCGGATGGAACGCTAGACACCAGCTTCGGCGGCGGCGATGGCATCGTCACCACAGCCGTGGGAACTGGCACCGACCGAGCCTACAGCGTTACCATCCAAACCGATGGCAAGATTCTGCTCGCTGGTCAAGCTTTTACCGGCAGCAACGATGAGTTTGCGCTTGTACGCTACAACACCGACGGGACCCTGGACACCAGCTTTGGCGGGGGCGACGGGATTGTGACAACCGCGATCGGCTCTTCAGGAGCTCAGGCCAACAGCGTGGTCTTGCAAGCTGATGGCAAGATCGTCGTTGTTGGACGCGCTTGGATTAGTAGCGATGATTTCGCGATCGTGCGATACAATACAGACGGTTCGCTGGACACTAGTTTTGGTGGCGGCGATGGTATAGTCACGACATCACTCTCGGCATTCAGCGATATCGCCAACGGTGTTGGGATTCAAAGTGATGGAAAGATCGTCGTGGGCGGGGCGGCACGCCCCGGCGGCGTCACAGATGACTTTGGATTGGTCCGCTACAACTCAGATGGTTCGCTCGACACGTCTTTCGGTGGCGGCGATGGAATTGTAACGACTCCGATTGGTACGAATATGGACCGAGCGTTCGGACTGACTATTCAGTCGACTGGCGAGATCGTCCTGGCCGGATATGCTCGTATCGGCAGTACCGACGACATCGCTGTGGTGCGCTATAACATGGACGGTACCCTCAATGCCGATACACCGGCATCGGGTTTTCTAAACGGTACGGTTAACTTCACCGAAGGCGGAAGTGCCGTCGTTCTGAGTAGCATCGTGGTGGTAAGTGACCCCGAACTTACGCTCGCGAATAACTTCAATGGGGCGACGTTGACCATTGCTCGTCAAGGTGGAGCAAATGCCCAAGATCACTTCAGTGCAGGAGGCACGCTCGCCTTCACCAGCGGAAATGTGGTGGTCGGAGGGATCACGATCGGTACCGTAAGCCAAAACGCGGGTGTCTTGGCGCTAACTTTCAATGGGAGTGCGACGAATACGCTTGTTAATTCGGCACTACAGCAGATTCATTATGCCAACAGCAGCGAGGCACCACCTGCCACCGTCGTCCTGGACTGGACATTTAGTGATGGCAATACCGGAGCGCAAGGAACCGGCGGAACACTGACCTCTAGTGGCACGACAACCGTCGCGATTACGGCCGTCAATGACGCCCCAGTCCTGGACTCGAATGGCACATTCACGCTGACGTCGATCACCGAAGATCAGACGTCCAACACTGGTCAGACGATTGCGTCGCTGATTGCTTCGGCGGGTGGCGATCGGATCACTGATGCCGACAGTGGAGCGTTGGAGGGAATCGCAATTATATCTCTCAACCCAGGCAACGGGACTTGGCAATACTCCATCGACGGAGGTAACAACTGGAACGACATTGGAAGCGTTTCGGACAGCCAGTCGTTGCTGTTGCGAAGTGCCGATCTGGTTCGCTTTGTACCCAATAGCCAAAACGCGACGACGGCCGATTTTTCGTTCCGGGCTTGGGATCAATCCAGCGGTTCGGCCGGAGCAAAGGTAAGCACGGCGTCCCATGGCGGAACCACCGCGTTTAGTTCGGCGACCGGTACTGCATCGATTATCGTGACCGCAGTCAATGACAATCCGTCCGCAGTCAGTGACATCGGCACCGCCGTCGAAGCAGGCGGCATAAGCAACGGCACAGCCGGCACCAACCCCACTGGGAACGTTCTAACGAATGACACCGATGTTGATGCGGGTGATACGAAAACGGTTACCGGTGTTCTCGCGGGTGTCCAGTCTTCAGCCTCCGCGAACGTAGGTTCTGCAGTCACCGGCCTGTACGGTTCCATTAATATAGCTGCCGATGGCTCTTTCACCTACACAGTCAACAATAGCAATCCTGCCGTTCAAGCGTTAGCTTCTAATACAGATACACTCCAAGATGTCTTTACCTATACAATGACGGACGCAGGTGGCTTGACGAGCACGACGCAAGTAACCATCACGATCGAAGGTCGCAACGATAATCCGATAATCACGATCGAGTCCGGTGACTCGGCGGCGGAGTCGATCAATGAGGCCAACGGGGCCTTGACCGCCACTGGCACGTTGACGGTCACCGACGTCGACACGATCAATACGGTAAGTGCTGTGGTATCCAGCGTTGTCGCTTCTGGAACGACCAGTGGGCTGCAATCGAACAATGCCGCTCTATTGGCGATGTTGTCTTCGACCGCAAATGTTCTCGATAATACCGAGGTGACGGACAAGCTGACTTGGGCATTCAACTCCGGTTCAGAGCATTTCAATTATTTGGCTGCCGGTGAATCGCTGGTATTGACCTACACGATCACGGTTACCGATAGTCAGTCGACGACCGACACCCAAACCGTGGTGGTTACTATCAACGGCACCAATGATACCCCGATGATTGCGGTCGTTGATGCCAATGGTACGGTGACCGAAGATGCCTCCACGCCGATATTGACTGATAGCGGCTCGGTGACCTTCGCCGAACTTGATGATACCGATGTATTGAGTTCCACCGTGGCCTTGTCGAACACTTCGACAAGCGGCCCGACGATTCCTAGTGGCTTGGCAACGGCGTTGAGTTCTGCCTTGAGCTTGACCCAAACCGGTACCAACGACGGCACCATCGCGTGGAACTTTAGTCTAGCGAATAGCCTGACCCAGTACCTAGCTGCCGGAGAAACGGTCACTGCGACTTACACCATCACGGTTACCGATGACAGCGGTACAGGTAGCAACTCGACGACCCAAGACGTGACCGTGGTCATCACTGGCACGAATGATACCCCGACGATCACGGTCGTTGATGTCAATGGCGCGGTTACCGAAGATGCATCGACGCCGACATTGACCGATAGTGGCTCGGTGACCTTCGCCGAAGTGGACGATACCGATGTATTGAGTTCTTCCGTGGCGTTGTCGAGCACTTCGACGACCGGCCCAACGATTCCCGGTGCCTTGGCAACGGCGTTGAGTTCCGCCTTGAGTTTGACTCAAACGGGTACCAACGACGGCACGATCGCATGGAACTTTAGTCTGGCCAATAGCCTGACCCAGTACCTAGCCGCCGGTGAAACGGTCACCGCGACTTACACCATCACAGTTACCGATGACAGCGGCACGGGTAACAACTCGACGACCCAAGACGTCACCGTGGTCATCACCGGCACGAATGATAACCCGACGATTACGGTGGTTGATGTGACCGGAGCGGTTACCGAAGATGCATCTACGCCGACATTAACCGATAGTGGCTCGGTAACGTTCGCCGAAGTGGACGACACCGATGTATTGAATTCCACCGTGGCGTTGTCGAACACTTCGACGACCGGCCCAACAATTCCAAGTGGTTTGGCAACGGCATTGAGTTCTGCCTTGAGCTTGACCCAAACGGGTACCAACGACGGCACGATCGCGTGGAACTTTAGTCTGGCCAATAGTCTGACGCAGTATCTGGCCGCCGGAGAAACGGTCACTGCGACTTACACCATCACGGTTACCGATGACAGCGGCACGGGTAACAACTCGACGACGCAAGACGTCACCGTGGTCATCACGGGCACGAATGATACCCCGACGATCACGGTCGTTGATGTCAATTGTGCGGTTACCGAAGATGCATCGACGCCGACATTAACCGATAGTGGCTCGGTAACGTTCGCCGAAGTGGACGATACCGATGTATTGAGTTCTTCCGTGGCCTTGTCGGGCACTTCGACGACTGGCCCAACGATTCCTAGTGGCTTGGCAACGGCGTTGAGTTCTGCCTTGAGCTTGACCCAAACGGGTACCAACGACGGCACGATCGCATGGAACTTCAGTCTGGCCAACAGCCTGACCCAGTACTTGGCGGCGGGAGAAACAGTAACCGCAACGTACACCATCACAGTTACCGATGACAGCGGCACGGGTAACAACTCGACGACCCAAGACGTCACCGTGGTCATCACTGGCACGAATGATACCCCGACGATCACGGTTGTGGATGTCAATGGTGCGGTTACCGAAGATGCGTCCACGCCGACATTAACCGATAGTGGCTCGGTAACGTTCGCCGAAGTGGACGATACCGATGTATTGAGTTCCACCGTGGCGTTGTCGAGCACTTCGACGACCGGCCCAACGATTCCCGGTGCCTTGGCAACGGCGTTGAGT
>JAEUIQ010000020.1 GCA_016794985.1 Planctomycetaceae bacterium | reverse complement strand
GCTCAACGGAGTCCGAGGCAGCGAATGGTCGCCCGGCGATTTTCGCACGAGCCAGAATTGGATTGGCGCGAAGGGCTGCACCTTAAATACAGCTGACTTTGTGCCACCGCCGCCCCACGAAATGATGAGAGCGCTTAGCAATCTAGAGCA
Source organism: Planctomycetaceae bacterium (assembly GCA_016794985.1). Taxonomy (GTDB): domain Bacteria; phylum Planctomycetota; class Planctomycetia; order Pirellulales; family Pirellulaceae; genus M30B19. The sequence continues at coordinate 78,319 of JAEUIQ010000020.1, read as the reverse complement.
CTTTATTCACGACCGTGACTCTCTGCCCGTTCTAATTCAGTGCGGTCTGATCCATGCCCAGTTTGAAACCATCCACCCGTTCCTCGATGGGAATGGTCGCGTCGGTCGACTACTGATCACGTTCTTACTTTGCGAGCGAGAGATCTTGCAACGCCCGCTCCTGTACTTGAGTTACTACTTGAAGGCTCGTAAGGCTGAATACTATGATCGCCTAATGGCGATTCGGAGTAGCGGCGACTGGGAAGGCTGGTTGAAGTTCTTCTTGCGAGGCGTCTACGAGGTCAGTCTTTCGGCCACTAATGTTGCGCGTCAGATCATGAAGATGCGAGAGCAACACCGCCAATTGATTTCGACAGAGATTAATTCCGCAGCCAATTCTCACAAACTGCTTGACCACATGTTCGAAAAGCCGACGTTTTCGATAAATCAAGCGAAAGATGCGATGGGCTGCGCGTTCGCCACGGCTGCAACCGTCGTCGAACGATTGGAAAAGATGGGCTTGCTCCGTGAGATCACGGGCCAAGAACGCAATCGCTTGTATCAATATCAACCCTACGTAAGTGTTTTCCAAAGTCTGATGCCTGTTGACGAAATAGGCCAGTTTGAATGAGCACTACCTGCAAATCGCCCGGGGCCCAAACCTACGATCACTAGAATGTTGAGTGACGCCGCCCAATCCGTACAGAAAATTGGGAAACCAACTGGGGACACACAATTTATTGGAGGCTAACGGGACGGGGCCGAATCTCGCGGCGACATGGTTTGGGTGTTCCCACTTCTCGTCCGCACTTGTGACGGCCTTTCAGGCCTTTTCTGATCGTGATACCAAACTAACCGATGGCTTGCGCACACCGGCAAAGGTTGTTTCGGCCCATTCGGACCTAGGCTCACCGGAAAAAATGCTTCACTTCGTTGCAGCAGCAGGTGCCCCCGGTTGGCCAGTCGCCCTGGCTGCCCTCACTCTACAAATGCATTCTAAAACGTTATTCACTGACTCCATTTTTGGCTTCGCGTTGCCGCGATACTGGGATGGCGGGGCTCGAATACGGGTTTCTCTGAAGAGCGGCTCGCAAAGGCTTCGCCTTGGCCAACGAAACTGGGATGTTATGGGATCGAAAACCACGCGTATGATCATTGGGTTACTTGGTTTTGCGATCTATCTGGCGAACGCGTCCGAGGTAGTCTCTGCGGTAGCACAACAGACGAATTGGCATGATCCCGACATCACCAAGGAACAGCGAGAGACTATTACTGCGGTCGCGAACCGGATCATTCGACTCGATTCGCACACTCTTCCGGCCGATCGTGAAAAACTGGAACGGGACGTCGCCTTACTCTCCATTCGTGAGGCTGCTGAACTTTGTCATGTGCGAAGGAACGACCACCAGATCGATCCGAACCCGTGGCTTAAGTTGACGGCAGAGCGGGAGCGAATCGCCAAAAGTCGCCTTGAGACTTTCTAGGAATTCCGGAACCGGTCGGTGAAACCAAGACAGAACCGCCGCCTGAGAGACCACGGAAACCAATTGGGAAAGATAGGATACACGCTGGATTGAAGCCCCGCGTCGAATCAAAGTTCCATGGCGAGTCGCCGCGAGCGAGGGTACACTCTTCCTTGGGAATTGATGCCCCAATCGCACGACGGTCACCAACCGGTTCGCCATCGTCGTCGCAGACTTGACTTAAGGCCACCGGATCGCCCATGCCGCAATTTGAACGTTACTTCGGGATCGACTATTCCGGCGCTCGAACGCCCGATTGTAGCTTGCCCGGCTTGTGCCTTTATGCGGCGACCCTCGCACAACCGCCAACCAAAGTTCCGCCGCCGCCAAGTCCGCGGAAACACTGGACACGTCGTGGCCTCGCCGAGTGGCTCGCGACGGAACTCCGCGAAGGACCTCCGACCCTTGTCGGGATTGACCACGCCTTTTCATTTCCACTTCGCTATTTTGAGGTGCACTTTATTGCTCCCGATTGGGTGACGTTTCTCGACGACTTCCAGCGCCACTGGCCGACCGATGGAGAGCATATCTACGTCGACTTCATTCGGGATGGCGGGCGTGGCGACGGTGCTGCACGCATGGGAAACTCCCGGTGGCGGCGAATCACCGAGGTCCGTTGCCGCGCGAAATCCGTCTTCCACTTCGATACGCCCGGAAGCGTGGCGAAGTCGACCCACGCCGGTCTACCGTGGTTGCGCTACCTTCGCCAACAATTGGGCAAGCGTGTGCATTTTTGGCCCTTCGATGGTTGGACACCGCCACCCGGCCGTTCGGTCATCGCCGAAGTGTACCCTGCTCTTTGGAACCGTACCGTTGCAGTCGAAGACCGCAACTCGCACCAGCACGATGCTTATTGCGTTGCCCAGTGGATGCAGCAGAGCGATGCCGCCGACAAACTACCGATCTATTTCCAACCAACCCTACGCCCCGCAGAAAGCACACTCGCGCGCTTGGAGGGCTGGATCTTGGGTCTGGTCTAGTTGATCACCATCGATCACGTTAGCAATGACAGCAACCTAGAATTCTCGGAGCAAAACGAGTGCTTCGTCACCGCAAGATTTTGGTTGTCACAAAGCAACAGGAGTCTTTTTCGAAAATCATGAAGTCACTTACATCGATCAGCAAGTTCTTAAGCCTGGTGCTGCGGCATCAGCCGAAGGTGGTGGGGATGCAGCTGAAGTCTGAAGGTTGGTTGCCCATCGATGAATTGATCGTCAACGCCAATCGCTGTGGCACTCCGCTGACGCTGGAGCTGCTGCACGAGGTCGTGTGGCCTCATGCACGATTCCATTTTGAGAATCTGAAAAGATTTGCAATGATTTTATGGGACGGATCGCAGTTAGTTCCTTGTGACGAGCAACCGTTGTTGTGCGACGCCATGGCTTCGCTCGTCGGTTGCGAACAACGATTGGAGCAGACCCAAACGGCGGCGCCGTCCCAGCCCGCCTTGATTTCGAGTCAACCCCTTGGAGCGTGATATGAAAACCGAAACAGCGATTCTTGCCGGAGGATGTTTTTGGGGCATGGAAGATCTCTTCCGAAAGCAACCTGGAGTCGTCTCTACACGAGTCGGCTACTCGGGTGGCGATGTCAAAAACGCCACCTACCGGAATCACGGAACCCACGCCGAAGCCATTGAAGTGCTGTTCGACCCGGCACGTACGGACTTTAGGCAACTGCTGGAGTTCTTTTTCCAAATCCACGATCCCACGACGAAGAATCGCCAAGGTAACGACTGCGGCCTGTCTTATCGCTCGGCGATTTTCTACACCAACGACGAACAAAAGCAAGTTGCGTTGGATATCATCGAAGCCGTCAACGCCTCGGGACTTTGGCCGGGCCAAGTTGTCACGGAACTCGAACCCGCCGGCGAATTCTGGGAGGCAGAACCGGAACATCAAAACTACTTGGTTCGCAATCCTGGCGGTTACACCTGTCACTTTCCTCGCGCAAACTGGGTGTTGCCCAAACGTTCCGCCGACCTCTGATCATATTCGACCAAGCGAACCGGGCCATCGCCAGTCTTCGGTTCAATCGCGAAACAGTTCAGTTAAACGGAAACGAGTACAACCATGCCGGAAGGCCACGCGCTTGATCGAATCTCGCGGGATCACCAGAAGTGGGTCGCCTGACGAAAACTTGTCGTTTCGTCACCACAGTGTCGGTTTCTGGACGAAGCCAAACGATTGAATGGTCGAGAGCTACATGCCGTTTCGGCCCATGGCAAGGACTTTGTATTTTGAACGGCAAAGGAACCTGATCACACACGTCCACTTGGGCCGTTATGGCAAATTTCGAGCTCCCAACGACGACCCACCGGCCGCAGAAGGAGCGGCCCGAATACGGATGATTGGCGCCGCAAGGGCCGTTGTTTTGGTCAGGCCCAATCGCGGCGAGCTACCGGACCACCGTGACCGAGGATGGCCATGCACCAGTGATGCGTACCGACCGATGCCTGCCAAACGAGAGATCACTTGTTCCATGAGCCGAACGGGATGTTGTTACGACAAGGCGGGTGCAGAGAGATTCTTTGGGTCATTAAAACATGAATGGACCAAGTTCGAATCACAGTCCGATTGGGACGCCGCCCGATGAAGCGTTTTCCAGTACCTTGAGACGTTCTACAATTCCGAAAGAATTCATCTAACCGGGGGATACAAAACGCCAAACCAATTCGAACACTCCAGGACAAAAACTTAGCCGCTTGTTCAATTTCAGCTGTCCTCCAGTCTTGGGCCAACGCAGTATTGGCCCGACCATTGCTACTAGAGACAAGACGGCAGCTGGAAGCAAACAACAAAATTCAGCAGTGGGAAGGCCGCAACCGAGCTCGTCTCGGTTGGGCCAAGGATCCACCACTAAGGCAACACGACCATCGCAGGAGAAGCGGTCGAGCGACGAACTTGTTTCGCAAACGAGCCTCGCCGAGACCGCAACGGTTCACACTCGCAAGGCCGAACGATTCGCACCCAAGAACAACCCCCGCGCGACGATCGCCCCCCTCGGGCAACGCTGTGAAGCATTCTTTCTGGAGAAAACAGGCCCGAATGGGCCGACACAACCTTAGCCGGTCGGCGCAAGCCACCGGTTAGAGTGCCCCCTCATCCAAAAAAGGCCCGAATGGGCCGACACAAGTGCTGACCGTGAGCACAAAAAAATGCGTCGCAGCGTTGCCCCACGGGTTCATCCCGTGGGAGCGCAAGTTTGAAAGCTAGAGCGAACGCCACGCGCACGAAGCGGTCGAGGAACAGATCTGTTTCGCAGACGAACCTCGCCGAGACCGCAACGGTACACACTCGCAAGCTCGGACGATTCGCACCCAAGAACAACCCCCGCGCGACGATCGCCCCCCACGGGCAACGCTGTGAAGCATTCTTTCTGGAGAAAACAGGCCCGAATGGGCCGACACAACCTTAGCCGGTCGGCGCAAGCCACCGGTTAGAGTGCCCCCTCATGCAAAAAAGGCCCGAATGGGCCGACACAAGTGCTGACCGTGAGCACAAAAAAATGCGTCACAGCGTTGCCCCACGGGTTCATCCCATGGGAGCGCAAGTTTGAAAGCTAGAACGAACGCCACGCGCACGAAGCGGTCGAGGAACAGATCTGTTTCGCAAACGAACCTCGCCGAGACCGCAACGGTTCACACTCGCAAGGCCGAACGCTCCGTACCCAAGATGAAACCTGATCGGCCTACTTGCAGACATGTCTGTAGCAACGTCGGTTCTACGGCCTTCAAAACCCTTGGAGCAAGTTCTGTAGCTGAACAGTCAGCGCCCCATTGGCGTGAAGCCAATGGTGGCGGGCTTGTACCTGAGATCCAAAACGATCGGCCTACTTGCAGACATGTCTGAAGCAACGTCGGTCCGAACTGGGTGGGGCCACACAACTTCCGGGACGCCATCGGAACGGATCCCTGAGATCTTTTTTGGGTGAAGTCAGTTGAGTCAACAAAATGGAAACAACTGAGGAGAAAACAACGGAGCACATTAAACGTAACGGGTCACGAGATTGTCGCCCAAATTGGCGGCTGGTTCGTTCCACAAGTCGTTCTGCGAAAGTGAAAAGAGCCCATAGGCCTTGAAACGCGATTAACTCGATTCAGCTTGGGTTACAAGACGACTTGCGCCATGCATCCACGGTTCGTGAACGGCTACCATTAACCTTATTGCGAGACTTTCAGGACCGGTTCGACTTCCCGAGAAGCCATTGCCGGTCTTTGGGCTTAGCCCAACTTGTACCAGCGATAGATCAGTGGCCCGTAAAGCATGGCTCCCAATGCATTGGCAACCAGACCGACGGGGATTGAAACCAACATGAAGTCTAGTTTCCATTGGTAGAATGCGAGCACCCAAAAGCCCCAAATGACCGCGCCGAAGAAAGCCAAGATCGGCGCCGTTCGCAGAGTACGATAGAGAGCCAAGTTCCAATCGTCCAGACTGGCCTTGCGAGGCTTCCAGAGGTATACAATCCGCGTCACTTTTTCCAGCAACCATAATCCTGCAAGCCAAATTATCACGCAGCCGACGCCTAGCCACATCCAATTGACAATTTGATAGATGGTAAAAATCGGCGGATTCAGCGGCTCTCCGAATGCCAACCGGTTGAAGTGATAAAGATTGTACGCCGCCGCGAACAATAATAAAACAATCATAATCCGAAACGCCAGGAGCGCTCTTCGGCGATCTCTCCAGTTCACCGATCCCGACTCAGGTGCAGCGCAGGCACTGGAATTCGGAGCTTCGTAGGGGTTTTCAGACGGCATATTCGGTTGCGTTTTTTGCGATGGTGCAGATCTGTATGAGGTTCGCGTTTGGCTAGACTCGACAACGCGACCCAGTACCATCTGATCCTCGACGCGGTGCTCCATTTTCCTCGAACTGGTTCCGGACTTCCAGACCATTGATGTGGCCTAGGCCACGCCAACCGGAGACTCGCCCCAACAGTATAGGGGCGTTGCGAGCGGATCGTTAAGGCACCAATTCCCAGGAAAGCGCCACCGCGATGCCCCAAGAAAAAGCTAGTTCAAAAATGATCGTTGCCGGATAGCGGACGGGGCGGCTCGCAAGTGGTTCAAGCCAACGAACTGTTCGAACTCCTACTCCCTGTCACCAGAGTTACCACCAGCGTGTTATTCCTCGTTCCGCTCGGCCATCAATTGTTGCAAGCGTTCATCCATGGCTTTGCCGGGTTTGAATGTCACGACGTAGCGGGATTGAATCGGGATCTCTTCCTTGGTTTTAGGATTCCGCCCCAATCGAGGAGCCCGTTTCTTGACTTCAAAGACACCAAAATTCCGCAGCTCAAGGCGCTGATTGACGACCAAACAGTCCGAAATCACATCAAACAACTTATCTACCAATTGCTTGACAATTGCCTGGGGCAGTTGCGTTTCTTGAGCAAGCGTTTTGACAATCGTTTTGCGGGTGATTGTCGGTGAATCGATTTGCGAATCGGCGTCGTCGTCTTCCATCGTACCCTCGCCTACACGTGAAATACTTTTCGTTGTTCTTCGATCTTGTCCAAGGTATAGAGCTTGCCCCGACCGCTGCCCGGACAAACTTCACAAGTCTCTTTCCAGGCTTTTTCGCTCTTTAAGTTCGAATCCCAAAACGGCCAAGTTCGGCACTGCCGCGGACGAGCCTCGTAAACGGTACACTTCCGAGCCTGCCCATCGAATAGATAACAATCGCCGTTGGAAAACTCCTTGAGAGAATAGCGTATCCCAACCTTGCGAGTGTAATTGGCTTTGAACGTCTCGAGGTCATCGCCCAAGCCCACCAGTTTGGCGATGGCTTCCATTTCTGCTTGGTTGACCCAAATGTAGCCTTCACCACCCGTGCAACAGTCCCCGCACTGAGTACACGCAAAACGCAAACCATCCTTGTACCAAGGCTCACGGTTTTCAGTCGATTGGCTCAACAATCACTCCTTTTATCTTCTCGCGACTTCGATCCGAAACTATCAGACCAGACCGCCAATATACCATCTTTCCTGACGCACTACAGCAAGTTTCAACCGCCAGTTAATCGTCGTCTCGCTCGGCCAAGGACGAACCTTGTGCGGTGGAAATATCCGTTGGACCGCAGGAGCGGTCCACGACATTGGGCAGTTTCGCTTGGCCAAGGACGAACCGCGGGCGTGGTCAATATCCGTTGGACCGCAGGAGCGGTCCACGACCTTGGGCCGTTTCGCGCGGCCAAGGACGAACTGCGGGCGGTGGAAATATCCGTTGGACCGCGGGAGCGGTCCACGACATTTGACAGTCTCGCTCGGCCAAGGACGAACCGCGGGCGGTGGAAGTATCCGTTGGACCGCGGGAGCGGTCCACGACATTTGGCAGTCTTGCTCGGCCAAGGACGAACCTTGTGCGGTGGAAATATCCGTTGGACCGCAGGAGCGGTCCACGACATTGGGGGTGGGGCAAAAGGGTCGGGAGTCAATCATGCGAAACACCCACAGGACCGTTCCGGCAATTGACTCCCGACCCCTGTACCCCTCCGATCCCAAAATCAAAAAGTGACAACACACTCGGCAAACTCCGCATTCCGTGACCAGGAAAAAGCGATCGCCTTTTGGAGAATCGCGAACGGCACTCGGAGTGTTCCCGCAACTTATCGCCCAGTCTGAGGATCAATTGCCCATCCTCGCTCCCAAGGGAACCAGTTCATTGAACCGATCGATTGGTTCGCGAATTGTCCAAGCAATCCCGCGCAAAAACAAGATTCGAAACAATGGGTCGTCAAAGGTCCAATTGTAATGACCGGGAATACTGACAAAAACTCGGCCTTTCGCGTGTTCACGAACCCAAACTTGCGGAGTCGGCACGCCATCCTCCGTACTTGTCGCCAAGACCGTGACCTCCGCGTCGTCGCCCGTTAGTTCCCAATAACTTTCGTCGTAGAGTTGCAACTTCTCAAAGTTTCGCATAATCGGGTGCTCGTGATTTCGCACGTCCAACGTAAGTGGTCCGTGACGGTACTTGATTCGACCACCCCAGGAAGCAAACCCAATTCGACGGGCAAAGTCTTTGACCTGATCATCTCCGTTGACCGCCCAATGAATCATGGCAACCCCACCACCCTTGGCCAAAAAGCGGTCGAGTTTCTCCGGGCGTTGGCCATCAAAGCTGCCTTTTTGAAAGAAGATGATGGCGTCGGCAGCCGTCAATTGTTCATCCGAGGGAAACTCTCGAGCGTTACTGACTGTCACGTTGTTCCCTGCCCGCAGCAATTGAGTCCAAGCACGTTGCCACGCCGGATAATCATGTTCGCCGGGTCCGTGATCTTTCAGGCCATCCACCAACACAATGTGCAGCGGTCGCAACGACGCCGGCAAAGCCGTACTTCCCTCCAAGGCGGCGGCGACTTCGGCGCGCGTACGTATGGGAGGTGCGGGCAACGGTGAGTCCAGCGGCATCCGCGGCGCCGGAACCAACAGAAACGTCAACAAATCGCGTCGTTCCTCCTCCGACAATTTTTCCAACAGCTTGTCGGGCATGATCGACTTCGAGTTCGCCTGCATGCGTTCGACTTCGTGCGCCGAAACTTCGGTCACTTTTCCTTCGGAATCGCCCACCAACAATTGATCACCACTAGTGCGCAGTACACCCGTCAACACGCGACCATCTTTCAGTTCCAGCACCTGGCCGACATAGTCCGGGTTAATCGAAAAACTTGGGTGCTCGATGTCACGAACCACCGAGTTCAAGTCGCGATGAACCAAGTTACCCAAATCAGGACCGATCTCGCCGCCCGAATCCATACCAACTCGGTGGCATTTGTAACATTGGGTTTGGTCACTGTGAAACAACTGCCGGCCACGACCCCAACTTCCCCCAAGCTTCGTAAGACTATCGGCCGCCAAGCCGCTCTCGACTGCCTCGGCCCGTTGGCCAACGTTGATCCACGGCATCCAAAAACGATGCTTTGGCAACGGGCGCAGCGTCGCATCTTCTGCGGTCCAAAAGGTCGGGAATGCCTCTAACTTTGTTTTCGCACTCGTCGGGATTTCTACGCGAATTCGGACCCAACCGCTTGATCCACCAGGAACGGTGACGGAAACCAACTTGCGTCCACCTTGTTCAACGACTTGGGCCAGCAGCTCGACTTCACCGACCATTCGTCCGTTGTCCAAGGTGACCAGTGCCGCTGTCAGTTGACATCCTGCGTTACTACTTACGGCAAACGTCGCAACCTCTGGGGGCAACACAAAATCCAAAGTCTCGCCAGGTTGAACCGCTGGACGCAGTAAATCTCGCAAATCAAGGATCGACTCCAGCGACAAGGTTCCGGCCTCTGCCAGTCGTGGCCACAATGACGCATGCTCAGCCGAATCCGCCAACCAATCCGACGCCACGGTTAGATCCATGTGCGGCAAGTAACCTTCCCAGGCTGAGACCGTTTGGCCCTCGGCTTGCCAAGTCGCGCGCACGCCATTGGCTGTGAAATCGACTTCCGTCGGCGAAGTGGACAAGTCCAGCAAAACCGCGTGAGCGTCTCTTGAGGAAATCGTCGAAGTATTCAAGATCAAGGTCCGCATGTCGGGCGTTAAAGATGCGGAAACAACCGGAAGTTCAAACCGTGGCTGCATCAATTGACGCTGCACGACCGCATAGGGGGGCACGAGATTCTCCCAGCGATCGCCGGCCCGAACATGGGCCCCAAATTGAACTTGAGCGCGCTCCCTTAGCCCCACCATCGCCAACGGATCGACCGGTCGGTCAAAGGCGATACGAATCTCTTGTGGTGACTCGGCCCAGGCGGCCACAGGCCGAGCTGCTTCGGCGTCGACCATTCGGACTCGGAACAGCTTGCCCAACCCCAAAGGCCCCGTCCCCCAATCCGGCGGACCACTGTGACAAGCCACGATCAGGTCACCTCTCGGCGAAACACAAGCGTCAACGGTCAGCATTTGCAGGCAGGCAATTAGTTGGCTATCGGCGACGTAGCCGACCGGCGTCTTCGTCAAAATGGTTCGCCAAATCTTGCCACGCGATTCACCACAAACGATCGCATTGTGCTGCCAAGACTGCGGACCGAAAACCGGCCCTCCTCCGATGGATTCATTGAACACCATTCCACAAGTCGATTGATGTTGCGGACCAAAGTCGAAGGTGGACGGTTCGTCAATCACGTTCGGATTGTGACGCGGATGCCGCGGAGGAAAGCCAAAATGCTTTAATCCGGAACCGCTGCTCACCGTTTGCGCGGTAGGAATGTGCAGCAACTCGTCGAACGGATTGCCATTGGCTAACCACGTCGCACCTTCTTGCTCGGTGCAAAACAGATCTCCAAGATGGTTGAACTCGAAGGCAATCGGAAAACGTATCCCAGTCGCGATGGTCTCTCGAATCTGGAAGTCGGGAGACACTCGCTGAACGGTGCCGCGGTCACTGGCCAGGTCGTAATGTGATTTCCCTTGCTCATCAATCAGGTATCCATTCGCATAATTGGCCGTTCCCAGACCAAAATACAGACTGCCGTCAGGACCTAAAGCCAGCCCCACGGCATCCACATTCTGTGGGATTTCATCCCAACCGCTGGCGACGATGACTTCGCGATCGGCTTGATCATCGCCGTTCTCGTCAACGATCAGCGAGACCTTGCCCTTGGACGCCACGTACACACCACAGCCTTTGGGGTCGTTCGGTGGCGTCAGCACGATTCCAATCGGCCCACGCAACGAACCCGAGTTCTTCCAAAAGATCGACGCGTGATCTTCCAGACCATCGCCATCGGTATCGCTCAACAAGTGGATGTCGCCGTTGTAGCCCAAGGTCACGAGCTTTCCATCATGGCGGTACCGTACATTATTGATATTGGTAAGTTCCAGTGGCAGTTCTTGCACCGAAAACCCACTCTGCAGCATTTGCACGAGCGGCGGATTCGCAACCTTCACCAACTCGACGCCTGCTCGTGTTGCTTGGGGCAATGTCGCAGCCAACGATTCAGACAAACCGTTGTACTTCTCTTGCAAGTACTTGTTGATTTCCTGCCCTTGAGTCTCCGTCAAGATGCCCCGAAATACCAGAACTTCCGCAACATCCGCAGCCACAGGTCCACGCACGAGATGTTGGCCGGGACCATTCGTGTAAAAGCGAGCCCCAATCGTCCATTGATCCAACGACAAAACGCTTGGTTTGTATGCCCGCTGTCCTTCCGCCTGTCCGTCGATGCTCAATCGAACCAGCTCTTGTGCGGCGTCGATCTCTGTGCGAAACACTCGAGCTTCGCCAAACGAGTTCTCGCTGGAACGCAAGTTTTGCGCGCCACCGAATCCACGCCCCTCGACGTTCAGTTGACTCAGGCGCGAAGTGGGGCCGGGGCCCAAGTCGATATTAAAACCTGATTCGTAGTCTCGTTGCTCCTGTCCGTTGGCCGACAACAGGCCACGAAATTCGCCCGGATTGCGATGCGCAGCTGCAACAAGAAAGACGGTGACAGAAGACGATTTCAAGTCTGAGCTGATGATTCGAAAATGGTCATCTTCTCCATCGAACCGTAAAACCGAATGTTTGCCAACCCGCAGCAACTTTGGCTGACATGCCGGGTCCGGTTGTTCGGCCGAACCAACGGCGTTGGACTGGGGTGGAGTCGATAGCCATTCCCGCATGACCTCGGGAGCCGCCGCTGGATTTCCACCGGCTCGATTGTTCCACCGCGCGACAGGCGTTGGTGCATCCTTCGCAACAGATTCCGGCTCCCGGGCGGCGATTTCGGCAGCATCAAGCCAAATCAAGAGTTCGGGCCGATCGGCCGGATCATCACCGCGAACCATCGGAGGACTAACGCACCAACCAAGCACCGCGAACCAAGGCAACATGGCCCAAAATGACGGAAGCAGCGCCCTAACTAGCTCGCGCCGAGACCAGCGGGTTCGGGTTTGCATTTGGATGATCCTTGTGGTCAGTCTTGCAAGAAAGGATTGTTCGCCGCCTCGAACCCGATGGTTGTGTTTGGTCCATGCCCACTAAGCACGATCGTTTCCGGGGGAAGCGTCAGTAGGTGCTCGCGAATCGAGCGAATCAACAGCGGATACGAACCGCCGGGCAGATCCGTGCGCCCGATGCTTCCTTGAAACAAAGCGTCACCGGCTAACACAATCGGAGACGTTGTTCGCTGCGGGCGGCCACGATCATCAATCAGGGTCGTTTCGGCCGGATTCATGTAAACCGCGATATGGTCAGGGGCATGGCCGGGGGTGAACAGAATCTTGGCCGTCAGTGAACCAAAGGTAAATTCTTCGTTGCAGTCGAACAACACGTCCGGAGCAGGAACGTTTTGATACTCCGATATCGGCAGCATGTAGTGCTTGGCCTGTTGTTGCAACATTCCACGCAAGATAGGCTCACGATGAGCCAACAACCGCACCGGACGATCGACTCGGGCCATCCCAAGCGCCAGACACTGTGCCGTCCCGCCGGCATGATCCAAGTGGGCATGGGTCAACAAAACATCCAATTGCTTTGGTTCGAGCGAATCGACCACCTCGAATATCTGTTCTAAGTCTCCGCCTGGATCGACGATCAATGCCGACGAGGTCGTCGAGTCCCAAAGGACGCGAGCATTCTGTGAGAATGGCGTGACTTCAATGGTATGAATCAGCAGCATGACTACTCTTGTCGGCGAAATTTGGCGACCACTTCATTCCCGCTGGACAAGCACAAATTGTCATCCTCCAACGCGAACCGATCTACGGTCGACAATGCTCGACCAAAATTAGCTTCCAGCTGCATCGCCTCTGGCGGGCCACCTCGTCGGGTCGACCGCAACGGACCAAACGTGAGAGTATCCTCCGTTTGATTGAACGTGCCTCCCATTTGATTGACGCCACCATTGCCCTCGACATTCCCATCAACAAATCGTAGCGTCGGTCGGGGCTCCAATTCAACGACCACACCCTTCAATTCGATCAATTCCCACGTGACACCGCGCACGTCATCAAAATTCGACTTGGTTGATTGGCGTTCCTGAAACCAGCCGATTGGATTTTCCCCATTTCGCAAGATCAGTTCGCCCTCTTCGATGCTGTAGTGTGTCACTCGTTCCAGCATTGCTGCGAACTCTTGTTCGACTTCACTTTCAGCGGCAGTCCCACCGATTAGAGTCGACAGGAAATCACGAAAACGCAACTCGTTGCCTTTCTTCTGATAAGTGCCACCCATTTGATTGACGCCACCAAACGCTTGGACCTCCTGATTGCTAAATCTGAGCGTCGGTCGCTTCGCAAGTCGGATTGGACCGGATTCCAACCGATACAATTCCCACGTTTTGTCTTCGATTGAAATTTCCGCAGTGATCGGCGCTCCCGCTTGCCGCATTTCCAACACCAGATCCGGGAACTGTTCATCACCGATCCACCGTTCAATCGCACTGAGTTTCAACTCGCCATTTGCCCCGCGCTCCAGTAAAAGCGTCGATGAAAATTGGCGACCGTCGCTGTGCGTACCGCCATAACGAATCATCCAACCGTTTTCGCGCGCCACCCAATTCGCTTGCCCAAAGCCACCGTCGCCGCGAAACGTCCAGGACCGAAACGACTTGCCTACCGGATCCCATGCGATTCGATCCGATGCCGTGATGGTCGGAAATTCCGGCGGGTTCACGGTATAATCCAAGAGCAAAAAATGGCCGTCCGCCGTCCAGCGAGCCGAAACGTTCGCCGCGATCTTCGAATCGGATCCGGTCTTCCAATCGCCGACCAGCCAAGCCAGCTGCTTCAGTTCATCCGCCGACATTTTCACACCCTCCGGTGCACTTGGGCCTTCTTGTGGGGCCCCAGTGTCTTGCGGCTTCCCAGTGTCTTGCGGGGCGACCGATTCTTGCGGAGTATTGCCGCCCTCTTGAAGGCAACAAGCGCTCGAATGTCCGCACAAGGACACACCCAGCAAGATCGAACCGGCATACCAACCAGCGCACGACCAAACTGCGCCGACCCAACGCACACCGACAACTACCAGCTTCATCGCTCAACTCCTCGAATCCAATGCACTGCGATCCCCAAGCACGCTACTTTGCCCCGGATTGCATCCGTCCTCATTCTAGCACAACGACAGTGTCGATTTCAGGGGGCGGTGCTCCACTCCATTTAGCCCCATTTCATTCGTTCACGGCAGTCAAACTACCTGCCTTCCATGTTCGCCGGACGTGATTTCCTCGGGAATCACCCCTTCGCCTGTAGTCGGGAATTTTCCTCCTTGTTGCCAACAACAATCGATCTTGGCTGACGACATCGAGACCAATTGTCGCTACAATACGCTCACGACAAGCCACGCCGAACCGCGGGGCCATTCCTGTCTTGGATCGGCCGAGGAAGCATGCTTAGGTCGCAGCGCGCTACGACCCATGAAAGCGGATCGAGGCGCGACCGGCGACCGCCTTTCCTTACTCGAACTTGAAGTTGATTAATAGAAGTTCAAGAACTATCTCATGCCGAGTTCGATACCGAGACTGGAATGGAAGCAACAACGCACACTCGCGACGGGACTGGTTTTAGTGGCCGCGGGAGTACTTGGCCTCGTCGGCAACCTTTCTCAACTCGAACTTCTGCGAAATTCTTGTCTCGTTGTTTTGGGAGTGATTCTTTTTGGATTTACGATTGGGGGATTCGCGGGTTGGTTGATTGGCTGGACGGATGTACCGAGGCGGCGCCTTTGGCTGACGCTTCTCTTGACTTGGGCCATGACGCCCCTTGTTGTGCAGTTAGCGGCCTGGGATTCGCTTTGGGGACGCTTGAGTTGGCTGTCGGCATTGAATCAAGTGACGTACGCTGCTTGGTTCAAAGGCCTGGCAGCTGTCGTCTGGGTTCAGGCGTTTGCAAGTATCCCATGGTTTGCATTATTGATGGTTGCCGCTCGCGACACGGTCTCTGCGACTCCAGAAGAAGAGGCTCAATTGCAGCTGAGTTTGGGACAAATCTTTGTCCGGGTTTCCTTGCGGCGGCATATGACGTTATTCGTTTTGATAGCGGCAATGGTTGGGCTACGGTTCTTCGAACAAATCGAAGTATCCGATGTCTATCAAATCCGAACTTGGCCCGAAGTTTGGTATCTGGGCTTTGCGCTCGGGCAATTCGAGGGCTGGGGCCTCGGTCAAGGTGCCACAAGTCTTGCTCAGTACTTATTCGGAACCAACCTTTCGCCCGATGCTTGGGGCACGGTTTCCACTTCATTGAACGAGGTAAACGCCGTATCTCCGCATGCAAGCTACCGGGTCATGGTCTTTTTGGTGGCACTGGTGCTTGGCTCTGCGCTGATTCTGTGGCACACGATCCGACGTTGGTTAACAATCTTGCCGAGCTGGGATTGGCAACCTGAAGGCCGCTTGATGACACATCGCCGTTGGGCGTGGACCGTGTATTTGTTTGCCGTGCTCGGGTTGCCGCAAATCGTCATTTGGACGAACTTGGTCATTCGCTCTGGCTTGCGAGTTAGTCAACTGGGTGACGACACGCATCGAGTTTGGAGTATCACCATTTTTTGGCAGCGACTTGTTTCGGCCACCAGCGACTATTGGGACCCCATGATGTGGTCGTGGTTGATCGGTGTTGTCGCGGCGATTGGGACAGTGACCATCGCTTTATGCCTCGGATGGTGGGCGTATCGCGGAACAACAACTTCGACAATCGTCATCCTGATGGCCATCGCTTCCCTAATAATCCCGGCACCGCTGGTTTCAGTGCTTTGGTACCGTCTACTCAATCAAAGTGCCTTCCCATGGCTGGACACGCTGGCCCAAACATCGATCCTCGGACCGTGTCTAGCGATCGGCTTGAAACAACTTGGGTGGGCCTTGCTTGCCACGCTCGTCTTGTATCGGCAACAACCAAAATCTTGGCGTGAAGACATGGCCATGAGTGGGCAAGGGGCATGGTCGGCGTTCTGGCATTTGGGGATTCGAATCCCCATCCCATTTTATGTCGCGTTGCTATTGGTACTCGCAATGAGCGGCGCCGGCGACCTTTCCGCCAGTTTTGCCACGCTTCCTGCCGGGCTGGACACCTTTCCGCGTCGCTTGTTGGGCGATCTCCATTCTGGCGCGGGAGGCAACGTCGCCGCTGCTTGCCTCCTGCAGATCGCTGCCGTGCTGATGATTTCTTCGATGATCGTTATCGTTTGCTTTCGTCGCCAAGGTGCCATTCGCTGAAGGACCAGGAGTCGTTAGGACCAATCGTGGGCCTACCTCTGAGCATTCCTCACTTTTGGGCCGAACTGAGAACCAGCCATGGTCACAAGACTCAACGGACCGAGCTGGGACACTACGCTGCTGGACCAAATACAAGGACAGCGTCAGTCGATTTTACCCAGAAGCCGTACGCTTGTTTTCAGGATCGACGGACGGAGCAAAAGCACTTCGGCCCCTAATGGATTCTGATTGACGAGGATCTAGCGATACAGCGGGCGGACGCCGACCTGAACGGGCGCGCTGGAAAGTTCCCCGTCCCGATAGAAGTCAATCGTGGTTTCGTCGCCTGGGGAGGTTAACGCGATCTGTCGAAACAACATAATGTGATTGTCGATCGACTTGCCGCCAATCTTCACGACGACATCGTCCGGTCGTAGTCCAGCCCGGTACGCTGGTGCATCTTGTTCCACCGTTTCCAAGCGGGCTCCGGAGATTTCAGGTAGCTTTAGCCGGATCGCATCGGCATGAGTCACGTCGCGTGGCGAAACGCCCAAGAATCCTCGTTGCACGTGTCCGCTCTTGATTAGCTTGCCAACAATCTCTTTCGCCAATGAACTCGGCACCGCAAAACTGATCCCTTGGAAAAACTCCCCATAGATCGAGGTATTGATGCCAATGACTTGTCCCAGCGAATTGACCAATGGGCCGCCGCTGTTTCCTGGGTTAACTGCCGCATCGGTTTGCAACAAATCTTGGTGTGGGTTCGCATCGCCGCTGTTGTCGGCGGTGCGACGATGCTTCCCGCTGACGATTCCGCGCGTGACGGTTTGGTCCAAACCGAAGGGACTCCCCATCGCCCAGACCGGTGCCCCCAGCTCCAATTCGTCGCTGTCACCCCACTCCGCAGGAATCAAATCCGACGCCTCGATTTTCAAGACGGCCAAATCCGTTTCGACATCTCGTCCAATCACTGTGGCCCTGAACTCGCGTCGATCCGCCAACGTGACAATAATCTCTTCGGCCTTCTCAATAACATGATTATTGGTGACAACCATTCCATCATCGGAAATTACTATCCCGGAGCCTTGACCACGCATCATGGGTTGTCGGGAACGATTCCGTTGTTTTGAACCGGCTTGAATACTTACGACACTGGGGCGAATTCGATGCACCACCAGTTCGCTGGCCAGGGCCGACTCACGCATCGACACCTTTGACAACATATCCGTCGCTGCTTCGTATTGAGCGCGCATTTTCCCGCGCGCCGCCGAGTATTGGTACTGTTCCACCACGCGCGGTCCGACCGTAATCGCAGACAGAAATACCAAGATCATCACCGCCAACCATCCCAAACTCTTCCAAACCTCGCCCGTAGTGGAGATAGGCTGAGATGGCCGCAGCTCACTGCCGGGCTGGGTTAGAATCGGTGACGTCAATTCCGAATCGCCAACTTGCTCGGATGAAATGCGCGGGGGACTCTCAGCGCCCGTCAGTGCCGTCGGAGAAAGACATGCCGAACTCAAGTTTCCTTGTTCGGCTTGACTGCGCAGGTGTAGGAGATTTTCGATTTGCTCAGAGGCAGGGCGATTGATCGCCGGAACGATCAAGGGCAAGCGTTCCACTTCACCGTGATGGCCGAACACTTCGTCCGCAGGACCGAGCCCCGGCCCCACCGCGGCCGATTCCAACGGCGACGAACTATCTCGAGGCCCTGCGAATGGCCCGGGCAGGTCCAAGCGACCCGGCAACTGATCGGCCTCGTTTGATTTCTCGTTCAACGACTCGGACGGTTTCATGGTCTTTCCTCACACGAATTGCCTGGGCAGCGGAGATCCTTCCGCACCTTGCAAAACCGTGAGTCAATTATAGCCGAAAACCGGACCAAATGTCCAATCCGATCCAAGTTACTCGACCGTGACGCTTTTGGCCAAGTTTCGCGGCTTGTCGACGTCGCAGCCTCGCGCCACCGCAATATGATAAGCCAACAATTGTAGCGGCACGGCGCTGACAATTGGCTGTAAGAAGTCTTCCACCGAGGGAATGTAAATCACTTCGTCGGCGACTTTTCCGATTCGCTGATCACCTTCCGCAGCGACCGCGATCACTGGGCCACGGCGGGCCTTGATTTCCTCAAGATTCGACATCACCTTGGAATAGATGAATCCTTGCGGCATGACAAAGACACTTGGCGTGTGCTCGTCAACCAAGGCAATCGGACCATGCTTCATTTCGGCGGCGGGATAACCCTCGGCATGGATGTAGCTAATTTCCTTCAACTTCAACGCCCCTTCCAGCGCGGTCGGGAAATTATAGTGTCTTCCCAAGTACAGAAAGTTGTTGCAATCCACGTATTTCTGCGCAATCCGCTGGATTTGTTGGTTGCTTTCCAAGGCACGTTCCACCGCGTCGGGCACCTGCATGATTTGATCCAACAAGCGCCGGCCCGCCTCGAAACTCAAGTTTCGCAAACGACCAAAGTAGATTGCCAACAGCGATAACGCCAAGCACTGGGACGTGTAGGCCTTGGTAGACGCAACACCGATTTCTGGACCGGCATGAAGATAAACGCCACCATTCACTTCTTGCGCGATCGAACTGCCAACCACATTACAAATCGCCATCGTGGGATGGCCTTTTCGCTTCATTTCGCGTAAGGCCGCCAGCGTATCGGCGGTTTCCCCGCTTTGAGTAATACCGAACACCAACGTTTCGTCGTCGATTGGTGGATTCCGGTAACGCAGCTCGCTGGCGTACTCGACTTCCACCGGCAATCCTGCGAGTTCTTCAAACAGATATTCGCCGACCAATGCCGAATGCCAACTTGTGCCGCAGGCTGTAAAAACAACTCGTTTGATTTTGCGAAGTTCGGCATTCGACATGCTCAGACCGCCGAACACGGAGGTCGCGTTATCCAAGTCAATGCGACCTCGCATCGTGTTGCGGAGCGATTGCGGTTGTTCGAAAATCTCCTTCAACATGTAATGCTGGAACCCACCCAGTTCGACTTCATCCGACTTGATTGTCAGTGGCTGGACGTCAGGAAACACATCGCCACGATCTCGACAGGAAACCGAAAGTTCTTCGGCTTTGACGACCGCAATCTGATGGTCGGCCAAATAGACGATACGTTGTGTGTAACCGACTAAGGGAGACGCATCACTGGCGACATAATGTTCGTGATTGCCGACACCAACGACCAAGGGGCTGCCTAGCCGAGCCGCGAACATGGCTTGTGGAAAATCTTGAAATAAGATCACCAAACCGTAGGTTCCGCGGAGCTGATTGATTGATTCGCGAATCACGTCGACCAAGAGGTTCTCGTTCAGCTCGTTCCGGCCGCGTTTTCGTTTCAGCACATCTGCCAAGAGATGTGCGATCACCTCGGTGTCGGTTTCCGAGGCAAATGTGTAGCCGCGGGCTTGAAGAGCGCGTCGCAATTCGTCGTAATTCTCGATCACGCCGTTATGGACGACCAAAACCTCACCGCTTCCGCCTTGATGCGGGTGCGCGTTCTGCAGATTAGCAACACCATGAGTCGCCCAACGCGTGTGACCAATTCCCAAACCGCCGTGGAGGCCGTTTTGATCAACCAAGTTCGCCAACTCGGCAATCCGTCCCGGAATTTTGACGATTTGGAATTCACCATTGACGAGAACGGCTACACCCGCGCTGTCATAGCCGCGATATTCTAACCGTCGCAGTCCCTCCAACAGAAATGGCTTGGCATCGTTTGGCCCGATATAACCGACAATTCCACACATAACCGCTACGACCTCCAAACGAATCTCGCCCCCGCCCGCTGAAACAACCGTTTGTGATTATCGGCAGACATGTTGACCTTGCCTATCTGGGTTCATCAGAAATTGACAGGAGACGTGATCATCGCCCCTTCCATCCCTATCGTGCCAAAATTTGTTACAATCTAGCGCCCGTGGAAGCCGAGCGGGTCGATTTAACGACCAGATTCGGTTATCTGGGCGAGGGCCGACTCGGATTTTCCCAACGCGAATTCGATTGCGAGAAAACCGGAATTCAGTTAGCGAAACCTTGTCCCCGATGACCGACTTTTGCCACGCCTACATCGGCTCTGAATGTCCAACCCGTCCCCATTGCTGAAAGGCACGTCACAGGATTCTTCTATGCCCGCATATGCAGTGCCCCGCGTCGCTGAACATCCAAAAATGAAACCCAACACGATTCAGATGATTGCGAGTGGCGATCTTCGATTGTCTGCCAATCAAGTGTGTTGGCCTGCGCAAAAGGCGATGGAAGACGCTCTGGTGGCGTCCATCAAGAGCTTGGGGTTCCAGGTAAAGCGGATTCACGCCTACGACTCGAAGAAAGAGCACGGGTTTATTGACTCGCAAAAAATGGGCTTAGACGTGTTCCGAAAAGTCGATCCGGATGCCCCTTTGATTGTGGCGCAAGCGGTCTGGCAGTATTCGCATCACGTGCTTTCCGGCTTGATGCGGCACCGCGGACCAATCTTGACGGTGGCCAATTGGTCGGGTCAATGGCCAGGGTTGGTCGGGTTGTTGAACCTTAACGGTTCTTTAACCAAAGCCAAAGTAAAGTACAGTTCGCTGTGGAGCGAAGATTTCCAAGACACGTGGTTTCAAGGCAAACTCGAAACTTGGCTGTCCAAAGGAGAAGTGAAGCACACTCAATCTCACACCACGCCGTACCGCAAAGTCTCCGTACCGGCTGGCGAGCAGCGGCTCGGCCAAACGCTGGCCGCTCAACTTCAAGCGCAACGGGCCATCATGGGGGTCTTTGATGAAGGTTGTATGGGAATGTTCAACGCGATCATTCCCGACGCTCTACTCAATCCAACCGGAGTCTTCAAGGAACGACTCAGTCAATCCGCCTTGTACCATGAAACGATGCAAACCGACGACCGCGAGGCCGATACGGTTCGTCAATGGTTCGAGAATATGGGGCTGAAGTTCCATACGGGTAAGAACCATGCCACCCACTTGACCGATAAGCAGATTCGCTTGCAATGCAAGATGTACATTGCCGCGCTGCGCATCGCGGATGATTATGGATGTGATTGCATTGGGATCCAGTACCAACAAGGGTTGAAAGACTTGTTGCCTGCCAGCGATTTGGTGGAGGGGACGCTGAACAACACTTCCCGCCCGCCTGTGACCAGTCGCGATGGACAACGATTGCTGTACAAAAGCCAACCGCTCCCGCATTTCAATGAAGTTGACGAATGTGCTGGGCTGGATGGCTTGATGACCTTCCGTTTGCATTCCGCAATGAAACAACCGGTCGAGAACACTCTGCACGACTTGCGCTGGGCGGACTGGGATCAATCCGGAACCGTGAGCGATTATGTTTGGGTGCTATTGATTAGTGGAGCCGCGCCACCGGCACATTTTGTGGACGGATGGAAAGGAGCCAGCAGCATGCGGCAACCCGAAATGTACTTCCCTAGCGGTGGCGGAACCCTGCGGGGCATTAGCAAACCAGGTGAAATAGTTTGGTCTCGAATTTTTATCGAAAACGATCGACTAAAGATGGATCTGGGTCGCGCCAAAGTCGTGGCTTTGCCGGCTGCCGAGACCCAACGGCGGTGGGACGCGACGACAGTGCAATGGCCGATCATGCACACCGTGTTTTACGGAATTGATCGCAATCAAATGATGGCACGTCACAAGAGCAATCATATCCAAGTGGTCTACGCAAATTCGGCATCCGATGCAGACTCTTCGTTACTGGCCAAGGCGGCTATGGCTGATGCCATGGGGATGGAAGTGACGATTTGCGGCACGAAGCACGATGGTTCGAAATGGAGTTGATCACGCCCTGTTTTCGCCCGACGTCCTGCTCCCCAGGTCGGACGCGAGGCTGGGTAGAACCAGGCGAGAAAGTTTCGACTCGCATGTTACCAGGCTTCCCAAAATCGGTCGGTTTTCAAAAATCTTTGGGCAAGCGGACCTCAGGAAATGGTGACGCATGAATGAAGCGAAGCGGGCAGCACTGCGTTTGAATATGGTCCCCGGCGTCGGACCAAGAATTTTTGCGCGTTTGTTGGAAACCTTCGGGACCGCTGAACAAGTATTCGGGGCTACCGGAACCGACTTGCAGACGATTCCTGGTGTAGGTGCAGCGCTCGCAAAGGCGATCTTAACGGCGCCGCAGCAAATCGCCATTGATGAGGAGATTGAAAGTTGCGAACGGAATGACATCCGTTTATTGATGATCGGCGAGCCTGATTATCCCGCTGAATTGGCGCGAATCCATGACCCACCTTCGGTCCTCTATTGCAAAGGTAGTCTGTTGCCCACCGATCGCTTAGCGGTCGCCATGGTGGGTTCCAGGCATGTCACGGACTATGGGATCAAAGTCGCCAATCAATTTGGTCGGGGATTGGCACAGGCCGGGTTTTGCGTGGTGTCCGGCATGGCCCGCGGTGCCGACGCGGCCAGCCATCGAGCGGCACTGGCGGGCGGCGGTCGAACGATTGCGGTCTTGGGGAGCGGTTTGTTGAACATTTACCCTCCAGAACATACCGAACTCGCAAAGGAAATCTCCCAACATGGAGCCGTCCTTTCGGAATTGCCACTGCATCGACCTCCGCACGCGGGTGCCTTTCCGCAGCGGAACCGAATCGTCTCGGGATTGAGTCTGGGCGTCTTGGTCATCGAAGCGAGTAGTCGCAGTGGAGCTCTCATTACGGCTCGCTTGGCCATGGAACAAAATCGAGAAGTCTTTGCGATCCCCGGACGAATTGACAGCCGAGGCTCGCATGGTTGCCACGACTTGATTCGTGATGGTGCGACGTTGGTGCAATCGGTGGAAGACATCTTGGATACGCTCGGGCCTTTGGCGGAACCGGTGGTCGCCAATCCGTCCACCGTATCACCGGCATTGCGTGGTGAACTCGCCCGCTCGCCATTGGCCAATTCGCTGGAAGCCGCTGGTTTGACGCCCACTTTATCGACAGGCCAACCTGCCGCAGCGCTGACTTCTATTCGGCAGCCCGCTGAACTATTGCTGAACCCCCAAGAGACGTTGGTGCTTCAAGCCATCGGTGTCGAACCAACCTATGTCGATCAAATCGTCGCCGCGACGGACCTACCGATTAATCGGGTATTGGCGACCATTTCCGTGCTGCAGGCCCGGCGACTCATACGCCGTGTGAGTGGAACGCAGGTTGCCCGCATCTAGTTGTCCGCGTCTCGTTGCCCTGGTCTTGCCGTCCATCCCTCTTCCAAAAACGTGGGGAAATCTGGAGCATTTTTCGCTTGTGAAACGTCTCGTATGGGCCGAAGCATGCCTGGCTGGTAGGTTCGAGCCATCGGTAGACGCCGTACCGCCGAGGTACTTTGAGCCGGCCCCTTGGGCGAAAGCGAATACTGCCGAGCGTCGAACACTGCAACGCTTTTTGCGGTCACTGGAAAGCCCGGTCGTTCCGCACGCTGACGTCATGAAGCATTCGATATTCCAATCAGAACAGATCAGAACTCGCTGCAAATCGCGCGACTGAAGTTATGGCCACAGCGTCCAGACGGTTAAAGAAGTTTGGCAGCGTCGGCGAAGTGCTTCGCCATCCGCACTTTCGAGGAAAGATCCGTGTCCCAAGGAAACGACCGTTCTGTCGCGTTTGAAGTCTTTTTCGATGGCGAATGTCCCTTGTGCCGTCGCGAAATTGAATGGCTGCAGCGGAAGGATCGCGGGGGAAAAATAAAATTTATCGATATTGCTGACTCGAAGTTCGACGCCCAAAAATATGGGAAAACATGGGAAGACTTCATGTCGCAGATGCACGGTCGCTTCCCGGACGGCACTTGGGTCATTGGCTTGGACACGTTTGCTGTTCTATACCGAACCTTGAACATGGGTTGGTTAGTCGCTTGGACGCGTTGGACTTGGATGCGACCATTTTCAGATTGGGGCTATCGAGTGTTTGCGCGAAATCGACTTAAATGGTTCGGGCGAAAGACGGGTTCCTGTCGAGTGGACGGAAATTGCGAAGTCAAGTTGAAGTAATAGGAAGTGCATGGATCGACCTTCGTTGGCAATTATTGGCAGTGGTATCTCGGGAATGTCGGCGGGGTACTTCTTGCATCGCCACTTCAATACAACCATGTTCGAATCCGCCGGTCGACTGGGCGGACACACCCACACCAGATATCTCGATGTGCAACTCCCCCCGAACGAGCAGGACCTGGGAACGACTGCCGAGACGGACACTGCCGGTAGATTGCCGGTCGATACGGGCTTCATCGTTTTCAACGATCGAACGTATCCGAACTTGATTCGACTTTTTGACAACTTGGGGATTGCCTCGCAAGCGACCGAAATGTCGTTCAGCGTTCGTTGCGAGCAAACGGGCATCGAGTACTCCGGCAGTACCTTGGACAGTTACTTTGCCCAACGTCGGAATCTGTTCCGTCCTAGCTTTTATCGTTTCTTTTTCGACTTCCGGCGATTTGCGAGGCAGGCCGTCGACTATTTGGAGTCCTCCGACGAAACCCAAACGGTGGGAGAATTCTTTCGCCAACATCGTTACAGCGATGCGTTTTATCGGCGGTATTTCTTGCCGATGGGCTCGGCGATTTGGTCGTGCCCGCAAGGCATCTTCGAGTCCTTCCCGATTCGTTTTATCTGCCAGTTCTATCATCATCACGGATTGTTGACGATTCGGAATCGCCCGCAATGGCGAGTCGTTTGTGGCGGTTCGGCTCAATACATTCCATTGCTTACCGCAGGTTACGCTTCGCAAATCATCACAAGTGCCGAGGTGGAAACGGTTCGGCGAAACCAGGATTCATCCGGAGCTGGGAACCCTCGTTGGAGTGTCAGCGGACATTTGATCCAGGCCAATGGCCAGAAAACACCGTTCAACGAATCCTTTGACCACGTGGTGATGGCCTGTCATGCCGACCAAGCGTTACGGATTTTGAAACCCGGAACGGGATCAGAACTGGCCGCGGTGCTTCAGGCCTTCCCTTATCAACCGAATTCGGCAACATTGCACACGGACATATCTTTGTTGCCGCGAAGCCGTCGGGCTTGGGCTGCATGGAACTATCACTTACCGGTCGCGAATCACAAAACCTCGGCCAACTTGGCGGGCGAACAAGCGACCGTCACCTACAACATGAATCGCTTGCAACGATATTCCGAGAAACAAACGAATGGCCAGACATTTTGTGTGACACTCAATGATGATTCTCGGATTGACCCCGCCAAGATCATCGCGAAAATCCCGTATGCCCATCCGATTTTTTCTGTGGGCAGGCTGGCTGTCCAACAGTCGCACGATCGCTGGATCGACTCGGATGGCCTCTCACTTTGCGGTGCCTACTGGGGCAACGGATTCCATGAGGATGGCTTGAACAGCGCCTTGATGGTCAGCAGAAAATTGCTAGGAATGGACCCATGGAAAGCTGTTTGTATCGCGGATGGGTCGAACACCGCCGCTTCCTGCCGGTAACGCACCGATTCCGCTACCGAATCTTCTTGGTTTGCTTGGATCTGACGGACCTTCCTTCGACGTTTGCCGGTAGTTGGACTTGGTCGTACCAACGCCCCGGTCTCGCGTGGTTTCGTCGAAGCGATCACCTGGGTGACCCTAACCAGTCTTTGGCAGAATCGATCAAAGACCTGGTCGAGGATTCGGGACGCCCGCGACCGACCGGCAAGATCATGCTCGTTACTCACTTGCGATACTTCGGCTTTGTGATGAACCCTGTTTCGTTCTACTTTTGTTTGGATGAGCAGGGACAATGGGCAACCATGGTGGCCGAAGTCCGCAATACCCCCTGGGGACAAGTCCATTGCTATATCGTGGATCGTAAAAACGCAGTGAAATCCGACGGCACGAATTCCATTCGGCGATCCGACCGCGCATTTCTGACGCAGAAACGGTTGCATGTATCCCCGTTTTTGGACATGGAATTTGACTATGGTTGGGCAATCAATGTACAACCAGACAGCTTGGCCATGCACATCGAAAATGTTCGACGAACTGCCAATGCTTCGGAAGCCGAGGGCACCGCCTCGCTTGGGTCGTCTCGGCCTAAAGAACAACGCTTCTTCAATGTCACCATGAGTCTCAAGAAACTGAGATTCAATCGGACCAACCGCTGGTTACTGATGCTCACGTACCCATGGATGACACTAGTCGTATTTTTGGCAATTTATTGGCAGGCAGTGCTCTTGTGGTGGAAGAGAGTCCCGTATGTTCCACATCCCGGAATTCAAGAGACCGCGCAGGAGTCCGAGTTTCCAAAGGTTGGAAAAATCTATGTTTCTAGTTGATTATTGGTTACGATGGCGGTGACATTGCGGATCACAAACCGGTACAATCGGGGATTGCTTGTGAAAGTCCCCTGTCCTCTAAACGAAATTAGAAAGTCTGCGATGAGTTTTGCTGAAGGAACAGCTCTTCTGGACACGGCCATTCTCGACAAGACGGTTCTTGACCAATCGACCGGCGACTCGAATCCGATTCGCTCGTTGGAGTTCCCGCAAATTCCTTATGGCGTTTCAGGTTCGAGAGTCTCCGAAGTGCCGTTCCCTGGGCGTGAGAATCATCAAGTTGGTTTGCTGAACGACGCGGACAGCGCGGCATATGCCACGGCGAAAGTTGAGGGCACGAAGCTTTCATGGATCGAGCGTCGTTGCCGTCAATTGCTGTTTCGGCAGTTGGAGCAAATAACGACCGGACAGATTATCGTGCAAGACTCCGAAGGATTATTCCGCTTTGGTGTGGCCAACTCGACGTACCCGCCGGCGACCGTTAGGGTGACCAATCCTGCTGCTTACCGACGCTTCGTGTTTGGAGGAGACTTGGGGTTCGCCGACAGTTTGATAGATGGTGATTTCCAAGTGGACAACTTGGTGGCGTTGCTGCGGATCCTGGTCGATAGCAATCGGTCGGCGGAAGGTGATCTAGGGCGGCCGTCAATGGTGCGACGATTTTGGTCGCGGTTGCAGCATTGGATGAAGCGAAACCATCGAGCAAACTCACGAAAGAATATTCAAGCTCATTACGATCTGAGCAATGAGTTTTTTTCTTTGTGGCTGGACCCGACTTGGAGTTACTCTAGTGGCGTTTTCCCAAAGTTAAGACAAGTCCCGGGACCAACTGGGCTCGAATGGCAAAGCGAAGCCAGCATGGAAACGGCTTCCCTGATCAAGTTGGAACGCATTTGTGAAAAGCTAGAGTTGAGTTCTAGTGATCATTTATTGGAGATTGGGTGTGGTTGGGGTGGTTTGGCCGTTTTCGCCGCTTCCAAATATGGCTGTCGGGTGACGGGCGTAACATTGTCTCAAGCGCAATTGGAGGTGGCTCAAGCCCGAGTTGCTGAGGCGGGCCTTGCGGATCTTGTGACGCTGAAATTGCAGGACTATCGCGATATCGAAGGACAATTCGACAAGCTGGTCTCGGTGGAAATGATCGAAGCCGTGGGTCATCAATTCCAAGACGAATACTTCCGAACTTGTTGCCAACTGTTGAAACCGACAGGCCGCATGGTCCTTCAGGGCATTACGATCGTTGATTTTAGATACGAGGACTATTTGAAGAGTGTGGACTTCATCCGTGAATATGTCTTTCCGGGTGGATCGCTAATCAGTACTTCGGGGATCATGCGTTCGGTCGCTCGCCACACCGACTTTCGACTCGCGCACATCGAAGACATCGGTCCTCACTATGCTGAAACTTTGCGGCGGTGGCGGTCGGAGTTTCACCGTCAATGGCCCAAAATTGCACAGCTAGGTTTTGATGCTAGGTTTTTCCGGTTGTGGGATTATTACCTGGCTTACTGTGAAGCCGGCTTCGCCGAAGGGCATGTAGGCACTGTTCAAGTGGTTCTTGATCGCCCGAAATGCTTGAGGCCCGTTGCCATTAGGCCTTCGATTTAGCAGCAAGTACCTGCAGGATTACATCATGTCACTTGGCTTGGTACTGATAATTGGAAGTCTGATTATTTTCGCAGTGGTGTCCGGCCTTTGGTGGACCCACGGGCGACGAGGAAACGCCGGGATTGTTGACGTGGCGTGGACCTTAGGCGTTGGCTCCTTGGCAACGGCCTATTGCGTTGCCGCGGCAGAAGGTAATGTCGGCCGTCGTTCGACCTTGGCACTGATTGTCGTGGTTTGGTCGTTCCGGTTGGCATGGCATATCTTGCACCGCGTGCGGAGAATGCCAGAGGATGGGCGTTACACGGCAATGAAGAGTTCGTGGGGTGCGGAAGCTCCGAAAAAGATGTTGGTCTTCTTCATGTTCCAGGCGATCGCGGCGATCGCTTTCAGTTTGCCGATGATGTTGGCGGCTTCCAATCCGAATGATTTTGGCTTGTTGGATTTCTGTGCCATCGGGCTAGCGATCATCGTTTTGGTGGGCGAGGGTGTGGCCGACCGACAACTTCAGCAGTTTCGGGAGGAACCACAGAATCGGGGCAAAACCTGTCGCGTCGGATTGTGGCGATACTCAAGGCATCCGAACTATTTTTTTGAATGGCTGCATTGGTTCGTTTACGTACTGTTAGCTTGGACCGCGCCTTATGGTTGGCTATCGATCATTGCACCGTTGGCCATGTTGTACTTCGTCTTGTACGTCACCGGCGTTCCGCCCACCGAACGCCAAGCGATTCTGTCTCGCGGAGATGATTATCGCAGGTACCAAAGGGAAACCAGTGTCTTTTTTCCGTGGCCTCCTCGGCCAAGCCAGTCCTCGGCAGGTGCCGTTGAAGCCGCCGCCGACAAGAAGTAGTCCTTCCGATTGAAAGATGTTATGAACCACATAGACCAAGAGGCAAGCGGCGGACCAAGCCTCATTGCAGGCGCTATTGCGGCAATTGAACATGGGTGGATTCCCGACACCATCACCCGCTGGGGCATTCGCCGTCTTTGTCGTCAACGCCTGGAAATGCTGCCCTTGGAACAGGAATGCACGGCATGGCACGGTCCTCAGGTTCATGAATGGAAACGTGACTTTCTGGAGATGATGGATCGAGGCCCGATTGCCGTAGCAACCGACGCCGCGAATCATCAACACTATGAACTTCCGCCTGAATTTTTTACCTCGTACCTCGGTCCACGCCGCAAGTACAGTTCATGCCTGTGGGAAGAAGGTGTCCATGAGCTATCGGACGCGGAAGACGCTTCCCTCAAGCTCGTGTGCGAGCGCGCGATGCTGGAAGACGGAATGAGTGTCCTGGACCTCGGTTGCGGCTGGGGTTCGTTCACTCTGTGGGTGTTGGAGCATTATCCGAATTGTCGAATGACGTCGGTCTCCAATTCAGCCCCGCAGCGCGAGTACATTCAACGAGTAGCCGCCGAGCGTGGCTGGGCGGACCGACTCTCCGTCCAAACTGCCGATATGAATTTGTTTCAACCGGAAAATGCTCGTTACGACCGCATCGTTTCCATCGAAATGTTCGAACACATGCGAAACTATCGCCAGTTACTGGCGAAGTTGAGGACGGCGTTGCGGCCTCAAGGCTTGTTGTTCGTGCATATCTTCTGTCACAAGTCTTGGCCCTACTTATTCGAAACCGAAGGAGCTGGGAATTGGATGGGGCGTTACTTCTTCACCGGTGGCATGATGCCTAGCTTCGACCAATTTTCTGCGTTTGGAGACCTGTTCGAATTGCGCGAACGCTGGAGCGTCAACGGGGTTCATTACGGAAAAACCTTAGACGCATGGCTGAAACAGTTCGACCAAAACTCACAGCAAATCACGCCGATACTGAAACAAGTCTATGGGGACCAGTGGTTCAAATGGCAGCAAAGATGGCGTGTCTTTTTGATGGCATCCAGTGAACTGTTTCGCTACGACGATGGAAACGAGTGGTTCGTTGGGCACTACTTACTGCAGCCTATCGCAAACGCTTCGTGACTTCGGCAATCACTTGTTCTAATTCAGCCTGGCAGTTGCTCCAGGCCAGTGCGACCTTTTGATCGGACCAACCTGGTGATTCTAGCTCGATGGCTTCACAAGCGGCGTGAGCGGATTTCGTCGCCAAGAATCCGATCGTTCCCTTGATCGAGTGGGCGGTGGCACTGATTCGTTTCCGATCGCCAACTCGGATCGCATCTTGCATTCGCGAAACCAACTTAGGAATTTCGGCCAAGAAAGTCCGCAGCAACTCTTGTAGAAGTTCGACGTCGCCAGCCGAATTCTTGCGTGCTTTTTCCCAATCCACTTGTTCAATGGCCTGCTTGCCAAGAGTACTTTCCGAGTTGGTCGTTAGCTCGGGTTTGGAAACGCGTTCTAGTCGCGGGAAACGATTGGCCAATGATTTCAACATCTCTGTCAAATCGCGCGCTCGAATGGGCTTACACAAGTAGTCATCCATGCCGGCGGCCAAACAATTCTCACGATCACCCTTCATGGCGTGGGCGGTCATGGCAATCACGGGGACGTGCAGTCCAGTTTTAGCTTCACGTTCGCGAAGCACTTGAGTCGCATGAAAACCGTCCATTTCCGGCATTTGAACATCCATGAGTACCAGATCGAAATCGTCGTTCTCCAAACATTCCAGAGCTTCCGCCCCGTTGTGCGCAATGGTCACCTGATGCCCCAATTTCTCCAACAGACCAATTGCCAATTTTTGATTGACCTTGTTGTCCTCGGCCAACAAGACGCGCCAACTCGCTCCGCCGACTGCAGGTGCCGTCGAACTACTTGTGGTACCAAGTACCGAACTCCTTTGTTGCTCCGCCGCTAACGCCAGAACAATCGCATCGTAAATCTCGGACTGTTTGGCGGGCTTGAGTAGCTGTGCTGCGACACCCAAACGTTGAAACTCGCGTTCGTCTTGCGGACGCACGCCCGAAGTCAGCATGATGATGGAGGAGGGGCGGAGATACTTTCTCGCCAACATCTCCTTTGCCAAACTCAAGCCGTCCATTTCGGGCATGTTGTAATCGGAGATTACCAATTGAAACGGCTGATGAGTGGTGGCTGCATCGGCGATCAGATGGAGTGCCTCGGCCCCACCGGTCGAGATCGTGGCCTGCACGCCCCAATTCGACAACATGTCGCGCAAAATTCTTCGATTGGTCTGATTGTCGTCAACCACCAACACGCGAGTCCCTTGAATTGGCACATTGCGAGGTAGGGCATCTGAACCGAATTGCACTGGACCAATTTCCAGCGGTACTTCTAAGACGAAGCGACTTCCAAGTCCCAGTTGACTCTCGACGCTCAACGTCCCACTCATGAGGCCTACCAAACGCGAACAGATCGCCAACCCCAATCCCGTACCACCATATTTGCGGGTGGTCGAGGCATCCGCTTGTTCGAACTGCTGAAAGATTCGTTCCAAATTCTCCGCCGATATTCCGATTCCCGTATCTTTGACGACCACAGCGATGCGACACTTCGATTCGGACCGGGAGATAACTTTTAACTCGACAAGCACCTCGCCCGCTTCGGTAAACTTGATGGCATTTCCCACCAGGTTTACGAGAACTTGACGAAGTCGCGACGCGTCCGCGACCACGGACCGCGGAAACTCGTTATCGATCTCCAAGACCAGCTCAAGTCCCTTATTGTGGGCGCGAAAGCCCAGCCCTTTCACGGCATCGCCCAAGCACTCAGCCAAATCGACGGGCTGACAATCCAATTGGAACTTTCCAGCCTCTATTTTGGAATAATCCAACACGTCGTTGATGATCGCCAACAACGATTCGCCCGAATCTTGGACCATCTTGAGATAATCCATTTGCGACCGGTTCAGAGGAGTCTCCATCAACAAATCCGTCATACCTATAATCGCGTTCAACGGCGTACGGATCTCGTGACTCATATTGGCCAAGAACTCGCTCTTGGCTCGATTTGCTTGTTCCGCAGCGATCTTGGCAGCACGTAACTCCTCTCGCTCCGCCAACAGCGCCATTTCCGCCAAGCGTTGATTCGTGATGTCCCAAAAGATCGTTTGGATTCCAATAATTTCCTGACGATCGTTGCGAACCGGACCTTTCCGAGACGCAAAATAGCGAGTTTGTCCCGCAACGTCGGCATCAAACACGTCTTCCAGGACTTTGCCGGAAGCCATGACCAATTCATCTTCCTTGCGCGCCTCTTCGGCCAATTCAGGCGTATAAAAATCAGCAACGGTTTTCCCAATGATGTCGTCCACCGAGTAACCGATGACCGTCGCAAAGTTCTCGTTGGCGAACACAATTCGGCCAGTCCGATCTTTACGAATAAAACAAGCGGGAATATTCCGAATCAAAGACGTGAACAACGAGTGACTGTCTTGCAAGTCGTTCTTGGACGGTTCCTCCATGCGAATTCTCCCGCGACAATCGTTCCGAGTCGTTTCTTCCAAACGTACTCGCCCTTCGATGCCCGCACCGTTTATTCCGCAGCCCGACGCTGAAGCAAAGTCACTTCGTTACCAGCTGCATTGAAACGGACCTCCGAGAAAAAGGTCTTCATTAGCACCAAACCACGTCCCCCGTGAGTCAGCGACTCAGGGTCTCCGGCTTGTGGCACCGTTGTGATATCAAACCCCGGTCCTTGGTCTCGAATAACAAATTCAGCCAGTTCACGAGTTATCTTGGCCAACACCGTAACGCGACGGTCGGAGAATGGTCGCTCATTCAATCGGCGTTGCAAGAGCTCGTAGTCCGGCGCTCCAGTCGTTCCTCGGGGTATCTCCAAGTTACCGCGGAACATCGCGTTATGCACCGCATGTTCCAGTGCCACTCCCAGTCGCACGCGACGTGTTCCCGACACCACCTTCATGCTGGCGGCGACCTGTTGCAACAACTCGACCAAGGGTTCAATCAACTCGACATCATTCTCCAATTCGAATTCAAATTCGGTACGTTGCGAGCAAGAAATCAAGCGATGATACTGGTGATCCGAATGAGTCAAAGCCAAGATTTGTACCACGGTATCGGACAATAACTCAGCCAACTCAGACTTTGGAACAAATGAAGCCGCTCCATGTTCCAGTGCCAGCGACGCGATATCCTCAGAACCATGAGCCGTCATCAGTACCACCGGAACCTCGCTGAAGCTTTCCTCAATGGCGGTCAATAACTGCAAGCCATCCATGTCGGGCATCTGCAGATCGGTAACCACGAGATCGGGAGCTTCGGTCGCCAGAAATTCGAGCGCTTGTTTTCCGCCCTCGGCGTAGATTACACGAATGTTGGGCGACTTTTCCAGCAAGCGGCCGGCAAGCTTTCGATCCACCGCAGTATCGTCAACAACTAGGACAGTAGGCATAAGTTCGCTCCCAAGTAAATGGTCTTCAACCAAGCCTAATCGTAGCCGATCCAACATACTCAGAATACTGGGCTAAGCCCTCTCGGAAGCCCACGAAATGTTCAACTCACGGTGTTGAATTCCATAGAGCATTCGGAATGATGAAGACCAATGAACCGCATCATTCCCGCGCTGAAGACGCGCCGTTCCTCCCAACGGATCAGGTTCGATCAGAGCAACGAAGCGTTAGTTGTGCCAACTCCGGCGGGCAGTTCCAACGCAACGGTTCCGCACCCGAGATGCCGCGGCTAACCTGAAGCGCCAGGCCTTCAATATCAAACACGCCGCCCGCGTACCGGACACCAAAGCGTGATGGGGCAATGATCGGTCCAATAATCGGCAAACAGACCTGGCCTCCATGGGTGTGCCCCGCCAACATGAGATCAAACCCCAACTGTTTGGCCCACGGCCACTGATCCGGCGAATGACTCAAGGCGATAAAAAAATCGTTGGCTGCCCGTCGGACGCTTTCGACTGGCTCCAACTTCTCCGCCCCGGCGTACCATGGCAGTTCGTTGCCGGCGAACCACAGCCGAGCTGCCGTCTCTGCCGAGCCTCGCTCGACCGAGATATACCGACCGTTGGCATCGGTCAAGCCTGCTTCGGCGAGTCGCGCCCGCAGCATCGACTCGCTCTTGATACGGCGATCGTGATTGCCGAGGACAAAGTAAACTCCGTCACGGGCATGCAATCGAGCCAACAACTCCTCGATCCAACCCAAACACTTGGCCTTGTCGATCAAATCCCCCGTGATGCAAATGAGATCGGGCTCCCAACGTAAACAATGTTCAATTACTTGCCGAAAGTAGGGCTTGCCAATTCTGCCGGTAAAGTGCAGGTCGGAAAGATGGCTAATTCGATAACCGTCAAACTCCGCCGGCAAATTCGGGAACTCAAAAGTCTTCGACTCGATACTCAGGACCAACAATTGACTGCCTGGCAGCAACGCGTGAGACAACTGCGCTGGCAAGCCATGCAACAACTCGGGGTCTTCGTCTTCAAAATCAAAGTAATTCGTTTCGTGCTCCGTAAAGAATGCAGGATGTTTGAATGACACCTTCCAGTAGATCCAACGCGCAATAAAGTAGAAGGACAACACACTGCAGAAATACCAATAACAGGCCAATATAAGAACGGGCCGAGGCGAAGCGGGCGACCACGTAAATATACTTCCAACTCCATCATTCACCAAACTCGAAAAGAATGTCAGCGGATCCGCCAAGTTCGGATAAGCGAACACCAAATACAAACTCGCCGCGAACAGAACCAGAACGTTCAGCAGCGTTAACAGTTCACTGCCTTTTCGAGCTGTTCTGGGACAACGGGTCGCATGAATTTGGTTGAAAACCGTGCACCAAAATGCCAAGTGCCCGATGGAAAAGAAAACAAATGTCAGCAGAATCAAGATCATGAGCAAATTTCTTGATGGCCATTCTCGTCGATCATCCGTTCGACCATAGCCACGGCTTGCTCCATTCGAAGCGGCTTGACAATCCGCGCGTCTTTCCGCAACCCGGCCTCGCGCGCCCGACTCATTACATGAACCGGATCATAGAATCCCGCTCGCTTCATTAGCACCAACGGCGGGCTTTCGACTCCGAAAATAGGTTGCATCTCCTTCAGCAGTTGACAGGCATCCATATCCTGCAATCGTTCTTCGGACAAAATGCAGTCGTACAGGCGATCGCGATCCATGTTCCGCATCATGGTCAGCGCTTCATGCCCCGTATGAGCCGTCTCAACAATCAAGCCAAAGGCTTCCAACAGCTGATGAGCGTCGTCTCGGGTTGTGGTATCGTGATCAACGACCAACATTCGTTTGCCTACCAGGACCGGTCGAACGGGCGTTTGCAAAGAATCCGGAATCGCCGCATCGGCCACCACCGAACTGTTGGCGTTGTGAATGACTTGCTTTACCTCGCGAGTCTTCTGAACGATCGCGCGCAGCCGAGCCTCCACCTCAGGGTCATGACTGAATTTCTCTAGCACCAAATAGGCTTCGTTCAAAATCTCGTCGATCGGCAATGCGACAGCCTTGCGGATCGCTTGAATATGTTGTTGGGCCGAATTAGCACCTTCGGCAGCCAACAACTCGAACGTGTTCAGCGAATTCGCAATGTAATAGGAGTAAATCTCCAAGAACTGTTTATCGCTCGGGCTAAAAGCATCAATTGCCGGACTTTCGACATTCAGGGTGCCAATCACGTGCTCATGAACAATCAACGGTACAACCAAACAACTTCCGGCACCGATTAGCCCGTCCAAATACAAATGATCAGTGGATGTATTGGGACAGTAGTAACTCTCACCGGTCGCAGCCACATATCCAGTTACCCCCTGACCATTGATCGACACATACAATGGTTGCTGGGCTCGCTCGCTATTGATTCCGACCGACAACAACACATTCAATTGGTTTGTTTTGGTATCAATCAAACGGATCTCGAAGTAATCGAACTTCATCACTTCCTGCGTGTAGTGCAGGATGTTGGCTTTCAAGACTTCGATCCGTTGGCGAAAATCCCATTGGAAAATTTCTTCGGGAGTCAAATTTGCCAACTCGACCCCGGCTGCGTGAATGGCGTTCATTTTCTGCTTCTGTTGCGATTCGCGGGTCATGTCCCGCATCACAACAATCAACTGGTCCGACTTGCCACTCCTTCCCAAGACGGGAGAGACGATCAAATCGAATTCATTAGCATTCTTGAACCTTAGCCGCGTGACCGTCTGCCGACCAATCATTGCCGCCGTGTGCACGGGATCCTCATCGGACCCGTCCAAAGCGACATCCGGGAAACAATCCATCAACCGCAGGTTGCTAACATCCGAACGACCCGTGCACGCAGCCAACTTTTCATTGCACCAAACGATCCGTTCGTCGCGGTCCAACAAGGCGACCGCGTCGGGCAAGTTTTTCAAAATCTGGCTATCGCGAATCAACTCCCCCAATCCCAAGATCTCGCGAAACGAGTCGGCGCAAACAAACACGCCGTCAAAGGTTTCGCCCTGCAATAAGCTTAGAATCTTTACGGGGTTGCGAACAAAGGTAACTTCATACTCTTCGCGCATGCTCGCCGGCAACAAGTCATCTTTCTCTTCAGATTGCGACAAACACAGCAGTCGTTGCAATTGATTGACTTTTGGCACGATTTTACGACCTTTGATGATTCATCCCACACAGCGTCCTGCCCACTACTCATCTTATCCGAAACGGCCTGGAAAAGGCAAATCCCAATCCGAACTCTGAACCCTTTCATAAGAATCGAAGCGCGGCGTCCTGACAATCATAGTCTCGGCATTATTTCCAACTCAACTGTAAATCTTTGACAAGCAAAATTCAGGACTAGCAGGCTACCTGCCGATGGAGAAGATGCGGCGCAACGTGATCCGCCGCTCTTTTGTGGCCGATTATTCGGTAACCAGCGCGAAGCACTGCTCGAATCGCAGTTGGCGTCCGGACAGCAAAAACACTCGGACTCGAACCAGCCATTCAATAGAAATTAGCTTCCCGTGGTAACTTAGGGGAGCGATTGGACTAACCGCGCGAAAGACGGCCGGCACGTGAACCCCAGGGAAAACGAGCGTTTGTCCGGCAGTCGGCTTCGGAACTCGGCGGCGTTCGAACAATAGAATCCCGAAATCCCGCTCTCCTTTGCCCGTGGTTTGCCACAACAACGAGTGCTCAACGACCTTAACCGCGTCCACCCCGCATTCTTCAAACACGGTTGACTCGATGGGCTGTGCGAGTTCGGTTTCAGGCAACGAATCCACGACGGATGTCATGCCGCCGCGAAACACATTCCGCTCGCCGGAAAACACGGTGTACTGACATTCGAACAGACTGCCAGCCGTTACCATCGGAATCGAACGGTAGGCCCCGGCGTTCGCAGGTTCCCGTTCGGCCGAATTGTCGGCAACTTGAACGGTCCCTTCGGAGATTCCCCGATTTAGATTTGTCGTGGGCAACTGCGACAATGGAGCATTCGGAGTGGCAGCTCCCTGCAAAGTAAATCCGCAATGCCACTGATTGCCAGCAACACTTACAACCGGCCGACCGATTTCGGAAATACCAAGATCGGAAACTCGCGTTTGAATTCTGGACATCCCTTTTTTTTGCCTTTCACGACCAACTGCCAACCAATCTGGTTATTTCCCGAGAGAAAACTGTGCATGGCGTTTTCCGGTAGCCTCAGCTCCAAAGAATGACGAGGCTCCTCCGCGGACAACTGGACCCCCGAGGTTTCCACCAAGACTTGTTCGAAGGTGGTTTCCCGATGGGTACAAATGTCGGTCCCTTGTTCGTAGGTCGTTTGCTCGAAGCATTGTAGCACCAAGTCCAGCTTTTCCAAACGGATTTCGCCAGTTTGCTGAAAGTACAATTGATACTCGACCCCAGGAGTAAGTGGATGCCCGGAAAGTTCGATTCGGGTCAAGCCAAGTTGAAACTGCTCGATGAGACTGCGTCCGGTCTTCCACAACAACCAGAAAGTCACAAAGACCAAAACCGCCAGCACACTCGCGGTCATCAACAGTCGATCCAAGGGCAGGACTTCCCATTGCTCCCAGATTACCGCAACCAAAACCGTACTGACGCCTAGCATCAACAACGCAAACGCGACCAAGCCGAACAGCCGCCCACGAGATGGAGTCGACTGGTTAACCCGAAATCGCAATCGCTGCCCGGCGGTTAATCTTCCCGGAGGCAATTGCGGCACCGAAGGCGCCGAAGTTGCCATCGGCTCGGAGGTACGAAGATAATCCAGGTCCAACGCTTGTTGTAGAAATCGACTGCGATGCTCGGGCGACCCCGAAGTCGCGTACATGACGCGAACCAAGCGGAATCCGCCCACACAGACAATGGCGCCACTGAAAACCATGCCCAGAACGCGCTGAAAAAGTTCGTTTCCCGACGAAGAAGCTCCAGACAGCCACTGCGTGACGATACACCAAACTAGAACAATCAATCCGACACCAACCAGTGACACCGAGAACACGGCCTCGGTGGCGTTGCCCCAAACGCCAACGGTCAGTCGTCGTTGCCACGGGATTCGCGCCAGAAGTTGCTTCAGGTACTTCACAATCCGCTTCGACTTCGACTAGCGAGGCTTCACATCCAATAATTCAATCTCGAAAATCAGCGTTTGATTTGGCTGAATAACCGGTGCTTTTCCGGTTTCGCGATACGCTAGATTTGACGGAATGAACACTCGCCATTTGTCACCCACCTTCATGCGCGGAATCGTCTTGGTCCAACCTTCAATCACTTGTGTAAGTGGAAAAGTAGCAGGCTGGCCGTTCTCGACCGACGAATCGAAAACCGTTCCGTCGATAAAGGTGCCCGTGTAATGCACCGTGACGGTATCCGTCTCGGCTGGGCTGGCTCCCTTGCCGGTTTGCAAAACTTCGTATTGGACGCCATTTTCCAGTTGTTTGATGCCTGGCTTCAACGCATTCTCCTTCAAGAAAGCCTGACCGGCCTTCAAGTTGGTGTCGGCCATCTGTTGCAACAATTGCTGCTGTTTGGCCTGCACGCTTTTGGCAAACGCCATCATGATCGCTTGAGCCCGCTCCGCCGGAATCGTGGACGGCTTCGCTTCCGCCGCGTCTTTGATGCCTTGAATCAACGCTTCAACGTTAATCTCCACTTGGTCACGAGCAAAATCGTTAAAAATCTGCTGTCCGATCAAGTAGCTGGCTTGCTGGATCAACGCCGGTCCTTGTAGTTCGGGATCGTTTTGGGCCGTTTGTCCTCCACCCGGGGCCGCATCGCCGATTTGCCCTTGCTGAGCATTGGCCGAGCCAGCCGAACAAAACAAACCCAGCACCAAGCCGACGGAAACCCCAAAATACCGTACCCCAAAACCACGAAGCAACATTCGCATTCTTTCCTTCGTCAGCGTCACTCGCCGACCAAAAAACGTACGTAAGAACCAAACCGTCTGGTAATAATCGCGTCCTGCTTCGCGTCATCCGGAGTTTAATCTAACGTTTTTCCGGTCCCGTGGCGACTCCAAATCCGTATTTACGAAACTCTACGGGCGTGGGATCATGGCAGGCCAGAGGTCACGAAGCACACTCGTGAGGACGGCCCGTCCCCCGCTTCCATCCGACTCGAGCGAGGGGGAAAGTCGGCTTTCCCGCGACAACGTTTTGGGCGGCGATTCCCGCCACAGGACGGCTCCAGAAGTCGATTGGGACAGCCCTGCGGTGGGAGCTTCAGCCCCATTTTCTGCTAGAAACGAACAAGGATGTCGACACCATCAAGGCTGAGTAAATCGATTCAACATGGACTCAAGGTCGCAGGCGACTACGCGGTCTATTTATTGGTGCGATTCGTCTTTTGTGTGATCCAAATCATCCCACTTGCTTGGTGCGACAACTTGTCCAAGGGGTTGGCGTCTATCTTGAATGACCGGATCCGATTTCGGCAATCGTTAATCCGGGAGAACTTGCTCCATGCACTTCCGGGACGAAGCGACCAAGAATACCGACAGATTTCTTTCGAGATGTGGCGGCACCTCATTTTGATGGGTTGTGAGATAGCGCACGCCCCGCGTTTGGTGCACGATTCCAATTGGCGCCAGTATTTTTCAATTGCAGACCGAAGGACTTTGGTTCGCTTTTTTTTGGATTCTCGGCCGGTGGTGTTGGTCGCTGGACACTTTGGAAACTTTGAACTCGGCGGCTACCTTTGTGGCATCCTCGGTAATCCGACGTACACGGTCGCTCGAACACTGGACAACCCATTCCTGCACCGCTTCATTAACGACTTTCGCGAACGGAGCGGACAATTCATCCTCCCCAAAGACGGGAGCAGCGACTTGATCGAAGCGGCACTGGCCAGTGGAAAAACCATGACTCTATTGGGTGATCAGTATGCCGGGGAAAAGGGAATCTGGACCGACTTCATGGGTCGCCCCGCCTCTTGTCACAAAGCCTTGGCCTTATTTACGCTAAGCAGTGGTGCCCCGATGGTCGTGGTCGCTTGCCGTCGCACGGACGGTCCACTGCGTCTCGCGGTGGACTTCGGTGGTGTGGTGGATCCAAATCATCTGCCGGAAGAGTTACAATCAGTGCGTGGGCTCACACAGTGGTACAATGAAAAAATCGCCGCACAAGCCCAAGCAGATCCCGAGCAGTACTGGTGGGTCCATCGCCGTTGGAAACCGAAAACCGGCCGCCATTCGTCCGACCATTCTCAACGAGTTCGCGCCGCCTAATTGAAATTCGAGCCGTGTTATGCAGTTTCGCTCCTTCGAAAATTCTGACACGCCCCTAATTTGTGATCTTTGGCGGCAACACTCGAACTTGCGAGGGAAGTATCATGGTCTTAATCCGGCGGTGTTCGAACGCGTGGTATTGAGCAAGACTTATTTTGATCCACAAAGCGTGTTTTTGGCCTTGGAAAACGGAGCTGCCGTTGGCTTGGTTCACGTCGCGTTTGGCATCTCAGAGAATCAGCAAGGCTTGGATTATCAAAAAGGCGTGATCGCACAGTTGTTATTGCGAGGGGGTGACCAACCCCCAGAAGTCGCCACCAAGTTATTAGAGATGGGCGAAACGTACTTGCGCGAACATGGCTCGTCCCATGTCGAGTTCGGGGGATACTTTCCGCTCTCGCCTTTTTATTTGGGACTATACGGCGGTTCACGATTCGTAGGAATGTTGGCCGATGACCAACGCGTGCGGCTCGCTTTGGGAGCTGCGGGTTACGAAGCCTATGGCTCCGTTGTCATCAACCACTGGCGCCTTGGCGATTTCCGTCAAGTTATCGACCGACAGCAACTAATGATCAGTCGCAGTTATGTCCTCGAGAACGTTTCCGATTCGCATCCGCAAACGTGGTTACAGGCTTGCCACTACGATGCGATCGCGCAAAAGTTTTTTCAATTGAAGGAAAAACGCACGGGCGAGGTCGCTGGGCAAATTGCCTTCTGGGAAATGGATCCTTTAGTCGAGAACTGGGGACAAAATGGCGTCGGCCTGGTCGAGCTGTCCGTGCTGCCCCAGTTTCGTCGGAAAGGCTTGGCCACCTATATGGTCGGTGAAAGTCTGCGTCAATTGAAGCAAGGTGGCTTTGGGCTAGTGGAAATCCAACATTTAGAAACCGATAACGTTGTGAAATCGCTCTGCAAGAAACTTGAATTCAAACCGATCGACTCGACCGTGTTGTGGCGTAAAGATCTCTAACGTTAAGAAGAAGCTCTAGCCGCGCATCGCATTGAGTTGGCCCTTCGACAGAAAGAAATAGCTCTCCTAATTACCCAATGGCGAGTCGTGCTGATCGAGTTTCGCTGGGTCAACTTCCTGAATAATCCACTTGAACTGAGGAGACACTGCCGAAGCGGCTTTCATCTTTGCTTCCAGATAACGATTGGGCTGACTTCCACCCAGCACCGTAAACTTGTCCCCCTTTTGCAGAATGGGACGATCGTCGAACATTTGGCCGAAGATATGTTCGTGCGTCGTCAACTGGCACGGCAACCAGACAGCCTCGCCACTCGGTGTCATCATCAAGAACTCTGGATAGGTATGATCGTTACACCATACGGCGCGGGCCGGAATTCCTCGCGTTCGACATAAAGCGATAAACAAGGACGCAAATTCTTCACAGTCTCCTCGCTTGGTGGCCAAGGCATCTAATGACGAGTGAATCGTCTGATCGAATTCGTAAGCAATGTTCTTTTGCAGCCACGTGTAAATGGACTCCACTTGCTGCCAAGGTTCTTCCTCCGCGTTGACGATTTCTTCGCCAAGTTCTTTGAAGCGTTTGTTTGTTGTCTCAATAAAAGGGCTTTCCCCTAAAAACAAGCGACCCTCTCGCTGGCCCTTTTCGACAAACTTCCATTCGACAGGCGATTCAGGTGCCACGATATCGTAGCGATCCAATCGCATGGTGATGGTGGCTCGGGCGGTTTCACCCGCGTTCATGTTGGGAACATTGACGATCATCTGCCGACCTTGGCCAGCGAAGTCTTTCATCTTGACACTGGCCACGTTGGGCGATTTGAATTCACTAAGGACCGTTAGCTTTTGCTCTGGGAATTCGATCGGTACCGGAGCCACCGCGATCGCACCGCGGACAGGACCGGCACCCGCCGCGATCTCGACGCCGAACTCCCACACCTTCGAGCTTCGCTTGACCAAACGAAAGCCACCATGCGGAGCAACCAAGATTTCGCCATCCGCCGCGACCGTACGAATGTTCTCGGCTTGGGCTGGAGTTGATCCGGCCTTGTCCTGCTGAGCGATGGTCAACCGAGCCGTGCCCTTCGATTCCGCCTCGAAGTCGCGAGTCTTCGGCAGTTGGGGCACATCGAGCTCTTCGGGAACAAAATCGCGGAGGCTGTTTCGACCACTTGGCTTGACCGGCGAATTTGGCAGTTCAGTCTCTTGAGCCAGTTTGTCTTTGTTTGCTGCGGCCGATTTCGAGTTGGGAGTCGGAGATGAATTCGCTGCCGCCCCAGCTTGGGGACCACTCGGTTTGATAGGGCGCCCCAATGGATCAACCTCTTGAACCCGGGCAATCGTTACCACCGGCAATGATAGAACAAAAGCAACTGCCAAGAATGCGAGCACGGTAGAGTTCGGGACCGTCTTTATGGTTGCCGGCAAAGTATGCCCAAACATCAAGTGAATTTGAATCAACGAGAACATGTTTTCGCGACTCTGCGATCGGAAAGGATAATGGGAGGTCTGATGGCCGCTCTCCCATTATACGCCGCGGTTGG
Source organism: Planctomycetaceae bacterium (assembly GCA_016794985.1). GTDB lineage: Bacteria > Planctomycetota > Planctomycetia > Pirellulales > Pirellulaceae > M30B19. The sequence continues at coordinate 34,713 of JAEUIQ010000020.1, read as the reverse complement.
CTGGGACGATAGTTTTTCCCGCCTACAGTCCCTGGAATTGGTCCCATATTCGGATCGTCCTTGGCACCGCTCCAACATGATTGACGAACTCGGCGAATCGCCATAACGTTAAACTGCAGATTCCACGGCATCCGCCAAACTCGTGGTTCGCGGTGACGAGAGCGGCGTTCAAGTTTTAACAATCGATACTCACTTATGTGCTCCATACAATCAAGTCGTTGGCTCGCCTTGCTGGGAACCTTATGGGCCATGCTGGCCTTTCTCGGCTGCCTGTTGCACCAGAGTTGGATTGTGGGCGACGATTTGGACCCCGCCACGGTTTCGAAACTCAGTACGTTAGTTGGATTCTATTGTGGAGTCTGGGTCGTGCTGTGCCAGAAACTCTTGTTTACCCGACATACTGCGTTGGAGCGATGTTTTTGGGGCGGTCTCGCGGCCATTGGTCTTTGGCTCCTCTCGCCAGCAACGAAGGAACTAGAAGCAATCGTCCGAATATCCCTTGATGAAATATTTCCCGACGGAGGGAGGACAAGGGACGAGATGGATGTCCGGTTTTGGGGATTGGGCTTGGTCCCGCTATTGTCGATATGGTTGGCACATCCGTTTTTTCGGAACCTCACATTGCAAACGGCCCAGAAAAACGAGGCGACCACACCGTTGCTGGCCGAAACTCCGACTTCAAGCAGTTTCTTATGGCACCCTTGGACCATTCGAATTGCCATTCTCCTGGTCGCGACGATCTGGCTCAAGTCCAGCTTGGAAGTTGGACGGTTGGAAACCGAAGCGTCTGGGGTATGGATCCTGCTGGCTGTACCAGTCTCGTTTCTATCGTTGCTCGCGATGGTTCCGTTCTATTGGGCCATCACCGCACGAAAACGCTGGTGGGGCCGTTTACTTTTCCATGTGGTTTGGTTGACCATTCCGGCTGGACTCCATGCTTTAGCTTGGTTCTACCACTTCCAACAGCCTTTCATGTTACCAAACGGACCCACGGGAATAACATTCCGAGTGTGGCTGCCGTTACTCTCAGGTTTTGCCGCCAGTCAATTGCTGGCGTTTTGGTCGAGTTGCTTCTTTCGCGATCGAGCGATCCTCTACTTACCATCAGCGATCGTCAACAGTTTGCGAAAGAGTCCAACGAGCAATGACGAACGCTTTGCGGAACCAAACAATGTTCGTCCACTCGGCTGGGCGCGATACGGTGTCTGGACCGCCTGGGCAAGTCTGTTGTTCGTGGCGATCTTGGTATGCAGTGCCGTCTTACCAAGATATTTCCATGTGACTGTTTGGTGGACCGCCGACTCGCAAGCGTGGGACCGCGCGACATCCGTGGCGCGGTTGCAAGACTTGCAAGATGACGACGAGAAAGTCCGACGCGGCTTCGAATCGCGATACAGTTATTGGGACCGCTCCTTGATGGTTCGACGCGACGGTGTCATCTTTTGCACAGTAAGCAAGAAAATGACGGCGGACCCCGCTTGGACCTCGATTCGGAACCAAATCGAAGCTTGCTTTTCTGAAGTCTACTGGCAAATGGATTTCCCGATCAGCGATCCAACAGATATCTGCGACTCCGCTAACTCGGTTTTGAAGATTGACGGACAGAAGCTACGTCTCAAGGATTTGCCTCAAACCATTTATCCATTCGCTTGGGAAGTCTACGGCGGCACCGTCGATGCCGAGGACATGGCGCGCATTACCAGTAAACTGCACCAAATTCGCTTCGACAATTGCTTCTTCGACGGCATCGATTTCGACCAGATTCGTGGCCCGACGCGCCAACTTCTGACCCTGGTCGATTGCAAGTTTTCTCAGTCACCTAAATCGTTTCCTGCCAATTTTTGGGTGTCGTTCGAACTATCGAACATTGACGAGTTCATCGAGAAACACGAATGGTACATTCAACAAGTCTATAACGGTGGGCAAATCAGCATTCGCCAAGACAAATCTTCCGCGCTCCTTGCGGAGGACGTTCGTCAACGAATACCCGAACCGTGGCGCAATATGGTTTCAATCACGTCATATTCCAATTCAGCTGAAATTATGTTTATCGAACCGAAACCGTTGGAATTGCTTTTTAAATCGGCAAGCGTGTTGCCTGCCAACATGAATACTCAAACCTTGGCAACGGATTCCCTGGGACGGATAATCGGGATCGATACTAGAATCTGGCGAGACAGCCGCACGATGCACTCTGGCATTCTCACTTTGAACCATGAGTTAGATTGGATGACGTTGTCCACCATTTCTGGTTTCGAAACCGGGGAGGCCGATGACTTTTCGATCTTACTGAGAAAATCTTGGTTGGTAGAAGTCCTGGACTCACCCGGAAACGAATTTGCCACCTTGGCTGCCAATTTAGCAGCGCGCCCGAGCGCGGATGCGGGTGAGGCCTTCCAGATTTCGAATTTGGAGTCGGGCAATGCGCTTGATCTGCTTCCCGCCCTGACCAATCGGCGGATTCTGATCCTCAATTGCTCGTTGTGGCCGACACGGTTTCTAGCGACTCTGGCCAAATTGCAGCAGTTCACTCGCGTCGTGGTGATCATCGATGGCGATACGCCGGACCCAGGCGAGTTGGCAAACATTCAACAATTGCAGACGGTGGTCAAGCCGAACATCGAGATCCTGCCGCAACCGACCATCAACGGTGATCTGGTCCGATGGCTAAAATCATCGCAGCGTTCGGAGAGTTCAACGCCACACGACTGAGTTTACCGTCAAATGGAGTCGAGTGGACGACATCCAACTCGTGTCCAATCCGAATCGCCGCATCCGAGCTAAGTTATCGGCTTCGTAGGCCCTGCGATAATCAACGTTATTGCACAACCCGCCGCACGATTTCAACTTGCGGCGCTGCACTGCCCTTCCCATGAACATGCTCGCGGATCAAACGCACTCGTTTGCCAGCTTCCGGTTCTTTGACATTGTCCCCTTTTTGGAACACCACCGCCGGGTTCGTTAACGAACCGAATTCGCCACTACCTCGGAAGCTACACGGGTACCAATGCAATTTGCCAGCAGGATCTTCCAAACAAAACTCGGCATGTTGTCCTCCCTCGACCATGACCAATCGAGCTGGAACATCAAAGGCACGAGCCATCGCTACAAACAAAGCCGCTCGGTCTTCATTACATCCTTGTTTGGTCTGGAGCGTGTCTTCGGTACTCTGCGGTTTGGTAACCGTTTCCGAAACATTGTCCAAGATCCATCGATGCGTCGCACTCAGTGCCACCCACGGATCCTGTTCGTCCTTCGTGATTTCGGCGACCAACTTCTTCAGATTCTTGTCCCTCGTCTCGATCATCGGTGAATCGCCCACGAAGAACTTGGTTTCCTTCGTGACCTTCTTCGGCTTTTTCAAGCCGGTGGTTTGCTCAGGAGCCAGAATTGGGCTGATCGCGACTTCGTAGGTGATCAACACGTTGGCTTCCGTCTCGGCCGGAACCTGTGGAATGGCCACCATCATTTGTCGAACACCCGAGTCCAGCACCCGGTACTCGATATCTTTGGCACGGTCGTACAGTTCTTCATCGACAACATTGACCTTTTGTTCCGGCCAATCGTTCGGCACCGGAAATCGCAAAGTGATGCCGGTGAATGGCGCCGGTCCCGTCTTGATCTTGGCACCGATTTGATATCGTACCACTTGGGCCTCACCAATCCGGACTCCGTACGTTGTGGACGCGGAATCGCTCAGTGGCGAATTCGATTCGTCCAAGGGCGTTTTATCAGGCCCGATGGATGATGAACTTTGTTCGAGCGGAGAACCTGATTTTTCCTCCTGTGCTGCGCAGGGTGCCGCCGAAAACCACAGTGCTCCGATCACCAAGCCACACGCCTGGCGGACGGTCGAAGCTATCGCGATGCGAAGATTTGGCCGAAAATGTCGCTGAGTCATGATCATTGCGATCCGAAAAGGGTTTCGCCCAATGAATCCTAGCGTGAGTTGTTGGGCACCGGACGAGCTGCCACTCCGTTGACCTACCTCGCAACTTTTGGCGCCTCCATGAGAAATTGTAGTTCAACCAGTAGCAAATGCGCTGTTTTAGTCAACTTTACGATCAAACGGGTTGTAACTAATAGAATCCGACCGCCGCGGCGGTCCGCGACAATCCGCAGAGACCCAATTTCCGTTCGAGCGGGTCGATCGGATTGTAATAACTCTTCCGCTGGACAAAGATCCATTCCGCGTTTAGGTTGAAGCTGGCGCGGAACTCGAGTCGCCGCATTTTCCCTACCTGCTTTTTTCTCGAAATTTCGTTCAATGACGATCGCGTTCGATATCGATTGGCAATCGACCTTAAAGCCATTGGCCATCGGCTCGGTCAAGGTCGGCTTCCCTGCGGTTCAAGCAGCGCTGTCTGGGTATAGCGATTGGCCAATGCGAGTGGTCGCAAGACGCTTTGGCGCGGACTACGCTCTGTGTGAAGTCATGTTGGACAAGTTTTTGGTCGAGTTGAAAGACCGCAAACGGACGAGCCATTTTCTGCATTTGTCGGATGAAGACCATCCGGTAGCCGGCCAATTGATGGGTGCCGAACCGGAACAGTTCGCGGCCGGAGCCTTGAAGTTGGTCGAAGCCGGCTTCGATGTCATCGACATCAATTTTGGGTGTCCCGTCAAGAAGGTTTTGGGACGCTGCCGAGGCGGTTACCATCTCTCACAACCTGAAGTCGCGCTAGAAATCGTGCGCCGAACTCGTGATGTCGTTCCTGAATCGATACCGGTGACACTAAAAATGCGCCGCGGTATGGATGATACTTCCGAAAGTCGCGACAACTTCTTTCGCATCTTGGATGGTGCCTTTGCTATGGGGGTCGCAGGGATCACGGTGCATGGCCGCACCGTCAAACAAAAATACGTCGGCCCAAGTCGTTGGGAGTTCCTGCGTGAAGTCAAGCAACATGTTGGTTCGCGAACGATTCTCGGTAGTGGTGATTTGTTCACTGCCGAAGACTGCCTAAACATGATCGCACAAACTGGAGTTGATGGCGTGACCGTCGCCCGAGGAGCCATTGGCAACCCCTGGATCTTTAACGAAGTCCGAGAATTGGCCGCTGGTCGGGCGCTACCACCGCCACCAAGTCTGTTCGAACAAAAAGCAGTGATCCGGATGCATTTTGATCTTGCCACTCAGCTTTACGGTCCCGATCGCGTCGGGCCCACAATGCGGAAGTTTGGAATCAAATACAGCATGCATCATCCGCAATACCTAGAAGTTCGCGAAGCGATGGCGAAAGCCAAGAATGTCGAACAATGGCTGGCCGCTTTGGATTATTGGTACAGAGAAGATCTACCTGGTGTACGACCAGACGGGAACTGGCACAAGGCACAAGGGAGTTGCGAAGAGTAACGAGGCATCAGAACCGCAAGTTTTCGATCAGCAGACAAGAGGTCTGACCAAGATCCTGCAATTCCCAAATCGCTTTGGAAACCTGACGCCGATCAGGCGCCTCTGGAACGATCAACATGATTTGATCAAACGCCTTGGCAATCGTCGCCAAGTGCTGTAGTTGCCGCCAATGATCCAAGTGCCCCAAGTCGGCAATCACCATGTTTCCCGACGCTGCCAGTTGATCGACAACTCGGCTGAGAGTTTGAGCAATCGGCCCAGCCGCCTGAACGGGCAGGAAATAGCGAACGGTGTCCGAGTCGCGTTCCGCTCCAATACCCGCGGCCTTCAAGGGCGCTGCCTCTGCACAAATACCGCAGGAAATTGGCCACACTCGCATGCCATTCCCACCTGGGAGCTTCAATTGGTCGCAAGGGTTCGCCGCGTTGCGGAGGCTTTCGCTCGAAATGGTCGTCCACTCCTGCCAAGCCGTGGCACGGGAAGTCTCAACGAACGTCGAAATCGCAGGACGCGCCAGATTGGCATCGATCAAGATCGTCTCGATGCGTTGGTTCGCAGGTCGGCGATTGTGTCGAGCAAAGCAACTTAGCGCCACCGCCGCGGCAATCGTCGTTACTCCACAATTGGGCTCCAAACCGATGATTCCAACTCGTGAACGGCCCGAGATCTTCTTGCCGATCGCATCGAACTGCACCTGACAGCGGCGGCTCAATTCCAATACTTTCGTTGGCCAACGCAAACCCTCAAGCACTGGCCCGGCAGACGCACCGCTTGGCTCCATGTCGCTCGCGGGCTCTTCCCGCAGCAACGAACTACGGAAGTGAGGACCTGGAACTTCTGGGCCCGGTTGATCGACGACATGAAAGCTATTACTCTCACCAGCCATCGTCGGGCGCACGTCCGCAAATTCACTTGTCCGTTCGGCTCGACGAAGGTCTTCCATCACGTCTCGAACCGATCGGGTGCCGGAAGCACGAATGCCGCTCGTCTGCGGTGTAATTGCCTGACTCGAATTCTTCTCGCCGCGGCTTGCTGCCGGAGATGCCGGCCGCAAAAACAAAACTTCAGGCACTTGCAGGTCAGCCATGTTTAATACCCGTACCCAGGAGCTTCCGACCCTGAATTGCCAATCTCGCGACTGCCAACCCAAGTCGCAGTCCGTGACTCCAGCGGTTCCTCTGTTTGCATCTGATTTGGCACCATGACTTGACGCGTTGGACCGGAGGTCGATTCTCGAATCAAGTTGGCGAATTTGACGACGAGAATTACCACCATCGTTCCCAAGACAATCTGAAACAGTGCCACTAACCAATAAGGATAGTCGCGCGACTGTGGCACCACGACGCTGCTCGACGAAGGCAACAACGGTGATGCTCCTTCAGGGAACGCCGCTTGGGCCATCTCAGCCAAACTTGGTTCGCGGTCTTTTTGACGAACGACAAACCGCACATCATGGCCTGGTGCGCCATCTGGCAAAGACTTCAACGCCGGGCTCGTCGTTGGTTCAGTGATCGTATTCGATCTTGAACGAGCGGCCACCGTGAATTCCGATGACCGCTGGGCTTTATCGGCCGAAAAGGTAGCATGCGGCTGAGGAACAGTCCGCGAGTGGTCTGCATCCTCCGTCCCTCCCAAGCGAATCATGGGAACGGCCGGCACGCCCAGCTCTTCGCGTGTCATCGGGAAGTAATCGCTGATTACTTCGTTCCGTGGTAAGGCTGCTTTCGACGGCATGCTAGCGTGCAACTCCGCGTGAGGCATGGAATTAGCGTTGTCTTCACCAGCAGCATCGACCACGACTTTTGGCAAACTTTAACGGTTTGCCGGATAATGAGAGTTTGCGTCTGAAGCGGAATTCGGTTGATGGCACTGAGCGCAGTCGGCGGCTTCAGGCAACTTGCTGTGGACCTCGTCTGCCGGGGCAAACTTGAGATCGAAATCGAATCGCAGCTTTCCCGCGTCTTCGCTCAGGGCGATGGCTTTTGTCAAAGTCACCGAAATCTCTTGACTCAAGCCTTCGCGAATCAAGGTCACTTTCACAGTCTGCCCAATCTCCATATTCTGTACTAAAGTCGTAAACTGTTCCGAATTGATCAGCCATTGATCATCCAGTTTCAACAAAACGTCGTCGACTTGTACTCCTGCCTGGGCAGCTCCCGAATCAGGAACAATCAATTCAACAACCAAGCCCAGCCCAGATTTGACCTTGAGATGTTTTCGCAGGGTCTCATCGGCCCTCCGCACATGAACGCCGAACTGGGCTTGATTCGGTTCCGTCGATTGGTATTGAAATTGGCTGAAGTACCAATCCTCGAGGCGTATGATGTCCTCCTGTAACTTCACTTCGGGTCGCACAATCTCCACCAGTGGAACACGGGGAACCAAAGAAAAATCGCTTAGTTTTACTTCCTCGGCGGGTGTATCCTGCAGAACCATAGCCAAGCAAAAGTTCGCGGCCACCAACAAATTAAAAATCGACATCGCAATTCCCTTCCAAATCTCTAAGAGTAACCAACAGCGTGCTGGCTGAACGACAGCCAACCAACTCCGAACATTGAACCGACAAACTAGATTCCAGGCGTATTCGAAATAACGATTCGCGGGGTCACCCGTTGAACCGCTCTTGCCTTCTGCGTCACTGGATCGACCTCCAGCAAATCTTCTTTCGTATGTGCAATATAGCTACGATACATCTGCCCCTCCTTGGATCTTAACCACAGCGGTCGTGATAACACCGTATTGCGGGAGACGACTTTCGTTTGAGGACGATCGTTCGATCCTTCGGTTGCTTCAGCGAGGCTGTTCGATTCCAAGTCGCCTGTGCGCTTAGACATCGAGCCACTTGAAGACTTGCTGGTGGGATCAACGCCCCCTTCTTCAGTGCTCCTTACACCAACACTCATCGCCCCAGTATCAACCCGCGAACTGCCGTACCAACTACCAGCACCAAACCCAATTAGTAGCGAAGCGGCCACGGCCACCAACAGCTCGACTCGCTTGCCACGCTTAACGGCTGGCAGTGGCTTTGATTCGCTCATGGCTTGCGAGAAGAGCTCCACCATTCGCTTGTCCAAGTCAGCCGTCGTTGGCAGCAGGGCCAACGACTTTATCGAGCTTTCCATTTCGCAGAGCGAATCAACTGAGGGCATCTCAGTTGGCTCAGGTTCATACTCAGGCATCATAAACTTTCTCCAATTTCGATCGCAGTTCTTCAATCGTTCGCCGATAACGCGTCGCCACCGTTTTCAGCGGAGTGTTTTGGATTTCCCCAATTTGAGCAAACGTCAAATTGGCATGCACTTTTAAGACAATCAACTCTCGCTGTTCCAAGGGCAGTTGTTCGAGCAGCGCGATTAGCTCCTCTTGAAATGCCGCAGCAACTCCCGCATCATTTGCCGATTGCTGTACCTCATAGTACAGCCGCAGAGCCCCTTGTTGCGAACTATGTTTCTGGGCGACATTCAAGGCGGAGTTGCGAACCGAACGGAAGCAGTACGCCACCAAGTCCACAATTTCCGCAGTTGACTGTATCGTGCGGGTTTGTACCATTCGAGCAAAGGCGTCGTGGACCGCATCCTCAGCCCGATGTCGGCAGCCGATGATGTTCGTCGCCATAGCCACTAACGACAAGCGATAGTCGCGATAGATTTCCGCTAATCGTGTCGAGTGTCCAGGTTGCATACGGAAAGCAATCTCGCTCTTTTCAACGATTGCCGAATATCGGCGGGATGCACGCTTCGAACGTATCGATCGCAGCAATCGCTGCGTCGTCTCGTCCAACCATATGACAATGTCACCGCCCGAAATTCTTCAATAATATTGGGAATTATTGAACGGCGTTTCCAAGGTCGGTCGCAAAAACACGTTTCCGATCCCAGGTTTCGTCGCAGAAGGCCCAAATGGCAGTCCTGGTTTAGAATTAGAACCTGTGCTCCTGCTTGCGAAAAGACTTGCCCGCAGTGACAATGTTAACGAATTGGGGGCGTCCTATTAATAACGTGGAAAGGCAAACAATGAGCAATGGAAAAGTGCCGGGTGCGGACAAGAAAATTGCGGCAGGGATCTGTGGGATTCTAATCGGAGGCTTTGGTGTCCATCGCTTTATCTTGGGCGATACTACCGGCGGTCTGATCCGGATTGGGATTTCCATTGTAACTTGCGGTATCGGCGGCATCATCGGCTTCATCGAAGGCATCTTGTATCTTACGAAGTCGGATGAAGACTTTGTGCGCACGTATATTGTTGAGAAAAAGGCGTGGTTCTAGTCGAATCAGGTTCGTGACGAGGCTGCCGCACTCAGTATGGAACTTAACGCCGTTCTTGTCACGCAACGAGATTCGAACCGCTACCCAATGTCGCTGGCCAAGTGATCCCATCGACTCGATCTGATCCAAGGCACCCTTGCTTTCTCCCCGGCGGGGGAGAAAGGCCAAGGTCCTGCTTCACGCGGATTTTCGCTCGGCGGATAGTTAATGGCTGAATCTATCTAGGCACTTTCTCAATGGGCATTGTCTTGCCCAACATCGCCGAATCTCCAATCTCCAATCGCCTCGCTTTGTGGCACTTGCGTTAACTTGGGCTCAAATGATGGGGCAGGGATTCGAATGGTGGGGCCGGCATCGGCCTCCTCAGAACGACCCCGTGCAACCTTGCGCTGTGAAGGATTCTTTCCGTATAAAACTGGCCCGAAGGGGCCGAAACAACCCTAGCCGGTGTGCGTAAGCCACCGGTTAGCGATGGTCCAAAATCAGGAAAGGCCCGCCGGGCAACGCTGTGAAGCATTTTTTTCGGTCAGCCTAGGCCCGAAAGGGCCGAAACAACCCTAGCCGGTGTGCGTAAGCCACCGGTTAGCGATGGTCCAAAATCAGGAAAGGCCCGCCGGGCCGACACAACGCCATTGAATTGGCTGGAAAAAATCCTTCCCGACGTCGCGTCCCACCGGTGCCCGGAAGTGTGTTTGCCGAACCATGGCTCTCGCAAATGCGGCGGAGCCTTTCACCGAATAAGCTCTCTACGATTCTTATCGCCCGCCTGTGAGCTTCAAGTATCGTTGTCGGTCCAGAGGCTCAAACTTCTCCAACGCATAACGCAGCATGGTTCGTGGCATCCTGAACGCATACTGGTCCAAGAACGCCCGTAGAATCGTCTCGTTTCGTTGCCCCATTTCGCGCAACATCCAACCCACCGCTTTATGAATCAAGTCATGGCGATGGGTTAGAAATTTCTCCGCAAGCTGAAGTAAGTCGGTATACTCACCGGATCGAATCTGAGCCAACGTTGCAACCACAGCAACTCGCTCGCGCCATAAATGCTTGCTCTTTGCCAATTCGTGCAGAATGCGACTTTGCTGCGGATTGGATACGAGATGAACCCCTAAGATTTTATACGCGGAACAGTCCACCAAGTCCCAATTGTTGACGTAATCCAACTGCTCAATATAAAAATCCACGATGGCTTGTCGCTCTACTGGCTGCTTTTTGGCCAATTCAAACTGGCGCAGCAACACAAACAGCCCAGCCATGCGACACTCATGCCATGGCGAACGCAAACACCCTAACAACTGCGAGCGATCAAGATTGGAGTAGTTCTTTGCGACCGTTCGAATGTTAGGCACCGTAACGCCCAAAAAGCAATCACCTTCGCCATAGCCGCCAGGAAACGCTTGGAAGAACTGGGGGAAGAACGCCGCCTTCTCGGGATTGGCTAACGCCCGCAAATCGGTCGCAAGCTGTGTCGCCAACGTTGCGTTTGACATCTTTGGGGCCTATTTTGATTTGCCGGTCGGACCAGGATCATCTGGTGTCACTCCGTTCCCCATTCGACGCAAGACTGCAATCTGTCTGGATTGTGGCGATAGTGTCTGCACTTCAGGAACTGCACCTCCGCCCGTGGTTTGTGCTGCTCGTTCAGAACCAGACATCAGCTCGAACGTGATTTGTTGCAATTTTGTGTCCAGCCGATAACTACCCCAAATTCGTTGCCCCCCAGTCGCGAAATGAAAACACAGCGACTCGCCCAATAATGTGGCGTTTAAACGAATCCCGTTTTGTTCATCGATCACGTATTGACCGCGCTGCTCATTCTCAACGTGCAACTGATACGGTCGCTCGCTCCGTCCGGCCGTGCCATCGTAGGTCACTTTCCATTCCAACACTTTCGGGTCATCCGTGGCCTCGATCTCCAACTCCATTTGAAAACGCATCGGTGTTCCGCTGCTGAAAGCCGTCACCTCGCCCTGCCATCGGCCGTGCCATGCGGCAAGCACACTGGCCGACGGACTTTCCGTTGGGATCGCTTCTTGATCCTGTGCAAAACAACAGCCAATACCAAGCCAGTAGGCCACGACCAGGACGCGAGACATGGTACCGAAGCGAAACGCCAACAAGGATTTCTTGGTAGACACGACGCGGAGAAGATTCAACACGAACAACGAACAACGACGTGGCTGCAAAACCCCGCCACAAGGATCCATTTGAATCATTTCTAAACCTGGCGAAAAATCTCGGTGGCGGCCTGTCCCTTGCCATCTTCCGTGGCATAAAAAGGACGTTGCTCCACATCAAACGCGGTTTGGGGGCTAATTCCCATCGCGGTGAAAATTGTAGCGTGCAAATCGGTTACCGAAATAGGCTTTTCAATGGCAACAAAGGGACGTTCCGCTGACGACGCGCCGTATAGCAATCCTCCGCGGACGCCACCTCCCCACATGACGACACACGAGGCTCCCGTAAAGTGTCGATGTTGGCCATAGTGCTTCATGGCTTGCAAGTGCTCCACTGGCTCGGTCGTTTGGTCATTCGCATTCGAGCCCGGCTTGCCTTCCATGATCATATCCCGGCTAAATTCACTAGCCAGAATGACCAAAGTGCGGTTCAGAAGGCCTCGACTTTCTAGATCCAATATCAATTGAGCAATGGGCTGATCAATCTCCTTCTTCATGCGTTGCAATGTCGTGTGTCCGTCCGCATGAGTGTCCCAATTAAGAAACGGAACGTACTCCGTTGTGACCTCGACAAATCTCGCCCCATTTTCGACCAACCGGCGCGCCAATAAACAACCGCGTCCGAATCGTCCCGTGTCGTACTTGGCGTAGCTTTCGGCTGGCTCCAATGAAATATCAAAGGCGGCTCGCTCAGGAGAACTCAACAAACGATAGGCGTTTTCCAAGGAACGAAGTTGCGACTCGTACTGAAAGTCGCTCAAGTAATCGCGTTGCGGTGATTGATCCACCAGTTTCCTAAACAACTTTTGGCGATTGGCAAAACGACCGACATCCATTCCCGCCGGTGGGCGCACCGACTGAGCGGCTTCTTCGGGAAATGGCAAATTCAGCGGCCCAAACTCGCTGCCAAAGAAGCCCGCTGTCGTGAACGCCTTCAGCTCCTCCTGTTCACCCACACCCTCCAAGCGTTGCCCGATATTGACAAACGCCGGCATCACGGGATTCAACGGGCCCAGTACTTTCGCCATCCAGGACCCAATATGTGGGCACGCCACCGTTTGGGGCGGAACATACCCAGTGTGCCAATGATATTGATGCCGGGAATGCAGAATACTCCCCAAATCAGGCAGCACATGCGAGCGAATCAATGTTGCCCGATCCATTACTTGCGCGATTTGCTCCAGTCCTTCGGTCAACTTGATATGATCGACCACCGAATCGATTGCGGGAAATGTGCTTTCGATCTCGGCCACCGGCACACCCACCTCAAACGGCACGTATCGTTTGGGATCGAAAGTGTCTGGAGCTGCCATGCCACCGCCCATCCACAAAACGATGCACGAATCCGCCGTGGCCGCCTGAGCCCGCACGTCGCCCTCGACGGATCGAGCCAACAGATTGGGACTCCCCAGTCCTAAGGTGGCTACTCCGGCGACAGTCAACTTGCGCAGAAATTCTCGCCGCATTTCAAATTCAATCTCTTTGTTCACGAATCTTGACATGGCATCCTCAACGGTTGATTTGGAATTCGGGCAGCATCATGACAGACCACAAGAAATCGGCCACTTCGGTCGGTTTCAGCGGCCAACTTAATTCTTCGGCCAATACATTTGCCTCTTCGGTGCTTGGGTCACGACTCAATGCATGCTGAAACACCCAACGGACTAGCGATTCTCGATTCGTCCAATTCCGCGAGACTAAACTCCGCGCCCCATGTTGCAGATAGCCATCCAAAGTACTGCCAATCGACAAATCAATGGCTTCCAATGTGGTCAATTCGGTTGGTCGCACGGATACGATTTGGTCCCGATTAGGACGGCCGAGCGACCGCATCAAGAAATCGCTTTTCAGTAGGGATGCTCGAATCATTCGCACGTCCCCATGTAATCCCCGGGCTAACAAAGAGTCCGCTTGCGGAGTCACCCGACCAACCCAAATTCCCGCATGATTCACCGCAGAAGACGACTGCCAATCCTTCGGCGACTCCAGAAATTGGCCGTCTCCGTTCGGAAGCTGTTGGGTCCATTCCCACGAAGAATCTGTCCCGAATTTGTCGATCCGTTGATCCGCATACTTGACCCCCACCTCGCACCAAAGGCCGGCCGGATTGGGCGAGTCTCCGCCATTGCGAGCGACCACCAACAATTCGTTTTGGCCCGACACCACCCCTTCGAGCTCAACGACATTGGGAACATCCCACTGCTGACCTTGGCCCACCATACGCCCATTCAAATAAAATTGGAATTCATTATCGCAACTTACGACGGCGATCGCGAGTTCAGGGACTTCAGTGACGTCCCAAACCTTGCGAAATGCGACGGTTTCACCAGCAGCAGCCTGACTTGCATCCTGTTTGCTCCAAATCCAATCGGCGCGTGGATTGCCTGCAACTTGCGAAATCTCGCCAGGTCTCGTGCGATCCACTTCAGCGTCCATACCAACAGGTGCCGCTCCCGTTATTTGCCATACCGCATCCAAAAACTGTTCGGCCGTCAGACGCTTGGCTCGCATCCCTCGATAGACGTATGCACCCGACTCCGAATTTTCAGCCAAAACTTCCGCCTGCGATTGATAAGCCGCCGAGGTCGCAATCAATCGCAGCGTCTGCTTCAAATCGTAGCGATGATCCGAAAGGTGTACTGCCAAGTAATCCAACAAGTCTTCATTCCAAGGTGCGGTCTGCATCGCGTCGGTGGGATGCACAATACCGCGTCCCATCAGTCGATGCCATAACCGGTTCACAATGGTCCGTGTGAACCGCCCATTCTCGGAATGCGTCAATAACTCGGCCAATTTCTCCAACCGACGACTTTTATCCAGTGACGAATCCACGTTTCCAAGTTCTGGAAACAACCAATTGGGTTGCGCCATCGTGCCCAGTGGTTTGTCGCAGCGGTGAATCTCCAACGGTCGCTCGCTATAGATCGCCGCCAATCCAAAGGCTTCGTTCAACGTCCACCGGTCCACAAAACTGTCATGGCACGAAGCACATTTCAGATTGATTCCCAAGAACGACTGTCCCACACTTTGCGCAAACTGAATCTCGACCGTTTGCCCAGCACTAACCTCGCCGCGCCAACGGATCCCGTTGATGAATCCCGCACTGTCAGGGGACGGCGGAGCAATCAATTCCCGCGCCATTTGATCATACGGCTTGTTGTGCAACAAAGCCTCGTATAGCCAAGACGTGATCTGCGTTCGTCCACCGGTAATAAACCCCGTCCCAGTGTAGTCGTTGCGCAGGAGATCATTCCAAAACGTCAACCAATGGTCCGCATATCCAATTTCGTCGGCCAGTAACTGATCGACCAACAGCGCGCGCTTGTCCGGTCGAGTATCCGCCAAAAACGCCGCGCGTTGCTCCGGAGTTGGCAGAAGACCGACTAGATCAAGTGTCACGCGACGGAGAAACACTTCGTCGGAAACATTCTCTGGAACCGCATGTCCATGAACCCGAGCCCAAGAATCCAAGATCCGATCCAGTGGATGCTCGCGCCCGTGAATCGCTTCTGGTAGTTGCGGACGGCGCGGTCGCAGTGGCGGTTCATACGTTTGCGGTGCAAATGTAAACCCCGGCTCCCACGCCGCCCCTTCATCGATCCATTTGGCGATGATGGCCACTTCCGCCGCAGAAAGACCTGCTCCGTCCGGTGGCATGCGCGTGCCATCTTCCGTCGATGAAATTCGGTGGAACAACTCACTCCCAACGGCCTTCTTCTCGACAACAGAAGGTCCAGAATCGCCGCCAGCCAGCAACTCAGCCCGAGTGTTGACGCTCAAGCCACCTTCTTTTTGGTGGCCACCGTGACATTTTATGCAGTGAGTCCTCAAGATCGGGACCACTTCGTGCGCGAAATCCACTTCATCAGACAAGGCCGCCCGATCATTGAATACGCTGCCGAACAGGATGCCGAACGCCAGACCAAACGAGTAATATCTTCGTTTCACGCTTTTGTTTCCGTCGCCACGAGTCATACTGACAAAACAACCAACACATTTTACATTCAAGTCGCCACAAAAGCACGGGCACCCCAAAATTCGAACGATCAGACTTCAATGGACCGATACTACAATCTGCCGCGAATCCTGCGCGAACTACGCGAAACGGTGCTCTTCGAACGCGGCTTCCTTTTTACCGCGTGGCAAGTCTTCAAGTGCCCTGGCTCGGCAATCCGCCAGATTTTGGAAAGTGGCCCGCATCGCTTTCAAGATCCCATCAAGTTTTTGTTTTTATGTGTTGCCTTAGCCGTTTTGGCCATGAATCTCGAATTTACACAAAAAGCCATGTTTGGAAATGTCCAGTTTCCTGAACTCGCGGCTGGAGAGCGTTTCGAGGCAGTCGAACAACAATTGCAAGAAATCATCGACGATCCCTCCACGAAGCGAGAACTTCGCTTCCGTGTAGAACGAGCGCAGCGCGAACTGAAATTGTCTGCGCCGGAATGGGCCATCCAAAAGTCAATGCAATGGATGAACGTTGCATTGCTATTGGTCGTTCCATTGTATGCGATCGGCACATGGTTGATATTTCGTCGGAGCCTAAACTTTGCCGAGCACTTAGCGTTCAACGGCTATATCTATGGCGTGCAATGCCTCCTGTCGATACTTACCATACCCGTGTATTTTTGGAGCATGAATGCGGGCACAATCATCTACTTCATTATCTCGACGCTGTATCAGTTCTTCGCGTGGCGCGACATTTTGCAGATTTCTGGTTGGTTCGAATGGTTAAAGTGCATCCTAATGCTGGTGGCGGTGTTCGCGACTTACATGGTGCTCCTGATACTGGGCACTATTGTGGTCATCGTTTCTATGTTGCTCTTGCAAATGACATAACTACCGAAACGGGCCCGCTCGGGCCCGTCCGCCTAGGTCGCCTTCCAAATCGTGAATTGATCAGCGATTTGACGAAGGTAATCCAGTGCGTCTTCCAAAGAAGTCGTTTCGATGCCGGACACTCGACCCGCTCGATCACACGCTTGGAGCAACATAAGTTCGTCAAAACTCTCATGAGTTTGCAATCTTGATCGGGCGCGACGTCCAATGGAACCGTCCGCGATCTTGTGCGCCTCCATATGATTTTGGATCAACCAAGCCGTTCGCGGGGTAATGTAATCTCGAATGGCATCCAACCCAGCCGTAACGTGATCCGCCGGATCAATCCCTTTACCGACATCGTGCAACAACGCTGCCAGTAGAAACTCTTCATCGTATGGCAACTGATCCATGGCCAGATCAAATACTTGCAGACTGTGGTACAGCACATCGCCTTCGGGATGATATCGCAAGTCCTGCTGACAATCTTCTAACGGCAACAGCAGCGCATAGAATAACTGGAAGCGGTCGACCGCATCCGCATCGGCCAAGATTTGTTGCTCCAGGTCGAGATCGGGATACTCGAGCTTGAGACGTTGCTCGAATTCACTCAGCGAGGCTCGTTCCATTGGCTTGCCAGTGATACTACTGACAAAAGTCGTTCGAATTTGACTGGTTGGATACACCGTTAGCTCGATCGGAAACCGATCGTGAAACCGCAAATGTTGGAATGTCATTGGGTTACCGCCTTTGACGACTCGCTTTCGCTCCAGGTCGCAAAAGATCCCGTGATACTCCAGTTCCGCACGGACCGATTCCGCCGAATCGGCAAAGACGTGCAGATCAATATCCGATCCTTGTCGAATGTGACCGGTCAAGACACTTCCGATCAATTTCGGTGCGAACCGGGCCAACAGCCGCATCATTCGCAATCCCGCCATTCGCATCTCAAGCAACAAATCGGAGCTTCGTTGCCCCTCGTGCAATTGAGCCAGAATTCGTACTTGGTCTCGAATCTCAGCGTTACCAGGTAGATCCGCCGGCTTCACCCAGCCCTTTTGTACATACCGAGCCGCCTTCATTTTGGCTCGATAGTATTCCGTTTCTTCGCGCGAATACAGCAGCCGCGCTGCCTGCCAAGCAATCTGTTGGCGCACTTTTGAGTTTGACATCTCAATCGCCGGTATGTCACGGCGAACACAAGCAACATTTGACCATCTCAGGAACGGATTCGAATCAGCCAACCTATTTCCAGCCCAGCCGAACCTTACGAATCACATGACCAGCATAACTTACTTTCAAAACGGTGCAAAGACGAAGCCGGTGTTTTTCAAACCCAGACTTTGGAAGTCTGCCCAGCGCGCGGCAACTTGACTCGGAATGCCGCTCCGTCGCTGTCGGTCGTCAGCATTTTCACTGGGCCATGACTTGCAATAAACCGCGGCACTTGTGCGACCTTCGTACGACACACAAAATGTTCCCGCGACTTATCGCGAGGCATTACCTCGATTCTGATTGCGGTAGGATCGCTCGGATCGCCGACCAGGGTACCGCCAGTTTTACGACCAACGGCACGATATCCGTTTCAAATCCCTCCAAGTCTTCGGTATTCTCAGCGGAATCACCCTCTTCCAGGACCATATCGTCCATCAATTCACTGCTTCCGATCATCGGTCCGTCGCCCATCACGATGGTTGACACGAGCCCAACCAGTTCATGATTTGAATTGAAAATTCCGCACCCACTTCCGCCGGGTGCATAGTCGGCCGAAATCTCCATCCAAGGACGACTGCCGATCAGAGGAAATCTCTTTACATAGCCTCGATCATATGTAAAAAAACGGTTCTCCGTATGATGCACAACGATGACATCCTCGGCCATCGTCGGCGATTTGCTTGACAATGGAACCCAAGGATACTGTCCCGTTTCCAATCGAACGACGGCAATATCCGTCGCGCGATTTCCAGCCACAAACTCGGTAATTCGCACCACTCGTCCATCCGCCATCAAACCAACCAACTTTTTGTTGAAGGCCTCCGCAATGTGATAGTTGGTGACCGCGAGCCCGTCCGGGCTGATAATTACTCCGCCTCCAACAAAGAACTCTTCGTCAGAGCCTCCGCCACCAATCACCAACGTCGCTCGCACGAGTTGCTCCAAACTGGGCTTCTCGACAACTTTGGGTGGCAAGCTCAACGATGACTGTTCCGCCAAGCTGGACAATGGCGCGCGTTTCCAACCGGCAGACTTCCAGGCCTCACGTTGTGGCAACTGTTCCATGTACCGATGGTAGATGGCGCCAAAGACCCCGACGTCGCTGATCGGCTGGTCCAGTCCCCTGAAGGGAACAAATGCCTGACCGGGATCAACGGGAACAAACGACTCTTCCACGGCCGCCCGAACTGCTTCGATCGCCGCGTGTCGATTTTCAAATTCGGCGGGATCAATCGCTCCATCGCCGTTCGCGTCAATTTTTTCAAACAAGGAGGTCATCGGGAGCGAGGTATCACCCAATCGCTCCGTCAAATAGACCTTCAGCTCTTCAAAACGTACCTCTCCGTCCGAATTCGAATCGGCTGCCGCAAATCCGATCGCCAATTCTTGCGGACCTCGACCCTGCCAGGCGCTCAAGGGCATTGGAGGCGCAAACACCATCCAACCCAGAAACGCAAACCAAGCTCGAATGACCATTCGATTTTCCTTATGTTCGTCAGTGCTTTGCCAATGACTGTCTCAAAATAACCACAACTGACCATTGGCGGCTCGTGGTGGCCGAAAGGCCGTACGATTGTAGTCCGGTAAGCGTTCCGCCAAACCCAACCGATCGCGGAAAAGTCGGAACATCTGTTGGATTTGTTCCGCAATCAGCCCCCTGCCCTTCATCCGTTGACCGAAACGACTGGAGTTCAAGGCACCATCACGAGTTTCCCGAATTCGCATCAAAACCTTCTCAGCTCTTAAGGGCTGCGTTCGTCTTAACCACTCTTCAAACACAGGGGCGACGGTCAAAGGCAAGCGAACCAACGTGTAGCCAGCAGCCATCGCGCCACTTTCTCGCGCGGCTGTCAACAGTTGGGGCAACTCCGAATCGTTCAACCCAGGGATCATTGGAGCCGTCATCACCCCCACTGGAACATTAGCCGTCGCCAGCGATTCGATGGCCCTCAACCGCGCCGCCGGTGTACTGGTGCGTGGCTCCAGGAGTCGAGCCAAATCCGAGTCGAGCGTCGTGAGTGAAACGAACACATGCACCAGTTGGTCGCGGGCCAACTCCGTTAGTAAGTCCAAATCTCGCACCACCAAAGCGTTTTTGGTTATGATCCCCACGGGCTGGCGACATTCGACGGCGACCTCCAAACATTCGCGGGTGATTCGGAATTTCCGTTCGGCCGGTTGGTAACAGTCCGTCACACCAGAGAACACGATTGGCTCAACCTCCCATGATTTCGCTGACAAACGCTCGCGCAACAGTCGAGCGGCCTGCCGCTTGACGACGATCCGCGTTTCGAAATCCAATCCCGCATTGAATCCCAAGTATTCATGGGTTGGACGAGCATAACAATAAGCACAGGCATGGATACAGCCACGGTACGGATTAATGCTGTAGCGAAACGGAATATCCGGTGACTGGTTCTCCGACAAAATCGATTCGCTTTGGTCGTCGTAGTATTCGATGTTTCGCGCGGGTGCCTCGAGTAGATCATCGTCAGCAGCCAATTGATCCAAATCTTCGGGAAGCACCACTCGTTGCAGCGTCTCGAACCGATTCGGAGGGTCCAAGTTCGATCCGTGGCGTTTCATGGTTGCTCCGCTTCATTTGCAATCGCCTTGGCTGCTACTAGTGTGTGGAGACATTGCATTAAGTCTCCATAAACGATTGACGGTGCACACGCGCATTCCGCATAGCGATAGGCGGCGGCCTGCAAGTTTCTCAAGTAGTCACGATCTTCGATCATGCGGTGGAGATGGTCTAGCCATTCGGTTGGGGTTCGACAGACCACCACACCTCGTTCCGCGGTCAAGGTCTCTGACGCTGCTTGTGGACTTGCCAAGACCGGAACCCCAAAAGCTAACGACTCGACCAATTTGATTTTCAGTCCCGTTCCCACTTCGATCGGACACAGGCTCACATCAATCGACCGATAAAATTCCGCGAGATCGGACACCGGCCCAAGCGCACGCACCTGCGACCGAAAGGCTGATACCCGTCCGTCTTTCGACAAGAAGTCGTAAATCTCGCCGGCAATCGTTCCGCCAACCAACAATTCGACGGACATACTGGACAGGTTAAACGCGACCGAATCGAGCCAGTTCAAAATGCCATGTCGATTCGGAAAGTTATTGGATGCCAGAAAACCGATTCTCAAAGGTGCGGCCCGTTCTTGACCCGCAACACTCTCCGCCAGACTCGCCCCTCGCTCGGACGCGGTCCGTGGCGATGCAACCGCCAGTTCTTTCGGACCGTGCTCGACTGTAAGAACTTGGGGCTTCGTTAGTCGTTGTTCGAACCACTTTCTTTCCAAGTCTTGAATCGCAATAACGAGGTCGACGGATTCGAGTGCCGCGATCTCTTCGGATTCCGTGATGTTCAACCAGTGAGCCTGACCCGCTTTTCGGAACTGGGCGGCACGCTCGGAGAGGCAATCATGAGTATCGACCGCCCACACGATTCGTCGACGTGCTTCAGGCAGGGCCAACTTCTGTAAATAAGTCATCGTGACGTATTCGAGAATAACGACATCCGGTTCAAAAGCCTGCAGGGTTTTGTTCCAATCCTGGGCCACCCAAGTCCAGCAATAGTCGCTTAATGTCAGTTCTTGGACGCTGGATGCGGCGTCAACGTTTGTCGTGTCTCTCGCTTCGAGTTCCGCCCCGGATTGTCGCCAAGACCAACTCGAGCGCCACGCGCGCCAGATCTTACTCCAGGCCGATCGCTGAGAACGGACAGCATGGATTTGGCCCAATTGGCGAGGGAAATTCGCGGATTCAACGTCGTTCGGGTCGCCCAAGAAATAGATCAGCGAATCGGCGTCATCATCCATTGGACGGGAGAGTCCGCAAATCGCGGCCCACAAACTATCAATGCGTTGGTGCGCACCACCACGGCGTTGCCAAAAAGGTTGATCGGTTGCCAATAGGATTCGCATAACGAGGTCAAGACTCGCTTCCGACGGAATACCGCAAAACTTGGAAAATAGGGAACACGAAACATGCCAAACGCTGCCGACGTATGGCCTTCGCTAGGACACGGCACCATCCAAGCCAGTTGTTGGCGATCGAGCCAAGGATCTCCGTGGCCTCCTCTTAAAATTGCTGGTCAGCGCTCCCAGAATCAGTGTAACCGGTTAGGATGATGGCGGGAAACGGTACGAAGATAATCCTGGAGTCAAAGCCGCACAATGAACTTGTATTTGATCGGGCCGCGAGGATGCGGCAAGTCGGCGGTTGGGAAGATTTTGGCGGACAAGCTGAATTGGCCGTGGGTTGACTTGGATCAGAAGATTCAAACCAAGGCAGGCACTTCCATCGCCGAGATTTTCTCTAACCTCGGCCAAGGACATTTTCGCGAACTCGAATCGCAAGCGCTCGCCAGTTTGGCGCGCGAGACCGCGGCGACGCCGCATGTCGTTTCCCTCGGCGGTGGAGCCGTTTTGCGCCCCGAAAACCGCCGGATTATCGAGGCTTCCGGGGTCACCGTCTTGTTGGTGGCCGAGCCAAAGGTCTTGGTCGAGAGATTGTTGGCGGACCCCGCAACTTCGGCCCAACGACCGGCCCTGACCGACCCCCGCGATCCCAATTGGTCGCTCCTGGAAGAGACAGAGCATGTGCTTGCTCTCCGTTTGCCAACTTATCAACAATGTGCCAACCTGAAATTGGACACCTCGCTGTTGAGCCTCCCTGAAGTCGCTCAGCAGGTCTTGCGGTGGCTGGAGCGTGCCGATCCAGCGCTCTTGCAGAAAACTCACGGAGCCCAGACATGATCCCGGTCTATGGCTATCTGCTCCTTGGTGCTCTTGGTTTGATCTTGGGAACTCAAATCAACCGACTGATTTATGACTGGGCTTGGTTTGTAGAACTATCGCCAAGCCCCTATTCGCGAAAGAAGCGCCTCGGCGTTGACTCGAACTGGCGTTACGTCCCAGTGGTCGGTTGGTGGTGGATGAGAAACTTCGCTGGCCAGACCTTGTATCCAACCTCCCTGGCGCTTGCGACACCGGAAGAGCGGCCAATGATTACGCTCATCACGAAGTGGACATGGCTCCGACCAACATTGGTCGAGCTCTTCAGCGGACTAGGCGTTCCCTTTTTGGCTTGGTACATCCACTCGGGAACATGGCTTGGATTTGCTTGGAGCCCTGATCTCATCCCGGGACAACTTACCACTCTGTGGGTGTGGGTCGCGTTTCACCTGGCGATGATCACTTTGTTGGTCATTGCCGCACTGATTGATTGGGACGAAAGAACCATTCCGGACGAGGTTACCACGACGGGAGTTGTCCTCGCCTTGT
This sequence comes from Planctomycetaceae bacterium, assembly GCA_016794985.1. GTDB lineage: Bacteria > Planctomycetota > Planctomycetia > Pirellulales > Pirellulaceae > M30B19. The sequence goes on along the minus strand of JAEUIQ010000020.1, from coordinate 11,591 downwards.
TGGTGTTTGCGATTTGGCCACAGGTTCGACTGCCCAATGTCGAATTTGCTGGATTACGAGTAAGCAAAGTCGAGTCGATACACGCATTCTCTCCGCAAGAGTTTCCAACACAGGCGGCCCCAGTGGCGGGTGAGCTACCACCGGGCGTCTTGGGCTGGACTTTTTGGGAACGAGTCCTGCCGATTCTGGATCCATGCGGGTGGACGGGTCTATGGACCGCTTGTTTGTGTTGGGTCTTCTGGGCTGTGTTGATCATACCTAGTCGCTGCACTTTGCGATTTGGTTGGCGAAAGGCTGTGTGGTTGGCGTGGGCAAGTGTCATTCGTCCCCCGCGAAAAACGACGGGCCTCGCCGCGAAACATCGAAAGGTTAGCCCCGTGACGTGGGTGGCGTTAGCCGTGATGGGCTTGGGTTGGCTTGTGGCGATCTGGACTTGGAATTCGGGAGCCGAACGATGGGAGGCGGTCTACAGTTTAAGTGTGTCGATGCTGTTGGCTGGCCTTGGAACTTGGTCGATACGGCTGTTGGCAACCCGTGCGATGGGTATGGAAGCGCTCGGATTCGGCGATGTCACACTCATGTTTATGATCAGCGCTGCGTTCGGGTGGCAATTCGCCTTGTTGGTTTTTCCGTTGGCTGCCGTCTTGGCCATTGGCTACGTTGTGTTTCGCATGATCACTTCCGCCGACAAGACGATGGCTTTAGGACCATGGCTGTCGTTGGCCGCTATCTTGCTTTTGTTGGCTTGGTACCCAGCTTGGCATGAACACACTCGCCAACAAGTGTTCGGTATGGGGCCGCTCTTATTACCTGTGATCGCAATCTGCTTGTGTCTCTTGCCTTGCACGTTGCTGATGCTTGTGTTCGGCAAGCGACTATTGGGTCTAGAGAAATAGCGAGTTGATGTTGCTATGATTCGCTTGGATCACCAAACACCTGGCGTCACAACTCCCGGAAGGACAATTACTATTGCGACCGTTGCCCCAGCTTTACTCACTTGGCTTGTCGTCCCAACATTGTGGCTGAGCGTTTGGTGTCTGGCATGTGTGCTGCACGCCTGGAATAGTGCTGGAGTCGCGCCGACCGATCGAGCCACGCTGGGTTGGTTACCGAGCTTGCTTGCGAGCCTGATGACGTCGTTGTATCTGTCAAGTCGCATGAGTCTTCGACCCTCTGTCGCTCAAGCCGTCGGTCATTCGATCGCTGCGGTAATCGTTGTTGTGTTTCTCGGAACACAAGTTTATCTCGGTGGCTGGATGAATGGCCTATTGGTTTTGGCAGTTTACATCGCCAGCGAGTTGCAGACGCTGTTGCACCAAAGGTCGTCCCCCCCTCAAACTTCAGACCATTCCAAGGGCGATCCGCTCGTTTCTGACGCTTCGCCGAACGAATCCGAAGTTCAATCACCCGAAGCGAACGATGCCCGGAACTCGTGTGACGTTGCTGGAGGTTCTTTCACCCCCTCAAACCAGCGCAGCGTCCACGTGGCAGCCGAGGCAACCGCACCACGCGATCCCGTCGTTAGCGAAAACCCGATCAGCAATCTGGACAACCACGGGCCTAACCAAAACGAGCTGGGTGTCGCCGCGACACGAACCGAGTACCATGGGATTGATGAATGCGAAACCGAGGAGGAATGCGAAACTGAATCACAGTCCGAGTCGTCATTACCTTGCGATCGCTGGTTGCAACAAATGACTCGGTCCCATTACGAGCCAGACTCGAGCGACGCTATTGTTCGCAGTGACAATGTGAAGCTAGAGCGCGTCGAGTGGTTTTATCGCCACCGATGGGAAACGGACGAAGTCCAGGTGGAACTGCATTGTGTATTCCAACCACCATTCACAGCCAAACCGCAAATGCAGGTTCAAGTTGTCGAGGGAGCGGGAGAAGTCACCATCGGCGACGGTTTGGCTCATGGGACACGGCTTCAATTGAAACGCCGATTGATGAATGAGTCGTCGAACACCGAGCCCGAACCCTATTCAGTGGTTTGGCTTGAGGCGATCGGCCCCGTCGAATAATCATGACAGACGGGAACAAATAACAGGGCTGCCTGAGACAAGTCGCGGCTGACTTCTTCCTAGTTTTGCAACCGCTTCATTTTGGACTTGATGTCTTCGACCGCCGTGCGTAAACGCTCCACAGCCGCCTCGGTAGGGATTCCATCATTATCACACGGCACATCCTTGGCGGTCGTCTCAAATGTCTCGTCGCCAAACTTAACGGAGATTTGAAAGTCCGCGACCAATTCGCTTGAATCATCGGCCGTCTTCCGGACTTCACTTGATTTCTTAACCGACACTTCACTTTTATCCAACAGCCAACCGGTTCCTTCGTGCAGAAAGACGATGACTTGATTGATCGCTGAAGGGATTCCCAACCACGGTGTCGTAACAGGAGCAGCGCTGGGCTGGGCGGGAGCTGCCCCGTTTTCACAACCCAATAGGCTAGAAATGCCAAGAACTAGGACAATTAATGGTCGGCTGCACCAAAGTTGATTCATCACACGATCTCCCGTTTCTGCCTTATGGTCAGAATCTCTATCTCGGCGAACGCCCTCGCAGGTGGTGAATCGCCGCGTTCATTGTACTGAAGCAAGGCAGTCGCTGAACCCGGCATCGTTCCTAACCGGCAACACGATCCAGCCACTCGTCGATCGTATCCTTGACTCGCTTGGCGTCCGGTGGCAGATAGACCGGCGGATTCGCGTGTCGACAGTCGATTTCGCTCAACGTTCTTTGGTGGTACCCAACTTTGAAGTCCGTAAACTTCAATCCATGCGCGGTGCTAATCACAACCGTGCGATCCGTCGACTTGATTTCGCCGCGTTGAATCAACTTATTCAGCACCGCCAAAGCCACTCCAGTATGCGGGCAACAGAGCATGCCCGTCAAATCGGCAGTGGCCGCCGCCTCGGCCAATTCGGATTCCGATGCTTGTTCGACAATCCCATCGCTCTCCTGAATCGCAATCACGGCCTTTTGATACGATACTGGATCACCAATTCGAATGGCGTTGGCCAAGGTATCCTGTGCGGTGACCGAAACTTTGGCCTTGAAGCCCGCGCGATACGCTTGATAAAACGGATTCGCCGTTTGGGCCTGGGCGGCGACCAGGCGTGGCATGCGTTTGATCACACCCAAATCCATCATCAAACGAAAGCCTTTATGCAGCGCGCTGATATTCCCCAGGTTCCCTACGGGAATAATAATCCAATCCGGTACTTCCCAATCAAATTGACGAACGATCTCGATTCCAACGGTCTTTTGTCCTTCGATTCGGAGGCTGTTCATTGAATTCGCCAAGTAGATCGATTGATCTGCGGTCACTTGCTGAACGATTTTCATGCAACCATCAAAATCGGTGTCCAATGCCAGGACTTTCGCACCGTTGGCGACCGGTTGAATCAACTGTGCGGTACTAACTTTTCCGGCTGGCAAGAAAATGATTGCCGGAATCCCGGCATACGCCGCGTAAGCCGCCAAGGCCGCACTCGTGTCGCCTGTGCTGGCGCAGGCAACGGCTTTTACAGGACTGCCCTGCGCCATCATTTGCTTGACGACACTTACCAGCACCGTCATGCCGAGGTCTTTGAAACTTCCTGTATGACTATTTCCGCAAAGTTTGATCCATAAGTCTGGAACGCCCAATTGTTTGCCAAGGCGATCCGCCCAGAACAGGTTGGTGTTTCCTTCGCACATGCTCACGATGTTTTCGTCGTTGAGCTCTGGAATGATCCACTCGCGAAACGCCCAAACACCGCTGCCGTAGGGCCAAGTCGTGGTGCTGGAGCGAGAATCAAATAGAGTCTGCCACTTGTACGGATTCAACTTCTGCAATGGCTCGATCGGCAACTCAACTTCCAACAGTCCTCCACACTTCGGGCACGTGTAGATCACGTCGAACACCGAATAGCGGCCCGAACAGCCACCAAAACATTTAAACTTCGTACCGTTTGTCATGGTGGATCAAGGCCTTCGCAAAATGACTACCGATTGGCGATGGTGATACGCCGGAAGAATGGACTCGATCTTGAAGAACCGACCCCACACATTGTTCACATACGTATTCGAATGAAAAACTTGCGCCCGATACGGCCCAGATTCAGTGAACCGATAAGTCAAACGAGTTGGAGGCATCGGCTGCTTCAGCTTGCGGGCCATGTCGGGGTCGCTTTTCAGAATCGACTGCACAAGACGATTCTCTGCGTTATCAACTTCCTCTGCCAATAGCTTCCATGTGTCTTCGTTGTGGATCGTGATGTAACCAAGACCTCCATCGCGAAGAATGCGAGCCAACTCGGCCAACCAACAAGTCTCAAACGTGTCGATGTGGGTAAATACCGAAAATGCCGTGATGATATCAATCGAGTTATCACGAATCGGCAAAGTTGGCAAGCAATGATTGAAGATGGGCTTGACGCGCTGCGGCAAGAACTCGGCCAGCCAACGTGTGTGGCGAGCGTTGATATCCGTACCCCAGATTTCCGGGATCTCGGTTTGAGCAGCGTAATGGCGGAGCAAGCGTCCTGATGAACAACCGAAATCGAGAACCGAACGAGGGTCAACCGAGTACCGCGCGGCGATTTGGTTGACTTTGACAAAGTCGTCCAATCCGCTCAGCCAGTAATTAATATCCGACTTCGCGTTGTAACCTTCTCGATCCACCGGGGCTGGGATCGGATACCGGTCTCTTCCAGCCATTTCGACTAGGGCCTCACTGCCCAAGGCTTCCAATGCCGGCCAAGATCTTCCACGGCGCCAGACCTCCGCCGGAGGAGCGTCACTCACCGGCGCCCCATTCTCGAATGGCTTCGTATCAAGCGTGTTGCACGAGATGTCGTCTTCCCAAGCCTCAGGTCGCGGTACAGACGAGTTTCTTGAAGTCATTGGAGTCGCAGTGATGAAATGTATTGTGATAGGTCGCTGATCTACGACGCAGACGCAGGGAAAATCTATCAGCTACGTAAATCACTGACAATATGAAACTCGTCATTCAAGATGCTCTCAGCAGACGCGGGCCCTGTTGCGATCAGAAGCGCAAAGCCATTTTAATAAATACCATCATCAGGCAAGTATCGCCTTTTCCACTGGCAGTCGATGACCGAGCCGTACTGGATTCGCAGGAATTCTCTATCTCGAATGGCGCCACTTCGCGATTCGCCCGTCGCTTCCCACCGCCCACCCCGTCCGACCATCAGGTGCAAATCCTACGGCATTGAACCCGACATCGGAGACACGGCGCCAATTTCGGCCATAATCGCCGGAAATATCTGTCCCGTTTGTCCCTACCGCAATCAACAGAGGGACGCTGCTGTCTGCTTGCACCGCCACAGCGACACAACTGCGAAAGCCACTGGGCAAATGCTTCGAGTCCGGAACCTCCCATGTCTCGCCGCCATCGATGGTCAAGATGATGTGATTCTGGGCGAGGTCGGGCTGCTTGTAATCCCCGCCAATCGCCACCCCGTTCTTGCTGTCGAAGTAGACCATGGAAAAGATGCCACCCGAAGCATGACGAGACAATGGCGTGTCTTTGATGCGCCACTCGGCGAGTCTGGAATCAACCGTCACCACGCGTGCGCATTCCACAACCGGATCGCACGTCGCGCGCAATGGGGCCCCTGGCCCTGCTCCATCACCACTTTCCTCAGGGATTCCACCACCCAAGCCAATGACCCAAAAGTCTCCCGATCGAACCGTCATATTGGTCCCACTCGCGGCAAACCCAGCCTCTCCAGGTTGCAACTGAGGCGTGTTTTCAACAAAACTCCAATTCCAACCAGCATCGGTCGAGTGCAAAAGGTAAAGCCGTTCATCGACCGGGTCTCCCATCACCAAACCTCGACGGTCATCCAAAAACGACACCGAGTCCAAAAAGACTCGTGGGTCGTTGGACTCGAAAACCAGCTTCCAGTTTTCTCCACCGTCAGATGTCCGATACAAGCGTGCGGGTGTCCCCGAGGTCATCGCCAAGACGTTCTCCCGGTCGAACACATGCAGATCGCGAATGTCCAATAACTCGGCCCCTGGAATCACTTGCGATCGCCATGTCTCTCCGCCATCGTGCGTATGCAAGATGGTCCCACTCGCTCCACTGGCCCAGACGACTTCCGAGTCCAGAACATGCAATCCGCGTAGACTAACATTCGAGACCCCAGCGATGCTCTCCCAGCACGATTCTTGACCACAAGTAATCGCATCGGCCCAGCCCATTCCAAGAAGGCATATCAAAAGTGAACCCAAAACCCGCATGATCATTCCTTCAGTAATTGAGCATCTTGTTCGTCGGACCGCGCGAACCATGTTAAGAAACCGATAACCATCATCGCGATGCCGCCTAAAAGGTATTCGAACTGATGGGCCATCGCAACCGCGATCAAGCGGGCGTTGTCTTCAAAATTCTCGGGGCGCTTCTCCATTGGAACCATATAATACGCAAAAGACCACGTCGCCACCAAAATTAGGAGCATTACTATCCACAATACGACGCACGATCGGCGAACCCAACGCAAGATCCGTTGCGGCCGCAATGGTCGAGTCCGAAGTTGATTTGCGAAGGCAATGACGACTCCCCCGATCAAACCGAACCACCAAGACGCTGCGACACCCCAAACGAACGCCAGGATCCACGGATTGTCTGTCTCAACAATCTGAGGATGATGCACCGAGAAATAGGCAACCGCGACGTTGGCTGTCACCAAGTCTAACGCGATTCCTAATAAACACGCATAAGCGATACTTCCGAGCACGATGTAGCTGAAGCGTCTGGCAGAATCTGGGGCCGATTTCGAAACCGTCATTGTTCGAGTCCAGCAAAGGAGAATGACTTACTTGCTGCGAATCACGCGTCACGCGTCACGCGTCACGCGTCGTGCGTCGTGCGTTGTGCGTTGTGCGTTGTGCGTTGTGCGTTGTGCGTTGTGCGTTGTGCATCGTGCGTTGTGCGTTGACATGTGTTCGACCGCGGATGTCTACACGCTCGGCCAACAACCATCAACTCTGTGGCTGGTAAACCACGGTGCGTTGTCAACCAATTTGACATTCAGCCGCGAGAAATGAAACCATCTGCCGCACTGCATTACTTGAACCGCTCCACTTGGATTCGGAAGCACTGGAGATTGTGGGCTTTACTGATTTGCGAGCAGCGAGGGGCTCGCCGCCGATCTTCTCCTGGAATCACCGGTGCTTCACCTCTCATGAAAGTGGCGCTGCCTCCGTGGTATTCTTGACATTCCGACCTGGGTCAGCAACCCCAGTTTCGATTCCATCCGTGACGAAGCTCCGCCACCGGGGCCCTCCAACGAGAGGTGAAGTTCTAAGACACGTGGCGAGCAGGTGCCTCGGAAATCCTTGAACTTCGAACTATTTCTGCTTGAGCCACAAGGGTCTCGTGGATGCCAATGGCTGCTCCATGAAACGGACGACTCCCACGTGCATCGGCTTGCCGCGAGTCCTTCCAAGCACTCGGAACGACCGGCAAACTGAAAGGAGAACGTTCGTGTGAGCTTCGTGCCGCGGATTCGAAAGCTGAAACCGTTAGTACGTCTGACCCGCGAGAAGGCCAAGATCAACAGAAGTCGATCATTCATTCTCGCGGGATCGCCACCATGGGACAAACACGCTCTTTTCTCGCTTCGCACTTTATGCTATTCGGAATCATCGCGTTTTCCTAGCAAAGCTTGAAGTCTCCGACAAGACGATCGTGTTGTGAGGCGCTTCCCGACTAAATCGGTCGGCCCATCCAACTTGAGTTATCAGAAGTCGCTCGGAAGTCTGAAGATCGGGCAAAACCTCTAGCCGTTGGAACGCCAATCGCGCCGACAGTCAACCGCAAGCGTTTCCTCCCAAGGTGACGCACGCAGCGAACAGTTCGGTGAAGCGGTTCTTTAACGAATTGCTGTTGTGCATTGCTTTGTTTTGGTTGGGTGAAGGATTATGCTATGAATCGTCCACGACAGGGATGTTCCCAAAGAAACTGTTTGACGAGCAAGGTCAGGTCATGAAACTTCGATTGCTTCTCCTCGTAATGCTATCTCCGCTTTTGGAAACGAATTCCTTGGCCCAGGATCCGAGAGCCAAGTTCACCGGAGTTTGCTTTAGCTCGATTCGCGACAATGAAAGTCCGGCGCGACAGATTACTGCACTGCCATCGGCAGTCGAGGAAGATGTTGCCATGGCGAGTAAAGTTGCGAAGTCCTTGCGCACCTACACGGTCAGCGGCAGTAGCTATTTGATCCCAGAGTTCTGTCAAAAACATCAACTGGATTGTCTGGTTGGCGCATGGATCGGTCCCCTGGCCTGGCAAAACGATGCCGAACTTGAACGGCTTGCCGATTTGCTCGCACGTGACCTGGAGCCGATCAAGGCGGTCATCGTCGGAAATGAAGTACTTCATCGCCAAGACTGTACGGAGGAGCAGTTGATTCGCTACATTCGCCAAGTCAAGAAGCGAACGTCCGTTCCCGTGGCAACGGCCGATACCTGGCGTGCTTGGATGGAGCATCCGCAAGTCGCCAAAGAAGTCGATATCTGCGGAGTGCAGATCTACCCATATTGGGAAGGCCTGTCCATCGAAGGTGCGGCTGCGTACACGGTTCAGCGTTTGATGGATGTAAAAAACCTCTATCCAGATAAACGAGTTGTGTTGACGGAATTCGGATGGCCGACCCAAGGTGAGACTTTGGGACGCGCGGAGCCCAGCCCAGAGAATGCCGCTCGTTATCTGCGCGAAATCATTCCGCTCTTGCAGGAGAAAAATTTCGAGTACTACTACTTCGCGGTGTGGGATGAAAAGTGGAAAGTCGGTCCCGAAGGTACTGTTGGCGCTCATTGGGGTCTATTCGAATCCAATGGAGCCGTGAAACCCGAGTTTGCCGACTTGCTACCGACCGAAGCGGCGCTCCTTGGCAACCGCCCACCGCGTTTGATGACGTTCCAATTGGAGTCCGATCAAGACCGAAACCTGGCGTTGGCCCCGTTGATTCCGGATATTCTGCCGAGATCGAACGACCCGTCGGTCGGTCAGCGAGGAATCGGCTTGGAAGCCGCGGCTGGCGACGTGCGACGAAATTCCTACGGTGGCCTACGACCAATACGCCTCGGGGATTCTCCAGAAGTTACCGTGAATCCGCCCGTCGCACCGCCTTCACCGTCCAATCTATCTCCAACAACCCCACCACCAAATGAGGCAAATTCGAATTCGTTGCCAGCCACCAAGGAGGCCAATCAAACCGGGGCGACCATCGAACCAGGTCCGCCATCATCGGAATCTCGGCCATTGTTCAAACCGCTCGGGCCGAACGAATTGCATGGCGTTTGTCTCGGAGTTTTTCGCGACGAGGAAACACCGCACTTCGGCATCACGCCACTCATCTCGGAATTGACATCGGACGTGACTTACGCGCGCGAAATCGCGCGAGTCGTTCGGACTTATAGCGTCACAGATTCCCTCGCATTTGTACCTGAAATCTGCGACCGAGTCGGGATACAGTGTTTTCCGGGAGCTGCACTAGGAAAGTACCCTTGGATCAATGACCTGGAACTCGAAATGTTGATTCGAGTTGGACAGAAGGAACACCCCAGTGTTCAGGCTGTGATCGTGGGAAATGAAGTATTGCATCGTGGTGATTTCTCAATTCAACAGTACATCGACTATATCCGTCGAGTGAAACAGAAAGTCCGCGTTCCAATCGCCACGGCAGAACTCCTTCACAGTTGGTTGGAGCACCCAGAACTTGCGGAAGAGGTCGATATCATTGGAGTTCAGATCTATCCATTCTGGGGAGGATTGACAATTGATAAAGCAGCCCTCAATACGCTAGAAAGCGTGCAACAACTGCAAGCGAGGTTCCCAGGGAAACGGGTTGTCTTGACAGAATTTGGCTGGCCCACGGACGGTGGAACAATCGGTGACGCCGTCGCCACACAAGAAAATGCAGCTCGGTATTTGCGAGAAGTGATTCCTTTACTAAATCAGAATCAGATCGAATACATGTATTTTGCCCTGACTGACGAAAAATGGAAACAAGGTGACGAGGGTGGCCCCGGACCGCATTGGGGCTTGCTGAACTCGAACGGACAGGTCAAGCCAGTCTTCCAATCATTACTTCCCACGCCAGCAGCGAAAGGATTTCAAAGACCTCCGCGCAGACTAGGTTTTGAATGATTTCCTCTTTGACCTTGTTCCGCCCGCGTGAAAGCCGACGCACGATGCAAGTGGAGGCTGCAAAGTTGTGTGTCCCCGGATTCCTGTGTGTCCCCGGATTCCTCGATGCATTCAACAAGGTCCCTTGTCCACGATTAGTCGGAGAGTAGTCATCGCTTTTCTATTGATCAATCACGCTACCATTGATGATTTTGACGAAATGATTATCGAACTCGGGAAACTAGCGTGCGTTAGCATTATTGGTGATTGGCATCAACATTTGCTTATGAAAGCGAATTCGGTCGGACTGCCAGATGACAGTGCTCCGACGAAGTCAATAATTTCGGCGCGCGAGCGGAATGGCACAGAGTTCCATGTAACAATTGGGTTGGCAAACAATTTTATTTTAACTGGATCGGTTAGTCGTACTGGTTTGCTAGTTAGCAACAAGGAGTTGTCTCACGACTTGCTAATTGGCGACGCTCATGTCGCCGAGTTATTAAGTTTTTTTAAGGCCCATTCAACAGGCGTTTCGGTCGACATCGGTTGAAAAGGCGGCGAACAGCAAAAGCAAATTGTTACGGGCCGAATTGTGGTCGTATTTTTGGCCGAATTGCGACTGTAGAGATTTTGGGGTGGTTTGAAGCGTGTTGACCGAATTGTTCTGAATTCCGGAGCAACTTTGGCAACCTAACAACTGGGGCGATCTGTCGTTGGCTGAATTGTCGTCGTAACTTCGCTCCATGCGAATGACTTTGGCCGAATTGTCGTCGGATGCGGTACGGACGCGGCATGAATGTGCCGTTGGCCGAGATGCTGTCGTGCTTGAAGTGGCTCTTTGTGTTCGCCTGAATTGTCGTCGTCGTTTTGGCCCTGGTTACAGCACGTCGCCACTGGTCTTTATTCAGGGCGTTATGCCAGTCGGACCCGGATTCACCACTAGCAGCAACAACCGGCCGCCAGTGTTTAAGGCCGTAGGATTGCATTCGCATCGGAATCGTTCGCAAGTCGGCTGATCTGGTTTGTTCTTGATTCCAAAATGTGCCGTGGCTTGCGCTCGAACGGGAACACGCTCATCGAATTAGTTGCTAGGCTTTCGATTCTGAAGCTTTTTCTGGAGGTCGGTCGTGATCGCTTGCAGCTCCTCTAAAGTGCGGTCCGACAAATCGGTGATGTTTGTCACTGGAATATCGAGTAGATTCTGCAAGATGCGAATCGTTTTGATTTCGCCCTTGATTTCACCCTTGATTTCGCCTTCGTCGCGGGCCACGATGACGGCCCATTCTTGGTCGCGAATGGCTTTTTCTCTGGCATCGTACATCTTCTTGTCCTCCGTCTCTTCCGATATCTTGATCAACTGCGTACTTGCCAACTGAAATGCCACGTCGGGAAACAATTCCATCAACCGCTCAGGCTCGTATTCCTCCGCGTGGATCAACCAA